>NZ_JACWZY010000017.1 GCF_014699005.1 Spirosoma profusum
GAGTCAGTATGAATTCGTTTGGCAAAACAAAGTTCATACTTCATTGGGGGTATTTTGTTAAACCTTAAACAGGTTCAATGTAAAATGGATAATGAATAACACGGAGTGGAGAAAGCTTATTTACTCTATTGTACATTATTCATTATCCATTACTCATTAATTTTCTTCCTCGCTCGTGAAGGAGTACAGGGTAGTATCGAGGTTTAACGTATTGGCTTTGAAGTTGAGAATGAAATTTTCGATGACTTCATCGGTTATTTCCTCTACGTTCAAACAGACATCCATTGCAATGCCATAATCGGATTGTAAATCGACCTCTACGTGCTCCTGAACTTTTACGGCTTCGGTTTCTTCGAGTTCGTCGATAAGCTCCGTTAGGGCTGTTTCGGCTTCTTCTTCCAGGTCGGGAGCGATTTTATAACTGAGTTGGCGGTCTTCCGGTGGTACGTATTCCGGATATGTTTTACGCACCTGCTCGACGGCCATTTCGTATACCAAACTGCTGTGATGAAGCCGGAGTGTATAGACCAACGTATCAAAAATCACTTCGGTACCCTGATATTTACCCGGAAACTGGATGTGTACACATTCGCCTTCTTCCAATACGTCCAGATCGTCGTCTTCAACGTAGACGAACGATTTACCCTCCTGGAGGCACTCTTCCTTGAGTTGGTTTATTTCTTCAGGGTCGTACCCTTCGTTTTTGTAATTTCCCATGTGACAAAGCTACTATTCTGAACCGGGATTACACAGATTTAAGGATTTATAAGATTGTCTGAACCCGGATTTAGCAGATTTAGGGATTTTCTGAATTTTGCTATTGATTAAGCGCTTCAAGGACGCGAAAAACAATATTCAGAAAATCCCTAAATCTGCTAAATCCGGGTTCAGAATTATTTCACAAACAACAACTCCCGATATTTCACGAGCGGCCAGTCTTCGTCATCCACAACCTGTTCGAGTTTATCGACCTCGTAGCGGATTATCTCGAAGTGGTCCTTCACTTCGGTAGCATACAGCCGCGCGCGTTCAGTGGTGTTCTCTACGTTGTTTGCTTTTTTGCGCGACTCAATCATGGCTTCCACACCTTTCTTGATGATTATCACCCGCGTTGATATTTCCCGGAGAATGTCCTTGATGGGTTCGGCTTCGGCGGCCATGCCCAACTCAACCAGATTTCGGGCCGTTTCAGCCAGTTTATTCTGATATTTGAGCGCCGTCGATACGACGTGGTTCATGGCTAAATCGCCCATCACGCGCGACTCAATCTGTACATTTTTGATATACTTTTCGAGTTCGATCTCGTAGCGCGACTCCACTTCGGCGTGGTTCATAATACCTGTCCGTTCGAACAGAGCCAGGGATTCGGGTAATACGTATACACCCAGCGCAGCGGGCGACGATTTGATGTTCGACAGGCCCCGCGCGGCTGCTTCTTCGACCCACTCCTCTGAATAACCGTTTCCTTCGAACAGAATGCGTTTGGTGTTCGCGTAGTATTCTTTTAGAATATCGACAATTGCCAATTCTTTCTTCTCTCCCCTACTCAACCGAGAATCGAGGTCGGTTTTGAACTTGGTCAACTGGTCGGCGACGATGGCGTTCAGTACCGTCATCGTTGAAGCAGAATTGGCCGAACTGCCGACCGCTCTGAATTCAAACTTGTTTCCGGTAAAAGCGAATGGTGATGTACGGTTACGGTCGGTATTGTCACGCATCAGGCTCGGAATACGGTTCAGGCCGAGTTTGTAGTACACATTATCGCCTTTGTTGATCGTCACTTCCGACTTGGTTTCGAGGTCATTGAGCGCCTGCGTAAGTGTTTCGCCCAGAAATACCGAAACGATGGCCGGTGGCGCTTCATTGGCACCCAATCGGTGTTCGTTACCCGCCGATGCAATGCTGGCACGTAGCAGATCAGCGTTGTCATGAACGGCTTTTATTACGTTGACCAGAAACGTCAGAAAGCGCAGACTTTCTTTCGGGCGAGTACTGGGAGCCAGCAAGTTAACACCCGTATTAGTACCCATCGACCAGTTGTTGTGCTTGCCAGAGCCGTTGACACCTGCGAAAGGCTTCTCGTGGAAAAGCACCTTTAGGTTATGCTTTTCAGCAATTTTTTCCATCAAATCCATCAGCAGCGCGTTATGGTCGATGGCGAGATTGACTTCTTCGAACGTAGGAGCCACTTCAAATTGACCAGGCGCTACCTCGTTGTGACGGGTACGTACCGGCATACCCAATTTCATCGATTCAAACTCAAAATCGACCATGAACGCATTGACGCGGGGCGGAATCGAACCGAAGTAATGGTCCTCCAATTGTTGCCCGCGAGCGGGCTGATGCCCAAATACGGTACGTCCGGCAAGTACTAAATCAGGGCGGGCGTAAAACAGGGCACGGTCGACCACAAAGTATTCCTGTTCAGGACCAAGCGTTGGCGTTACTTTCGTGATGTTCCGGTCGAAATACTGGCAGACAGCAGTGGCGGCCTTATCTAAAGCGTTCAATGCTTTTAGCAGTGGTGTTTTATAGTCTAACGCTTCGCCGGTATAACTGATAAAAACCGACGGAATACAGAGCGTTTTACCGCCGGCCCCATTATCCATCAGAAAAGCGGGCGAGCTAGGGTCCCAACCAGTGTAGCCCCGTGCTTCGAACGTATTACGTAAGCCGCCGTTTGGAAATGATGAGGCATCGGGCTCCTGTTGCACCAGCGCACTGCCTTTGAATTTTTCCATCGCCTTCCCATCCGCCCCCACGTCGAAAAAGGCGTCGTGTTTTTCGGCCGTTTCGCCCGTCAGCGGCTGAAACCAGTGGGTGTAGTGCGTAGCACCTTTCGATGTAGCCCATGACTTCATCGCTCCGGCAACTTCATCGGCGATGGCGCGGTCGATTTGCCCGTTGGTATTAATGGCTTCTGTTACTTTCAGATAAGCTTCGGGCGACAGCAGCCCCCGCATCACTTCATTACTAAACGTATTACTTCCAAAAAAATCGCCAACTCGTTCTGAGGGAGCAGCTACGGCTAGGGCCTGGCGGTTTTGTGCAATTTCAAGGGCTTTAAACCGAAAATTAGACATTGATGCGGTCTGGGGTTTTAGGTCGAAAAATTTAGCCAAACATACAACACCAATCCGACTTTCTTCACTTATAGGCGAATCAACCAAAACTAAAACTGAGCGTAAATAGCGCTGTTCATTTGCAGCAGTTAGCAAAGACTTGCTGCAAATAGTTTTTGCGCTTCCTCAACAGTTAAAAGTCTCGTCCTGGGCAATTTGTCGATATGGCTGGGGGGGCGTTTTCCTGGAACAGCCGACATAATCGGCTTAATTGATACATATGGCGTAAATTGGCGACTATTCGTCGCTGGAGAGCAAACCCGTTACTCCAAAAACAATTGTTCCTAGCACTTTGGGACCGAATTTTTTGCCCGTAAACCGGCCAAACTCACTCATCCATTTGGTCTTTGTCAATACTTTATCTCCGACTTCTTTTAAGGCGTCGGAGGTTACTTTTCCAGCGGCTTTCCTGGTAAAGTACATTACCGGAGCACTGATACTCAATACAGTAATACCTACTAATGCGCCTGCCACCGCACCAACTGTACCAGATATCTCCTTACTTGATTCTTCAATCTGCTTCCATTTCTCTTCGAAGTCATATTCTTTCGCTTCCATAGCTTTGTTGTTAATAAGATTCAGGAAAACTGTGATTTAAAGGTAAATAAAAGTAAGAACAGCCCTGCATAGACTCGATTAAATGGGCTGTTTATTACTAAATACATAAAAAAGCCCGGCCACTTGCGCAGCCGGGCTTTGAAAACTATATCAATTAGCTTATGCTTCAACTGCATCAGCCGATTTAACCGTCTTGATAATTACAGCGGCAACTTTATATGGATCAGCAGCTGAGTTCGGACGACGGTCTTCCAACCAACCTTTCCAGCCGCGTTCTACCGTAGCGATGGGGATACGGATCGAAGCACCACGGTCAGATACGCCGTACGAGAACTGGGTAATCGATTGCGTTTCGTGTTTGCCCGTCAGACGCATCTCGTTATCAGCACCGTATACATCGATACAGGCCTTAATTACTTCTGGAGTACGACCAAACGATGTGCAGATTTTATCGTAGACTTCTTTGCTGCCAGCTGTGCGCAACGTACCGTTCGAGAAGTTCGCGTGCATACCCGAACCATTCCAGTCGGTATCGCCCAGTGGTTTGCAGTGCCAGTTGATCGAAATACCATATTTCTCACCAATACGCTCCAGAATGTACCGAGCCACCCAAATCTGGTCACCCGCATCTTTAGCTCCTTTAGCAAAAATCTGGAATTCCCACTGACCCGTTGCTACCTCGGCATTGATACCTTCTACGTTCAAACCAGCTTCGAGGCAGGCATCCAGATGCTCTTCAACAATATACCGACCATAAGCGTTTTTTGCACCTACAGAACAGTAGTAAGGACCCTGACCACGTTTTGGGAAGCCTTCTGCCGGAAATCCAAGTGGTTTATCGATTGATTCGTCCCACAGAAAATACTCCTGTTCGAAACCGAACCAGAAATCGTTATCGTCATCTTCAATCGTAGCGCGGCCATTCGACTCGTGGGCTGTTCCGTCGGCGTTAAGCACCTCACACATAACGAGGTAACCATTTTTACGCTGCGGATCGGGACAAACGAAAACGGGTTTCAACAAACAGTCAGACGAACCGCCTGGAGCCTGTTCGGTCGATGAACCATCGAACGACCACATAGGGCAGTCTTCCAGGTTACCCGAAAAATCGCTTTCAATTTTGGTTTTTGAACGTAAGCTTTGGGTGGGCTTATAACCATCGAGCCAAATGTATTCTAACTTCGCCTTTGCCATGATGTACAAGTGAATTTATTAAAAGGGGTTTTGTCTCAATACTTTCAGCAAATATAATGTGGTATCACCATAAAAAATAAATGTCATTTTAGGGTTTAACCGTATTTTTTACTGTTTTTATGGAAATATTATAATTAAAATTCGTTCAGTACAGTAAATCACACTAGTTTCCTGAAAAATTCTCTGGCTTCTAATAAGTAGGTCATTTTGTTCAAAAAATGGTTATTCATCTGGTAATTCCTTAAAAATTAGACAGTTTAGCTCCTATAATCTATCTTTTATACAAAAACAGCTTTTTTCTGATTGATCAAGTCTATTACCTTAAGTTTCTATTTGCAAGGATTTGGCACGCTACGTTCTGCTAACAACGTAGCAGTATTACGTCGATAACAAGTGCTACGTTCAATAAACAACGTAACGAAACTAGCCGTTAACAGACTGCTATTTTTCGTAATTTTGCGGACTATAAGTTTCTCAATTCAATGAGTTTACCGGCCGTAACGTATAGATTTAGGTAACTACCTGATTTCTATAAGCTAATGAAACAAGGATTCGGTAAACTGTTTATCAATGAATACCGTGAAAAAAGTAGCTTTTTATACACTTGGTTGTAAGCTGAACTTCTCCGAAACCTCTACGCTGGCCCGCCTGATGGAACAGCATGGGTACGAACGGGTGGAGTTCAATCAGCAGCCTGATATTTTCATCATCAATACCTGCTCCGTGACGGACAATGCCGACAAAAAATGCCGGAAAATTGTCCGCGAAGCGCAAAAAATCAATCCCGACGGTTACGTTGCGGTACTCGGTTGCTACGCTCAGTTAAAGCCAAAAGAGATTTCAAAAATTCCGGGAGTCGATGCCGTGTTGGGTGCATCCGAGAAATTCCGCCTGCACGAACTTATGTCGACGTTCGAGAAAGTGCCAACGGGCCAGCCAGCTCAGGTATTTAACTCACCTATCGAAAATGCCATTGAGTATCACGCTTCCTACTCGCTCAACGACCGCACCCGTACGTTCCTGAAGGTGCAGGATGGCTGCGATTACCCCTGTGCCTATTGTACAATCCCACTGGCACGTGGCAAAAGTCGCTCCGATACAGTGGCTAACGTAGTACGGGTTGCTCATGAAATCGCGGAACGTGGTCGGTCGGCCGCTGCCGTTAAGGAAATTGTACTGACGGGCGTTAACATCGGTGATTTTGGCCTGATTGATGGCCACCGGCAGGCAACGTTTCTTGACCTGATCAAAGCACTTGACAACGTAGCAGGTATCGATCGTTTTCGCATTTCGAGCATCGAGCCGAACCTGCTGACCGACGAGATTATTCAGTTTGTAGCGCAGTCGAAGCGGTTTGTACCGCATTTCCACGTACCGCTGCAATCGGGAAGTAACAAAGTGCTTGGCCTCATGCGCCGTCGCTACAAACGCGAACTCTACGTTGATCGGGTTCAGAAAATCAAGGAGTTGATGCCGCACGCCTGCATTGGCGTTGATGTGATTGTGGGGCATCCCGGCGAAACGGACGTAGCGTTCAAAGAAACGTATCAGTTTCTGAATGAACTACCAGTTTCCTATCTGCACGTATTTACTTATTCTGAACGACCTAATACATCAGCAATTGATATAATGCCCATAGTGCCAGCACATGTTCGGGCCGAGCGGTCGAAAATGCTGCATATTTTATCGGACAAGAAACGGCGTGCGTTTTATGAATCGCAGGTGGGACGGGATGCGACGGTGCTGTTTGAGGAAGATGTGGAAAACGGATTGATGCAGGGTTTTACGGAAAATTATGTACGAGTTGTCGCCAAATACGATCCATTGCTCATCAACGAAACAGTAGCGGTTCATTTAACAGCTATTAGTGTGGATGGGTTGATGGAAGTAATTGAACCAGAGAGCGTTCTGGAAGTGCATTGATGAATCAGAATGAAGTATTGCAATATTCTCATTTGTTTTTTATTTTAGCTAATAATCATCAACTGATTGGCTACTAAAACAACTACGTTATGAGATCTGTCCTGCTTTCTTGTTTAGTTCTGCTCTGCGCTACTACGTTCACCTGGGCACAAGGTTCTAAGCATCCTGCGCCAACTACGGTGTATATTCCAACAAATACCCCTCCTCCAATCAATTACAAATATCACGACGGTGTTGCACTGCTCCGGGACGGTACGTTGCTGAAAGGCCGCTTCCAGTCGAATGGAAGGTCGAATTTTACGTATCGGGCTACTAGTCAGGCTACCCGTCAAAAAATTGGTGCGTCTATGATTCGTCGGTTAGCGTTGGCGGGAGCTGATACGTTGGTGACGAATCGTAGGGACTCCACTATTTTTTTTCGATTTGGAAACCGTCTTTACCGTCAGTTAACCGATGGTGCTACCATGATTCTGGATCGCATGTTTGTGGTTGATGAGGATCGTGGTAAAATAGGATATCAATTGTATGTATTGGACGAAAACGATGACTTACACAAATTTACTTCGTTAAATAAGTTGAATAAGTGGTTCTACGATTTTCAGGAGAAATCGGGGCGAAAATTATCCGACGCTTATCTAAATCAGAATGAGATTGTAAAAGCGGTAGCACAGCTTAATCAGAAGTAAGTTTTTTGTCATGCTGACGAAGGAAGCATCTTAAAGTATCATAAATAGATTGTTGGGATGCTTTAAGATGCTTCCTTCGTCAGCATGACAAAAATGTAGTAAAAAGGCCGTCTCTGTACAGAGACGGCCTTTTTACTAGGTAGAATGAAGGCTAACTATCCTTCTTATACTGTTGAATAATCTTGTAGAGTGCTTTCTGTTTTTCCAGTTCAGGGAAAAACTCGAACAACTGTACGTGTGCATCGTAATCGAGCGAGAGCGCGGCTTCCAGTTGAATCAACGCTTCGCGATAATGTCCGGCATGAATCAGGTAAATTGCTGAACGATAGTACAAATCGGCTTCGGTTGGCATATCACTGATGCCCGACTGAATAATGTCGTTAGCCCGTAGGAAATCCCCCTGATCGAAGGGAACCAGCGACCATGTCAGGTACACATCCGGGTTTTCAGAATCGACCTCGGCCGCTTTCTCAAACGCTTCTACGCTTGATAATACGTTACCGACTTTGTATTCGGTCTCGGCCAGCGCAATGTAATAATCGCCATTCTGATCATTCAATTTGATGGCTTTCTGCAAAAACGGCAGCGATTCATACCATTTACCCGTTTCACTCAGGCAAACGCCAATCCCGTACCAGGCTTCGTCCCACATGGAATCCAAACGAATGGCTTCGCGGTATTCCTTGATAGCTTCGGGCAAACGATCCTGTTTTTCTATGCTAGCTCCTAAGTGGCAGTACGTATCAGCGGTTGGCTCTTCGTATTTAAGCGTTTCGCGGTAACAATGCTCAGCTTTCTCAAACAACCCCAGATTCATGTACGTATTACCGAGGTTGAAATGCGCCGACGCAAAATCTTCCTTGATCAACACCGCATAATCGTAGGCTTCAGCCGCTTCGGCGTAACGGGCCAGCTTGCTATAGGCAATACCCATGTTATACCAGGCATTATACGAATACGGATCGGTATCGATGAGTTGCTGATAATACGAAAGGCTGTTCTCCAACTCACCCGTTACGTCGAGGCAGAATGCCAGTTCGTACAGGGCATTTTCGTTGTTTATATTCAGCGCAATCGACTTTTTATACTGCGTAATGGCTTCATCATACTTACCCCAGTTCTGATAACTCTGCCCCAGTTGAAACAGAATATCATCTTTGTCTTCGGCGCGGTCGAGTAAGTCTTCCAACACCTGAATCGACTCTTCGTACCGGCCCGCCATGTTCAGAACAGAGCCCTGCATAAATGGTACGTCGAGGTCGCCGGGGTTAAACAAAGAAGCCCGTTCCAGTAACTCCAGCGATTCGTCGAACCGTTGAAAATTAGCCAGAATCTGGGCTTTGTCGAGCATCAACTCCAGCGCGTAAGGGAAATTTTCCAGACCGGATTCGGCAGCTTTAAGTGCCTTGTCTAAATCGCCCTGATTGAGGTAATGCTCAACCATTTGTTCGTAGACATCCAGATCGAAAAACTGGCTTTGTTGCTGGTCCAGCATCTGCTCGAAACGCCGGATAGATTCTTTAATATCGCCTTCTCGTTCTTCGAACTCTTGCTCCATACTATTGCCTTAAAATTGTGGGGCGGATAGGGGCCGAAGCCATTGGCTCGGTTTATCCTTTGGCAGTGAAATTTAAACCAAAATATTGAAAATCCAACACCCCATTGGCAAAATTTACACCGACGGTGGAGACGCTTTTAACGCGTCACTTATCCGCCGTAACGTATCACTCAATGGTCGGTATTGAAAATCAAGCACCTGCCCAATCTGCCGCCCGTCGTACTCGTATAACGCACTCGCCGACCGGGCTGTTTCGCGCGTTATCAGAGGAGATTTCCCCAGTATCCACGCTCGTACGGCTTCCAGTGGCCAGAGCAGTTTTGTCAGCGCGGGCGGTATCCGCATGGTTGGCGGACGTTTGCCCAGAGCAGTTGCTACTTGTTCTAACAATGTTCGGTACGGAATGGTGCCCCCATTCAGAATGAACCGCCGGTTTGATACGTCCGATTGCATCAATCTGACCAGCGTATCCGTTACGTCGAGCACATCAACGTAGTTGATTAGACCCGCCGGATAAAATGGGCGTTCGTCGTATACGTATTTAATAAGTTGTAGACTGCTACGTTGCCAATCGCCAACGCCAAGCACGACCGATGGATTTACCATCACGGTATTCAGCCCTTCGGCCACACCGCGCCAGACTTCCAGCTCAGCCCGGTATTTGGTTTTGGCGTAAACGGAGTTATTGGGCGAATCTTCCCATTTCTGCGTTTCATCAATCGTTACTACGTTACCCTCTATTTTTGCTGCTGGCCGACCAACGGCGGCTACAGAACTAACGTAACCCAATTTCCCTACGCCAGCTTTCAGGCAGACGTTCACTACGTTGGCTGTACCTTCTACATTGATACGTTCCATTCGGTCGCGATCTTTGGGCACAAACGAAACAATAGCAGCCGCATGAATCACATCTATGTCTGAAATAATCACCGATTCGAGTGAAGGAATATCCAGTACGTCGCCTTCGTGCCAGCGAATCTGGTCTGCTACGTCGCTCAACATCCCATAGCCTCGTTCCGAACGATATAAGGCTGCTACGTTATATCCCTCAGCCAGATAACGCCGGGCAATGTGCGAGCCGATGAAGCCGGTAGCGCCGGTAATGAAAACGGTATTACGTAGTGATGAGGTCAATTGAATTTTTGATTTCAACCCTATTAGGGAAATTATTCGTATTCGGAACGTTGTTCTCCATGCTAGCTCGTCCTTTGCGCAAATACGCAATTACATAAATACGTATTTACGCAATTGCGTAAACATAACAACGTTCGGGCCTGAATTGCTAATTTTGCCAAAATTAGTCGGTAGTCTAAAGTCTATCGACTGACGACTATCGACTCACTGATGTTAGAAAACCCACAACGATACACGGTTACGGCGGCCCTTATTTATGCCAATGGTCCGATTCATATCGGCCACATTGCCGGATGCTACCTCCCTGCCGATATTTATGTACGTTATCTGCGCTTAACAGGCAAAGATGTTGCGTTCATCAGCGGTACCGACGAGCATGGTGTACCCATTACCATTCGAGCCAAAAAAGAAGGGCTGACTCCCCAGCAGGTCGTTGATAAGTACTACGTCCAGATTAAACAGGCGTTCAGCGACTTCGGCATCTCGTTCGATATTTACTCGCGCACATCTAACCAGATTCACCACGAAACGTCGCAGGAGATTTTTCTGAAAATTTACAACAATGGTGATTTCGACGAGGAAGTGACGGAGCAGTATTACGACGAGGTGGCCGGACAATTTCTGGCTGACCGCTATATTGTTGGTACGTGCCCGGTATGCGGTAATCCAAATGCCTATGGTGACCAGTGCGAACGTTGTGGTACAGCTCTCAGCCCCACAGAGTTGATTGAGCCGCATTCTACGTTGTCGGGCTCTAAACCGGTGATGCGTTCCACCAAAAACTGGTTTCTGCCGCTGGACCGGATGCAGCCAAAAATCGAGGAATACGTCAACAGTCATACCGAGTGGAAAACGAACGTATTTGGCCAATGCCAGTCGTGGCTGAAAGAAGGGCTACGTCCGCGCGCTATGACCCGCGACCTCGATTGGGGCATTAAAGTACCGCTTCCCGATGCCGAAGGTAAAGTGCTCTACGTTTGGTTCGATGCACCTATCGGATACATCTCGATGACCAAGGAATGGGCTGAACAACAGGGCCGCGACTGGGAATTGTACTGGCGCGACAAGGACACCAAACTGGTGCATTTCATCGGTAAAGACAATATCGTGTTCCACTGCATCATTTTCCCAGCTATGCTGATGGCCGACGGCAGCTACATTCTGGCCGACAACGTACCAGCCAACGAGTTCATGAACCTCGAAGGCGACAAAATCAGTACGTCGCGCAACTGGGCGGTCTGGCTGCACGAGTATCTGGATGAGATGCCGGGCAAGCAGGACGTACTACGTTACGTATTAGCCGCCAATGCGCCCGAAACCAAAGATTCGGAATTCACCTGGAAAGATTTTCAGGCCCGTAATAACTCCGAGCTAGTTGGTATTCTGGGCAATTTCGTGAACCGGGCCGTGGTTCTGACACACAAAATGGCTGAAGGACACGTACCATTACGTAGCGAACTAACTGATTACGACAAACAGGTGTTGGACGAACTCGCGCAATTCCCTGACCGTATCGGGCAGTCTATTGCTACGTATCGATTCCGGGAAGCACTGGGGTATTTGATGGATCTGGCACGGCTGGGCAACAAATACCTGGCCGAAACCGAGCCCTGGAAAGCCATTAAAACCGACCCGCAAAGGGCACACACGATCCTGAACATTGCGCTTCAGATTACAGCGAATCTGAGTATCGTCTGCGAACCGTTTCTGCCGTTCACAGCCGAAAAAATAAGAGCCCAACTAGCCATTACAGAGAATTTTAACTGGACCAATGCCGGCCGAGCGGATTTACTAGTAGAAAGGCACGTGTTAGGACAGGCCCCCGCCGGGCCAGCCGATTTACTTTTCGCCAAAATTGAAGACGACGAAATAAACAAACAGATTCAGAAATTGCTGAATGCCAAACGAATGAATGAATTAGAAACCAAGAACGTACCGGAAATCCGGTCGGAGATTACGTACGATGATTTTGCCAAAATGGACATTCGTATCGGCACGATTACCGAAGCTGAGCGCGTTCCGAAAAGTGATAAACTCCTCAAACTGAAGGTTGATGATGGTTTGGGCGGACGTCAGATTCTGAGTGGTATTGCCAAGCATTTTACGCCCGAAGAAGTCATCGGCAAGCAGGTAACGTTTCTGGCCAATCTGGCCCCTCGAAAAATGATGGGACTGGAGTCGCAGGGCATGATTCTGATGGCCGAAGACCGTGACGGAAAACTTTCACTCATCACCCCCGGAGAATCCGTCTGGAACGGTGGAACGGTGAGTTAAAACACGGGATTCTATTAACAAACAGAAAGCCGCAATGCTTCAGAATTGCAGCTTTCTGTTTACTATTCTTTGATTAACTAATTACCCCTTAATAGCATGGTCGACCGGCATATTCTGGCCCGACCATATTTTTTTCGCTGTCCAGTCAGTTGAAGGTGATGCCCAGAACGGGTCGGTTTCGGGCAGGCCAAGTGGCAGAAACGCTACCGAACACAAGTACAGGCTTCCCGTCGAAATATAGGTTTCACCAATAGCGGGCTGATGGCCGCATAAACCAATTTGCAGCCAGCCTTTTCCGTCGAACGTACCGGGTGCGTCCATTGTACGACGTATCACTGCCGTAAGCGCCGACCGTGCCTGTCCGGGCGACAATTCGGAAGGCAAGCTACGTAGTAGGGATATCTGAGCCAGCAATTGAAACGCGCCACACCGATACGCTAACGATCGGCCGAAAGCGGCAAATGACCCATCGGGCCCAATCAATCGCTCCTGAATCATGGCGTAACGCTGTGCGCGGATCAACAACGTATCAAGCAGATTTTTATCCCCTTTCCCGGTATCTACCAGCGTTTTCACTACGTCCAGCAACATGGGCTGAATGACGTAGCTGTTGTAATAATCCCAGTGAAAATCAGGACCATCGCCATAAGCACCATCGCCCTTGTACCAGGCCTGATGTTGGCGAATCGCGTAGTCCATGCGAAGTTCATCGCCAGAACCGGTGTACTTCAACAAAGCGGCTTCGACCATCGCACTGAACAGTAGCCAGTTATTATAGCCCGGTTTGATAACCCGACTCGCCTGCAACGCTTTCACTACGTTGTCCTGCTCGTTTTTGTCCAGAATGCTCCAGAGTTTCGGGGAACGTAGCATGCCGTGCGCCAGAAAAGCCGCATCGACCAAAGGTTGACCGCCTTTCGTAAAATTCAGATAATCGGGCGATTGCGGATTTACGCCGTTGGCAATCGCTTTCCGGGCTAAATCCAGATACTGTTTACGTAGACGTCCTTCCGCCGAATCATCGCCACCCAATTCGAGCCAGGGCGCAATGCCGGCCATCGTTCGACCCAATGCCTCCAGATGCGACACCAGCACGCGACCAGCCTGTTGCCCCGATGCCGATTCGACCGGCATGGTGGCTTTCAACTGGTTTTGTGCCAGCGCCGTTAAGACAGGGTTAGCAATTTTCTGTATGAGTTGGAGCCAGTACGTTCGGTCGTCGTTGACTGGTAAAACAAGCGTTGGCTGGAGTAATTCGTGAGTCGAAAAGCCTATGGGCAACGTAGCGGCTAACCGGGTAAAAGTGCGTCGGTTCATTAACTTACTATTCGGAAGAATATCATTAAAAGAATCTTTAGATGGCCTTTTTACTGTTTTTACGAGCAATCATTAAACCGGAAACGTTCAGTCTAAAAACGCTGTTACATATCAAACTGAGTGAGTTCAGCGGAGCGCTCCACTGAACTCACTCACCAAACTCGCCATTGCATTTCTCCTGTGAGCCAAGAACAAAAAGGTGCTGAATCTACATCCGGTCGGATTTTTGACTGGGCTATCCTCCGTCGGCTGTATGCGTTTGTAAAGCCGTATCAAGTTCGATTTTTTTTGCTGGTTGGCATCATTCTGCTGTCAGCTTGTTTAGCGCCCCTTATCCCACTCCTGATCCGTTATACCATTGATAACGTCATTTCTGTGGGCGATTACCAGAAACTGACTACGATGCTGGTGGTGATGATTGGCGTATTGGTTGTGCAGGCCGTTATTCAATTTTTCAATACGTATCTGTCGGGATGGCTAGGGCAGTACGTTATTCGCGACATACGCACGCAGCTTTATCGAAAAATCCTGAACCTGCGCCTGAAATTCTTCGATAATACACCCATTGGCCGTCTGGTAACCCGCTCCATTTCGGACGTCGAGACGCTGGCCGACGTGTTCAGTGAAGGTATGGCCGCCATTGCTGGCGATATTTTGCAATTAGTACTCATCATCGGCGTGATGTTCTACACCGACTGGCGGCTGGCCGCGATCAGCCTGTCGACGATTCCGCTGATGCTGTTCAGTACGTATGTGTTTAAAGAAAAAATCAAGAAATCGTTCAACCTGGTACGTACCGCAGTGGCCAACCTGAACTCGTTTGTACAGGAGCATATCACGGGTATGAACATTGTCCAGATTTTTGGCAGCGAGAAAATCGAAGCCGAAAAATTCCGGGTCATCAACAGCGAGCACCGAGACGCCAACATTCGTTCAATTCTGTATTACTCGATTTATTACCCGGTTGCCGATATTATTTCAGCCGTTGCCGTTGGCTTAGTTGTTTGGTACGGTGCTACGCAGATTATTCATGCCGACGTTACGTTCGGGACTGTTACGGCCTTCGTGATTTTTATAAACCTGTTTTTTCGCCCCATTCGGATGCTGGCCGATCGGTTCAATACGTTGCAGATGGGCATTGTCAGCACCGACCGAATTTTGAAACTACTTGATAGCGACGAATTTACTGTAGACAACGGTACGTATGCACCATCGACACTACGTGGCGACGTAGCATTTAATAACGTATGGTTTGCCTATAACGAAGAGAATTGGGTGTTACGTGACATTTCGTTTCAGGTGAAAGCGGGCGACACAGTGGCTTTTGTGGGTGCTACAGGCGCGGGTAAATCATCCATTATCAATCTACTGAGCCGTTTTTATGACATCAATAAAGGAGAAATTACAGTCGATGGTGTTGATATTCACGATTACGAACTGGGACACCTGCGCCGGAATATCGGTGTCGTATTACAGGATGTTTTCCTGTTTTCGGACACTATTGAAAACAACATTACGTTGGGCGACAAATCCATTAGTCACGAAAAAATTGTGGAAGCGGCCAAACTGGTTGGTGTGCACGAATTCATCGAGCGACTTCCGGGTGGGTATCAGTACAACGTAATGGAACGCGGTTCGACACTTTCGGTAGGTCAGCGGCAGTTGATTTCGTTCGTACGGGCGATGGTGCAGGACCCCAAAATTATCGTGCTGGACGAAGCTACGTCGTCGGTCGATACCGAAACGGAAGAGATGATTCAGAACGCCATCAGCAAACTCATGAAAGGACGTACCGCCATCGTGATTGCGCACCGACTGAGCACCATTCAGAAAGCAAACAACATCATTGTGGTTGATAAAGGACGTATCGTTGAGCAGGGTACGCACGAAGAACTGCTTCAGCACGAAGGTTTCTACGCCAATCTGTACCGGATGCAATACAAAGAAATGGTTTGAGATTGAGTATGAAAGACAAAAGGTAGTGGTCCAGATTCTCAAACCTGGACCACTACCTTTTTTACCCTTATTGTACATCAATTATTAGTACCCGTTTGTCGGACTAGCGGGATATCGGATAGTGTGTTGTTATCCTGAGTAGCCATTGTAATATAGCCGTGCACTGGCGGATTGACCGTAAACGACTGTACAAAACGGTCTGCTCCACAACTGAGTTCGACCCGATACTGGCCGGTGGGCAACGCCGATACGTCATAACGTCCCGCATAAACTCGCTTCATCGACCCTTCGTCGTAGTAGATGCGTCCTTTCTCATCACGAATGACTATTCGGACTTCATCTGGGTGTGGATTGCGGAAGTGAATCCGCATAACAAACGGCGTTAATTTGGGCGCCCAAATAACGGCATCCAGTCCTTTAGGTGTGGCTCTCAAACGGTCGGCACCATTATAGGTCTGCGCCGAGGCTGATACGTGCCCAATTAAATTCAGCAGAAGGAATGCGCTCAGGCGCACAGTCAGAAAAACTACATTGCGTTTCATGATTACTTATGGTTATGGATGAATTGAAAAAGAACTAAAGAATATTCACTGATTAGCGATGTTTTGGGCCTGCCAGTTGATGACGATTAGTAGAAAAATGCGTGAGCAGCACCTGGAGTCGTTGATTTAACTCGTTGGTTGTCCGGCGATTTTTAAGATTTAATCGTCGGAGGGCTAGCGAGTCAGTTTGCAGTAGCGTCCACTGATCGGCGTAATAATGAACGAGCGTTTGCCGACCCAGACCGGGTGAATTTTCAACGACCCAGAATCCAACTGCCGGAGTCTGCGACCGAGCTGAAACCTTAGAAACTGGTGAAGGCAACTCAATCGTCGTGAGGTTATCCGGTATCGGGATGTTGGTAGACTGGGCAGAGGTTAATTGGGTAAACACAGCGATCCCTACAAAAGCGGATAGAAGCGCAAATGGCGTTTTCATGGTTTGTTTGGTTTAAAAATGGTGTGAATAGACTTGGTCAACCCTATTAGGAAAGGCTTTAACCACTGCTAAGTTGCACGATGTGAGCACTTTAAAGCCAGCGACTTAGGGTAAACTGCGGGCTTTTCGGGGTGAGTGAACCGATTTTCGGGGTGAAAGAGCGAACGGTACGTTTAGTTAGTCCTCTAGAAACGTATTCAAAACCAATAACCCTTTATAACCCACCATTCGCCCTGTCATTGCGACAACTGGCGGGGTAGCGTTTGTGAAAGAGGATTTTATACTGTAGGTTCGATACGTATACTTATCCTCTAGCTTTGATGGCTAATCAGCTGATCCGCTGCTTCTTATTAGGTTTCTGGTTGTTCGGAACCAGTGGAAATCTGTTTGGCCAACCGATCATCAGTGTACGGCCAGGGCACTTACCGACAAACGGACTGGATATTCGCCAACAGGTAGCTTTTGTGGAGGATGATGACGTCGATTTTTTTCCCAATCAGGCGCGGCCGCCTACTGTTTTCGGACGCTTTCCGGAGGGAGCCGCTCTTAAAGTATTTCTGAAGAAAAACGTCCGAAATGGATGGATTCGCTTCACAATTGGCCCTGTACGCGAGCTATCATCCATCATTTTGTATGCTGGTCCCCAGCCTTCCCTTCAACTGTATCGGCTCAAAAATGGTCGGCTCCAACTTTTGGAACAGGCCGGCTCGGTGCTGCCCAAAAACCATTTATCGGCCATAACGAACAGTTACAAAGCTGTTTCGCTGCCTTTGTTACCTAACCAAAATAATCTGTTTTACCTGCGAATAGTCAGTACAAGACATTATAATTCGTTACCACTGACGTTGTTTGACCCAGTTGTTTACCGCGCTTTTTTATACGAACAGAAAAGCCTTGAGCAACCGTTTTTCCTATTTCTCATTGGCACCCTTTCGTGTCTGCTGCTTCTGGCCTGTTTCTGGCTGTTTCAGTATTTCACTAGCCCCGACAAGGCTTACTGGTGGTATGGATTTTATTTGCTCTTCACATTTGCCTATCTGTTTCGAGCTGAAGAAAACGTTTTTTCAACGGGACTGATCCTGCCAAACCAGCCCACGGTACTCTTATTCGCGATCCCATTTCTGGTTGTTGGTATGGAATATACTTACCTGCGCTTTATCTGTGCGCTGCTGGAAGTCGATGAATCCCAAAAGATCATTCAAATGGCGCTTCGCATCTGGACTATCTATTTCATTTTAATAATCATCATCTGGTTGCTACTGTTGGCATTTTTCGATTCATATAAAGTTCTCGCCGTTTATTACACGCGCACCCACCTGGTTCTAAATCTGGTGAACGTAGTGATTATCCTGTTAATCGTCCGTATTATTTACGTGAGCCGCCATCCGCTACGTGGCTACGTACTGGTTGGATCCCTGTTACTGGCTATGGGATTTGTGGGGAGCATTATTATCAGCAGTTTCTACAGAGGATGGTCAACCAGCCTGATTTATACGAATCCTGCTTTTTATTCAGGGCTTGGAATATTGCTGGAAGTGTTTTGCCTGTCGGTGGCTCTGGGAAGGCGAACTCAATTGCTGAAAGATGAAAAGAAACACACTGAATCGGTTCTGGCAACGGAGCAGGCGCGGTTTCAGCAACGTATCGCCGAAACCGAAATGGCAGCGCTACGTTCACAGATGAATCCGCATTTTATTTTCAATTGCCTCAATTCCATTCAGTTTTTCACTGCCCAAAACGATTCTGAAAAAGCATCTGGGTATCTAAGTAAATTCTCCCGGCTCATTCGGTTAGTACTGGAAAACTCCCGGTCGGAAAAAGTTACACTCGATAACGAACTCGAAACGCTGCAACTCTATTTCGACATGGAAGCTATGCGATTCCCGCAGAAACTTCACTATCGAATCGACATTGATCCTCAGCTAGATACAGGCTCGGTGCAGATTCCACCTCTGTTGTTGCAACCGTTTGTAGAAAATGCTATCTGGCATGGTCTCATGCATAAAGAAGAAGGCGGAACTGTACTTATAGACGTTCATCAGCCGCAGGACGGCATATTACAGATCGAGATTACCGACGATGGCATTGGACGGGAGAAAGCAGCTGAGTACAAGAGTAAGTCGGCCACCAAACAAAAGTCGTTCGGTATGAAAATCACAGCCGACCGTATTAACCTGATTAATCAACTTTACCAGATTCAGACCAACATTGTAGTTACTGATTTAGTCGATACGCAGGGTCAGCCCGCCGGGACAAAAGTTACGCTGAGTATACCAATTTAAATGAGCGAAAGAGTGAAAGAGCGAATTCCGTCCGGCAGTCTCTTTCGCTCTTTCGCACTTTCGCTCTTTAATTCATGCTAAAAGCCATTATTATCGACGACGAACCCAATGCCGTAGGGTTACTGGCGCTTCGTCTTTCGCAACATTGCCCACAGGTAGACGTAGTAGCCTCCTGCACCAATAGTCATAAAGGCATACAGGCCATTCTCGATTACCGACCCGATATCGTGTTTTTAGATATTGAAATGCCGCAGATGAACGGTTTTCAGCTTCTGGAAGCCGTTGGAGGTATATCGTTCTCGCTGGTGTTCGTAACGGCTTATGATAAGTTTGCGCTAAAAGCATTTCGCTACAGCGCTATCGATTATCTGCTCAAACCCATTGATACACAGGAGTTAATTCAAGCTGTTGCCCGGGTAGAAAAACAGCAAAAAACCGCGCCCGAACAGTTGGAAGCTCTAAAACAGCAATTCAATAATCCCGGAAAACCCTTTCCCGACCGCATTGCCCTCCCCTATCAGAACGGAGTTTCGTTTGTGAATTTGAAAGACATCCTGTATTGTGAGGCAGACGACAACTATACTAAGTTTTATTTAGTTGATGGGCAGCATCATCTGGTAACGAAACCCCTGCGCGAGATTCAGGATTTGCTGGAAGAGCGTGATTTCCTGCGGATACACCGGCAGTTTCTGATTAATCTGAGCCACATCAAAAAATTCGTCAAAGGCGAAGGCAGCTACGTTGTCATGTCGAACCAGCAAACCATTCCCGTGTCGCGCGCTCAGAAAGACCGGCTGATGGAAAGGTTTGGCTGGTTATGATACGTTCTGAGACAATTGATTGGCAATAAAATGCTACGTTCAGGGGCGCAGATCTTCTTCCTCATCTTCGGGGCCTGCGCCAGTCATACCTTCCGTAATGATTTTGTGGGTTGCTACGTTGGGCGTATCGTTCGTAAGGCCGGACGTACTGCCATCAAGCGCGTAGGCAATGGAATCAGCGAGTTTATCAGGCGGCAATTGTGCTACGTCGGGCTGGGCTAACGCGTCCGCCTGATCGGCTGGTTTCGGATACTGTTCGTCAGCTTGCTGATCAATCACTTCCTCGTCGGCATTAGGATCATTTTCCATTCCGGTCGGTACGTGGCTCGAATTAGTACCCGTCGGTTCGCTGGAATCAGGCATGAAGTATCGCATGGTTTTGATGAGTTGGCTTCACATCTATAACGTATGGACCGCGGGTGCTGTTCAAATACTTTACAAGCAAAGAGCCTACAGGCATAAAATCCTGTAGGCTCCACCAAGTTGATTGCAGACGTAGTAAATCTTACTCTTCGTCTAGTTTCCTGACCAGCATTTTGTCAATCCGGCTTTTGTCCATGTCCATAATCTCAAACTGGTATTTGTGCCAGACAAACGTTTCGCCCGCCTTCGGTATGTCCTTCAGAATGTAAAGGGCAAAGCCTCCCAACGTATCAAAACCTGTTAATTCACGGCGGGTTTGTGCATTGATGGATATGGAGAAATAGGAGAGAAAATCTTCGAAAGGCAATTGGGCATCAATCAGAAAACTACTGTCTTCGCGTTCACGGATTTCATAATCCGAATCGACATCATCATTAATATCGCCAACCAGTACGTCCAGAATATCGTTGAGCGTAATAACCCCTAACACTCCCCCGTATTCGTCGACGATGACGCCAACGTATTGCCGTCGTTCGCGAAAACGCTCCAGCACCTGATAGGCCCGGTTGTTTTCGGGAACAAATAAGGCATCACGTTTGATATCATTCAGGCGTATTAACTCTTCATCAAGGTCTTTCCCAAGAAAATCTTTCGAGTAAATCAGACCCACTACTTCATCGACGCCCCCATTACAAAGTGGATAAACCGAATGTCTGTATTCGAGGATTTTAGCCCTGTTTTCGGCAGGTTCATCCTCCAGATCAAGGTAAACGATCTCCTGGCGATTCGTCATGAGCGACGTAACTTTCCGGTCGCCAAGCTGAAAAACGTTCTGAACAATCTCCTGTTCAATCTCTTCTATTGCCCCACCCGACGTACCTTCCTGAATCAGGCTTTTGATTTCTTCTTCGGTTACAGCACTTTCATTGGGTTTTATATTGAGGATTTTCAGTAGCAAATCGCTCGATATAGTAAGTAGGGCTATGAAAGGTGATGTGAGTCTCGACAGCAGAATCATCGGACCCGCCATCGTCTTGGCGATCCCCTCAGGATTAGAGAGGCCGATACGTTTCGGCACCAGTTCACCCAGCACGAGCGATAAGTAAGTGAGTATCAGGAGAACCAGCACAACCGCAATAGAGTGTGCATAAGGCAGTAGAATTTCAATTTGCCCTACAAACGCCTGTACGTCGTCGGTCAGCTTATCGCCCGAGAAAATACCGAGCAAAATGCCAATCAACGTAATACCAATTTGTACGGTCGATAGGAATCGGTTGGGCGAGTTTGATAGATCGAGGGCTATCTGCGCCCGTCGGTCGCCGTTCTTAGCAGCTATCTCTAGCTTAGATTTACGGGATGATACGAGCGCGATTTCAGACATGGAAAATACGCCGTTCAGAATCGTCAGTAAGAGAATAATGAGGATCTCCACAAAGGAATAAGATTGGACTGTTGCAAAAATATAGAAACTGAACCTGTTTCCAACAGGTTAACCTGTTCGATAGACCCCTGGTTTTATTACATTTACAGCCTTAATCACGCAATGAGCTAATGATTGTCTTTATTAACGACCGCCCAATCCGGCTCGTTGGCCCTAAAGCGGCTGCCCAACTCACTGTCTCAACCGACTCTCCACCCCTCGAGGACTATGACCATATTGTAGACGCCCGACTGGAAACGCTACGTGAAGATGTCCTCCACGGACATTTACTGGTCCTGAATACGACCCCTGCTACGGTTACGAAACTGCTTTCGCTGTTACAGAAAGCCAATGCTAATAACCTGTTGTCAGTTACACTGGGTTGTCTGGACAAGGAAGCTTGCGAAGAAGCCATAAAAAAGCCGTTTAAGGTAATTAAAGCGGCTGGGGGAGTGGTTTTTAAAGGCAAAAAAATGCTTCTGATGTTCCGGCGGGGTGTCTGGGATTTACCCAAAGGCAAGCTGGATGACGGGGAGTCGTCGAAACGGGGAGCTGCCCGTGAAGTGACAGAAGAGACCGGCGTAAGGGCGGCCATTGGCGACCGCATCTGCACAACCTGGCACACCTATACGCAAAACGGTAACCGCATCCTGAAACGTACCAAATGGTACCGAATGACATTACTGGACGACAGTCGAATGACTCCGCAGATCGACGAAGATATTGAGAAACTTGCCTGGTTCGATCAGCGTGAAGCCAAACAGGCACTTACCAACTCCTTCAGTTCCATCCGCTACGTGATTGATTCTGTCAATAAGCTGGTCGATAAGTGGTAACAGCTACCGCTAAGGATTAACGCTTTCCTCAAACTTGTAAGGCAAAAATTCGTCAATCTTCTGACCGTAACGATGAAGGTCGCGGATGATGCTGGAGCTGATGGGAGCCAGGTGAGGGGACGTAATGAGAAACACGGTTTCAACATCTTCGTAAATGTACCGGTTCACCTGCGAGATGCCATTTTCATATTCAAAATCGGTGGTGTTGCGCAAACCACGTAGCAGAAATTTTGCGCCTACATCCCTCGCTACGTGTGCCGTCAGACCATCGTAGCTGATGACACGTACTGCCGGGTAATCCCGAAATGCGCCTTCTATCAACCGAATCATCTGGTCGAGGGGAAAGTAACGCGCCTTACTGGCGTTACGTCCTATCCCAATCACAATTTCGTCGAAAACTCGTAAACCACGGAGAACAATGTCTTCGTGCCCCTTTGTGAAAGGATCAAATGAGCCGGGAAACAGGGCAATACGTTTCATGGGAAAGAGAGGTATAGTAAAAGAGCGAGAGAGTGAACAAGCGAAAGAGCGAACCTGCCGGGTGGTATTCAACATCCGTTGCGGTACTCTTTCGCTCTTTCATTCTTTCGCTCTTTCGCCCATCAAACCAAGCCCATAGAGGCTTAGATAACGGTGGCTGGGTAAATCGCCGAACTCTGGCATTAGCGATAAACCCGGAGGAATTTGTCCAAAAGTCAAATTTGGAAGAAACTGACTCAATTCGGCATACGCTTCGGCGAAAGGAGTGATTTCGCCATAAAGTACTACGTTAACAGCGTCGGCAGTGAGACTGATTTCGTTAAATACGTAGAGAATGTAATAGGCCAAATCCTGCGAATTTTTATAACCAAAACGGTTACAATAATTCATCAGATTGTTCCGCCGAACGATAATCGTCACAAACTCATCCTCAAAGTATAAATAAACATTATCGGGTGTAAGGGCATATCGATTCAAATCGGCAGTTGCCTGGATGAGCGCACTGGTCTGATGCACAAAAGTTATGGGCTGAAGCGGATACATTTCCGAGAAATAATTCGCCAGCGGGTGTTCCATATTAAAGACTGAAAGGAATCCTTCGCCTTTATGTACGTATGCCTGTGCAAATTCGTGGGGGGGTAACGCCCCTCCGCGCATTAGTGCCAGATAACTACTCGCATATTCTTTCCGATAAAGCGTGGAAGGAACCAGCGTGAACGAAGGTGAATTCACCCCAATGCAAATCTCCTGCCACGGGCCAGCCGATAATACGTGGTGATCCTGAAATATATCGGGCAAAATGCCGGTAAGCGGGCGGTCAATTAGTAACGTAGGAAACGTATAGTCTTCCAGATACAAACCTTGCCCCCGCTTATTCTGCACCATCATTCGAAACCGGTCACGACCGACTTCTAAACACAACACGGACGTATCTGTTCGTCGTGGATCGAACGAGTCAGACGATATAATCACATTTGGCGCGAGGGTCACAGCAGTTTGCACAACTTTAGCGGATAAGAAAATAGTAGTTATAATGATGAATGGATAATATCCATTCAATTATCAGCTTGCACTAGTACTATTCATTTTTAAGTATTCAGTCAATATAAGCAGTTAACGCAGATACCCTCTCAGCCGAAATACATCGTCAAGCGAGTTACAATAGCGAAACAACGCATGCACTTCTTCCGGTGGGTAACTCTTTATCTCGTCGAAACTCATCAGCCGAACTTCCTCAATAATCTGATCGTCCAACTCCATTTCCGGGTCAATGCCCTGGCGGAGCGTACCACCTGTTACGTTAACCGTAAAAAACAATTCAATTGCGTGAAGGGGCGGCTGCATAAATTCGTTTACAAACAGCATTTCGCCAATGTCAACCTGCAAACCGGTTTCTTCGGCAAACTCACGAATCAATGCGTCGGGCGCTTTTTCATTAAACTGCGCTCCACCTCCTGGCGGACACCAGAACGTATCGGTTGGACCAATACCACGATGGCGAACCATCAGCAATCGATCTCCCTCCCGGTGTAACCCACACACCCGCAATCGCAGGCGATTACCATATAATTTCTGCACTTCCCGTCGTGGATTCGACTTGCGCGGAATTGCCTTACCGGGCGCTTCCATTCTAGGCGTCACTACCTCAGGCGCATCCACACCAGGCGCATCGAGTACTTTCGTCACAATTTTTTCAAGCTTTTTTGGGACGCAAATGTAGACAATTATGCTGTATGCCTATCAAGATGTGTGCCATACACACGCCAATCAATAAGGACTACCCGAAATATAACTCTCCAGTGAGTCGATACGGGTTTTCTGATCGCGAATGATAGCCGACACTACGTCGTTGATCGAAATAATTCCTAACAATTCCCCGGTTTCCATCACCGGCAGGTGACGGATGTGTTTGTCGGACATGATGTGCATACACTCCTCAAGGCTTTGTTCGGGAGCAATGGTAATAACGTTGGCCGTCATTACGTCGGCAATACGTGTATCATCGGAATGCCGATCTTTCAAGACAATCTTGCGGGCATAATCCCGCTCAGAAAAGATACCGGTCAGCATGCCTTTGTCGACAACCAGTACAGCACCGATGTTCTTATCGGCCATGACACGGAGGGCCTCCAGTACGGTCTGGTCCGACGATACCGAATAGAGGGCATTAATCTTTTTGCTCTGGAGAATCTGACGAATGTTCATAAGGGGTCGAAGGATTTTAGTGGAGGGTGAATATAGGAAAAAAGGAGCATGGGGCAAGGGGCATGGGGCATGGGGTAAAAAAAGTTTATTTCCTCGCCCATTTGCCTGTACTCCATGCCCTTCGCCCCTTGGCCCTTGCTCCTTTTTTTCGTATCTTTAAGCATATGAATGAAACGCAGACGGCCGCTCAGTTAATGGCCAAACGATTCCCATTTAAGCCCACTCCTGGTCAGGAGCAGTTCTTCGAACAAATAGGCGCGTTCATCACTCACGAAGAATTTGAGCACTACCGCGATTGCTTTCTGCTACGTGGTTATGCCGGTACGGGTAAGACCACACTGGTTGGTACGTTGATCAAAATACTGCCGCGATTTGGCTTTAAATCCGTGCTTCTGGCTCCCACTGGCCGGGCTGCGAAAGTCATGACCAGCTACGCGAAAAAGCCTGCCCAGACAATTCACCGAAAAATTTACCGTCAGATGGCCGACCCGGGCTCGGGCGTTCTGGCCTTTCAACGGCAGAAAAATTATCATGAAAATACGCTGTTCATTGTCGATGAAGCCTCGATGATTTCGGATGAAGCCGATTTTGGCGGGAAAGGGTTACTGACTGATTTAATTGATTTCGTCTTCGAAAATTCGGGTAACAAACTGATGCTGGTGGGCGATACGGCTCAATTGCCGCCTGTCGGTCGGGAGTTGAGCCCGGCACTGGACCGGGGCTTTCTGGCCAGTTCTTTCGACATGAAAGTTTACGAACAGGAACTAACCGAAGTGATGCGTCAGGATGAAGAATCGGGCATTTTATATAATGCAACCAACCTGCGAGTGCTGCTTGATTCCGACGTTTCACCCACACCTAAAGCGGTCGACTTTGACACGCTATTGACCAACAAATACACGCCTACGCCCACCGAAATACCAGACATTCGCCTGAACGTCCGCTCATTCACCGACATTTACAAAATGCCGCTGACAAAGCTGGAAGATGGCATTCGCTACGCCTACGATAAATACGGCCGGGAAAACACGGCTATCATTTGTCGGTCTAACAAAACGGCTGTTCAGTACAACCAGTTTGTCAGGCGGATGATTGACCAGTGTGAAGAAGAACTCGACGCGGGCGACATGCTCATGATTGCCCGGAACAACTACACCATACTCGACGAAGAATCGGCAGCGGGTTTTCTGGCGAATGGTGAATTTGTGGAAGTCCAGAAGATACGTAACAAGGAAGAAATGCACGGTTTTCGGTTCGCCACCGTTACGTTACGCTTGGTTGATTACGAGGATCAGCCCGATTTCGAAGCGAAAATTATCCTCGATACGTTGTATTCACCCAATCCATCGCTAAATTCTGAGCAATATAAGGGCCTGTATGAGAGCGTAATGAAGGATTATTTTTATATCAAGAGCAAGAAAGAACGTACCGAAGCCATCCGGCGAGACCCATATCTGAATGCTCTCCAGGTGAAATTTGCCTATGCGCTCACCTGTCATAAAGCGCAGGGTGGTCAGTGGAGCGCCGTATTTGTGGACCAGGGCTTTTTACCGGATGGGCAGGTGAACGATGAATTTGTCCGGTGGTTATATACGGCACTGACCCGCGCCACTGACGAAGCCTTTTTGATGAATTTTAATTCGCAGTTTTTTCAGTAAAACGTTAGTCGCAGAGAAACGCAGAGGAGGCACGGAGATGCACTGAGGAAATAAATTCTCAGTGCATCTCCGTGCCTCCTCTGCGTTTCTCTGCGACTTAACTTGTTAGGATTCAGTACTAAAAAATGGTGTGGATAGAAGCGGAATAATGTTCGTTCAACAGGACAATTTTAACCACGAACAGATATGAATAGAAAGTCGGGATAAACAAAGATCATATTTTTGGGAAAACTGGCTGCGTTACTGTTTTTCGTTTATCTTTCCGTTCTATTACGTTTTTTCTTCGGTTCAGTTTCATTCATTTACCGCTATTTTATCGGCATGGAAAAAGTGAGCAAATCCATTCCCGAAATAGAGATGCAAGCCCTTCGCGAGGGCATAAAAAGTAAATACAGCTTATATCAGCAAATAGACCGGGACCACTTCCCCGACTTTGAATACAACACCAATCGAGCAAACTACAAACCGCTTCGGGATTCTTTTGTAAAAGAGCTTTTTGGGGTACAAGGGCTGGATGCTACGTCAAGCGCAATTCATATTCCCAGTACGAATACCTTAGCCCTCCTCTTCACAGATGAGCACTACGTACCCGGCAAGAAATTGCTCGATACTTGCAAGTTGTATGCAACAGAAAGATCGATAAGCGAAGAGAATCATACACCCATATCCGTTACGGATCAGGTTGAGACAAAACCTGTATCGATATCTCCGAAGCTGATGGCCGGTGGATTCGCGGTTTTAACCGGTATGATTGTTCTCCTGTATATCGCCCGACAATTTACTACCCCCGTTCCCAGCAACTTAGTCATTATTCGCCCCCTTCCCCAAAGCCCTGTTCCGGTTGAGCTGGTTGTTAAAGGCACCGTATCAAATGCCGAATTGGTATGGCTTGCCGTTCGCTACGAAAAAGGGAAAGATTACTGGATACAACCACCTATCAAAGTTCAGCATGATGGGAATTGGGTTGGTGTAGCTTATGCAGGTAGCGAAAGTAGCGACCATGCTGGATTAACGTATCAAATACGGGCGTTCGTCAATCCCGTTCATGAATTGAAGAGTGGACAGATCTATTACGCCTGGCCTGAAGCGGAGCTTACCTCATCGATAGTAGAAGTAGTTCGCAAATAACAAATCGACCTGAGGTGGTGTTATTTTTAGGCTTATTCACACGGATATGGAAGATAAGGACAATCCTATCAATATAGATGAGGTAAAAAACTTGCGCGAAAGAATCAGAACCAAATACGATACGTATTACAAACGCGATAAAGTCCGATTTCCAACCATCGATTACAATACGAATCGGGGCAATTATGAACCGCTTCGGCAGTCCTTCGTTGAGGAGTTTTACGTAGTAAGAGGAATAGATCGGGTGGATAACAATCTTCATATTCCTAGTACAAACACGCTGGCTCTACTGTTCACAGATGATAATTATCTGCCCGGAAAGAAAATTCTAAATACCTGTCGCTCCTACGCCGAAGGAAAATCAACCGTAATTGCAGATACTAGAAATCAGCCTGATAGTCAGACCAAAACGTCGCCTGATACGGCGAATCGTAAACTATTTATGGCAGGTTTCATATTTCTGACTGGATTAGTTGTTTATGGAATCATTAAGTATTTATTTCCGTCGCGGGCGAGTGATTTAGTCATCCATACACCGCATAATGCAGAGACTGTACCTCGTATAGTAGCTATTGAAGGTAACGTATCGAATGCAGATTCAGTTTGGGTCGTTGTTCACCCGATTAGCTGGAACAGAAGTTATGAGCCTGATGGAGGCTGGAATAAGTATTTTATTCAGGCACCCGTTAAAGTTGAAAGCAACGGAACCTGGAAATGTGTTCTCTATATTGGCAGCACTAATGCAGGAGAAGCTGGCGTTAAGTGGCAGATTCGCGCCTTTGTCAACCCTGAACAGGATTATAAATCCTTGTACACGTCTTCAGATTTGTATCATCAGTGGCCAAAAGCCGAACTCTCAACCCAGGCCATTGAAGTAACTAGAGGTCCTAAAAACGAATAACGTAGCACTATGACAATTGAATGGTTTGTGAGTGCCTGTATCGGCGTCGGGTTAGCGGCCTGTTGTGGTTTTCGGGTATTCATTCCGCTGCTGATTGCCAGCTTAGCTACCAAATTAGGCGTAATTGGCACCGTATCGGGTTATGAATGGATTAGCGGCTGGCCTGTTTTACTAGGACTTTCCGTCGCGACAGTCTTTGAATTAGGAGCGTATTACATTCCCTGGCTCGACAACCTGCTGGATGCCATAGCTACACCAGCCTCCATCATTGCCGGTACGTTGCTTAGTACGTCGTTCCTGCACATCGATGACGACGTATTACGTTGGGGACTTGGCCTGATGCTGGGGGGAAGTTCGGCGGGAATTATTCAGGCGGGAACCAGTCTGCTACGTTTGGGATCGACGGCTACTACAGGTGGAACGGCCAATCCGATAATTGCCACAGGCGAGAACGTAGCATCCGTGGGGCTATCGCTGTTCACGATTTTTCTGCCGCTGATTGCCATTGTACTTATTTTCGTTGTATTGTTTTTCGTTCTGAGTCGACTGATCGCCAAACGAAAAATATGGTTTTCGCGACCATCCAAACAGGCAGGAGGCTCCATCACGCAGATACCACGTAGCAACAACGGTCGGTCCTAAAAAAGAGCGTTGGCCCAGGTTAACATCCCGAACCAACGCCCAATTTTCTACTTCAAATCGTCAATTACAACGTAGCAACCGTCCGGCGAACAAAGGCGGTCAAATCGGCGCCGGTGAGCATGTTTTGCGACAGAAGCGCTAAATCGTACACCTGTTTCACCAGTGATTTCTGCGTATCAGCATCAGTTTCGGTCAGAATTTTTGCCGTCAGCGGGTGATTGGCGTTAACCGCTACGTTGTAGGTAGCCGGGAAATTTCCGTAGAACGAAGATTCTCCTGACAAAGCCGACATATCTTTCATCCGACGCATAAACTCTGGCATCGTGATGGTCACTGGAAGTTCATCGGTAGGCATGGCTTCGACGCTGACGTTCAGCATTTTATTATCCAATACCTGATCGAAAACTTCCTTCAGTTTTTTCTGGTCATCTTCCGATAATACGCTCTCGTTATTCAGCCCTTTGTCAATAAGTTTATCCAACGTATCGGCATCAACGCGCACGAAATGAACCTTTTCCAGCTTCTGTTCCAGCGCGTTGATAAAGTGGGCATCGATGATATTGTCCATCTGCAATACGTCGTAACCGCGCCGACGAGCCGATTCAATATAAGCGTCCTGCTGTTTGCGGTCAGAAGTGTAAAGCAGCACTACCATGTCGTTTTTGTCGGTCTGGTTGGCCTGCACTTTCTCCTGATACTCGTCCAACGTAGCAAATTCACCTTCGGTGTTTTTCAGCAGCACGAAATTCCTGGCTTTTTCCCAGAATTTATCGTCGCTCAGAATTCCGTATTTGATAAACAGACCGATGTCATCGAATTTCTCTTCGAATGCTTTACGGTCGGCGTTGAACAGATCATTGAGTTTATCGGCGACTTTCCGGGTGATGTATCCGTTGATTTTCTTTACGTTAGCATCAGCCTGGAGGAAGCTCCGTGATACGTTCAGCGGAATGTCTGGCGAATCGATTACGCCATGTAGCATCATCAGGAAGTCGGGCACTACGTCCTTCACTTCGTCGGTAATGAACACCTGACGGCTATACAACTGGATTTTCTCGCGCTGGAATCTCAGTTCGTTTTTGATACGTGGGAAGTAGAGAATCCCGGTTAAGTTAAACGGATAATCGACGTTCAGATGAATCCAGAAAAGCGGTTCCTCGCTCATCGGGTACAGCTCACGATAGAAATTCTTATAATCTTCGTCAGTCAGTTCCGACGGCGCTTTTGTCCAGATGGGCGACGTATTGTTTACCGTTTTTCCGTCGAATTCAACGGGAACAGGCAGGAATCGGGCATATTTATCGAGAATGCTCTGTAAGCGACCTTTATTCAAAAACTCTTCTGAATCAGATGCGATGTGCAGAATTATGTCGGTGCCGCGCTCACTACGTTCAGCGGGTGAAATTTCGAATTCAGTCGAACCATCGCATGTCCAACGTACTGCCTCTGCCCCATCGCGATACGATTTCGAGACGATTTCGACCGTCGACGCCACCATAAACGCCGAATAGAATCCTAGGCCAAAATGACCGATAATCTGGCCTTTGTCATCAGTTTTGTCTTTGTATTTTTCGAGGAAATCAGACGCGCCGGAGAAAGCAATCTGGTTGATGTATTTTTTGATTTCCTCGGCGGTCATCCCGATACCATTGTCGCTAACGGTAATAGTTTTGGCTTCTTCATCCAGCGAAACCGTTACTTTCAGATCACCCAGTTCACCACCAAATTCGCCAAATGATGAAAGTTGACGCAGTTTTTGCGTAGCATCGACGGCGTTGGAGACTAGCTCGCGCAGGAAAATTTCATGGTCAGAATACAGAAATTTCTTAATGATCGGGAAGATATTCTCTGTGTGGATCGAAATCTGTCCCTTTTCGTTTTGTAGGGTTTCCATAGTTTACTATTAGATGGCTACTTGATTACATAAACGGCGCTCTTCAAATCTTGTTCCAGTACGTTCCTATCTGACAGATTGACAGTTTTCAATTTTTGGTAGCCTTACAACCCCCTGCCCGATTTTCTGGTCTATACAGAAAAGTTGAAGCCATGAAATCCGTTTTTCTCTGTCTGCTAGTCGTCCTGTTAAGTTGTCAGCGTACTCAAATAGACAGCCTCGTGCGTACTGAGGCCGCTTATATTTCCGATAGTTCACTCATTGCTGACGGTTGCGAAGACCATGTTCGCCTGGAAAAAACCGACTCAACCGGCAATGGTATTCCCTATAAACCGACGGACGCTACGTTGCCTATTTATCAGAAAGCGCTGGCAACCATTCCACCCAAACCAAACAGCAATGAACGTAATGTAACGGTTCGGTTCATTGAGACGGGAAAACAAGTCAAGTTACTGTGTGGCTGGGGTCATACGCCTAGTGTAGCCGAAATTGAGATTCTGGAAATCAAAGCGCGTTAATCGCTCTTCTGAACACGCACTGAAAATTGGTTGTTACGTTCGTGTATGACTTCGCCAACCTACACGGATATTTCCCTGCCGGAACTTGAAACGCTACGTCGTCAACCCAATACCGCCGTTGTCGATGTGCGGGACGAGTGGGAATTTGACGAATTTAATATTGGTGGACTGAATATTCCGCTGCCCGATATCCGCGCCCGCAAAGCCGAACTCCTCCCCTACGATACGTTACTGGTGATTTGCACGAATGGCGTACGTAGCAAAGTAGCCGCTAAAGATTTACTACGTCAACCGGAGTTTAAGGAAAAGACTATTTATCATCTTCACGGTGGAATTATTGAGGACGTATGAATTAGGATGATATCACAAGTCTTTGAGTTTTGACCCAACCAGGATCGAGAGAATTGTGAAAACGATACAAACGGTTGAATACATTTTGGCTTCATACCGTTCCTGAAACAATAACAAAATTACTATCGTTGCGGTCAAAACAGCGAAAAAAGTAAAAATCGCAAACAGGATTATATATATAGTTTTCATGCTTCCCACGCCATTACGTTACGATGGTGAAGCCAGGTTTGGCAGCCTGCTTCTCAACAGGAGGTAAGTAAATCTGTAAAATATCGTGGACGTTGACCCGAATCAACTGGCTTAATTGACTCAAAGGCAAGTTGTTACGTTCCAAACCGAAGGGCTCCTCGATTTCTTCACCAATCATTTCCAGCCCGACCAGTACGTAGGATGTTAGCAACACGGCGGGAATGGTTAGGTAACCAAAAGCTGTGATGATCGTAAACGGCAACAGCGCTACGTATAGCATGATAAACAGCTTGATGAAGAGCATGTACGAAAATGGAATCGGCGTGCTTTTAATACGTTCGCAAATACCGCATACGTCCATCAGAGTAGTCAGATGCTGATTCAGGTTAATATGCTGTGATTCAGATATATGACCCTGACGATAGAGGCTCTCTGTTTTTACCCAGAGCTGATTTGAGACACCCGCTGGTTTATGATCGAAATTGCTCAGATCACGGCGTTCGCCTTCCTCAACCATATCCAGTTCGCGCATATCGGATACATTTCTGAGATGATTTTTAAGGGCAAATGGAAAGTTGGAAATGGATTTGGCAAAGAAGGCACGACTGTCTTGATCACCATCGGGCAGTACGGCGTTGAAGAAAATAGCCAGATTCCGGCAGTTGTTTACTAATACGCCCCAAGCCTGCCGCCCTTCATAAAATCGGTCGTAGGCTGTATTCGTCCGAAAAATCAGTAGAAGACTCAGCAGGATACCCATTGCACCCAGAAATGAGGTCGGAGTATCTTTCAGAATTAGGTCGGTATAATGCATTTCGGCCACTGTGACAACGACTACGTAGATAGCCACGACAATCAGCCGACGTAGTAAACCCCGTGCGGTGGGGCCTGTATGAAAATGCCAGATAGAGGGAAAAAGGCCCTTGTTTTTGTAGAGAATCATTCGTTAAGCGTAACGTAGTGTTTGGCAGCCAGCTTGCTGATTAGATAACTGCGCTTGGCGCTAAACGGTTATCATTCCCGCAAATACCCGTTTGGCTGGACCGATCAGATAGATAGCATCAAACTGGTTTTCACCCGTTACGTTGAAGGCTATACGCAGGTTGCCACCGATGGTTCGAATTTGCACCGGACTCTGTAGCGAAAGCTGCTGGTGAGCGACGAGTGCAACGGCTGTTACGCCCGTACCACAGGAATAGGTTTCGTCTTCAACGCCCCGCTCATACGTTCGGACAAATACTGTATTGTTAGTAAGCACCTGGGAAAAATTGACGTTCGTGCCCCCCGGCTGAAACGTAGCACTGTAGCGAATGCTACGTCCCTCGCCCACTACGTCGTAAGATTCCAGATCATCGACAAACTGTACTACATGTGGGGAACCGGTATTTAGGAATGTCAGGCTGTTACGTTCATCGACGCTCGTTACGTTGCTCATTTTCAGAAAAATATCTTCTCCTTCTACACGAGCCGTGTGTTCGCCGTCGACAGCCAGGAAACGTGTTTCTTCCTGAAAAATGCCCAGATCATGAGCAAATCGAACGATGCATCGACCGCCATTGCCGCACATGCTGCCTTCGGCGCCGTCGGCATTGAAGTAAACCATCTGGAAATCATAATCAGGATGATTGCGCAGGAGAATCAACCCATCGGCACCAATCCCAAACCGACGATGGCACAGTTTTTCTACCAATGCCTGATCGGAAGCCGGAAACGTTTCTGTACGGTCGTCAATCAAGACAAAATCGTTGCCGGTTCCCTGGTATTTTACGAAGTTAATGGTCATGAGAAGTTGTAAGGTTGTAATCTTTTGTCATAAAAAAAGCCACCCGTTAAGGCAGCTTTTGATTTTCTGGCAAACAAACAGGCTATTTTGCTGCTGCAACTGCTTTTGGTTTGCGCTCTTTCAGACGTGCAGCCTTACCTTGACGGCCACGCAGGAAGTACAGACGTGCGCGACGTACTTTACCCATACGCACCACTTCAATTTTGTCGATGTTAGGCGACAGAACTGGGAAAATCCGTTCAACACCTACGCCGTTCGATACTTTACGTACCGTAAAGGTTTCACCACCGCTGCTTGGGTTCCGGCGTTGAATTACCGTACCCGTAAACACCTGAATACGCTCTTTATTTCCTTCGCGGATTTTAACGTGTACGTTCACCGTATCACCTGCACGGAATGAGGGCAATTCGGTGCGACGTTGCGCGTTGTCTGCCTCCACTAATTTAATTAACTCGCTCATGACCGTATATAAATCGCCAGTAAGTATTTTCGAAATGAGCCGCAAAGATAGTGTTTTTCATTGTAGTAACAAACGAAATCCCACAATCTCAATTGGTTTTGTTTGAATCCGGCTATTCGACCGCTACGTTAGTCTTGTACTGTTTTCGGAACGTATCATTTTATAGGCATTTGCACCATTGTCGAAGTGCCTCCTCCCAGCTGTGTTGTCGGCAGTTGACCGTTCCATTTGGCGATCCATTGCTGCTGAATCAACATGGGTGTCAATGTTTTCTGTTTCAATTCGTTAGCGCGAGCTTCCGCTTCGGCTTCAATGATTTTTGCGCGGGCAATACCGGTGGCTTTTGTAATCGCTATCTCAGCCGCAGCTTTCTCCGATGCCACCTGATTATTTAAGCGTAAGGCGTTTTGAACGGCTGTATTTTTGGCATCGATCATCGCCTGTAGGGACTCAGGTGGTGTCAGATTCGACGTAATGTTTTCAAACGCAAAACCGTCATCGCCCAGGGCTTTGCGTAGTTTTCCTTCTACTAATTCTTCAAAGCCAGCCCGGTTGTTCACCAGTGAGTCGGGGGAAAATGAATTCGCTACGTCGCGGTATGAATTATAGACGATGGTACGTAGTATATTATTCTCAATATCAGGCAGTTCTTTCCGATACTTACGGTACACATTAGCGCCTTGTCCTTTTACCAGATGGTAGTTTAGCGTTGGGTCAATTTTAAACAAGGTTCCTCCCTTTGAACTAACCGTAAATGGCTCGAAATCTTTGGTTTGCGTAAAGGTGGGATACTGTTCGATAAAGGACGTAAGCGGATTGTAAAAAATCCAGCCCGTTACGTTCTCAATGTCCGAAACGCCCCGATCGGAGCCAATTTTACTTACTTTGATACCTTCGTGCGACGCATCAACTGTGGTACAGGAATTAACAAAAACCAGACCAAGAAACAATACAGCAACTGACCAGATAACAATTCTCATTTTACTCATCTTTTAAAGGGGTTTACGGTGAAACATTTAGTTGTAAGGGAAATAATAAGTACTGCACCCACCACGAGAAAACCGCCGATGTTGAGCAGGGTATCTTTCTGGTTTAGAAGATCATAACCAAAGTCCAGAGCTAGTACGAAAAAAACAGCCCAGATTAAAATCAGGAATGCAGTTTTGATTTTCATGAACGGTTTAGTTTAGAAACAAATGAAGTAGGTAATTCAGCAAAGTTGACAAACTACTTATTGATTGGCAGCCAGACATTTCAAGCGGTCGAAAACAAGGCCAATTTTTTGAATTTCTCAGCCGTTCGATATCAATATTGATTTAAGGCAAGATAACAATCCAAATATGATTACGTTTACTACCAAACTTCCAGAAGTCTATTTTTTCAATACGTAATAAATACTTTTGCAGAAATACGTTGCGGCACCTATATAAAATCCATGAAAATACTCAGCGTCGACCAGATTAAAGCACTCGATAAAGCCACCATTCAAAATGAACCCATTGCCCCTATCAACCTTATGGAACGGGCAGCGCTGGCTTTTGTCGACTGGTTTGCCGATCAGTTTCCTTCTACTAAACCAACTAAAATCTTCTGTGGGCTTGGTAATAATGGGGGCGATGGACTGGCTATTGCCCGCTTGCTGCTCGAACGTTCCTATTCGGTCGAAGTCTACGTAGTCCGTTACGCTCCGCGCGAGTCCGATGATTTCATGCACAATCATCGGCGGCTTAAATTGTTGACGGAGAACGTAAAGTACATCGAATTTTCGCAGGATATACCGGCGCTACGTCATACTGAGGTAATTATCGACGCCATTCTGGGTTCGGGGTTATCGCGCCCGGTCGATGGTATCGTTAAACATGTAATTGAAACCATCAATCGAGCTCCCGCTACGGTGGTTTCGGTCGATATTGCCAGTGGTCTACAGGTCGATCAGCCCAATAACCCTGACGACGTTATCATCGAGCCTGACTATACCGTTACGTTTCAGTTGCCTAAGCTGGCCTTTATGCTGCCTCAGAACGGTCGTTACGTTGGCCAGTGGTCGGTTGTTGACATTACGTTGTCGAAGCGATTTATTGATCAGGCCCGGACTCCTTATTATTATACACAACCTAATGAAGCTCGGCTTTTGCTACGTAAACGAGACCGTTTTTCGCACAAAGGTTCGTTCGGTCATGCGCTTCTGCTGGCGGGTAGTTACGGAAAAATTGGTGCGGCCGTACTGGCGTCGCGAGCTTGTCTGCGCTCAGGTGTGGGCCTGCTAACGGTTCAGGTGCCACGTAGCGGCTACGGAATCATTCAAACCGCCGTTCCCGAAGCCATGTGTCAGCCCGACATTGATGATGACAAGTTGACGGGTATTCGGCATAGCGGTAATAACACGTCTCCCACCGAGTTTGCTGCTGTTGGTGTTGGTCCGGGTATTGGTAAAACGCCTGAAACGCTGGCGATGCTAAAAGAATTAATTTCAGGGGTTAAAAAGCCCATTGTTGTCGATGCCGACGCGCTCAATTTATTGGCTGAGAACAAGTCGTTACTGGCAAAACTACCAGTCAGCAGCATTCTGACACCTCACCCGAAAGAGTTTGAACGCCTTACCCGAAAATGGTCCGATGATTATGAAAGACTGGACCTGTTACGTGAATTTGCTCAAAAACACAGAGTCATTGTTGTGCTGAAAGGTGCCTATTCGGCCATTGCCACGCCAGAGGGCGATGTGCATTTCAACTCAACGGGCAATCCTGGCCTAAGTACAGGTGGAACGGGTGACGTACTGACGGGTATTCTGACGGCTCTATTAGCGCAGGGATATGATCCTGTTGAAGCTGCTGTTCTGGGCGTTTTTGCCCACGGTCTGGCTGGCGATAAGGCCGCCGAGCAACGGGGAGCCATCGGTATGGTGGCTTCTGACGTGATCGATGCGCTACGTTGGGAGTAAATCCATAGTCGAGCAATCAACGTATATACACTACTGTTGCTTGCTTATCAAGGCCGTTTTTAGGTTAAATCAACCCTTTTTAGTGTTACTGGCTATTTCCTGACGTCAAATCAGGTAGTTTTACGCATATAAAAAACGGGGTTTTTGCGCTGTATTAGCAATAGATAAGTGCCCAACTTTGCATTGGTAAACTATCTAATGAACCCCTATGAAGCAAACAGCCCAACGCGGCTGGCAATTTGATCAGCCAGTGCGTAAAACACGCCCCACCATCGATACTACTACCGCACTAGGTAGTTTAACAGTAGCCTTATTGGCCTACATCGTGTACCACGTTTATCCTTTGATTTCGAAAGGGATATTATTCTGAACCAGGATTTAACTGATTTTGGGATTTACAGGATTTTGTTAAATGATTGAGCGCTTCAAAGAAGCGAAAAGCAAAATCGTGAAAATCCCTAAATCTGCTAAATCCTGGTTCAGACAATTTTATTTCATAAACTGATACGTAGCAAAGGCCGCTACGTAGGCTAGTGTCATCATGTAGACTAACTGAACCGCAGGCCATTTCCAGCTTTTTGTTTCGCGTTGCGTGGCAGCTAACGTGCTCATACACATCATCGCAAATACGTAAAAAATCAGCAGCGACCACGCCAGCGCTGGCGTGTACATGGGGCCGCCCGTTTCCGGATTACGTTCCTGACGGAGTCGTTCGCGGATGGTAACACCAGTTTCATCATCACTGCTACCGATGCTGTAAATCGTCGACATAGTCCCGACAAATACTTCGCGGGCGGCAAATGAACTCAGTAAGGCGATACCGATTTTCCAGTCGTAGCCGAGAGGTCGGATAACAGGTTCGATAAAATGACCAAATACCCCAGCATAGGATTTTTCAAGCCGTTCGGAAGCAATTTGGTTTTGAAGTTCATCGTTTCCTAATGAAGTATTTTGTTGCCGGACGTTCGCTTCTGCTTTGTCCATAGCATCACCGGGACCGTAGCTGGCCAGCACCCATAACACTATTGAGATGGCCAGAATAACCCGACCCGCTTCCCATACAAAAGCCCGAACACTTTCCCAAACCGTCAGTGCTACGTGGTTCCAGCGTGGTAGTTTAAACGTAGGAAGCTCCATAATGTAGTAGCTACGTTCCTTCGCCTTCAGGACGAGTTTCAATACTAAGGCAGCTAATAAGGCACTTACTAAACCCAATAGGTAAAGAGCCATCAGGGCAAGCCCCTGTACGTTAAAAATGCCCCAAACTCGCTGACTCGGCACTACCAGCGCAATCAGAATCGTATAAATGGGCAATCGGGCCGAGCAACTCATCAGCGGAGTTACCAGAATCGTAATGAGTCGGTCGCGCCGGGTGCCAATGCTACGTGTCGCCATGATAGCCGGAACCGCACAGGCTACGCCCGAAATGAGGGGAACAACACTACGTCCGTTTAACCCGAACGGCCGCATCAGCCGGTCCATAATCAACATCACCCGCGACATATAACCCGATTCTTCAAGCAACGCCACCAGCAGAAATAGGAAGGCTATCTGCGGAATGAACACCAGAATCCCTCCAATTCCAGCCAGAATCCCGTCTGTGAGCAGATCAGAGAGAGGGCCGACAGGCAGGCTTTCTTTTAACTGGCCATTGAGCCAGGCTACTCCCGCGTCGATTCCATCCATAAAGGGCTGGGCCCACGCAAAAATGGTCTGAAAAATCAGCAAGAGAATGAGCAGGAAAATGGCGTATCCCCAAACGGGATGTAGCAGAATTCGGTCGAGTCGCTGCGTCCAGGTACGTTGGTTGGCGGGTCGGCGGTCGGTTACTACGTCGTCGACGATGGGGCCGATGTGCCGGTATCGATCAATGGTTTCGGACGCCAGGAATTTGGTTTCGTTGAAGTTGTGCTTATCGATGATGGCATCTAAACCAACCCGCTGCTGCGTATTCAGAAACGAAAATCCGTCATGCTGAACGACATACTGCAACGCCAGGTAATTATTACTAAGCTGGTACTGCGTTTTCGTGTCTGCAATGACACCGTTGGCCGACTTTTCTGGATCAAAAAAGAGTTTCTCGGCAAAACTGGGCTGACGAAGCTGACTTAAGACGGCTTTTTTGAGTGGTTCCAGCCCTTCGCCCGTGCGCGCATTGATACGTACCACGGGCACCTGAAACTGCATTGCCAGACGTACCGCATTCACCTCCTTGCCTTCGTCTTTTGCTACGTCGAGCATGTTCAGCGCCAGGACAACAGGTACGCCCAAATCAATTACCTGCGTGAATAACAGGAGGTTTCGGTGCAGGTTCGACGCATCAATAACGACAATCGTTACGTCCGGATAATCGGGGTGGTTGGAGTTCGCCAGAACATCGGTGACAATCTGCTCATCCAGGGATTTTGGGTAAATCGAATAAATACCGGGAAAGTCAACGACGGTGGCGGTAGTCTGTTCATCAATAGCCCACGGCCCCGACTTTTTGTCGACCGTAACACCGGGAAAATTACCCGTTTTCTGCCGCAATCCGGTCAGTTGGTTAAACAACGACGATTTTCCCGCATTCGGGTTACCAACAAGACCTATAACTGGAGACGATTTCAAAGTATTGAATAATGATTAATGCATAATGGATAACGTAAATTGAATAATAGATAACGTAGCATGAGCTGATAAATTCATTGCTCTACTAATCGTTGTACATTTTTCATTAATCATTATCAATTAAAATAGTTGCAGCTTCGGCTCTACGCATGGCCAGCACGTAACCCGCTACGTTTAGGCAAATGGGGTCGCCTAGCGGAGCCTTCGCCGACAGATACACCTGAGCCCCTGGCAAACAACCCATTTCGAGCAATTTGAGCGACATGGTTTCATCTGTAAATGACTGAATTGTGGCTCGTTCACCTGTCTTGAGGTCGGCTACACTACGCTTGTTCATTAATTAGAAGGCAATATAAGCGCTTGTACGTATATGCTTATTTAGATTTATTTTAAGTAATGCAAGATTACTGCAGAAAGTTCTGGGATGCAAACGACTTACTTACAAATCCTATATCTAACGATTTCGCGTAACTCCCAAATTTCCTGTTTTTAAGCCAAATTTTGACCCATAATGTACTGAATTACGTCAAATTATAGGTTTTCCTGTAGTCAGAATGTAGGTGTTTGCATAGGATTCGGCGAATGACAGCGCCTGACCTTTGTCTTGTTCTTAAACAAATCAATCTTCTAAAAACAACTCGTCATGAAGACCGCAAATTACCTAAAAACTTTCGTCCTGACGATGGGAATCGCCCTGATACAAATAGCACTATTTGTTAGCTATACTATGAATGTATGGCATAGCCCATTAGCCTTATTGATTATGGTTTTTATACCCGTTGTTATGCTGGTCAGAACGTATCAGCAAGAACGTAACTGGTTCAAAAAAGCCAGTCAAACGATTGGGCAAATTATTGATCGTCGGGTACGATTCGTCTGGGGCAAGTTTATGAAACGACTGACTATAGAATACGTACTGAACGGTGTTACCTATAAGCACTACTCGTATTTCAGTGTGTTTGCTACGTTACCAGCACCAGGAGAATCCTATACCTTATTTTACAATCCCAGCAAGCCGAGTGAAGCCCGCGAACGTGGCACTTTATTAGGCTTGATGTTGCCCTGGATTGCTCTTTCCGTTTGCGCGATTATGCTTGCGTTTATCGCCTTTACCATATTCACTGCGCCGGATTCCCTGCCTGTTTCGTCAGCCAACATCAAGTAAAATCAAACGCTTCTCTCACAAATTATAGGTTTTCCTATAGGCAGAATGTATGTCTTTCTGGATAGTTCGCCAGCTGATAACCAGAGACCTTTGTACTGCCTTAACAATCAACTAATCATGCAAACAGCTCTGCCTACCTCCGCTTCTCATCCTTTTGTCAGTAACGACTCAAAAACTGAGGATGCAGGTTTCTTCACTGTGCTTTACGAAATCATTCGGCGACACCCGGTTTTGTTTACCGTTCTGTTCATGATTCCTTTCGTTGCCTTATTGATTTCGATGGGTTTCAAATGGTTTTATGTCTTCAACGATTCGGCCCACTACCTGTCTAATTACCAGATAAATCCTAAAACTGGTATCTGGTCGGATCAACAGACGTACTTCAGCCCTGGAATCGATCGCTACATTCGCGAACTGGATATAGCCGGGTTGATGGGTGGTATTGTCGGAATTTTCATTGGGTTGTTCGTTACCGTTTCGACGGAGAAAGCGAACCGCCAGAAGGAGAAACTCAATCAGCAGGAAATGGAACACATTAAAACTCAGACCAATCTGCTGGTTCAGGCTACGCAATCGCTCAATACGTTGATGGTCGACGTGAGTGGCAAAGTGAACGAAAAAGTGCAGTTGATGGAAGGTGCCGACGAATTACTGAATGGCATCGGGAAAGTTATTGATTCGGCTCAGTCGCAGGGAAATGATTTGCTGGTTCTCTCCAATACGGCGCGGGTCGAAGGTATAGCACCATTCCGGATGGAATACGTAGCAAAACACGCCAACCTGAAGCCCCACGAGCTACGTAACGCTACGCAGTTTGACTATGCTCGCAAAGCCGAAGCCCTCCAGCGCGACCGTACTGACATCGAAAACAAGTTGAAAGGAGCTGCTCTGTATCTGCAAAAAATGGGCAGCGATGCACACGTTGAATTCGTAACATTAAATGATCAGAACGAAGGTGCTACGCATGCATTCCTGAAATATTTGGGTAAGGTTGTCAACGAACACGTATCGGTTGAGACGTATCGTCCGGGTAGCAACTCAATTCTGAATCAACGCGACGATATTCCGCATCACAACCGTTTTCTGGTTCCCTCTTCCGAAGAAGCAAACGACCCTAAATCACTCTTGGTTAGCCAGTTATACAAAGACCATACACAGGCTGTTCAGGAGATGCAGGAGTTAGGCATCCGGGTTTCCAAAGTGAACAAGACGTTGCCGGTGCAACTGTTCATCAGTGCTCCCCGCGAAAACAAACCGGGTATTTTCCGTGGACTTTGCGTCTGCATCCTGGGAAGCGGTTCCAGTGCCAGTGGACGGGCTACCAAATTGACGGCTTTCCTGACTGAAGACCCGCACATTGTGGCTTCCATGACCGAGCTTTTCTACGATTATCAAACCGATGGACGGCTCAATACACAGGAATTCATTCGGCAACTGATTTAAGGTGTTTTGCCTCGATAATTCACGCCCGAAAATACCAGCAACGTAGCAACCGCTCCTGTTTTTCTCATCCTCCATCACTTCCCACTTATGAGTACCTTTCTGCTAATCCGCAAACTCTGGCCCTTTGTGCGCAACTACCGGGGAAGCCTGGCGCTGGCCCTCTTCCTCACTACGATTGGAGCTTTGCTGGCACAAGTAACACCGCTGGTGATGGAATACACGGTAAATACAGTCCAGAATCTCCTCAAAAAACCCATCGACAAAGGAGAAGTAAGCTGGGTTGTGAGCACTCTGGTAGCGATTCTACTGGGCAAAGAAGTACTGAGTCTGCTGGTTCAGTTAGGCCAGAAGTTCCTGAGCGATCGGATTCGGTTTCGGATGGCCGCCGATCTTTACGACTACACTATCCAACGTATTGTTTCGTACCATCTTTCGTTCTTTGCGCTGAATCAGAATCAGACGGGGAAACTCGAAAAACGTATCGATAAGGGCATCGAGAATTTGACCAAAACCGTCAAAAATCTGTTTGTCGATATTATTCCGATGATGGCAAATGCAGCCTTCGCGCTGGTGCTGATTTACAATAAGAATATAGGAGTGGGCCTTGTTGCTACGTTGGTCTTGCCGGTTTATGCCTACATCAGTCGCGAGCAGACGAATCGCCAGAAACAGATTCGCCGGAATATTCAGGACGTGCGGGAAAACAAAGCCAACGCGCTGTTCGGATTGCTGGAGTCTATTCTCGTGGTGAAATCGTTTGTGCGGGAAGGGTACGAAAAGGGCCGTCAGCAGGATATTAACCGAAGTTTGTGTGAAAACGAGATTCGCCATCACCGCACCAATTACCTGTTCGATGGCCTGAAGAGTGTTGCCGAGCAGATGGGTATTGTGCTGGTCTTTGTGGTCACGATTTACTTTGTCTTGAACCGCCAGATGAGCGTTGGGGCTATTCTTCTTCACATCATGTTGTTCAACAACGTATCGGCTCCTGTTCGGCACCTGCACCGTATTTACGACGAATATTCCGAAGCGCTGGTATACGCCGAAGGCTTTTTCGATATGATTGAAAACAATACGTATCTGCATCAGCGCGGTACGTTAACCACAACGAACTGGAAAGGCCATTTCTCGCTACGTAACGTTGATTTCGTTTACCCAAATGGCAAACAGGCGCTACGTAACGTAACACTTGACCTTGAACCGGGCAAAGTAACAGCGCTGGTCGGACTGTCGGGAGCAGGGAAAAGTTCAGCGTTGAATCTACTGGCCGGTTTTTACGACTCGACACAAGGAAGCGTTCTGCTCGATGGACAACCGCTGGCGTCCTACGACAGTGATTTTGTCCGGGAGAATGTAGGGTTGGTCCTTCAGAAAAATCACATTTTCGCCGGAACCATTGAAGAAAATATTCGATACGGTAAGCTGGAAGCTACTGACGAAGAAGTGATTGAAGCGGCCCGCAAAGCCTCCCTGCACGATCAGGTGCTACGTTTGCCCGAAGGCTACAAAACTGAAGCCCGGTCGTTGTCGGGTGGTCAGCAACAACGTATCGCCATTGCCCGATTGTTTCTCAAAAATCCGCCCGTGCTGCTGCTGGATGAGCCAACTGCGAGTCTGGATGCTATCACAACCGAGCAAATCAAGGAAAGTCTGGATGCCGTCAAGCAAAACCGGACCGTGCTAATCATTTCGCACAACATCAGCCAGATCATGGATGCCGATAAGATTTATGTGCTTGAGGAAGGCGAAGTAATTGGGCAGGGAACCCATGAATCGCTTTATCAGGATGGTGGTCTTTATCGAAACATTATCGACTCGAACGCCCGCACCCTCAACATCAGCCGGTTAGCGGCTACGGTGCTGGGTTAACCAACAAAACCGATGCTATAAAGCGAAACCGCCTGCGAACGTTGCAAACGTTATAACATGAACTGGTTCGATTCACGTAATGACTTGACCATTTTTGAGAAAAAACTAAAAAAAGATGCCTCGCTACGTTTCCTGCAAATCATATTGCTTGACTTATCGGCTTATGATGGAATTCAGACTGGTTCATTTACAAATTCTCAAATAAGCCCTCCTAAGGGTTCATTATATGAATGTACTGATTGCCAGATGAAATGGACGTTGGCCCCTCCACCGCTACGCCCACAGGAAGCTGGCGAAGTGAAAACTCTGAAAAAAATAATGTAAAAAAACGCGTCAGACGAATAGTTGGCTAGCTTTTTCCATTGTCACTTTCATTATCCTATTAGTCTGGATAATAACAACTTATAAGTAATCATGAACCAAACGATTCGGGGATACACGCTGACACAATGGCTGGGTTCGGGCGGTATGGGGGAAGTTTATCAGGCTGTCCACGACTCAACTCAACGAACGGTAGCGATCAAATTATTAAGTCAGCTGGAGCAGGCCGAACGGTTCCGTAACGAAGCAGCCCTTCAGGCATCGGTACGTCATCCGCACATTGCTTTAATCTATGACTTCTTTGTCGAGAAAAATCTTCCCTGTCTGGTCATGGAATACGTCGAAGGGCCTACGCTGCAACAGGTTATTCGAAAAAATGCCTCTTTGTCGGAAGAGGCAGCGTGGAAATATTTAGGCAAGATCGCTTCGGCGCTAGATTACCTTCACCAGCGCGACATTATTCATCGCGACCTGAAAGCTGGAAACATTAAGTTAACTCGCGAAGGCCAACCTAAACTACTCGATTTCGGTTTAGCCAGACAAGCAAATTCGCCCCGACTTACCAGACAGGGGCACCTGGTCGGAACGGTTGCTTCGATGGCTCCTGAGCAGTTTTCGGGCGAAAGTAATGCCGCTTCTGATTGTTGGGCATTAGGCGTTTTATTTTACGAAATGCTGACGGGTTATTCGCCTTTCGGGGGAAGTACCGATTCAGAAATTGGGCGACTGATACAGAAAGCAGATTATTTATCGCCCGTCAAATTGCAGCCAGCGATTTCCCGCGCCAGCGAACGGCTCATTAACAAGTTGTTGGTCGTTTCGCCCGAGCGCCGACTTACGGCTCGTCAGGTGCTGGATATCATAAAGGAACCCGCCCTACTGGATAAATCCGACTGGATGGAACCCATGCGCAAACTGTGGGGTAAGATGAAGTTGTGAATACTACATTTTTTGTCATTCTGACGAAGGAAGAATCTTAAAGTATCTTTACTTGTGAGTTGGGATACTTTAAGAAGCTGTCTGAAAACTATTTTGTAATTCGTTCAAACCCCTAAATTCCCTGAAGGGGACTTTGTTGGAGTGCGAGTTAAGTCCCCTTCAGGGAATTTAGGGGTTTTTCAGACAGTTTCTAAGATTCTTCCTTCGTCAGAATGACAAAAACTACTCGTTTAGGAATTTATTTTCGTAAATTAAACTGGTTATAATCAATTAGACATTTTTCCCAAACAAATCCCACGCGAATCGCAGAATGGTAGCGGCAATAATCAACAGAAAGAATATTCGAATGAATTGATTGCCTTTCAAAATGGCGAGCCGTGCCCCTAAAAATGCGCCCGATAGATTCGCCACGGCCATCGGAAAAGCGACCGAGTAGAGAATGAGTCCTTTGCTGGCGAAGAAGAACGTACAGGCCAGATTGGTTGAGGCATTTACTAATTTGGCGTGGGCGCTGGCTTTCAGGAAATCGAAACCAATCAGCGCGATAAATCCCAGCACTAAAAAACTGCCTGTTCCCGGCCCGAAAAATCCATCATAAAACCCGATTATTGCGCCCATACTCCACATACGAATCCGTTGCTGCTGCTCCGAAACAGCCCGCTGTGGAGCCTGCCCAAAGTCTTTTTTGGTAATCGTATAAATAAATACTGCCAGCAAAATCACCAGTGCGAGGGGTTTCATGAAACTGTTCGGCACCTGAGTAAGCGTGAGCGCTCCCAGCCAAGAAGCTCCAAAGGCTATCGCCAACATCGGTCCGATAAATCGGCCACGTACGGCAACACGTCGACTGTATTGAAACGCGCCCATCAAACTACCTGATAGTGAAGGAATTTTAGTAGTCCCGACCAACATCGGAACTGGATATTGCGGGAGTGTAAAAAGAATTGCAGGTGTCTGAATCAATCCGCCACCGCCAATAATCGCATCAATAAAACCGGCCAGAAACGAAAATCCGCAAAGCGTTAAAACGGCACTATCATACATAGTCGACAAAAGTAGCGTAAACTTTCGGCCTCGTGACGTAAATTTGTAGCAGTAAACAAACAAAAATGGCAGAGTCGGTACGGCAAATGAGTGCGTTGATGCGGAAGGAATTTCTGCTGGAATGGCGGCAACGCTACGCCCTCAATGGAATGCTGCTGTACATTGCTGGAGCCGTGTTTGTGTGTTACCTGAGTTTCAACACCCGACGCGGTCAGTTATCACCCATCGTCTGGAACACGTTATTCTGGATTATTCAGCTTTTTACGGCCATAAATGCCATCGCCAAAAGCTTCGTACAGGAGCGAGCAAGCCGTCAATTGTACTACTATACTTTGATTAGTCCGCAATTGATTATTCTGTCGAAAATCCTGTATAACACGGTATTAATGTTGGTGCTGGCGCTTTTAGGATTTAGCGTATACGCCTTCGTACTTGGCAATCCCGTTCAGGACGTACCGCTTTATTTACTGACACTTATACTGGGGGCTGTTGGCTTTGCGGCATCGCTCACGCTCGTATCGGGCATTGCGAGTAAAGCCGAAAATCCCGCTACGTTAATGGCAATTTTGAGTTTTCCGGCGATTCTGCCCTTGCTGCTGATGCTGCTGAAAATCTCAAAAAACGCCCTCGATGGGCTGGAACGTAACAGTAGCTGGAACGAAATGGGAACTGTACTAGCTATCGACGTCATTGTAATAACCGTGTCGTGGCTGCTATTTCCGTTTTTGTGGCGGAGTTAAGAACGTAGCACGGGCGGAAGCCCGCGACAACGTAGTACACTAAAAAAATGGCGGGTTGGCTCCCGCGTTACGTATGAAAAAAAACTGGTGGAAGGTCCTCGCGGTCCTGATTATGACCTACGTAGTATTAAAAGGCTTACTGGGTACAGTACCTCGTCAGCCGATTTTGAACGAGAGCATTCGGAACGTGTATTTCCACGTACCGCTCTGGTTTGCTATGATAACACTCTTGCTAACAGCGGCTGTTTATTCGGTTCGCTACCTACGTAGCGGTCGACCTGACGACGATTTAGTGGCGGTAGAATTCACCAATACGTCTATTCTGTACGGACTATTGGGGTGCGCAACGGGTTCACTGTGGGCCAATTTTACGTGGGGAGAGCCCTGGCCAAACGACCCGAAACTGAACAGCGTAGCGGTTGGTATGCTCATGTACATGGCTTACCTAATACTACGTGGTTCGTTCGACGACGAACAACGACGCGCCCGCATTTCAGCGATTTATAACATCTTCGCTTTTGCCGTATTTGTACCACTCATCTTCGTGCTGCCGCGTTTAACCGATTCGCTGCATCCAGGAAATGGCGGCAATCCGGCCTTTGGCAAGTACGATATGGACAATGCCATGCGTATGGTCTTCTATCCGGCAATCATCGGTTTTACGTTACTGGGTATCTGGATTACCGAATTACGCGTTCGACTGGGCCGGGTAAAAGCTGCTTTAGATGACTAAACTCATGTAAAGTCCCGGAATGATTCAATCTATTTTTTCGTTATCCTTTCAACTCTTTCGTATTCAAATGCGACTCTCTTTTTTGGCGAAAGCTCCAATGGCGGCACTTCTTCTGATCAGCCAACACGTACTGGCACAGCAACCCGTTTCGAACGGTGTTGAGATGGCCGACAGACTTCGGGCCGATGGCAAAATCTGGGTGGTAGTAACGGTCATCGCGGCTGTATTTGCAGGGATTATCGTCTACCTGATACGTCTCGACCAGCGAATCGGGAAAATGGAAAAAGAAGTAAAAGACAAGTCGTTAGTCAATAGTCGATAGTACCAACAAACCGTTTCTTGATGGCTGACAGCCAATTAATAGTATGAAAATTTCTCACATTATCGGGATTATCGTCATCGCCATTGCGATTGGGATTATTGCCAGCACCGCCGGTGACGCCAGTGTGTATACTACGTTCACCAAAGCCGAGCAAATGGCTAAGGACGGCGACGACAACCAGATTCACGTAGTAGGTAAACTCCAAAAAAATGCGCAGGGTCAGATTGTCGATATGCTCTACAACCCCGGCATCGACCCAAACCACTTTGAGTTTTCACTCGTCGATACCGACAACCGAATGCAGAAGGTCGTTTATAACAGCCCCAAGCCGCAGGATTTCGAACGGTCAGAGCAAATCGTTATCATCGGTAAGATGCAGGGCGACCATTTCCAGTGCAACAAAATTCTGCTGAAGTGCCCATCGAAATACCAGGACGGCAAGCTTGAAACTACTGAACACGAGGCCAAAACCGCAAAAATATGAGCGTACAGGAAATCGAAAAAGCAGCTAAAGAACTGCCCACAGATGAATTAGATGGGCTTGTTACCCGCCTATTCGATTTTTTGAACATTGGGATAAACAAATAAAAGAGGACGCGGAAGCTGGGCGACTAGATGCTTTGATAAATGAAGCAAGAGAGGATATTCGTCAAGGTCGTACAAAATCTTTATGAATCATCGAACAACTGCTAAATTTTGGAAAAGGTATTATGCATTACCAGAATCAATATAAGAACTGGCTGACAAAAATTTTGAGCTTCTGAAAGTTGATTCACTGCATCCATCTCTTCATTTTAAAGAGCTTAGTGGAAAAACCAATTTATGGTCAGCACGAGTAGGTGATCATTTCCGTGCGTTAGCGCTTCGTGAAGACAATGAACTCTATTAGTTCTGGATTGGTACTCAGCGTGAGTACCATAGAATAATTAGTCAATGATACACACAACAGTCGGGCAACTTGGCCACTTTTTCGTTATCCTGTCGTTTGTGACGGCCTTGGTCGCAACGCTAGGTTATTTTTTATCGGCGCTGGGCAAGCGAAAGGCTGCTCAGGCTGAACCTGTTCGAGAGCCTCAACTCGCTTATGCTGGTGAAGAATCAGCCGAACAGGTCCGTTTCGGCGGAAAAACAGCCAAACGTAAAAGCAAACCGACTACGCCAGAACCACCCGTCCGCGATGACTGGCGTTTACTGGCGCGATGGTCTTTTTATCTGCATGCTACGGCTATTGTGGGTGTCTCGGCCTGCCTGTTTTACATCATTTTCAATCATTATTTCGAGTATCACTACGCCTGGAGCCATTCATCGCGGGCGTTGCCGATAAAGTACATGATTGCCTGTTTCTGGGAAAGCCAGGAAGGCTCTTTTCTGCTATGGCTCTTCTGGAATGCGATACTAGGCGTTATTCTGATACGTACCAGCGGCAGCCGATGGGAAGCCCCCATGATGACCATTTTCGCGCTGGTACAGGCATTTTTGGCGTCGATGATTCTGGGTGTTGTCTTCGGTGATACGTTCAAAATTGGTTCGACGCCCTTTCTCTTGCTACGTGAGGCCATGCCTGATGCACCCATTTTCGCAACAGACGCCAATTTTATTCCCAAAGACGGTAACGGCCTGAACCCACTGCTCCAGAATTACTGGATGGTCATTCACCCACCGACCCTCTTCCTCGGTTTTGCCCTAACGTTAGTGCCTTTCGCTTTCTGCATTGCCGGTCTCTGGCGTAACCAGCCTGTTGAATGGATTCGGCCTGCTCTCCCCTGGACGTTGTTTGGTGCGCTAATTCTTGGAGTCGGTATCATGATGGGCGGCTACTGGGCTTATGAAACCCTTAATTTTGGCGGCTATTGGAACTGGGACCCAGTTGAAAATGCCGTGTACGTACCGTGGCTGGTTATGGTGGGAGCGCTCCACACCATGCTGATTGCCAAACGTAGTTCTACGGGTCTGAAGAGCGCTGTTATTCTTACCATTGCTACGTTCCTGCTCGTGCTTTATGCTACGTTCCTGACACGTAGTGGTATTTTGGGGAACGCATCCGTTCACTCGTTTACAGATTTGGGTCTATCCGGGCAGTTGCTAATTTATCTGCTGGTTTTCGTTGTACTGGCTGTGATTTTGGCTGCCAGCAAATGGAAAATCATTCCAAGTGATGAAAAGGAAGCATCAGTTTATACCAAAGAATTCTGGTTGTTTATCGGTGCAACAATCCTGTGCCTATCTGCATTTCAGGTGATTGCCACTACGTCCATTCCGGTGTATAACAAAATTGTGGAATTGTTCGGAAAGGTTTCGAACGTAGCGTTGCCAACCGATCAGATGGCGCACTACGGCAAATTCCAGACCTGGTTTTTTGTAGCTATTGCCTCATTGACGGGTATTGGTCAGTTTATGTGGTGGCGAAAAATTGGGAACAAAAAGTGGGATGCGCTCATAACACCCGCCATTCTCACCCTACTCGTCAGTGCAGGAATCATTGCGTTTGGGTCGCTAAAAAATCCGACTTACATGGTGCTGCTGGTTGCGTCAGTATTTGCACTGATGACCAACGGTACTATTCTGCTGGGAATTATTCGTGGAAACTACCGATTAACGGGGGGTGCCATTGCTCACATTGGTATGGCGCTCATGCTCATCGGGATTCTGTACTCGTCGGGTTATTCGCGAGTTATCTCTCTGAATAACAGCGGATTGATGATTTCAAAAACCGACGATTTTACCAAAAACGATAACAGAGAGAATAAAGAGAACGTACTGCTCTGGCTCAATCAGCCCGAGAAGATGGATAAATACCAACTAACGTATCGCGGTCAGTACGTTGAAGTTCGCGACGTACCGGGCTACGTACCACGTAACGACGTGTCAGTTATCGAAGGTGATTTTCACGGTATTGCTAACCGAAACATCGAAAAAGATGGTAAGCTCTACCACAAAAAAGGTGATACGTTAGCTCTCTATCCTGAGAACGTTCATTACGGTGTTGAGTATCGCGAGCCAAGTGGCAAAATTTTCACGCTATATCCACGGCTTCAGGTTAACGAACGGATGGGTGTCGTACTCTCACCCGACATTACCCACTCGTTGCAACGTGACATTTATACGTACGTAGCAACCGCTCCTGACCCGATGGCCGAAGAGCAGTGGGAGAAAACGGAGACGTATTCAGTTGCGATCAAAGACACGTTTTTCCTCAACGACTACGTAGCGATCCTTGACGACGTAATACGTGCCAACGAGGTTGAAGGTGTCGAGATTGGCCCGAGTGATGCCGCCGTACGGGCACGCGTTCGAGTACTCGACAAAAACGGCGAACACATACTGAATCCTGCCTTCATTATCAAAAACCGGATGGTGGCGCACCCCGCCGAAACCAGCGATGAACTCGGTGTACGTATCCAGTTGAACGAAATCAATCCGCAAACGGGCAAATTTACCTTTGCGGTCAACCGTACCCAGCGCGACTACATTGTAATGAAAGCGTTCGAAAAACCACTTATCAACGTCCTCTGGATTGGTACGTTGGTCGTCGTGCTGGGCTTTGCTCTGGCGACTGTCCGGCGCTATCGGGAATTCAGGTTAAGTCAGTAAGAGTCAATAGTCTTCCGTCATTAGTCGATAGTACTTTAGGGGTAATTTTGGATACTGACGACAAATGGATACCGACTGATGACTAATACGTATGAAACTGAAACTTTCTGAAATATTGATGCTGTCAGCAGCGGCCGGTTTCCTGATACTTTGGATTGCCGAGTATCAGCGCACAACATTTGCCGAAAGTTACTGGTTGCTCATGTTGAGTCTGGGCTTTCTGCTGGCCTTCCAATATTTCAAAAATCGCCGGCTCGACCGCGAAAAAGCTATTTCTCCCACTATCAAACAGATGGTTGAGGACAGAAAGAAGAAAAAAAAGTGATGAGTGATGAACGATAAGTGATGAGTTTGCTGACGCCAACATTGACTAGATGCGTCAGCAAACTCATCACTTATCGTTCATCACTCATCGTTCATAATTTACATGGAACCATACGCCCTTTTATTCGGAGCCCTACTCGCCCTGGTGCTGGCCGGTTTTTTTTCGGCGGTCGAGATGGCTTACGTATCGGTCAACCGTCTCTATTTTGAACTGCATAGTAAACAGGGGCCTCTGGGCGAAAAACTCGTATCGGGGTTTCTGAAAAATCCCATTCTGTTTATCGGCACTACGTTGACAGGTAATACGTTGTTTCTGGTTATCTATACAGTGTTGGGCGTAGTGGTGTTGAATCCGCTTTTAATGGCCATTTTACCCGAATCCTGGGGTACGTCGGTCTTTACGTTAGTTGCTCTCGAAACGCTGATTTTAACACTGATTTTCCTGCCTCTCGCCGATTATCTACCCAAAAGTCTGGCCCTCATCCACCCCGACCGATTTCTGGAAATGCTGGCCGTACCCATCTGGGTAATTTATAAAACCATTGCGCCGGTGGTACGTGTACTGGTCGGTACGTCGCGGTTTTTTATTCGCTACGTTATGGGGAAGAAAAACCCGGAAATTCGCCCCGTTTTTGGCCTTACTGACCTGAATCAGTACCTCCAGCAACTGAATCAGAAAGCAGATTTAGAGAAAGAAGTAGAGGTTGATACGCAGATTTTCAATAATGCAATTGAGTTCCGGGATGTACGAGTGCGCGAATGCATGGTTACACGTACCAACATTAACGCCGTTGCCGTAGACGATACCATTGACGAACTCCAACAGGTGTTTCAGGAAAGCGGGCACTCGAAAATTGTAGTTTACCGCGACACAATCGACGATGTGATTGGCTATTGTCACGCACTGGCCATGTTTAAAAAACCGGCAACTATCGAGGAAATCATTACACCGTTGATAACTGTCCCAGAAACAATGCCCGCTCAGGATTTGCTGCTGCGTTTCCTGTCCGATCGGAAAAGTATGGCACTTGTGGTCGATGAGTTTGGTGGAACGGCGGGTATTGCCACGGTTGAAGATATGGTTGAACAGATTTTCGGCGAAATTCAGGATGAATACGACACCAATGAAGATTGGGTGGAACAGCAACTAGACGAACGTACCTGGCTTCTGAGCGCCCGCCATGGAATTGATGAACTCAATGAAACCTACGGATGGTCAATTCCAGAAGGCAGTTACGACACACTTGGCGGATTAATTTTGACTATACATGAAGACGTTCCTCAGGTTGGTGAAGTAATTGAACTATCCCCTTTTACTTTTACTATTATGTCGATGGACGGTACCCGAATCGATACCGTAAAAGTTCACCTGGCACGCGAATAAACCCTACTTTTCTATGAAACGTTACTTACTTCTTTTAGTTGGAATTCTGCCTATGAGCCAGTCAATTGCTACGTCATCCAGTGCACCCGAAGCCAAACCCGGTATCGAAACAACACGCTTTGGTACGTTCCCCGATGGCCGTGAGGCTAAGCTTTTTACGCTTCAGAACGCATCTGGCATGGTGGTGAAGATTACCAATTATGGAGGCTATATCGTTTCGATCATGACGCCCGATAAGGCAGGAAAAATGGAGGACGTAGTGCTTGGGATGCCTACGTTTGATGATTATGCGAAAGGTACACCCAGCCTTGGTCCCATCATCGGGCGATATGGTAATCGCATCGGAAAAGCGAAATTTACCCTCGACGGTAAAGAATATACGCTGGCGCCTAACAATAATGGCAACCACATTCACGGTGGCCCAAAAGGCTTCGATAAACAACTCTGGAACGCTACTCCTGTCGATGGAAATGAACCTGCGGTTGTTCTGACGTATCTGTCGAAAGATGGCGAAGAAGGGTATCCTGGCAATCTGTCGGTGGAAGTAAAATATACGCTTCAGAAAGACAATGGGTTACGTATTGATTACAAAGCCACAACCGACAAACCGACCGTATTTAACCCGACAAATCACGCCTATTTCAATTTGAATGGCCGGAAAGCGGATATTCTCAATGAGGTATTAACCATAAACGCTGACAAAGTTCTGGCAACGGATAATCAACAGATTCCAACGGGCGAACTGAAATCTGTGGCGGGCACTCCATTCGATTTCAGAAAACCGATGGTCATTGGCAGCCGAATTAACGATACGACCGATACGCAGATTAAATATGGTAAAGGTTATGATCACTGCTGGGTGTTTACCGATAAATCGAATAAGTTGAAGCAAGCTGCTACGTTATATGACCCAACCAGCGGACGGCAGATGGACGTACTGACCACCGAACCTGCTGTTCAGGTTTATACGGCTAATAACCTGAATGGCAAGGTTATTGGCACCGACGGCATTGCCTACACCAAGCGGTTTGCGGTTTGCCTCGAAACGCAGCACTTCCCCGATTCACCCAACAAGCCCGATTTTCCGACTACGACGCTACGTCCGGGTGATACGTTTAAAAGCACAACCGTCTATAAATTTTCGGTGAAGTAGGGCAAGTCTGCTTATTTTTGCCGACTTATTTTCTCAATTTTCCTGTGGATTCTTTAACTGTTCAACAAACGGTAGCGCGTCATCTGCTCGACGTAAAGGCCGTTCGATTGCGCCCCGACGAGCCTTTTACGTGGAGTTCGGGCTGGAAATCGCCCATTTACTGCGACAACCGTGTTACGTTGGCGTATCCTGAAGTACGAAGTTTCATTAAAAATGCGCTGGCTGACGCTATCCATCAGCATTTCCCTGATGCCCAGATGATTGCAGGTGTTGCTACGGCGGGAATTCCACAGGGTGCACTGGTGGCCGATACGTTAGGAATCCCCTATTGCTACGTTCGACCTGAGCCAAAAGCGCACGGAATGGGCAAGCAAATTGAAGGCTATCTGGAACCGGGTGGGAAACAGCGCGTCGTGGTAATCGAAGATTTGATTTCGACCGGTGGCAGTTCCTTGAAAGTAGTTGATGTATTGCGGGCGAACGGAGTCGACGTATTGGGTATGGCAGCGATTTTCACGTATGGTTTTCCCATAGCCGATCAAAATTTCGACAGTAAAAGTGTTTCTTTAGTCTGTTTGAGCAATTACGAAACGTTATTGAGTGAAGCGCAGGCACTCAACTATATTTCGTCGGAAGCGATAGAATCCCTATCGACCTGGCGGCAGAATCCGGCGGAATGGGGTAAATAAGGCTTCTGTTACGTATAAATCAGGGTTTGTTACGTTCGCAGATGCTACGTAGCAAACCCTGCTTGTTATTTATCTGTTACATAATTGTGCAACTTTAACGATAAACAAACCATCGACTGTTATGGCTGAAACAATGCAGGATGCTGCCTCCGAAGGTATCACGAAAACATATACAAACGGTAAAATTACAGTCGTTTGGAAACCAGCGGTTTGCATTCATTCCAAAATTTGCTGGACACAGTTAATCGAGGTTTTCAATCCCCGGAAGCGCCCCTGGGTCACTATGGAAGGTGCAGATTCGCAACGTATTGCCGAACAGGTGGACCGTTGCCCGTCGAAAGCCCTGAGTTATTTCCGGAACGAAGAATCGGTGCAACCCGAAGATATTCAGGCTGAAAGCATTGTAGAGCCGCTACCGAACGGACCACTGCTGGTTTATGGCAATCTTCGTGTGAAAGATGCCAGCGGTAAAGAGACTCAAAAAAATAAGGTTACTGCATTTTGTCGGTGTGGAGGGAGCGGTAACAAACCTTACTGCGATGGCTCTCACGTAAAAATTGGCTTTGTCGGCTGAATCTATGATTGGCAAAAAAATAGCTGAACGTATTGGTCGGCCCGACCTGATTGACATTCTGACAAATGAACTGACAGGCTCTGAGCTGACATCTCTGTTACTGGATGTATTTAATCAGAAAACAAAACAGCTATCGCCAGCCGATTTATTAAAAACCTATCAGACGAATCGTTTCGTAAAACCTGCTGATATCAACCCACTAGAAATAAGACAGTTAGAAAACCAGACGCTTGCCATTTTTGACCAATTTGGTTTTTCGCCGGTTGAGTTATCGCCGGTGGCTCCGTTGGGCAGTTGCTCCGTAGTAGCCACTGCCGACCAGAACAAAATTCTTTCAGCTACCCGTCAGACGGAAGTTATGGCCGATGCAACCAACGCCCTAGCGCTTCACATTGCCGATTTGAAACGTAGTACCCAACAACAAAAGGGTCAATTGCTACGTTTCTCGACTATTCATCGGCATCTGCGGACACCAACCCTACCGGATATTCCGGGGTTTCGGTCGCATTTCAAGATCGCTTGTTTTGTTACGTCTGGCCGTGATTCAGGAAACTATCAATTTGAGAAAGAGGCTTTAACGGAGCAGATTTCGATGATGACGGTTTTTTTCCGCGATACACTCCAGATTGATACGTTACGTTTTCAGCTGTATCCGCGCCATGGATACACAGACCCCGTTGGCTTTGTTACAACGTTAGGAAATCATCTGCACGAGCAACTCGGCAACGTAGCAATAGACGTAATGGCTGACGGGATAAATGATAACAATTATTACAAAGGGTTGCAGTATAAAATGACCATCACGCTTCAGGGGCAAACTATTGATATTGGTGATGGTGGCTTTGTGGATTGGACTCAGCAGTTCCTTCAGAACAAAAAAGAGCGGCTTTTGACAGCTGGAATCGGTATTGAATTACTGTACCGCTTGCTACAGCCACTACGTTCTGAGGGTCGTTTAGCATAGTTTCTACATGCGAAGCGCGTTACGTTTGCCGCCGGAAATCCAGTGACAGACGTAACGCGCTTCGTTTTTGCAGTTGCTACTACGTGTATATTTTTTCGTTTTCGCCCATGTCGGGAGGGTTGCCGGTAACCAGGGCGGCCGCCTGCTGAAATAGACGAACCATACGGCTATCGCTGGCACTCCAATACTCTGCCATATCGATGTGTACCTTCAGGAGTGTTAGATCTGGATCATCTTTACCTTCCGGAAACCATGCTTTCGCCATTGGATTCCAGAGTTCATCAATTTTGGTCCGGTCGTCGATTTCACGTGCGGTGCCTGACACCGATACGTAGTCAGCATCACTGACTGAAGCAAATCCAAGATTGACCCGATGGTCGTGATTATCAATCTGATCTACTTTGGGCGATGTCCGTTGCGTGAAGAACCAGATACTTCCATCGTCGTCAACTTGCTGAACAGCCATCGGACGACTCACTAAATTTCCGTCTGCGTCGATAGTAGTCATCATGGCGATACGTATGTCGTTCATCATATCGCGCACTTTTTCCAACTGCTGATTCGACTTTGTGTTTGTTTCCATAACGTTGCGTATAAAAAGCGGTCAGTCGGTAGTCAACAGCCGTTAGCAGTGTGCTGACGCTTGTTGACTACCGACTGACGATCTATAAATTAATTGTAAAGAGTCTTCCCATAAAACAGGGAAGTCGGCTTAATAGTCGGATTTCCAATCTCTGTTCTAACCGGAGAAGCCATGTTTTCGATGGCAACACAACTGCAAATTGTTTGCTGGCAGATGGCGTATATCTGTTGGCAACTATCCGTATTATGTTGTTGTACTTCCTGGCCTAGTTTTTCGCAAACTTCCAGACAGGCTTTGGCCAATAACGGTGTGTTTTCAGAGCCCCGGACGTAGAGTATCGATACCTGGCGGCACATATCGGCACAATCGAGTGCCAGGAATATACTGCGATACCATTTTTCTATGTCTTCTGAACGGGTGCATTCCAGGGCAAACTCGTCGCATAAGGTAGTGCAACTCGCCAACGAATCGTAAATTGGTTTCTTCCAGATCATCGAATGGTAAGATTAAAGGCCTTGTAAACTATCTATTATATGTACTGCCGGGCACCCGTTACCCATTGCGTTTGGTCCACACGTTCGCAACGCGCCCAACGCCGGGCTTCCTCAATGCTAAAAGCAATAAGATGTTGCTTATCGAGTTCACCCTGGGTCAGCAACTGGTTAGCAATCTCAATCGCTTTCAACCGGGTTGTTGGGTTCAAAGAACGCATAGAGGATGGAAAATGAGTTGCTGTCCACATAGTAGTAGGTAGTTATTTATAGTTCATATAGCTTTTATTATGCCACTTCTTTTTTAAGCATTATAACCCCATACTACCAAACTTTAGTATATTGATTATAAAGTATTTACGAATAAGCAACCCAATAATATTAGTTGTCGCCTTTTTATTCAGAATTTAATTGTGTGGAATCCTATTACACATGTGTGTATATTTTTACCCACTCTATTTCACAAAAAATCCCGGCCATTTTTAGTAGCCGGGATTAGTAGAAGATTCACGAAATAACGTGTTACGTTAATCGTCTATTCGTTTCGGAAAATAAAGGCGGAACGTAGTGCCTTCTCCTACCTGACTTTCTACCTCGATAGACCCTTTATGGCTGTTGATGATATTCTGCGTAGCCGTTAGCCCCAACCCCATACCACCTGATTTCCCAGTGAAAAATGGATCAAAAAGTCGTTGTCGGTCTGCTTCACTGATTCCTCCACCATTATCAGAAATCTCTACGCATACCCGGTTTCCTTCCGCACAGCTTGTCCGCACCGAAACAATACCTTTGCCCTCCTCCATCGCTTCCACGGCATTCACCATAATATTCAGAATTGCTGTTTTCACTTGATCCCGGTCGAGTAACGCATGGCAGTCGTCGGTCGAATAGTGAACATCAATTCGCATCCGCTTCAACTTAATGCGGTCGCTGATGAACAGCAACGTTTCTTTCACAATCTGATTAAAATCCTGCTTTTTTCGATCCAATTCGCGGGGTTTGGACGAATTAAGCATTTCTGTAATCAGTTGGCCGATGCGGTCTACGTTCCGACCGAGAATCTCAGTGAACATGTTGACGTACTCGCTATCCGTATCCAGTTCATCTTTGAGTTGTTCGAGTGCCAGACTTAGATTTGTCAGCGGATTACGAACTTCATGAGCAATGCTTCGGGCAATTTTTCCGGTCATACTCAATTTTTCGGCCATAATGAGCTCCTGTTGCGCCCGTTTTTGGTCGGTAATATCCCGAACAATTCCCTGATACCATTCAGGTTCGCCCACTAAATCCTCAACGGCCCACACCGAAATCAGGCAAATTCGTTTACGGCCATTCCGATGAATCAGTACTGTTTCAAAATCTTTAATCTGACCGTGCTCACGGACTTTGAAACGTAATTTGCGAAGATGGTTCAGGTCGGCAAACAGACGGGCGGGATTTAAGTCGCGTAGTTCCTGGGGTGTATAACCCAAAAGTTGTTCGACAGACGAGTTGGCATCCTGAAACCGAAGGTTTTCGCTAGCCACGAAAATGGCGTCTATCGAACGCTCGAACAGGGAGCGGTATTTGTTTTCTTTCTGCGCCACTTCGGCAAGTACACTCGCCTGACGTAATGCGTAGCGAATGCTACGTCCCAACAACTGAGCGTCGATACGTCCTTTAACCAGATAATCAGCAGCTCCTAATTCAAGTGCCGACTGATCGACGGTGAGATCGTCCTGCCCCGTGAGTAGAATCATTGGGGCACGGCATCCCAGCCGGAAAGCTTCCTGAATTAGCTCAATACCAGTATATTGACCTAATCGGAAATCGACCAGATAAACATCGTATAGATTACTGTTGATGGCTTCGAGAGCCCGATCGTAGCTATCCACCCAGTCCAGTTTAATGGAAGCGTTTTCTTTGGCGGAAATCAGGGATTTGGTCAGCAGATAATCATCTTCGTCGTCTTCAATAAGCAGAACCCGAATGAGATTTCTTTCAGTAGAGTCGAGTATTTCGGGGAGGGGCATCATAAGTCACAAAATAATCAGAGCTCACAAACTATAAAATGTACGGTGGAGCATCATTTAGACCGGTGGTTACGGCAGCTTTACGGTATCCAGCCAGTATGTTTTTAAGGCAATTACCATTTCAACTAATCGGTTGAAATTAAACGGTTTCGTTACGAACGAGTTCACCCCAAGGTGATAGGTTTTCAACACATCTTCATCGGCGGATGATGTAGTCATCACTACTACGGGCAACCGACGCAACTCCATATCATCCTTGATTTCTTTCAGGGCCTGAAAGCCATTTTTACGGGGCATATTCAGGTCGAGAACCAGCAAATTTGGCCACGGGGCCGTCTCTTTCGTATAACGACCTGTATGCCTGAGATATTCCATTAATTCTTCTCCATCTTCAACAAACTGAATAGTATGGGTGTAACCACTTTGCCGAAGTGCCCGCTCCATAAATAAACGGTCGTCGGCGTCATCATCAGCAATAAGAATGGTCATCACAGTAGATTTACGGTGCATACAGGTCGGCAAAAGAAAAGTTACGGCTACCGAATAAAAACTAAATTCTTACGAATTGGTGAGTTTAGATAGTCTATTTGTAAAGCAGAATCTGATACTCAAAGAATGACTTAACAAGCAAACACATCCTTCAAATTTACTTAAAAACATTTATTTATTGGTCTATTTCTACGTACCAAAAAAATAAGTATGAATCTCTTTTTTTGGTACTAAAGATTTTTGGACGTATCACCACCTTCCATTCGCTAGTACAATACTAGTTTCTACTTACAATAGAAGAGTTGATTGTCAGCCTCTACAAAATGGGGAATATCTTTCCCGATAAATAGCCTGAGCTTCCTGCGGCTGGCACAGGCAAAATCCGTAATACACAAGGGTATACTGGCATTTGAGGCTGTTTTCAGGGATTTGGCACGGTTTTACCCACGCCGTCACGTAAGGCAATATACGTATCATATGCCGTTCATTCTTTTTAATCGTTATGAAAAAGTCAATCAACACCTTACTTGTGGCCGCTGCACTGACAGTCGGTGCACTTACCCTGAATACGTCTACTGCTAATGCACAGGCGCGGGTTGGTTTGAAGGGTGGTCTGAACGCCAGTTCACTATTTTACGATGGTCAGGGAGCCACTAACAGAAACGAACGTATCGGTTTCCATGCTGGCGTTTTTGCTCAGGCCCCTATCGGCGAATTTTTTGCTATTCAGCCTGAGTTGCTCTACATGACCAAAGGGGCTTCTGCTACGTATAACGCGTTTGGATTTAACGGACGTAACACATTCAAACTCAATTATGCAGAGCTACCCGTACTCGCTACGTTCAAGTTAGGTCCAACAATCGAGTTGCAGGCGGGTCCGTACGCGGCTTACCTGCTTAATTCAAATATCAACACGAACGGAGATTTCGGTATAGGTTCCAGTGCCATTAATCGCGATAATTTCAATACGTTCGATTATGGGATTGCCGGTGGCCTAAACTTTTACATTGGGAAAGGATTCATCGGCGCTCGCTACGAGCAGGGATTGCAGAATATCGCCAACAGTGGTGCCGCGAAAACAGTGCTGGGTAATGCCAAAAATGGCGTAGGACTGCTATCTGTGGGATTTAGCCTGAATTAAGTAATGAGAGTGCAAATGAGCGAAAAAGTGACTGGACGCTGCTGTCCTAATTCACTCTTTCGCTCATTCGCACTCTCACTATTTATAAATGTATATCGTAGGCTTTCAGCTTGTTATACAGCGTTTTGCGGTCGATGTTCAGTACTTCGGCCGCTTTTGTTTTATTGTAGCCGGTCTTTTCGAGAACTTTAAGAATGGCGATGCGTTCGGCGTTTTCGGAAACCGATTTCAGATTGGCCGCTGATTGACTAATAACGGGCACGCCAGGGCGAGCCGGGTCATAATGGACCTGAACAGTTGACGCTAAACTATCCTCGTGTGGGAAATACTGCGGAGAAATAATTTCATGAGGCAATACGTCAGCTTCAATGTACTCTCCCTGCGATAGTAGTACGGCCCGTTTCACTACGTTCTGAAGTTCGCGTAGGTTGCCGTGCCAATAATATTCCTTTAGTTTTTCTTTGGCTTCGTCCTCGAAACCTAAAATTTCTTTGTCCAGTTGACGATTTGCCAAGTCGAGGAAGTGATCCGCAAAAATCATAATATCGGCCTTGCGTTCACGGAGGGGTGATAGATGCAACTCAAATTCGGCAATTCGGTGATAGATATCTTCCCGGAATTTTCCCTGACGAACAGCTTCACGCAAATCTTCGTTGGTAGCGACAATGATACGTACATCAACGGGAATGTCCTGATTACTACCCAGCCGCCGAATCTTACGTTCCTGAAGCACACGTAGCAGTTTGATCTGATTGTCGTAAGAGAGGTTTCCTATTTCATCCAGGAAGATGGTTCCGCCGTTGGCGTACTCAAAGCTACCGGCTTTATCCGACATAGCTCCTGTAAACGAGCCTTTTACGTGTCCGAAGAGTTCGCTTCCCGCCAGTTCTTTGCTCAGCGCTCCACAATCTATAGCGACAAAAGGTTTATCGGCCCGTTTACTTTTGAGGTGGATTGCGTTGGCTACGAACTCTTTGCCTGTACCCGTTTCGCCGGTAATGATAACCGACATATCGGTTGGTGCAATCAGGTCTACGTGTTTCTGCAATTGCTCGGCTACCCGACTTTTCCCATAAATAAATCGCTTTCCGTCGGGAGCGAGAACTTGCTTACTTGCCGATGTTTTAGACGAGCTTGCTTTACCTGTCGAATCAGCGGACCCGGTTGACTTAGCCGCATTTAAGGACTGAAGCCGACGGTCGAGAGCGCCTTTGATGGTAAAAAGTATTTCGTCGGGGTAAAGTGGCTTCGTTACGTAGTCGTAGGCACCGTGTTTCACGGTCTGCACAGCTATCCGAACATCGGAATAGCCAGTAATGATAATGACAGCCGTGCTCGGATTCATGACTTTGATCCGACGTAGCATTTCCAGACCGTCAATATCGGGGAGTTTAAAATCGCAGATAACTAACTCGTAAGACTCTTTACGTAACAGCACGAGCGCGTCTTCACCGCGCTGCACCGATGCCGTTTTATATCCCTGCTTGGTCAGAAAACGCTCTAACAGCAGGCATATATCGTTATTATCATCAACAATAAGAATTTTTTCCATGAAGTAGTTTGCTCAGACAAACTATGCTCAGCAGTAGTATAACGAAAAGCGGAGCTGAATTAGCTGTATAAACAAAGTTACTCAAACCTGAACGGTTTGCAAAGCCATTTCAACGGAACGCCGGGTAAAGGGTTTTCCGATAAAATAGTCGGCTCCCTGCTCAGTTGCCCGCCGACGTTCAGATTGGCCGTCAAACGCACTGATCATGACAACCTTAGCAACTTGCTGTTCTTCCCGAATCGATGGAAGTAGGTCAAAACCCAGTCCGTCCGGCAAATTCAGGTCTAGAAAAATAGCATCAAACTGCTGTGTATGTAAACACTGTCGGCCTTCTTCGATAAAATGGGCGCATGTTGGCTGATATCCCAACCGACGTAATAATCCAGACAACAGTAAACAAATATCAGCCTCATCATCGATAATCAATACACGTTTCGATGCTGTTATATTTGTAGTAATCGCCATTGGCCTGTACTGTTGTCTTGTGTTAGCCCCAATCATTGTTCTTAACACGATAATTAATTTTTTACTTATATCATTATCTCATATAAAATATAGTGCCGAAATCGCGTCGTTTATACATTATATGCAGTGAGTAACAGAAAAAAGCAATGAATTAGGTATTTACATCTAAAATTTTGATTAAACCTTATAGTTTAAGATAGTTTAATGGTCTACTGACACACTGCCTCCTATCTCTAAATTGCGCCATTTTTCTACAATCATTCTACAGGTGTGGAATTTTATCTACACTTTCTGCACCATGTTTTTTTTGCCTGTACTACGCATAAAAATGCCTTTGTCCCTGTTTAAAGCTCATTTACAAGTGAATAAGGTCAAGTTTGCAGAATCTATTTCCTTTCCACTGAAGTTGGCACAAATTTTTCTTCTTACTTGAACAATTGCGAGATGGTTTAATTCTGATTTACTCACGATATACAATGGGCAACCTTCTTTACACAATCGCCGTAGTGCTGATTATAATCTGGCTACTTGGTTTCTTAGGAGTATTAGGAACCGGAATTGGTAGTAGTGGTTTGATTCACATACTACTGGTGATTGCCGTAATTGCCATTCTCCTTCGCCTGATTCAGGGGCGCGGAGTTTAAGGTAGAACATGTCAGCCCGAACGTGGGCTTTGGCGATAAAAAATTATGCGGTCTGTTCCGCGTCAAGATATTTTAGGTTAAGTACAAGTTACGGTGGGTACGGAATCCCTGCGCCAGATTGAGCGCGGGGATTTTCATTTACAGGTAGCATATACTGTTCAGTTCCTTTGTTACCTGTGCAATTAAACATCACACTTTACGACTTTGAGAAACGAATCGGGTAAAACGTGGACGCCCTTGTAGAAAAAAATCCTCAATACACTTGACATGAAGAACGTAACATAATTTCTATAACGCATTCGCTAACAGCGATTTATAATTTATTTTTCGGTACTGGTATAAAATTTTCTATAAGGTTGCTAATATTGAATTGTTAAAGTCATTTACTAACTAAAGAGACCATGAGATCATTACCAGGAGTTTTAGTCGGCTTGGCAGTAGGTGCTGTAATTGGTGTTTTACTAGCCCCCGAAAGTGGCAAAAAGACTCGGAAACGTATTTCGTCGGAAACAGACTCATTCTTCAAAGATCTTCAGGATCAGCTGCAAACTGGCTTAGACAGCATTAAACAACAGTATAACGATTACGTTGATACGGCCTCTGGTAAAGCACAGGAGGTTGTTAGCCAGGCCAAACGTAAGGCGAAACAATAGTCACCAATCACTCAAAACTATAGAATTATGAGAAGCACACGCGATTTTTTAACAGGTATCCTCACGGGGGTCGTAATCGGTATTCTGACAGCACCACGTAGTGGCAAAGAAACCCGCGAAAAACTATCTGAAGAAGCCAACAAACGTTCTGGCGATCTGAAAGATCAGTGGGAAAAGGGCGTTGCCCAGGTAAAAGATGGCTACGAACAAGCCAAAACACAGGTTAACCAGTATGCCGACAAAGCCAAAGAGCAATACAATCAATATAAAGATCAGGCTCAATCGGCTTTGAATAGCAGCAAAGAACAATACAACGATAAAGTAGATGAACTGGCCAGCAACGCGAAATCAGGCGTTGACAACACTAAATCATCTGCCAAAGTATAAATATTTGAGCACGTAGTGCTCACCCAGTATTTACTCAACGTCTATGAAAGTGAAATCCCCACCGGATCAGTCCGATGGGGATTATTTTTTGCACGTAGTACTACGTATCATTTCATTGATAATCGGGAACAATACGTTCATAAACGGGTAAATTAGTTGTCAGCGACGTTCCAAACATTTCCACATACGTAACGTGCGGAATCAGATGAGGTTTAGGGTCGATCTGAACAAATACTTTTCGTAAAGAGGCCCGTTGCCCGCTAATCAGCATAGTTGCCACCGGTTTCCCCTGATGATACGTTACCTGAAGCGGGCGCTCTTCAAACGCATGCAAACTGATGTCGTACGTATCTGAGACTGAAGCCGGTTTGTGTTTATATCCGTAAGCCATTCGCCACTGCATAGCCGACAAATCTTCGCGCTGGCCTTTTTCGGCGTAACGTATCCAGTACACATCCACCGGTTTTACAGGATCCAGTTTGTGGTTGGCCAACAAACGGGCTTCGTAGATGATAGTGTTGGCATCTTTGCTACGTTGCAGATAAAACAGCTGATTTGGCGAAGACTCGGGCACTGGCATTGACTCCCTGAGCGCCTGCGTCGGCAGAAAGCTCACTAGCAGCAAAACGGTCAGTAGTCCGGCGATACGTTTCGATTTCATAACATTTTTGGTTAGGTACCATTTTCCTTTCCAGGCCAAAATCTATAAACTGAACTGGAACGACAGCTTAACGGCAAACGGTGTTACGTTGGGATTCTGCCGATATGTCAGTCGGTGCATCGCTTCGACACGTAGCACTTTCAGTACGTTCTCAAAACCGTAGCCAACTTCCGCGTAAGGCACTTGTCTTAGAGCGTGAACAGGTAACGTTCCTTTAGCCCCTCCATCATTTACTACTAGTAGCTCGCGATTGCTATCACTTAGACTACCCCACAGTACCTTTCCCGTCACGAACGAGCGCCAACCCAACCGCCGAATAATTGGTAATCGGTTCGTAATCAGCCCCTCGAATTTGTGTTCGACGGCTACCGAAACGTAGCGGTCACTGACGAACTCGGCATAATTCATCAGGTTGAACGCGTTGCGGTTATAAAAAGGCGTCTGGTTTCCCAGATGGGCTTCCAGTAGCGGATAAGGTAGCGTTGATGGGGTATATCCTGCCCGCACGGTATATTGGGTACGTCCCAAAATACCCCAGCGTAGCGCGTGGTCGAGTTGAATCTGCCATTTGTGGTACGTTCCGAATTGTTTATCCGGAGTCTCCGCATTGCCCAGCGTGTAACGTAACGTAACAATTGGAGCCGCTTCGGTTGGCCGGCGCCGAATTTTACGGTTAGTAATACGTCTGGAAGGTAAACGACCAGGAGCGTACCGAGTCTCCAGAAACAGTTCGTTACTCTGAATGTTCAGCCCGGAAAATGCTGGATTATACGGTTCATCAACTTGATTCGAGAAGGTTGGAATTACCGAACGCATGTTACGTAGCCGTACGCCAACCGTCTGCGTGAAATCGGGGCCTAAATCCCGCTGGGCTGTCAGCGCCGTTTCGCGTTGATAATACGCCTGTCGGTACTTGCCAAACCGGCTCGTGATGCGGAAAAACGAGTTATCTACTAAATCTTCCTGACGTAAGCCCAGTTGTTCCAGTTCATAACTATGTCGCAGCGTTATCAGCGTCATTGGCCGACGGTTTGGAATGAAATTTACTTCCCAGCCTGTTTTCCAGATTTTATCCCGCGTTCCATACGCGCCATAAGCCGACAACTGCCAGTTCCGGCTGAACATATTATTCGTCTGTAAGCCCAAACGCAGTCGATTGCCTTCTACTGAATTACGCGCCCAGAGTGAATAAAGAGAACCGATATCGACACCTCGCATCAGTGGCAGATTACCACCATTGAGCAAAAACTGCCCAACCTTCGTATATGTCCTCACAATGGATAAATTCCGAACGGTATCCAGCAGGGCGCGGGTCTGATCAAACTGTTTCGACAAGTCAGTTTGCTCGCGTTGAGCTGGCCAGTAATCAGCGGGTGATTGTGCACGATCGTCGGCCAGTTCTATTTCTGTTACAAAGAAATCAACGTCTTTGGGTTGATTGACCAGCGGCTGACGAACGGTAGTCAGGAAATCGACTTTAGCACCGAACGTATGACTAACTAGCTCGCCTACCTGCGCCGATACATGCGTTGACTCTGGCAGCCAGTACTGACCAGCCACCTCGTAGGTTTGTTCAATATCAATCTGATTTATGAAATTGATATTCGCTATCTTGCCTACCTTCGCTTCAATCCGAACCAACGCATAACTCAACGTATCGATCCACATCTTTCCCCGAAAGACCAGATCGCGTTCATTTTTCGGGTCGAAATCAATACCATAGCACGTATGCTGACCAATCTGCGTAGTGTCGGCCAGAAAATAGGTGTATGCCGAACGGCCGCCATCGGCCAGCGGTGAGATAAATTCTTTGCTAAACAGACCAACCTGATTTTTATAAAAATTAAGTGTGTTAAAACCTGCCCCCGTAAACTGTGCTACGTAGCTATCGTCGGTAATGCCAACACTGTTGATGTTGGTCTTCAGAATTTGTTCTTTGGTACGTTGTGGATGCTGCCGAGCATATAGCCGCGAGATGGTTTCAGACAGGAAAACAGGCAGCTCAGCCGCTTTTTTACCGCCCTGTTTCTTTTCCAGTGCCTCGAGGATGGCACGTATCGGTTTGCGCTGACGGAAACGATCGTCAAGCTGATTGATACTGATTCCCAATTGACTATATGCTACGTACTCATACCCACGTAGCTGACTGTAATCGTTCTGTTTCCGGTGCTCGTGAACGGCTCGTAGGATACGAAAAGCGGGGTTCTCTCCTGCACGAACGACCACTTCGGTCAACATAGATGCGGCTGGTTCTATTGCTACGTTCAGCGTAGACGTAGTGACGGCAGCTTTCGCAAGTTGGTAGCCCAACGCCGAAATCACCAACGTATCGGCTGGCTGACGTAGTTGAAGTTGGAAATTACCATCAACATCAGCCTGTGTACCAACGGCTTTGCCTTTAACCGCCACCGACGCAAACGGTACGCCCTGGCCAGTACTTTTGTCCGTGATCTTTCCCGAGATAGTTCCTGGATTCGCCGTGGATTGGGCACGCACAACTAATTGACTAAAAATCAGCAGGGTAAATAAACCCAAACGTATTCGAAATGGTACGTTGTTCAGTGCGTTCGGCAAGAGCTTAAGCCGACGTAACAATGTGATGGATGGAAGTAAATTTATCGTGTTCATGTTGTTTACTGTACTCATCGTACGTCTATGACCACTCAGTGGTGATTGTCCCCTATGCGAGGCCAATGTTTTTCTGTCGTACGATCGACATGACAAATCTCTACGTAGTGCTTTCGTTATAAAAGTTATTGGTCTCTGAACTAGCAGTATCTAACCTTCAACAGGCGGAATAGCTGTCTGAATTGTAAGGTTGTAGCCTGGACTGCTACGTTATAAACAGCAGAAGGCCGGTTCAAGCGAACCGGCCTTCTGCTGAGAAATTTATAAAACGCTACGTGTCTTATTTCTTCGTTACCCGAATTGAAATCCGGCGATTTTGCTGCCGGCCTTCTTCCGTATCGTTCGACGCAACAGGATGCTCCTGGCCGTATCCCTCAGCTTCCAGCCGGTCTTTGTCGATACCCATTTTCTCCAATTCGGCACGTACCGAATTTGCGCGGTCCTGAGAAAGTTTAAGGTTACTAGTTGCGTTGCCCGTGTTATCGGTATAACCGCCCAATTTTACGTTTACGCCTGGATAGGCTTTCAGAATTTCGGCAATGTTTTTCAACTGCTCCTGCGATTGCGGCTCTAGTACTGCACTACCCGTCTGGAACAGCAGCCGGTCGAAATCGAACCAGGTTTCTTTATCAACAGGCTTATCTCCCTTAATGAAGGTCAGCAGTTTATTCTCGATGCCGAACTCAGGAATATTCAGTTCGACACCACTCGTGAGCTTCTGGATGCTGAATTCACCCAGACTGGCGTTTGGCGTACTCACTTTATCGTTATCGGCAGCTGTCGATTGCTCGAGAGGCACTTCTGTGCCAGCGGCTTCTTTTCCTTCCAGGTTATAACCCGGCGTTTCAGACGATTGAACGGCGATATACGGAGCTATAACCAGCGATACAATCGACATCAGTTTAATCAGAATGTTCATCGATGGACCTGACGTATCTTTGAAGGGGTCACCAACCGTATCGCCCGTAACAGAAGCTTTGTGCGGTTCTGACTTCTTGTAATACATCTGTCCGTTGATCTCAACGCCTTTCTCGAATGATTTTTTAGCGTTATCCCAGGCACCACCGGCGTTGTTCTGGAAAATACCCATCAGTACGCCCGAAACCGTTACACCAGCCAGCAGACCGCCCAGTACTTCAGGGCCAAAGATGAAACCAACGATAACCGGTACGGTCAGCGCAATAGCACCCGGTAGCACCATTTCCCGAATAGATGCCTGGGTTGAAATAGCTACGCATTTATCGTACTCCGGCTTACCCGTTCCTTCCAGAATACCCGGAATTTCGCGGAACTGACGACGTACTTCCTCCACCATTTTCATGGCGGCCCGACCAACTGCAGCAATGGCCAGCGACGAGAAAATGAACGGAATCATGGCGCCCACAAACAGGCCAGCCAGTACGTCAGCTTTATAAATATCGATGGCAGAAATGCCCGAAATCCCAACGAAGGCGGCAAATAGAGCTAGTGCCGTCAAAGCGGCTGACGCAATAGCAAAACCTTTACCCGTTGCAGCCGTCGTGTTACCAACCGCATCGAGAATGTCGGTACGTCCCCGAACTTCTTCGGGCAGGTAACTCATTTCAGCAATACCACCCGCGTTATCGGCAATTGGTCCAAAGGCGTCGATGGCCAACTGCATGGCTGTGGTTGCCATCATACCAGCCGCCGAAATAGCCACGCCGTACAAACCAGCAAAGTGATACGATGTATAAATACCAGCCGCCAGTACCAGAATCGGCAATACCGTTGATTCCATACCGACAGACAGACCACCGATGATATTTGTAGCGGCTCCCGTTGCCGATTGACGGATGATAGACAGAACCGGACGACGCCCCATTGCCGTATAATATTCCGTAATCGACGATATCAACGCACCAACAACAAGCCCCGTCAGAATGGCGTAGTAAACATCCATTCGCGAGAACTCCACCCCACGAATTTCCATAGTTATATCGGGTAGAACTGCACCAACCAGAAAATAGGAAACAACAACGGTCAGAATGATCGAACCCCAGTTACCCATGTTCAGGGCACCCTGCACACTACCATTGTCGTCTTTTACACGTACCAGATAGCAGGCTAAAATCGAGAAAATAAGCCCTAAACCTGCAATTAAAACAGGCAGAACGATTGGCGCATGGCCAATAATATTACTGGCTTCTGGAATACGGATTTCGCGGCCCAGTACCATCGTCGCCAGAATCGTTGCTACGTATGAACCGAACAAGTCGGCACCCATACCTGCTACGTCGCCCACGTTATCACCTACGTTGTCGGCAATGGTTGCGGGGTTACGCGGATCATCTTCCGGAATACCAGCTTCTACTTTACCAACAAGGTCAGCACCTACATCGGCAGCTTTGGTGTAGATACCACCACCCACACGCGCAAACAAGGCAATCGACTCGGCACCAAGGGAGAATCCAGCCAGAACTTCAAGCGCCTTTTCCATCGGCAATCCATTTACATCACCGAACGCGCCACCACTACCCGCAACATAAGTATTATATAAAAGAATGAACAAAACGCTGAGACCCAGCACCGCCAGACCTGCTACGCCAATACCCATAACTGAACCACCCGTAAACGATACGTCCAGGGCGCGGGTCAGGCTCGTGCGAGCTGCTTGTGCGGTACGAACGTTCGCTTTGGTAGCGACTTTCATTCCGATATACCCCGCCAGTGCCGACGTAAAAGCACCGAAGGCAAAGGCAATACCAATTACCCAGGATGAGTTTTCGACTTGGGAGCCGGCGAACGAAAGCAGGGCGGCTACGATTATACCAAAGATGATAAGAACGCGCCATTCCGCTTTGAGGAAGGCTATGGCTCCATCAGCAATATATCCTGATATTTCCTGCATTCGGGCATCACCGGCATCTTGCCGCGATACCCAAACGAATTTGGCGAACATAACCGCCAGACCCACCAGACCCAAAAATGGGACGATGTAAAGACTATTATTCATCGACTTCGTATAAGTTTGAAAAAAGTAAATTGCCCGCAAAGATAGCCGTTGACAGGGCATAAGCCAACCACCCCCTTACTGTCTGTTGACTTTTTTTGAGGTTAAGTACGTTTTTTTTAGGAGTTTATTCCCCAAAATCGTGATTAACGACTAATAGAGAATGATTAATGTATACCCTAGCATGCTCCTTTAAAGATGACTATGCCTCTTACAATATGTATAAATCATTCTCCATTAGTCGTTAACCTGAAATTTATGCAACTCAACGAAGCCATTACGTTAATCAACCACAGCGGTGTATCAACCGGAAAATCCGCTACGTGGGCCGATCTAGGTTGCGGAACTGGACTATTTTCGAAAGCGCTGGCAAACCTGCTTCCACCAGCGAGTCACATTTTTGCCCTCGATACTGACCAGAAAGCACTACGTAACATTGCCGATTATAACGGCGTTTCCATCGAGCCTGTTTGTCAGGATTTCGTTACGAGTGAATGGCCGTTTGCTACGTTAGATGGCTTGCTAATGGCTAACTCACTTCATTACGTTGCTGATAAACCAACATTTCTCCAGAAAGCAGACCGCTATTTGAGTGAGAAAGGTTGCTTTTTGCTTGTCGAGTACGATATGGACGTACCGAATCCCTGGGTACCGTATCCGCTTAGTTACGTAACGTTGACGAAGCTGTTTATGGAAGCCGGTTATTCAACCATCGAGAAGATTCACCAGATGCCATCGCGCTTTGGAAGGGCAAATTTATTTGGCGTTTTTATCAGTCGGTAACGTAGCACGAACAGTCTGCTACAACAATCTGAACTCTGTTTGTCCTTAAATTGTAAATTTGTCAGAACACCTAATCACTACAGCCTGTGTCGCTTCCGAAATCTTCTGCTGTCCTCTTTCTTAGCTTTCTGTTTGCTGTCAACTCATTCGCTCAGGTGCCGTATGGGCCTATTAAACCTACTCCTCCCGGCGAAATTCTGTCGAATCTCAAAAAGCTCAACGTACTGGGGTCCGTTTTATACGTAGCGGCCCACCCCGACGACGAAAATACGCTTATGCTGTCTTATCTGGCCAAAGAACGACTCGTCCGCACAGGGTACCTGGCCCTGACACGGGGCGATGGTGGACAGAATCTGATTGGTGCTGAACAGGGCGAAAACATTGGCGTTATTCGAACACAGGAGTTACTGGCCGCCCGGCGGGTAGATGGTCCCGATCAATTTTTCAGTCGGGCGTACGATTTCGGTTTTTCTAAATCGACAGATGAAGCGGTACGTACCTGGGGGCAGGAAAAAGTGCTGGCCGACGTAGTATGGGCCATTCGAAAATACCAGCCCGACGTAATCATTACCCGTTTTCCACCCGACGCCCGCGCTGGTCATGGGCACCACAGCGCATCGGGTTATCTGGCCGAAGAAGCATTCAAAATTTCCAACGACCGTAAAGCATTTCCTGAGCAGCTCGCTTATGTAAAACCCTGGCAACCACGACGTATCCTCTGGAACGTATTTATCCCGGGCGCTTTCTTGAGCAATAAAAAACCCGAGGAAGCGGGTAACTTGATTAGCATTGAAACCGGACTATATAACCCGTTGCTGGGCAAATCGTATGGTGAAATTGCCGCCGAAAGCCGGAGTCAGCACAAGAGTCAGGGGTTTGGCGTAGCAGCTAACCGGGGTGCCCGTATCGATTATTTACTTCTGAAAGGTGGCGATCCGGTTCAAACTGACTTGCTCGATGGTGTCGATATCAGTTGGAGACGTATCAAAAACGGTGAGGGTGCTCAAACACGAGTGACCCAACTTATCGCTACGTTCCGCCCCGACCAGCCAGCCGCTTCGGTACCGGCGTTGGTGCAACTGTACGGCGCTATCAGCCAGCTTGATACGTCTAACCTCTACGTGAAAACCAAACGGCAGGAGGTGCAAACACTCATTCAGCAATGCCTGGGGCTTTATTTCGAAAGCAATCCAACCAGTTATGCAGCTACTCCCGGCGAAACCATCCGCCTAAATACGAACGTAGTCAGTCGGGCCGATGTACCGATCCGGTTGGTTGGAGTTCGCTACGTTGCCAATGACTCTCCTGTTCTAAAAGACACGACGCTCAATCTGACGCTGAAACCAAACGACGTAGTACTACTGCCAACCAATTTAACGATTCCCAAAACGGCGAAAATTTCGCAGCCCTACTGGCTCGAAAAACCAATCGACAAAGGATTGTTTCAGGTCGATAAACAGCAACTGATTGGCTTACCCGAAAATCCACCTGCCCTGCTGGCCAGCTATACGTTCGAAATTGATGGACAACGCTTTACGTTCAACAGACCTGTTGTTTACAAGATGACCGACCCTGTTGATGGGGAAATTTACAGACCATTCATCATTCAACCGGCTGTTACGGCTAATTTGACTGAACGCGTTTATGCATTTGCCGACAACGTGCCCAAAACCGCCGACGTAGTGCTAAAAGCAGGCCGGTCGAACGTAGCAGGAACGTTAAAAATCGACGTACCGACAGGCTGGCGGGTTGAACCGGCTTCGCAGGCGTTTTCGCTGACTAACAAAGGCGATGAGCAGCGTCTTTCGTTTACGATAAAACCTGATGACCAGGCGCAATCGGGTTCGCTACGTGCCTCAATGACAACCGCCGACGGCAGTACGTTTACGACCGGTCTCCGATTAATCGCTTATCCACACATCCCGACGCAAACGCTGTTTCCGCCTGCCGAAGCGAAACTGGTTAAGCTGGATATTAAAGTGACGGCCAAAAATGTGGGCTATATTGCCGGAGCAGGGGATGAAATTCCGGCGGCCCTTCAGCAGATGGGCTGTCGTGTTACGTTGCTCGGTCCAGCTGAACTGAGTGGAAATCTGTCGGCCTACGATGCCATCGTGACAGGCGTCCGCGCGTATAACACCAACGAATATTTAGCTATTTATCAGCCCAAGTTGATGGATTACGTCAAAAATGGCGGTACGTTGGTCGTGCAATACGTAACACCGGGGAGCGGTGGTTTTATTCAGAACGGTCTAAAAGTGAACCAGATAGGGCCGTACCCGTTCACAATCGGGCGTGACCGCGTGACCGAAGAAGAGGCCAAAGTGAACGTATTAAATCCGCAACACCGACTCATGACGTATCCAAACAAAATTAGCGACACTGATTTTTCGGGATGGATTCAGGAACGTGGTCTGTATTTCGCTCAGGACTGGGACAAACAGTACACGCCCCTCTTTTCGATGCACGACCAGAACGAAGCCGATAAAGAAGGCAGTCTAATTTATGCACCTTATGGCAAAGGTCACTACGTGTTTACGGGACTTGTCTTTTTCCGCGAATTGCCCGCCGGTGTACCGGGTGCCTATCGCCTGTTCGCCAACTTGATTTCAGTGGGGAAATAATAAACTTGAGGCAGCAGATATTCTGGGCTAGTTACGGTTGACCTGGTTATAGAGCCAGCATGGGTCAGCCTGAAAACGGTCCCAATCAGCCAGCAGTTGCGTCCTTAACTCCTCAATAGATTGCTTTACATCATCGGATAGCTGAGCGTAGGTATCTGTTTGCAATTGAAGCCGGTAAAGGTATTGAATCAGGTTATAGCAGGTTGTAAACTGACCTGTTGCCGTTACGTCACCCAGGCGCTTTTGATGATCCTTATCGAACCAAAGCGTAGTATCCATCAGGCGGGCTTTTTCGGCCACATCAGATAGTTCAGTCGATGGCGTCAGTCTGTCGACATCATTTCCACGCCAGTCTTTTTCGCCAGGTTTAACACCCTTCTGATTCTGAAAATCGCGGTTTTCCTTATTCCCGGTACTGAGGTCGTAAATAAAATTAGAGGTTAGTCTGAACCGCCAGGCATGGTCTTCATATAATTGTTGGTAATCGGCCCGTCGGATGCGTTTGAGAAACAAATCACTCGCCAGAATTACCACGGTACCAATGCGGTCAGTTAGCATTCCAGCTATTGTTCCAAAAGGCAGCCTAGCAAAAAATTTCAACATCGACCATATATCATGGTCGTCCAGCAGCGGAGCTTTTGCGACAAGTATCTCCCGCAGTTTGCCAGGCCAATGACGGGCTTTTTCAAATAGTCTATCTATAGCAAACCCGAGGGCACTAAGAATAAGCATGGGCAGCACAAACAAAGCTCCAGTTATTTGCATCCAGACCTGGGGTGCAAAAATTACCATCAATAGACAGGCCGCAAACAACAGCAGACCAATAATACTTATAAAAATCCCCATCGATAACCCAGCCTGGAACAACTTCCACACGTTGGCTATTGATTTTCCCTGCCAGCCCGGCCCATCGGAGGTCAGTTGCTTAGGTACAAAAGGCGGAATATATTGATTTGACACATCCGTTATAATGGCCAGGTTAAAACAGGCGCCTGGCCGCTTACTACGCCGAAGGTCGGCCTGCAACATACTGGCTATGGCCTGATTATCAACAATTCCACCGTCCATCAGGCCAACCATTTGCGGCTCTTCACCGGGCGGTTCCAGAGACTTAATGGCCGCCTGCAATTCCTCTCGGGGGAGGGTGGCGTGCGAAAAATCTTCGGGAAAACGCATTGGCTCAAAGCCCGCCGGAAAGCACGAAGAAGCGGCAATGATATCGCCAATTTTTATTTTTTTGGCAGTTGCAATACTTTCCCGCTTAAACATAAGAAACTTGTTACCAATGGTATTGGTAAGGCCGGTCTGATGTGTCTGGAATCGAAACCAAAGCCCCCGATAAAACTCAGTGGTGTTAAAACACATTTCTCGAACCGGAATAGCCGGATCATCTGGGAAAATATCACCCAGCGTCAGACCGTCCAGTTTTTGGTCGTACACTCGGGCAAACGCATTGATCAGGTTGCGACGCTTGCCTCCCGTTGTCCATTCTTTATCATTGGCCAGGAGTACTGCCACTTCCTTCAGCGTTTCCGTACCGTTCAGGAAATTATGCGTCGTTTTAAAATACTCGCCAAATGACTGGCCTTTATGCAGTGAATGTCGGTAAAAAGCCGACGCCAGCGAGCCACCCGATGCACTGGCTATGTACGTCACCTGTTTTAGCAACGGTTCACCCCGAAACTGAAGATGGTATAAGTATGATAACGTACCGAGTAGATAAGCTGCCGCCCGAAAACCGCCACCTGATGCTGCAATCGCAATATTGGTGAATGGTTGCTTCGGAAATAGTCTGTAAATAGGCTTCTCCGGGTTTAGTTCAAAAAAAGCAATATTGACGGGTTTGGCAGGAGTTGCAGGGTGAGGGTCGGATGATGCGTTCATACGAGTTTGGATATGGACGAAAGCTACCTACACCTGTTTAGTAATCAAAAATAGATTTCTCCATTTGAGTTAACGGTTGACTTGCGATCATCGATCAGTTACCAATTTGGCACAGATTTCAATTCGTCCATTGACCAGTACGTCTGTTTCCCTTTTTGTTCGGCTTGTTTCATTATTTCATCAGCCCCTGCGGATGCTCCACCGACACGTAGTACCCCATCACAATGGTCGATAAGACGTACCGCGACCGGGTGAAAGATTTCGTTGAAAACAGCATCGCCGAGTTGGGTTGAGCCAGCCGCATGAATCAGGGGTAATGCAAGCCATTCTCCACAAACTGGTGTATGCCCCAGCCGATAAACGGCCAGCGCAGCTTCTTCCATACGATGCATGTTTTGAGCAATCAGCGTTTTATCGTCATTTGTGCCTGACCGATAAGGTCCAGCGATCAGAATCAGCATGTTATAGTGATTTTTGTTGTGTAGTTTTTACCTGTTTTCACGACAGCTGCCGCAAACGCAAGTGTTGCAACAGCATAATGGTCTTTCCATCCTGAATTTCGCCTTGCTTGATCATCGCCATCGCTTCAGCAACAGGTAGCTCCAGAATTTCGATTTCCTCTTCTTCGATACCGCCACCCGCGTTACGTTGCGTATCAGCACTGTATTCGGCAATGTAGAAGAACAGCTTCTCCGTCACTGAACCGGGACTCATGTACGCTTCCATCACCTTTTGTACCGACTCGATACGGAAGCCCGTTTCTTCTTCCATTTCGCGTCGGATGGCGTCGTCAGGGTGTTCGTCGTCGAGCAGGCCAGCGCAGGCTTCAATGAGTAGGCCGGTTTCGTTCCCATTCACAAAGGTTGGCAGGCGAAATTGCCGGGTCAGAATGACAGTATCCGTCTGTGGATTATGCAGAAGAATAGTGGCCCCGTTGCCTCGGTCGTAAGCTTCACGTTGTTGCGTTGTCCATTTACCGTTGTTTCCCAAATAGTTAAAGGTGTACCGTTTTAGAACGTACCAATTGTCCGACAGCAATTTTTCTTCTGTGATACGTACCCGTTCGCTAGCAATTTGTTCGATAATGTTCATTTTTGTTTATTTTTGAGCAAAACAAATCAATACGTCATGAATTTCCAACAACGGAAGCTAATTATTGTGCAAACGGTCGAAGAACGGGGCAGCGTTGAGGTACACGAACTGGCGGCTTTGCTCCAAACTTCCGATATGACGATACGTCGCGATCTGGTCCAACTGGCGGCATCGGGACTACTTTATCGGACGCGGGGTGGCGCCATGAAAGTAAGCCTCGCTTCTGACCAGCATCGATTTGCGAATAAAACGGCTGTCAATTCTGAGCGGAAAGATTATATCTGCCAATTGGCCGCCCGGGAGATTCAGGAAGGAGATATTATTTTTATGGACTGTGGGAGTACCGTTTTTCGACTCTGTCAATTTATCCGAAACAAACGTATCACCGTCATCACCAACTCATTACCGGTTGTGTATGAACTTATGCAATCGGAAGTGGCCGTTAATTTGATCGGGGGCGAAATCGACAAAGAGCGTCAGGCTGTACACGGACTCATGGCAGAGGAACACATGGCCCGCTACCGGGCTACACGCGCTTTTATTGGTGTCGATGGCATTTCGTTACAGCAAGGCTTGAGCGGCAATAGTGAGAAGGAAGCCAGCACCGCCATCAATATGGCCCGTCAAAGTGATACAGTTTACCTACTCTGCGATTCCTCGAAACTGGAGACCGATAAATATTTCCATTTCGCTACGTTAAGCCTGTTCAACGTACTGATAACGGACCACGAAGCGAAACCCGAAATTGTAACTGCTTATCGACAGGCGGGCATTGATCTACGCAATTAAACGCTGTTGCAACAGCGCTACGTACTGGTTAAATGGCTATTTAATGGGTTGGTTTTGTAGTTTTACGTCGCTGAACCCGCCCGCTCACTTGCGGAACGTAACGGTTCAGTCGGAACATAATGTATCAAATCTGGATTGATACTGGTGGCACTTTCACCGATGGATTAGCCCTCGACCCCAAAGGGCAACTTCACCGCACAAAAGTACTCAGCAGTAGTCGGCTCCGTGGTCAGTTCATCAACGGAAAACTCGTAGCGCCCTGGCTGACAGCCCCTATTTTCAACGGCTATCAGGTTCGTATCATCGAAACAGATAGCCTTTTTCAGATCGAATCGCTGCAAACAGACGGAAGGCTCACACTACGTAGCGATTCCGGTCCAATCGCTACGTCCCTTTGGGCAAATCCAGATTCTAACTATACACTCGAACTAGTTACGGGCGAAGAAGCCCCGGTTTTAGCCGCCCGTCTGTTAACGCAAACGCCTTTAGATCAGCCGTTTCCACCTCTCGAAATGCGGCTCGGCACCACGAAAGGAACGAATGCGCTGCTCGAACGGAAGGGCGGGAACATAGCATTATTGGTGACGAAAGGGTTCAAGGATTTGCTGGTCATCGGTACGCAGCAACGCCCGAATCTGTTTCAGTTAGCCATTCCACCAGCCGAGTTGCTATACAATACGGTGCTGGAAGTTGACGAACGAATGACTGCACAGGGGCAGTCACTAATCGATTTATCGGAACAGACTCTGCGCCAACTCATTACGCAACTTCAACAGCACAAACCTGATGCCGTTGCCATATCGCTACTTAACGCCTACCGAAATCCAGTTCATGAACAACAAATCCGCGATGCCCTGACCAGAGCCGGGTTTTCCTACGTAACGATTTCGACCGACGTATCGACCATGCCCCAATACGTAGCACGCACACAGACGACCGTAGTCGATGCGTACCTGACGCCCGTCATGCGTGCTTATCTGGACAATGTACAGCAGCAATTAGGAACGAGCGCATCGGTACGTATCATGACTAGTTCGGGCGGTTTGGTACGTGCCGATTTGTTTCAGCCCAAAGACAGCTTATTGAGTGGTCCGGCGGGTGGCGTTATTGGCGCGGCTAAGATTGCCGATAGTAGCCTGTTGTCGAAAACGTTAACCCTCGACATGGGTGGCACCAGCACCGACGTAGCACGAATTCACGGCAATCTGGATTACCGGTTCACGACGAAAATCGGGGCTTTCGAACTTCAGTTACCTTCGCTGGCGATTGAAACAGTGGCGGCTGGTGGTGGTTCTATTTGCTGGTTTGAAGAACACGGTACTACGTCGGGACAACTGCGAGTGGGGCCACAAAGTGCTGGTGCCAATCCGGGTCCGGCCTGCTACGGTGCCAGTAGCCCCGGTCAGCCATTGCTGCTCACGATTACCGATGTCAATCTGCTCCTGGGCAAACTGCATCCGCAACAGTTTGGGATTCCGGTTTTTCCAGAAAAAGCGCAGGAAGCACTAGATCAGGTAATTCAGCAGATTACAGCACGAACCGGGCACGTACCAGACCCAGTAGATATACTACGTGGTTTCGAACGTATCGCCAACGAAACCATGGCAGGAGCCATTCGCAAAATCTCGGTAGTGCGCGGCTTCGATCCCCAGGAATATAGCCTGCTGGTTTTCGGCGGAGCGGGTGGTTTGCACGGCTGCTCGATTGCCCGGCTACTAGGCATCCGAAGCCTGATCCTTCCCTTCGACGGTGGCTTGTTGAGTGCATATGGGATCGGGCAAGCGCAAATTGAACGCATGGCCTCGCGTACTTTGTTGAAACCACTGTCGGACGTAGCACCGGATCTGTTCGAATGGGTGAACGAGCTCACAAACGAAGCCGTGCAGACGTTACGTCAGGATGTTGGAGAAGATGTGCCAGTCACGCAAAAATCAGCGACGGTTTTCCTGCGGCTGGCGGGTCAGGAAGCTACTGTTGATGTGCCATACAGTCATCAGTTAGAAACTCATTTTCAGGCACGTTACCAGCAACTTTACGGACATTTTCCGGCTGATCGACCTATTGAAGTCGAAAGTATTCGGGTACTAGTCAGTACAGTTGGGCATGAATCGCTGGTCAACGAACCGCCCGTCAGTCATCGTCACGCCGTACCTACGTTCCGGGCCGATGCCATCCCCGCTTTCGACTGGACTCAGTTGCAGGAAGGTGATACGTTTCGGGGTCCTGCGTTGCTGCTCAACACTACGTCTTCGGCTTTCATCGAACCCGGCTGGCGGCTAGTTATTCAGGCCGACAAAACTGCTCTCGTCGATTTCATCGCTGATAGTGATGAAGAAGCTGAACTTCCGGATGAAGCGAGTTCTGCTACGTTGGAGAAAGCTGAAACGGGCGATTCCATTATTCAGCTTGAATTGTTCACGCAGCGTTTTCGGGCCATTGCCGAAGAAATGGGGGCGCAACTGCAACGTACCGCTTTCTCGGTCAACGTAAAGGAACGGCTCGATTTTTCATGCGCTCTGCTCGATGCAAATGCAGAGCTGGTTGCCAACGCACCCCACATTCCGGTTCATTTAGGCAGTCTGGGCATTTGTGCGCGGCTGGTTTTGCAAAAACTTTCTTTGGGGCCGGGCGATGTGATCATCACAAATCACCCCAAATATGGCGGTTCGCACCTACCCGACGTAACGCTGCTCAGTGGTGTATTTGCTAACGAACCCGGCAACGATCAACCAGCCCTTGTTGGCTACGTTATCAACCGGGCGCATCACGCTGAAATCGGCGGAAAAGTGCCGGGATCGATGCCGCCCGATGCCATTTCGCTGGTGGAGGAAGGTGTTGTGCTGGAACCTATGTACGTAGTGAAAAATGGGGAATTTCTATGGAAAGAAGATAGTCCGGAACAACGTAGCATTGCTTCTTATTTCACCGACGGCCCCTATCCCACCCGCGCTTTAGCCGAAAACCGAGCCGATATTGAAGCGGCTCTGGCTTCCTTACGTGCTGGTGAATCGGCCTTGCAGGAGCTGGTTCGGCATTATGGGGTAGCGACTGTTCATCAGTACATGGACCGATTAAAGCAGTCGGCGACCAACGCCATCAATGCTGTGCTTGCCCCCCTAAACGGTCAATCATTCCAGGCCAACGAATCACTCGACGATGGGCACGTTATTCAGGTCAATATTGCTGTCAATGAAGGACGTCTTCAGTTCGATTTCACGGGTACATCGGAAGTTCACCCGAACAACCTGAATGCCAACATCTCAATTCTGTACAGCGCTATTTTATACGTATTACGACTATGGTGCGATAAAGATATTCCACTCAACGAAGGCTTAATGGCTCCCGTCGAATTGGTGTTACCCGATTCCTCGTTTTTGAATCCCATTTTTCCGGATGATTCATCAGCCTGTCCGGCGGTAGTTGGCGGAAATACCGAAGTCAGTCAACGGCTGGTCGATACGTTGCTGAAAGCGTTTGGATTAGCCGCCTGTAGTCAGGGAACGATGAACAATTTTCTGTTCGGTAAAACCGCAAACCCCCATGATCCAACTTCTTCCAGCGGCTTCGGCTACTACGAAACGATTGGGGGCGGTTCAGGCGCGACCGACGGTGCAGATGGCCGTTCTGCCGTTCACCAGCATATGACCAATACCAAACTCACCGACCCTGAAGAATTCGAACGGCGTTATCCAGTTCGGCTGTCTCAGTTTACCATTCGTACAGATTCAGGCGGTGCCGGAAAATGGCGCGGGGGCGATGGGATTCTACGTGAAATTGAATTTCTGGCACCCGTTCAGGCTACGTTACTGAGTCAGCACCGCATCATACGGCCTTACGGCTTAAATGGTGGTCAACCGGGCGAAACCGGCCGGCAGACCCTCATTCATACCGACGGACGTAGTGAAGTCTTACCGGGCATTTTCACAAGAGCCATGCAAATCGGCGAACGTATACGTATCGAAACGCCCGGTGGTGGTGGGTTTGGGAAGTAATGCGGGTGGAAGCCCGCTTTTAAGCCAACAATTGCGGGTTTCCATCCGCGTTACGTTATGTCTTTTCAAGCACCAAAATCGCCAGACTCCATTTATGAACCCGAATTCGTGGAAGGTCTCTTCAACGAAATGAGCCTGACGTACGAGCGCATGAATACCATTACGTCGTTTGGCTTCTCGAATCGGTGGCGTCGGCAATGTGTGCATGAACTCGATATTCAGCCAGGTCAGGTTGTCGTTGATCTGATGACAGGAATGGGCGAAACCTGGGATTACATCTGTGGACGCATGGGACCGAACGGTACGTTAATCGGTGTGGATTTTTCCAACGGTATGCTACGTTACGCCGATCTGAAACGCCAGCGAAAACGGTTTGCTACGTACAACATCAGTATTCAGAAACAGAACGTATTAGCTGGTACGCTACCCGCCCATTCGGCCGATCACGTAGTGGTGTCGTTCGGACTGAAAACGTTCAACAATGAACAGATTCAACAGTTAGCTCAGGAAATTCACCGCATTTTGAAACCCGGTGGACAGTTTTCGTGCATCGAAGTATCGGTACCCCGACCGACTCTGCTACGTATGCTTTATATGTTTTACTTGCGCCGAGTCATTCCGGTGTTGGGAGCCTTATTTCTGGGCAATCCAGAGACGTATCGAATGTTAGGGATTTACAGCCAGCAGTTCAAAAACACACAGCAGGCATCGCAGCTTTTTCAACAGGCCGGGCTAAACTGTTGGCCAACGAGTTATTTTTTTGGATGCGCTTCGGGAGTTGTGGGACATAAGCCCTAGTGGCGCTGGCTACAGGATTTTTTTGTCATCCTGACGAAGGAAGGATCTTAAAGCATCCAAATTTGAGTGTTAGGATACGTTAAGATCCTTCCTTCGTCAGGATGACAAAAATATAGTACTAATTTCCAGTATTACAATCGACAATCAATTGATTTTCAACTTATAAGCCTTCAATTGCTCGGCAATCTTCTGATCATCAATCGGTAGTTTTTCCAGATAGGAAAAGGCTTTTCGGGCAACAAACTGATTCGGATTGTTAAGCAAATCGACTATTCGCCGGCACGTTTCAACATCTGTAACGCGATGCTTCTGAAATACGTCTAAGGTATTGTTGATTAATTCTCCATTTAGCGATGGTAAACGCTCAGCCATACTTTTTTTCGCCTGTGGATCTAGACGGGCGACTTCTTTGAACTTGTTGATAATCAGTTTTTGTGTGGCATAATTTGTTACCGCTAATTTGTCAGCTAATAAAACCTGCCAACTATCATCCTGCGCTTCTCCGGGATCAAGTGCGTGGATGGCTCGTTCAGTAAGATTATACTTATCGCCGTTAATAAACGTAAATAGCTTAGTCTGAAGGGCTGGCGTAAGTGATACGTTGCCCCGAATGTGGTCCAATCCCCAGCGTTTATCCAATCCATCCGGACTATCGAGAATAACCAGCAGCAATTCAGGTGATAACGACTTTTGAGTCAACCGAGTCACTTCCTCCTGCGTCGGACCATAGACCACGTGCCACATTTTATAGGTCGTATAGGCGGCCCCTTCCACTACGTAGTCCAGCACATTCTTCGCCGTGGCCGATGAAACTCCATCGACTTCATCGGCCGGATCCACAGGTTTTACCGAAGGGGCAATTTCAGAATACGCTAACGTAGCAAGTGGAGAAAAAGGATCGGCCAGAATGTCACTCATTCGTGCATACTCAGCCTTTTTGAAGGGTTTGTGTTTCGCTTTGCTCAGAAACTCGCCTTTGTCTAAAACGAAACCTAAATACCGGCCCGTCGGATTCCAGTAAAGGTTCACTTTCAGCAGTCGGCACTTATTGTCGAAACAAACGCTGGTTCTGATTTTCCGGTAATACGCCACCGGAAAGCCCTCTTTCGAACGCATCTGAAATAACGTATCATTCACAATTGAATCCTCGGCAGCCGCTTCATACGCCAACGTAGTATCGGCCTTGAACGGAAGGGTTGGCGTGCGGAAATAACGTATCTGTCCGAAACCTTTATAGGCTAGCAGACACAACGTAACAAATAACCACAAACCAGACCCTAACGTATTGACTTTCATGCTTATCCTTTTGCCCCGCTTCCCGGAACGATGGCTCCGTGTTGCTCCAGGAGTTTCCGAAGATCGCTCATCGAAACGTCGAGCGGGGTTTTGTTCTGCATGTTGGCCAGCACGGCAGCGGCTCCGGCAGCCTGCCCCATCCCCATGCTCGACGCCTGCACACGTAACGCCGAATTGGCCAGTCGATCGCTGCTGACACAACGACCTGCTACTATGAAATTCCGGCTATTTTTCGGAATCAGCGCACGTAGCGGAATCGTCGGTACAACGCCTTCTTTTAGATGATCAGGCACAACGCCATTCTCATCGTGCACATCAATCGGGTAATACGAATACGAAACCGAATCATCAAATAGTTTACCCGTTACGTAGTCGGCATGGGTGATTTTATAATGGCCGTCGATGCGATACGTTTCCCGAACCGCCGTTTCGTTCTGTACGTCGATAATTTTTGTTTTTTCGCAGCCGGGTAACGTACGCAGGAAACGTAGCGTTTTGAGTAAAGCCGAACGTCCTTTGATGTTCGCGGCCGTGTGCGTTTCCGACGTAGTAGAATCGGCTCCCAATACGTGCGATATATTGTCGCCTTTGGATCGCAACAGGCCGACGATGTTGTTCCGAAAGTCGGGTTTTTCCAGTTCCCCTTTCTGAATAGCTTCCTGGTAACGAGCCTGAATCCCTTTCAAATCCAGCGAATTAAAATCATACCCCCCAATCTCGAACATGAGCGAACCGGGCTGCGTAGTTGATTCACGTAGCACATCGAATCCCGCCATCGACGTAACAAAAGCATTGCCCGTGCAGTCGATAAGCTGATTACAGGTTATTTCGGTCATAACACCCTTGCCAACCGTTTCCACCAGCCAGCCATTGTTCTGGGGTTTCACCTGCATCGGTGTCTCGTAGAAACGAAGCTGTACGCCCGCTTCCACACATTTTTCTTCGAGCAGCATGGCGTACAACTGCCCGTTGAGCCGAACCTGATGACGCGGGTGATGTTTGCCATGTGGAATTGAAAAATCGGGCAACGTATCGTCGTTCAGAGATACGGCTTCCTGCACCATCTCCCAGCCGATACCGCTGATAACCTGCTTGCCCCAGGCGAAAAAAATACCCGGAAACGCGACGCCACCGGTCGTGGTCGTACCGCCAAGCTGACTTCCATTTTCAACCAGAATCGTGCTCCGACCCGCCCGGCCTGCCTGAATGGCGGCTACCACTCCCGCCGTTCCTCCACCGATGACCAGAATATCCGTCTTCAGCGTTTTTTTTGTCAGTTTATAAGGCTCTTTTAATACCTCGCCTGATGCCAGCGTTGGCCTTGCCGTTCCCAGCGAAAGCGCGCCTAGTGTGGCAATTACCGATCTTCGTTTCATAGTTTTCTGGGATAATATTATACCAATTTAAACTTGCCTTTGTGGCTGACGCATAGCCCTCCGACAAGCTCAGGGTGACAGCCCCACTTTACACCGTTTAATCAACCATATCCCAGTTTGCTGTCACCCTGAGCTTGTCGAAGGGCTATGCGTCAGCTACAGGAGCAAATCTGGTTTAGTATCAATACCCTGGATTCTGATCTTTTGCCGGATCAATCGCCAGATTATAGTTCAGTTCAGAAACTGGAATTGGCCAGAGCAAATGCTTGTCCTGCACCGCTTTTCCTTTGGATGCCTGAATTATCGTTTTGGCCGTTCCGGTACGTTTCAACTCCAGCCAGCGTTTGCCACCATACTGAAACTCATAGGCTTTTTCCATCAATACCGCATTCACGAACGTAGCGGCTGTATAATCGGTCAGTTTAAAATCGACAGTCGAAGCCGTGTTTACCGCTTTGCCGTACGCCCGCCGATGCACCTGATTCAGTGCGTCTACGGCTTCGGCAGTTGGCGCGTTGGCAACTCGGGTAGCGGCTTCGGCATAGATAAGCAGTACGTCAGAATACCCGTAAAGTGGATCATCATTCCCTGCACCATTCTGACCTACAGCCAGTTGATCAATGAATTTTGAACTAACAAGGGTAGTTGCTCCCAGACCAAAATTGACGACATCCCATAATCCTTTCCGAAGATCGGCATTGTCCCAGGCTTTGTAGAATGCACTGTTCGCATCGCCATAAACCGCATAAGCGCCCCCAAAATTGAACAGTTTCGTGTTGGGGTGATTGGTAATCCAGAGCATGTAATTTCCCTGATTTACCTGACGGGCGTATTTGAGGTAGAAAATCTCCTCGGTAGTCGATACCAATTCAGGACCCCAGACTTTGGTTTGAAAGTCGGCTTTAGTAGCCACCGGCACCAGCGAGAATTTCTTGGAATTTATAACTTCCAGTGCTTTATCGCGTGCTTCGGTGTACTTACCCTGTTGCAGATACACGTCAGCAATCATGGTTTTAGCGGCCCATTTAGTAGGTCGACCAGCTACCGCCGGATTGTCGGGAAGGTTGGCTTCGGCTTCTGTCAAATCGGCCAGAATCAGGGCGTATACTTCATCGGCGGTGCTACGTTTCAGATTGATTTCAGCCATGTTGGCTTCGGTACGTAGTGGTACACCCGCCCAGTTACGTACCAGTTGGAAATAATTGAACGCCCGCAGAAACTTGGCTTCTGCTACGTACTTTTTCACATCGGCCTGACTGATGGATTTTCCATTCGGTGCATTTTTAATCACCAGATTGGCATTCCGAATGCTCAGGTAAAAGGTGTTCCACAGGCCTGATACGCGGGTAATATTTGCAGCGTCAAATCCCTGAAAGTCAGACAACGGCGCCCAACTTCCACGACCATACGCATAATCGGTCTGGCTTTCGAGCGTGGCTTCGTACACACTCATGTTGCTGTTACGTAACGGGCTCGTAATCAGGTTAGCGGCCGCTTCAACTTCGGCAGCCGTGTTATAAAACGATTCGACCACCAGGGCTTTGGGCTGTTCGATCAGCTCACGTTCACAAGCCGTGAGGCAGAGTATGGGGAGGAGGAATAATATCTTTTTCATGTCTATTTAAAGAGTGAAATCGGACCGCCGAAGCGGAGTGAATGAGCGAACGAGTGCTGGTGATACGGAGCATTCGCTCTGTCACTCATTCACTCGTTCGTTCTCTGTTAAAATCCGGCTCGCACACCAAACGTGATCGACTTGGCAACGGGGTAACTGTAAAAGTCGAGACCTAGCGCCGTCGATTTATCACTACCACTCGAGTTGACTTCAGGGTCCCACCACGAGTAGTTGGTTAGCGTTAACAGGTTCTGGCCGCTGGCATACAGTTGCACGTTTTTCACCCAGTTCACACCCCATTTTTGTAATGGAAAGTTATACGCTAATTGAATGTTTTTCAGACGAACGTAGGAGCCATCTTCAACAAAGCGGTTCGACAACTTGGCGTTCACACTATTGCTGATAATGGGATATTTCGCGTTGGGATTCGATGCCGACCAGTGATTCAGGAATACTTCACGAGGCATATTCAGGCCAAAACCGTAGTCGATAGTGCTACCCATTGCGCTGGCGTTAAACAAGTCATTACCCTGAACACCCTGCCAGAACATGGTCAGTTCCAGGTTTTTGAACGACATTGTGGAGTTGACACCGAAAATATATTTCGGGTTTGGATTGCCGATATAAGTCTTGTCTTTCGTAGAAATCGTCTTATCGCCGTCGATGTCTTTGTATTTGATTTTTCCCTTGTCGTCGTAACCATCCTCTACATATCCCCAGAACTGACCAATAGGCCGGCCTTCGCGCAGAATACTCGATACGTCGCTGATAACTACTACACCGATGTTGCCACCCAATACGTCCTGTCCGCCGTAAAGTTTTACAACTTTATTCCGGTTGAATGATACGTTCGCGTTAACATCCCATTTGAACTCTCCCGTCAGGATACGCGTGTCGATGCCTAACTCAAGCCCTTTATTCTGGACTTCGCCCACGTTCTGGATGGTGGTGGTGTACCCAAGCGACGCCGGGAGTGCTACGGTTGTGAGCAAATCGCGGGTGTTTTTTATGTAGTAATCGGCAGTCAGGACAATCCGGTTTTGAAAAATACCGAAATCAACGCCAATGTCTTTCTGTTCAGTGGTTTCCCATTTCAGGTTTCCAGGCAGGATCGTGCCGGGACCGTACGTATTATAAAGTGCATCGCCCAATACGGTTTTTCCCGAATTCAACTGACTCAACGTAGCATAAGGCTCAATTGCCTGGCTACCCGTAAGACCCCAACTGGCCCGAATTTTCAGATCCGAAATGAAGGTGTTGCTCTTCATAAAATCTTCGCTGGAAACACGCCATGCCAGAGCCGCCGACGGGAAATAACCCCATTTACCGCCTTCGCTGTATTTTGAGGACCCATCGCGACGAAGGCTTGCCGTTGCTAAGTATTTGCTATCATACGAGTAATTGATACGTCCCAGGTAAGATAGCAGCACCGATTTCGCATATTCGGACGAGGGTATACCCGGCGTTGAGGCTGCCCCCAAATCATACGTTCCGGGTGTATCGCTCAGAAATCCAACTCCAGTACCCCCCAACTTGGTAGCCAGGAAATTCTGATACGTGAACCCTGCCACTGCCGAAATATTGTGTTTTTGCCCAATGGTTTTATTGTAACTTATTGTATTCTCACTCAGCAGGCTGGTAACCTGATTAGTACCGACCGAAGCTGAACCAGTAGAATTGACAAAATTGAGTGTTCGATAGCTGTCGGTTCGGTCGTCGCGGTTTTCAATACCACCCGCTAGTTTGATCGTGATGGATTCGATGGGCTTAAAAATCAATGCCGTATTAAGTAATGCTACGTTGGTTTTTGTGTTGTTGCTCAACTCGTTGATATAATTGAGTGGGTTAATCAAGTCGGTGGCTACGAAAGGATAAGCAATGGCCAGCGTGCGATACGTCCCGTCGTCGTTATACGGCGTCAGTGTGGGTGGAGCAGCAATGGCTCCCGCAATCATCGAGTTACCACGACTGCCGCCACTAGCTGTTTTCTGGCCCGTTTCCAGCCGCGACAACGTACCAGAAAAGTTGACACTAAATTTATTACTAATCGTATGATTGATATTGGCACGTAGCGAATACCGGTTGTAATTGCTTCCTTTAATAATTCCTTCCTGATTGAACGTACTGCCCGACAGTGAAAACTGCGTTTTATCGTTTCCCCCACTGATATTCAACGACGCCGTTTTAATGGGTGCTTTCTGGAAAACAAGGTCCTGCCAGTCGAACCCCTGCCCAAAAGCATCAATTTGTGCCTGCGTAAAGTAGGGATTTAGTTTGTCGTTAACGGCCTGTTCGTTGTATAACTGTGCATATTCTTTGGCGTTCATCAGATCCAGTTTTTTGCGCAGGCTTTGTGTGCTGTAACTGGTTTCAATATCGACCCTTGTCTGACCCGATTTCCCTCGTTTTGTGGTAATCAGCACGACACCATTTGCACCGCGCGAACCATAAATAGCTGTCGCCGATGCATCTTTCAAAATCTCGATACTTTCAATATCGGCATTGTTGAGTTGGGTAGGATTAGCACCACTAATCGGAAACCCATCCACTACGTATAGCGGCTCGTTACTGCCCTGAAGCGAGTTGGTTCCGCGAATTCTAACACTGACGCTACCACCCGGAGCACCGGTATTCTGCAATACCTGCACGCCAGCCGCTCTACCTGACAAGGCTTGTAGTACGTTCGTAGCCGGATAAGCGTTTAATTCTTTGGCCTTTACCTGCGACAGGGAACCCGTTAAATCGCTTTTTTTCACGGTACCATACCCTACCACGACCACTTCGGAAAGGGATTTATCGTCTGGCACCAGCTGAAGGTCGATGGTCGTACGATTACCGACGGCCAGTTCCTGGTTCTGATAACCGACAAAGGAGAAAACCAACGTAGTGGCCGATCCGTCTGGGATGGTCAATCGAAATCTTCCGTCTGCATCGGTGGTTGTGCCGCGCGTCGTGTTTTTAACGACCACACTCACCCCCGGAAGCCCATCGCCGGTTTCACTTTTGACGGTGCCTGAAATAGACCGATCAACCGGCTGGGATGGAACAGTAGACTGGATGGGCTGAATATCACCAACGCCTGCTGGACCGGGCACAATGGCAATCTGGCTACCAGTAACCGTATACCGAAGTTGTAAGGGCCTCAGTAATCGGTCCAGAATAGTAGCCAGTTTTTCGTCTGTAGCGGCCAGCGATACTTTCTGATCAATCTGCACAATCTGCCGACTATAGACGAACTTGACGTGGGCGTTTTTTTCCAGCGCCAGCAGGGCCTGCCGAATCGTGTTGTTGTCCAGTCGGATACTAACCCGTCGGTCGAGGAGTTCCTGCGCATTAGCCGCCAGAACCCCATTCGTCAGCAGAACCGTAAGCCACAATTGGAGTAGCGAAATTCGCATAAGCATCCGAATCGTTTCGTGATTTGTAAACTTGTACATAACTTGGGGGTAGGTCTAGTTATTCCGGGCAAAGGAGTAGCTATACCGGTCGGCGGTGGCCCGAAATAGCCGCCAGATCGGTCAAATTCGCCCGCTATGTTCGCAGCATAGTGGGCTTTTTTATGGGTCAATTACAGCCTCTACTGGTAACGACAATACGTGCGTCAAATACTTCGTAAGTAGCTCCTATAGACGAACAGAGCAATTGCAGTTGATCGAACAACGACACACCTGCCAGCGATGCCGTCAGCGTACAATTCCGCAGCGTCGATGCATCGTAAATAATCTCAACACCATATGATTTTTTCAATCGTTCGAAAACTTCCGTCGCTGGTGTATCGTCAAAGTTGAACATTTCCGGATTTGCCAACGTAGCAGGAAGAACGACAGGTTTTGAAACCAGCTCTTTCTGATAACTATGCAGGCTTGCATCATACGTAACCTGCTGATTAGCCGTCAATACCACACCTGACTTGTTCGTATTCGATGCTTTTCGGGCCGAGATCCAGTCTTTCTGATCCATTACCGAAACTTTCCCGGAAAGCACCGATACACGCATGTGGGACTCACCCGGCCGTGCCTGAACGCGAAATCGAGTGCCGAGTACGCGGGTCACCAACGTACCGCTGTAGACCAGAAACGGCCGTTTGCCCTCATGTACCACCGAAAATAGAGCATCTCCTTTCAGGTATATTTCCCGCTTGTCAGCATCGAATGTGCGGGGATACGAGGCCTGACTATTTGCCATAAGCGTCATCTGACTTCCATCAGGCAGCGAAAGCTGAACCGGCTGAGACGTACCATTGACCTGATCGATCCATCGCTCACCCACGGGTTTATCCAGATTAGGAACCGTATTTGTCACTATGGGCGCTATTTCCTGCCGCTGAAACAACAGCCAGCCAGCCCCCAAAACCAGCAGCAGAACAGCCGCAGCCAGCCAGCGATACTGATTCCAGGAATTTTTAAAAATTACCCAGTTGGACTGTACTGGAACGTGGCGAGTCAGTTTCACAATACGTTCTACTTCCAGGCGTTCCTGATCGGCGGACAAATTATGTGGCCTGTTTATAAGCGCTTCGGCCATATCTTTCGCCAGCAACAACGTATCACGCTGTTGCGGATTCTGCTGCTGCCAGTCCTCCCAAAACCGACGAGCTTCGGGCTGGTTATGTTTTACCCAGGCCAGAAACCAGTCGTCGGTCAGGAAATCTTCGACAGTATAATGTTGATACGTTTTCATAGCTTGTGCATGAGCAATTCCAGTACGGTCGTTAAATAGGAGCGGTTAGGGCCGATGATACTCAGTACACGTTGATTATTTCGGAAACGATTCATTCAGTAACCAGCTTCCAACTAATGATAACAACGACGGCCAGCTTTCCCGCAGACGACTTAGGCCCCGATGCAGCAGATTGGCAACAGACTGTTTATTGACGGCCAGTACGTCGGCTATTTCGTCGTTCGATAGCTCTCCGTAAAATTTCAGGTGAATGGCTTCCCGCTGACGATCAGACAATTGCGCTAATAAGTTATTCAATCTTGCCGTTTGATATTCAGACAGTTCTGTACGTATCAGTGCCTGTTCGGCGGTAATTTCTTCCGAACTGACATCATCGAATGGAATGCTTTCTTCCCCAACTATAGAAGTGCTACGTAGCACCTCGCGATGGATTTTTCGACGTAATGATTTGTAGAGATAAGGCCGGATATAGGCTGTTTGGACAATTTTGTGTCGGTACGTCCATAAGTCCAGAAACAAGTCTTGCAGGCAATCTTTCAGCAAGTCGGAATCGCGCGTAAAGCGACCACCGTAAAAGTGCAGTTCCCGATAAAAATGCTGAACCAGAGACTGAAAAGCGTCCTGCTGTCCCTCCCTGAATTGCTGCCAGAGTAAAGTCTCGTCCGTTTTCTCCCAACTGCGTTCGGCTTGATGACCTGTATCAGATTTCAGCATAATCACTCTGTCGCCAGACATTCAACAATTCGTTCGAAATGATCCAAGTTCGGTGTGCACTGGTTAATAGAAGAGATAATTCAAATAATACTCAGTATTATGCAAATTTTTTCAGGAAAGTTTTTGGCGTTTAGTATGTCGACTTTTTTGAGGCATATGTCCTAAATCAGCCTGGTTAAACCATGATTTATAAGCTTTTTTGTATTTTATTGCAAAAAACTACGTCAAACCGTTACGTTATCGATTAGCCTAATTTAAAGTTTATGATTTCACAACTTCCTTCACAGTTTCCTGCTCCCTACACCATTGATGATCGTTTTAAGACATCCGTAGCCTATTTCTCCATGGAAATCGCTGTCGATCAGGCTCTAAAAACCTATTCGGGTGGCTTGGGCTTTCTGGCCGGTTCGCACATGAGAAGTGCCTACGAACTCAAACAGAATCTCATCGGCATCAGCATGCTGTGGAAATACGGCTATTACGACCAGGTTCGTAAAACCGACAACTCGATGGATGTGCAGTTCCGCGAAAAAATCTATTCATTTCTGCAGGATACAGGTATCGAGTTTACAGTCGACGTGTATCAGACACCTGTCCGGGTAAAAGCTTATTATCTGGAACCCAACACATTTCAATCGGTACCACTTTTTTTCCTGACAACCGACGTTGATGGTAATGATAGTAATACCCGCGCCATTTCGTACCGGCTGTATGACAACGACGTGCGGATGAAAATTGCGCAGTGTATGATATTGGGCATCGGTGGAGCCAAACTTATTGATGCGTTAGGAGCTTCGCCCGACGTGTATCACCTCAACGAAGCCCATGCCTTATCGGCTGCATTTTATCTGTATCAGAAAGCCGGGACGATAAAGAAGGTTCGTCAGCGACTGGTTTTCACCACTCATACACCCGAAGAAGCCGGTAATGAAAAGCATGACATCAATCTCCTGCAAGAAATGGGTTTCTTCGGAGGTTTGTCGCTGGATACTGTTCGGGAACTGACCGGTATGCAAGACAACGTATTTAACCATTCACTAGCCGCGTTGCGACTGAGCCGACATGCGAACGGTGTGTCGAAACTACACGGCGAAGTGGCCCGGCAAATGTGGGGGCGCTTCGATGGCATTTGCCCAATCACCCACGTAACAAATGCTCAAAACCAACGCTACTGGACGGATAGTGAAATAGAAAAGGCCCGGGTTTCAGAAGACGGACAGGCTGTAGCCGCACGTAAAATCGAGCTTAAAAAACCCCTGTTTCGACTGGTAGCCGACCAGGTTGGCAAACTCTTCGATCCTAACGTACTGACGCTGGTGTGGGCCCGTCGGTTTGCTACGTATAAACGTCCTGATTTGCTTTCGCAGGACATTAAACGATTCAGCCAACTGCTCAGTCAGACCGATTATCCCGTGCAGATTATCTGGGCGGGCAAGCCGTATCCGCTTGATTATGGTTCGGTACACGTATTTAATCAGTTGTATTACCTCAGTCATCTTTACCCAAACATGGCTGTAGTAACAGGCTATGAACTGGGTCTATCTAAACTGTTGAAAGATGGAGCCGACGGCTGGCTCAACACACCAATTGTGAACCGGGAAGCCTCAGGCACAAGTGGCATGACAGCTGCCATGAACGGAGCGGTAAACATCTCGACCAACGATGGCTGGGTACGCGAATTTGCCCGCCCCGGCGAAAATAGTTTTCTGGTCCCTACCGCCGATCCACTCCTCCCCGATCACGCCCGCGATGAGCACGACCGCGACGGTCTTTTCGACCTGTTAGAGAACGAAATTCTACCAATGTACTACAATCGTCCCGCCGACTGGCAGGCGCTGGTGCTACGTAGCATGAACGACGTAAACAGTTTTTTCGGAGCCAATCGGATGGCTTCGGAGTATTACGAAAAAATGTATTGATACGGTTCGAAACGTAGCAAGTTGACTTTTAGAACAATGTGAGTTTATGAAATCGTCGCGTAGCGACCAAACAAAACGTTCTTATTTGTTTGGTCGCTACGCGACGATTTCATAAACTCACATTGTCTTTTAATAATACAGGTCCACCGAGTTAATAACTCTCTATCTATCAACCATTTACAATCAATGCGTACAACCTCCTATTTCCTGTTTTTGTACGTATCACTGCTTTCCTCCGTTGTCGCTCAGAACGTAGCACAACAGGCTGGAGGTCTGTCGGAAGCTACATTTGCGACACCGCCTTCGCGCTACGGCATTCGGTGCTGGTGGTGGTGGCTCAATGGCAACGTAACGAAAGAAGCCATTACCCGCGATCTGGAAGCTATGCGGGCCAAAGGCTTCAGCGGAGCCTGCATTTTCGATGCCGGTGGAGCCGAACAACGTGGCAATGCGCAGGTACCGGAGGGCCCCATGTTTGGGTCGCCCGCCTGGCGCGAACTGTATTTCCATGCGGTTCGGGAAGCCAACCGACTGGGGTTGGTATTGAGCATGAGTATCCAAAGCGGCTGGAATCTCGGTGGTCCAGATATTACACCTGCCGAAGCTGCCAAACAGTTGATTTGGTCGGAAATCACTGTACGAGGGCCAGTAACGTATCGGCAAGCCTTACCCAAACCAACTGAAAAAACAGGTACCCAGCCAGCCAAACACGAATCAGATGGTTTTTACCGTGACGTTGCGGTGCTGGCCTTTCCGAAATCAACAAGTACGCATTTGCCTATTCGGGATTTGAAAGCCAAATCGGGTACTGTTGAGCTAGGCGGCTCGGCTCCCGATACCCGCTTTCTGCTTACCGACGTAGCACCGACGCCGGGTGAGGCCGATACGTCGCCAAAAGCGGTTCAGAATCTGACGGCTCATCTGACGGCGCAGGGCGTACTGGAGTGGCAGGTGCCCGTTGGCGAATGGACCATCATGCGCTTCGGTTACGGGCCTACAAGTGCTGATGTCTCTACGTCGAGTGGAAAATGGCAGGGGCGCGTACTTGACCCGCTGAATGCCAAAACCTTTAACCGATACTGGGATACTCACGTAGAGCCAATGCTCAAAATGATCGGTCCGCTGGCTGGCAAAACGCTGAAATATCTGCAGACCGATAGCTGGGAAGCTGGCGGATGCAACTGGACCGATGCATTTGCGCAGGAGTTCCGCAAACGCCGGGGCTACGATATTCTTCCATATTTACCTGTAGTTACCGGAAAAATCGTGGGTAATCGCGATGAGAGCAATCGGTTTCTGGCTGATCTGCGCAAAACCATTAGCGATTGCGTGGCCGAAAATCACTACGCTGTTTTTGCCGAACGCGCCCGGAAATATGGTATTGGTCTACAACCCGAATCGGCGGGGCCGCATGCAGGGCCATTCGATGGACTGAAAAATTACGGCTACAGCGAGATTATGATGAGTGAATTCTGGTCGCCATCGCCCCACCGCCCGACGCCCGTTAATCGTTTTTTTGTGAAACAGGCTTCCAGTGCTGCCCATATTTACAATAAGCCGCTGGTTGGAGCTGAGTCGTTTACCACCATCGGCCCGCACTGGAACGACGTCATCTGGTCAGCCATGAAATCGAGTGCCGATCATGAATTTTGTGCGGGCCTGAACCTGGTTTATCTACACACCTTCACCTGTTCGCCAAAAGAAATGGGTTTACCCGGTCAGGAGTATTTTGCGGGTACACACTTCAATCCGAACGTAACGTGGTGGGATCTGTCCGACGGTTTTATTCAGTATTTGATGCGCTGTCAATACGTGCTTCAGCAGGGGCAGTCGGTTTCGGACGTACTGTACTATTACGGCGACCACGTACCGAACATCGCCCGTCAGAAAGCCGACGACCCCGCCCATGCACTACCCGAATTTGACTACGATATCATCAACGAAGATCGACTGATGGTCTTGACAGTAAAAAATGGACGTATCACCCTTCCGCATGGACTTTCGTATCGCGTACTGGTTTTACCAGATCATAAAATTCTGTCGTTGGCCGCGTTGCGAAAAGTATCCCAACTGGTTCAGGCTGGTGCTACCGTTATCGGGCCAAAACCTAATTCCACAGCGAGCTTGGTGGGTTATCCGGCAAGCGAAACCGAGCGAAAACTACTTACCAATCAACTCTGGGGCGCCACTACGTCGGAAAGCGACGAGCCGACACGTGGCGAGCACCGAACCGGAACCGGTCGGGTAATCTGGGGAAAAACAGCTCGTGAAGTTTTATTGAGCGACAATATCCAACCTGATGCCGAACTGGCTGGGCCAGGCGGCATGGATTTCGATTATGTTCACAAAACGATCAATGGCGAAGACATTTATTTCGTCAGTAACCAGAATCCAGAAACCGCTCAACTTAAGGCAACGTTTCGCATCAGCGGACGTCGACCCGAACTCTGGAACCCTGTTACCGGAGAAATTCTTCCAGCAACGGCCTTCTTTCAGCAGGATGGGCAGACAACTGTGCCGTTAACGCTGTCGCCATACGGTTCTGTATTTGTCATATTCCGTAAGTCGATTCCCACCACCCAACAGGGAACGGCAACCAAACTGAATGCACTAACGTATCGCCCGGTTAAAACGTTATCAGGTTCCTGGCAAGTGCAGTTCGATTCAAAATGGACAGCCGGTAGCCCATCGACTGTTACGTTCGATACGTTGGTTAGCTGGACAACTCGTCCTGAAGATGGCATTCACTTTTACTCGGGCAAGGCAACGTATCGGAAAACTTTCGACGCGCCAGCCAACGTAACGGGTACGTTATTCCTTGACTTAGGCAGTATTCAGGACGTGGGGGTAGCGCGGGTTCGGCTCAATGGGCAGGACTTAGGAATCGTCTGGGCACCACCGTTCCGCGTTAACGTAGCAAAATGGCTCAAACCTACCGGTAATCAACTCGAAATCGACGTAGTGAATTCGTGGCGTAACCGACTCATCGGTGACCGGGAAAAACCTAAGGAACAACGGCTTACCCAAACCAATATTACGGTACGTCCCGACTGGCAATTGCAAACATCAGGGCTACTTGGCCCTGTGCAATTGCTGGCTGCTACGGATCAGTAGGTTGTAGTCTGGCCGGGCTCCAATGTCAGTCAATACGTAGCAAAATCGGTCATTATCTATTTATAATGGGAGATGATTATGCGAAATTCCTCATGTATTCTTATTCTGTGTCTGTTGCTAACTGTTCCAGCGTTAGCGCAAAAATTCCCACCTATTTACCTGTTTTCGTATTTCAAAGGAAATGGCGAAGACGGATTACACCTTGCCTATAGCAGGGATGGTTACCGGTATCAGTCATTGAAAAACGACAAATCATTTCTAAAACCCGCTGTTGGCCAGGACAAATTGATGCGCGACCCTTGTATCATTCGGGGGCATGATGGCCGGTTTCATATGGTCTGGACGGTAAGCTGGAAGGAAAAAAGTATTGGCTATGCCTCCTCTGACGATTTGATTCACTGGTCGGAGCAGCAGAATATACCGGTGATGGCCCATGAAGAAGGCGCGAGAAACTGCTGGGCACCCGAAATCACGTATGATGCCTCGTCGCGGCAATACATGATTTACTGGTCAACCACTATTACGGGAAAATTTCCAGAAACGCAGGATGCCGCCGAGAATGCCTACAACCACCGACTTTACTACACCACTACGTCCGATTTCAAAACTTATTCCCCGACAAAACTCCTATATGATCCTGGTTTCAACGTAATAGATGCCAACATCCTGCCCGTTGGTGATCGGTACGTTATGTTCATGAAAGACGAAACCCGAACCCCACCGAAGAAGAACATTCGACTCGCTTTCAGTAACTCCTTAACCGGCCCATACGACAAGGCAGGCCCACCAATTACCGGACAATATTGGGCTGAGGGGCCAACCGCGCTCAGACTCGTTACCCCCTGGATCGTCTATTTCGACAAATACCAGGATCATACCTATGGCGCAGTAATGTCGGACGACCTGAAAACATGGACCGATGTGTCCGATAAAATCAGTTTTCCGAAAGGCGCGCGTCATGGTACTGTCGTAAATATAATTCAGCGTGAACTGGATGAACTGCTGAAGGAAAACTGACAACGTAGCAAACATTTCAGGTAAACGTCGGTTCAACGGACAGCAGTTATTCGCCAAAAATCGGTCTGTTGATGTATGCAACCCCAGTCCAGTTTAACCGTCAAAACGTTAGTAGCGCACGAGCGTCTGAACGAAGCCTATGGCATTCAGGCGATTTACGGTTACAGCGATCCCATGCATGAATTAATTGGTACGATTTTGTCGCACCGGACAACGCATGCGAACGAAGTGACTGCCTACCGCACGATGCGTGAGCGATTTCCGACCTGGGAACAGGTTCGTGACGCGCCCCTCCCCGACCTGATTGATGCCATCCAGACGGCTAATTACCCGGAGGTGAAAGCGCCCTATATTCAACAGTTATTAACACGACTTTTTGAGGAGCGAGGTCAGGCAAACATTGATTTTCTGAGAGATTTATCAACTGAAGAAGCGATGAGCTGGCTCACGTCGCTACCTGGCATCGGCTTGAAAACATCTACTCTGCTACTGCTGTTTACGTTTCACAAGCCCGTTCTACCAGTCGATACGCACGTGCATCGCGTTACGCAACGTATCGGCCTGATTGGCCCAAAAGTTAGCGCCGAAAAAGCGCATTCAATTCTATTGTCACACCTACCGGAGGACGCCGTCGTTCTGTTCAACTTCCACAAACATTTTTACTGGCACGGTCAGCGCGTGTGTACCTGGCATCAGCCTAAATGTTCAGCCTGCGTGCTACGTGATATCTGCGATTTTTATCAATCGGGTAAAACGACCCCGCTCAGTAGTACGCCCGTTCGCAGGCAGAAACCGGCTATTTCGTAATTTTTTCGATGCTTCGCTGCTACGTGGCATTGAGTCCTTCGTCTGAACGTAGCACTACGTTCTCAACTTTTTTTGCGAAAAGTAGGGACGCGTTAGTTACGTCTTTTACAAAAACACATACAAATACCGATTATGTCTTTATTCAGACGTCAGTTTCTTCATTCGCTGACAGCCCTCGCGGGTACTGCTTTTTTACCCGATAGTTCACCCAGTGAGGCCCATCCATTCGCTAAATCCTGGCCGATTTCCTGTAACTCATACACCTGGCTCACGTTTTATAATCGTCAGAATAAAGAATGGATGAAGGACCCCGATGCTTCATTGGCAGAACTGGCTAAGTCAGGAATAACAGCTTATGAACCAAGCGTTACGTCGCCAGACGAGATCACGAAGCTGGCTCCCTTGCTGAAAAAGCATACTCTCACAATGCCATCCGTTTATGTAAACACTACGTTGCACCAGGCCGACGAATCGCAGAAATCCATTGACGCCGTATTGTCCATCGCCGAAGCCGCCCGTTCGACCAACACCACCATTTTCGTCACGAATCCGAGCCCGCTCAAATGGGGTAGTAACGATGACAAAACCGACGCCCAACTGAATGAACAGGCCAAAAATCTCGACCGTTTGGGCGCCGAACTACGGAAACGAGGTATTACGTTGGCCTATCACACCCACGCTCCTGAACACCGGCAGGCGGCCCGTGAATTTCATCACATGCTGCTCGCTTCCGACCCGCAGAACGTAGCGCTCTGCCTTGATGCGCACTGGGTGTACCGGGGTTCAGGAAACTCACAAATAGCTCTTTTCGACGTAGTGAAGCTTTATGGAAAACGTATCGTGGAAATCCACATCCGGCAATCAAAAAACGAAATCTGGCAGGAAACCTTCGGGGATGGCGACATCGATTATCGTCGGTTAGCAGCTGATTTGAAAGCGATGAACGTAAAACCCCTGCTGGTGCTGGAACAATGTCTGGAAAAAGGCACGCCCAACACCACAGGTCCGGTTGAAGCGCAACGGCAGAATCTGGTCTATGCCCGCGATGTATTTGCCAGCCTAATTTAGACTATCAATACATTATCAAATTACGAGAACAAACGAGACTGGGGTTAGTTAATGAACCGTTAGCCCGCCATTCCGACGGGTTTTATCACGAACTTAAACTCGCGTTATATTATGCAACCCAACATTGGTCTTGAAAAAGATGTTCTGAAACAGGATAACATCCTGCTGAACGACTTTCTCTCTGATTTACACGTACTCTATATCAAAACCCGGAAATACCACTGGAACGTAGCGGGTCCGAATTTTATGGAGTATCACAAGTTTTTCGAAAAGCAATACAAGGCAATTGAAGCTGAAATTGATGAAGTGGCCGAACGTATCCGTCAGTTGGGTGGTACGCCCCTGGCAACGATGGCCGAATTCATTCATAATACCAGCCTGAAAGAAGATTCTGGCAAACCAAAAGATACAGCGGAGATGTTCAAAAACCTGCTGAATGATCATGAGCAGGTGGTACGCGAACTTCGCGAAGACGTCGAAAAGTGCGACGAAGAACTTAAGGATGCTGGTACCGCTGATTTCCTGACCGGGCTGATGGAAGCTCATGAGGCAATGGCCTGGATGCTGCGGAAATACCTATCCTAATGATGAATGATAAATTATGAATGATGAATTGTAGCGGAATATTTTTACATTCATCATTCATAATTTATCATTCCAATTGTGCCTAAATCCCTCTCCCTTCGCTCCGGTCTTGGTAGCGTTTTATTCTGGTCGGTAATCTCGGCGGCTTTTATTGGTCCCGGTTCGGTTACAGCCTGCGCCATAGCGGGTTCTTCGTACGGCCTACAACTCCTTTGGGTACTTACTTTTGCTACGTTAGGTACCGTCTGGCTACAGGAGGCAGCGGCACGTATCACCATCGCTACCGGTCGCGACTTAGGTCAGGTTATTTCCCAAACGTATTCAGGCACCAAAGGCCGGTGGATTGCCTGGACCTTATTTCTGGCTATTTTTCTGGGTTGTGCCGCGTATCAGGCCGGTAATATTCTGGGCGCCGTTTCAGGTCTGGCGTTACTCACCGGTTTGCCGATACCTACGTTAACGGTTGTAGTAGGTACAGTCTGCATCGTTCTGCTCTGGATTGGTTCAACTCAAAATCTGGCTAACTTCCTGGGACTGATTGTCTTTGCTATGGGTGGCGCTTTTGTCTACGTAGCATTTGGTACGCCCGTCAGCGCTGTCGATCTCACCAAAGCGCTTGTTGTTCCGCATATTCCTCCCGGATCATTACTGCTCGTAAATGGGTTGATCGGCACCACCATCGTTCCTTACAATCTTTTCTTCGGTTCCAGCATTGTTCCTACCGTAGATTCGGCGGGCCAATCGTTAAGCGAAATGCGTTTGGGTATTTGGGTTGCGGTTATTTTGGGCGGTATAATTTCGGTCGTACTCCTGCTCGCTGGCTTACTGATTCCCAACGATTTTTCTTACGTTCACATGGCGCAGGTACTCACCAATCGGCTCGGCAACTGGGCTGGTTCGCTGTTTGCGTTTGGCCTGTTTGCTGCTGGTTTCGCGTCCTCACTGACAGCTCCCTTGGCTGCTTCCATTACAGCCAAAAGTCTGCTTGGCGTCAAACCCAATAGTGCTACGTATCGCAGCATCTGGCTCGTGGTTATGGTAACCGGTTTAGTCTTTGGTTTACTGAATGTCAATGCAATTCCGGTTATCGTCGCGGTTCAGGCGGTCAATGGGATTCTACTACCTTTTGTTACGATTTTCCTGTTTGCCGCCGTTAACAACAGAGATTTATTGGGCAAAGCGTACAGCAATTCGCTCATGCAGAACGTAGCAATGGGGTCTGTTGTGCTGGTAACGGCTGTATTAGGACTATGGAATGTCTGGTTGGCGCTTCAAAAGGCTTTCGACATCTGAATTTCTACAAAAAACAAGGACAGCCGATACGTGTCGGCTGTCCCATCTAATACAATAACGTATCAATATCTAGCTCCCCAATTGCTTGCAGAAACTGCTGTGGTCCCAATCGATGGTTAAATCGGTGATGCGATCATCTTCATCAAACCGGAACACAAATACGTGATCACTGTTGAAGGTCAATCCCTTGCTGGCAATCCCCATAAAATCCTGTTCCTGAGTACCAAAAATGGCGACACGAGCCGTTACGGTATCTTCTTCAGCAGTGAGGCTATCAACGGTATTGTCGACATTGGGAAAGCAATCCATAATTAATTGCCAGACGCCCTTTCCAAATTCCCAGAATGAGCCTTTACCGCCATCGCCCATCGGCAGAAAATGCACCGTAGCATCGGGGGTTGCCAGTTGAATCATGCGCGCCGTATCCAAATCCTGATAGGCAGAAAAAAAGGCCAGGCAAGCGCCCTTACGTGTTTGCTCGGTTAAGTCGGTTTTTGTTAGTGTTTCCATTTGTTTATCGGTTCTATTTTTAAGCGCAAAGACGCAGCTTATTCCGCTTTGCTCGATGTATTAGTTGGGTAATTTGCATGTGCTTTAATTTTGCGAATCTGCCGCAGGTGCCGATCAACATGCCCCCACTGATAAATATAAACCTGGTGCAGGTTTCTGGGCGAATCGGTTGCGGTCAGTTCAAAACACGCACGCATGTCAGCATTTGTTTTTTCAGCAAACGCTATGTTCTGATCACGTAGCCGCGTAAAAAACGTCAGGTTATCCTTTCCTTTGATGAAACCAGTCGGCCGGGAAAAATCAGGTGAAACGTGTGCTTTATCTTCCATAATAAAGGCATTGTAATAACTATCGGGCTTGCTGGTTTTCACTAAATCAGGCTGGGGTGTATTGCGACTTCCGATACCAATCTCGCGTGACCAGATAATCTCCCAAAGTGCCAGATGTTCAACTACTTCGGCTATGCTCCAACGGTCGGGCGATTCATGAAAATGCCACTGAGCATCCGTTAGTTTTTCGGTTTCCTGGATCAGCGCGTCGCGGGTACGTTTGAGGTTATCAACTGTGTACTGCCGGTCAGCTTCAGTCCAAAGTTTCTGGCAATGAGCTACCTGCCCCATGGCACAGAAAACAATAATCAGGAGTGTAATGAATTGATTTTGCTTTTTCATCGTATTTGTTTGGTTTGAATACGATGGCAAAATTATTGGTAGCTCATGACCTGAAATTGTAAAAATGCGACATTTTACAGTCAATAGAATTGTGGATAAATCCCTGTCATGTAAGCCTTGCTAACGTAGCGTTTTGGAAGTTTGCTCCATCAGTTCACTTTAACGTAAAGCATTTTTTTGCCCGTTTTCAGATCTGTGAGTAGCACTTTACCGTTTTCGACGTAGTACTTAGACGACGGTACGTCCTGCATCTGTCCGTTCACCTTCAGGCGGACGTAGAACAGATTTCCTTTTGTGAACCAACGGGCTCCGGCGGCTGCCAACTGTGCATAAAGTGCTGAATTCCCTTTCCCCGACGACTGTACCGACACGCCCGATCCGCTGGCGTAACCTGCTGAGCCGCCATCGCCAAACGTACCGTCTGCCCGTAGAATCATTGTCGACGACGTACTGCCGTAGAAACCGCCGTCGGTAACGCCACCGCCATAATTGCTTTCAGTACGCCATGACCCAATTAGATTTGGGTCGCGATAAAGGCCGTCATTGCCAACGGGCGACGTAGCAGTATTTGGTTTCGCAGCAGCCGTAGTAGGGCTACGTGACAGGGTACCTGAGAGAATGGCCGTTCCGTTTTGGCCCACGGCAAACAGGAGTTGGTTTTGTTGTAGGGCTGTTTCAAACTGAAAAACAGAACCATCGGTCGGATACGTAGCAGTTCCCTGCCCCTGCGTTCCATTAGTAGTGCCTTTCAGTACGTATAAATCCTGTTTATCAGCCACTTGCACGCGCAACTCACCGCTCAATTGCTGACCTGCGATACGTAGCACAACACTACTTTGCAGGCTAGCCGACGCATTTGCAGGCGACACCAGCGCACCAGTCCACGTACCATTTAATGGCTGCGCCACGAGTTGATAACTGCAAAGAACTAACAACGTAGCAATAAAAGTGAAATGCATAAAATGAGCCGTATAAACCTGATTCTCAGCCTGAAATCAGGATAGATAATTGGTTAGTTCTACGTTATCTTTTACGTAAAGCGTAGGTTTTTTACCTGTAAACTGAGTGAAGTCCCGGATAAAGTGCGACTGATCGTAAAAGCCACATTGATAAATCAGATCCTGCCAATCGGCTACCTGCCAGCGTTTACTGGCCAGTTCGGCACATAAATAACCAATCCGCCGAATCCGGGCGTAGTATTTGGGACTTACGCCTACTTTTTGCAGAAACTGCCGTTCAAACTGCCGTCGGCAGACGTAGAGTTCATCCATAAGTTCGCCTACGTTGACCAACCCTTTTTGCGCAATAATCTGATTGGCAGTATAATCCGTGCGGTCGAACGTATCACCAACTTTGAGCAGTTGACGATTCAGAAACTGTTCCAGCAAACGCACTCGTGCCAATGGATTGGTAGCTTCGAGAATCTGCTCGTATAAATGCTGAATCGGAGTGCCAAGTACATCGATCAGATTCACTCGTTCGTCAGAAAATTCGTACATGGGCAGGCCAAACAATGACGCGATTCCGGCTGGTTTAAAAACGATTCCGACCATACCGATACGTCCGGCCAGTTCAAGTTTGTATTGGTGAGTAGCCTGACCTGTCAGAAAGCTTGACGGAGCCATTAACGACTGATGTTTTTCATTGGCTACCTGGTATACATCGCCATAATTAAACACCATCGAAGCAAACGCGCTTGGTGGCGATTCGATACGTATCGGCTTGTTTAGCGGCTCTGTTTTCTCCCATACGAAATAGCACTCTACAAAGGGTGCTAAATGTGCCGACGGAGAGAACTTACGATAGATCATTGGTTTAGAAACGGGCGTCTACCAACGAATTTGGTTTATTAATTGATTACTCCCGCCAAAAACTTAGTGAAAGGTTGAACAGACTTTCCACTTCGATCTAATTTACCAGAAACGTAATGCAAACAAAACGGGCCTTCCGCTTTAGAAATGTAAGTTGCTACGTCCAAAATGGAGTATATTTTGCTCAGTCATGTAAGTAATCGACCGTTCATTAAAATCTCACCACATGCTTGTATACAGGAATTAACTTCCTTATTACCTTTACATACTTATTATCAGATACCGGCCAAATCAGAAATGGTCATGAAGAATCGCTCTACCCTTGTCTCTTTTTTTGTTACGTTATTGCTGGGCAGTACGTTGCTAAGTTGTGCACCAACGATTTCGAGCTATCGACTCGAACCTGTTTCGGGCGACGTAGCGACTATTGATGGGCGCCAGGTAACCAAATCCACCCAAAACGGCGTAACAGTGGTAGCTTCTTTTGAGCGCGAAGATCTGGAATACGTAACACTCGACGTTGAAGTAAAAAACCAGACCGATCATCCCATTGAAATCAATCCGGCTGATTTTCGCTACGTAGCACTCGGTGCCAGTCAGGATACGCTCACGGACCCACGTAACACAGGTCTTTCGTTAGCCCGTTCTGCCGCCGATCCAACGTATGAAGCCGGTCGTATTCCGCTGAAACGCAAGCAGGAGCAGCAACGCCTGAAGCGCGCGAAAGTGCTCAATACCCTTTTGCTGGTGGCTGTTATTGCCAGCGACGTATCGTCATCGTCGAACAGTCGTTCCTACAGTGAATATGTTGGTAAACGTATCGGACACGATTTTGCCTATCAGGGCATCGCTGTCAAACGAGTCATTGACCGTACCACTTTTGCCGACCGGATGCAGCGCTACGACTATGAAGAATACCGTTGGCGTGAATTGGCCCTGAAAGCCAATACACTGGCCGCCGGCGAATCAGTACGTGGTTTTGTGTATCTGACTAAAGTTCCGCAAGCCCGTTACCTGGGCGTAACGTACACAATCCCTGAACAGGCTTCTGTGCCCTTATTGTTCAAGCAGGAATTTGTGACGCAGAAAAAAGGGCACAGACGCTAATAAATCAGCGCTTATACTACGTAGAACCCGTTTTACTTTTTGGATTGAGCCAGGAAATAAAACGGGTTCATTCATAAATCTCCTCAACAATTTCTGCCCTATTTCTCTAGGTATCATTTGGATAGGCTTTTCGATTTTTATTATCTTTGCAACTAAGATATTTAGACACAAAGATAAATGAACGATGAATTAACTAATCGGGTAAGAAAACTGAGTCAGCACTATGCGTACGCTTCTATTCAGATGCACGAGGCAATAGGCCGAAAGGCAGGGCTTTCAGGAACAGACCATAAGTACCTGGGATTTCTACTAGAAAAAGGGCAAATGACAGCCGGCGAACTGTCGAATTTAACGGGGTTGACAACTGGTGCAGTTACCGGTTTAATCGACAGGTTTGAAAAGAGACAGCTTGTAAAAAGACAATTTGCAGCAGACGACAGGCGGAAGATTATCATCGTACCAAATTCGGAAACGATAATGGCATTGTTTGTTCCACTCTACAGGGACTTTCGGGAGAAGTCAGCACAATTGATTGCTTCATTTTCAAACGAAGAAATCAACGTACTTGAGACTTACTTTTCAAAAGCAATTGACGTAATGAATGAAACAATAGAGGATCTGAAAAATAACTCATCACCAGAAGCATAACGTTATGATGAATAGTATGGGTGCCAATTTATTTGTGTTTGATTTTCAGGTTATTGACAAAACAAAACTGGCTATTGCTGGGGGTAAAGGCGCAAACCTGGGGGAGCTTACCAAAATCGAGGGAATCCAGGTACCAGATGGCTTTTGTCTTTCTACCGAAGCGTTTAAACGAGTCATTGCAACCGACCTTTTGGAAGAATCTTCTTCGATTATTTCATTACTCCATAAATTATCGCTGCTAAAGATAGAAGACCGATCTGAAATCAGTGAAGTAAGTAGCAAGATTCGTAGGGTTATTGAAGGGCTAATTATTCCTATAGATATTCAGCAAGAAATCACCCGCCAGCTCGTTAAGTTTGGTGATAAAAACGCCTATGCGGTACGTTCCAGTGCAACGGCGGAGGATTTGCCGACGGCTTCTTTTGCGGGGCAGCAGGATACGTATTTGAATATCGTAGGAAAGGATGATATCCTAAAGTGCATCAGCAAATGCTGGGCATCGCTATTTACCGAGCGGGCAATAATTTACCGCATCCAAAACAGCTTTGATCACCGAAAAGTCCAATTGGCCGTAATTGTCCAGAAGATGGTCTTTCCGCAGGCAGCAGGAATTTTATTTACTGCCGATCCCGTTACGTCTAACCGGAAAATAGTATCTATTGACGCCAGTTTTGGATTAGGCGAAGCCCTGGTTTCGGGCCTGGTAAATCCTGATATCTATAAAGTACGGAACGGGCAGGTTTTCGACAAGAAGATAGCTAGCAAGAAACGGGCTATTTACGCGGTAAACAATGGCGGTACGAAAGAGCAGGAGATCGAGACTCAGTTTCAGAACAACCAGGTGCTGACGGATGAGCAGATCTTGCAGCTTGAACGTATCGGCCGAACGATAGAAGCCCATTTCGGCAGCCCACAAGACATCGAATGGTGTTTGGCTGATGATACGTTTTATATCGTCCAGAGTCGGCCAATCACTACGTTATATCCAATTCCTGAGGCAAATGATTCAGACAACCACGTGTATCTATCGACCGGTCATCAGCAAATGATGACCGATGCCATGAAACCATTGGGATTGTCTTTTTTTATGCTGATGAACATTCCGTCCATGCGTGCTGCTGGTGGAAGACTGTTTGTGGACGTAGCACCTATGCTGACTTCGCCATCCAGCCGAAAAACGATGGTAGATTTCCTGGGAAAATACGACCTGCTCGTGAAGGACGCACTTACCACGATACTAGATCGAGTGAATTTTATCAAATCGCTACCCGATGATACACAAGAGCAGATCAGCGGTAAAAGTCCTAAACGTATTCCGAATTATGATGCACTGCTCGAAAACGATCCGGCCATCGTTTCTGATTTCATACGACGTAATGAGGCATCGGTAAACGAGTTAAAACAGGCCATTCAAGCGAAAACAGGAACGTATCTATTTGATTTTATTCTGGACGATCTGCGGCAACTGAAAGCGAGTATTTCAGATCCACAAAATTTTGCCGCGATCATGACGGGCATGAATGCTGCTTCATGGATCAATGAACGGATAATGGCGTGGCTAGGTGAAAAAAATGTAGCCGACACGCTTTCTCAATCAGTACCCAATAACATAACCTCAGAAATGGGGCTGGCCCTATTGGATGTTGCCGATGTAATTCGCCCATACCCGGAAGTAATCCAGTATTTACAAGGCATAAAATCGGATGAATTTTTGGATGAATTGGGGAAGTTTACCGGTGGAAAGGAATCTCAGGACGCTATCTATCAATTTCTAAGCAAATACGGAATGCGATGTGCCGGGGAAATCGATATTACGAGAACTCGCTGGAGTGAAAAACCAGCTATACTTATCCCATTGATTATCAGCAATATTAAGAATTTTGAATATGGCGAAAGTAGCCGAAGATTCGAGCAGGGGCTACAGGAGGCAATACATAAAGAACAGGAGTTAATAGCGCGATTAAGACAGCTACCTGATGGTGAACAAAAAGCTGAAGAAACAAAGCGAATGATCAGCCTTGCCCGGAATTTTCTTGGTTATCGGGAATACCCCAAATACGGCATTGTACGTCGCTACTACGTTTACAAGCAGGCGTTACTGAAAGAAGCCGAGCGTCTCGTACAAGCGGGCGTTGTTCGTGAAAAAGAAGATATTTACTACCTCACGTTTGACGAGTTTCGCGAAGTCGTTCATACACATAGACTGGACTACCAACTCATTAGTAAACGCAAAGAGGAGTTCAAACTCTATGAAAAACTTACCCCGCCACGGGTAATTACGTCTGAAGGTGAAATCATTACGGGAGCCTACAAACGGGAAAATCTTCCCGCCGAAGCTATGTTAGGTCTGGCTGTTTCATCAGGGGTTATTGAGGGCCGGGCGCGTGTTATTCTAAACATGGAAGTTGCTGCGATTGAAGATGGCGATATATTAGTCACCCGATTCACCGACCCTAGCTGGACGCCCTTATTTGTATCTATAAAAGGTTTAGTGACAGAAGTTGGTGGACTGATGACTCATGGTGCCGTTATCGCCCGCGAATATGGCCTACCAGCAGTTGTCGGAGTAGAAAATGCGACCAAACTGATAAAAGACGGGCAACGAATTCGCGTCAATGGCACAGAAGGATATATAGAAATTATATAACAAGGGAAAGGCACAAAATGATGGGGGACGTAGTGTTTTGAGGGACGTAGCCTTACGCTCAAATTACAGGCCTCTTATTATTTTGTTTTCCTGAATTCAGCTCGTTTTTGCTGACTCCAGTAGGCGCTACGTACCTGTGTACCTTCTACCACAAATTCGATCGTTGTGGGCTTTTGCCTGATTACTGGCAGATAAAACAACGTAGCGGATTGGGCATACAAACCCATATGCATGCCCGATTGATTCGACAGATCACAATATAAACGGTCACCTTCTTTGTACACCCGTAACGATTCGGTGCTATCTGCTACGTAGACATACTTGCCGACGTAGCGGTTCAGTACGTCGTCCGAAAGTGTTAAATCTTTGTAAGCACTGCTACGTTCCTGACTTGTAAGCTTATCAAGTATCGTTTCAGAAAAGCTGAAGAAACTATCATCCTCAGCATTCATTAGGGCAGCTATATACAAATCCTGTTCGGGCAAATACATTTCCATACTTCGGAAACCATCGATCGCTCCACCATGTCCGATGGACGGACTGCCCTTCCAGTCTCTGATGAACCAGCCATATCCATATTCAGACAATCGACCCTCAGCTAGTTTGAAGGGAGTAAACGCTTTTTCCAGGCTTTCTTTTTTCAATAGCTTATTGGCATATAATGCCTGATGCCACTGAAATAAGTCGCCCACAGTTGATAGCAATGCACCGGCACTAAAGACCTGATTCATGCTAAGATAATCAATGTTAGCATAGCCATTCTGGCCATTTTTATATCCATTTACCCTGTTTTTAATGAGCTGGGTAGGCGAATCATAATACGTATTGAATAAGCCTGCACGCTTTAAGATGTGTTCCTGCAAATAGGTCTGGTAACTCATCCCCGAAACTCGTTCAATGATTTGACCCAGCAGCAAATAATTTGAATTGCTATAGCCATATTTAGAGTTAGGAGCAAAGATTAAAGGAAGCTTTGCCAAGCTATCGATGAGTTGTTTGACCGGAAAATCAATGCGTATTGCATTGGGGATATGAAAATCCAGTACTTGGTAATCTACGATACCAGAAGTATGCGTAAGCAGGTTTTCGATAGTAATACGTCCTTTATTGGAAAAGACTGGGACAAACTTTTGTAGGCTATCCTGAAGTGAAATCTTACCTTGTTCAACTAATTGCAGTAAGGCAACGGCTGTAAATTGTTTGGTGATTGAACCAATGCGGAAAACCATATCAGTCCGAGATGGTACGCCTAACTCAATGTTAGCCATCCCTACGGCTTTCTGGTAAATAATTTGTCCTTTCCTGGCTACTAACACAACACAGGCGGGCGTATTGGGATTGTACTTTTCTGTTAGCAGCTCGTCCACCTGGTTGAGCAGTCGTTTATCCTGTTTGGTTTGTGCCAATGGCGCTAGCTGGAAATTCAGCAAAAAATAAGCGAGAGAAAGAATGTACTTCATAGCAAAGTATTTCATCAACGTATAGCCCGACTATTACGAGTGACCGTAAACGAGTCATTTGAGGCAGGTTTCGTCGCAAAACACAGAAATACCACTACTAGATTCTACTCAAATTCAGATTTGAGCGTCTATTTTCATTACCCGAGATCTCAAAAGTATGGTACTTGTTCAACTAAATTCAGCCGATACGTAGCGTCATTATCCTACCAATCATCGTCTTCATCGTCAAAGGCTTGCTGCGCTCGCTTCAACTCCTGAAGTGTTTTCTGATTATTTTGTGCCTGCGCTAACGTAATTCCTTTATCATAGAGCATTGCTGCCTTATCACGCTCGTCAAGTTCGGCATACAGAGCAGCAGCGTGATAATACGTTGGTAGGTAATCCGGATGTTCGTTTAGTAATTTCTCGAAATAAAACCGCGCCTGCTCGGGTCGACCATTCAAAAACTCCATGGCCAATGCATAAACATTGAACGGTTCACTGGGTTCTTCTTCTACGTAGCGCATCAATTGCTCAATCCTTTCCGTATTCATGATTTACAATAAAAATGGTATGCAAGCATACTATTTTTTCACGATTGATTTGTATTTTTGACCCGAAAAATAGTTATCCGGCAATAATTTTCGTAACAACTGGCTGACTATTGCCCAACACTCACAAAACCTCAAATTAACTATGAAAATTTTAGTGTGTGTGACGAGTGTGCCCGACACGACCACCAAAATTGCCTTTACCGATAACAATACTAAGCTAAATAAGGCAGGTGTTACGTTCATTACTGGCCCATACGACGACTATGCCCTGGCACGGGCTGTTGAGTTAAAAGAAAAAACCGGTGCGTCAGTAACAGTACTGAACGTAGGGGAAGCTGATTCGGAACCAGTGCTACGTAAATGTCTGGCCATCGGTGCCGACGATGCGATACGTATCAATGCCGAGCCAACGGATGCCTATTTTGTTGCCGAACAGATTGCGGCCATTGCCAAACAAAATCAATATGACCTGATTCTAATGGGACGAGAATCCATCGATTTCAATGGAGGTCAAGTTCATGGGATTGTGGGTGAAATGCTCAATACACCATCTATTTCGCCTGTGATGCTGCTGGATATTGACGGCGAAACGGCTAAAATCACCCGCGAGATCGAAGGGGGCAAGGAAAGCCTGGAAGCCAAACTTCCACTCGTTCTTGGTTGTCAGGAGCCCATTGCCGAATGGAAAATCCCCAACATGCGCGGCATAATGACCGCCCGGACTAAACCTCTTAACGTAGTAGAACCAAGTGGCACTGATAAGCTTACCACCGTTGCCAGCTACGAACTTCCTGCCCCACGTGGAGCCGTAAAAATGATTCCGGCTGACGAAGCCGAGAAGCTTATCCAACTCCTTCATAGCGAAGCCAAAGTGATATAAAGTTATAAAACGATCCGCCGTTGCGGTTGTAGGGGTATAGCGTTGTAAAGTTGCGAATCCACGCCGGGGCTGACGCGCTCATGAACTTTACAACTCTGTAACTCTACTGTTTTATTACCTCACAAACAATATAACTCCTCAAACTTATGTCTGTCCTCATATTTGCTGAATTAGACGAAGGAAAAATCAAGAAATCTGCCCAGGAAGCCATTTTTTACGGTGCAAAGGTCGCCCAAATGATGGGTACGTCTGCTACGGCTATTATCATTGGTTCAGCTGATAATACTGAACTGGCATCCGCAGGAAATTTTGGTGCAACCAAAGTGCTTCACGCAGCTGATGCTAAACTGAATGAACCCAATGGCATGGCTTATGCCACTGTTGTGGCGGCTGCCGCCCAACAGGAAAACAGCAAGGTGGTTGTTCTGGCCAAATCGTCGCTGGGCGATGCCATGACTGCTCGACTGGCTGGTAAACTAAAGGCAGGGCTGGCGGCTAACGTAGTGGATTTGCCGGATTTATCAAACGGTTTCCGCGTTAAAAGCAGCATTTATACGGGAAAAGCGTTCGCCTATAATGAACTCAAAGCTGATGTTAAAATACTGGCAATCAAAAAAAATACCATCACTCCAGAAGCCAGCGATGCAGCAGCCATTGTGGAACCTTTCACCCCCACCCTGAACGATGCCGATTTTGCTATTTCGGTGAAAAGTACGGAGAAATCATCGGGCGATATCCTGCTTCCTGAAGCCGATTTAGTCGTATCAGCGGGTCGCGGATTGAAAGGGCCTGAAAACTGGGGTATCGTAGAGGATTTAGCAAAAGCCCTTCACGCAGCAACAGCCTGCTCAAAGCCAGTGTCAGATCTCGACTGGCGCCCTCACTCCGAACACGTTGGGCAAACCGGGCTAAAGATTAGTCCTAATTTGTACATTGCCTGTGGTATTTCGGGCGCTATTCAACACTTGGCGGGCGTAAACTCATCAAAGGTTATTGTTGTTATCAACAAGGACGCTGACGCACCATTTTTTAAATCAGCCGATTATGGTATCGTTGGTGATGTGTTTGACGTACTGCCTCGTTTAACTAAAGCGGTGAATGCGTTATGAGTGATGAGCTATAAGTGATGAGTGGTGCGCTATTTTTCGCGGCCAATTCATCACTCATCGCTTATAACTCATCACTTTAATTGTTAAATTCGCGTCGTGGATAAAATTAAGCTGGAAATATTAGGGCTCTCTCCCAGTCAGTCGCAATCGGGATCGTTTGCACTGGTTTTAGGCGAAGAATATGGTAACCGACGGTTACCCATTATCATTGGCATGTTTGAAGCGCAGGCTATTGCGATTGAGATTGAAAAAATTGTACCGAACAGGCCTATGACGCATGATTTGTTCAAACAGTTTGCCGAGCATTTTAAATTTACAGTGCGCGAAATAATGATTTCCGATTTACGCGAGGGTATTTTCTTCGCCAAAATCGTGTGCTTTGATGGTGTACGCGAAAGTGTAATTGACGCCCGGCCTTCAGACGCTATTGCGATTGGTATCCGGTTCGACGTACCGATCTATACAAATGAGTCTATTTTGTCGGAGGCTGGCATTACAGCTAACGGCAATGATGAGGATGAAGAGCAGGAAGAACTGGTACGTTCATCAAATCGGCCAACAGCGCGTTCCTTCAGTGATCAGTTGAAAAATGCTTCCTCCGAAGAATTGCAACGTATGCTTGAGGAAGCGTTAGGTAACGAAGAATATGAACGTGCGGCTAAAATTCGTGACGAAATGAGTAAGCGTAATTAATTAGTTATTGTCCCATAAACAAAGAGAGCTATCCAATACAGATAGCTCTCTTTGTTTATGGGACAATAACTAATTAATTACTTAAGGCACTTATCTGGGCTAATAAAATTTGAATAGTCTGCTAAGTAGGTGCTTACAAACACTGCGCATATAAGGTTCGTGCTACGTCACGAGCGCGTTTCAGTCGCATTTTCATCGCGCTAATACTAACCTGGTTTTCATTAGCCATATCGGCTATGTCTTTCCCTACAACGTAACGTTCGCGCAGTAAACGACGATTGTAAGCAGAAAGCTGACTGAGCACCTGTTCAGCAGCCTGCCAGCGCTCATCTAACGTTATAGGCTCATCATCCAGCACTTCAGTGGATGGCTCTTTTACATAATCGATCACCCGATATGTTGATCTAGCCTGCTGTTGCCGCAAATTGAAACAGTGATTTCGTGTAATCGTATATAACCAGGTGGAGAAACTAGACTGGTGACGGAAGGCCGGCAATCGCGAAAACACTTTGCAGAACACTTCCTGCACCTGATCATGGGCCTCCTCGGAGTTCTCTAGAAAGCGGAGACAGGATTGATAAACCTTATGGTTATAACGTTGATAAAGTTCGTTGAAACTAGCGGTTTCTTTATCTTCTACAAACTGGTAAACTAACTCTTCATCAGTGAATGTATTTTTCATAATAGAATAACCTGGGACATAGTTTTAGGCCATGCCAGTCAGCTATAGTTAAATAATGAATAATACAGACCACCACGTGAGGCATGTAAAAACAGTAGCGACATTATCTATTAATTATAAACTGTGCACTACTCTTTTATCGGGGGACTGCCTTAACTAATGATCGTTAGACGGGGAGGGTATCAAAAAGTAATCAATAATTTTAAAAAATTTTCTCCATTGAGAATTCGTCAATCGATTACTCATAATAGGTCAATTATGGCCTTTTACTGTTGTTTTATTTTTTATTAATTCTTTCACAAGCAGCAATAAAAAAAGCCGGGAGTGTCAACTCCCGGCTTTCTTGTAAAGTACTCTGTTACTTATTCCACACCGAAGATTGCATCCCGGCGACCGCTGTTACCAGCCCGACGGCGCGTTGCTTTTTTCGCTGGTGCAGGAGGAGCTAGCAACTTAGCTTTTTGCTCGTCTGTCAGTGGCTTCAAGTCAGTGATCGAGTAGCTGTCGTCGCTAATCGTCGTGTTGAAGCTACCCACCGTTTGCTCAGGCTGACCGTTGCAAGGCAGTTTCGTAACTGTGAATACAGCGCGGAAGTACTGTACTTGCGGACGTACCCGACGACCTTTGAAACGGATAGCGTTGCCACTTTCAATTTTCGTTTTCTCAGCCTGTAACTGTTGAGCAAGGCCACCTGGCAGTTCGCGCAGGTTCAGGATTACCGTGTTGGTATCAAATTCTACTGAAGCATTAGCCAGCAGACGGTTCAGACCACGGTAACGTAACCGAGTCACCGTATCCCCTACCGACGTAATCGTACCGTTACAGTAGCAGACATTGGCTACTTCACGAGTATATGGCGTGCGGTAATAAACTTCTAGGCGCTCAAGTTTGTGACGGTATTCGCAATCAGCAACAATTGCTTGTTTTGGACGAATGCTAGCGAAACTGGTTGTATTTACTTCACCTATACACGTACCACACTTAGCAGTCTGCTTGTTGTGAACCGTTACGTAGTAGAAACCTGGGTTAAGCTGACCATTCGAGAAGTAAGCGGTTGGGAACGTCAACGTAGTATCGGTTGTGTTTTCCAACTGAGCAATTACCTGGTCAGTTGCGCCAGCAACTACAGAATCCGGACGGTAGTACAAACGAGCCGTAAACGTTTCGTTCTTGGGACTTGGAGTCGTGCTACGCCAGCTAATGACCGGAGCCGCTGCCGCAGTGTTAACAGGGGCCGATTGCTGTGCGTTTGTACTATCCACAAAGGCCAGCGATGCGCCTTTCAGCGAAGCGCCATTGAAGCGTACATTCAACTCAGGCATTTGTTCGCAGGTTGGGCAGGTAACTGGTGCTTTGGGGATAAGTTTCTTCTGAACAAAACCTTTCCGAACCGCTACACCTGCACTGAAACCACCATGTTTCCGTGTGAACTCATAAATGACAGATGGGTTCTCAAAACCGTTAACAATCAGATAGTTCAACTTCGTGATAAACCCTTGTCCCTGAATACCAATGTTCCAGTTGTTCTTAAGCGGGAAGAATACAGCTAACGAACCCAGTGCACCTAAGTGATACAGGTTTGAGCTTGGGTTTACCGTACGAATCAGAGCGCCACCAGATACCAGCGGACCACTTGGTATAATATTACCCTGTGAAGGAACAAAGGCCGCGATCGTAGCCGCTTCCGTACGGAAGAGACCTCCCCGAGCTGCTGCCTCGATGAACGTAGTGGCTTCTGGATTCCGGCGGCTACGGGCAATAGTAAACGTCAGAACTGGACCAACCGTCAGGAACATATCTTCCGACGGGCGTTGGTTGATAGTCACCTGGTTTTGACTAATACCTCGTGCTGAAGCTAAGCCGTAGAGATAATCCCGATAAATGCTACGTGTTACGTAGTTCTGATAGCCGTAAGCGGCCCCTACAGCAAATCGTAGGCGTCGGGTAGCGGGGGTCAGGAAATAATCAACGTTCGCTGTGATGTTAAAACCAGCACCATTGTAAAGGGTGTTGTCACGTTTGTTTGGACCAAACGTGTTTTCCCATGTACCGCAATAAGCAAAGTTGGGCCCTGCAAACAGCCCAATGCGCCAGGGCGATAACCGACGTACCAGAATAAACGTCTGGAAAGTAGTGTCACAGTCGTCAAGTTCGGCTACGTCACTTGCCACGGCTTTGAAATCACTTCGACGTAGCGTATCGGTATAAATACCTTTGCCTAATCGATAGATGTTTTCGCGTTCGTACATCCCGCTGGATGCAGTAGTTGACGTAGCGGGTTGAACCCGGACCGTATCAGCCTGTTGAGCAAGGCTTACAGAAGGTATTGCAAAACTTAGCAACACGAGTCCAGCCAGCATCCTCATGGGGTGTTGTTGGATAAATGTTCGCATATTTATTGAGTTAATTTGACGCAATGTTTCTAACTAAATTTCAATTCTTCCAAGTACCAGCGTATAATCTTAGGCAACGGTCACTCCACTATTTTAGTAGAGTTTCACGCAATAATCGGCTGTACTATCGTATAAATGAGGCCTCCCAGGGCTTCATTTACTATATGACTAACTTCCCCGATAAATGTTTGCAGGTTACTCGTAAAATATTTTTATACCGTTACCTGCGAACAATAAATGAACCTAATTCTACAACTAGATTCTGGCTAGCTAGTGGGATAGGGCATTCATGAAATCACCCCTCATTCCTGATTTTTTTACAATGTTAAGACTGAATTGCAAAAGTCAATTCATCTTATCAATATTTTTTCAGTATCTGTTACGAAACAGCTTCATTTTCAGCATAGCTGCGTCATAAGGCTATTTCATAGTAAACTCTTTATTTAAGATTGCCTATTCCTGTCTTTTTTTCTACTAGAAAATTGCTCCCTTTTTCATTGCCAATAATAGTAATAAACAAGTGATAAAAAAATATTTTATCCATTTGTCAGTGTTTGACGTGCACATTCACTCTATTTTCTCAATTGTTCTACCTTTTTTACCATTTTGGGATAGGATACAATAGGCTCTTGTAACGTATTTATATACGTCATCACCCAGCTTTCCCAGTTTGATAGCCCTCCGTTGTAATCAAAGCAATTGAAGAACTCGTTTAAAATTCCAGTTTAACTGTCGTCTGAATTAGATTAGTCGCACATTTAGCAATGGTTTTACCATCGGCAGCCACGATACGTCCTTCGCAATGAATAATATTCTTACCCTCCCGAACTAACTCAGCAATTGCTGTAACCAAACTGCCTATATAGGCAGCATGTAAGAAATCTACTGCCAGGTTAACTGATGTATACGCATAAGGGCGGCCCAGCGAAAAGACCATTGTACCGATCAAATCATCCAGAATAGCAGCAGATGCCCCTCCGTGTAAAACTTTAGCGGGGTTAGTTAACTCCTCCCGAACCATAAAATCAACCTCCATTCGTCCATAATCCACCGTCCTTATAGTGCCATTGAGCCATCGGCCAAACGGCGAAATACTGATACGCATACTTTCTCCAATCCGGGAACGGAAGAAATCAAGGCGGGTATTTGTAGAAGAATCCATATTCCTAAAATAGCATTAAACTAAGCTATAGGGCCGCAAGTTGCTATTAATTGTGGACTTTCTTGGGAGATTTTCAAGACTTGTACTACTTTTGGGCGATTTTTAGTACGCCTACTTTATCGCTCCCTATGAATTATACACTTACGCAGATACCCGACCGGACCCCAAAGCCGCGCCAAAGCGGCCTGACAATGGTCATGGATAAAGGGTTGAGCCTGCGCGAAGTAGAAGATTTTTTGTCTACATCTTCTGAATACACCGACATCGTCAAATTAGGCTGGGCTACGTCCTTTGTTACGCCAAACCTGAAAGAAAAATTAGCTATTTACCGCGAAGCAGGTATTCCGGTTTATTTCGGTGGTACGTTATTCGAAGCCTTCGTAGTCCGTAAGCAGTTTGACGAATATCGCAAATTGCTCGACCGTTATGATATGGCCTACGCCGAAGTATCGGACGGGTCTATCGATATGATTCAGGATGAAAAATGCGAGTATATCCGCACTTTAGCCACTCAGGTAACGGTCCTGTCAGAAGTAGGATCGAAGGATGAAGCCAAAATTATCCCTCCCTACAAATGGATTCAGCTCATGAAAGCCGAGCTGGAAGCTGGTGCCTGGAAAGTAATCGGCGAGGCCCGTGAGGGCGGTACCGTTGGTCTGTTTCGGTCGAGTGGCGAAGTGCGGCAAGGACTGGTCGAAGAAATTCTGACACAGGTTCCAAACGAAAGCATTCTCTGGGAAGCCCCGCAGAAAGAGCAACAGGTTTGGTTTGTTAAACTGCTTGGTGCCAACGTTAATCTGGGCAACATTGCCCCTCATGAGGTTATACCACTGGAAACCATCCGTTTAGGTTTACGAGGTGATACGTTTACGCATTTCTTAAATAACTTCTGAACCGGGATTTAGCAGATTTAAGGATTTACTGGATTTTGCTTTCATTAGATTAATACGCTTTAAAGAAGCGAAAACAAAATACAGAAAATCCCTAAATCTGCTAAATCCCGGTTCAGAAATCTCTTTATGGATCTTATCAAATCATTACTCGATTTTCTGCTTCACCTCGATCGCTATCTTGATGCGTGGGCGAATGATTACGGTGTACTGTTATACGCCATCTTATTTCTCATCGTCTTCACCGAGACGGGGCTGATCGTCATGCCGTTGCTACCCGGCGACTCGCTGCTTTTTGCCGCTGGTGCTTTGGCAGCACGTCCGACGAATGAGCTGAGTGTCTGGGTTATTATTCCTCTGCTCATCGGTGCAGCTTTGCTGGGCGATAACGTCAATTATTTTGTCGGAAAGTTTTTGGGCAATCGAATAAAAATGAGGGAAAGGATTCTCTTTTTTAAACGCGAGTATATTGCTGAAACCGAAAAGTTCTATGCCCAATACGGTGGTAGAACCGTGATTATCGCCCGATTCATTCCAATTGTGCGTACCATCGCTCCTTTCGTAGCTGGCGCCGGAAGCATGACTTACGGTACGTATATCAAGTTCTGCGTCATTGGAGCCGTACTTTGGGTAGTGAGCATTTCTTTGTTAGGTTATTTCTTCGGCAACTTCCCGATTGTTCAGAAGAATTTCGAACTGGTTGTGTTTGGTATCGTTGGTTTATCGGTGGTGCCGATTATTGTTGGCTATTTTCGGAAGCGGGCTTAACTATTTGATTTTCCGCCTTATGAATCGATACGGCCTTATTGGTTATCCACTTACGCACTCATTCTCGCAGCGATATTTTACGGAGAAATTCGCTCGGGAAGGTATCCTCGATAGTCGATACGATCTGTTCGAATTGCCTGCTATTGCCGCCCTGCCCGATTTACTGAACCTGCCAAATCTGCGTGGACTGAACGTAACGATTCCTCATAAACAAAACGTTTTACCCTATCTGGACCGGCTAGACGTATCAGCCGAGAAAATTGGTGCCGTGAACGTAATAAAACTGGAAACTGATGGCTCTCGCACCGGCTATAATTCAGACTATTATGGTTTTCGTCAATCATTGACTGACTGGCTGGATTCGCTTGGACGGCACTTATTGGGTTTGCAGGCGTTGGTGCTCGGAACAGGCGGAGCCTCGAAGGCCGTTACGGTGGCTCTTGCCGATTTAGGTATTACGTATCGGTTTGTGTCTCGAACAAAAGGGGCAAATCAATACACTTACGACGAATTAAATGACGTAGTAAATTCGTATGAATTAATTATTAACGGTTCCCCTATAGGTACGTATCCTAAAGTAGAGGAAGCTCCTGCGCTTCCGTACGAAAAACTCTCCGAACGGCATCTGCTATACGACCTGGTTTATAACCCTTCGGAAACCCGATTTATGCAGTTTGGGCGGGCGCGCGGAGCCGCTGTTTATAACGGACTTCGCATGCTGGAACTACAGGCCGAAAAAGCCTGGGAAATCTGGCAGGCTTAAACTGTCAATCCACACAAATGTCCGGCATTCGCTTTTCGTCCATCACAAAAACATTGAAATCGACTTGCCCACGAATGCCTTGTACCCAGCCGCGCTGATTATGTTGCCAGAGGTAAAGCTGGTCGGCATTGTAGCTGCCAAGGTGTTTTGTAGAATAATCAGCAATCCAGAGCGGATATTCATCCAGGTTCCCTTTAACGTAGCGACGATAGAGGTTTCCGTTTGTGTAGATAATCGGGCGTGTTCCATAATGATCCTCTACCGTTTTGAGCCATAGCCGTAGTCCATTGACGATGGTCTCGTCAGTCTGCCCATTAATAACTTCAAAATCAACCACTGGCGCAAAATCGCCCTCGCTGAGCGTTACGTTCCGAATAAAATTTTGGGCCTGTTTAAGTGGGTCGCGGGTGGGATGATAGAAGTGATAAGCCCCACAACGTAGCATTGTTTTTTTCGCTTCCTGCCAGTTTTTGCGAAACTGTTTGTCAGTCAACGTAGCGCCTTCGGTGGCTTTGATGAATACGAACTGAAGCCGAATCCCGTCGGCTTCCATTTGTCGGACGCGCGTCCAATCGATTCGGGCATTATGCCGTGATACGTCGATGCCATGAATGGCGTAACGCATGGGTAGCCGAATGCCAAAGCCTTCCACAAATTGCCAGTGCAGCTCGTTGGGACGACGCAACCGAACAACCCAGAATCCAATCAGGAAAAGAAGTACTGCCGCAATCAAAAAACCATATCTACGAGAAATGATTTTGACTAAAACGCGGAATTTCATGCAGAAATCAAATTGTTAGGTCAAAAATAACGTATTACGCCCAAACGTACTACGTAGCAGCGATACCATTAATCACAAAAAAGCCCTCCATGTAATTGGAAGGCTCCCAAAGAATAATGATCTGTAAAAGTTAATCGTGACCTTCCAGCTTAACTAATTTGTTATAAAGCCCAAGCAGCAAAAAAGGAGCTGCCCACTGCCCAACAAATAAACTTCGATTGCGGTGGCCGGTAGCCTGTAATACTAATGAAGCAGCCATCGATCCTAATGAAGCCCACAGAAATATATCGGAAGGCAGTTTAGCGGTTTGTTCTTCGATTGCCGTTGCCACTGGCCCTTCTTTGTGTTCAGGATTGCTATTCTTGTCCTTTGCCATAATGTTGAGTTGGTTAAATATTTCTGAAACAAGTAACGGACTGTTAAATCAAAAGGTTTTAAGCATTGAGGGTACGGATTCCTCTACGCTAACGTAGTGAATCCGTACCCTCATCAATTAAGTTAAATTTCTTATTTGTTAGGCTGTGGCGTAGTCCGCAAATATGGTTTTACAAACGTAACGCCTTTGGGATATTTCGCTTCGAGTTGGTCGTTGGTAACGGCGGGGGTTACAATAACGTCCTCCCCATCCTGCCAATCGGCGGGGGTAGCTACCTGATAGTTAGCTGTCAGTTGCAGCGAATCGATAACACGTAGCAACTCATTGAAGTTACGCCCCGTTGAAGCCGGATACGTTAACGTCAATTTGATTTTTTTGTCAGGCCCGATCACAAATACAGAACGTACCGTTGTTTTTTCGCTGGCATTCGGGTGAATCATATCATAAAGTTCGGCTACTTTACGATCTTGGTCAGCGATAAGAGGGAAGTTCACTTCAGAACCCGTTACGTCTTTAATATCAGGCGTCCAGCGATTGTGCGAATCCAGATCATCGACCGATACAGCAATCACCTTTACGTTACGTTTACCAAACTCATCTTTCAACAGGGCCGTTTTACCCAGTTCAGTGGTACAGACGGGCGTAAAGTCGGCAGGGTGCGAGAAAAGCATGCCCCATGAATCGCCAAGCCATTCATGAAAACGGAGGTGTCCCTGGGTTGTATCGGCCTCAAAGTCAGGCGCAATATCTCCTAATCGAAGTGACATAATGAACGTGGTTTTAGTTAATAAACTCTATCTAGTTAATATAGAATTCTGTAAATGGAAAACCGGCTTTACGCCGGTTTGTTTTCCAAACTTAAAAAACACTTTGCGAGTTCACAATTTTTCTGATTTTACGTACGCGCAGCTTTCAGATAAGCTTGTCCTCAACAGCCATTCGAACCAGTTCGGCTGCATTACGTACCTGTAAACGGCGCATCATATTAGCCCGGTGATTATCGACAGTCCGGACGCTAAGTTGTAGTTTCTCCGCAATTTCCCGACTGCTCATACCATCAACCAGAAACTGTAGAATTTCTTTTTCCTTGTTCGAGAGTTTCGACTGACGTTCGCTACGTCCGTGCCGATCGCCTTTTTTGAGTTGCTGCATATAGCCGCTCAAAATGATCGACGCAACGGGCGAGCTATAATATTTCTCGCCGGCGGCAATGGTTCGAATAGCTTTAATCATTTCATCCGACGACGAATCTTTCAGAATATACCCGTACGCGCCCGCTTCCACCGACCGAAGGATATAATCTTCATTGTTATGCATGGACAGCATCAAAACCCGTACGTTTTTATATAACCGACTTACAATCTGTGTAGTCTGAATACCAGACATACCGGGCAGCGAAATATCCATCAGAATCAGGTCGGGCATTTGATCGCCTTTTTGCTGATGCGCCTTTAATTTATCCAGGGCTTCCTCTCCATCATTCGCTTCATCCACAATCTCGAGCCCATCGGCCTGTTCCAGCAAAAGTCGAATGCCATCGCGAACAATGGAGTGGTCGTCCACCAGCATTAATTTAATAGGTGTCATGGGGTTGCAGATGCGTTTGATAAGGGATAACGACCTGAATTTTGGTACCTTTTCCCAATGTAGAATTAATTTTAAATTTACCGTTCAGCAGCTTTATTCGCTCCTGTATATTATGTAAACCCTGCGAAGGCGGGCGGAGTTCGCCATTCGACGTATTATCATTACTCGTATCCAGCGGAGATTTTCTTAACTCATTATCCTGCTTGTTTCGTGATATCCGAAACCCACGCCCATCATCACTCACCTGCAATTGAAGCGTTTTGCCCCGCTCCATCAGCTCGATCTGAATAGTCGAAGGATTGGCGTGTTTCACTGCGTTACTGACGGCTTCCTGTGTGACACGATAGAGCATAATCTCTACGTTTTTATCGAGACGAGGCATGGCAGGGGTCAGGTTCGTCTCAAACGTAACACTGATACGTTCGTTACGATCATGTTCGGCCAGCATTTTTATAGCCGGTACAATGCCGAAATCGCTTAATACGGTCGGCATCAGGTTATTCGAAATAGTACGTGTTTCCTGAATGGTCTGCGTGACCAGACTCTTGAGCGTTTTCAGGTTTTTGGCGTGCGGTATCATTCCATTCTCGTCGGTAGACGTAGTACGGACAATACTGGCTTCCAAACCCTCTAGTTGAAGTTTGATGGCTGTGAGCATTTGTCCCAATCCGTCGTGCAACTCCCGCGACATCCGTTTTCGTTCTTCCTCTTGTCCGGCAATCAAATACGACGTCCTTAGTTTTTGTTCATCAATCTGCTGCTCATACTGCTGTTTGGTAGCTTCAAACAGTTTCTGCCTCGTTTCTTTTAGACTTCGGTTGGCACTCACCAGTTTTTTGTTGGCTGCCGCCGTCTGACTTTCCGCTTCGACCAACTGCGCAAATGTTTGCTTAAGTTTCTGAGCCGCTGGTCGGAACACCAACCAGCCAAAACCGACTAAAACAATAACCGTAAATATATATAGATACAATTCGATCGATTGTAGCTGGCTCAATTTGGCGCGCATTTCGCCCGTGTACTCTCGAACTATACCATCTATTTTCTCCAGAAACGGTTTTTCGTTGGCCAGCATCAGCCGAAGACTTGCCTGCACATCGGGCTGACGCACTTCGTCGAAATGTTTAAGACGCATCAAACGGTCGGCACTCTGGCGAAATGCATCGAAATGCGGCCGAATTCCTTCGTAAAGTTTTTGTACTTTTTCAGAATTTGTAATTTGTACGTTATACTCGGTAACACGTCCCTCTCGGCTTTGTAAATGATAGCGTTCAAAAACTGGAAATAAGGCTTTTAGTTCTGCTACGTTCTCGCCAAAACTAGCCTGCTCACTGGCGTCAGTAACTTGAAGTGCCTGTTTTACAATCTGTTGACTCTGATGGCGTTGTAAGGCCGTATATCGGATTACCCACAGTTCATCCTGCACAGCCCGAATCCGCCATTGCGTAAGCAGTTGCCCAGCCGTCAGCAGAATGGCCAGAATAATCAGTAGAGTCATGTAGAGCTTGGTAAATCGAACGGGAATTACCGAGCCATCATTTGTGTTATGAGTATGTAAGTCAGACACGGGCCGCGTGGTCGGGGCAACAAAATGAGTTAGTAAAAGTAATCTTTTTTGTAGTTTTACCTTTATTTCTGATCGTCAAAGTATTCCAGCATCATGAATCGTATACTGATTGCTTTCTCACTTGTGTTGCTCATCGCTGCAACTGCGTTTCGTCCGGTGGTTCCACCCGGCAAGCCAACTCCTCCTGTTTCGGCTGCCGAGCCGGTGAAACTCTCCTGGGAAACGCTACGTGATGTTACCTTCAAGAAAAAATGGTATGCCGAAGAATCGGTATACATGCTTTATCCGACGTTCGGGCCAAGTATTCAGAAACTGAACGGTAAAACTGTAGAGCTGACTGGCTACGTACTACCCGTTGATCTTGAGTCGAATATATATGTACTGTCGGCCTTCCCATACAGCGCCTGCTTCTTCTGTGGTGGTGCCGGACCTGAATCAGTGGTGTCGCTGAAGTTTAAGAAGTCGGACAAGAAATTTAAGACTGACGAACGTCGTACGTTTCACGGTACGTTAAAACTTAACGCCGACAATATTTACGAACTCAACTATATTCTGGCCGACGCCGAGATGGTTGCTCAGTAATATTTATCGAATTTCCTTCCTGTTAACTCAGGGATAAAGTGCTCTCAGATTATCTGAGAGCACTTTTTTTTACATAAAATATAAAATTTCAATTAAATCAAGAACTAAGTAAATCTATTTATAGAGAATAGGGGTATATACTGTCAATTCTACCAAATAACAAACTCCTGCCCAGTATATGAAGATAAACGTACCTTATTGTTTAGTACTCCCGACGTCTTCCTGATAAAACGTCAACATCTGCGATTAACAGCCTCTCCTTTTAATATCATTTAACTAGTTATCAGACAACTAGGAAAATGAAACATCAGTGGAGGTTATGCTATGTGGCGCCCGCTTTCAGCTCCATAGGTAGTTTTTAGCCTGATTTTTTTGCTGCTTACGATTTATTATCACTTCGAAAAGGGTGTATGCTACTACTATGACTATTAGGTAAAATTACCTAATCATCTGTAAATCCCCGATTACTTACGTTTTACTATTTCACGTTTAATTCTCTAAAATCCATGAGCAGATTTTCCTTGCTTTTTGGGCGGTTTAGGACTCCTATTCTAACCTATGCCCTCCTACTGCTGGCCGTTGGCAGTTATGCCTCCAGCCACCGCGAGGCCCCACTGATCTCAAACGATCCGCTGGCTGACAACACCGATGTATATGCCTTCAAGAGCCCCGACGACCCAAACACCATTACGATTATTGCCAATTATATTCCGTTTCAGTCGCCGGAAGGTGGCCCGAACTATTACAGCTTTGGCGAACGAATACGTTACGAAATTCACGTAAAAAATAAAGCGACGACACAAACTGACGACATTACGTATCGCTTTACGTTTACCCGCAACAATGAAGACCCTACTACGTTCTTCAACATCCGCTTGGGTAAGCAGAATATCAAAACCACGTATATCTGCGAGAAGAGCGTGAACGGCGGCCCGTTCATGACCATCGTGAGCAATGGCGTAGTACCTGCCTACAACATTGGGCCACGCTCCATCGAAAACAAAACGGTTGGACTGGGTGCTACGTCCTACAATGATTTGCTTCAGCAATCAATTGCCTCTGCTACGTCGGGTGAGAAAGTTTTCTGCGGCCCCGCCGATGATCCATTCTTTGTCGATTTAGCAGGTGCCTTCGATGCAGGCAATTTCCGTCCCGACGGTAACACGGTCAATCCGCCCAAGGATGGTCTTGCCCGATACAATGTTCACTCTATTGCGCTGAAAATTCCGGTGAATCTGTTGCAGAAAGATGGGAAATCGGTTTCGCAGGCTGCTACCATTCTTGACCCTGATTTTGTGATCGGTGTATGGGCGTCGGCCAGTCGACAGAAGATTAAGACGTTGTATGGTGGTGGCGATATTGGTTATGATGGCGGCTGGGTGCAGGTATCGCGCTTGGGCATGCCTCTGACTAACGAAGCCGTTATTCCCATCGGCATGAAAGATCGCTGGAATACCCTGACTCCATACAGTGGTAACGACCTACAATTCGCCAAGTACTTCACTAATCCAGAGTTAGCTCTGTACATGGACGATTCGCAGTTTGGTGGTGCAGTGCCTTCGTTGAAAGGAGTGCGCATTCAAACAAAATCGCTGGGTTCGTTCGATTTCCGAAATGGCAAACCTGGCCTGTTCGGTCTGAAAGGAGCCGCAGCGCTGAATGGTACAGCCCTCGCCGAGAGCGCATTTGGCGGTATCCTGCTTCCCGATGCAACCAGCCCTCGCGCGGTGGATTTGCTGCCGATTTTCTACACAGGCGTACCTAACCTGGCGCCTTATCAGTTAGCAACCGGCAAAAACGGCAATCCATTAGCAGTAGGCAAACCGTTTATTCACAACTTCCTGCCTACGTTGGGCGACATGCTACGTCTCAACATGGCTGTGCCGGCTACCCCACGTAACGACCCAAATTTCTCTTCGCTGGGACTGGTTTGGGCTGCCGTACTTGGCCTGACGAATCCAACCTACACCAACGCAAATCTTCAGTTCATTCCAAACATGGATGGCTTCCCGAATGGTCGTCGATTGGAGGATGACGTAACGACCATCGAATTACAAGCCGTTGGTGGTGTTGTACTTGCCGCTGTTGGTTTGTGGTATGATGATTTCACGCCGGGAGGAAATCCGGTAACGCCTAACCTGGCCAAAGTGCTTGGCTTCAGTGCGGGCGTAACCAAAAATGACACGACGCTCAAAGCGACGTTCCCCTACGTTCAAACACCGTGGAGAGGCTACGATTACACGCTCAAGGCTCGCTATTAACTCATCATTCTTCCGACATAACAATGAAAAAAATACTCCATATAATGCTGATGGTGGTACTGTTGTACCTGCCTTGCAGCCAGATAACCTGGGCGTCTTCGCACCGCGAGGCTCCGTTGATTTCGGCAGATCCGCTGGCCGATAATACTGACGTATATGCGTTTAAAAGTCCGACCGATGCTGAGAAAGTCGTTTTGATTGCCAACTACATTCCGTTTGAAGATGCCTCTGGCGGACCAAACTGGTATACGTTCGGGCAAAACATTCGCTACGAAATCCACGTAAAAAACAACGCGGCTACACCCGGTGATGACATAACGTATCGTTTTACATTCACGACGGTCAACGAAGACCCTACTACGTTCTTCAACATCCGCCTGGGCAAGCAGAATCAGAAAACGACGTACACCTGCGAACGTAGCATTGATGGTGGACGTACTTTCACGGCCATCATCACGAATGGCGTAGTACCGCCTGCCAATATTGGCCCGCGCTCTATCGAAGACAAAACGGTTGGCTTGGGTGCAGCAAACTATAATGCGCTGGCAACCAAAGCCATTACTACAGCCTCGACTGGTGAGCGTGTTTTCTGCGGCCCCATTGATGATCCCTTCTTTGTCGACCTGGGTGGTGCATTCGATGTAGGTAATTTCCGGCCGAAAGGTCGCGATGCAGTTGCGCGTTACAACTGCCACACGATTGCCATTGAAGTGCCAGTTGCTACGTTGCAAAAAACGGGCAAGTCTGTGGCGCAGGCCGCTAACATCCTTGATCCTGACTACGTTATCGGTGTGTGGGCGTCGTCCAGCCGGAAGATGATTCAGACGCTGAATGACGGTGGGGATGTATCTTTCGATGGCGGCTGGGTGCAGGTTTCACGGCTAGGCATGCCTTTGACCAATGAAGCTGTTATCCCCATCGGCATGAAAGATCGCTGGAATTCGGTAACGCCTTACAACAGCAACGATTTGGCGTTTGCCTCATATTTCACCAATCCCGAGTTGGCCCTTTACATGGATGATTCGCAGTTTGGAACGGCGGTACCCGGTCTGGCAGCGCTACGTATTCAATCGAAATCGTTAGGATCATTTGACTTCCGCAATGGCAAACCCGGTCTGTTCGGACTAAAAGGCAATGCCGCTCTCAACGGCACAGCTCTCGCCGAAAATGCTTTTGGGGGAATCCTGCTGCCAAACGCCACCAGTCCGCGCGCCGTCGATTTACTGCCTATTTTCTATACGGGCGTTCCTAATCTGGCTCCTTACCAATTGGCAACGGGCAAAAACGGCAATCCATTGGCAGTCGGCAAGCCTTTCATAAACAACTTCCTGCCTACGCTGGGTGACATGTTACGTCTCAATATGGCCGTACCAGCTACCCCACGTAACGACCCGAATTTCAGTTCGTTAGGACTGGTACAGGCTGCTGTACTTGGTCTGACGAATCCAACGTATGCGAACACCAATATCCAGTTCATTCCGAACATGGACGGTTTCCCGAACGGTCGCCGGTTGGAGGATGACGTAACGACGATTGAATTGCAGGCCGTGGGTGGCGTCGTATTGGCCGCTGTTGGACTTTGGTATGACGATTTCACACCCGGCACAACAGCTAGTCCCGTAACACCAAACTTGGTGAAGGTGCTGTCATTCAACGCAGGCGTAACGAAAAACGACACTACGTTGAAAGCGGCTTTCCCCTTCGTGCAGGATCCCTGGCGCGGATTTATCGGCAAAGGGTACGTAGCGGAGGAAGCCAATGTAGCAAAACCATTGGCTGCTACGGTTGTTGCTTTCGACTGCGCTACAGGTAAGCTTTCATTTGGTCGGGTCGGTGGCGATCCAAATCGTCAGGTTGAGTACCTGGCAGCGGGTACTTTCAACGGTACGTGGAGTACCAACGTAAATCAGCAGATCGAAGCCGATTTACTGCGCGATGTGAAAAGCAGCCGTTCCCTCTGGATTTGGGCACGTTACGTCGGTGATCAGTCGTCGCTGGTGAATTACATGTTTGACTTCCGCACACCATGTGGTTTGCGGCAGGGCGTTCCAGAAGCGAAAGAGCCACTGACACTACGTGTGATGGGTAATCCGACCACCAACAACGAAGTTACTGTGCAGGTAACCGGAGCGGCTGGTCAGCAGGTGCAGTTGATACTGACAAATAGTAGTGGACAACGTATCAGTCAGCAGATTATCAACGAAGCAGCTTCGGCCGAACTACGTACCGTTTCGCTCGGCGATCAGACAGGAATTTACATCCTGCAAGCCGTAACTGGCACTGAACGTCAGTCCGTTAAAGTAATTCGACGCTAAGTCTCATCCTGATAAATGGATAATGTAAAATGAATAATGGATAGTTACGAATCTGACAATCAAGGTTAAACGTATTATTCATTATGCATTTTACATTATCCATTCACTTTTATTGACACATCCTTTATGAACTCCCTATACTATTTCACAAAACAGAGTAAAACGATCGGTTTGCTCGTATTACTCTCGCTGATGTTCACGCAGATAGCCTGCAACAACAGCAAAAAAGAAGCAACTACCACCAGCGGCCCAAATCTGGAAATACCTCCTCTATTCGAACGTAGTGGTGAATTAGCCAGTGCCGAAGAATGGCCACGTACCAAAGAAAAGGTGGCCGAATTGAAAGATAAAATCAAAAAGGAGCCAAACGACGTAAAGCCACGTTTACAACTCGTTGTAATTTATTTATCCGAGGCACGTATCACAGGTGAACACCCCTATTATTACCCGGTTATCCTGACCATGCTCGACGGTGTGCTGGCTATGGACCCGAAAAACTTTGAAGCCACTACGTTCAAGGCGTCGGTTAAAATGTCGCAGCACCAGTTTGCCGAAGCTCGTGAACTGGCCGAAAAAGCGCGTCAGATCAACCCCAATAATGCCTATGTGTATGGCGTATTGGTCGATGCCAACGTAGAGCTGGGCAATTACGAAGAAGCCGTAGCGATGTCGGATAAGATGCAGGCGTTGAAGCCTTCGCTGGAAGCCTATTCGCGGGCGTCGTATCTGCGCGAAATTTATGGCAACTATCCTGGTTCTATTTCGGCCATGCAGCTGGCGGTGCAGGCTGGTCTACCCGGTTCTGAGCCACAATGCTGGACCAAAAATATTCTCGGTCATTTGTACGAAACCACTGGCCAGCTCGATAAGGCGGAGCAACAGTACGGCGATATTCTCAAATTACGGCCAAGTTATGCCTTCGCGATGGGGGGACAAGCTCGCGTCTATAAGGCTCGCAAAGAATATGATAAGGCGTTGGCTACCCTCGACAAAGCCGCTGCCGTGATGCCTGAGTTTTCGTTCCACGAAGAGATGGCTGAAATCTATGCGTTGCAAGGAAACAAAGAGAGGGCGCAAAAGAAATACGCTGAAGTAGCGAAGATGCTCAATGAAGACGCCCGTTCTGGACACGCGGTTGATCTTGAACTCTGTAAACTGTACACCAAGTCGGGTCAGTTAGATTCTGCGGCTTTTTACGGCATGAAAGAGTTTCAGAAACGTCCCAAAAACATTGACGTTAATCACGCGCTGGCCTGGGTTTATTACAACCAGCATGATTATAAAAAAGCGGGGCAACATATGCAGGTCGCCTTACGTACAGGTAGTAAAGACCCTGAATTATTGCAGCAGGCGGGGGCCATTGAGCTGGCTTTGGGTAATCAGCAGCAGAGTAGCAAACTGGTAGCGGCTGCCCGAAAAACCAATCCAAAGTTCACGCTCTGATAACCAGCCAGTTTCCGAACTGCTACGTCTCTTTAGCCACTACGTTTTCGATTTTAGGTTTTTTACCATCATAATTCGGGATGGTTTGGTTGCGTATTGCCTATTAGTTTTGACCATTTGTTCGATTACAATCTCATGCTACATGTCTATATTTACCTGTGCGCTCTCCTCGTAAACAGACGTAACAGACTGAATACCATACTATTTCTGATTATTAGCCTGCCCGTTTATGCGCATTTAGGAAATCTGTCGGGCACTGTATATGACCAGGCAACGAATCTGCCCTTACAGGGTGTTACCGTTCAGCTTACCGGACTGGGCAAAGCTGCCGTAACCAACGAACTCGGTCAGTATCGTTTTCAGAATCTGGTGGCGGCTCCTTACAAGCTCGAACTGTCGCACGTCGGTTTTCAAACGCAGATTATTAACGTAACGGTGCTCGACGATCAGATCACTACGTTGACAACCAGTATGGTGACCGCTTCGGTCGAGTTACGTGAGGTGGTCGTTTCGTCGCAGCGGGCGCATGACCAGCAGCTTATTAGTAGCGTCGATATTAAGCTACGCCCGATTACCAATTCGCAGGAAATACTTCGCATGGTTCCTGGCTTGTTTATTGGTCAGCACGCGGGTGGCGGGAAAGCCGAACAAATTTTTCTGCGCGGTTTCGACCTCGACCACGGCACCGATATTCGGCTGAGCGTGGATGGAATGCCGGTCAATATGGTTTCGCACGCCCACGGACAGGGCTATGCCGATTTGCATTTTGTGATTCCTGAACTGGTAGAAGGCGTCGATTTCAAAAAAGGCCCTTACCGAACCGATAAAGGCAATCTGACTACGGCTGGCTGGGTCGACTTTCGGACACGTACCGCGCTTGATCACTCGTTCTTCAAACTCGAAGCTGGTCAGTTTGATACGTATCGGGCTGTGGCCGGAATTGATTTGCTAGCACAAAAAGGTCGTGACAAAAGCCAGTCGGCCTACTTAGCATCGGAGTATTCGTATACGAATTCGTATTTCGATAATCCTCAGAATTTCAAGCGGGTGAACGTAGTAGGTAAATACCACGGACACATATCAGCCAATACTAACCTGACGCTGACCGGTACTACGTTCTGGAGCAAGTGGAACCATTCGGGCCAGATTCCCGACCGGGCTGTCGATTCGGGTCAGGTTGGATTCTTTGGCTCGGTCGACCCGACCGAAGGCGGTGAAACCAGCCGCACGAATGCGAATATTCAGTTGGTGACCGTAACGCCAGGTAATCACGTTATCAAAAACCAGTTTTTCTACAGCAACTATAATTTCGAACTGTATTCAAATTTTACTTTTTTCAAGGAAGACACGATCAACGGCGACCAGATTCGCCAGAAAGAAAGTCGGAATCTGTTCGGCTACAACAGCAGTTATTCTATCGAAAATACCATCGGCAAAACAAGATGGGCAACAACATTCGGCGCGCAGTATCGGCAGGACGTAACGAAACATACAGAACTATCGCATACGCTTAACCGCGTCGAAACGCTGAATCCTATTCAGTTTGGCAATGTAAATGAAATCAACGCTGCCCTATACGCCGATGAGCTGATTCAGCTTTCCAGGCGATTCACGCTGAATGCTGGCGTGCGGGTCGATTACTTTCGAAGTCAGTATGAAGATTTGCTCGCCATATCAACTAGCCTTAAGCGATCTACGCAAGCCATTGTGTCGCCCAAGCTGAATTTGTATTATACCGCGAATCCACAGCTACAACTTTATCTGAATACGGGTAAAGGGTTTCACTCTAACGATGCGCGCGTAGTAACGGCACAGAACGGACGCGAAATTCTGCCAGCGGCTTACGGGTCAGATTTAGGGGTCATTTTCAAACCCTTTCCGAAACTGCTGATCAATGCGGCTGCCTGGTATTTGTGGCTCCAACAGGAATTTGTCTACGTTGGCGACGAAGGCGTGGTTGAACCCAGCGGACGCTCCCGGCGTCAGGGGATCGACGTATCAGTACGTTATCAGCTTACCAAAACGCTGTTTGCCGACCTCGACTTCAACACGGCCAAACCTCGCGCCATCGGTGCCGAAGCTGGGCAAAATTATTTGCCCTTAGCACCAACGTTTACGTCGGTGGGTGGTTTGTCGCTACAGAACGCTGGTCCCTGGAGTGGCTCGCTACGTTACCGATACATGGGCAATCGACCAGCCAATGAAGATAATTCGATTGTGGCCAAAGGTTATTTCGTCACTGATCTTCAGGCGAATTATACAAAACACGCCTATGCCATTGGGTTATCCGTACAAAACCTGTTGAATACGCGCTGGAAAGAAACCCAGTTTGCCACCGAAAGTCGGCTTAAAGGTGAAGCGGCTGCTGTCGATGAAATTCATTTCACGCCTGGCACACCGTTTTTTGCAAGACTGAGCGTTACGTTCTTCTGGTAATTGAAAAACATTTTTTGTCATCCTGACGCAGCCGGGCCCGCAACGGCGGACCGTGCCGGTGCAGAAGGATGACAAAAGTAAATACCTGTTATTCCATCGGCAAAATAATCGTGAAGGTAGTACCCTGTCCAATCTCCGACTTAACTTTAAGTAAGCCGTTGTGATTACGGACGATCTTACGACAATAAGCCAAACCCGTGCCTCCCCCAATCTTGTTAGTCAATGAGTTACCAAAAACGTCAAAAATTTTGGCGAGTTGTCTTTTTTCAATCCCAATTCCATTATCTGTCAAACTGATTTCGACATAGTTAGCCGACGTAGCATCGGACAATTGTTCAGCTAAATCAGACTGAGTTAATTCGTTGGAAGTGATGGTTACACCTGGAGCAATACCCTCCTTCGAGAATCGAATGGCATTATTGAGTAAATGATAAAAAAGAAGTTCCAGTTGCGAGGGAATACCCCGAATGATTGGTAATACGTCAACCTGAATCGTTGCATTTTGAGCCTTTGTAAGCAACAATTCACACACGGAGGCAATCAGTTCGTTCAGGTCAATACGCTCAACCGCTACGTCGTTCACCTCTAATTGAGCAAAGCCAGACAGCCCCTTAATCATCTTCGAGAACTTCTGCGCATTGTCGTCAATTTTGTGAGCCAATTCTCTGGCTTTATTAAAATCATTGCTTTCCGTAGCATCGATCAGCATCCCACTGAAAATGCGAAGTTTTCGGAGTGGTTCCTGCAGGTAATGGTTCGTTACTTCCTGATACTGACGGTTTTCGTGGATTGAATCAGTAAGCTGATAATTCAGTTTTTTAACCGTCAACTGGCTTTGATTAAGCAATTCAAATTGCTGCAGATGAAAGGCAATCAGGTCAGCAAATAAGCTGAACATGCCCGTTACTTTGGAATTATTGAGTTGAGCCGGATTTGGGTCTATGGCACAGAGCGTACCAAAGAATTCACCGTTCTTCAAAACGATAGGGAACGACACATAACTCTGAAAACCATACATTTGGGGCGTGTGATGGTTACAGAAAGCTTCATCTTCTGCTACATGATCAATAATTACCGCCTGATGCGAATCCCGAATTTCATTACAAATGGTTGTAGCAATTTCTAACTCGCCACCCGGAGTCAAACCAAACTGAATATCGTCGCGAACCGAACAGGCAATCCACCGATCCTCAGTGACACGGGCAACTGCAGCAAACCCCATTCCTGTAGTCTGACAAACTACATCGAGAATTGTAGGAACGATTGAGATCTGCTGTATACGCTCAATATCTCTACTTAAGTTGGTATCCTTATTATCCATTGTCAAATGATAATCCTATCCAAATATCTTTATTTCTTTTGATAAATATCAAATTGTATTTATAGCTAAATCTCTACTGTTGTTTATAAAATATTTAGTCCGGTAATATAAAAACGAAGCGCCAACTCTAAATAAGAATCGGCGCTTAATCTTAGTTTTATCCTATATAGTGGAGATAGTCGGATTCGAACCGACGGCCTCTACAATGCCATTGTAGCGCTCTAGCCAACTGAGCTATACCCCCGTTTTGTGGGTGCAAAGATGAGCAAAAAATCATCTCGTCCCAAACCGCCGTTTATTTTTTTCTTATCTACCGATTACTTTTCCGTTTACACAGTTAAAGTTTGTTTTCTGCCCGCGATTACGTAGCTTTGATACAGTCCCGTACTCGTATGCATACCGTTTATATCATCTATAGCCCATCCACTGACCAGTATTTCATTGGTCAGACGAAAGATTTGAAAATTACGCTGTGGCAACACAACGCGAAAACCAATCCAGCCACCGCCGACGGGAAACCCTGGGAAGTGAAATTCACCCAGCCCTTTGCTACGCGCAATGAGGCCCTGAGCCTGGAAATGAAACTGAAGAAGAAAGATCGTAACTTTTGGGAAGAGCTAATCAATGCTCCTCAGCCAACGATCTGAGCCACATGATCCTATACGTTGAAACGAGAAAGCCGCTCCCAAGGAGCGGCTTTCGTTATAATAGGCCCCGACATGCTCTGGCTGTCGGGGCCTGTTGTCGGCGACTTAAAACGGACGTAGTGCTTTCACAAACCGTCCTTTAAAATAGTCGGAATATAGATTATCTTCCCGAACGCCCCTAGATGATGACGCATGAATGAAGCGGATATTCTGGTCACCATTTACTTCCGTCACAATCCCCGTGTGTGATACGAAACCAGCCTTTCCTTTGTCGGGAACGAAAAAGATGAGGTCGCCGGGCAGGATTTCGTTTACCTCCACTTCTCGCCCCACTTCCGACTGCTGCCACGAAACCCGGGGCATTCGCAGCCCAACGGTATTGAACACGGCGTAAACCAGTCCTGAGCAATCGATGCCATCGGTGGTGTTGCCGCCCGTCCGATACGGTGTACCCGTATACGTGCGGGCAATTTTCACTACCTCCGGCACGTAGCGGTTTTCGTAGGTACGTCCGTCAACTACTTTGCCAACTGGTTTAGCAGGCACAGATGGTGACCGGGCTGGAGTTTTACCAGTTCGGGCAACAGGTCGTGATGATGAACGACTGACGGATGGGCCATTGGAACGTAGAACCTCGCAGGACGTAATGAGTGATAGCAGGCAGGCGCTCAGCAGTACGGGACGAATAATCTCCCGAGACAAGCGTGGAAGCATACACGTTTGGGTTAGGGGAACATATACCGATTTGCCCCATTCTAGCACGTAGCAAGGGCTGTAACCGGCTTAAAAACCATTACATGAACGGTGCAACCTATTAAATTTTCAGAGATAATGCAATCCGTTTGCGGGCTTTATCTACTTCCAGCACCTTAACTTTTACTTTCTGGTACACGCTGACGACAGTTTTGGGGTCTGATACGTAGCGATTCGCCATCTGCGATACATGTACCAGTCCGTCCTGTTTCACCCCGATATCGACAAATGCACCAAACGCGGTAATATTTGTCACCACACCGGGGAGAATCATGCCTTCGTGTAAATCATCAACGCTTCGAATGCGACTATCGTATTCAAACACTGATAGTTGTTCCCGCGGATCACGTCCCGGTCGGGCCAGTTCGGCCAGAATATCCTTAAGTGTCGGCAACCCAACCGTATCACTAACGTAGCGTTCGGGCTTGATTTGCTCCCGTAACTCGGGTCGACGTATCAGGTCAGTCACGGTACTTTTCAAATCGGTTGCCATCCGCTCAACCAGCGCGTAGCGTTCAGGGTGAACGGCGCTGTTATCGAGTGGATTAGCTGCTTCGTCGATACGTAGAAAGGCGGCACATTGCTCAAAAACCTTCGGCCCGAGTCGGGGTACTTTTTTAAGTTGATTTCGCGACGTAAAAGCGCCATTTTCAGCCCGATACGTAACGATATTTCCAGCCAGTTGCGGCCCGAGCCCTGATACGTAACGTAGTAGATGCGGGCTGGCTGTATTGAGCGACACGCCCACCTGATTCACGCAACTTTCGACTACTGTATCAAGGCTATTTTTCAATTCCGCCTGGTTAACATCGTGCTGATATTGTCCCACCCCAATTGATTTTGGATCGATTTTTACCAGTTCAGCCAGCGGGTCCATGAGCCGACGCCCAATACTCACCGCACCACGTACTGTTACGTCCTGATTCGGGAATTCTTCGCGCGCTACGTCCGACGCTGAATATACAGAAGCGCCCTGTTCGCTAACCATGAAAACTGGCTTGTTCAGTTGCAGTTGCTGGATAAACTCTTCGGTTTCGCGGCCTGCCGTACCGTTACCAATCGCAATGGCGTCGATTTTGTGTTTCTCGACCAGTTTTTGTACCAACTGAATGGCCTGTTGCCGTTGCGCTTCTGAATGACTCAGGTACAGCACCGTATCGGTCAAAAGATTACCCTGTGCATCCAGACAAACGGTTTTGCAGCCCGTTCGATAACCGGGGTCAATGGCCAGTACGCGTTGTTGCCCAAGTGGTGGACTTAACAACAACTGCCGCAGATTATCCGCAAAGATTCGAATGGCTTCGTTGTCGGCTTTTTCCTTTGAACTGTTCGCAAATTCGGTTTCAATCGATGGCTTAAGCAGCCGTTTATAGCTATCTCGAATCGCCAGCGTCATTTGTTCGTGGCAGGCACGTGTTGCAGATCGGTCGGCCACGAACTGACGTTCGAGTCGTTCGAGGGCTGCTTCTTCGTCAGGCCCAATACTTACCGACAGAAACCCCTCGGCTTCACCCCGACGTAGTGCCAGCAATCGGTGCGAAGGCACGCGACGTAGTGGTTCAGCAAAATCAAAATAATCGGTAAATTTCACGCCTTCCGTCTGTTTCCCTTTTTTAACCACAGAGCGAATAATAGCTTCTCGGTCGAACAGGTTACGCATTCGCTGGCGGGCGTCGGCATCTTCGCTGATACGTTCGGCCAGAATGTCGCGGGCTCCTTGTAACGCATCTGCTACGTCGGGAACAGCATCCGATACGTAGCGCTGGGCCACTCTATCAAGATTACTCTCCCGTTGCAGTTGTATTACGTTGGCAAGTGGCTCCAGACCGCGCTCAATGGCGATAGTAGCGCGAGTCTTACGTTTCTGACGGTAAGGCAGGTACAGGTCTTCTAAATCGGTCAGTGAATCGGCGGTTTCGATTTTCTGGCGCAGGTCGGGGGTTAATTTTTTCTGCTCGTCGATGGATTTGAGGATCGCATCCCGGCGTTTATCCAGTTCGAGCAATTTTTGATACGTATCGCGAATCTGCCCGATTTGCAATTCATCGAGCGGAGTACCATTGGGCGATGCGGTGGCTTCCTTGCGGTAACGGGCAATAAAAGGTACGGTGGCTCCGCCATTGAGCAGGTCGATGGTGGCGCTCACCGACTTTGGATTCAGGCTCAGCCTTGCGGCAATACGTTGTTCAATAGTCTGGGACATGTACTAAAAGCGGTAATGAAATAAGCCACAAAAATGGCTCTACAAACCGACAGGGCAAAAAAAAACATGCCGTGGGGCATGTTTTTACAACGGTCGTCTGTATATCTTACAATTAAGCTATCTCGACATTTACGGCGTTTAGGCCTTTCTTACCCCGTTCAACTTCAAATTTTACTTTGTCGTTTTCACGGATTTGGTCGATGAGACCAGTAGCGTGTACAAAAATGTCTTCGCCACCTTCATCGGGTTTAATGAAGCCAAACCCTTTGGTTTCATTAAAGAATTTTACAGTTCCTGTTTGCATTGTTTGGTTTAAATTTGGGCGAATAACGACACAATAAACTTTATTTCCAAATCTATTTCCCAAAATTCTACCGTTGAATCAAACTTATTTTCAACCTAAAATTGGTCAAAACATACTTCCATTGTGGATTTTTTAAAGATCGCCCTTATTTCTTAATTTCTTTACCCACCGTCAAGTGACCCAACTTCGAAAACTGTGTCTGAATTCCAGAGCGTATGCTTCAATTTATAGCTTACGATTTCGCACTAGTTTATAATTTCTCATAATTGTTTACTTATAACAGTAATTCATTTATTGGGCCCATACATTAATTGACTTGACGGATATGGTAGCGACGACGGAAGTAGCCCCCCCTAAGGCAATCACTCAAATAGATAAGCGTACGAATATTTCAAGGAAGGAATTACTCGCTGAATATGTTGAACCAGCCATTCCGGTAGTGCTCACAAATGCTACGCATGACTGGAAAGCCATAGGTAAATTTACCCCCGAATTCTTCAAGAAGAACTACGGTCATATTTCCAAGGAAATTAAAGGCGTTACGTATACTTTGTCAGAATACGTTGACCTAATGCTAGCGTCGACACCTGAAAAACCAGCCCCTTACCCGTTCAATATCGATATGCGGCAGTACGTACCCGAACTGTTGGGGGATATACAGCCCGAAATTCTATACGGAAAATCGGATCGGGTCAATCATCCGCTGCTGCCCAAGTTTATGCTCAATGCGACAACCGTCTATGAACTATTTTTTGGTGGAAATGGCGGTTATTTTCCATTTCTACACGTAGACGCTCTGTTCCTGCATACGCAGATTACTCAGTTGCATGGTTCAAAGGAGTTTTTCCTATACTCTCCTGATCAGGCACCTTACATGTACCCGCGCGAAGACAACGATAAAATTTCGCAGATTGACGCATTTAATCCTGATTACGAAAAGTTTCCGCTTTTTAAAAAAGCTAAACCACTACGTATAACGGTTGAAGAAGGCGAAACCATTTTGTTTCCAACGCGCTGGTGGCATACGACCCAAATTCACGAGCCATGCATTTCGGTTGGGCGTGTACAACTCAACGCCGGAAACTGGGGCGATTTCACCGACGACATTTACAAACTCTGGAACCGATTGCATCCTGGCCACCCGAAACTGGCAGCTCCAGCGCTGATTTACAACAAAGTAATTGGGCAAGTCATGAATATCCAGGAGAAGTTCTCCGCTGTCTAACGGTTTCTTTCTTAACCATTGCGTACCGTATCAGCCCACGCCTTTAGGTGTGGGCTGATACGTTTATCCTCCTGTTACGTCCTGACCTGCTGTCGATTTCACTACTTTCCGTATTTTTGGCGGCTTACACTAAAAAATGAGTAGTGAAGATTGACATAACTTCGTTCATGCGAATAGCGAGTATGGTTGGGGCATTGTTGATTGGCGGCCTGAATGCGGCTTCGTCGCAGGTTGTCATCAGCAATAACGACGAGCCCTCGCTGTATACGTACTGCCAGCAATTTCAGACACTATACATCCAGATTCGCGAACAAACCGTCACGCCCGATTCGGCCCGGAAACAGTTCAGTGGTATTATGCATAGTTTGCAGAAGCGGTTTCGAAGCGAGGAAAGTTACCCCCAGGATTCCCTCCAGCGCGACAGTCTGCAACGAACAGGGCTTTACTTTAATTTCCCGATTCGCGGATATACCAGCAGTGCGATTGGCGGCACACATGGCGAAGGTTATATAGGAAGGGGCTTCGATTTGTTCGATTATAACGTAAGAGGCAGCCATCCGGCCCAGGATATTTTCATCAGCGACCGCAATCAGGATAACATCGACGACCGAAATGGGCAACCCGTCGATATACTAGCCATGAGTAGTGGACTAGTACTGGCCATCGAAACCGCCTGGAAACCCGGTTCCGAATACCGGGGCGGCAACTGGATTTGGGTATACGATCCTATTATGCACGGTCTGTTTTACTACGCTCACAACAGCCAGGTCGATGTGCGGCCGGGGCAATGGGTCGAAGCGGGTCAGAAGCTGGCCGAAATGGGCCGAACGGGTTTCAACGCCTACAAACCGCGTTCGCCAACACATCTGCATTTGATGTATCTGCAAATTCAGCCCGACGGCCTCCCCTCGCCCATCAATCCGTATTCATGGCTGCTTACGGCGAAACTATCTAAATGATGTAGGATATATGGTATATGAGGTTCTCTGCCAACGTATAATACATCATATATCCTACATCTCTACGATTCGCGTATCAGATTTACGCCGGTTACCAGAAAAATCATTCCGACAATGAACGGGGCTGTCGATTCGGCTTTCGATACGTGCATACCCAGCACCGCTCTCCCCTCCGACAGGAAAGCAACTAAGGCAAAAAGAACTACGACAACGCCCAGAATCGTGAGCGTAGCACCAAAAAAACGTCGGAAATTCGTATTGTTATTGTCCATATAGTAAAATCACGATAAATGCATAGCGGATGCGTCTGTTCCTGGATTCAAGGTTCGTTTTGGCGTAAAGCCGCGTTTACGTCCTTCCTCCAGCAACAGCGGATAAGTGGCTTCGAGCGTATTGGCAACCACCCCATCCAGTATGGCTTCCCGCATCACGGTTTTGATTTCACCAACCTCCCGGGAAGGGGATAATCCGAAGGTTTCCATAATGAGTTCGCCTGTAATAACCGGCTGAAAATTACGAAGTTTGTCGCGTTCTTCCAGATTGTGAAGTTTCCGCTCGACGCGGTCGAAATTACGGAGATGTTTCTGCACCTTCTCGTAATTTTTCGACGTAATGTCGGCCCGGCAAAGCGCCATCAGTCCTTCCAGATCATCACCAGCATCAACCAGCAACCGACGTATCGCCGAATCGGTTATTTCCTCTTTGGTCAGCGCAATAGGCCGCAGGTGCAGACGTACCAGTTTCTGAACGTAGCGCATGTGCTCGTTTAACGGCAGTTTCATCGTGCGAAAAATGCCGGGAACCCAACGTGCGCCCAAGTCTTCGTGCCCATGAAAGGTCCAGCCTACTTTTGCATCGAACCGTTTGGTGGCGGGTTTAGCAATATCATGTAACAGTGCCGACCAACGTAGCCAGAGTTCGTTGTCAGGACTGATTTTCTCTTTTTGTGATCGGTTTGCTACGTTGTCGAGCACCTGAAGTGTGTGGTAAAAATTATCTTTATGCCCTTTCCCTTCGATGGTTTCGACGCCTTTTAGTGCAATCAGTTCCGGAAAAATCCGATCCAGCAAACCCGCGTGGTACAGGAGTTTGAAGCCATACGAAGGCGTGGGCGATAAGACAATTTTGTTCAGTTCGTCGGTCACCCGCTCGCGCGAAACAATATTGATACGTTCGTTCATGCGGATAATCGCGTCGAACGTATCGGGGTCAATATCGAAACCCAGTTGAGAGGCAAAGCGAATGGCCCGCATCATACGTAGCGGATCATCGGAAAACGTAACGTCTGGATTTAAGGGGGTACGGATGATTTTTCGCTTGATGTCTTTCAGTCCATCGAACGGATCGAGCAGGTCGCCAAAAGCTGTGGTCGCTTCTCCGCTACGTTGCTTGAGATTGCGATTCAGGCTGATACCCATCGCATTGATGCTGAAATCCCGGCGATTCTGATCGTCTTCGAGCGTTCCATCCTCAACAATCGGTTTCCGCGAATCGGCCCGGTACGATTCCTTCCGGGCACCTACAAACTCGACTTCCCATTCCTGATCGCCCTGCATCGCCCGCAACATGGCCGTACCGAAATTCGGGAACACTGCTACGTTGGTACCAAGCGCTTTCCCGACGGCTTCGGCCAATTGAATGCCGCTACCAATACACACTACGTCGATATCCTTCGAAGGACGCCCCATCACCAGATCGCGCACAAATCCACCGATAACGTATGCCGGTAAGCCGAGTGCATCGGCCTGCAGGGCAATCGTTTCGAAAATTGGATTTGTATAGAGCGTATCCTTGAAATTCATGAAAAATTAGTCATTAGCCGTCAGCCAATAGTCGTCAGTTTTCTTTTGCTATTGACTAACGACTAATAACTATCGACTTATTTTCTTATAAAATTTATTTCTCCGTTCACCTTCAGCCGCATGATTCGTGGGCGTTTGGGCATTCCCGGTAACGTACCAAACCGATCAACGACAAGGCTTTCGGCGGCTGGGGGTATTGTCAGCGATTCGAACGGAATAGAAAGCAATCCACGCCCAAAGCTGCCGACTAGCCGCTGCAAATCATTGTTTAATACCCGGCGAACGGCTATTTCTCCTGCTGATACTAAATCGGTTGGCGACGATTCAGTAGTTTGCCATAAACGTAGTGATACGTTCTTACCTTGGTCATAAACCACCGTCAACGGGTTTTCGGCGAACTCAACCAGGTCGTATGCTACGTCGGGAAGTTTCGCTACGTATAAAACTAGCTGGTCAGCATTCTGAATCAGGACCGTTGGCCGTAAGTTTGCAGGCATTGACGAGGTTACCGTTAAAAGCTGCTCGACTGCTACGTCGTGAAGTGGGTCGGCGGCAAGCGACCAGCCGGTTTCATCGGCCAGTGCCATGATTTTTCCCTGCCGAAGTTGATAAGCGATATCCCGAATCGTTGATGTCATACCAGCCGCAAAAATACGGTAAGTTTATGAAAGACGACCAACGAGTCGCAGATGCTACGTATTGAAGTGTATATGATACGTTTAAAAATGCCGATGCAAGGCCCTTCGACAAGCTCAGGGTGACCGCCACATTGATGCTTTTACTTTAACGGATTCCAGTTGACCGTCACCCTGAGCTTGTCGAAGGGCCTTGCGTCAGCATTTTGAGTAAATTTTTAGTCAGCTACCAAACCTGTCCCACATCCGTATCGAACGTAACGATTAACTATATAAACGCTTGATTACCTCTTGCTGGGTGCGAACGAAATGCTGGCGTTCGGCGGGTTGGCCGAGTAACGTATCAGGCGGGTAGCTGCTGTGTTTGGCGTAACTATCGGCGTAGAGTTCGAATCGCTGACGGGCCAGTAAATTGCCCACGGCAGGCCGTTGCCGGAATTCCCGCAACGCGGCCAAATCAATATCGGCATTAGCGACCAGACTTTCGCCATAGCCCGCTTCGGCCAGTACTAATCCCTTGGGGTCGATGATTTTAGAACCGCCGTCGGCCGTTCCCATTGGTACAACTCCGCCCGATATGCCACCCGAATTAGCCGACACTACGTAGGCCATATTTTCGATGGCGCGGGCCTGCTTGGCTATCTTTTGAGGAGTCATAAGCGGGCTTCCAATCTCGGAGGTTGAATGAATCAACACCTCAGCCCCCCGCATGGCGAGGCATCGCGCCACTTCGGGATAGAGTATTTCTTCCGATGCCAGGCACGCCAGATTACCAATGTTTGTTTTCGTGACCGGAAACAGCGAATCGTAGCCGTAGGCATCAAGATATAACTCCCAAACATCGTGGGGCGTGGGCATATACATAGCATTCAACCGCCGGTAACGTAGCAATACGTCGCCGGAGGGCCCCATGATGAAGCTGGTCTGGAAGTAGAGTTCAGGGAAAAATGCGTCCTGTTCATACACATTTCCCGAAAAATAAATCTGCTGACGCTGTACCATCGCACTCATGGCTTCATACAATCGCCCATCAATTTCGAGGGCGGCTTTTTCGCGCCACTGGTCGATGGATTCGGTAGCGGGCGGACCGCTCAGAAAATGTTCGGGGGTGACAACCAGCAGTGTTTCGCGTCCTAAAAAGCCAATAGAGGCAGCAATCTGCGCTTCAATACGTTCGATGGTCTGGAGCATCTGCGTTTCGGCTTCCTCGCGAGAACGGCAGGCATGAACGGTCTGACAGGTTAATTGAAGTGCAAGCGCTTTATACGACATAGGTTAAGTAGAGTCAGGTTGGGTCGCCAAAATAATAGGTTTGGGCGAAATAATCGCTACTGGCCCTTTTTTCGGAGAAGTTGAAACAAATCGATAGAGTAGAATGGTTAAGCTATTGATTGATAAACCATTCCTACTAATTGCCTGATAGAAAGGCATTGATTCCTGTCAAACATACTACCATGACTGTTGATGTACTGGCCATTGCCGCCCATCCCGATGATATTGAAATGACCTGTGCGGGCACCATTCTTTCGCTCATTGCACAGGGGAAAACTGTAGCGGGCGTCGACCTCACCCGTGGTGAACTCGGCACGCGCGGTACGCCTGAGATTCGGGCACAGGAAGCCGCCGAAGGTGCCCGAATCATGCAGTTATCGGCCCGCGAAAATTTGGGGTTTAGGGACGGTTTTTTCAAGAATGATGAAGAGCATCAGATGGCGCTTATCCCGATTATCCGGCACTACCGCCCTCAGATTATCCTGACTAACACCGTCGACGACCGCCACCCCGATCACGGCCGAGCTGCCGAACTGGTCGTGCAGGCCTGTTTTTACGCGGGTCTCCGGCAAATAAAAACGGTGAGTAAAGATGGTCAGCCGCAGGAAGCGCATCGGCCCATTTTCATCTACCATTTTATTCAGGACCGCTCACTGAAACCTGATTTCGTAGTTGACGTAACGCCTTACTGGGATCAGAAACTGGAAGCCATCAAAGCCTACCAGAGTCAGTTTTTTAACCCCAATAGTTCAGAGCCACAAAGCTACATTTCGGGCGAGCCGTTTATGAAGTTTCTGGAATCGCGCACCCGCGAACACGGCCATATGATTGGGGCTGAATTTGGGGAAGGGTTCATCACCAAACGCATGTTGGGCGTGAACGATTTGTTTGCATTGCGATAGGGTTTTTCGTCACAGAGATACACTGAGGATTATTCTTTGTGTATCTCCGTGCGGCCTGGAGCATCTCTGTGACGAAACCAATATTTTCAATAAATTATACCATTTTATATAGCTTGTAAAGCCATTTTGCCTTCTAACTAGTTATGGGTAAAGAAACCACTCATGTCTATGATGAAGTATGGCAGGTATTTGATTCCGGCTTCCCTTACGCTTCTCTTTGCTGCCCTAACTGTATACACCCATTTCGGTTACTTTTTCGGCATTTTGCTGCTGGCAAATCTGTTCGCTAATCCATTGTTGGGCGAGTTCACCAATGAAGAGATACACACCGAACTTACCTATTTTCAGGACAATTCAGCCGTCCGAACCATTAAAATCGGCAGTGGATTATTATTTCTGGCGTTTCTGATCTGGGGAATTCACTACGTCAATAACACCTCCCTATCAACGGGTACACTTATAGGTTTTTCGCTGAGTGTTGGCTTGATAACCGGCTGTTTTTTGGTAACATTAGCGCACGATTTATTACACGGACGTAGCACTTTTGAGCATGGGCTGGCCAATGCGCTGTTCGTCGCGGCTGGAATTCCCCACTTTACCAACGATCATATTACGGGACATCACCGATTGATGGGCTTACCGGAAGACAAAACAACCGCACAGTATGGCGATAGTTTTTATACGTATTTCGGTAAATCATTCTGGTCACGAATTCAGCACAGCTACTTTTCGACCTATGCCCTGCCCGAAAAACTTCGCAACCGGCTAAACCGTGAGAACTGGTTGCTGGCGCTTTGTTTGCTCATGTGTTACGTAGCAATTGGCGTTTGGGCGAGCCATCCGATACGTAGCATGGCTTTTTTTGCCATACAGGGTTTTATGGCCAATGTGCTTTATGAACTGATCAATTACATTCAGCATTATGGATTGAAACGGCACCGGCTCGATGGTCGTTATGAAGCCGTTACGTTACAGCATTCGTGGAATTGCTACTACAAGTATTCAAACTATCTGCTGTTTCTACTTCCACTTCATTCAGTTCACCACGTTTCGCATCATTACTTGCATCGACCTGGTCAAAACCTGATGGGGCCACGAATGCCTTTTGTGTATTTCGTGATGGTTGCGATGGCTCTTGTGCCGCCCATCTGGTTTCGGGTTATGAATCCGTTGGTACGTCGGCACCAAGTCAGACCGGAGCCGGTTGGGGTATTATTGACCGTTAGTTTAGTCACTACGTTCATCCTGCCATGAAAAACGGTGTTCTCGCCCTTCTGCTTATTTGTCTGTGTTTGACCGTGCCCAACGTATCAACTCAGGCGCAGGGCAACGTTGGGCTGCGGTTCGTATTTGGTACGCTCCACCCCAAAGGCAACAAAATGGCCTTTTTGATGCCGTTACGTCTGGACGATAATGCTACGTTCGTACTCAATTGGGGTTTCATCGGCTCCTATCAATATTATTTCCACAAAAAACGCTGGTCGGTGAAAGTGGCGCAGGGTATGTATTCCGACTGCGCCAAGCTCTTTGCCGGCCATACGCATCTGGGCCTGCGGGTCAATCTGCTGCGTTCGGAAAGGCATTATCTGGAATTCGGCTTTGGGCCGACATTCGTATATCGGGAAACCTGGTACCGTTTTCCCGACTACCATCAGGAAACGGGTTTGCTGAAAAACACGAATCGGTGGCAGTGGAATTTTGTCTGGTACGGGGGCGAAATCGAATACGATTACAAACTCAATCCAAAACTCGACCTGACGGTAAATGCCATCCCCGGCTACCCCGATTTCATAACGTTCGGGCTGGGTCTACGTTATTGGCCTAAGGGGCATCCGTGAGTCAGGCCCCGACAGGCTCTGGCTGTCGGGGCCTACTATTTCAAAACACATACCCAGCACTCACTTCTATAAACGCAGCACGTAGGCCGTGCGCTTTCAGTGCAGTGCCAAAATTCAGGCGGTCGGGGATGTTGTTACGTAGCCGAAATGGATACCAGGCGATGCCAACTTTTTCATAAATTCGACTTCCTTCTACGGGTCGATTCAGGTAAGCGCCAAGCTGATACCGGATAGCCAGATGCCCAAACAACACCTCCTCCCCCACTTTTACGCCAAGTTGATAGACATCATCGGGATGATAACCAATTTCAAGGCCAGCCGAAGCTCTGAACCGAACGTCGTGTTCAAAAAGAATTCCTCCTTCCAACTGTGGCAGAACAGCCAGACGACTTGAATCAGCCGATTGAAAAATACCAAACGCCGTACATGCATAACCACGCCAATTGTGCCGCCGACGTAGCACAGACTCCCGCAGAACCTCAACCCACTGACCGGGAACGTAGCGCAGACCGGCATAAGCCGTAATCGTATTTAGACCGCTGTTTGGCTGACGAAGATTTCCATTTGAGGCATGATTCAGTTCGACACCTACTTTTAAATCAAGTTGGGACGTAGCATGTACCAGCAGGCCGAGATTTAGAAGCGAAACAGCGTTTAATCGAGTGCTAATCAATTGATTGTTTGGATTGGCCGCTACGTCGTATTGCCGCGTAAAATAAGCTAGACCAGTACCGTGTTTCAGTTGTAACGTAGCAACTCTGGAGCGCCAGAGACTAAACGCCAGAAACGGCACCAGCGCCACATCACTCCCATACATCGACGTATTACCAAGATTGCGCCAACGTAGCGTAAGCCCCATTTCAGGAAAACCATGCGCCCGCTGCCAGAACTGCTTACCGGTTGTTTGTCGGCTCACGGTCAGTTCGGTACCCCACACGGCTTTCGTGTCAACTTGTGGCTCTCGTTGCCGCGAGGTTAAACCGCCAATGTGTCCATAAGCTTCCCAAATTAATCGTTGCTGCGCCAGAACGGAACCGGAAATCAGCCACGGAATCAGCCAACCTATCTTTACAAAGGCAGTGCGTAGTGTTGGCATCAAGAGACAATTGGCTGCAAATCCCGACTCAGACGCAAATCGGGTTTATTCATAAGCGCCAACCATCGAGCAGGTTGGTAAGCTAACAGCATCATTTTGGCGAATGGTAGCGGCATACGGGGCCCGGCAAAGTTCGTTATCGAATCCAGATTTTGGTCATGTACATGGTGAATGGAATGTACTGGCATCATGAAATACAGGTACGTATCGAGCCGGTAAAAACTGTTCCAGGCATGCTGTAACTGAACGGCTTCAAACCGCTCGCCTGTTTTGATACGTTGAAGACCATAGTGCTGAATGTACGTAATGGATTCGTAGATAAGTACCACAAAAACAAACTGCGCCAATACCCAGCCAACTACCCAAATTCCTGCCCAGTTCGCCAGTGCCAGATACGTGACACAACTCACCAATTTTAACGTAGTAGCCTGAACCATACGGTTCCCAATCGAATCTGGAAATACGGTTGCTACGTCGGAAATCAGCCGAAACCGATGAGGTATCGAACGGGCAAAATAGCGGTAAATAGGCTCACCTAATCGGGGGGTAGCGGGGTCCTTCGGTGTACCAACGTAGCGGTGGTGAATGAAGATGTGGTCGGCTTCGAGGTAGAAAAAACCGTTCTGAATCAGCAATATCGTCGCTAGCCAGCGGGCCAATCGGGTTGGCGCGTGCATGAGGTCGTGGGCGAGCGGCATAGCGAAATTACTGTTCAGGATAATCATCCCGTACGTAAAGACGGCCCAATGCCAGACCGATAGCGCGTGTGTCGTTAAGAAGTAAAACGCCCACAGGTTCAGGCTAACGAAAAAAACGCCATATACCGTTTTCACCCGGTCCATCAATAGGCTATGATGAAAAAAGTGGTATTCGTCAAGCAGTTGCCCGATGCTGAATTCGCCCAATGGTCGGGTTAGCGTGCCAATTCCCCAGAGCAGTATAGGTGCCAGCCAAACCCAGTTGCCAGCGGCTGTGCTTATAAACAAGCCGCTGAATAACAACGGTAGTCCATATGGCAACGCCCTGCTGATAGTATATTGGCGGGTTGTTTGTGACCAATCCATGTTTCTTTTGAGCAATTCCGATCCCTAACGTAGCGAGGAATTAGTAGAATAACTCAAAAGTAAACGGTTTGATAAAAAAAGATGTAGCACGGGGTTGGCACTACGTCTATTTTGTCATGCTCCCTTGGTCAGCATGACAAAACCGTTATAAACGCTACTCAGCCTGCCAGGCTATTTTGCCCTCACGGTTCAGGTATACCATCTTTAATTCGCCCATTACCCGCCCTTTCTCCATACGAGCCAGACCATTTTTAAAGAGCGTAACGGTTGCGTACTCCGTCGGAATAACCTCACGTCCAGTTTTATCGATAAAACCCCAGCGATGGTCTTTGCTTTCAACACCCGCCAGTCCTTCCTGAAACATGCCGACAAATAGGTAGGGCAAAACGCCGGAAACGGATTTTCCACTCAAATCGATTAATTGCCAGCCTTTACCATCGCTACGTTTCACCGCAGCTACACCTTCCGAAAAACGCATGCCCAATTCATACTGAGCCGGAATTACCCACTCGCCTTTGCGGTTGATGTAGCCATATTTGGAAGAACCTTTCGGCCGCACTTGAGCCAGCCCTTCTGAAAATGCCTCTACATAGTCAAATTTAGGATCGAAGGCGAACGAGCCCGTTTTATCGACATAACCCGCTGGTCCATCTTCGACGGTGGTATATACGGCCGCCAATCCTTCGGAAAATTCTGAAACCCAGCTGGCGCGCTCAAATTTGGGCTGAACAACCCATTCGCCAGCCAGGTTGATAAATCCATTTCGGCCATTCATTTTGGCTACGGCCCGGCTTTCGGAAAAATCGGAGGCTTCTTCAAAACGCGGAGGTATTGCCATACGACCCAGTCTGTCGATAAAACCGGTTTTCCCATCGATTTCGATACGTCCCATGTTCTCCGAAAACGGATGCGCTTTGTCGAACTGGCATGGAATCACTACGTTGCCTAACTGGTCGATGTAGCCGTCTTTCCAGATGGTTGTTTCGCCTTTGACAGACACTATCGTAACCACAGCCAGCCCTTCGCTGAAATCGTCGGCCCGGTCGAACTGGGGCTGGATGACAAGTTGAGCTTTGTTATTGATGTAACCCCATTTTTCCCCGATTCGAACCGGATATAATTCGTCAGGAAGGCCGTTCATTGCGTCGGAAGCCAATTCCGGTTCCGACGGCGTAAAGAAACCATCTTTTATCATGTAGGGAAGTGCCATGGCTACACCCAGGCCCATCATGATCCAGAAACCAAACACAACCAGGCGAGGCTGGCGAGCTATAAACTGTACCATCGGTACGTTACCATTCCCGATCTTATGCTGCGCCGACAGATAATTCTGTAGCACAATCGGGACCATCGCCATCACCATCACCAGAAACAAACCGAAAACGACGTAAGGGCCTGCTTTTCGCCAGGATGGATTATCTACGCCATTTGGAATCAATACGTTGCCAATTATTCCCAGCAGAATAAACACCAGCACGACACCAATCGCCAGCCAGTAATAGGGTTTAAGATTGAGTTGCATTGAGTCGACTGTTAAAAATTGCAGGTGTATAAGAAGGCATTTACCCGCGACCAATGACATACGGTCCAGGTAACCACAAGCCACGCGAGGTTGGGCCAATCCAGGCCGGACCAATCCAGGCCGGGCATTAGCAGATACGTATCACGTTTGGCTGCTTTCGTTGATTTCATGAGGTTTTCAGGAAGGATATATTCGAGAACGTCACAAAAATAGAGGGGCAGACCAGGGGCTAACAGCCCAAACTAATAACAGGTCGGTTTGACTAAATAAACGGCGTTTTCCGGCTATTACGTGGTACGTGTCTGGGCCAGACTCCAGCTACATGGCTATGCTGCCGGAAAATACAGGATAAACGTAGCACCCCGACCCTGTTGACTGGTGGCAGTAATGGCCCCACCGTGATTGGCTACCACTTTTTCGCAGATCGCCAGACCAATACCGGTACCGGCAAATTCGCTTCGGTTATGCAGCCGCTGAAACACTTGAAAAATGCGTTCGACATATTTCTCATCGAAACCGATTCCGTTATCCGCTACGTCGATTCGAGTATAGACAGGTGCCAGTCGGGCTGGCCGGATGGATGGCGGTAAATCGATGGCTTTCACCGATTGGGAACGTATCGCGATGGTTGGTTTAACATCTTTCCGGCGGAATTTGAGGGCATTGCTGAGCAGATTCTGGAATAGCTGCTCCAGTTGTGAGCGGTCGCCTAATACGTCGGGTAAAGTGTCAACCTGTAACGTAACACCCGATTCCTGAATGGAAAGCTCCAGATCGGTGCGAACTGCTTTGATGACATCGTTGAGTGATATTCGCCGGGAACTATCCTGCCGGGTCGAAATGCGCGAAAACGCAAGCAGATCACGAATGAGAGTCGACATCCGGCCAGCCGCCTTCTGCATACGTTCCAGATACTGAACACCCTCACCAATCTGGGAGCCGTACTGGTTTTTCAGGATATCGCCAAACGACTGAATTTTACGTAGTGGCTCCTGCAAATCATGGCTGGCGATATAAGCAAACTGTTCCAGGTTTTGGTTCGAGCGTTGTAAATCCTGAATTGAGTGAGCCAGTTCATCATTAATGTTGGCTAATTCATCATTGGTTGCCGCCAGTTCTTCATTTGTTGAGGCAAGTTCTTCGGTACGTTCCTGTACCTGAAATTCGAGTTGCTGCTGTACACGCCGATGCTCGGTAACATCCTGCGCGGTTCCGCTCAGGTATTCAGGCATACCGTTTGTATCATAAAATACCTGTCCCTGGGCGTGAATGATACGTACCTGACCAGTCTGGCTGTTTATAATCGGATGTTCGTTTTCATACACGCCCCGTGAGCCTGGTTCAATGGCAGCAGCAAGTATTTCGGCAGACGATTGCCGGTATTCATCAGGCATTGACTGGAAAGCTTCTTCAACAGGTTTCGTTCGTTCGGAGAGGCCCAGCCAATCCATAAATCGCTCCGAAAAACTGAACTGACCCGTTGGAATATGTATGCTCCAGGTAACGAGTTGGGCCAGCTCAATAGCTCCACGTAATGCCTGTTCCGCTTCTTCAGCTCGCTGCCGATCCTTTATAGCATCCGTTACGTCGATTGCAATATCCAGAATAGCATACACTTCCCCGTGTACATCTAAAATCGGGGTATACGTAATGTTATAAAAGTTGCGAGTCATCACGCCATGTTGCACGATATTCACCTGAGAACCAAAGCTCTGGAACATTTTTCCCGACGTATAGACATCGTCCAGAATCTGTAGAAATGGCTGATTTTCTAATTCCGGCATTACGTCGCGTAGGGGCTTACCCACTATGTCAGGCCCTTTCCCAACAATATTGATAAATGCCTTATTCGGCATTTCCACAATCAAATCACGACCGACAAACAAGCCCATAGCTGCTGGTGCTGTTGCAATAATGGAGCGCAGTTTTGCTTCGCTGGCTTCCACTTTTTGTCGGGCCAGCACCTGCTCCGTTACGTCGACGGTCATATCCATAATGGCATATACGTCACCAGATTCGTTACGTAGCGGTTTATACGTAAAGTCGAAGTAATACGTCCCAAGGATTCCGTTAACTTCCAGATCTGCGCGCATGTGCTGGGCTGTATAGGTTTCGCCAGTTGTAAATACCTTGTCTAAAATGTCGAGAAATGGCTGCCCTTTTAGTTCAGGAACGGCGTCAATAAAAGGCTTACCAATTACTGATAAATCTTTACCCCAATAGCTAACCATCACTTCGTTGGCTACCTCAATAACCATATCACGTCCGACAAACAGGCACGTAGCAACGGGAGCTTCCTCAATCAGGCTACGAAAACGGGCTTCACTGGCTTCAATTGTCTGGCGCTGCTTTACCTGCTCCGTAATTTCGATGTAAACCACCGTAACGCCTATAATACTCCCGTCATTACTGTAATATGGTTCGTAGACAAAATCAATATAGATCGCTTCCAGCCGACCGTTACGTTCCAGTTTAATTGGCAGTTCCTTCGCGACAAACCGTTCACCTGTCGTATAAACGTTAGTCATTATCGCTTCATAGCCCTGCCCCTTAGCTTCAGGAATTGCTTCGAACAATGGCCTGTTCATAATCTGTTCACGCTTTCGGCCCCAGACTTCCAGTATGCGCTCATTGGCCAGGGTAATAACGAACTCAGGTCCGCTAAAAAGCGCCACGGCAACCGGAGCCTGCTCAACAATTGTCCGAAAACGTTCTTCGCTTTCAATCAGGGCTTGTTGTGAGCTGTTTTCTAAGGATTGCCAGTTGGTGATGTTTACGGGCTGGGCTATACCAGCAAACCTGTATGCTACGTTCTCTTTGTTGAAAAATGCTTTACCCTGGCAATGCAGCCACCGCACCTTACCATCGCTGGCTCCAATGGTTCGGAACCAGCTTTCGTACTGCCCACCCGATTGCGGGTTAAGTGCCCACTGAACGGCTTCATGCACCCGAGGGCGGTCGTCGGGGTGCATATAACGTAGCACCTGATCGTAGGGCACTACGTCGTTTTTCGCGAAACCGTAGAGTTCACGGCAACGCTCGTCCCAATAAACAGTCTGGTCGATTGGATTTAAGTCCCAAATACCTATTCCACTAGCCTGAAGTGCAACCTCCAGGTGGTCATTGTTATCGGCTTCCTTATACTGATTCACTGGTTTTTGGCCGCCGTACATAGTGGATAAAGTTGTATTTGGCAAAAGCGTACTGATACGTTCCTAATTTTCCCCGTAAACAGACGTACCACGGTATTGAACCACTGGTAAGGTGAAACTGTTTCGTTTGATTTCGCCACGCAAATACACTTTGCCTGACTTTGGCAACCTACAAATTGTTACTGGTGTAATTCATATCTACGCACATCCCACTTGACCAGATGTACAAAAAATCATTTCTTGCTATACGTAATGGCTTAAAATCTGCCTGAAGTAGATTCTTATACGATTCAAGTAGTTTACTTTTTTCACATAAGTAATTGACCTAACCTATCTCAGATTATTTCCCCTACAGAAAATGACTATTATCGAATATATAAATGCTACGGTAAAAACGGAGTTAAAAGACAATAGTGAGCTTCCGTTCAAAGTAACAAGAAAGAGCTTTAAAAAAGGCGATATTATTTCGCCGTATGGACAAATTGAACGTAACGCTTATTTTTTAATTAGCGGATTAATTGAAATCACGGTTCTGAAAGAGGCAGAGGAACGAATTGTCGATTTTTTTCTGCCCGGTTGTTTTTTCAATTCATATACGTCATTCATAACGCAACAACCATCGGATACGCAGGTATGTGTTTTACTCGATTGTGAAGTTGAAGTGATCGAGTACAATGAACTTCAAAGGGCGTACAAAACTTCCTTAATCGCCAATCAATTAGGACGCCTGGCAACTGAAGCCATTTTCGTTATCAGCACTAATCGAGAAAAAGACTTTTTGACAAAATCTGCACAGGAACGATATAACGATCTTTTATCGACAAGACCCCAGTTAATAAATCTCGTTCCGGTTCATAAAATCGCCAAATATCTGGGCATCCATCCGGAAAGTCTGAGCAGACTACGCAAAAGCATTTTCTAACCTATGTTAGCTTCGAAGTCTTTTAATTCCGGGACCTTTGTAGAAAAAAGGTCAGCGATGAATATCTATAAGCTCCTCAAAAAGCCCTTTTTCGGAAACTTCATGGTCAAGTGGCGAAGCCCATTATTGCCTGATCAACAGAAAGAATGGATACCGGTCTCCGTTAAAAGTAAATCGGGGGGAATTCTTAAAGGGTTATTAGCAAAATCAAAAACTGCCGAGGAAAAAGCCACCATCGTGCTTGGCCACCCAATGGGCAAAGAAGCCAAAGGCTATTTTATAAAAAATGGCTATACAGACTTATTGCGAAAACACGGTTTCAATACGTTGGTCTTTGACATAAATGGTTTCGGCGAAAGTACATTCGGCAATTTTTCATACCAGGAAGATATTGTTGCCATCAGTATCAAAGCATCTGAACTGACTCCAGATATTCCAATCGGATACCACGGTATTTCGCTGGGCGGACAAATGGCGACTATCGCTTTTGCGGACCCGAATCATACATTCAGTTTCGCCATTGTTGAAAGTGCGGCCACTACGTTGGAAGAATTTTGGATAAAATTTCCAGTGGCCTATAAAACGCTACGTCTGTTCAATTTTTTGATGCCTGCCTTCCGAAAAAAGGTGCGCATGATTGACCGAATAAAAGAAGCGAAACATCTAAAATCGTTGCTCCTGATTTATTCCAAAACCGACGATTGGGTTTCCGTTGACATGGGGATGCGCTTTAAAGAAAATAGCCCGGTAGAAACAGAACTTTGGACGGTAGAAACCGCCAAACACGCAGCTATCATGAAATCTGAACACAAGGACAAGTATATGGAGAAAATCCTCGATTACTTTGACAGTTCAGTAAAGCAAATGGCTACTAGCTACTGCTAAGAACTCATGAACGGCATCTGAATGATGACGCGCGTACCGGTCGCCTGTTGTTGATCGTCGTATTTGTCGATAATCTGAACACCCGCAGTCTGACCACTACGTTGCCCGATTAGTTGAAGTCGGTCTTCGGTTACGCGCAGGCCGACGCTGTTATGTTTCGATCCCGTTTTTTTAAAAGACTGCGCCCGCTCCCGACCAACACCGTCGTCGTCAATAATGAATTCAAGATGCGTCTGTTTGGGAACAATACAGATTTTGATGCAGCCTTTAGTCTGTTTGTGGGCCATGCCATGTAGTATCGCATTTTCGATATACGGTTGAATAATCATGGGCGGAATGGCCGTTTTATCGAGCGAAAGCGTAGGATCGGAGTTTATCGAAAAATCGAACAGGTCATCGAAGCGGAGTTGTTCGAGTTCCATGTAAAGGATCAGTTGCTCCAGTTCGCTATCCAGTGTTACCCATTCCATCCGCGAGTTGTCGAGAATAAGCCGCATCAGCCGGGCAAACTTCACCAGGTATTTATCGGCATTATCGCCATCATTCTGGAGAATAAATAACCGAATGGCATTCAGCGAGTTATACAGAAAATGCGGGTTCATCTGCGAACGTAACGCCTTCATTTCTGAAGCCGCAATACGTTCCCGTAGTTCGCTTTTTTCCCGTTCCTCCTTCGCCAGTATCTGCACCCGCCGACGGGCAATAAATCCTGTCAGACCCAACAATAAAGCCAACGTAGTAATTCGAAACCACCAGGTCTGCCAGAATGGCGCCAGAATAGTTATGGGCAATCGATACCCTTCCCGGTTCCAAAGGCCATCGTTGTTGGCGGCTATGACGTGCAGTACGTAGTCGCCGGGGGGAATGTTGGTATAGCTGGCAAAAGGGCGATTCCCATCCCGTTTCCAGTCGGCATCGAAATTTTCAAGACGATACGCGTACTGATTGTCGTTCGGATTGTCGAAATTCAGAGCCGCCATTTCAAACGTAAACGTATTCTGGGTATAGCTTAATTCAAGCTTTGGCGGGGTAGCGGATGGTTCGCCCATCAGTTCCAGCGAGTTCACCCGAAACGATGTCAGATAAACCGGCGGCACGAACCGGTTTTTCTGAATGCGGTGTGGATACGCATAGATAAGACTCTTCATTCCCCCAAAATAGAGCCGTCCGGCGCCGTCACGAACTACTGAGCCGGATTCGAATTCGGAGGAAGAAAACCCATCTGCTTCATTGAAAACGGTGAATTTAGGTCGTCGCACATCCGTGTAGGCCAATCCACGGCTTGAACTGATCCAGAGCGTATCGCCAATTATTATCACCGCCGAAAGGTCGTCATGTGGTAAACCATGCTGGGTCATAAACACCTGAAACTTACCTGTTTTCTGATTGAGGCATCCCAAGCCGTTGTCAGTACATACCCACATCCGTCCGTATCGGTCCTCGGCAAATCCGGTTGCTCCTTCATCGGGCAGGCTATGTGGGTCGTCGCTATGGACATATTGGGCTATCAAACGTAAATCCGGACTGATTTTATAGATTGGTCCCAGACCGCCTACCCATAAATTCTGTTTGCTGTCAAAGTACAGTGTGTTATAATTTTTGCCGGGAAGTTTTGCAATACGTGGGTCGTTAAACTGGTTCAGGAAACGACCAGTCTTTGGATCATAAATAGTCAGTTTTTCGTTCGTGCCAATAAACATTCGGCCATCTGGGGCTTTCAGCAGCTCAAATCCTTGATTCCCGGCAATGCCTTTATAAGTCATAGCGTCCGGAATTTTTCCGGAGTCGGCCGGGGGCAACAGGCTTGGAATACGTTGCACCACACCCGTCGTTGGATCCAGCCAGCTTACCCCACTATTCGTACCTACCCACACCCGCCTGGGCAGGTCGGCTTCCACGGCATAGGTCATGTTATCGGTCAGACTATTGGGATTGTTCGGATCATGATGGAAAACCTGATACGTCTTCGTTTGCGGATTAATGTGTAAGGCCCCATCGCGGGTAGCTGCCCAAACCGAATTATCCGTTTTGTCGATGGACAGGCCCGACGCATCGTACCCTTGTGTATTGACGGGTTGATAGTCGATTTCATCATACAGCGAATGGAGTTTGTCGACTGTCGGATTGAACCAGCAAACGCCCGCATCATCGCTCAATACCCACACAACGCCCGATCTGTCCTCAAAAAGGTTCGTAATGGAGTTTGAAATCAGGCTGCGGGGATTGTTTTGATTGTTGACGTAGCGAAGAAATGTATTGGTGGTTTTATCGAAATGATAAAGTCCAGATCGGTTAACGCCCACCCATAAATCGCCGGTACGTGTAGTCAGAATAGCAGCAATAGGCTGGTTGACCGAAAGCGCTGAAATAGGCTGAAACTGCCCCGTTTTCGGCTGCATACGTAGCAAATGGCCATCCCGGGTGCCCAACAGAATGTCGCCGGTACGTGTGTCTTTAGTGAGCGCCGAAATGTAATCGCCGGGTAAGGATGTCGGAATTGCCGGGTCATGGCGAAACGAGCGGATCTGTTTTGTACCCATATTGTACGCAAACAGACCGCTTTCCGTACCAATCCAGAGGATTTGCCCGTCAATCAACGTTCGCCGGATGGACTTAACGGCGGTTTCCGAAGCGTCGCCAATGGGCAGATCTACAGTTGTTATTTTGCCCGTACCTGGTTCAAAGCAGATAAGTCCACCCTTTGTTCCCAGCCACAGTCGACCATCACGACTTTCAATAATGTTACGTATGAAATTGCTGCCCGGACCCAGATCGGCAAATGAATATCGCTGAAACGTTTGGGTGGCGGGGTCATAGCGATTTAATCCTTCCTGCGCGCCTACCCAGAGTGTACCGTTACGGGATGAAAAAACGGTACGTACTATTCGGTGTGACAAGGACCGGGGATCGCCTATCTGGCGGCTGAAGTTCAGGCAACGTATCCCATCGAAGCGGGTAAGTCCTTTTACGTTGGCAATCCAGATAAAACCGGGTTTGTCCTGCGCAATAGCCATGGTGTAGTTGGCGGGCAATCCCTGCATCAACGATAACCGCTGAAATGCCAGTGCTGGTGCCTGCCCCTTTACCGAAAGCCAGCCCAAACTCAGCAACAGGCAATGGCAAAGCCACAGAACCCGGCCAGATTTACTTGTGCTTTGTTGGGTATTACATGGCTGCGCCATTGAGTAGGAAGGTGTCAACCGGAAAGATAGCAAGTGAGTTACTCAAATTCATTACGTTCGACCCAAAAACTTCTTTCGTAATAGCGATTCAACGTATCGATAAACTAGAGACGTAGTGTTTTCCAATTCTAATTAAATGGAAGAAACTCTACCTGCCTTATGTATCACTATCACGCCAAATATATACCATACACGTAGTGGGGTTTACTACAAACCGACAGTCAGTGGCTTTAAGCAAATAACAGGTAGAAAATAACCAATAACTGCCAATTCACCTGCCTGTTACATCCAGCATCCGGCAGTTATTCACCCAATAAACCAGTTATCCGCTAAAAGCCACCTGTTATTGGTTTCCGCTAACGAGCATTATAAAATAGTTGTTCTTTTGCTTATTCATAAATTAACACTCATCATCCTAGTGAGAAATGCTAACCGTAACATATTACCAGCCGATTTCCAGCATTCCCTGAAAGAAGAACTAGAAGTAGAACGGGTCATTAACTTCTTCGCAATGTCATTGCTGGAGCAGAGCACCATTGCCGACGTACTATGGGACGTGGCCCGTAACTGCATTGCCCGACTAAATTTTGTGGATTGTGTTATCTATCAACTCGATACAACACGTAACGTATTGGTGCAGCTAGCGGCTCATGGTCGCAAAGGACCCGCGCTCGGTATTATTCACTGCCCTATCGAAATTAAATTAGGTGATGGAATTGTGGGTTCTGTGGCCCTGAGTGGGCAGGCAGAACGTATCGGCAATACGTCTCTCGATAAACGCTATATTGCTGATGATGAAGTTCGTTTTTCTGAAATAACCGTACCCATCTGGCTCAATGGGAAGGTTTGGGGCGTTATTGATGCCGAGCATCCGAAACGCAACTTTTTCCGCCCACATCACCTCACTATCCTGACGAAAATTGCGGCTCTTTGCGCCCAGAAAATTGGTCGGGTCGAAACTGAGTTGGCGTATCAGCGCGTTCAGCAGCAGTTGTCGGAAAACAACCGACGCATGGCCGAAACAAAACTGCTGGCGCTTCGGCTGCAAATGAATCCACATTTTGTGTTTAACAGCCTGAATGCCATCAACAAGTTTGTGCTGGAAAATGAATCCGAACAGGCGTCGTTGTATCTGACGAAATTTTCGCGGCTGATGCGCCAGATTATGGCCAATACGTCTATGGAATGGGTATCGCTGCATAACGAACTGAAAGCGTTACAACTTTACATCGAACTGGAACTACTACGTTGCGACAATCAGTTTGAGTTTGTGTTCACTATTGGCAAATCGCTGCTGATCGATACCGTATTTATTCCGCCGATGGTCACTTATCCGTATATTGAGAATGCCATTCGGCACGGCCTGCTGCAACCGAACGTAGTGAAACCAACGCTACGTGTGGAGTGCTACGTTGAGAATGACTATCTCTATATTGCCATTGGCGACAATGGAATTGGTCGGGCGGCTTCGATAAAGTCACAGGTAAACGGTTTGACAGCCCATAAATCGTATGGAAATACGCTTACACAGGAACGTTTACAGCTTGTCAACCAGATATACGATGCCGACGCCAGCATTACCATAAATGACCGAACGACGACCACGGGCCAACCCGCCGGCACTGACGTAACATTCACCATGAAACTCCGACAACCATGACTGCATTATTAATCGACGATGAAAAACACTGCCGCGACGTTCTGACGCTGCTTTTAAAACGCTATTGCCCGAACGTAGAGATTCTGGCGGGTTGCGCCAACGGGCCAGAAGGCTTAAAAGCCATTGAGTCGATGCATCCCGACCTGATTTTTCTGGATATTGAAATGCCGGGCATGAGTGGTTTCGAAATGCTGGAAGCCTGTCGGTATACAGATTTTCGGGTCATTTTCACTACGGCCTTCAACGAATATGCCATTAAAGCGATTAGGCACAACGCACTGGATTACATTCTGAAACCAGTCGATAAAGATGAACTGGTACGGGCAGTAGCTAAAGCCGAACAGGAACAGACGTCCCAGGAACCCAGCAATATCGAGCAGTTTTTAGGTTACCTGCAAAATCAACGTATCGGCGACCGGATTGCCCTGCCAACGATGGAAGGTCTGCAAATCATTCACAGTGAGGAGATTTACTATTGCGAATCGGACGGAGGTTACACGCGGTTTGCGCTGAAAAACGGGCAGATTATCCTCATCTCCAAAACGCTGAAAGAAGTAGAGGACGTACTGGAAACCAAAGGTTTTTGCCGCGTACATCACAGCTACCTCATCAATCTGCGCTACGTCCAGCGATACATCCGGGGCGACGGTGGCGAAGTTGTCATGGCGAATAACAAGACGCTGCCCGTTTCGCGCAATAAAAAGCAGGAGTTTTTGAGTTTGCTGGAGAAGATTTGATACGTCCGAAAAAGCGTTGAATGAACCGGGGCCCGTATGCCATTACTCTGAGTAATGGCATACGGGCCCCGGTTCATTCAACATTACCTATTTCTCCGATTTCCCACCGCCAACTTTTCCGGCTTTGCCCGGTTGTGCGGTTGCGGTGGGGTTTTTCACGTATTTGTCGAGCCAGCCGTTCATCTCCCACAGCATGTGCAGCAGTGATTCTTTGGAATCATAATGATGGCTTTCATAGGGCAGGAGTACCAGTCGGGTTGTTGCACCAAAGCCTTTCAGGGCATTGTAATACCGCTCTGATTGAATCGGGAACGTACCTGTATTGTTGTCGGCCTCGCCGTGGACGAGCAGCAACGGTGTTTTCATTTTATCGGCGTTCATAAACGGCGACATTTTGCTGTACACCTCAGGAGCCTGCCAGTAACTACGTTGCTCGTTCTGAAATCCGAAAGGCGTTAATGTTCGGTTATAGGCGCCACTACGTGCAATACCCGCTCTGAACATACGGCTGTGCGTGAGCAGATTAGCCGTCATAAACGCACCATACGAATGCCCGCCGACGCCAACTTTCGTCGAATCGACAACGCCTAGTCGAACACCTTCGTCGATGGCGGCTTTGGCGCTGGCGACCAGTTGTTCTACGTACGTATCGTTTGGTTCTTTATCGCCTTCGCCCACGATGGGAATGCTGGCATTGTCCAGAATGGCGTAGCCCATCGTCACAAAAGCAGCCGCGCCCCAATAGCTGATCCGGTTGAACTGGTATGGTGAACCCGACACCTGACCAGCCGCATCTTTACTCTTGAACTCAGCCGGATACGCCCATAGGAACGTCGGCAAAGGTCCCTGTTCTTTCTTGTACCCAACCGGCAGATACAACGTAGCACTCAGTTCCACGCCGTCGTTACGTTTGTAGCGAAGTTGCTGTTTCTGAATGCCTTTCAGTTGCGGATATGGATGCACGAAAGTGGTTACCTGTATGGGAGCGATACGTGCTTTCAGGTTACGGATGAAGTAATTAGGATTCTCCTCCTGTGATTCGCGGGTGGTCAGAATCACCTGTTTAGCCGCGTCCAGAACGGCTACGGGTCGCTCGAAATAGGGAGATGCCGACCGCCATAGCTCCTTCGTTTGTTTCGTTTTCAGATTCAACAGGCTCACAAATGGACGGTCACCTTCAGGCGAAGAGCCTTGTCCGTTGAGCATCAGGATTTCACCGCTGGGCAGAATGTTCAGTACGTCGCGACCGTATTGATTCTGCTTCATATCGGGCTGGCCGGGGTTGGTGTACCGATCTTCGTAAGAGCGGTCGAAAAGCACCGACGATTGCCACGTAGCAGGGTTAATGATTTTGGTGATGGTTTTTCGACTCTGCCACCAACGTTCCGAAACCAGCGCCGTAGAAGCGTTCCCCCAGTCGAAGCCAGCGAAACGGAACTGAGATGCATAAATTTCCTTAGGCTGACCCGTGAAAGGAGCTTCAATCAAGTAAACTTTATCTCGAATGTCGGCTTTTGCTTTTGGGTCGCCATTGTCCTGTGCCTCCGTGTAGTAAACCGAAGCCGGTACGTCTGTCCGCCAGGTATAATCGCGGGGGCCAGTCGGAACACCGTCGCGGCTATAGGCTACACTTTCCTGTAATGGACTATCAATCAGCGTTTTTACCAACGTACCACCCGTTGCATAAATGTCTGTTTTGAGCGGGAATCGGTTCACCGGCACCAGATACGAAAACGGCGTATGAACCGTTTCGATCAGTACGTATTGTCCATCGGGCGAGGGGTCGGCTGTCATGATAATGCCTGGCTGACCGATGTTCGTAGCTGTTCCGTCCAGTCCCATCCGAACTACCTGTGCTGTCGTGTAATACGTAAACTGTTTTTCATCAGATGGATTTTTGAGCAGGTCCTGATACGTTGGTGCCTGACCACGTTTCCCACCAATGTTTTCCTGGGTGGTTGGTCCACCGGGAACTCGGCTCACTTCGGGTGCCTGTCCACGACTAGCCGGTACAGTTTTTACAATCAACCCTTTGTTGTCCGATAACCACCGATACGGCACACCCAACGTAGCGTTCAGAGCGGCAGTGCCTACTTTCTGAGCGGTTGCCGTTGCTACGTCGATAACGTATAGATCGATACGGCTGTTGGTCGAGTGAGCAAATGCGATTTTAGTATCATCGGGCGACCAGGTAACGTAGCTGATCTGGGGAGAAGCGGGTAAGCCCGTGATGGCTTTTTCGTCTTTGTCGGTCAGTTTCCGGAGTTTAAGTCCCGTAACGTAGCGGGCGCGGCTGGGGCCTGTATTAGCTGGATTCAGACGAAGGCCAGCCAGTTTAAGTTCTGGCTGCGACAGTTCGTCGATGCTGGGAACGGCGGCTTGCTCAAGCAGCACCATCATGTCGCCTTTCGCCGACATACTAACGTTGGGCGTGAGTGGCACGGTTACTAAATCGGCCAGCACTTTTGGCGGTGTCTGATACGTAGCAGCGTCCTGTGCGTATCCAATTACTGAACAGGTAAGCCCCACTGCCAATAAAAGCCAGCGGTCGGGGCGAGTTTTAGTTAAGATAGAAACCATAAAAAAACAGTTTTAGGTTGTATGGAGGTGTAATCAAAGATCGTATTATGAACGAACTCAAATCCAAAACAAAATTAGGCACTTACGCGCACTTGCAGCTGATTATACTTGCTTTTATTTATTATTAAGTTATTTCTATGATTTAGCTTGTCATGCTGACGAAGGAAGTATCCTAAAGTATCTAGACGTACTAATAAGGATATTTTAAGATGCTTCCTTCGTCAGCATGACAAAGCGCTCATTTGTTAGCTTTTATCCGAAAGTTTAAACAGCTATCTTATTTTTCCCGGCTCCAGATTTCATTCACTTTTCCACCCGTCGAGCTTTCGCCGGTGTGATTCCATTGGTCTCCGTTTATCTTCGCGCCAAACGTCAGTGATTTCCCGACCCGGCTATTATCACGGGAGAAAAATTCGATGGTTTCGGTGTAGTTTCCGTCTTTCAGCGTGTACGTACCGCCCCCCGTTCCCGAAAATTGTTTCGTCTCCGGATTGATTGCAATCCACTGAAAGCGGCTTCCGGTCAGCAGTTTCAGAGTTTTGCGAGCTCCTCGCTGCATCGTTGTTATTTGTCCTGCATCATTGGCACGGCCCGTAATACGCCACAATCCTGTAAGGGGCGTAGCTGTCTCTGTAATCTTCTCAAAGACTTGAATAACACCGGGTTTACGAAAGATTATTTTATTACCATCCAGTTCTACTTCATTCAGTTCTGTTTGACCAACCCGGCTGCTATCTTCCGAATCAAACTCAACTTTTACACTCAACTTCTTACCGTCCATCTTACAGACGCCACCCCGCGTGCTTATGTAGCGGGCTGGTTGATACGTAGTCTGCACAAAATAATTATCCGCAATTGTCAGCATCACAAGAGCGCCGTCCGGATTTTTAAACTGCCAGGCACCGTCGAATTCTGTTGGCTCAGCCCAGCGGAAGGCGCTGAGGGTAGTCAGGAGCATAAGCATTCCCCACAAAGATTGTTGTTTTAGTTTCATAACATCTCTGGTTTAACTTACTAATTATGTACATAAACCTACATATTATTTCATCAAATCCACCTGTGGTTTATTAGCAATAGCATTCCCGTCCAGGACGTAGCAATTTTACCGTATGAAAACGCTGGTCAACCTGAATTGGGTCATTATTGGCCTTTATAGCCTGCTCCTCGTATATATGTTTATAGGCAGTAATAGCCCTAACAACGATGCGGCTGGGAGGGGCATGCTGAGTGGCTTTGTTTTCCTATTGCTTCTGTTTGTAGGGTTACTGGTATTTCTAAATCTACGGGAATCCCGTTTTGCCATCATTACGGTATCTGTACTCGGCGGCCTGCCTATGCTGCTGATGGGTACGAACCTAATTTTCGAACGTATCAAAGAAGGCCGGCAATCCGAAGAATTTGCGAAGGAACAGGAAGCTAAGGCTAATGGCACGTATTACTTTCAGGATTCAGCCCATCAACAGGCTGTGGTCGCTATTATGGCCGGCGATACGTCCCAACTTCGGCAATTGCTGGCGGCCCCTTTCTCTAAAATAAACGAAAGCGGTACCAACCATACTACGTTGCTTGACATTGCGGCTTCGAAGGCCGCCGAAAATCCGACACCACAGGCGTATGAACTCTTAGACGTATTACTGGAACACGGCGCTACGTTCAAAACCGACGATACGTTACGTCAGGCCACTCAACTCAACCTTTACTGGGCAAAACCGGAATTCATCGAATGGTTACTGAAACATGGGGCTGATCCGAACGTACAGAACACGCCCGATTCTCCCCCGTTTCTGTTTAGTATGCTCGGTTTCGGGAGTGAGGACCGTTTGGAGCGGGTAAATTTACTGCTACGTTACGGCGCCAATCCGAACGCCATAAACCCGGCCAGCCAGTGGTCTATCCTACTCGAAGCGGCCAATCAGCAAGCCTGGGAAGTATGCCAGTTATTACTCTCGAAAGGTGCTGATCCTACTTACAAGATACCTCAGGGCCAGGATTTTAAAGATTTTCTACAAAGTCGGGCGGATTCCTATAAAACTCAGCAAACCACTCCACCTGCGGAGTTTACAGTTTTAGCGGAGAAATTCCTATAATCACAAGTCAATTCACTGATTCACAGAATTATGGAGCGCCACGTAACACTATTCATTGCCAGTTTATGCGCGGCTCCACTGTTTTTTTTCGTAGCTGGCTGGCCCTACTTAAGCGATAATCGCGGTAATTCCGACCAAACCATCGCTAATGGCTATATGGGCCTTCTTCTTGGCACTGCAGCCGCTATTGTCGGTTTTTTTGTGGTCGGTTTTCTGACGAATTTATTAATTGGAAAAGGATATTTACGAACCATTCAGATTGCCGACCTGATTATGGTTATTGGTTGGGGAATTGTTTGGTTTATCTACTCAGATACGCAACCCTGGGAGTTGCATTACGCCGACCAGAACGCTATTCTGGACATTGAGATACGTGCTTCCAAAGACCTCTTGAATGGTAATCCTATTGATAAGGTAGCTGGCATTCGTTTTGCAGAATCTGGCCTGACCTACTACCAGCCTGAGCGCATTCGGCAGGAAGGTGAGTTTACGATTTTGCCCTGGTTTACGTATCTGCATCGGGTTAAAGGCTGGAATGTATTGGTTGACTTGCCTCAACAGGCATCCTTTTTTCAGATGGATTTGCCAAAGCGTCCACCGCAGTCCACCGAATGGTCAAACTGGATTGCTCCCATTCCCCAACCTGACTACACAACCCCGGCTGGCCTTTCGATTCGTTACCGATTCCGACTCGTACCGTATGGGCAAGACCCATAAATTAAGCAGGTTGTCGTTGATAATCAGGCATAAGTAGTCAGAAATAACATTCTGTTTTAACTTGTAAACCAGTAGTGACCAGAACTCCCGCATTGAATAAAAAAGTATGGAACGCTTCCTAACAGTATTGTTCGCCAGTTTATGTGCGGCTCCGCTGGGGTTTTTTATCGCCAGTTGGCCGCTGTTAAGCGCCAAGGGGGGCAATTCCGACCAGACCATAGCTAATGGCTACGGCGGTATATTATTTGGTATAGTGGGCGCTGTTCTGGCTTTTATTCTGACCTGGTATTTCGCGAATAACCTGATTGTCAAAGGGCATATACGCACAATTCAGATCGTCGATCTCGTAATGGTTATCGGTTGGGGAATCGTCTGGTTTGTTTTTGATAGTAAACAGCCCTATCTGCTTGAATATTCCGATCATACGCCGGTTCTGGAAGTAGAGGTCCGTGTAAAAAAATCTGCGCTGAACGGTAAACCTATTGACAAAGCGGTTGAAGTTATGTTCGTAGGATCGTCACTCACTTATTATCGAGATGAGCAGATTCACGAAGAAGGCGATTCCGTAATTCGCCCCTGGTATGGTTATATGTATTCCATTAAGGATTGGAGTGTACGGGTTTATCTTGATAGCTTATACGGCGATTTTCAGTTGAACATACCCCGTCGCCCGATGGAATCGACGGAATGGTCGGGCTGGATAAATCCTACACCTAATCCCGAAGATAAAGCTCCCGACGGCGTTTCGATTCGCTACCGATTCCGACTCGTGCCGCATGGCCAGGACCCGTAGAACATAGCCTGGCCGGGCTGGCGTACCAGCGGCCAGGCTACTACGTCAATACGTACTGAATTGATTCTGAGCCTGTTTTTTTGTTACTTCGATTATGCAGACCTTCCTCTTTCTGTTTCTGATTTTCGCAGCTTTTCATGCGGCTGGCCAATCTCTGGGCGATACGCCACAGCAGGCACTCAACCACTACGTATCGTTTTTGAACCAATCGGCCGATGAAGTTGATGATCGATTTCGGCGGGTACAGGCTTATTATTCCACCATAGATCATTCTGGTAACGGTCGGAACTTGCCACAAATTTCGCCATCAAGGACGCTGGAGGAATATTATTACAAAAAAGCCATCGCCAGTCAGTCTCTGACCGAAGCCGAAAAAAAACGCCTGGATGACAGTGCAAAAGGGCTCTGGAAATTGCTCAACAAGATCGACCAGACGGTTAAATCGCTGGAAATCTACGACCGGCTTCAGGATTATAAACAGGACAATTTTAAAAAAGCGAACGTTCTCATTGCCGATCTGAAAGGTCAGATTGATCAGTTTAGCCGCGACAAAACTGAGTTCTACAAACAAATCCAGCGAGTTTATCACCGCTACCAGCCTTACCGCGCAAACGATCCTTATCTGTATTCGGAAAAAGAAATGAATGACGTATTGGAGAGTCAGTTGGAGCTGCTCGATACGTTACGTTACTATCTGAACGACTCAAAAAATCCGAACTGGCCCGTTGAACTGATTCAGAAAAGTATTCTGGCCGACGAAAAACTACTCGCCGACTTTGGTCAAGCCCAAAAACACATTGAGTACCCGGCTTCCGATATGATTGGCTCGTTTCGGGCAGGATTACAGTCGATTCAAACGCTGAAAAAACATGCCGTCGACGATTTCAATTTTGCCGCCCGACAATCGGCCCGCCACAACAACGAGTTCTACAAATCATTCATTAACTATTATAACAATGACTTGCTGAGCTGGTATCAGCAATTTGTCAAATACAGTACGTCGACCCGACGGCTGCTTGATTTCCCGAAATTTTCGCCAGTATTCGCCGTCGACGTATCGGAATCGATAGCGACTACCCGCCAACGGGCGCAGCCTTTCCGCGACGTTCCCCGTGTTGCTTTTACTATAAAACCCGCGACTTCGCCCGCCAATCCGGCCCTGTTCCAGACACTGAATGCCTACGTCGATTTTATCAATGAATCGCTACGTCAGATGAATACGTTGCAACTGGAAGTCCGTAACTACCAGTATTCTGTTGATTCCTATCGGACACGTAGCGGCCGACGGGCGCCGTTGACGTATGCGCATGAAGGGTTTAAAGTGCCGGTTTCCGAACATCAGACGCTAACGATACGTAACCCGCAAATTCTGCCAACGTATCGGGCTTCTGTGAGTAGTCAGGCCGACGTATTGCTGGCGATGCTGAAAGAAATGGACGCGCTCAGTGTCGAACTGATCGATTACACCAACGAAAAGCGGTACGAACAGGACAACTTTCAACGTTCCGACGAAATTATGGACCGCTACGTTTATCTGTTCGATACGTTCGACCAGAAAAAAGAGCAGCTCTATTCGGATGTCCGACGAATCTTCGAGAGCTATCCGGCGGCCAAACCGTCCGACTCCTGGAACGTATCGGGGAAAGCGTTGCTACGTGCCGTCGATATGAATAAGGAGATATTATTCGGCGTAAGGGCGTATCTGAAAAAAGAGACCAACCAACTCCCCCAGCCCGACTCGCTGCAATTGGAAGCCCGTTCGCTGATTATCAACGAGTTCAAAAACCTGAAAGGATTACAGCGATTGGGACGTAACAACGGTTTATGCCCGTATTCGCCCTACGAAGACATCGCCGAAAACTCGTTGAAATGGAGTGATATGTTGGCAAGAATTGCCCGTACGAAAGAAAATTCGTATGAATCCTGTTATTATTTCTTCAATAACGAACTCGCTTATGAGTACAACAAATTCGCGGATCTGGCTAAAGTAAATCTGTTAAAAACCATCAACGAACCCAATATTTTCGCGTTCCGTCGGTCGAAAACAGTAACGCTGCCACCCGAACAAGCTATCCTCAGCAAGGCTGATACGAAGCCGGTAGCGGTTCAAACATCGCCTTCAGTTGAGCCGAATAAAGTACCGGATAAAGCCCCTACCAGCAGCCCCGTTTCATCAACGGCCAACGGTAAATCGCTTGTTCAGCACGATACGGTATATATTAATCGGGCCACTGTCGATACGGTATATATTGATCGGTCGGGGCCGGTATCCGTGCCGACTTCCTTAAACGGGTTTGCGGCCAATAACATGATTCTTTTGCTGGACGTATCGGGTTCGATGGATTCGCCGGTAAAGCTGCCTTTGCTCAAGAAGTCTGTAAAATCGTTGCTACGTCTGTTACGTCCTGAAGATCAGTTGGCAATTGTTGTGTATTCGGGAAAAGCAAAGGTGGTTCTGAAACCAACTTCCGGTAGCAATACCGACGAAATTATTCGCGTCATTGATCAACTTCAGTCGGATGGCGATACGGATGGAAATGAAGGTATTAAACTGGCGTATAAGGTGGCGAACAAAAACTATCTGCGGGCCGGTAATAACCGAATCATTCTGGCAACCGACGGCGAATTTCCAATCAGCGATGATACGTTCAGCCTGGTGGCGGAAAACAGCAATCAGGACGTCTACATAACTGTTTTTACATACGGGAAGAATGAAATTAAGAGCAATACGCTCAAAAAACTGGCCCAGACTGGCAAAGGGACTTACACACATGTAACGCCCGAAAACGCCGACCTCAAACTCATCACTTATCACTCATCACTCATTATTCATTTACGGGCAGAAAATCTTATAAAACGTATAGCTCACCGTG
>NZ_JACWZY010000018.1 GCF_014699005.1 Spirosoma profusum
TGAGCCTGCATTTTATCGCATTCTCGGTCATTTTTCTACGAAAAATCAACCGAAAACGGAAAGTTTAAACAGCTTCAATACAAACTTTCTCGTCAGAGACTGGCAATCCGCATAAAAGTGCATATTCTTTTACGGGTCATGAGGTACAGAATCTCTATCTTTTCTTAAAAGGGTTAAAAGAATTAGATTTAGAAAACGAGAATGGATATAAGATAGATGACTCTACATTAAAGAAATTGCTTATTGATAACGAACAAGCAACACGAATAGCGATTGAAAATCAGGATTTAGTTGCTGATGCGTTGAAAAATAATGTAACAAAGACAGATATTGTAGCTCTAGGTTACAGAAAATTACAGCTTAATATTTTCAAACGCTTACTTGACGACGAAGCTTTCTTTAACACTGAGAAGGATAAGTTAAAAAGGGGAGACGAAACCGTATGGCAAAATTTCTTTGAGAAAAATACTTGGATTCTAGGTTATGGGTTGGATTATATAATTAATGCACCATTAGATGATAAAAAACTAGAACAAGTTGTAAGTGGATATTCAATAAGTTCAAGTGGAAAAAGAGCAGACGCTTTATTGAAAACTAAGGGGATAGTCAGTGCGTTAGGTTTCTGTGAGATTAAAACGCACAGAACTAGCTTATTAAAACAAGTATCAGCTCCCTATAGACCAAGTTGCTGGGTGATTTCAGAGGAACTAGCCGGAAGCATAACTCAGTCTCAAAGAACAGTACACCAATCAATACTTAATATTAGAACTTGTCTACGTATAACAGATAATGAAGATAATTTAACAGAAGAAACTGCTTACTTATATAAGCCCAAATCTTACGTAATTATTGGCAGTTTAAATGAGTTCACTACGAGTAGTGGTGTGAATGAAGCTAAATATTCGTCTTTTGAAATGTTTAGAAGAAATACACAAAATCCAGAGATTATCACATTTGATGAACTGTATGAAAGAGCATCCTACATTGTTGGACACTCTATGTAGCGATGGATTCAAGTTAGTTTTCAAACATGGTGATAATCGGACCGTGAATTGTTGCTTCGCACCTGTCACCCTGCCGGGCGACAGGTGGCTCGCTGGTTGGGAAACTCGGCAGCCCAACTAAATGAGGGTGTAAAGGTCAAAGGTCTTTGCCCGAAGTAGACTAATTTGAGCACCATCAACCCTCGTTGGCGTTGGGTGAACACAATAAGCAATAACGTAGCGGTTGGCTTGTGTGCGACAGCCAGCACGGCTCGACAGGGCACTTTGGGCTTCCATTTGTGGATCTCCGCCGACAGAGCAAACGCCCCGGTCAGGACGGTTTAGGTTCGTTGGCCAGTTTCGGTTGACACAAGAATCGCCCCATATGGGTCAGCTTTCATTAATAACTGATTAGTTGCTGCTGACTCACGACCAGCATACCGACATCTTGAGCTAACAATTCTTCCACTAAAGCCCAGCGAGTTTCAAGAAAAGCGGTCAACTCCCGATTACGCATGTTGCCTAAGCGCAGATAAACCAGCCGGGGCGGTGCCCCTTTGAGAAAAAACGCATCGGGAAAGTCGGAGTCTTTAGTCACAATAATACGATCTTCTTGCAGAGCTATTTTGGCAATGTCCGCATCCTGCAACAGATGACCTTCGGGAAAGTGGGTCGTGTGAATAGCGTCCGCGCCCTTCCAGCGCAGATAAGTTGCCAGCATGGGCGGTAGCTGGGTATCGACCAGAAACTTGAACACGGGTAATTAAGATGCTAATGGCAACGCCACGATACTACGGGCGTTGGCAATATGAGCCGCATAGAGTAAAGCGGCTTGAATATCAGCTTCTTCCAGGTAAGGATAATCAGCTAAGATTTCTTGATGGGTCATACCCGCAGCCAGCAGTTCGAGCAGTTGGGCCACTGTGAAACGCATATTGCGCAGGGTTGGCTTGCCTTGACTAACAGCTGGATTGAGTGTGACACGAGCCAGAAGATTTTCCATCATGAATGAACGTTTCACGAAGCTACGACTTTTTAGCTTTCTTTGCTATCTATAGTTCATTAGCGGTTTGTCGGGCGACAGGGAGCCCGTCCCGGCGGAGAGTTTTCAGCCCAACTAAAACAGGGGTGTAAAGGTCGAAAGTACGTTCGTTTTTTTGATTATTTTGTTCACCATCAGCCCCTGTGGGTGTTGGGTGGAATGTCAAAGTAGTGCTTATTCGGCGGCTCCGGGCGACAGTAAACACGTCTTCATGGCGAGCGGTTTGGCTTATCAGGCAGGTTCCGGTTGACAATACAAGATCCTATTACGTCGAAGTATTTACCAATGTGTTTTAAAATAATTAGAGCAGCACCGTTGACTTTGTTTTTAGCTTTTGTGTGTCTATCTATAGTTTATGGACAGTTCATGAATGGCGTGTCGAGTTATTTTAAAACTCCGAACGGAAATATCATCTGTGACGAACATGAAGTAAGCAGTTGTGTGAATGCATCTGTGGGCGAACTGGGTAAGTGGTATTTTTACAAAGATCGAATCATTGGTACAAGTGATTCAGGATACTTCATTCTAAATGAATCAAATATTCGAGATAGTGTGTACACAACACATTCAGAAACAGAGTGGTTAACCCAACTTGAGCGACAAAATCTCAAACCAGTACTCTGGACTAAGTGGTATACAATGGATGATGGTAGCTGGGGTGAAAGTGAACAATCTGAATTTGGGAAGCATTGGACTTTTTATTCTCTGTCCTGCGTGACCTTGCTTATTGGCTTTCTCATGTACAGGTCAACTGAATCCTACAATAAGAAGATTTTTGTTTACGGCTTTTGTCTGCTTGCTGGGTTTCGGGTTTGGCTATTTCTATCCGTTTAGATTGTCGCTCCCCTGCGACAGGGAGCACGTCTCAAAGGAGAGTCGGCAGCCCAACCAAACGAGGGTGCAAAGGTTGACGCTTCGGTTGTTCAGGCAGGTAGTGTCCTCATCCATCAGCCCTCGCGGGCGTTGGGTGATCCGCCAAAGTCGGGAGTGAAAGTCAGCCTTTGGTTGACAAGCCGCCCGGCTCGTTTATGGTTTCTAAGCTTCCATTTTTAGCTCCCGTGGACATCGGAAACGCCCTTGTTCGTCAGGTTTAGGGTTTCATTTTCAACTTTTGGCTGAAAAGATAAACTTGAGAGTAAATGAAAGTAAGTATTTAAAGACAATTACAAATGTATTTTCAGTGATAGGCTCTTCAACATCTCTACCCTTCAACTTCTTAAAAGCCGTTCAGCGGCCTGAAACATTTAGTCAACTGTTTCCTGAGGAGATGGAGGTTATGGTAATTATCGCGCTGTATGAACGATTGAAGGCAGGGTACTATGAAAATGATTTTTTCAGCGAGGAGGAAATTCACCGATTATTTGTGAATTTCCAAAAAGGGAAAGAAAAAGACGAAAAATACTACCCAAAGTCGCGAAATAAGGACCGCATCAAGAAACTGCTGCGGTTTTTTCTAAGCTATGATGAAGAGAAGCGGCTATACTCTTTTCAAGAATATGCATATGCGTTTTGCGACTTGTCGAAGAAAACATTGAAGGGAGCATTGACGCCCACAGAGATCGAGGTGATTTGCCGCAACCTGAAGGAAGAACTGAATGATGCAAGGGAGAATGAAGAGAAATTAATTAATTGGTTTGACATTAATCTGGACGCGTATCAAACGCGGTTGGCTCAACAAACGGATTTTTTGCACCAACAGATCGACGGGGCTGTGCGTCAGTTGCGCAGGGATGTACTAGATCAGGAAAAGAAGCCGTTGGAATTGTTGAAACAAGTGCGTGATGATCTGACAGACATCCAGAACAAGAACCAGGAACTGCGCATTGCTTTTGAGGATACGAACAAGATTGTGTCGTTGCTGATTGGGATTGATACAGAAAATGAGGTCGTGATCAACCACATTCGCAACAGTCAGGCTTTCTTTAGTCGCATACAGGGCAAGTTGCGAAGCACCGATAGGCGGCTCGACCGCATTCAGCCGAAGATCAAACAATTGTTTGCTATACTGAGACAATCAGAGTGGACAGCGAATACGGAGCGTTTCATTCACTTTTTGCTCCAACGCTCGAAGGTGCAGGGTAACGGTAATGAGAAAAAGGTGATATTTCCGGACGAGATGCGGCCTTTTTTCTTCAGTGGTCTGCGGTCTCAGTTGCTCACCTTTAAACGCGAAGAATACCTTTTTCCAACTCCCGCACGTCCGCGGAAAAGCTACCCGGTAGACGAAGATTTTCAGGAAGAAGGCAAAAAGCAACTCCGCGAGGAAATGAAAAAGATCAACCGGGTGGACGGTTGGATTAACCAGTTGATGGCGCAACTGGCGAAGGATGGTGAACTGGATGCTTCGCGGTCGTTTTTCGAGGTGATGGAAGCGGATAAGGATTTTGTGCTGGCCTGTCAGGTGTTGTTCGGGCTAATGGACCGGGTATATCACACAGTGGGGTATGACGTGCATATTTCGACATACGAAATGGTGACGTATCCCCTTTCAAAAAACGCATTATGGAAAATGACAATACAGAAAATGTAGGCTATTCCTTTTTAGAAAGCGACCATAGCCAGCAAGTATTCAGCAAGCTTGATTATGCCTTAAAAGATGGGATTCATATCCAACGGCAAGGTTCTGACCCAGAGCTGTATGCTTATCTGAAAAAGTATGAGGACTCATTACAAAGATATTACCGCAACCTGTTCGGCGTAAGGCTGGAAAAACGGGGTGAAGACGACCAATTGTATTATTACTTGGACTACCATTCAGCAGACCAGTCGAGTATCCCAGAAAACCACAAACGTCAGGTTAAAAACGAGTACATTATTATAGGGCTGATTGTATACAAAATAATCTATTTTGCTGGGAACCTGGAGCTCAGCTCCGTGTCGGAACTCAAGAAAAAGATCACGCTGGATTACGAAGAATACGAAAATGGCTTGCTCAGACTCATTGCCAAATCTTCGGAGAAAGCTAAGCTACAGGCAGATGATGTTGAAATTGATAATATGGTAGATTCTGCCTTGAATCAATTCGTCCGGTTAGGTTGGATGGAACGTAATAGCGATTACTTTGAACCGCTGCCTTCATTCCAGCGATTGCTATATGTGTATGAAGATGTGATTCAAAATATTGATCAAATTATTGCCCGCTACTAATGAATCCTTTTCCGCGCATACACAGCCTTGGCAAAGTAAACATTATTCACCACCAAGAATTTTTCTACAAGTTTCATTCATTTCGTACCGATTTTGTGGGCGATAGTGGCGTGGGCAAAAGCATTATAACAGACTTATTGCAGCTCATCCTTATCGGTTCTACCGAATACAGTTCGTCTACCCAGAGCAAAGAGGACCGGCCTTTCCAAACGCTGGTCTTGAAAACTACAGATAATACGGATTTTGGTTACGCATACATCAATGTAGAAACCGCTTCGGGACAGTACCTCGTGCTGGGTACCTACATTGCCCGTAACCAAAACCAGACGCAGGCTTTCATTATTCAGCAAAGTCTCGATTTTGATGCAGACAATTTAATACCGTTGAACGAACCAATCCAAGTTGATGCGTTTGAAAGTAAGGGTAAATGGTTGCCAATCGATGAACTGGATCAGCATTTTAACGAGGAGAGAGACTTGGGTTTTAAAAAGTTCAGACGATTTAGCGAGTATCACAAAACGTTGCACGTCAATCAGTTGTTGCCGCTGGATGTGACCGTTGAGAATGCGCTACAGGACTATGCCAAGATCCTGCAAACGTTTGCTCGGAAAAACATCAACATCAAAGACGGTGTAGACTTACAGGATTTCCTGTTTGGTCGACAATGGCGCACACATTTTAAGAAAGCGTTTGAGAAAGTAGTATCCTCCATGGAGGATGATATGTCCACGTTTCGCAACAACCGCGAGCAACTCGATAAGATTGAGCGAAAACAAAAAGCATTGAAAAGTCTGTTCGACCTGAAAAGTAAGCTGGACAATGCCCGCAGCACCTGGGAACGCTTGCAGCACTACCACCTTTTACAGCAGAAGCAGGAACAGCAAACAGAAATTCAAAAGGTGCTGAGCAAACATTTCGGGAGCCGGGCAATGCTGGTGGTTTTGCAACGGGTAAAAGACGAAAAAATCAAGGAATTGGCCAAGGACATTCCGATACTGGAGAAGAGAAAGCAAACTCAGTCGAAGGAATCAGACCGATTGAAAAAACCGGTAGATCATGTCGATGCAATCGAGCAATTCATAGCCATACATGGACTTGAGGATATACAGGCAGTGCAGAAATTTCACCGGAAATTCAACACTGAACGTGTATTGTATACCGCATTGCAAAGTGGTAAAGCCAAGCTAGAACAAAGAGGGTTGATCATTGCTTTCGATGAACTGGATCATTCATTGGGACTGCTAAGTATAAACCAAAGTCTCCAATCGGATATTACCACCTGGAAACAGGAATTAACTACTAAAAAGGCCTTGTTAACTTGCAATGACATTGACAACGAACATTCGCTGGTATATTGGGCCTTAAACAATCAGCCTAAACTTACCCCAGAGAGGGAAAGTATGGTGCTATATTTCCAGCAGGGAAATGTGTTAACGGTGACATCGGATAACGCTCATGTTGGCCATCGATACATTCCAGAACCGGCCATAGTACTTCAGGCAACTACACGGCAATCGGGAAATGGTTTTTGGGCAGATTTAGGTGGGGTACATTCGTTTTTCGAATACACCGAAGAACGGCTTTTCGACGGTAAGGACGAAGAGGCCATCAAAGTGCGGTTTCGGGCTAATCGGGATGTGTTAAAACACAGCATGGCTGAGATCGAAAAAAGTATCGAAACCGGGAAAAAACTCCAGGATTTTTTTGGGGAGTTAGAACAGCCTCAATCTTTTTTTGAAGCATGGCCGCAACGGGAAACACTGAATTATCAGGAATCAGACTTGAATAATGAAGTATTGAATTGGCTGGAAACGCAGTTGAATTCGGCGTTGAATGACTATACGAATCGAGAACAGATCATAGCGGATCATCGTAAAGCGGAAGAAGAAAGAGATACATTTATCGCACAGCTCAGTGCCAAAGAAATGTTGAAGAAGCAACTAGAAACGTTTGCCATAACGCAATTGGAAGCAGTGGATTCGCTGTTGACGGAACTAAAAGTCGAATATGGACTGGAAGTGAACGAGAAAGATGAACCTCAGCTAAGCGAAGATACATATTATGCCGATTTTAAGGAATGTCACAACAGGGCGGGAGCGGGGCAGAATGTGAAACAGGAAGTGACTCGGTTGCATCAACAGCTAAAGGAGACAGAAAAAGAACTGACGGTGTTAGAGCTGGAAAGTGAAAATTTGGAAAAAGGCCTTCCGGTTGACTATTCAAAAGATAAACTGGCTGAGGCTAAGAAGGCAAAGGATGACTACCAAAATAAATACATTCGTGCCTATGGAGAGGTGATTGCAAACCCTGATATAGTGCAGAACGACCGGAGTCGACTTGAACAAACGGAAGATTTTAAAATACTAGTACGACATGTACTCCCCGCCATTTTTCAAAAAATCGATTTTAAGGAAGAAGACGTTTGGCAGAAGATTACTGAGTATATGGATGATATTATACATAGGAACGCAGAGATCAATAAAAACAAGTTGGTAAAGGTGCGTGACCTAATGCAGGAACTGCACACTGAGATCGGCCGACAAACTAACATATTGCGGGAAGTGGGAAACATGCTGAACAGACGAGAAGCAGAAATCAGCGGGGGGCTGAAGGCTTCGCTCAAAGGCGAGCCAAACAGTCGCATCAGGGTACAATGGATTACTCAATTCCTCGACGACATGCCCGCAATCAACGAGGGGTTATGGCACAACGCTATACAAGAATACCTAAGTGCCCGGGAGCAGCGGCAGAAGGTGTCTATAGATGAACTAATCATTGATGAGTACAAACGCTACACAGATCATCCGCTGCCCCAGATCACTATCGATGACCTACTTTCGCCATTTTCGTATTACACGCCAAATTACAAGATTCACACCGCTAGCGGCATCACAAACTCAGGCAGCACAGGCCAAACCTACACGTCCATGGCTTTGCTATGTATCGCTAAGCTATCCATGATGAAAAAAGATCAGGCACTCAAAAGTGAAGGTCTACGGTTCATGAGCATCGATGAGGCTGCGGGCATCGGCTCTAACCTAGAAATGCTGGAAAAGATCGCGAAACAATACGGCTACCAAGTCTTCTCGCTTTCTATTCCGCTAAACCATGTTAACGAAGGGGAGCAACATATTTATCGACTTTACAAGGCAGATGGGGAAGAATTCATCAACAAGCACCCGGTAGCCATTTTCAGTAACGAAGTATGAGAAATTCGCTCAACTGGCGGAACTTGAAAGGATTGTATAAACTGTATATGGAAGACAGTGTGACCTTAAAGCTGATGGAGAACGCATACATCAAAAATGTGCTCTGCCATCGTAAACGGTTACTGGACTTCAAAGCGGGAAATAAGAACATCATTGTCGCAAAGGAAGGTTACAAGGCTTACTTTAAAAAGGAATTACTGCCACAGTACTTCTACTATAAAAAATTCTTCGATGAGTCGGAGCTAGGGGCTAGTGGGCTAAAGCAGTACGATAGTTATGACATTCATACGTTAATGTTCATTTTCAACAACCGAGAGGAGTTGCGACAAAATCTGACTACAGCTCGTATTTTCAGCTCCAACGTTTTTAAGCTAAAAGATTCCAAATATTTGGAGAACCGGCCCGGACTAATGAGTGATGTACTGTTTCTGCTTGGAGTCGATGATTTCCCAGCCAGATCAGCAAAGGAAAACCAATGGCGCTTTGTGGTAGACTGTCCTGATCCAAAATACATTCTGCTCTGCGAAAATATCGATTACCTCAAAGCTTGGTGGGAATTTCACGCTAATAACATCGAATTGTGGTATGCAGGAGGTAATAATACCCCTGTCATTGAACGTATCTCGCAGCGGCACCTAGACCTACCCCTTTTTTACATTGGTGATTGGGATTATCATGGGCTAGATATTTACTGCCGCATTCAGCATATTCTTAAGGAGAAAGGTAAGAATATACAGCTCATCACTCCTGATCCAAATACGGCCATTTATAAACCCATCAAATCTGGCCAACATCAAAGCAAATGGCTACAGGACGAGTTCTCAGGCTTAAATCGGGTCGTTTTTTCACCAAGCCAAATTGCCTTAATCGAAAGATTAATTGCCAAAAATCATTGGATTGAAGAGCAAACGATTTGGCCTATACCACAGATTATTTCACATGTTTCTGTACCTTGGAAACCCACCTAGAGATTTAGTGAACTACTGATATGTTACCAAGTTTCCTGTAAATAATCATGCTTAACCACGGAGCCGAAAGAGAAGAGTAAAAATACTGTCGCTAACAGCAGCTTAGCTCAAGCAGGATTGATGATCTTTAACAAATATTCGCCTATCTGTTGAGTTTCGTTGACACGGTCATGCTGTTGCTAACGTAACGTGAGTTATGGATAAAGACGTTTTTGGACAGGCACGACAATAGAAGGTTTCTGATCGTAAAAGCAGTAGGCAACCAAACCTGCCAATACGTTGAGCTGACCATTCATGCCACTGCGATGCCGCGTATGCTCTGTATCAAAAACCGATGTTAGTAAGTCATTGACCGACTCGATAAGCCCCCGTTTACGCAGATTCAGTTTGTTACCTAAGGGCATCAACGTATTTTTCATCCAGCGCCGAAGCTTCGTGACTAGCTGCAAACCCCGGGCGTAGAAGTCAGCAAACAGACTGGTCAGATAACCCCGATCACCAAAACAATAGCCTTGTAAATCAGCTAAGAGCTGAGGCAACAGGTTTTTGTTGTTATCGGCCACATTACCCGGTGTAAGCATAAAGTTGACTAATTCCCCGTACTGATTGATGACTAAATGGGCTTTGAGGCCGTAGAACCAGCCCATCGATGATTTACCGCGAGCAGCTATACCGGCAAAGACCTTGTTCGAGTTGATGCGGTGATTATCGCAAACGGCTAACGATTTGCTATCGACGATGTAGAAACCGGTTCGGCGCCCCTGGGCGCAAAGCCATTTCAGGAGTAGAAATAGGCCTGGCAGCAAGCGGGGCATGCGAGCCACGAACCGCTCGTAGCTGATCAGATGAGGAAAGTAGGTCTGCATCTGAGTTTCAATCCAGTGCTGATAGTAATACTGAAAACATTTGGCTCCGGAGTGCTGATAGAAAATGGTGATAGTTAGCATCTCGCTGTCACTCAGGGTTGATTGCCTTGAGGTGGGTAGGCAATTATGCTGAGTTTGCCATTGAGTCAGGGCGTTACAGAAATCATCGCAGCCGGGCCGCCGGGGCGGTGATGAATATTTCGATGAGCTTGTTTACTTTATCTTCGCGGAGCATAGGAGCAGAAGGATGAGAAATGATACTTGGCCGTACAAATCTCTACAACTTTTGCTCTCTATGCACTCTTAATCAATCACTTATCGCCGCCATTATCCATAGCTCACGTTAAGTAAGTTATTTCCCGGGTAACAAATCTTGCATGCCAGTTGTATAACGCCAACCTTTGGGCTTTACTTATAGCCTAATGGTCACTTGCCAGTATAGAGAATGGTGGAAAAACGATCAAAGTGTCAGATCGTCTGGGGATGGTTAAATGGAAAGTGTTACATCACTTACAATCGCAGTGTATGGACCCCGAAAACGCTATTTCTAGTGAACCGGTCATTTTGGGCCTGAGTATACCCGAGCGACCGAAAAGCCATAGTATGGTCGTAACGTCTACCCTAAGCGACATTCTACGCTCCGGCACTATTTCTACTATTTTCATCGTGGCTTTAGAAGTAGATACGCAAAGTCACCTACAGCTATCAAAGTTTATTGCTTGTTATAGGCAGGTTGCCGGTAGGTGAGCGCTTGACAGTTAAATCCCGCTTTCAGCAAACTGTCTCCAGTCAGTGCGAGCGTGTGTAATACACTAATTGAGTGTATTACAGTCAGGAGTATATTACTACGTAAAGTTGTCAGATATTAAAAACACCAACTAGGTTCATTCTCATAAAACCCTCCCAAGTGAGACGCAGAAATGTTCATGAGTGGGCAGCTTTAATAATCCTACGGCGTTACGGGGTGCGCCAGAGCCGAGGATCAATAGGGAAAGGCTTAGCGCTGACAACATCAATTTCAGCAAACGACCCATGAGCTGGATGTAAGAGGTAGTTGTAGGATTCGGCGACTACGGCCGAGGGTACGCCTATAGCCAGCACATCTGGGTTAGTTAGCCAGTTAGCCATGAATCGGTGATTGTCTGTAAAGCTAGCTTCATCGCGCCAGTTAACCGGTAGCTCTTCCAGGCTGAGCACCCGTCGATTATCTGGAACAGATAGCGTTAGTAGCATCAGCCGGGGCAGGTCCCCATAAGGCAGCGTTGGCAAGTGAACCAGTTGTTCGAGCAAGGCCAACTCGGGACTGGCTGAAGTGTAGAGAATACCCCGACCAGCGGGGTGCCAGCGGCCACTATGCAAACGGGCACCTTCTGCCGACAAGGGCGTGCTTAGAAACCGCTCTTTAATCAAGCGATAAACGGTATAGCTCATCGTTGACTTTAGGCGTAGATGCCGTGTTCAATCCGGCCCAGCACGGTATGGACCATCCCAAAGCCAACCAATGTGTCTAGCAAAGCCAGTGGGGTTTGCCGGTGGAGTTCGGCCAGGGGCACTCGTAACCAGCGGCTCAACACCTCCGCTCGCTCATCGAAGACGTCCAGGCCATGGCGAATCAGAGCTTCCAGCAATAATAGCCGCTCAGAGGCATTGCTGTCTAGCCGCACCTCGGGGCGTAGTCGGTGCAGGGTCCGTTCCGAGAGATTAAGGATACGGGCCATCTCTTTGTCGGTTAGTCCAATCAACTGAGCGACTTCGTCGGCCTTATGCCGACTAAGACCAGCGCGCGCCTGCTCGACTAACCCAAAGCCGCTATCCTCACTACCTGTTTCAATAACTAACTCCATAATAAGTGCTATTTGGCACGAATATATACGCCATTTGGCGTAAAGGCAAATTTGAGGATATAACTCGGCTAATTAGCCAGTTTAAGCAGGGTTCATGTAATACTCTTGCTTGAAACGATTAGAACATTCATGTATCTGCTTCAGAAAATGGGCGTTTCTCGAGACAACCATTCTGTTATTAGCTGGAAGCTGTTTAGGGTTTCCTGTTTTCAGGGATTTTACGAAAGAAAATTATAAAGAAGGCCATGAAATGCAAAGCCTTCCAGTTACGAACTGAAAACTCAAAGCGTACCAGTAAGGCTTTAAAGCCGTCCAGCCACGCATTCGAGCCTTCAACCGCCACTCGGTCAGCATACAAGACTTCATCAAATACGTGCTGACCCGACTCATAGCTGACGGATGAACCGTTCCGTGGATTGGGGCGCACATTTAAAATGATTTCCTCTGCCTCACAGGCAGCTCGGAAGCCATCAGCATCAAACCCAGCATCGGCGTTGAGAAACAAGCCTTTTAGACAGATACCCGCTTCCTTCAAGAGCTTGCAGATTTCCTCAAATAAAGTCTGGATCTCGAACAAATCATGATGCTCACCCGCTTGGGGAGTAGACATGGCCAGTACAACACCCTGACGATCCGTAATAAACAAGGCATTGGTTGTATTAGCCGCTTTACGCCCTTGGTAGCCAACCGCATCGCCACCGTTTTTGGCTGGTGTGTGACTACCGTCAAACTCCGCACTTGACAGATCCAAACAGTGGCGGAATGTCTTCAGCAGGTTAAGCCAACCGGCTTGCCAGCAACCCGCTAATGACCAGTTATTGAAATGATAGAATACTGTATTCCAGCTAATGGCGTCTTCTCGCCCAAAGTGTTCAATGATGGGCAGTTCACGCCATTGACAGCCTGTTTTGAGTCGATACAGCATAGAGGCAACGAGCTGGTGGCGAGACACAGATGGCTGTGGCCCCCGTTTATTGATGGGTAGGTGTGGGACAATCCAAGTTTCGATAGTAAGTTTGCTAAGTACCCCCATGAGTCAGTATGAATTCGTTTGGCAAAACAAAGTTCGTACTTCATCGGGGTATTTTGTTAAACCTTAAACAGGTTCACGAATAATATCAATACGAGGGGACGGAATAGGGGACGGATTTACTTTACTTTCTCGTATTTCTTTTGATAAAGTATGATAAAGAAAAAAGGTTAACTCGCTGATTTTTAGTGTATTTAACACCTTTGCGAATTAACCTTTGTACGAAAAAAGAGCCTCCTACGGGATTCGAACCTGCGACCTACGCATTACGAATGCGTCGCTCTACCAGCTGAGCTAAGGAGGCTTTTGCGCTGTTTGAGGGTGCAAATATATGGGTTCGTAACTATGTGTGCAAAAACCGTGTCTATTTTTCACGGATACTCACCTATTTTCGAGCGATTATTGCATTGTAAAATCAAAACAAACACGTAGCGCTTTATGAACGTACCAAATCCCCTGCTCATTGATGCCCATTTAGACATGTCGTTAAATGCAATTGAATGGAATCGTGATTTACGCCTTACGGTCAATCAGATTCGGGCGCAGGAGCAGGGAATGAATGATAAAATTGACCGGGGTCGGGGCACTGTCGCGTTTCCCGAACTTCGGCGTGGAAATATTGGCCTCGTTGTCGCTACGCAAATTGCCCGATTCAACCAAAGTAATGGCAATTTACCCGGTGCTGGATGGAATTCACCAGAGCAGGCATGGGCTATGACGCAGGCGCAACGTATCTGGTACGAAACCATGCAGGATGCTGGGGATATGATACAAATTCGAGATCGCGAAGGGCTGGAAAAGCACGTATCACTTTGGCTTGATGAGAATAAACCAAATGAGAATAAACCAATTGGGTACATTCTGAGTCTGGAAGGAGCCGATTCGCTAGTCAATCTTTCGTATCTTGAAAAAGCCTACTCTTATGGACTACGCGCAATGGGACCGGCGCACTACAGCACAGGTCGATACGCTCCCGGTACAGGTTTAAGCGGACCACTGACACCACTTGGCCGCGAACTGGTACGTGAAATGGATCGATTGGGAATGATACTGGATGCGACTCACTTGACTGATGAAGGTTTTGACGAAGCCTTAAGCCTCTTCAAAGGGCCAGTTTGGGCCAGCCACCATAACTGCCGGGCGTTGGCACCGCACCAGCGGCAACTCACCGACGATCAAATTCGTCAATTAACGGAGCGGGGTGGAGTAATTGGTGGCTGCTTCGATGCCTGGATGATGAAACCCGGATTTACTCAACGTATTAGCAGCCCAGCCGCTTTCGGTATCACCATCGAAACTATCATTGATCACTACGACCACATTTGCCAGCTTACGGGCAATAGTGAACACATTGCTATTGGCAGTGATTTAGACGGTACGTATGGCACCGAACAGTCGCCGAGTGATTTAGATACGATAGCAGATTTGCAGAAACTGACCGGCCTGTTAGCCAAACGGGGTTATTCGGCCAGTGATATTGATAACATCTTCCACAAAAACTGGCTTCGTTTCCTGCGAAAAGCGTGGAAATAGAATTGATGTATGACTTCGGCTAATACGCTATGTATCCTACATCAAACCAAAACTGCTTTCAGAATCTGATCCAGAATAAGCCGACCGTCGGTGTTGCCAAGCGCAGGGTCGGCAGCACGTTCGGGGTGAGGCATCATACCGAAAACGTTTTTGCCTTTGTTTGTTACGCCCGCAATATTTTCGAGACTTCCGTTTGGATTGGCGGCTTCCGTAATGGCACCAGTTTCGTCGCAGTAGCGGAATAAAACCTGGCCGTTATCATTTAAGGCTTTCAACGTATCGGCGTCGGCAAAATAGCGACCCTCGCCGTGGGCCATCGGAATTTTGTAAGCTGCCCGGTCTAAATCAGCCGTTAGCAACGCATCGGGCGACTGTGGAGTGAGGTAAATATTCTTACAGACGTACTGCTGATTGGCGTTACGTAGCAAAACGCCCGGAACCAATCGAGCTTCGGCCAGCACCTGAAATCCATTGCAGATACCCATCAGATAACCACCCCGGTTGGCATGCGCAATCACTTCGTTCATGATGGGAGAGAAGCGCGCCACAGCACCAGTACGTAGGTAGTCTCCATACGAAAAACCACCGGGCAGAATAATGAAGTCACAGCCCTGTAAGTCGTGGTCTTTATGCCAAAGCTTAACCACTTCCTGACCCATTAGTTCGAGTGTATCGACAGCGTCCTGATCGCAGTTAGAGCCGGGGAAAACAACAACGCCAAATTTCATAGATAAAGAACGAAAGAGTGAAAGAGCGAAAGAATGCAAGAGTGAAGGCGCCTGCCGGATGGCTTTCGCTCTTGCATTCTTTCGCTCTTTTACTCTTTGGAACAAAGTTACGACACCTCAACGGATTTCCCGCTGCTGTAAACGGCTTTTCCCGGTTCAAACGTCAGGTCAATACGTCCCAGGTTTATACCCGCAAATCCAACCTGATTAATCCAGACGGGTTGTCCATCCCGATTATTGATAGCTACGGGTGCATCCAGAAATGTATGTGTATGGCCGCCGATAATCAGGTCAATGTTACGTGTCTGAGCAGCCAGTACGTTGTCAGATACAGTTGAATCGTTGTATTTAAAACCCAAATGCGATAGGCAGATTACGTAATCACACTTTTCTTTCGCCCGTAGTTGTGTCGCCGTATTGTTAGCAATTTCGACAGGATCGAGGTATTTTGTTTCCAGATACGCACTCCTCGGAATAAGCCCTTCCGGCTTGATACCCAGCCCGAATACGCCAACCCGAATGCCATCCTTATAGAACACCTTGTAGGGCTTCGACCGGCCATCCATTGCTGTATTTTTAAAGTCGTAATTGGCAATCAATATTGGAAAACTTGCCTTACCAAATTGAGTCACCATATTGTCTAGACCGCCGTCGAAATCATGATTGCCGATAGTGCCTGCATCGTAGCCAAGCTGGTTCATCGCCAGAATTTCAGGCTCTCCTTTATACAGATTGAAATAGGGCGTTCCCTGAAAAATATCACCTGCATCGAACAGAAGGACATTAGCCTGTTCCTGACGAATTTTTCGGATGAGTGTAGCACGGCGGGCGACGCCACCTTTACCGGCGTTCCGACTGCCATCCATTGGGAACGGGTCGAGTCGGCTGTGTACGTCGTTGGTGTGCAGAATGGTCAGCGATGTAGTTTTTCGCCCAATGCTACGTCCAGAATGGGCCAATACGTCGGGAGCTACCGAACCAATAACGGCGGCAGTGCCAAACAGTTTCAGAAATTGACGTCTATTCGATGCTGATACGTCCATCGGAAGTTGGATTTATAGGTTGGCCGGATTTGCCTTGTTGCCGGAAATAATCGATAAGTACGTCGCGCACCAGATAATTGAGATCTTCCCGTTTTACGGGATTCTTGAGGAAGCCCGCATCGTCGCCACCGTTCGCTACATAGTCACTCATCAATACGGTATAATTCTCGTTTGGCTGAAGCGTTCGCCCGTTGGTGAACGTAACAGCCTGCACCTGCTTATCGTGAATTTTTGCTCGAATGCCCCCAACGACCAATCCACTGCCCTGCACAAAATGATTGAGCATTTTCTGGAGCATATCGCCCGTAACAGTCAACACAACCAGTTGATTATCAAATGGCATTACCTCGAAAATCGAGCCGATGGTAATATTCCCTTTCGGTAAGTTTGTCCGAATGCCGCCGTAATTCAGATGTGAACAATCAATCGGTTTGCCATATCGTTGAGTAGCCTGTTTGAGCATCGCGTCGGTGAGAATATCGTTTAACGGAGCATCGGGTAATCCTTTATCAATAGGTCCGGTCGATTGAGCCAGCACTTCGTTCATGGTTTTATCGAGCTTCTCCCGATAGGGCTGTAGGAAACGGGCGACGCTGCTGTCGGTTGATGCTGATAACGAATCAACGCCAATTCGGTTCGCCTTCCTCGATGCCAGATGATAGCCGCCTGGATTGCAAGCCAAAAGGCCGATTAAGGCCAGATATAACAACGATTTCTTCATACGTATCGGTAAGTTCGGAAACGTTACGTAGTCGTGCACTAAGAAAAGTAGAGAAAATGTTTACAACCTTCTCCAAAAATAAAGAGATAAGACCGCAGGAACAGCTTGTTAATGAAATTTAATATACTTGAGAAAGATTACCGACGTAGCACAGGTGAATTAAATCTGGCCATCTGGCAATGTGATTGTCGTTGGTTCTGGCCGATAACCAACCCGACGAATACGTCCGAAACCACCCAGACCAATCTGTAAATTAATAAAACCACCCGCAAAGGGCTTGGTGTCCAGCATCGGGCTGTATGATAATTTGGTACGTATAAACCAGAAATTGGCTTCTGCCCGATCATATTTAGGCGTATTGTCGCCTAGCTTAATGTCAAGTACAAGTCCGCCGGTAGGGGCATAGTCGGTGAGCGAGAAGCCTTTGTATCGTTCGTCTTTACGGTCTGTTGGCGCCAGGGCGAGTAATCGGTAGCCGAGATAGGGTATAACGCGGATACGGGGTGCATCGCTCACAATTTGCCCAATTCCCGCTTCAAACAGCATAGGCGTAACCGCCATGCCGCTTTCCCAAGTGTGGTTCTGATAATCAAATCCTGCCCGGATACTGCCGTTATAAAGGGTAGGATGGAGCATGATAATGGTTCGACGAAGGGCAACGTCAATGCCAAATACAACGCCCCCCGATGGTGTAAATGCTTGAGAGATAGGGCCCATAGGTTGCATTAATCCTCCACCAAAAAAGAAGCCGTAGCCAACTTTTGACGTATGATACGTAGTGACCAGATCGGGCGTATCGTAGAGCCGTTGCACAACCTGCTGTTGCCAGCGTTTTAATTCCGTTACGTCATCTCCGCCACCCGTTTCGGCCCGAAACCGATTGACTTCACCCCCCAGCTCCGAGTTGGTCATGTATTCAATCTGTTTGGCCTGCTGTTTAAATCGTCGGTCGGCTCCCAGCGCAACCAGTTTGGCTTTCATCAGGCGTGTGTGCACCTCGACCAGATCGAACAGGACCTGGTTGTAGGCCAGCGTCCGCTCATGACGAGCCGTTTCGGATACCCACGACAGGTTGCGGAACATCAGACAGAACGACTCAATGGCCGGGGCACCCCAGGTCGATAACGTACGGGCTTCATAACCAATCTGATAATAAAATTCGGAGCCACCCAAGCCCGGTTGTGTAGGCGACCGAAAATCGGAAAGTTGAAGTCTACGTGTCGCACTCCAGTGTAACGTATCAATTGTTGCCTGGGCAGAGCCGAGGTAAGGCAACAAAAGTAGTACAAGGAGTAAGCGGGCCATAGCAGGTGTCGCTAAATATGGAGTGTAAAAATAGCAGTTAAGTTATTTATAGCAAGTCACTTAGCCTTAATTCGAATCCGGGTAAAATAAACTCACCTGAGAACCATTCATCCAAGAGTAGGGTAAGATAAAAGAGAATATCGTTGTATTAGTCGTTACCTGGTGTCAATAGTAACAAAAAGTATGCAAAAAAGCGCGATCCCGTTACCGAGACCGCGCTCACATCTGAACCGGGATTTAACAGATTTGAGAATTTTCAGGATTTTGTTTTCGCTTCGTTGAATCGCAATCATCAGAAACAAAATCCTGAAAATCCCCAAATCTGTTAAATCCCGGTTCGGACTTAATACCGATACATCTCCGACTTGAACGGACCTTCAACCGATACGCCGATGTAGTCAGCCTGTTCCTGCTCCAGCGGCTCCAGTTTTGCGCCAACGTGCGCCAAGTGCAGAGCGGCTACTTTCTCGTCCAGTTTTTTCGGTAGTACGTATACTTTGTTTTCGTACTTGTCTGCATTAGCCCAAAGCTCAAGTTGCGCCAGCGTCTGGTTCGAGAACGAGCACGACATCACAAAGCTGGGGTGCCCCATTGCACAACCAAGGTTTACCAAACGACCTTCGGCCAGTACGATAATTTCCTTGCCATCAATTTCGTACATGTCGACCTGTGGTTTGATCTGGCTTTTGCCATGACCGTAATTTTCGTTCAACCAGGCCATGTCAATCTCATTGTCGAAGTGACCGATGTTGCAGACAACGGCTTTATCTTTCATGGCTTTGAAATGCCGACCCTTAATAATGTTAACATTACCAGTTGCCGTTACGAAAATCTGAGCGCGGGTAGCAGCCTCATCCATCGTAACCACTTCATAACCATCCATAGCCGCTTGCAGCGCGCAGATTGGGTCGATTTCGGTTACCAGTACGCGACAGCCTGCGCCACGTAGCGACTCAGCTGAACCTTTACCTACGTCGCCATAACCAGCCACAACGGCTACTTTACCAGCCAGCATCAAATCGGTTGCCCGACGGATAGCGTCGACCAGCGATTCGCGGCAGCCGTATTTGTTATCGAATTTCGACTTCGTTACCGAATCGTTTACGTTGATTGATGGCAGATGCAACGTACCGTTTTTCATCCGCTCATACAGGCGGTGAACACCCGTCGTGGTTTCTTCCGAAAGCCCTTTAATGCCCTGAATCAGTTCAGGATAGACGTCGAAAACCATGTTGGTCAGGTCGCCACCGTCGTCGAGAATCATGTTCAATGGCTTACGATCTTCGCCGAAAAACAGCGTTTGCTCGATGCACCAGTTGAACTCTTCTTCGTTCATGCCTTTCCATGCGTACACCGGAATACCGGCCGCAGCGATAGCAGCCGCAGCGTGATCCTGTGTCGAGAAAATGTTACAAGACGACCAGGTTACATCAGCACCCAATTCAACCAGCGTTTCAATCAGCACGGCGGTTTGGATGGTCATGTGCAGGCACCCGGCGACGCGGGCTCCCTGTAGTGGTTTTGATGGGCCATATTCAGCCCGAAGAGCCATCAGGCCCGGCATTTCAGCTTCGGCCAGACGAATTTCCTTGCGGCCCCATTCGGCCAGCGCGATGTCCTTAACCTTGTAGGGGACGTAGGTTGACGTTTGCATAGTGTTTAAATACAAGTGAAGCTCCATTTGCACCTAATATCGGCCACTCACTCCACGGTTGATTTCTTAGTAAAGTGCAAAAATAAGTGCTAAGACGCAGAATCCCTACCCGAATTGAAATACTTTCGCGGATGAACGCTGATAGGTAGCCCGTAACAAGTTTCGACTAACCCATTCTGAATGATGGTATGTACTACGTTAATGATCAATTTTCAACTGCCTGCAATCGAGCTACTTTGCCGTCCATGGTGGTCACCAATACGTCGTGGTCATTCAGTACACAAATCCGGTTAACCATTGCGTTCGATAATTTGTGCGCCCAGATGACCTGTCGTTTCGGGCGATCAACGGCCAAGACAACGCCATCGTCAGTTGGAACAAATATCCTGCCATTTCGCTCGGTGATGGGCGACGGACTAATCTCGTAGCCGAACTTACAATTAACGTACCACGCGGGCTGCGGCTGGCTGGAACGAGTGGATAAAGCCCACAACGTATCGTTCATACATTTAACGTAGAACAGTGTTTTATCTTCTGATAAACCGCTGGATTCGAAACCTTTATGTTCATTCGTTTTCCAGATTTCTTTTCCTGTTTCGGCGTCAATTGCAGTTACGGTTCGGTCGGGAGTCTGAAGAAAAATACGGCCATCGGTCAGAATCGGTACGCCGGCTGCGGGTGAGAAATTGCGCCCTTTCCCATTAGTCCAGGTCCAGTCGAGTTGGCCAGTTTTTCGGTTAAATGCATAAAGCGACGACCCCCACGAGCCAATAAAAACTCGTTTTTTATCGGCCACCGGTACCGATTCGATAAATCCTTTTACACCGTCGAATGTCCACTGTTCAGCCCCATTTTTCAACGACAACGCCCGAAATTTTCCTTCCGAACTACCAATGTATACGGACTTCCCGTCGATGAGCGGACAGGCCACAATCGGTTTGCCCGTTGCTACGTTCCACAACGGTTTGCCGCTACGTTTGTCCAGGCAATAAATGGTTCCGTCGGTCGATGCGAAGACAATACGATTTTTTTGCATGGCTGGCGTCGAATAGATTTTTCCACCCGTCGCGAATCGCCATTTTACGGAACCGTCGGCCAGCGACAGAGCTACTATCTGTCCATTTGTGTTAGGATAAATAGCCATTTCTTTATTGGCAATGATACCTGCACCGATGTCACTGCTGTCTTGCTTTTCCCAGACGGCTTTCACATTGGCGTGCTGCTGATTGACCTGATAAGAGGGCCGTTCATACGTAGCGTTCGACTGCGCAAAATGGTGATTTACAAGCGGAACAACCCGCCAGGGCGCAGCCGTCTGACCGGGCGTATCGCTAACGGTAGGCGTACGTACCGCGAATGACAACGTATCATTTTGGATCGTGACGAGATTATAGCCGCCAACCGCATCTTTGGCGCGCAGATTCGAACGCCCCATCGTTCCCGGAATACCTTCGAAATCCATCGCTTTATTGGCGTGGCCGTGTCCGCAGAAAGCAGCCTGTACGTTGGTCTTTTTAATTTCGTCGATAATTAAATTCCAGTTCGCCAGCGAGTTATCAAGTGGATAGTGGTTCAGGAAAATAACCGGTTTGTCGGAGCCTTTCAGTTTATCGACTTCGCTACGTAGCCACAGCACGTCCTCGCGGCTCACCAGTCCCGGCGACATCCGCATGTTGGGACCGCTGCCGCAGCCGATGAACCGGTATTTTCCAAAATCGAACGCAAAATGTTCGGCACCAAATACTTTCCGAAAGCTGTTACAGCCGTTTTCCGACCACTTGGTATCGTGGTTTCCGGGGAAGACGTACCACTTTCGGGTAAGTCCATCCATGATTTTTTTTGCCTGCGCAAATTCTGCGTCTGAGCCGAAGTCTGTTACGTCGCCGGTGAAAATAATGAAGTCGATGTCAGGTAAAGCGTTGATATCGTTGACGGTACGTTGCAGGTCTTCGGCGGCCGTTTCGGGAGCACCAACGTGCGTATCGGTCACAAAAGCAAACCGGATGGGTTGGGCTAGTGCTACGTAGCCAATCAGCAGGAGAAAAAGAAACGTAATGAATTTAGACATGTCGTTGAGAAAGGCTTTCAATCAGTTCAGGGGTCTGTTTTGTCATGCTGAGGTACGAAGCATCTTACTGTATCCCTACAAACGAGTTGGGATATTTTAAGATGCTTCGTGCCTCAGCATGACAAAAATAGAGTTTTCACCACTATACTCTCAGAAAAGTAACGCATACATTTACCAAATCCCCGCTCAGATTTGGGAACGCCACGTTATAGGCTTCTGTTAAGTCAAATAGAAAAATCCCCATCAATAAACACCACTATGAACGAGATTTCTATCATCCCTTATGAACCTGCCTATCAACCCGACTTTAAACGTCTGAATGTTGACTGGATTTCGCATTATTTCACGGTCGAAAAACATGATCTCGAACAACTGGATGAGCCTGAGAAATATATACTTCCAAATGATGGTCAGATTCTTTTCGCCAAAGAAGGTGATACTATTCTTGGCTGCGTAGCGATTGTAAATATGGGCGAAACGGGTTTTGAACTCGCCAAAATGGCTGTTTCGCCCGAAGCGCGGGGTAAGGGAATCGGAAAAAAATTGTGCGTAGCCGCCATCGACTACGCACGTAAAAAAGGTGTAAAAACACTCTGGCTCGAATCAAACCGCCGACTCACGCCGGCCCTGACCATGTATGCCAGCGTTGGTTTTCGCGAAGTACCGAGTGTACCGACTCCCTACGCCCGTGCCGATATTCGCATGGAGATGGAGCTATAGGCATCACTTTTTCGTTATTTCTTTCGGCATTACATACTCGAACGTATTATTAATGGGGGCTTCGAAATAATTGACTTTCAGGTAGTCTAATCGCTTATTGTGTGTAGCCAACCGTTGTTTGAAATCGTCCAGATTTTTGCTTTCCATAGGTGTCCAGGCGGTTTCGGCAACGGCAATCAGGCGGGGAAATGCCATGTATTCAACGTAGTGGGTAGTTGGCAAATACTCCGACCAGACGTTGGCCTGAACACCCAGTACGTGTTTGGCTTGCTCCGCGGTTAAACTATCGGTCACCGACGGATTAAAGCTGTAAACTTTATCCAGTGTCAGCAGCCCACCAATGGCAACGGGCTGGGTTTTCGGATCAGCCTGGTAATAATCGAGGTAGCAATACGTAGTGGGACTCATTACTACGTCGTGGTTTTGCCGGGCGGCTGCAATACCGCCACTGATACCCCGCCAACTCATTACCGTAGCATTCGGCGAGAGGCCCCCTTCCAGAATTTCATCCCAACCGATAATACGTCGGCCTTTCGACGTGACGAATTTGTCGATACGTCGGATGAAATAACTCTGGAGTTCGTGCTCGTCTTTCAGGCCCTCTTTCTTCATCAGTTCCTGACAGAATTTGCTTTGTTTCCATTCTTTTTTCGGGCACTCATCGCCACCGATGTGAATATATTTGCTTGGAAACAAGTCCATTACTTCGGTCAGTACGTTTTCCAGGAATGTAAAGGTTTCTTCACGTGGAAACAGCACGTGGTCATGAACCCCCCATGTACCCGACACTGGCATAACCTGATCGGGATTAGCGCCGAGTTCGGGATAGACCGACAACACCGCTACTGAATGTCCCGGCATTTCAATCTCGGGAATTACTGTAATGAACCGATCCTGGGCGTATTTCACTACGTCGCGCACGTCGTTTTGTGTGTAAAAACCGCCATACGGTTTGTCGTCGTATTTGCGGTCGCGGTAGTGCCCTACCATTGTCGACTGCCGAATGGAAGCCTGTTCAGTCAACTTGGGATATTTCTTGATTTCGATGCGCCAGCCTTGGTCTTCGGTCAAATGCCAGTGAAATACATTCATTTTGTGAAGGGCCAGCAGGTCGATGTATTTTTTGATGAAAGCGACCGGATAAAACTGACGACCTGCATCGAGCATCGACCCGCGATACCCGTAGCGGGGACGGTCTTCAATGGCGCAGGCGGGCACCGACCAAGTAACACCATCTACTTTTGTCGGACTGAAAACTGTCGCTGGCATTAGTTGCATCAGCGTTTGTACGGCGTAGAAATAACCTTGTGGTTTTTCGGCCGAAATCACGATTTGTTTAGGCGAAACGGTCAGCGTGTATCCTTCCTCACCTAATTTTCCACCACTGGCTGGAACAAACGAAATGCCTTTCGATGACTTACCCGCATTGACGGTTGGCAACGTACCGGTTGATTTCGCCAGTTGGTCGGCCAGAACCTGCGCAATCCGACGTACTTCCGGGTCGGTAGCCGCTACGTTAATGACTGGTTTGGCGGGCAGTACGTATGCACCGCTACGTGTTTCCAGGCTTGTAGGTTTAGGTAGGATGGCGAAGGTTGCCGTTTGTGCGTAGAGCGTCTTTACCGCCAACCCAACTACAACTAAGCAGACAGTCAGTTTTTTCATGGAAAAGAAGTATCGGATTTATCCCACAAAACTACGAGATGTTCGAATCGGGCCTTCGTCAAATCAAAGCCTGTTCCTCAAAAGTCCTTCTATATTTTCTCCGGTTGGCTCTGGTAGAATCTGGATTCAGGACAAAAACACGGTTATACAGGCAGAATAGCCCTAAATTATAGTTTGGGGCATTGAGTGCGAAAACGTTTGCACATTTTCAATATTTTTTTAGTCGGAACCATTACTGTAGATAAGGTCCCAACACTTTTGCCCAACGCTCGTAACCGGCCGGAAGCATGTGCAAACTATCAGATTTAAATAATTCGGGAACGGGCTGTCCATTTTTTAGCAGCATAACGGGACGAATATCAACGAATTGCGTCTTTTTTTGCTTCGCCAGAAACTCTTGAATGAGTCGATTTCCTGCGTCGATTTCAGGAAAATATTTCCGGCGAGATGGACTTGGCTTTATGGAGATAAAGGTGAACGTAGCGTCGGGAAGTTTCTTTCGAACTTTTTCGAAGAGCGTTACAAAGCGCTCATAGATTTGCTGGCCGGTCGCACCGGTTGCTGCGTCATTTTCACCTGCATACAAAACAATCTGTTTGGGTGCATAGGCAACGATTGCCCGGTCGGCGAAGTGAATAACATCAGTCAGCGTCGATCCACCAAATCCTCGATTCAATACGTTTTTATTCGGAAAATAATTGCCCAGATTTTCCCAGAGCCGAATCGACGAGCTGCCCGTAAACACAATAGGTCGCTGGGGTGGGGGTGATGTCTTATCGGCTTTTTCAAATGCCTGAATTTCACCTTCAAATTTGTTCTCCTGAGCGAAGGCGAAAATGGGCAATAGGAACAGTAATACGTAGCGTAGCATGAGTACCGAAATATTGTTTTAGGTAAAAGGCAATAAGCAACCGAAAACTCATGGTCAATATAAATCAGAACCGGGATTTAGCTGATTTTAGGATTTTCCGGATTTTGTTTTTCGCTTCGTTGAAGCGCTTTTCTACAAAATCGTTAAATCCTAAAATCAGCTAAATCCCGGTTCTGACTAACTTAATCGTACGTCTCTACCTAGGGCTTGAGTAACTTAATCGTTTGGTGTTGCCCCGGAATACTGACATCCAACAGATAGATGCCACTGGTGTGACCAACATTCATCCGAACGCGTTCATTGGCACCAGCCTGTTCAACCGTTTGTTCGTGCACTGGTCGTCCTTGTGCATTTACTACACGTAGACGTAACGCACTACCTTCGGCGCCTTTCACGCTGACGTCCACACTTTCGCCAATGACCGGGTTCCCCAGTACGACGACTTGTAGCGGAACTTCAGGTGCGCCCAGACGAGCCATGCTGTTGCAGGCGTTCAACCAGTTGTAGTTGAATGTAGCTTCACCAGGTGTACCTGTCTGAACGGCTTTCAGCGTAATCGATGGATTATCCGTATACAGCGTCAGGCTATAAGGACCCGAGGATGTCGTTGGAGCCAGTTCATTGACCACCGAGAAACTGATGGGCTGACCCGTCGTTCCGGTATACACCGGCTGGAAGCTAATGGATTTACGGTTCGGAGTCAACGTCGTACAGTTCAGCGTATTCACACTGGCAATCGAGAACGTACCGTTACTAGTGTTCGGATTAACCGTCAACTGGAAGGTCGTGTTCGTCGACAAACCACCCGGATCGGTAGCGGTTACCGTCACTGTGTAGGGCGAGCCTGCTGAGGTGGAAGGTGTACCCGAGATGTTAGCCGGAGGATTGAAGTTCAGACCAGTTGGCAACCCGCTTACTGACAGAACCAGACTTCCAGGCGTCTCAGCGTCATTGAAAGTGTTGGCCGGAATATTGAAGTTGTAACCCACGTTAACCGTTGCCGATTGCGGACCAATCGGGTTTGCCACTGTGGGTGGCGTGTTGGTCGACGGTACGTTGTTACAGGCATCCAGCCAATTGTAGTTGAAGGACGCTTCACCAGGTGTTCCTTGCTGAGTTGCTTTCAGAACAATCACTGGATTATCCGTGTACAGGTTCAGCTGATAAGGCCCTGCATTCGTTGTGGGCGCCAGTTCATTCACCACTGAGAAGGTAATTTGCTGACCGTTCGTACCACTGTAAATCGGGTTAAAGCTGATGGATCGGCGGTTCGGTGTCAACGAGCTACAGTTGACCAGCGTAGCACCCGTGATGGCGAAGTTGGTCGGCGGAGTCGTGCTTTGCGGATTTACCGTCAGCTGGAAGACCGTGAAGGTCGACAATCCTCCTGGATCCGTAGCCGTTACCGTCACCGAGAAGGGCGAGCCTGCCGAAGTGGAAGGCGTACCTGAGATGGTGGCCGGTGGCGTGAAGCCCAGTCCAGCTGGCAACCCACTTACTGACAAGGCCAGATTATTGGGCGTCTGCGCATCAGTGAACGTATTACCAGGAATCACGAAGCTATAACCCTGATTAACCGTCGCCGACTGCGGACCGATCGGATTGGCCACCGTTGGCGGTGTATTGGTCGACGGCGTGTTGTTGCAGGCTTCTAACCAGTTGTAATTGAACGACGCTTCACCCGGCGTATTCTGCTGAGTTGCTTTCAGGACAATCACTGGATTATCTGTGTACAGATCCAGTTGATAAGGCCCTGCATTCGTTGTGGGCGCCAGTTCATTCACCACTGAGAAGGTGATTTGTTGACCCGTCGTGCCACTGTAAACCGGGTTAAAGCTGATAGACCGGCGGTTCGGAGTCAACGTCGTACAGTTCAGCAGGTTAACGCTCGTGATACCAAACGTAGCGGTCGTAGCGGCTGGATTTACCGTCAGCGGGAAGACCGTGCTGGCCGTTAAACCACCTGGATCCGTAGCCGTTACCGTTACCGAGAAGGGCGAACCTACAGTGGTCGACGGTGTACCCGAAATAAAGTTCGGCGCAGAGAAGCTAATTCCCGGAGGCAGACCCGTTACCGAATACGTCAGGCTGTTAGGCGTTTCTGCGTCGGTGAACGTACCTGCAGAAATCACGTAGCTGTAGGTCTGATTGACCGTGGCTGACTGTGGAGGGACAGGCGCGACCACCGATGGCGCTGTATTGGTAGGTTGCATACCTACACAGGCGTTCAGCCAGTTGTAGCTGAATGTTGCTTCGCCGGGAGTACCCTGCTGAGTCGCCTTCAGGACAATCACCGGACTATCGGTATACTTATCCAGGCTATAGGGACCCGCCAGCGTTGTCGGTGGCAATTCATTCACTACCGAGAAGCTGATGGGCTGACCCGTCAGACCACTGTACACGGGAGTGAAGCTGAAGTGCCGCAGGTTTGGCCCCGCTGGGCTACAGCCCAACATGGTCACACTGACGATCGTGAAGCTACCCGGAGGAGGGCACTCCTGGTACGTTACCGGTGTGCTGGCAAATGACGTGCAGGCGTCAGCATTGATAGCAGTGACTGAGTAAACACCGGTGGTGCTGACGGTAGCCGTGTTACCTCCGCCCTGCTGATTGGCTCCCGTGCTGAAGACGTAGCTGGTGAAACCTGGCGTAGCCGTCAGGGTAACCGTTGTAGAAGAGCAACTCAGAGGTCCACTGGATGTGAGGCTCACCGGAGTGGCTGTGGTGCTACCAACTACTGTTACGTTAGTGGTCGACTGACAACCCGATGGGTTAATAGCCGTTACCGAATACGTACCAGCCGCGTTGACCGTAGCCGTGTTACCACCCGAACCGCCTTGTTGAGCTGCTCCCGTGCTGAAGACATAACTCGTGAAGCCCGGTGTAGCCGTCAGGGTAACTGTTGTGGAAGAGCAGCTCAGCGGCCCACTAGCCACTAGGTTCACAGGCGAAGCGGTCGTGCTGCCGGTTACTGTTACGTTGGAAGTCGACTGACAACCTGATGCATTAATAGCCGTCACCGAATACGTACCGGCTGCATTCACCGTGGCCGTATTACCACCCGAGCCACCTTGTTGGGCAGCACCAGTACTGAAGACGTAACTGGTGAAGCCTGGCGTAGCGGTCAGAGTTACACTAGGAGCGGAACAGCTCAATGGACCACTTGCTGTCAAATTAACGGCAGTAGCCGTCGTGCTGCCGGTCACTGTTACGTTGGAAGTCGAGAGACAACCTGACGCATTAGCAGCCGTTACCGAATACGTACCGGCCGTGTTGACCGTAGCCGTGTTACCACCCAAACCGCCTACTTGCGATGCACCAGTACTGAAGGTATAGCTGCTAAAGCCAGGGCTTGCCGTCAACGTAACACTCGGTGCCGAGCAACTTAACGGACCACTCGATGTCAAATCAACCGGAGTGGCGGTTGTACTACCGGTTACCGTTACGTTGGAAGTCGAGAGACAACCCGATGCGTTAGCAGCGGTCACTGAATACGTACCGGCTGTGATAACCGTAGCCGTGTTACCCGCTGAACCACCCACTTGGGTAGCGCCGGTGCTGAATGTATAACTGGTGAAGCCAGCTGAGGCCGTCAACGTAACGCTGGTAGTGGAACAGCTCAGGGCTCCACTAGCCACTAGGTTCACAGGCGAAGCGGTCGTGCTGCCGGTTACTGTTACGTTGGAAGTCGACTGACAACCTGATGCATTAATAGCCGTCACCGAATACGTACCGGCTGCATTCACCGTGGCCGTATTACCACCCGAGCCACCTTGTTGGGCAGCACCAGTACTGAAGACGTAACTGGTGAAGCCTGGCGTAGCGGTCAGAGTTACACTAGGAGCGGAACAGCTCAATGGACCACTTGCTGTCAAATTAACGGCAGTAGCCGTCGTGCTGCCGGTCACTGTTACGTTGGAAGTCGAGAGACAACCTGACGCATTAGCAGCCGTTACCGAATACGTACCGGCCGTGTTGACCGTAGCCGTGTTACCACCCAAACCGCCTACTTGCGATGCACCAGTACTGAAGGTATAGCTGCTAAAGCCAGGGCTTGCCGTCAACGTAACACTCGGTGCCGAGCAACTTAACGGACCACTCGATGTCAAATCAACCGGAGTAGCCGTCGTGCTGCCGGTTACTGTCACAGTTGACGTTGAGAGGCAACCCGATGCATTGACAGCGGTCACTGAATACGTACCGGCTGTGATAACCGTAGCCGTGTTACCCGCTGAACCACCCACTTGGGTAGCGCCGGTGCTGAATGTATAACTGGTGAAGCCAGCTGAGGCTGTCAACGTAACGCTGGTGGTCGTACAGCTTATCGCACCGCTGACCGTCAGATCAACCGGAGTAGCCGTCGTGCTGCCGGTCACTGTCACCGTTGAGGTTGAGAGACAACCCGATGCATTAGCGGCTGTTACCGAGTAGGTACCCGATGTATTTACTGTAGCGGTGTTACCTGTCGAACCACCTACCTGCGAAGCGCCGGTGCTGAAGGTATAGCTGGTGAAGCCAGCTGAGGCCGTCAACGTAACGCTGGTAGTGGAACAGCTCAGGGCTCCACTAACCAGTAAATCAACCGGTGTAGCGGTTGTACTTCCTACGACTGTTACGTTGGAAGTTGAGAGGCACCCTGATGCATTAGCCGCTGTTACCGAATACGTACCAGTAGCAATAACCGTTGCCGTGTTACCTGTCGAACCACCTACCTGCGAAGCGCCCGTGCTGAAGGTATAACTGGTGAAACCGGCGGAGGCTGTCAACGTAACGCTGGTAGTGGAACAACTCAGGGCTCCACTTGCCACTAAATCAACCGGAGTAGCCGTCGTGCTGCCTACAACTGTAATTGTGGTGGTCGATAGACAGCCCGATGCATTGACGGCGCTCACGGAATACGTACCGGCTGCAATTACTGTCGCCGTGTTTCCGGTAGAACCACCCACTTGCGAAGCGCCGGTGCTAAAGGTGTAACTATCAAAACCGGCAGAAGCTGTCAACGTAACGCTGGTGGCTGTACAACTGATTCCGCTGCTAACCGTCAGGTCAACTGGGGTAGCCGTCGTGCTGCCTACTACCGTTACGTTCGTGGTCGATACGCATCCACTCATAGCTGTAGCTGTCACCGAGTACGTACCAGTTGCGTCGACCGTAGCGCTGTTACTGGTTACTGCACCCACTTGTGAAGCTCCGGTACTGAACGTATAGCTGGCGAAACCGGCAGAAGCCTCCAACGTAACGGTGGGGGCAGTGCAGCTCAGCGGACTGCTGGCAGTCAGCGAAAGGAATGGGGCGCCTACGGTTCCTACTGTACGGGAGGCAACGTTATTGTTGTCAAGGGTATTGCCATTTACTACACCACACGCATAAATCGAGTTACCCCGGTCAAAATAGTCACTTACGTCATATTGCGAATCGCCATCTGCCGGAGTACCTGATGTCCGATTGCGGTTCGGGTCCGAAGGGTTTATAGGAGTTTGCTGCTCCTGGATACCAATATCGTTTAACGATACGGTGTTGCCCGTTACCAGATAATTAACGCCTTCAACAACAATACCGAAACCTTCGCCGGCACCAGGATGGGCAAAACCCGATACGTTGTTATTGCGTACCACGGCTCCCTTCGGCGTTTCCTGGTTGTTCACACTAAAAGCAGCCGCCCGACGTATTACCGCGATACCTGCTATGTCGCGAGTACCCGATACGTTAGTGGCTCCGCTAATGTTGTTGCCTTCAATAACCAGACTTCCTGGCCCCGACGTAGCACCGGTACCGATTGACGATTTAACCTCCATTCCGTAACGACCGTTACTGGAAATGGTATTGCCCGAAATCAGGTTCGCATTCCCAGTAGCTAAGGCGCCCAGTAAGGAAATACCCGCATCCCCGTTACCCGATACTGTATTGCCCGAAATCGTAACGCCCGTAGCCGTTCCTTCGTTGATATCAATACCGGTCAGACCATTATTGATAACCGTGTTATTGGTCAGCGTGATGTTCTGCTTGAGTTGGTTGAAAATAATGAATCCTCGTCCACCAGCTCCAACACCGTTGCTGGCTAGCGTAGAGTTAGTTACCGATACGTCGGTTAACGTTGCCAGAGCTTCCAGAATAATACCGTGCTTTCCGTTATTGGTAACAATCACGCCCGAAATAGTCAGGTTACTATTCGTTCGACCATAAATACCATTACCAACGTTGTTGGGGTCACCCGCACCCTGCTGATTCTTGATCGTCAGATTCCCGATAGTGATGCCCGATACGCCAGTAGGTAAGTTAAAGCCGTTTCCTGGAACCAGGCCAGTACCATCGATAATGGTGCCGGTCTGACTGACGCCTGTAATGGTCAAAGGCTTGGTTACAGTAGCTCGCTCATTAAAGGTGTATTCGGCCAGTTGGATGATGTTGCCATCGCTGGCGGCATCGATAGCAGCCTGGATGGTGCTGTAGGAGGTACCCTGAGAAACGTTCAGCACTGGGTTGAAGAAGCTAATCAATCCCAAAGCTGCGTTGTCGGGTTTGTGAGTCAGTTTGTTTTCCAGAGCAATCCGTTCCGACGTATTCATGGCTGCAGGAAGCTTCGGCCCGGTACCCACATCAAATATATTATTCGCTGCATTCAGGTTTACCGCGAATGGCGCTGCCTGGGTGTTGTTAGGAGCAACCAGACCCGTGTTGCCGTCCAGGGCGATGAAAGTGCCCAGACTGCCAGCGAAGTTGTTCGCACTACCTGCCGTTCCCAGCACAATCGGCCCGAAGGTTGGGTTGTCATTGTCCTGATTCAGGAAAATCACGGCTGTGCCGCTGTTTGGTACAGAAGAACCATTGAACGTATTGCCCGTCAGGGTCAGCGAAACCACCGGAGCCGGTACGGTTGGAAGGCCACTCGATGAACTAAACTCCTTGGTGTCGAACGTAACGTGGCGATACGAACCCGAAGAAGCAAACGGATCGAACCGGTTGTTGGTCACATTGACGTTCTGGTAGTTTTCCAGACTGATACCCCAATTGTGACTGGCGAAGGTGTTGCTCGATACGTTGGTCAGCTTGGCGCTGGCGTTGTTCTTCAGACGTAGCAGGGAGGTGTAGCCGTTGCTGAAGGTACCGTCGAAGATATTGTTGCTCACCGTAAAGGTGCCTGCCCCAGCGTTATGCTCAGCCAGTTCGATACCGCCACCCCGCAGGTTGTTGTTGGAGATATTGACATCACCATTGGAACCGAAGCGTACCTGAATATCCTGATTAATTGACTGGATGCTGTTGCCAGTGAACGTACCACCGGCTTCATCAGTACAGATGCCCGCCCGGAAGGAATTCGTCAGGCCAACCCCATTGACCGTGTTACCGGTAGCGGTGACGGTTATTACACTACCATTAACACGATAATCACCATAGTTGATGCTGATGGCGTTTCGAGTACCATAAGGTAATGCGCTAGGTGGACTACCAGGGGGAAGACCGCTGGGAGGGGTACCGGTGGGATCAACAATGTTGTCTTTAACAGTAATAGCGTTGATGCTGGCATTAGTGGCAAGGATGGCACTACTAAGCCTGGAAAGATCGACTATAAAATGGATTCCCTGAATCGTAACGTTATTAGCCGATACGTCGAAAAGCGTAGGTTTGCCAGCAACTGTACCGGAGAAGTTAACAATAGTGCTGGCTCCCTGACCCACGATGGTCACCCCTTTGTTAACCAGTACCTGTTCATCGAAAGTACCTGCGCTGGCCGTGAGTATATCGCCCGCCGACGCTGCATTTACTGCGCTCTGAATTGTGGCATACGTAGTACCCGGCTTATTGTTGTTCGTAACCGATTTGTCGAACGAGTTTCCTGAACCGCTAAACGTAGCAGGTGGAGTAACTTGCGTCCCCGCAACATCGTTGTTGCTGAACGTATTGTTATTTGCGGTCAGTAATCCTGGTGGTGTTACAGCAGCAGGATCTGGAGCCACACTGATACCAACATCGTTCCCTGTAAACGTATTGCCAGTAGCTGTAACAGGGCCTGCACCGAAGGTTAGCAGCCCTGCCGCCGTAGTCGTGCCCGAAGGAGGGATGTAGTTGTTACCCGTGATGGTCGAACTCTGTACATCACCGGTTGCGCCCCGGCTAATCTGAATTCCGTTCTGTGCAATACTCGGCGTAGGACCGATTCCTGAAACGATGGCATTTTGAATAACACCGTTCGAGCCAGCACCATCGATAATAATTCCTGCTTTCTGATAATTGGAAACCGTTACGTTGGTCGCGGTCAAACTACCTGGCGAACTGAGTGCATTGAAACCAGCCCGAATACCAAAACCCGATTGGCAACCAAAGAATGATGCCATTGGGTCCAGATAAATATTCGTTACCGATGACGAGCTCAGATTTAATCCTGCTCCCTGGTTAATATTTATACCATAAAACAAATCACCACATCCACTGGTAGGCGCTAAAGGCCCATTGACCCTTATACCTGTTATTATTACCGTTACGCCATTACGTATCTCGATAATGTTGCGATGATCAGTCGCCAGTTGACCTGCAGTCATAACGGCTGGCGCCTGCACAATAGTACTACCAGCACCGGCCCCATTAATAGTCAGCGCCTTTGTGATGAGCAACTGTTCGGTGTACATACCAGCAGGTACGGCAATGACATCGTTCGTATTGGCAGCATCCACAGCAGCCTGAATCGTAGGATACGTACCACCCCCGTTGATCGTGATTTGCGCCCAGGCCGCCTGACTGCTTAACCAGCCAATCAGAACAGCGAGTACGGCAAATGACCGCCTATAGGCCGGTGATGTAAGGGCATAGACGCTGGATTTTCTGAGCTTCAGATCTGGTGAATCTGAAGGCGCCTTTAGCGTCGGGGAAACGAGCCACCGAATAATCGATAGCATCTCCCTCAATGAACGTTGTAGAACTGCATTCATGGATTAAGAGATAATTGATTGAAATTGAATTGGTAATAATTGAGAATTCACGAAGTGGTAGTCACTAAAGCCGACGAAGGGCTACCACAATCTATGGTTGGTTCCACAGGTTGTGTAAAGCAAACAGCTTTGTATACAGAAGGAAATGCCTGAACAGTAAATAGTCTGACAGAGCGAGTCTACGTCAGATAAATTTCAGGGAATTTGATGGAGTCAGAATCAGCTATCCCGGAAGAAATAGTAGGATAGCGGTGTAACTGAATTGTTAGAAAAGAAGAGTAGTTCTTGCTCATGGCTATTAATATACTGCATTTATAGGATGAACAAATGTATAATTAATACAATGTCATATTAGGAAAATATAGTTAATTTAATTTTTATATTATCTAACGGTACATTTTTTAAACTATGCGCCTTGAGCTGTTTTTACACATGATTTACTGTATATGCTTAGTGACCACATGCCTAGTTAACTTAACTAGCATCTGTTGTAAGTTTACTTACTAGTCGATGTATAACAGTAACCATATATTAATCTTTCGTACTAAAAAGACACTTTGCCACCTGCCGTGAACAGAAGTCGACCGAACTGCCTCAGCAGATGGGCCCGCACAATCTGGTTTACAGTGACGGTATGACCTGCAGAAATCGTTACGGTGTCATAAACCGTCGGTAAGCAGTTGCATGTCCACGTAGTAACGTTCGACCAGTTGCCGGTTTGTTTGCTGACAATTGCACCGCGCACTTTACGGATTCGATTGTTCAGCAGATCGGCAATATACACGTTGCCCAGACTATCGGTAGCTACGCCACTGGGATTGGCTAGTTTGGCACTAAGGGCGCTGCCTCCGTCACCCGCAAAACCGTAGCTGCTGCCCGCCACCGTCCTGATGATACCGGACGTAGTGACCCTGCGAATCCGATTATTCAGTAGATCAGCGATGTACAACGTACCACTCGAATCGACCGATACGTCATTAGGGTTGTTTAAACGAGCGTTAAGAGCGGGGCCGCCATCGCCAGTGAACCCCGCAAAACCATTGCCTGCTACCGTCGTGATGCTACCGGATGCCGTAACCTTGCGAATGCGGTGATTATATCGGTCGGCGATGTATAGATTTTTTGCTGTGTCAATAGCAATACCACTGGGATTATTCAAACTGGCCGCTGTGGCTGGTCCGCCATCGCCACCAAAACCCGCCGTGCCATTGCCAGCCACTGTGGTGATACTACCGGCTGGAGACACCTTGCGGATGCGATTATTACCAGTATCGATGATGAATAAATTACCACTCGCATCAACGGCCACGCCACTGGGATTGTCCAGACTGGCATTGATCGCCAGACCACCATCTCCGCTGAATCCGAGGATACCATTGCCCGCTACAGTCGTGATACTACCGGCTGGAGTTACCTTACGGATACGATGATTTTTCTGATCGGCGATGAACAGGTTGCCGCTCCCGTCGACTACTACGCCGGTTGGGTTCGCCAGATTGGCACTAGTCGCGAGCCCGCCATCGCCCCCAAAACCGAACGTACCATTGCCTGCTACAGTAGTAATAACGCCCGACGTAGCAACTTTACGAATACGATTGTTTCCCTGGTCGGCAATGAACAGATTACCCGCTTTATCTACTACTACGTCGATAGGATAATACAGATCGGCGTTGGGTGCCGGGCCGCCATCGCCACTAAAACCGAGGGTGCCATTGCCCGCTACGGTACTGATGATAGCAGACGTATTAACTTTCCGAATTCGGTTATTGCCCTGATCGGCAATGAATAAGTTGCCAAGTTTATCGATTGCTACTCCGCTTGGGTAAGCCATAGTAGCAGCCGTAGCTGGACCGCCATCGCCCCCAAAGTTTGGCGACCCTGTTCCGGCTACTGTCGTAATAACTCCTAACGTATTGACTTTGCGAATGCGCTGATTATTGGGATCAGCGATGTAGAGATTCCCCAGACTATCGGCCACTACGTCGGTGGGATAGGACATGCTGGCGGCTGTGGCTGGTCCGCCATCACCACTAAAGCCAGTCGAACCATTCCCCGCCACCGTCGTAATAATACCCGACGTAGCAACTTTGCGAATCCGTTGATTATCACGGTCAGCCAGATACAAATTGCCAGCATGATCTGTCGATACGCCGTAGGGATAACTCAGGCTGGCGCTGGTAGCGGGGCCCCCATCACCCGCAAATCCAAACGTACCATTGCCTGCTACGGTCGTAATGATCCCCAACGTATCGACTTTGCGGATGCGATAATTATAAAAATCGGCGATGTACAAATTGCCTTTTCCATCGACCGCTACCCCTCTGGGATACCAAAGCTTGGCACTGGTGGCGGGGCCGCCATCGCCCCCGAAACCGAACGTACCACTGCCCGCTACGGTCGTGATGACCCCCGACGTAGCAACTTTGCGAATGCGATGATTGTTGAAATCAGCAATGTACAGATTGCCCAGACTATCGACCGCTACGCTGTTGGGGTTATCGAGGCTGGCCGCTGTGGCTGGTCCGCCATCGCCACTGAAGCCCGGCGTACCAGTCCCCGCTACGGTCGTGATAATACCTGACGTAGTGACCTTGCGGATACGGTTGTTATCAGAATCGACAATATACTGGTTACCTGACGTATCGATTGCTACACTGATCGGATAGGCCAGACTGGCGTTGGTAGCCGGTCCACCATCTCCTCGTGAATTTGAGCCGACCGCCGTCGTAATGAGTTGAGCCGAAGCGGGTATGACGAGCCATATAAACAGAAAAATAACGCTCAGTGAGCGTCCCAGGATAGAGTTAATACGTAGCATCTGTTTCATAGACAAGTGGATAAAGCGGAGAAATCTAGAGTACGCACACAGTTACTGGGAATCTATTGAAGGTTTGTTTCCTGACAAAAACTCTGACGCATTTTAGAGCAGACCTGCCTAATGGTCAATTGTTTAGCCGTATCTAGTTCAGATTTTCTTTAAGACAAAAAGTCACATCGAAATCAAAATAATGATAATACGGTACGTAAGTAGATGTACCTAAAGTTGGGAGACTACTACGTCAATTATCTTCCGGAATGAAGATTGAAGCATTTATTCGGGTTAGAATGCGCTAAAACCCTAAGCTCTATTTTAAAAGGAAAGCCTGCCGCTTGCAGAAAATATCAGATTGCCAAGTTGCCTCAATCCTTTAGCCTGAACAGCTTCACTAACCGTTACGTTGTGGTTGGCTGAGATTGTAACAGTGTCGTAAATGGTTGGTAGGCAGTTGCAATTCCAAGTGCTGCTATTCGACCAGTTGCCGGTCTGGGCGCTAGCTATAGGGCTAAGAATAACTTTTCGAATTCGTTGATTATCTGAGTCTACAATGAATAGATTACCAACACTATCAATAGCTACATCTCTAACATTAGTCAAGCTAGCGTTAACTGCTAGTCCGCTATCGCCACTAAAACTTTTAAAACCATTGCCTGCTATTGTATTGATTATGCCATTAGAGTCTATCATACGAACTCGATAATTACCAAAATCTCCAAAATACAGGTTACCATTACTACTGATGGCCAGACCTATGGGTGTTTTCATATTGGCATTAATAGCGGGTCCGCCATCACCACTAAAACCGAACGTACCAGTACCTGCAATAGTAGTGATAATGCCTGTAGCAGACACTTTACGGATACGACGGTTATTCCCATCAGCTATATAAATATTTCCACTATTATCTACCGCAACACTGAAAGGACGATTTAATTGGGCATTCGTAGCCAAACCTTCGTCACCACTGAAACCGGACACACCAGTGCCTGCTATGGTCGTTATGGTACCATTTGTATCTACCCTTCGAATACAATGATTATTTTGATCTACTATGAATAAATTACTGCTACTATCTACCGCTATACCAATTGGGTAGTTCAGTTGCGCATTAACAGCAAGACCCCCGTCGCCACCATAACCAGCAGTGCCGTTGCCTGCTATGGTGGTGATAATGCCTGTTGACGATACTTTACGAACTCGGTTATTTAGAAGATCAGCAATGTAAAGATTGTTATTTTTATCTAATGCTACAGATGTTGGGGAATTGATATTCGCATTAGTAGCAGGTCCCCCGTCACCACTAAAAACTTGTCTACCACTACCCGCTACTGTTGTAATAACTCCTGCAGACGATACTTTTCGAATGCGGTGATTAGAACGATCTGCAATGTAAAAATTGTTGTCCTTATCTACTGCTACACCGTTAGGATTGTATAGATTAGCATTAATTGCTGGCCCACCATCCCCGCTAAATTCAAACACTCCGTTACCGGCTATAGTATTGATGATACCAGTAGGAGACACTTTGCGAATTCGCCGATTTTCGGAATCGGCGATATATAAATTACCACTGCTTGTTATGGCTATTCCAGAAGGTGCCCTAAACCGGGCGAAGATAGCCGGACCCGCATCGCCACTAAACCCTTGTACGCCATTACCAACTATCGTAGTGATGATGCCATTAGTATCTATTTTACGAACGCGACGATTACCAACATCTCCAATAAATAAATTACCATTCTTATCCATAGTCACGCCATAAGGTACGCTTAAACTAGCACTGGTAGCTGGGCCACCATCTCCACTAAAACCAGAAGTACCATTACCTGCTATGGTCGTGATAATACCCGCTGGAGTTACCTTCCGAATGGAACTAGAGATAGTAGACATGTAGAGATTATTGTAGTTGTCTACTGCTATATTAAATGCTATTAAACTTGTATTAACAGCTGGCCCTCCATCGTTACTGTCACTACTCCCACTCATTCCATTGCCGGCTACGGTAGTAATAATACCTGCAGGCGATACTTTACGAACGCGATAACTAAATGGATCGGAAATAAATAAATTTCCGTCGCTGTCAACCGCAAGGCTAAAGGGAGTTAATAAATTAGCATTGATAGCTGGGCCGCCATCTCCTTTCAGATTATCCCCTGCCACTGTTTGGATAACTTGACCATGTAGCGGAATTGCCAGTGACAGGAAAAGTACGCTTAGAAAAAGATGGGCGAGTAGATTTAAACGAAAAGAGTTACGTAAAGGAAAGAACATAAAAAGAGAAGATTCGAAATAGGAAAATAAAGTATGGTTCAGACCGAAAAGCCCTACCAGTAATTTTACAAAACCACCAAAGATATAAGATTATCTGAAAATAGTTACAAACTTATTCGTTTGTGCAAAACAAGGTAGCATCCTGTGAAAAACCGGTCTAAATAAACGGCACCACCGATTCCAGACTCATGCCGCGCGAGCCTTTTACCAGTACGTGTGTGTCGGTCATGGGGTTGTCCATGAGCCAGTTGTGCAGCGAAAACTTGTCGGGGAAGTAGTAGGCTTTGGGCAATGATGTCAAGGCGTATTTCATGTCTTTTCCTGCCAGAATTACTAGATCGAACCGGCCATCGGCGATTAACTTCCCCAGCGCGGCATGTTCGGCTTCGCTTTCGGGACCGAGTTCGTACATATCGCCCAGGATCACGGCTTTGCGTTTGGCCGACATAGTCGCAAACTGCCGGACAGCCGCTGCCATCGAACTTGGGTTGGCGTTGTACGCATCGAGCAACACCGTATTCGTGCCTTTGATAACCACCTGCGACCGGTTGTTAGTCGGATTGTAATCAGCGACAGCGCGGTTAGCTTCAACAGACGTAACACCAAAATAATCGCCGATGGCCAGGGCGGCCAGCATGTTCTCAAAATTGTACTGACCGGGCAAATGCGTCGTGATGGTTTCGCCCAACGTAGCACGATACGTTACCACGGGCGATTCCTGAAGCAGTTCAATCGGTTGTTCGTCCGACGTAACGGCGGGGTAGAAAACAACTTCACCCGTCTGTTCATCAGGTCGATACGTCTTCAGCCGTTCCCGGTACATGGCCGTCAGGGTTTTGTCGCGCGAATTGATGAACGCGGTACGTCCGTTTTGGATCAGATAATCAAACAATTCGCCTTTCCCTTTCCGAACGCCCTCAATACCCCCAAACCCTTCCAGATGCGCTTTCCCAACGTTCGTAATCAGGCCATGCGTGGGTTGCGCAATCGAGCAAAGCAATTCAATCTCCTTCTGGTGATTGGCACCCATTTCCACAACGGCCATTTCGTAAGGCTCGGTCGGCGAATCCACGCCGGGCGAATCGCTACGTATCGCCAGCAGGGTGAGAGGTACGCCGATGTGATTATTGAGATTGCCAACCGTAGCGTAGGTTCGGTATTTTTTGGAAAGAACAGCCGCAATTAACTCTTTAGTGGTCGTTTTGCCGTTAGAACCCGTCAGTCCAATCACTGGAAACGTAAAGGTTTGTCTATGATGGCGGGCCAAATCCTGAAGGACGGTTAGAGAATCCTTTACGAGCAGGAGCCGATTTGAGTCAGCGGGCTGGCTCTGTTCCAGAACTGCTACGTCGTCGATGAGGGCGTAACGCGCGCCGGATGCCAGCGCCTGAGTCGCAAACTGATTGCCATCGAAACTGTCTCCTTTGAGCGCTACGAACAGACAATCGGGCGTGATACGTCGTGTATCGGTCGAAACACTAGTGCATTCCTGAAATTTCTGATAGAGTTGGGTAGTTGACAGTACGTCCATAGACATAAATGAAGAGTCTGTTCGTTCTTCTTTCTGAATCGCCGGGGCAATGGATGACGGCGCCGAATTGTGAAGCCCAAAATTAGATGAAAAAGGCGTTTACGCTTCTGTTCTGTTTTACTGCTCTGGGCGTATTCGCTCAATCGGGCGGAAAAATTTCGTTTCGCTACGACCAGACACCAATGGTTACGGTCAATGGTCGCACGTTGTTGAACCCCTGGACGGGTGGGCTTAATTCCACGCAGTATTCAACCATGCGGCTCAATGACGATACCCGCGAAGACCTGGTGGTGTTCGACCGAATGACCAGCAAAGTCAGTACGTTCGTAGCCATCGATAATCCGACTGGTACGGGCACGTCCTGGCGTTACGCACCCGAATACGAAGCCGCTTTTCCGGCCAAACTGGCGAGCTGGCTGCTGCTGGTCGATTACGATCAGGATGGTCGGAAAGACTTGTTTACGTATCGGTCGGGCGTTCGGATATTTCACAACGATTCGCAGAATGGGCAGGTAAAATTCACCGTAGTAGCCGATCCCGTACAGACCGAAGGATTCAGTGGTCGCTTTTCGCTCTTTGTGTCATCAACGGATATTCCAGCCATCACCGACTTCGATGACGACGGTGATATTGATATCATTACGTTCGATTCGGGCGGGAACGTAGTGGCCTATCAGCAGAATATGAGCGTGGAACGTACCGGCAAAAAAGACGGACTGGACTTTAAACGTACCGGTGGTTTCTGCTGGGGGCATTTTCAGAAAGAATACTGTAACGACTTCGTTTTCGGTATCCAGTGCGATCAGGACCTGAGCATTACGGAGCCAAAAATAGCCAGTAAAAATCCGTCGGGAGCCCGCCCAATGCACGTCGGTAATACGTTGACGGTAATCGATACCGATGGTGACGGCAATAAAGATTTGCTGTTCGGTTTCGTGAGCTGCGAGAACGTAGCACGACTACGTAGTGCGGGTCCAAACACCGCCAAAGTTGATTATACGAGCTACGACAGTTTATATCCGGCTCAAAATCCGATTGCATTTCCGGCCTTTCCCGCTACGTTCTGGGAAGATGTTGACGGCGACGGAAATAAAGATTTGCTGGCATCGCCCAACGTGAGCCTGAACGATGGACTGGTTTTTGATTTCCGGGCGTCGGGTTGGTTTTATAAAAACAAAGGCACGAATCAGAAGCCTGACTTTCAGCTTGTTCAGAAAGATTTTCTGCAAAACGACATGCTCGATCTGGGCGAACGGGCTGCACCTGCTCTGGCCGATCTGGATGGCGACGGCGACATGGACATGCTGGTTGGTTACGGTGGTGTTGGCGTCGGAAAAGATTACCGGGCCGGGCTGTGGCAGTTCGAAAATAAAGGCACGCTCCAAAATCCGGCCTTCGTTCTTGTTACGACTGATTACCTGGGGTTGAATAAATCGCTGGCGATGAGTAATACGGTGCCTTCATTTACGGATGTCGATAACAATGGCAGCATGGATCTGGTGCTGACCAGCGCCATAGCTGGGGATGTAGATATCCGGTTATTTATCAATTCGGCGGCCAAAGGCGCGGCTGTACAATATGACCTGACTAAAGCTGTGCGCTGGCCCACGCCTGATAAAATGATAGTAGGTGATTTACTGACCATTACCGACGTTGACCACGATGGTAAACCAGACGCGCTTATTGGCCGGGATAAATTTGGGACAATTTTTTATTTCCGTAATACCGGCACGGCCACTAATCCGGTGTTACAGCTTCAAAATCAGACATTTGGTGGCATTGTTACTGACGATTATATATACGCCCAGGCTCGTTCGCTGGTAGTAGTAGACCTGAACGGTGACCAGAAAAATGAACTGATAGCGGCTGCCGACAATGGAACTGTTTACGTATATCAATTCCCGGACCCAATTAATCAGTCATTCGTCCTGCTCGATTCGCTCCCATCTATTGGTACCCCAGGCTCAAGACTTATTGCAGCAACCGCTGACCTTGACGGTGACCAATTGCCCGATTTAATGCTCGGCAGTGCCAGTGGAGGACTTCGTTACCTGAAAAATACGTCGCAGCGCATCATAACAAGTACTGGTCCAATCGAAGAACCCATCGGACCCTGGGCGTTTCCTAACCCAACTGACCGCTACCTGACCATCCGTGCACCTCACGACGGACGTATCGAATTACTCTCGATATCGGGTCAGCGCATGCTGGAAGATCAATCCGTTCAGGCGGGTGTAGAAACCACCATCGATCTGGGCAACCTGCCCGACGCTACGTATCTGCTACGTCTGCTCTCCGACAGCCGTACGCCGTTGGTACAGAAAGTGGTGGTCTGGAAGTGAGAAAATGGCTTTCGCGTAGTCTTAAAACCCCTAAATCCCCTGAAGGGGACTTTGTTCATTAGCAGACAAAGTCCCCTTCAGGGGATTTAGGGGTTTCGAGCTGAAAACACTTTGCCCTAGTGAGGGTTACTTTACGTAGCAATAAACTAGCCAAAAAGGTAGTGTTCGTCCTGATTTGATACGTCGCGGCAAATGACTTTTTCGGCCATCTAACTAATACGTAATCATGGAAAATACATCAAACGCCGATAACCAAAGCCCCGACCAATCGTTCGGTGATTCGCTGAAAGGCTTGTCTCCACAGAATGATAATTTACCGCCTAACAATGACGAAGAAGACATAACTGTCTATTCGGGACTGGGCGTAAAAAACGATCCCGATATCATGAATCCAGGCAGCGAAGAAGCTTCTGATACGTTGCTTTATACCGATAACGTAACGGCGCGTCACGCCACCGATGAGTTGTCGAACGATGAAGAACCCGACGAATTCACGAACGATCTGGCCAATAGCGATCTGTCGGATGATGAAATAGACGAAGAAATCACGGAGTTGGCCGAGGAGGAAGACGAAGGCAACGAACGATATTAAGAAGCTTATCTAGGTTTTTTGTCATGCTGAGGCACGAAGCATCTTAAGGTATCCTTACTCCCCGGTTTAGATATTTTAAGATGCTTCGTGCCTCAGCATGACAAAGCCACTCATTTCGACACTAGTGTGCAAGTTCAGGGTTTACCTAATACGTCTTACGCAGCACGATTTAGCGAACGTAACGCTTGTTAACGAGAGAAATCGTATTTCGTAACGCGTACTTCGTAAATTTGTACCCATGATTTCGATTACCAATCTCTCGTACTACCTCGGTAGCCGGGCACTTTATGAAAATGCCTCGCTCCACATCAAACCAAATCAGAAAATAGGGCTCATTGGGCTGAACGGAACGGGCAAATCAACCCTGCTACGTATCATCAATGGCGAATATCAGGCCGACGGCGGAACCATCTCCAAGGCTGGCGACGTAACACTCGGTTTTCTCAATCAGGATTTGCTCTCGTATCAGACCGACGATTCGATTCTGTCGGTGGCCATGCAAGCCTTTGAACGGGTAAATCAACTGCAAGTACAGATTGACGAGTTGCTCCACGAAATGGAAACCAATTATCGGGACGAACTCGTGGACAAACTTGGTAAGGTTCAGGAAGAATTCGACGCGCTCGACGGGTATACGGTTCAGTCGAGGGCGGAAGAAATTATGGAAGGTCTCGGCTTCTCGACCGAGGACCTGCAAAAACCGCTACGTACCTTTTCGGGTGGCTGGCGGATGCGGGTGATGCTGGCTAAACTGCTGTTACAGAAGCCATCTCTGCTGATGCTCGATGAGCCAACCAACCACCTTGACCTGCCATCGATTCAGTGGGTGGAAAAATACATTCAGACCTACGAAGGCGCTGTTATCGTAGTATCACACGACCGCGAATTTCTGGATAACGTTATCGACGTAACGGTGGAAGTAGCGAACGCAAAGCTGAATTATTACGCCGGTAATTATTCGTTCTATCTGGAGGAGAAAGCGTTACGTAACGAAATTCAGAAGGGCGCGTACGAAAATCAGCAGGCAAAGATCCGACAGACCGAACGTTTCATCGAACGTTTCAAAGCGAAAGCCACCAAAGCCAAGCAGGCCCAGAGCCGGGTGAAACAACTCGCTCGTATGGAGTTGGTCGATGCTGTGATTGATGAATCGGCGCGGGTAAACTTCAAGTTTCAGTTCTCGACCCAGCCGGGCCGCCATATTCTGCATCTCGACGATATTACCAAACACTACGGTCCTAAAAAAATCCTGACTCATGCCGACATCCGGCTGGAGCGGGGTGATAAAGTGGCCCTGATTGGCGCCAACGGACGCGGTAAATCGACGCTGCTACGTATCATTTCGGGTTCCGAACCACTGAACGACGGTAAGCGCCAGTTGGGGCATAACGTATCGTTTAGCTTCTACGCCCAGCACCAACTTGAGTCCTTGAGCGTAGATGATACGTTGCTCGACGAACTAAAACATGCCAATCCGACCAAAACCGAAGGCGAACTACGTGGCGTTTTGGGCTGCTTCCTGTTCTCCAACGACGAGGTTTTCAAGAAGATTAAAGTGCTCTCTGGTGGTGAAAAATCGCGGGTAGCGCTGGCGAAAGTGCTGCTTTCACAAGCTAACTTCCTGCTGCTCGATGAGCCGACAAACCACCTCGACATGCAGTCGGTGAATATTCTGATTCAGGCGCTGGAACAGTACGAAGGCACCTACGTAGTGGTTTCCCACGACCGGTATTTCGTGTCGCAGATTGCCAACAAAATCTGGTATATCGAGGATGAGCAAATCAAGGAATACCCCGGTACGTATGATGAATACGAATGGTGGATGGAAGAGAAAAAGCAGGGAGCAGGGAGCAAAGAGCAGGGAAACCCCAAAACTGCTACTGTCGTTACGCTCCCTGTTCCGCGCTCCGTGCCCCCTGCTTCAGACGACGAGCGGAAGGAGTGGCAACGTACGCTGAAAAAACTGACGCAGCAGGCCGAAGAGTCGGAGACTAAAATTGGCTTATTGGAGGAACGTAAAAAACGACTTGAAGCCGAACTCGCCGACCCAACTACCTACGGCGACAGTAAACTGATGCAGGCGAAAAATGACGAATACCATCGCGTCAAAACGGAAATTGACCAGCTTCAGGATGAGTGGGAAACGGCCATGCTCGAAGCTGAAAAATGGGAAAAGAAATTGGCTTAGCACCAACGTATCGTTTTTAATCAGGAAGCCGGAGCAGTAATGTTCCGGCTTTTTAGCGTCCGTTTATACGCTTAAGAATACGTATAGAAAAATTGCGCTGCCCGATACGGCTATCCATCCTAGCAGCGCCAGTACAGTAGCGCCACTGGTTTTAAGATAATTGATGGGCCGGTTGTAATCCAGAAACTGATAATAAGAAATCGTCAGGTAAACCAGTTGAAAAAGGAGAAGAGATCTGTTCAGAAACGATAGATATTGTTTCAGCACTAACCCCAGTATCAGCGTTAGAAGAATGCTGACTAACGAGAAAAAACTCGAAAAGAATACCTGCGCCACCAGATGTTCGGCGTAGTTGATACCACTTCGGCGGAAGCAGAGCCAGAAGATAAATGCGAAAATCGGAATAGCCGCCAGCCCAACAATATTGATGTTTTCTTCGATGAAAAGCGTCGCTTCTCGTCGGCGCTCAACGTAAGGTAACATGTCTTTGGAGATATTGGGCGTTACGTGTTGGCTGGGATTTTTCGTTCCCGAAAACCGAATAGTGTATGGTTTCACAAGCACATTTACCGACAGATTGAGGCCTAATACAAGCAGGAGAAAAGAGAAAGGATTAAAATATTTTTTGCGCTTCTTTTCCAGTATGTATTCGCGGGCCGTAGTTCCTGGTTGTGTTATAAGGTTTTTGATGAGAAACAAAACTCCCCGGTCAACACTAAAAATAGCCTGAGAAAACTCATCAAGAATATGACGAATCTGGAAACGTGGTAAATCGGTGGTTTGGCCGCAGGTTGGACAGTGTAAAAACTGACTCTCCAGTTTGGTTGAGCAATTCGGGCACTTTTCCATAAAACGGTAAGAATAAGCTTATAAACCCAAAATTTACTGCAAACTGCGAGAAATTAATGAGTTAGTCAATGCGTTTCATCGGCTCATAATGAATAAAAGCCAGCGAAAAATTTTGCTATTGCAATACAAGTAAAATATAATTGCATTTTACTTGTATGATTGTGGGCGACTATAAAAAAGGGCGAGGAGCGCAGTTTAATACGAATAACAAATTTGCGCGGCACCAATACGAACCAGACGAACAGGAATCTGCGCCTGATGACGACTTCCCACCCCCGACCGTAAAAACGCAGTTTTTCGAGGAAACGCCTAAGCAGATTATTAGCTACCCAAAAAGTCCGGATATCGGATTTGTGGCGTCTGTCAATCCGTATCAGGGGTGCGAACACGGCTGTATTTACTGCTACGCCCGGCCTTCGCACGAATACTGGGGATTTTCGGCGGGGCTTGATTTCGAGAGTAAAATCATGGTGAAGAAAAATGCGCCATCCCTGCTTGAAAAGCAATTCCAGTCGCGTACCTACAAACCTGTCGTCATTCATTTTTCGGGAAACACCGATTGCTACCAACCCGCCGAACGAACGTATCAGCTGACGCGGCAGATGCTCGCCCTTTGTCTACGCTACCGAAATCCTGTTGGAATTATCACCAAAAATGCCCTTATACTACGTGATTTAGACATTCTTGAACCGCTGGCTAAACTGAATCTGGTGAGCGTCGCCATTTCCATCACAACCCTCGACGAAAACCTTCGGCTGCTCATGGAACCACGTACTGTTACGGCTGCGCAACGGTTCAAAACAATGGCTACGTTACACAAAGCGGGAGTGCCTGTCGGCATTATGACGGCACCGATTATTCCCAGCCTGAACGACCACGAAATCCCCAAACTTATTGAACAGGCTGCTAATTCGGGAGCCAGTTGGGCGGCCTATACCGTGGTACGTCTGAACGGAGCGTTGGCCCCACTTTTCACCGATTGGGTGCAGCAAACCTTCCCTGAACGCGCCGAGCGAATCCTAAATCAGATTGCGGATTGTCACGGTGGTCAATTGAACGATTCCCGCTTCCGAACGCGCATGGCGGGCGAGGGAATTTATGCCCAGCACATCGCACAGCTTCACCGGATTGCCTGCCAGAAATACCTCGCTGGCCGCGCACCCGCTACGTTAACAACGAGTCTATTTCGCCCCGCCGGACAGATTGGGTTGTTTGATACGTAGTGGGCACTAAAAGGATCGTGTTTATCAAGGGGCGGTGGAAAGCTGGAGTTTAGCTCCTGGTGCTATGTTCAGTTTGCTTCCTGTTTCGTATTTGATACGTTGTGCTTCCGCCTGATAGCTCGCGGGCAAATTCACTACGTGTAAAAGCTGCACGTTTCGGGTTGAATTCGGAACCGACCCGCATGACCACACGGTTGGATCGTTCCAGTTACCGGCTTTAACAGTAAACATATGCTCGGTTAATACAGGCAGTGAGATTGAGCCAGCTGGCGAACCAAAAATAGACGTAGCAACGGTGACGGAGTACACCCCCGACGTAGTGACGACGGCCTGGTTTGATGTTCCTATTTGGGTAGCGCCGGGGCTAAATTGATACGAGAATCCTTCACCGGACGGTTGAGCCGTAATCGTAAGTGATGTGGGTGAGCAGTTGGCAGTTCGGTTGATGGCCAGGGTAGGACGAATTGGATACGTAACTTTTTTTATACGCCGATTGCCTGGTTCGGCTATATACAGGTTGCCAGCGACATCGAATGTAAAACCAGCTGGGGCTACTAAAGTACCCGTCTCGGCTACAGTAGATATTATTCCATTCCGATCAACCCGACGAATTCGATTATGGTATGATTCTGAAATATACATTGTTCCATCGGCAGCAAAATCTACTTTGAAAGGAAAAACCAAAGCACTATTGGTTGCCAAAATATACTCTCCACCATAATTAAACGTACCATTGCCTGCCACGGTGGTGATGATGCCGTTAGTATCGACTTTCCGTACTCGATAAGCTTCAGCAATGTATAGGTTTCCGTCTTTATCCAGACTTACGCTCGTTGGACTTGCTAGCCGGGCGTTAAGAGCTGGGCCACCATCCCCAGTAGACTCACCAGTTAGATCAGTAGTGCCCGCTACTCTGGTAATAATGCCAGATGTTGTGATCTTCAGAATACAATTATTGGACGTCACAAAAGCGGTACCGTCTTTTGTAAGGGCCATAGTGGTAGCGCCATAATAGCCAGAGGTGCTTATATACGCTTCAGGACCTATAAAATCAGTCGCTCCGCTACCGGCAGTAGTTGTGATGATACCATTTAGGTCAATTCGGCGTAAACGCCTATTGTATTGATCAGCAAAGTATAAATTACCGACAGAATCAATTGCAATATCCCGCGGATGTTGCAATTGAGCTGCAATAGCCGGACCTCCGTCTCCGGTATATCCTTTGCCTCCGTTCCCGGCGATAGAGGTAATGATACCATCAAGGGTGATCTTACGGATCCGGTCATTAAATTGATCGACAACATATACGTTTCCCTTGGTATCGACTGTTACGTTTGCAGGTCTATTGACGACAAATCGTTTCCGGAAAAAGGCATTCGTAGCCAGACCGCCATCACCACTGAACCCGCCAGCTACCGTAGTCATAATCCCATTGCTGGTGATACGTCGTATCCGACCATTTTCCTTATCTGAAATGTAAACATTGCCCGATGCGTCTACATCAACGCCCGAGTTTGTCCCGATTAACAAACTTATAGATGGCCCAATATCTCCATTAAACCCATTGGTACCATTCCCGGCTATGGTCGTAATGATTCCGTTACTATCTACTTTTCGAACACGTGCATCGGATTGAGCTATGTATAAGTTTCCTGCTCCATCTACAGCGACATCCATAGCTTGTAGTATAGGGGTATAAATCGCTATTCCACCATCATCACCAGAATAAAGACCTCCAGTACCTGCCACTGTCGTAATTATACCATTTACATCAACTTTACGCACACGGTTGTTGTATGAATCGGCGATATACAGATTTCCAGCATTATCGATAGTAATGGCATTCGGAAAATATAAATAGGCACTGGTTGCGGATATCACATCGCCATTATATCCACTACCACCGTTTCCCGCAACAGTCGTAATAATCCCATCAACACCTACTTTTCGAATACGATGAGTAGAATAGTCTACAATGTATAAATTCCCCGCATTGTCCAAGGCTATATCGGTTGGTTGGGCCAGGCTGGCGTTAGTTGCTAGTACACCGTCTCCGCTGTAACCTTGATTACCATTTCCAGCCACGGTTATAATCGTTCCGTTGGTCTCAATCCGTCGGATACGATTGTTCCCAGTGTCGGCTATGTATATTCTGCCTATGGCATCAACGGCGATACCCTTAGCATGATTAAAGGTCGTGTTGACGGCTAGGACGTTCTCTGTCGATGCACCGCTGCTTCCATTACCGGCTACAGTGGAAATAATACCGTTCGTATTAACTTTTCGAACCCGGTTGTCATCCATATCCATGACGAACATGTTGCCAGCCTGGTCAAAGGCAACACCCGTGGGGGTGCAAAAGCCAGCATTTAGCGCCGTTTGACCGTCTCCTATATTGGTACCAGACGCAATGGTAGTTATAACTTGTGCTTAAGCCGGACGAAGCAATAAGCAGAGAAGGACAATGACTATTTTTGAAAGGAAAATAGAAGTACGAGCCACGGAGGTGTTTAGATTAGTTAATAGAAAATGTAAATCTATTGATTTAGTATAATTGCGTAGTCAAATCATTACGTTAAGATTTAATTTTAACAGGAAATTTCTTCATAATTCCTCAGTAGACACTAAGGGTAAATCAACTTATCCGTGTCATTCCGGTATCTGAACGCCCGCCCGATGAATGAAGCTGAAGGTCTACCATTACAGAATCCGGAAAACCGTCTCCGACCGCTCCACCCGACGGATACGCCCGTAGCTATTGTCGATAACGAACACATTGTCCGGAAAGCCTTTGCCAACTCACCTGAGCAGGGTTTTGAAACGTTGTTCCGGCTCTATTACCGTCCACTTTGCAGTCATGCGCTACGTTTCGTCTATACGCGCGAAGTAGCGGAAGACTTGGTTGGCGAAGTGTTTTATCAACTCTGGAAAACCGGCGGATACGTAGCAGTTCAATACACGTATCGAACTTATCTCTACGCGGCAGTACGTCATCGGGCTTTCAACTATCTGCGTGATGAATTAACCGGAAATCGAACGCCTGTGTCGCTTGATAACGTACCGGAGTTACTACTCTCCGAAACTCCGCAAACGCTGGTTGAATATGATGAAACGTATCAGCGGCTCGAAAAAACCATTCAGGAATTACCTCCACAATGCCAGCGGGTTTTTCTGATGAGCCGGTTTGAAAACCGAAAAAATCAGGAAATCGCCGATGAATTAGGGCTGGCGCTCAAGACGGTTGAAGCTCATATGGCGCGAGCGCTTCAGCAGTTACGCAAGGTTTTTATTGGGCTTGCTCCACTCTTTTTTTTAGTAATCCACTAAGGGTAAAAGCGTAGACTTGTGTCCACCCTGCAAATGTCAGTTATGGAAAATATCGTCAACAAAACGGTGCTGTTCGACTATTTTTCGGGTCGGGTTAGTCCGTTACAGAAGAAAGCAGTTGAACAATGGCTGGCCGAACCAGACAATCGTGAACGCTACTATGAATGGCTCCATGAATGGGAGCTAAGTCAGTTACAGATGGACGCCAACTGGCAGATCGCCTTCGACAAGGTGGCCAGCGACGTAGTGGGTCAGTCACTGGTTGATGAGCCACCTCCCCTTGTTCGGCAGCGAAGAATCGGTCAAATCTGGCTGGCAGTGGCATCTGTGCTGTTGTTTCTTGGATTTGGAAGCTGGCTATTTCGGGATAAGCTTCTCTATGAAACGGTACAAACTGGCTTTGGTGAGACACGTAGCGTCACCTTACCCGACGGCTCAGAGGTTACGCTCAACGCCAATTCCTCGCTACGTTATGCGCGGTGGTTTGGCCGCCAAATTAGCTTCGGGCAATGGACGCTGGGAGGTAAGCAACGGGTACGTACCGTCGAATTAATTGGCGAGGCTGATTTTTCAGTACGTCATTTACCCGATCAGCAACGCTTTGTTGTACTGACGCCTAAAGGTCTGAACGTAACAGTTTTAGGTACGCAGTTCACCGTGTTCAGTCGCGAACGTAACACACGAGTAGTGCTACGTTCCGGGCGAGTGCAGCTCACGTTGCCACGAGTTCACCAACGGCCTTTGCTCATGAAACCCGGCGATTTAGCCACCCTCGACCGAAAAGGGCAACTGGCGCTGGTCAAGACCGTGCATCCTGAAGCGATGGCTTCCTGGAAACAACACCGCTTTACGTTCGAACTGACGTCGCTACGTGAAATTGCCGATATGCTTCACGAAAATTACGGTTTGCAGATCACAATTAAGCACGACCAACTGGCCGACCGCACGATTTCGGGTTCTTTCCCTGCCCGAGATGCCAACGAAGTGCTGCAATTGGTAGCGCAGTTACTTCAAATCAACTACAGCCGCGAGGATAATCGCGTTACGTTCACAGATTAACTATTAACGAATACTACAATAAAACCCCTCATGATGTACGCTATACGTATTTTTCGTTTTGGACTGGTGGTTCTGCCGCTGTTAGGAGGGCACCCCAGTCTGGCGCAGTTTCTGGCTGTGGCCAAAGCGCACCCCCGAATGGCCTATCAGACATCTTCGGCTCAAATGCTCCAGTTACGGGACGTATTGAGTCAGTTGAAAACCCGTTATCAAGTCGATATTTTATTTGAAGATCGATTGGTGAGCGATCATCTGGTGAGCCCGGCAATGATAGATCCGAGTGTTTCGCTGGAAAAAAATCTGACGAAAGTCCTTAAGCCACAGGGGCTACGTTATGCAAAAGTGAAAACAGGTGTGTACGTAGTGCTGTCGGCGAACAAAACACAGAAGCTAACGCTGCTGGAAGGTGCCAGTACGTTGCCAACCCCCGTTGGAGCCGAACCACTCGAAACCGCTACGTTAAACCAGATGGCTTCGCGAGAGATGCAAACGACGGTTGACCAGACCATTAGCGGGCGCGTTACCGATGGTGCAAACGGCAGTGGATTACCCGGTGTAAGCGTCGTGGTTAAAGGCACAACTCGTGGTACAACCACCGATTCAGATGGTAACTTCCGGGTTAGCGTTCCCGACCAATCGGCCAATCTGACGCTGGTGTTTTCATTCATTGGTTACGCTACGCAGGAAGTTGTGGTAGGTAATCGGACCACGGTGAACGTAACACTCGCTGGCGACAATAAAACGCTGGATGAAATTGTGGTAGTTGGGTATGGTCAGCAAAATCGTCGTGATCTGACCGGTTCGATTTCTTCGTTAAAGGCGCAGACGATTAAAGATCAGCCCGTTACGAACGTAGTAGAAGGCCTGACCGGACGGATGCCGGGCGTAGTGATTCAGCAGAATACGGGCGCTCCCGGTAATGCGCCTTCCATCAAAGTACGTGGGTTGGGTTCGATCAGTGCTGGTAATGGGCCGTTGATCGTCATTGATGGGCAGCCGCTGAATTCCGGTAGTTTAACGAATGCCGGTGGTTTGAACCAACTCAATCCCAACGATATTGACAAAATCGACATCCTGAAAGATGCCTCAGCAACGGCAATCTACGGGTCGCGTGGAGCGAACGGCGTTGTCATGGTAACGACCAAGCGCGGCAAATCGGGGCAGAGTCGGATTAATTTCGATTATTATACCGGTACGCAGCAGGTTAGCAAAAAAATGAACCTGCTCAATTCGCAGCAATTTGCCGAATTTGTGAAAGATGGGTTCAATGCGGCTTATCTCGAACGGGTTCCGGGTTCTTCGATCAACGATCCGAACAGTGCTCGGGCAGCTGGTCAGCGGTATCGGTATCCGAGAGGGGAGTTTGCCGGGGTAAACTTCGACGATCCGAATAGTCTGGCTTATTACGATTATCAGGACATGATTTTCCAGAAAGCGCCTATTAGTAACTACCAACTTTCGGCATCGGGCGGATCTGAGAAGGTGCAATATTTTGTGTCGGGAAATTACCTGAAACAGGATGGAATTATTAAGCGGTCGGGCATCAATCGGTATACAGTACGTACCAATATTGACGCTCAATTATCGTCCAAGTTAAAAGTTGGGGTGAATTTCAGCCCGTCGTACATGGATGAAAACCGGACTGCTACCGACGGTCACTGGGCGAGTAACGGCATTATTAATGCGGCCCTGTCGCTGCCGCCGTTTATTCCGATTTATCAGGCTGATGGCATTACGTATAATTCACAGGCGTTTTACGCGGCTCCCTACGATTGGCCTGGTATTACTAACCCCGTTGCGAACATCACGGAAGCCGATAACAAGGTAAGCCAGCTCCGTTTGCTGGGTAACGCGTATGCTGAGTTTGCGATCTGGAAAACACTACGTTATCGTGGAACAATTGGCGCCGATCTGAACTACCTCCGCCAGAATCAGTATCAGACTTCGGCCATGCCGCTCAACCAGCTTTTGCCCCCGAACGTATCGACTGGTTCGGCTTATACGTCGCAGAATATCAACTGGGTAACGAACCACACGCTGAATTATACGCACGACATCGGTACTGAACATCATCTGGATGCCCTGATCGGTATGGAAGCCCAAAATAACGATTTTCAGGAAAGCCGTGTCAACGCCAATAACTTCCCGAATGACTTGGTACGTACCATTAGTGCTGGAACGATTATTACAGGCACAGCGCCACAGCTAAGTACATCAGGTCAGACGACCTGGTCGCTGGCTTCGTATTTTGCCCGCGTTACGTATAATTTCAAAGATCGTTACCTGTTCAATGCGTCGGTTCGGCGTGATGGCTCGTCGCGTTTTGGTATGACGAGCCGTTTCGGTACGTTTCCCTCGGCTTCGGTTGGCTGGCGTGTGAGCGAAGAATCGTTTATGAAATCGGTTCCGGCTGTTTCTGAACTGAAAGTACGGGCCAGCTACGGTTTGTCGGGGAACAATGCCTTCCAGAATAGCGATGGTACGCCAAATAACTATCCGGCTATTGGCGTGTTAAGCAAAGATAACTACGTATTGGGCAATGGATTGGCGAATGGTTTGGCAACTACCAGTATTAGTAATGAACGACTGAGCTGGGAAAAAAGCCGCCAGACCGACGTTGGCGTTGATCTGGGATTATTCCAGAATCGGATTTTCCTGACTGTCGATTATTATCAACGTATCACTACCGATTTGCTGCTTTCGGTGCAGGTGCCTTCGTTAACAGGTTTCACTTCGGCAGTACGTAACATCGGGCAGGTCGAAAACAAAGGCTGGGAATTTGCGCTGTCGACTCGGAATCTTGAGGCATCGGGTACAAAAGGCTTTGGCTGGACAACCGACCTGAACCTGTCGTTTAACCGGAACAAAGTACTCGCACTCGGCCCCACGGGCGACCCTATCCGGAGTGGAACGGGCGTAGGCGAAACCAACATTTCGGTAATCGGCCAGCCCTTAGGTAGCTTTTATGGCTACCAGCAATTGGGCGTTTTCCGCGATCAGGCGGAACTGGACAGTTATCCGCACTGGGCCGATAGCCGCCCCGGTGATGTTAAGTATGCTGACATCAATAACGATGGGAAAATTACCGCCGACGACCGGACGCTTATTGGTAACAACCAACCCAATTTCACCTATGGAATCACCAATTCGTTCTCGTTCAAAGGTTTCGATCTGAACGTAGTGATTCAGGGCGTGCAGGGCGGCAAAATCCTGAACCTGTCGCGTCGTTTCTACGAAAATCTGGAAGGGAACGCCAATCAGTTGAGCACGATTCTTACCCGCTGGCGGTCGCCACAAGACCCCGGCGACGGAACAACACCCCGCGCCAACTCACGCACAACGGGTAGCAACAACGTAGTATCGACTCGCTGGGTTGAAGATGGCTCGTATTTCCGCATCCGAAACATTACGTTAGGCTATAACGTACCGAACACGCTGACGCAGAAAATAAAAGTGCAGTCGGTACGTATCTACGCCGGTGTGCAGAACCCGGTCACTGTTTCGAAATATCTGGGCTATAACCCCGAAGTGAGTGGCTACGAAGGTCCTCTGACAGGTGGTGTCGACTATGGTTCGTATCCGCTGGCACGTACCTACACGATTGGTTTAAATCTGGGCTTCTAATCTTTCTCTCGATTCTCATGAAACGTATTCATATTCTTGTTGGGTTAGTGGCGCTAAGCCTGACTGCCTGTAAAGAAAAATTTCTGGACTTAAATCCAATCTCGGCGGTTGGTACTACGTCCTTCTATAAGTCGCAGTCCGACGTATTGACGGCGCTGAATGGTGCTTACGGAGCGCTTCAATCCAACGGGCAATACGGTCAGTTTTACGTAGTGTCTGAAATTCCTTCCGACGATACGCGCCCGGTGTTGTCGGGCTCGGTTACGGATCAGGACGAATTCGACAAATTTTACATTCGAACGACAAATCCTTATACATTAGGCCGCTGGAACGATGGCTATCGGGGAATTTATCGCTGCAACGCCATTATTGAGCGCGCTGGTGGCGTTCCGATGAATGAAACTTTGAAGGCTCGTATCATTGGCGAAGCGAAATTTCTGCGGGCGTTGATGTATTTCAACATGGTACGTGTTTTCGGCGACGTACCACTCGTACTGACCGAAATCACCGATCCATTGCAAGGGTACGATTATGCGCGCGCCCCAGTGGCGGATGTGTATACCCAGATTGTAAAAGATCTGGCCGATGCAGAGGCTTCTTTGTCAGTCAGTTACACCGGCACCGATGTAGGCCGCGCGACGAGAGGTGCCGCCAAAAGCTTGTTAGGGAAGGTGTATCTGACTCAAAAGAAATACGCCGAAGCGGCTACAAAACTGAAAGAAGTGGTTGACGCCAATACGTATTCGCTGCTGCCGAGCTACGCTGATTTGTTTAAAGCGGCCAATAAAAACAATAAGGAATCGATATTTGAGGTGCAGTACAAAAAAGGCAATTTGGGTGAAGGGAGCCCATTTGCCAATGCCTACGCGCCCGAAAACTCCGGCAATGCGGTGATCCAGTTTGGGGGCGGAGGCAACAACCAGCCAACAACCGATCTGGTAAACAGCTACGAAGCCAACGACCCACGCAGAGCTGTATCGATGGCAACCAGTTACACGAATAGCAGCGGTGTGCGAGTGGATTACAATTACATCCGCAAATACCTCGACCCACCAACTGTGGTTAATGATGCGGATGATAACTGGTACGTATTACGCTACGCCGACGTACTGCTGATGTATGCCGAAGCCCTAAACGAAACGGCAAAAACCGCCGAAGCCCTGCCGTATCTGAATCAGATTCGCAAACGGGTTGGACTGGCTGATAAAGCCGTTACGTCGCAGGCCGATATGCGGTTGGCGATTGAACAGGAACGTCGTATAGAGCTGGCCTTTGAGGGACATCGCTGGTTCGATCTGGTACGTACCAGTCGCGCTTTGCCGGTTTTGCAGGCCAAAGCAACAGCCATCGGTATCAAAACGGCGCTGAGCGAAAACCTGCTGGTATTTCCAATTCCACAGAGCCAGATCGACATCAATCCGGGTAAGATAAAGCAAAACCCTGGGTATTAAGGGAGTTGATAGTTATAAAATTGCAGGGTTGTAAAGTTGTTGATGTGTCAGCCAACTTTACAACCCTGCAATTTTATAACTCATTTTTAAAGCCTCTCCTGGGGCCTTCGACGGATTCGGCTTTCTCGAGAGTGAGCATGTGGTCGAAGGACTGGGTGACGGTTTTATGGATGCCCTTGCAGATGGTATCTAGCGGAAGGTCGTTTTCGTCGGTGCCAAAAGGGTTCTCAATTTCTTCGGCAATTACTTCCAGACTGGCCAGTACGTAGAACACGAAAATTACCAGCGGAATCACCAGATAGTGAAGATTTGATACGTAGCCGATCGGTAACGTAAGACAGTACATGACGATGAATTTCTTGATGAACGAACTATAAGAAAACGGAATTGGCGTGTTCTTGATACGTTCGCAGGCGCCACAAACGTCCATCAGCGATTGAACTTCATCGTTCAGAATAATCAGATGTTCGGGAAGCAGGATTTTCTGACGTTGCAACTCATGGATCTTCCCAAAAATAGCGAGTGCTATTTGTTGGGGGACGTGTTCGTTCATGCGCAGACTACTCTTTTCAAACGTAGCGGTTTCTGTAAACTCGCGTTCAATGTCATTTGAGCGGAGGTGGTTTTTGAGCGCAAACGCAAAATTGGGAATCATAGCCCGAAAAAACGCCCTGGCTTCTGCCTGAGTTGGATCAAGTAGTTGATCTAGTTTCAGGGCCATGTTGCGGGTATTATTGACCAGACTTCCCCATAATTTTCGCCCTTCCCACCAACGGTCGTACGCTGTGTTGGTTCGAAATACGAGCAGCATCGAAATCACGAAACTCAGCAGCGTGTGCATGAGCGAAAAGTTTTTCAGATGCGGATTTTCGCTCAAGCCCATCAACTCGATGATGTGAACAATAATGAATGAGTAAACAGCGATGCCCAGCAGCGCGGGTGTTAACTGGCGAACGGTGTCGGCCCGGTTGAACGTAAGGATAAACCGAATCCACTCTTTCGGGTTGTAATTGACCATAGACGTTGGGTTGAGTATGCTGTCGGCAAAAATAGCAACGTTTCGTTTGTATCACTTGTATACTTGCGTTGATTCCACTACGTTAGCTTTAATACGTTAATAATAACTTTGCTAACAGCAAAGCTTTAAAAATCTGATTTCATGCAGGCTTCTGCCCGATTAGTCGCTTTTCTTTTTTTCTGGACAATCGCTACGTTCGTTACGGCGCAACAGATTCAGACTATCGACCACATTTACGATCCGAGGGTGCAGACGGTGCTGCTGTTTCCACAACTCAACGCGAATCCAAACGATCCAACTCGTACGTTAAACCCGCCCATCGTTTCGCTGGATGAACAGGTGCCGCTCCAGCTCGAATTCGACGAGTTATCGGCCAATTATCGTTCATTCCGGGCCAAACTTATTCACTGTAATTCTGATTGGCAAAAGTCGGTGCTGAATGACATTGAATTCACCTACGAATACAACGACAACCCCCTAACCGAATACCAGATTTCGATAAACACGAAAGTCCCGTATTACCACTATCGGTACACATTACCGCGCGTGAAATTACCGGGGAACTACATTTTGGTAGTTTACGACGAACGAAATCGGAACAACATCACGTTCACCCGGCGATTCATGACGTATCAGAACCGGGTGTTAGTATCAGCTCTGGCGCGGTTCTCTGCGGCCCCCGACCGGCAGTTTGTTGACCAGCAAATCGACTTCAATATTAATTACAAAGGCTACCAGGTCATCTCCCCCCAAGACGATTTTAAGGTAGTGATACGTCAGAACTACCGCGACGATCGAGTGATTCAAAACCTGCGGCCTACGAATGTACAGGCGTTTGATCAGGTGCTGGATTATCGACTGATTGACCTGAGTAATACCATGCCGGGGAGTAATGAATTTCGGTTTTTCGATACGCGAACGATACTTTCCCGCGCTAACTACATCGAACGTATTGACCGCCCCGCCGATCATAACATTGCTTATGTGCAGTCGGATCAGCCACGTGCCCGAGGAGCTTATCTACAAAGCGATGATTTCAATGGTCAATACGTTATCGACCACCGCGAAACCGGCGACGGTGCTACGTATGGCGATTACATTGAAACGGTGTTTACGCTACGTACTCCCGAAATACCAAACGTAGCGGTTTACGTGAACGGCGCCTTCAATTTCTGGCAACTGAACGACCGCAATCGAATGACGTACGATCCAATTCTAAACGCCTACCGGACTTCGGTTATGCTGAAACAGGGCGTTTATAATTACGACTACGTAGTGCAGACAACCGGCTCGCCACCGAAAGTGGATGAGTATTACATTGAGGGAAGCTATTCTTCCACCGAAAATGATTACGAAGTATTTATCTATCATCGCCCACCCGCTTCCCGCGCCGACCAATTGATCTCGTATCGACGTATCGGGTTGAACAAACGGAGGTAAAGATTGTCTCAGGTTTCAAGTTCAAAGTTCCATGTTGGCTGACGCGTTCGCAAACTCGTACGTGAACCAACATGGAACCTGAAACATTTAATCTGGGACAGCCTACGCACTGTGCAGGAATTCCATAATATCGCCGTCCTGTACGACGTATTCTTTACCTTCAACGGCCAATTTTCCGGCTTCCCGAACGGCGGATTCGGTTTTGAACTGCTGGAAGTCCGGTAATTTCATGACCTGTGCCCGAATGAATTTCTTCTCGAAATCGGAGTGGATGACACCTGCGGCTTGTGGCGCTTTCCAGCCCCGATGGATTGTCCAGGCACGTACCTCTTTAACACCCGCCGTGAAATACGTAATGAGTCCCAGCAGCTTGTAGGATGCTTTGATGAGTTTGCTCAAACCTGATTCAGTCAGGCCGTATTCGCCCAGAAATAGCTCGCGCTCGTCGGGGTCTTCCATCTCGGCAATCTGCGATTCGATGCTGGCGCTGATCACGATCACTTCAGCACCTTCGTCTTTCACCGCTTCCCGAAGTGCATCGGAGTAGGCGTTTCCGTTGGGCAGAGAACCCTCATCGACGTTCGCTACGTAGATAACAGGCTTAACCGTCAGTAACGAAATATCGCCAAGAGCGGCTTCCTGTTCTTCGGGCGATACCTGTACGGTACGTGCACTTTTGCCTGCTTCAAGCGCCGTTTTATAAATCTTCAACGTAGCGAGCTCAGCCTTCGCTTTGGCGTCGCCGACTTGAGCGGCTTTTGCAATCCGCTGGATTTTCTTGTCGACTGATTCCAGATCTTTCAACTGAAGTTCGGCGTCGATGATTTCTTTGTCCGACACCGGATTCACTTTGCCTTCTACGTGAACGATGTTATCGTCTTCGAAGCAACGTATCACGTGGACAATGGCGTCGACCTCGCGGATATTGGCCAGAAACTTATTGCCCAGCCCAGCACCCTGACTAGCGCCTTTCACGAGCCCGGCAATATCTACAAACTCGATAATGGTAGGCACCACTTTTTGCGGTTTCACCAGCCCTTCAAGGGCGTTTAAACGCTCGTCAGGTACGGTTACCACACCAACGTTTGGTTCTATTGTACAGAACGGGTAATTGGCGGCTTCGGCCTTCCCGCTCGAAATGGCATTAAACAGCGTCGATTTGCCCACATTCGGCAAACCCACGATTCCACATTGTAAACCCATAAGATTAAATGCGAAAGAGTGAAAGACCGGGCCGCCGGAGCGGTGAAAGTGTGAATCTGTCGGACGGATTTCGCTCTTTCACCGCTCCGGCGGCCCGGTCTTTCGCTCTTTCACTCTATAGTTTTTCTACAAAAGTACAACCCCAACGGCGGACCACAAAAAAAGCCTTCGGCTCTGCACCGAAGGCAATTGGTGAGTGGGGCGAATGCCCACTGCGTTTAGAAACATGTAGAGAAGTAAAGTCTAGCTCATTCAGTACGTTCTAATGTGTTGTTATTCCCATTTCAATTCGCTGGCGAAATCGTCTTGCTCGTCGCGCTCGCGCTGGCCGAACTGAGCAAAATCCACATCCGGCATCAGTTCCGTTTTCACATGATCCACGGTTTCCTGCAGGGCTTCAACGAACTTATCGAAGTCTTCTTTGTAGAGAAACATTTTGTGTTTCTCATAAATGAATCCTTCTCCCTGCGGGTGTCGTCGGCTTTCGGTAATGGTTAGGTAATAATCGTTGGTTCGGGTTGATTTGACGTCAAAAAAGTAGGTTCGTTTGCCCGCCCGAACGCGTTTTGAATAGATTTTCTCCCGGTCTCTTTCGTCCACAGTTAAATTGGTTTAGCTATTCTGAACCGCTAAAGTACGGGCATTAGTGAAAGTTCAAAAAGAAAGTGTATAAATATATTTTAGGGTAGTTTTTCCTCAAGTAGTTCAGACGTTTGTGGAAGTTATTCTACAGTTTTTCGAATAATTGTTTGGCAATGAGCCTGCTGCGGTTTATATTTGTTTTTCAGGAATTGCACTTTTTGGGGGCGGACAGTATGCATGATGTCAATTGGCATACTCTCCGTTTATTTTTTTCACGTAACCAAGAGCTGTATGAGTTTAATCGTGTCCATTATGTTGTTTTTCGCCAACATAAAACCGGCGGAGGCCCTTCCAGGCCTCATACAGAAAGGCAAAGCGTCTTTTTATTCCAAGAAGTTCAATGGTCGTAAGACCGCTTATGGCGAGCGCGTTAGCGCTGAATCCCTGGCGGGGGCACACCGTCATTTCCCACTCAATACGTTGGTTGAAGTAACGAATCTCGACAACCATCGATCAGTAATTGTACGAATCAATGATAGAGGCCCGTTTTCGAAAGGACGTATCATTGATCTTACACATGCAGCAGCTCAGGCACTTGGCATGGTTTCGAGAGGAATTGCCAACGTATCACTACGTGTAGTTGGCAAAGGACAGGCAATCGCTTTGGCGCCTTTCAACACACCCGCTGATTATCAGCCAATGCTGGAACCCATCCTGTAATCTGCTTGTACAGAATACGACCGCGCACCGTTCGAAATTTCAATGTGCAATTCCTGCCTGAAATGTCGAACGGTGCGCTTTTTGCGTTATGTTCAATGAGTGAAAGAATGAAAGAGCGAAATCGGACCGCCGAAGCGGAACGAATAGCTGCCGCGAAATTATTCACTCTTTCACTCTTTCATACTTTCACTCATTCGCATGAAACAGCCTCTTAATCTTGGTCAGGTACGTTCGTTTGGTAATGTTGAATTTCTGGCTCGTCAACTGGTCGAAGGATTCATTACGGGTCTTCATAAATCGCCGTTTCATGGTTTTTCGGTGGAATTTGCCGAACATCGGCTCTACAATACCGGCGAAACAACGCGGCACATCGACTGGAAAGTTTTCGGCAAAACGGAGAAGCTGTTCGTAAAACGGTACGAAGAAGAAACCAACTTACGATGCCATCTCCTGGTCGATACGTCGTCGTCGATGTACTACCCGGAGGCAAATTATGGGAAGATGACATTCAGCGTGATGGCGGCTGCCTGTCTGGCCTATATGCTTCAGCGTCAGAAAGATGCAGTGAGCCTAACGACCTTCGCTGACGCTATTGATGTGCAGACGCCCGTAAAATCGACGCCGTCACACGTACACAAACTGTTCACGCAATTAGATCTGTTGATGCAGCAACCCAAACCGCTACGTCGGACGGCAGCCGCTGATATTATTCACCAGGTTGCCGAGAAAATCAACAAGCGGTCGCTGGTGGTGATTTTCAGCGATATGTTCGACAATTCCGATAAAGCAGATGCTTTGTTTTCGGCTCTGCAACACCTGCGCCACAACCTGCACGAGGTATTGGTTTTCCACGTAACAGACAAAAAAACCGAAGAAGAATTTGCCTTTGATGAACGCCCCTATGAATTTATCGACCTCGAAACTGGTGAAAAAGTGAAACTCCAGCCGGGGCAGGTTCGCGAAACGTATCAGCAGGCGGTGAAGTCGTATTTTCAGGAATTAAAAATGCGTTGCGGTCAATACAAAATCGATTTCATCGAAGCCGACATTGCCCAAGGTTTCGACCAGATTCTAACCGCTTATCTGGTAAAGCGCACGAAGATGAAGTAGCGGAAGTTGAATTCGTTAAGAAATCGTTTGACTGTTGCCAGTCAACGTATCATCATACAACCAGAACCATAAAGCTATGTCATTGACATCTGAGCAGGACTTGATCGGTATGCAGCAGATTAGTCGAATTGTTGGCTCAACCCTTAAGCGCATGCAACAATATGCCCGACCAGGGATGTCGACTTTTGAATTAGATCAATATGGACAACAGTTGCTGGAGCAACAAGGCGCCCGATCAGCACCAAAGCTCACCTATGGCTTTCCAGGTTGGACGTGTATTAGTTTAAATGAGGAAGTTTGTCACGGTATCCCGTCTGCGAAACGGTTTCTGCAGGAAGGAGATTTAATCAATATTGACGTATCGGCCGAACTCAATGGCTATTGGTCAGACAATGGCGGATCGTTTGTTCTGGGGCAAGATATTCATCAGCATAGTGCTTTAGTGGAAGCCTCAAAGCGAATTCTGGCCAAAGCCATTAGGCACATTCGGAGCGGAGTACAAATAGCTGAGATTGGTCGCATCATTGAAACGGAAGCCAGGCGAAGTGGTTATCGAGTCATCAAGAATCTGGCTGGACACGGCATAGGCCGGAGCCTTCATGAAGAACCGCATGATATTCTATGCTACTATGATCGGTCCAATAAAACTCGTTTTCGAAAGCATTCCGTTGTTGCAATCGAGACGTTTTTATCCACCAAAGCCACGTATGCTCAGGAAAAAGGAGATGGTTGGACACTAATCGCCAAGGATAGTTTTGCCGTGCAGCATGAACAAACGATTGTTGTTACCGATAAACATCCGATTATCCTGACAGCTGCGAACCAACTATGGAATTAAAGCCGCGATTGGCTTGTAAGTTTCTGATAAAAAGGAAGTTGTTAAATGGCCTTAATGAACATTTCCAATTGACAAACAAGTTAATTCTCCTTTGTAATCTCGTTGGGTTTCTTTCCTGTCAACCCGACAATAAATTTACCGGGGTATCTGCCGGGGCTGTTGGTCGGTATATTGTTACGGCCTACATGGAGTCTGGTGACACTCTGTTTTCGTTATTACCAGGCTCGACAGGATATAAGCCTGGAATTAACAAGATTGGGGTTAGTAATTTTACCGTAGAGCTTACTGCTACAGGGCTAGATCAGCTCGCTATGAAAACCACTTATTGGCGAAATAACATCCAATCTACGTTCAGCAAAGAGGTTAGCGTTCAGCTAACCAACAATGATTATAAATTTTCGCTTCCAGAAACCAACACTACTACTTTTTACGAAGGAAGAGTAGGAAGATTTTCAGGGCTTTTTTACGAGCGAGTGGTAGATGGTGGATTCTACATCCCACCGTTAGGTTCCTCAATTCCGCCTACTCCGCCCTCACAAGATATTGTTATTATCGCGCAGCCAGCGAAATGACCAGGAAAAGGAGAATAGTTAGACACTGATTGCCAAGAATAGTTTTGCCGTACAGCAAGAACAAACGATTGTCGTAACTGATCATCCTGACTGCTTCGAATCAGTATGAGATTAACGTATAGATTAGCTGATAATCATCTAATTTATTAGAATAAAAAGGCTACGTATCACTACGTAGCCTTTTTATTCTGGGTTTCGAACGTATCGAATCGCCGAAACTCCACGCTTATTTCTTCACACTCGCTTTCGCATTAGCGGGAGCCGTTGCAGCCTTGGCCGTTGCGTTTTGCCGCTTGTGAAACCCAATAAAATCTTCGATTTGCTCGATAGGAAGCTTGCGGGCAATGATTTTTTTATTCTTGTCGAGGATATACGTAGTAGGTGTAGTCCAGACGTCGTATTTGTGACGATAATCGGTGCGATACGTGAAGTCGTAGCCGTTGATAGCATTCTTCAGTTTAAATTCCTTCACGAACTTCTTCCACTCTTCCGGGCTCTGGTCGATGGCGATGGCCACTACGTCGATACCTTTTCCTTTATACGTATCAGTGAATTTCTGAAGCTTGGGCGCACTCTCGCGGCAGTGTCCGCAGGTAGGGGAGTAGAATACATAAACTGTGTAATCGCTCTTGAGAATCGCCTGAAGATTGAGCGGCCGTTTTAGTGAATCACTCACAACAGGCGTAACCAGTGTTTTACCAACCAGATTGGGTTTCAACGTAGCAACCCGTTCGCCAATGCTTTTCAGCGTCGACGAATCCGAAACGGTCATAACGCCTGTCTTATAATATTTCTCAAACATGTGTACAAACAGACCGTCAGTGCCCATTACTTTAGGTTGTTCGTACTGGCTGGTGATGTAATAGATGGTGTAATACTTCACCTCTTTGTTTTTACCGGCAATGGCTTTATTTACCAGATAATCAGCTTCTTTAATCAGTGAGTCGGGCACCTGAACCGTCAGCTCTTTGATGTACCGCTCGATTTTAGATTGCAAAAGCTGCGTCCGAACGAAGCGCTCATCACCAAAGTCAAAGTCGTCCCAATAATGTTTTTTATAATAATTGAACGTCCATGTCGAATCTGCCCGACCATTAGCCGCTTTAGGCGCAGGCGGAACCTCCGGGTCGGCACTGGCTTTAAACAATTTGACGGCAAACGTAGTGGGGTTTTCTTTCATGAACTGAAGGCGGTAATCATTCGCCTTCTGCTGCAAATCAGCCATTTTTTTGTTCACGAGGGCGGTCGAAGCCGGGTCGTTACGTAGTTTTTTCTCGGCTTGTATAGCCTGCGCTTCATCGTAAAATTTAGCCAGGCCCTGCTGATACGTATAAAATAACTCATTCTCTTTTGAACCGGTTATTTTCATGTTCGCGACGAGGCTGGCCGTGTCAGAATCGAACGCAAACTGCTGATCGTCGGTCATCAAAAACTGAACGTAAGGATTTTTGGTAGGCACCACAACCATGTACAGCCCTTCGGGCAGCGCTTTTTTGCCTTCGAACGTCATATTACCATTGCCGTCGACGCGGGCAGTGTCTTTCGGAATGTACTGCGTTGAGCCAAAATAGTGCGCCAATACACAGGTCGTGTCTTTTATACCTTTAATGTGTCCAGTGATTTTATAGCCGTCGGTGGCGGATTGTGCCCATACATGGGGAGTAAGCAAGCAACCAAGTAGAACCGTCAGGAGGAGATTTTTCATACAAGAGGGTACGTATCTTCGCAAAGTTAAGTATTGTTTGGTGTATAAAGAGCAGAAGAATGAAGGAGCGAAAGAGCGATGGCGCAGAGAATACGCTCTTTCACTCTTTCACTCTTTCATTCTTTCGCTCTTTGTTCATGATTTTCCGTATACAAAACGCTTGCCATACCTGATCTAGTCTATGTTTTATTTCTTTTCCAAAACGCTTACGTATCTTCTAACACCGGCAGGATGGCTTGTAACTGCTTTATTAGTAGCCTTTTTTACGAAAAATCTCCGCTACCGTAGACGGTTCATTGGCGTCGCACTAGGTATTTTTGTTTTGTCTGGCAATTCTTTTCTCACTAACGAACTGGCCCTTTTGTGGGAATACCCCATTCAGCAGTATAACATCGTGCGTAATGATTCAACCGATCGCGTGGCTGTTGTGCTGACAGGTGGCATCATCAACACGATGATAGAAGTACCACCCAACGATTCAAAAAATAACCATCGTTTTCTACTGGGACGAGAGGCCGATCGTGCTGCGCAGGCCTTGTATCTATACAAAACCGGAGTTGTTCAAAAAATCCTAATTAGTGGCGGTAACGGTTCACTGCCGTTCCAACCCAAAGTCGTGAGCGATGAAGGCCAGATGACTGCTACGTTCCTGACCATGGCCGGCGTATCTATGTATGATATTGTGCTGGAAAGTAAATCCAGAAATACCCGCGAAAATGCGCTTTTTTCGGCTCCCATGCTTCGACAACGATTCCGGACAAACCAGTGCATACTCGTTACGTCGGCTTGGCATGTGCGTCGGGCCGTGGGTTGCTTTCAAAAAGCGGGCGTCAACGTAACACCATATCCGACCAGCTTTATTGGTAATCGCCGATCATTTTCGCCTGGAGAATGGCTTCTGCCACACGAAGAATCGTTCTTCGATGCGTATTATCTTATTCGGGAGATGATTGGTTTTTTAATGTATCGAGTCGTTGGGTATATATAAAATATAATCCGCTCATTGGCAGCAATTTTGCTACGTTATTGATGCGAGATTTCCTTTGCTAATGGATGAAAGATGAGGTAACGGGTTGCCAATTGATCTGTAGAATGTTGTTTTTTCAAGTTGAATATTGTACTTTTACAAACCCGTAAATATATGGAGGATTTCGCAGTGTGTTTTAGCGACTCTTCCAGATTCAATTTATTGTGCTCCCAGCACGAATTATACTGTGTTAAAACGACTGGTCTTCTGACTGGCAAACGTAGTAAAATACAATTCAGTAGAGAATATTTTTTTGCGGCTGTTAGAGTAGTGATCAGAGAGCAACGTAGCGAGTGAAGCCGCTGAGTATCAGGCGCCGTTCAGGGTGAACGGCGGAGTAGCGTACCCACCGTAACAATTGTTGCTGATGACCAAACTATACCTGACGGTAACAGCCGTTCTTGGCCTGACTATCTTCTCCAGCTCACTGGCCGTTGCCCAAACCAGCCCGTTTTTTGCTCTCAATGCAGCCTCGGTTGTGAAACCGCTTATCAAATGGGCTACTTCGCCTAAGATCGATGAAAGTCCTATCCATTTTTGTGGGGAAATGGTACCCATTCATGATCCTGCCATCACTGGCCGGTGGACGCGAACCCTTCATCAGCAGGCATCCTGGGCCAACGATTTAAACGTACTGAAACGTCGGGCATCGGTGGTGTTCCCCATCATCGAGCCAATTTTGCAACAATACCGGATTCCGTCCGATTTTAAATTTTTGCCCTTACTGGAAAGCGCCGTAACAAACCATGCTGTGTCGCGTAAGGGAGCGGCTGGTTTCTGGCAACTTATGCCGCAAACGGCTCAATCACTGGGGCTAAGCGTATCACGTCGGCGCGACGATCGTTTCAACCTGCTCAAAGCCACACATGCTGCATGCCGTTACATCAATGAACTTCATGACCAGCTAGGCTCCTGGATGCTGGTGGCAACGGCTTATAACGCCGGTCCAAACTATATTCAGAAACTGGCTCGCCAATATCCCGATCGTCACCCGATGGCTTTGCCGTATCGGGCAGCTGAAACCAAAGCGTATTTGTTTCAGACGGTAGCCATTAAGGAGTTGCTAACCCGTCCGCAGATATATCGGGCGGAGCTCGGAGGGGCTCTGGCGACCTTAAGTAATGATGTTTCTGTGCTTTCGACCGAACGTGCCGCTATTCTGGCTTCGTTCGATATGGACGAAGCGACATTCGCCAAAGTGGCTGCTAAAGTTGACGAAAGCGAAGCGGAGCCGGTTTTTGTGGCAGACTCCACAACAAACGTAGTACTCATTGTGGAAGATCAAGATAAGGCTACTGAAACTGTGATAATTGACGATGAGCCAGAAAAAAATGAGAAGACTGTTGCTACGTCGGTTGCCCCCGCAGCAGTCCTACCGTCCAATCGGCTGTTGACACGTAGTATGAGTGAAGGCAATTTGACCGAAGGGAAACTCTGTATTTTTCAGGTTGTTCAGCCCATTACCATTAATGGGCGAAACTTTTCCGTGGGCGATATGATTCAGGCACATATCGAAATCGTTGACGCAGGTTCGGGGCGCGTATTCTTACGTACCGACCAATTGACAACCGCCCAAACGCGCGAAACAATCCCGCTTCGACTGGTCGCCACCGAGCAACCCCGACAGCCCGGCGTAGCAAAACCCTCTCGACTAGAAGGCTGGCAACTCTCCTGGGAAGCGTTATAATTTTAAAAGAGTGAAAGAGCGAATAACTGCCGGCAGTTATTCGCTCTTTAAAATTAGATCACCTTCGGTCCCTGGCGGTTGATTTGTGATACGTAAGCTTCGCTGGTGATGCCTACGGATAGAAAGGCCTGCTGCATTGCGGCACCTACCTGCTCGGCAGTCTGCACATTGCGGCTTAGGGCGAACATCGATGGGCCTGAACCCGAAATGCTGCACCCCAGCGCACCATTATCTAAAGCCGCCTGTTTGGCCTCATTAAATTCAGGTATCAGAATGGAACGTACCGGTTCGATTATTACATCGACCAGTGAGCGACTAATGAGGTCGTAATCGGGTGTCATCAAACCCGCAATTAGACCCGCTACGTTGCCCATCTGAGTAATGGTATTCTTCAGCGAAACTTCATTTTTCAGGATAAACCGGGCATCTTTTGTATTGACTTCAATGTCGGGGTGGACCAGTGTACAATAGAGCTTAGCCGAAGTCTCAATTTTAATAACGTCCAGCGGGCTGTAACTCCGAACCACTACGAAACCGCCGAGCAAAGACGGCCCCACGTTATCGGCATGGGCCGAACCACAGGCGATTCGCTCACCTTCCATGGCAAAGGGTAGCAGCTTTATAACGGGCAGAGGTCGTCCTAGCAATTCATTCACCGCATAAACCCCAGCTACTGCACTGGCTGCACTTGATCCCAGCCCACTTCCGAGCGGCATTTGCTTGTGCAGCACTACGTCGAGGCCGAGATCGGTTCGGTTAATTTGCTTGAGGTACGTTTGAATGGCAATCCCAGCCGTGTTACGTGCGGCTTCGCGCGGAAGTCGGCCTTCATCACCGATGATATCGGTAATGCGAACACCAGGTTCATCGCTGATCGTGAGGGTAACTTGGTCGCCAGGATTATCAACCGCAAAGCCAAAAATATCGAATCCACAGGCTACGTTGGCAACCGTAGCAGGAGCAAATACACGTATTGAATCCACAGTGAAAAAAGAGAAACAGGCCGCAAAGGTAATGATTTGAATCGGAAATCATTGGACAGGTTACGAAGCGTGTTCTCTACTTTGTTATAGAAATTACAGATAATATCCACTCAAAATGAGCGTACTACGTCTATTTAATTCCGGAGTGAAGCCTTGTCTGAGGGTACCTTTTGCTAGACTAAACGTAGTGAAAACTATAGTTGAAAACCGCATGATTCGTATACGTATTATTACTTATTAGACTATTTTGTATATCGCTAATTATCAGTGATTTGTTGAAAATTTAACGCGCGTTAAATTTTAGTTAAAGGTGCAACGTTCTCAGGGGCCTCGTCGTATCCTGTTACGTATACAAACTTATTCTTATCTGTTCTCGAATAAATCATCCGATGAAAAAACTAATTGTTGCCGGATGCGTCGTTACTGCTTTATTGAGTGGCTACGCCTGTACAAAAACCATAGATTTAACGCCTGACGATGCCACGGCGTCGGCACGTAGCGCAGTACCAGGCAGCGGAAGCGCTACTGGTCCCCATTCCGGTACAGCTACCAGACCGCATAGTGGCACCGGAACTCCTCCACATAGTGGTACGGCTACTCCGCATAGTGGCACGGCTACCGGCCCACATACGGGCACAGCTACACCTCCGCATAGCGGAACCGAAACACCTCCAGGGCGGAAGCCAAAACATTAATAAGAATACGTAGTAAAAGCCAATAGCCCGACGCTGCATAATGTCGGGCTATTGGCTTTTACTACGTATCAATTTTACTCCCCGAATAGCTGATTCCAGATACCTTTTGCTCTTTCTTTGGCTTCTTCGATCTGGAGAGCGGCTTCGGCTTTCAGTTCATCGAGCTTCACTTGAGCAGCTTCGAGCTGTACGGTTGCTTCGGCTTTGAGGTCGTCGAATTTATCTTCTGCTACGTCGGAAAGCTCGTCAGCTTTGGCAGCCGCAGCCGCGAATACGGTTTCGGCCTGCGCCTGTAAACTGGCGAGGTTAGAAGCCGTCGATGCTTTGGCCGCTTCGAAATGCTCTGTAGCTTTTGCTTGTAGCCCGTCAATGTCAATGTCTTTACCAACTTCTTTAGCCTGCGCTACCAACTTATCCTTCAATTCATCGAGTTGCGTAGCAGCCGCATCAAGGTGCTGGCTGGCCTGAGTTTTGAACGATTCGAGTTTTTCGGCGGCAGTAGCTTTAGCGGCCTGTGCCTGTTCGGTGGCATTTGTTTTGGCGTTGTTTTCCATCAGATTGCTTGTGGGGTTTCGGGTAAAGTTGAGAAAATTAGTGCAAATGGCCCACACATTTGGAAGAAGGGATCAATAATCGGGAAGAAAGGTAAAAAAGTGGCCTGCCACGTATCAACTGTCTTTTCAAGGCTAACTCAGTCTTCGGATAATCAGGCTATTAACCAATTCAAATAAGTTCGCCGGTTTCAAAGTTCGCCAGTTGGCAATATCGAGTGTTCCACCAAAGTTGATGTAATAATCGAGGTGGTATTTTTTCCATTCACGTTCTACAAATTCCGGCGAGTGAATGGCGGCAATCCAACCGTCTTCTACATCTTCAAACCACTCCTCATAATAGCTGTCGTCGGAACCGTGAAAATTCAGGACGTTTTCTGCAATCAGAATAAAGTATTTAATACCCTGGTCAATTAGCGGCTCGATTACCTGCCGTTTGAGGAACATGATGTCGTTATGCAACGTATCGTTCCATTCTCCAAAAAGCTCAATTACCACAAACTGCCGGTCGTAATTGGCGAAGAGAATCTTGCAATACAGCGTTTCTGAGCCAATTTCGTCCCAGAGTGGGTGAATGTAGTAGCCGTAGATGGTGTTTTCGTACTGCTGCATGTTGTACTCCCGTTCGTAAAAAGGCGACTGCTCATCCTCCGACGCCGTATAGTACTTCTCCCAGCCGTAAAAAGGTTCAATGTCCTGCATAATCAAATAGTGAAATCGGACCGCCGAAGCGGGGTGAAAAAGCGAAAGAGTGAAAAGGCCTGCCGGATGGTATTCGCTTCGCACCGGCGGCCCGGTTTCGCTCTTTCATTTCGCTCTTTATAACGCTAACGTAGCGGTGATTGTTGAACGGGATAATGGTATGTTTACGCCATGAAACCAGTCAGTAAGCATATTCTGATTACAGGCGTCTCGACAGGCATTGGCTACGGGGCTGCAAAACAGTTTGTTGGGCGAGGATTCAGCGTTTACGGAAGTGTCAGAAATCAGGCTGATGCCGACCGCTTGCAGACGGAGTTAGGCCCTTCTTTTACCCCACTGCTGTTCGACGTAACCGACGTAGCAGCCGTTACGTTGGCGGCTCAGCAACTGACCGAAAAACTAGCTGGGAGCGGGCTGGGCGGGCTTATTAATAATGCCGGTATGGCTATCGGCGGACCGGTGCAATATCAGTCAGTCGATACGTTTCGGAAACATCTGGATGTGAACGTAGTAGGTGTAGTTCAGGTAACGCAGGCATTTCTGCCGCTGTTGGGCGCGCGCGAGAATCACCCGGTTCAGACTGGTCGAATCCTTACTATCAGTTCGGTAAATGGGCAGATCGCCATTCCGTTTTTGGGCGCTTATGTCAGCTCAAAATTTGCGCTCGAAGGGCTGTCGCATAGTTTGCGGAGAGAGCTGGCTCTATTTGGTATTAAGGTGATTATTGTGGGGCCGGGTTCTGTTAAAACGCCGATCTGGACGAAAGGGACCGACATGTCGGCTTATGAGAATACCCCTTATTTTCCGGCCATGAAGCAGTTTCTGAGACAGGTGAAAAAAGCGGAGGAGAGAGGTTTTTCGGTCGATGCGATTGGAGAACGTATCGTTGATATTTACGAAACCAGAAACCCGCAGGTACGTTATGCGCTGGTGCCTAATCTGCTAACAAGCTGGATACTTCCTAAGCTGATACCTCACCGAGCGCTCGACTGGATTCTGGCACGAATAGGAGGTAAATAGAAGTAAATCACACACAGCCAAGAACGTACTATTTTTTGTCATCCTGACGAAGGAAGGACCTTGAGTTTTCCTGACAAGTGAATTAGGATACTTTAAGATCCTTCCTTCGTCAGGATGACAAAAATGGAGATGTCATATCGAATCCTTTTATTCAAGTTAGTATACCGTCATTCTTTATGCTTAAACCTGCTTTTCAGAAAGACGATACCTTGCTGGCCGATATCGAAGCTGCTCGCCACCAACCCGAAAAACTGCACTTCTGGTGGCTTGGTCAGAGTGGTTTTTTGTTGCAGTACAACGGCAAACACGTATTATTCGATCCATATCTTTCTGACTCATTATCTGAAAAATACGCGACAACTGACAAACCGCACGTTCGCTTATCCGAACGGGTCATTTTTCCGGGCCACCTTGGTATGGTTGATATCGTTACGTCCAGCCATAACCACACCGACCATCTGGATTATCATACGCTTAGTCCACTGTTTGCCGCTAATTGGGATATGAAATTTGTTATTCCAGAGGCCAACCGCGCCTTTGTTCTCGACCGAATGAATCTTGATTTTCGGCATCAGCCCATTGGCTTAACCGATGGTCAGACGGTTGAAGTAGACAGTGTTACGTTCCACGGTGTTCCGGCGGCTCATAACGAAATCGAACGCGATGCCGAAGGACGTAGCAAGTTTATGGGATTTGTGGTGGAAATTGGGCCATATCGGGTTTACCATTCCGGAGATACGCTCTGGTACGACGGCATTATCGATATACTACGTCCATTCGCGGTCGACGTAGCGTTTCTGCCCATCAACGGTAACAAACCCGAACGGCGCGTGGCCGGAAATCTCGATGTCGACGAAGCTGCCCGACTCGGCGTTGCGATTGGCGCAAAACTCGTTATTCCACATCATTACGATATGTTCGCGTTCAACACTGCCGATCCAGCCGACTTCGTGCGTGCCTGTGAAGAACATGGTACGCCCTATCGAGTGATGCAACTGGGAGAGCACATTAGCGTGAGTCGGTAGAACAACAATAAAGGCCGCTTTTCAAAACAACGTATCTCAACAATCTTGACAAACCGCCATGAAAAAACTGTTTTTCCTGTGCCTGCTCGCTACGTCACCGCTGCTGGCGCAAACTGATTCTACGAGTCAGAAGAAGCTGAATTTTAAAATTCAGGTGGTTGATAATCAGATTGCTATTGGGTACGGATTGGCTATCGGCGATGTAGACGGCGATAAAAAGCAGGATATTCTGCTGGCCGATCAGAAGGAGTTTGTCTGGTATAAAAATCCCGGCGATAAAACGTCGCCCTGGAAACGCTACGTTATGGCGACCAATCTAACACCACAAGATAACGTCTGTATTGCCGCCCGCGATCTCGATGGCGACGGTCGTGTGGAGGTGGCCGTGGGCGCAGGCTGGAACCCCGCCGAAACCGGCGATAGTACCAAATCAGGAGCCGTTTTTTACCTCGTCCGGCCGCAGGACCCGACGCAAAAGTGGGAACCAATACGTTTGCACCACGAGGTAACGACGCACCGGATGCGTTGGGCAAAAGTTGGTAAAACTGACTATCAACTCATTGTTGTTCCTCTGCATGGTTTGGGTAACAAAAATGGTGAAGGTAGGGGAGTGCGAGTGTGGGGCTATGCGTTCCCTAGAGATCCACGTAGCACCTGGAAACGCCACCTGGTTGATTCGACCATGCACCTGACGCATAATTTCGAGATTTGGGAGGACGGTGAAAACGGGTCGGCGACTGGACTAGTTCTGGCCGGGAAAGAGGGCGGGCAAATTTTTGAATGGAAACAAATGAAGTGGCAGCAAATGAATGATGAATCGGTGAGAAACGCGCTTCCGATGTTGAACAAAAACGTGGATGGAATCGGCGAAATTCGTCGGATGAACAAAGGGAAAAGTGTAGCTACCATCCAACCGATGCATGGAAATTTACTACAGTTCGAAACCGGATTTTATACGTTTCAAAAGCCCCGGAAACCCGTTTCAGAAAAAGAAATTACGCTGATTACCGACGTAATGAATCAGGGACATGCCTTGGTTTGCGGAGATTTTCTAGGGCTTGGCAGCGACCAGATTGTGGCAGGCTGGCGAAATCCAAATGCCGAAAAGAAGGTTGGCGTACGATTATTTAAGCCCGAAGAAAACGATAATATGGCCGGTTACGTGCTCGACAACAGCGTCAGGATGGCCTGCGAAGATATTCAGGCCGCTGATCTGGATGGCGACGGTGATCTGGATTTGATTGCGTCGGGCCGTGCTACGTTGAACGTACTGATTTACTGGAATCAACGGAAGCCCTAACGTAGCGATTGCTACGTAATGAAAATCCAAAATTATTGACGTACCAAATTCTCGGCACCTAAGTCTGCTCCTCCGCCCATAGCCCATCGCCCGTTTGCCCGATTATTCTGCATGGCGTATTCAACTACGCCAAACGACTGACCAAATCCATAGCCAATAACCAGATAATCACCACTCTGGAAACCAACCCCGTTATAGGTTTGATTCGCTACGTTCCATTGCACCTGAACGGTACGTCCGGTTTTCTGCATCATCAATTTTCCACGATAAGTGCCTCCATCCGGATTGGTTCCTAATACGTCGTATTGACCACCCTGACCGGTCAGCATTTCGGTTCCCGTTACTCCGTTGAATTGAGACGCAGTCCAAACACCTTCCATCTGATTGCCATTCGCGTTTACTTTATAAACGGCGACGCCATAAGCAGAGTTGATACCATAACCAACAAACAATTTTCCGTTGATCATAACGCCTACACCACTGTAGTTCCCAGCCGTCGTTTTCCAGTCCACATTAAACGTATTACCTGTTTTTGCGATGCGAACGGTGCCGTCATAAGACCCGCCATTAGGAAGTTGAGCCGTTTCGATTTTCCAGGTTTCGTTCTGGGCAAAAAGCGTTTGTGCAGTGAGCATGGTTATAAACAGTGAGAGCGAAAGCGTTTTCACAGCGGTAGTTGATTGATGGTAGAAAAGGTTTGAGAAAGCAGAAATTATTTCACGACGGGATTTCCCGTTAGATCCTTCACGATGTTTTGAGGGAATTTCTCGAAGCCATCCAATGTAGTGATCTGATTATTAGCCAGAAATAACCAGCGCACGTTCGGAACACCGGTTAGCGATTGCACATCGGTCAGTTGATTGTTGGAGAGGTCTAGCCGGTCGATTTTATCGCTCCTGAGTCCTGATACGTTACGCAGACCGCAATCTTTTAGAAATAACTCACCCAGGTAAGGCAACTGTGATAGCAGAGAAACATCGCTCAATGGATGGCCCGACAGATTCAGCGCCGTTACGTGCCCTTTCTGTAGGCAGATACGAAAACCACGATCCGGTACGTCCAGATTCCAGTGTTCAGTGAACGTAGCATCGGAAAGGGAAAGATTGGCGCTTTCCGCAATTTTAGTCAAAACTGTTTTTTCAGCAGGAGCCAGTGTCGAATAATCATAGTCATATTGACCGGGACTGGCTTTGCCTCTGCCCATTTCCATAGTGAACACGAATGCATACACGCCAAGACCCGTCAGACAGAATCCAAAACTGATTATCGACAGAAATTTGTGCTGGCTAAACCCCTGAATAGTCCACCAAACGGCTACCAGATACAGTATGAAAATCCCTCCAAGAAGCGGTATAGCAGTCCATTCAGGCAGTTTTTTGAGCGGAGAGTTAGGATTGGTCAAGCCCTCGGTCAGCGAGTAACCAAGGATCATAGTCAATGCCAGCGAGAGAAGAAAACCACGAAGCGCCATGAGGAAAGATGTATGATGTAGGATATATGACGTATCAGTAGCCATACGTCATATATCCTACATTTTTTAGTTTGACCAATTCGGAAACTGTCCTTTCAATTCGTCATCAAGTGCGTCGGCCCAGATTTCGAGGTCAGAGATACAGGTGCTTAATTCGTTGAAATCCATGCCTTTGATATCGCGCTCAAACGTAGCGTATACCTTTTGTGTATTGGGCATGATCGACAATTTAACGCCTAACCTCTTGTCGTTGAGTTCGAGCAGATGTCGGTAAAAACCCAGTATATTATTGACGGGGACGTCCATCAACGGAGAGAAAATCCGCAAGTAATCACGACGGGCACCGCTGTTGAAATTGATGGTTTCGATCAGCACCTCAATGCCAGCCGACCCTTTTTTCCAGAGCCAGTTTTTGCGTTCTGGATTGTAGACTTTATCACGTGGCAGACCAATTGATTCGACGTAGCAGTGAATCATTTCGGTGACACGTCGGTGTTGTTCGTCGAGTTCTGGGTGTATGGGGTTGGGGACTTGTGGAGTTTCCATAACTGGATGGTTTTGGTTTAGAGCTTGCGGTACCAGAAACGTAGTGACTGCTACGTTACCAGCTTTTGAACACGCCAAAATTAATACATCCAGACAGCTATATACCTACGATTGTGCGTACGGTAGATTTGACTTTAAAAGCGGAGGAAATAAATCGAAAACCGGCAAAAGAATGTAGGTTATATGAAGTATCAATAGCCGATATATCACATATCCTACTTCCTACATTCCTTACACTTGCGGTAATTTCCGCAGACCCAGCGTGTATTCCCAGAAGCGGATGTCGGCCTGGCTTTGAACCTGAAAAATAGCCCAAAAAATGCCGTAAAGTATCATCAGCGGGAAGAAGCAGTTTAGTAAAATGACGACGTCTCCGGAACGTATTGCTTCCTGAATACCACGAATAACAAATAATAAGCAGGGAAAACCAAATAGGGCAATGGCGATAATAAAGATCAAGTGGGGTACGAGGGTCAGACTGACCAACGTTTGGCCATCCTGAGTCAGATATGACCCATGCAGGGTTGGAGAAAGGCTTTCTTTTTTTAACGTACCGGCGGTTTTCCGTATCGAAAAATCGTACGGACTAATTTCTCCGTAATACGGTTTTGCGCTCATAAAGCTGAATCCCGTAATCACGTTGGCGTCGAGTTTCTGTTGAATTTCGGCGGGAGAGATGGTGGTTTGGTACTTAAATTGTCGATAAAGTAGTAAGGAGGTTAACATAGTAAGAAAGAGTATCGTTACGGTTGGGAATAAAGCGAATCGTCGGTACTATTTTGTAGGTATTGGCGGATAATCCAGTCTTCGGCCATTTGGCCCGAAACTTCACCGAGTGAGGTTACATAAGCCTTGTTAAAATCCGGTTCATTTTTCCGAAAAATATGAAAACCTTCACCCTGAAAAGCGCCTGCTTCGAGTGGCGATTGCTGGAGAATCTCCTGGCGTTGCTTCTCTGACAGATTTGCTATCTGACGGTTTAACCGCCGTTCAGCAAGCCATTTTTTTAACCACATAAATAATAAATCTTACTGATTCTGCGGCTATTACGATCTAAAAGTAAACGACAAGGCGAATCTACGTTAACTTACGTGAAACGTTACTACGTTAACCTAAAAATCAGTTAGATAGCTGTCGCCACTCAATTTTGTTGCTACGTTCCAATTCATGAATAAGGTGAGCCAGAGGGCTGAATTCGACCCGAAGTATATTGCCGGATTGGGGTCATAAACCGAGAGGGTAACGTAATGCGAGTGCTGTCGGCGTTGAAAACCACGGTGGCCTGGAACAGTAAATGCTGTTCGCGGATGTCGTGGACGCTGCTCCAGGGAATCAGGATGGGTGGGTGTCCCAGACTAAAAACGTTCATTACAGACAGATAAAGGCCCTGTTCGGTGCAGGCTACTTTCAGGACACCATTGTAGTTGACAAAACCTACACGCCCGTACACATTGGATTCAATGCCTTCTTGCCTCGGCTGAACGCGATACTGGCTAGCCAATGTTTGCCAACCGCTCAAATATGACAGCAGATAAACAATCCCCGACCACAGACTGACGAAGAAAATACTAAATCCGACTATAATCAGAGGTACCAGTAGTGACGGTTTCATAATTGTATGGATTAGGGAGTAAAAATCTTATTATCAAATAGTTATCTGTCTGATAAATAACAGCGTAGCCGTAGTGTCAGATTTTATAACCTGACACTACGACCTGGTAAAGATGTCAATTGGGCAAATTCATTACCCATTATTCATTATTTTATCGCCCCAGCAATTGAATCATTTTCGATAGAATATTGACTCGTTTCATGGTTTGAGAAAACTTACTCCGACGCTCATCAAAATAAATTTTGCCGTCTTTCTCCAGCCACTCATGACCTGTATCCGGATCGACGCCGATGTTGTAGCGTTTCAGAAAAAACCAGCAGGCTACACCGATCAAAAAGAAAATGCCTATCCCAATATACAAACCCCAGCGGTCATTTAAATAACGGTCAAACGAAACTTTAGGAATTACCAGCTGCTGACTATCAACGTAGTACAGGTCGATCTGGTCGTTCAATTTCCAGGAAGCCCACTCGTCGGTTGAAATGTAACGGACTGACGTGAGCGTATCGATGCGACGGGGTGTAGTGGCCAGAGCAACCGAAATCTCGTTATCAAGGCTACTCGACGAACTAGATTTTACCTGCCTTTTGGACGTAATAGTACCCCTCACAACCTGGCTGCTTTTTTGAACGGCCTTTTCAATCAGACTATCCTGGTAGACCCAGTAACAGGCACACAACGTAATAAACGTGAACAGGCTGAACATGCGGAAACCCAGCGAGTTAAAGCGACGTAGCACGACATAATAATAAATCATTAAGCCAGCGCCAATACAGATATAGGTTAGGGAATTCATACTATTTATTCAATTTACGTTGACACTTATCACAAGTCACTCAATTCTCACTTTCTGGGTGTCGGGTTAAGCCAGAACCGGGCTGCACTACGTAATCAGGAAATCAAAGGACAAACCAACTTCGGAACCAACCACTAAAAGCTGAACTCATGACAAATTTGCCTTATTTACTGATCCTTTAAAGACCCGGTTTATATTTGGTTAGGTTGGGTAGAAAAGTGGTAGAAATGAGTTGGTAGCTGGTGGAAATCCTGAACCCTTACTGGATAAATTCCTTTGAGTCCGTGCTTGAGGAGACGTATCGTGGGTTTCTAAAAATCTAATTAACTTGCCCGCCTAAGCGTCTGCCAATGAGATTTTTGTTGTTGATAGGGTTGCTTTTCACGCTTGTCGGGAGAGTAACTGCACAACTGCCGAATTTTAGTTTTGAACATTTGTCTACCAGAGAAGGCCTGCCTTCCAATAACGTCTGGTGTACGGCAAAAGACAAACAGGGATTTCTCTGGGTTGGTACGTCGCGTGGGGTGTATCGATATGATGGTTACCGATTTGATACGTCAGATTCGCTCAAACAGGGTTACTGTTCGGGTATCGCGCTCGATTCGAAAGGGATGATCTACGTATCACTCGATACGCGGGGTTTTTGTTCGATAGACCCCAACACTTTAGCTGTCAGGACGATACTGGCGAATGATTACACCGATACCGATGCCGCCAATGATTTGCATGAACAGGTATACATCGACTCCAACGACCAGGCCTGGCTATGCGATTATACCCAGGTGAAACGCTATGATTTGACCACGGGCAAGCTACACCGCTACGCGCTGGCAAAGAAAGAAGTACATCAATACGCTAGTTTTCTGGAAGACGCTCACCACAACATCTGGATTATTTCTGAAGTAGGATTTTATCAATACGACCGAGAAAAAGACAGGCTCGTCTGCCTGCTGGGTGAAGAAGCCATAAATCCGGTAAACCGGACGAAAATATTCTTTAATCAGGCCTTTGAAGGAGCTGATGGAAGCATCTGGCTGGGGAGTTTTGATCGAGGACTAGTGCGCTACATTCCTACTAGTAATACATTCACATATTTTAAACAAGGATTTGAAAATCAGAATGTTATTTGTGGCGTTGAGTCGCGGGATGAAAATGGTAAACGGGTTTTATTCGTAGGAACCGGTAATGGCGTAATTGTGCTCTATCCCGAAACAAATCAGTTGATACGTCTGACCGAATTTTATAATAAAGGTATTCCCATAAAACGTATTCTGGACGATACCGAAAATGGTATTTTATGGTTAAGTACGTTGAACGGTCTCTACAAATACCGTTACCGAAATCCGGGGATACGTACCATAAACATACCGGCCAGTGTGATTCAACTGCCAGTGAGCATCAACAACGTAGTACAGCAATCGGCTGATACGTATTTTCTAGGGCTTTCACATACAGGTGTGTTACGTTGGAGTATGGTAAACAGCCAGTTTACGCTACTTCCGTATCCGGTATCAACCTCCACCAATGGCCTGCGCTTAATTGGAGATAAACTGTACGCGTTTGCCAATAAAGGTCTTTTTCTCGCCGACGTAGTGAATCCGCGCTTTGTTCCCCTGATACGTATCATGAAAGCGTTTAAATCGACCGAATTTGTGGATGGCCTACTCGATCGAAAGGGGCGATTTTGGGTAGTCAACGTAACAGAAGGTATCAAGGTTTTTGATCTAAACACCGGACAGGAACAAAAACTCTGGAGCCAGACGGTCGGCGATAAATTCTTCAGGAATAACGCGGTGAAGGTATTGCAGGAAGGCTCCGACGGCAAAATTTGGGTAGCTACCTGCTCGAAAGGCCTCTTCTATTACGATGCGGCTAAAGCCGATTTTGTCGATGTTGAGCGGATGCCCATTAACAAAGGAAAAAATCTGGGCGGGCTTTGCATAAATGGCATGAAACTAGCTGACGATCAGTCTATACTAATTGCCAGTTGGGGTGGAATTACTAAAGTGGACCCGTCGGGCCGCATTCTCAGGGCGTTCGACTACCATCACACAGGCATGAACGATACGTATTGCAGTAATATCTGCGAGGACAAAAAGGGTAACTTCTGGTTTAGCACCAACGAAGGTATTCACATTGCCAACCCGCGGCAAAACAGCATTAATCGGTTGACGACCATTGAAGGATTGTATAATAATTCACCCTCGGCTTTTCTCTGTAACCAGCAGAAAGAGCTGGTGCTTGGCTATACGAATGCCCTGAATATCATTGACATTAATCGAATAAATTTCAATAAAATACCTCCGCGGGTGGCTGTCAGTTCAGTAGAGTTTCAGGGGCGCCGGCTAAATCAGGATATTGCCCATGGAATTACCATTCAGCCCGATGAGAATTCGATAACGCTGCACTTTTCGCCCCTGAATTTTGAACCCACGTCACGAAATGTATATCGGTATCAGCTAGCGGGTTTTGATGATAAATGGATTGATCTGGGAAGCCAGAACACTGTTTCGTTTACAAATCTGGCTCCCAAAACGTATCAACTGAACGTATTGGCGGGCAATAGCTTTGGTTTATGGAGTCAAAAACCATTAACGGTCAAACTGACAATTGAACCTCACTTTTGGGAAACCTGGTTGTTTAAAGGATTGATTGCTTTGTTTGTGGCGGCAACTGTGTTTGGTATCATTCGCTGGCGGGTTAGTACGCATAATGAGCGCAACCGGCTGGATTTGCAGATTGCCGAACTCCGGCTCAAGGCGTTGCAATCGCAGATGAACCCGCATTTTCTGTTTAATTCGCTCAATTCCATTCAGAATTATCTCCTCAATAATCGGGGCGTCGAAGGAGCAAAATACCTTTCTAAATTCTCGAAACTGGTACGTCGGATTATGGAAAACTCCAATTATCCCTACCTACGTTTCGAGCAGATTATTGAAACGCTGAAGATGTACGTCGAGATCGAATCGTTTCGCTTCAATCACGAATTCAGCTATGAATTTGACATCGAAGACGACGACGTATTACTATCGGCGCAACTCCCGCCCATGCTGCTGCAACCCTACGTCGAAAATTCCATCTGGCACGGACTGATGCCAAAGGAAGGCGAGAAACGTATTAAAATTTCGGCACGTGTACAAAACGACCATATCATCTGTACCATCGAAGACAACGGCGTAGGCCGTAAACTGACGCCCCGTCGCGAAGGGCACATCTCGCGTGGACAGGAGATGACGAAGGGTATTTTTGAGTCGCTACGTTACAAAAGCAGCAAAGCGCGGCTTGAAATAATTGATTTGTTTGATGACCAAAATCAGCCCGCCGGAACGCGGGTCGAATTAATACTACCGATCGAAAAAGTATAGAACCGTATGGAAACGCTACGTGCCGCCGTTATCGACGATGAAGCTAATGCCCGTCAGGCCCTCATCAGCCTGCTCCGAATCCTTTGCCCAGACGTAGTGGTTTGTGGTGAAGCAAAAAACGTCGATACCGGAATCGAACTCATTCGAAAAGAAAAGCCAAACCTGGTTTTTCTGGACATTCAGATGCCCGGTAAAACAGGTTTCGACTTGTTATCGAGTTTTGATACGATTGATTTTGGCGTCGTTTTCACCACGGCCTACCAGGAATATGCTGTGAAAGCGTTTCGGTTCAGCGCCATCGATTACCTACTGAAACCTGTTGATCCTGACGAACTTCAGGCAGCTGTTGAGAAATTCAAAGTACAGCACGATTCAGTAAATCCGCAGCAGCTGAAAATTCTACAGGAGCACATCCAGAATCCGCAGCCGGCGGGGCTCAAACAACGTACCCGCAACGACAACCAACGTATCGCCCTGCCAACCGCCGAAGGAATTCACTTCGTGCAGATGACCGACATTATTCAGTGCGAATCGCTGGGGTCATATACTAAGTTCCATCTGGTTGGCAGCAAGCCGATTGTGGTGTCGAGGCTGCTGAAGGAATACGAAGAAATTCTGGATAACTACTATTTTTTCCGCGTTCACCAATCAAACATCGTAAACCTCGAACACATCAAACGCTACGTTAAAGGCGATGGCGGGCAAGTATGGTTGAGCGATAATACCGAAGTCGAAGTGTCGCGCCGACGTAAAGAAGAGTTTCTGGAATTGCTATCTGATTTTTACGTCAATTCAGGGAAGATAGGGTAGTTTTTTGTCATCCTAACGCAGCCGGGCCGCCGGAGCGGAAGGACCTTAAAGTACCCTTATTAGAATGTTTGGATGTTTTAAGATCCTTCCGCTCCGGCGGCCCGGCTGGGTCAGAATGATAAAAAAATTAGTGCTGCCCCAACTGGCCAGCCATTGATTTGAGCGCAGCAGAAAGTCCTTCGAGCCGGGGTGCAATGTCGCCTTCCGAGCCCATAAGTGTGCTGAATTCGGCGGTTTGGGTTGCCAGCTTAGACAGTAAATCACTCAGTTCATCTTTTCGAATCTGATTGCTTTCCAGTTGTGTTTTCACGCTTTCCAGCGTGTTGGCAATCTCTTTGGCATTTTCCGTCTGGCGGAGTTGTTCGAGCCAGCTATCGATAACACCTTTGCCGCTCTGTGGGGTTGTGCCGGCAACTTCGCCCTCCAGTACGTCCATGGTCATATCGAGGAGGGTAGTCGATTGTTCGTGAGTGAGCATAATTAAATCTGGCTGGTAAAGTTACGTAATGCATTGGCTAAGAGTCTGATATCCTGCGCCGTGTGACTTTCGATATGCGGCTCATGCGAGAGTGACAGTGTATGACTAGCCATACTCAAAAGCAAATGACGGATTTTTTCGTTGTCATATTCCCCCGTTTTCAGATGATCGCGGAGGGTTTCTACTTCCGCCAGAATGCGTTCAGCTCCTACGTCGCCCGGCAGCGCATTGAGCCAGCCTTCGAGCAACAGAATGCCTTGTTCGGCCGTAAGTCTTGCCTGATGACCGTCGCCCAACGCACCTAACGTATCATTGAGCATCCGATGTTCAAGAGTTGTTCCGGTTCCTTCCATGGTATGTAGTGATATTAATGGTTAATGTGAAAAGAAGAGTTTTCGTCAGCATGACAAAAACAGGGCCTACAAGCTATTCATTTATTTTTTCGCTGACGTTACGTAATATTCTCGCTAAACTCACCAAACCGCCCGTCCAGGTGCCTTCTGAGTTGTCATCGCTGGCAATATTTTCGGATTTTTCGGCCAGACTATTCAGTAGGCTGCCGATGTATAGCGTGTCAGGTTGTTCAGCCTGAATAGCAGTACGAAGTTCGTCAAGCTGCCCCTTAATCTCGTCGATGTTAGGGTCACCTTCAAGAACCTGCAACCAGCTATCGATAAGCAGAACACCCTGCGATGGCGTCAGCATGTATCCGTCGCTGTTGCGAAACAGAGCGAGCGTATCGGAAAGCACATTTTGTTCGTACGTGTTCGAGCTTAGCATATTCGATTCAAATTTGGCTTATTGTGATACGTAGCAACCGTTACGTTACGACCGACTATCGACAATTTGTAAACCCGCAAGCTGACGTAATGTTGTTGCCAACTGCTCGAGTTTGCTGGCGAGTTGCTCCGATGTTTGCGAGCCCTGCGCCACCTGTGATGTATGGTCAGCCAGGCTAAATAGTAAAGTCTGAACCTGGTCGACATCGGGATGATTGGGCTTTAACGCTTCGCGTAACTCGATCAATTTACCTTGGATCAGTTCAGTACGTTCGTCGCCTTCGATAACTTTCAGCCAGCCATCAATTAGCTCCAGCCGTTCTGGTGTGGAGTCGGAAACCGAGTCGTTTGGCGTAGTGAGGCTAGCCATTTTTTCGAATAGCCGTTGGTCTAATGCATGAGAAGCCATAGTCCGTTGAGTTTAAAACAGATTAATTGATGATTGGAAATTGTAAAATCTGCTAGTGATTATTGTTAGTCAAATAACTTGGCGAATAGTCGGTTTGTTTGGCGTTAGTACGCCACTGACTGATGTTCTTCAACGAAGCCTGTTACGTATGCCATTTCTCGTAGGAATGGCATACGTAACAGGCTTCGTTGAAGAATCAATACTTTGCCACCCGACTGTGTAGTTGCTGTATCGCCCATACCATCCGAAATGCCGGGTCCGTCAATACGCGACGTATCACTTCGCCCCGACGTAGCAGAATTAGTGGAGTTGGTTTCGGAATAACTGGTATCGCCCGTTTCTTCGGAAGAACGGGGATTATCTGGAGTTTCATCCGTTTCTCCTGCCGTATCACTTGTTACGTTGCGTACCTCCCGAGCGGTTCGATAGCTCATCGTCGTCGCTACGTAGCGTTGAGCCACCTGCCCCGCTGTTAGTCGACTCACCGCCGACTGTGCTGGTCAAAGGGGCCTGCCCACCTGTAGGTGCTGCCCCTGCTTTGCCAGTGACAAGTTGATTAAAACCGTTGAGCGCTTCAGCTAATTTTGTCAATCTAGGCTTACTGTCGGCATCCGCTGAGTCGACGAGTTGCTTCACCTGATCAGTTAAATTGCTCATTATCTGTTCGATAGTATCACCGTTGAGTTGCCCTTTCTGCAGTTCCTTTTTTAAATCGCTGAGCGTATTGTCCAGTGAATGATCGTGGTCGGGGGCGGTTTGAAGAAATTCGAGCCAACTGTCGATAAGCGATGAGGCATCTATAGGCGATACGTTGGTTATATTGCCGTTAAAGGCTTTCGCGGTAATATCAATCAAATTTGAAGCGTGCTGTTCGATAGCCATACGTAATTTTGGGTTTTTAAATATAGTTTCCCATTAGTTTTGGGGTAAACCGGCAAGCGCTTCCATTGTTGACAGTTGTTCGGCAATGGGACGTATCATGGTTAAAGGAGTTAATTTACCAGTATGGATGCCACTCGTTTAGAGCCTGAACTTCGCTACCAGTTTGCCCGCAGTGGTGGGGCTGGTGGACAGAATGTGAATAAAGTTGCCACAAAAGCTGAACTACGTTTCGACCTGCGCAACTCGTCGTTGCTGACCGATGATGAACGGACTGTGCTGGAAGAAAAATTAGCTAGTAAACTCACTACTGAGGGTGAATTGGTTTTGACTCACCAGACCGAGCGGACGCAGTTAGCCAACAAAGAAAAGGTCACGAAAAAGTTTTATAAACTGATTGAGAAAGCGTTCGAAAAACCCAAGCCCCGAAAAGCTACGAAGCCGTCTAAAGCCTCCATCGAGGAACGTATCGCCGGAAAGAAACGCAAAAGCGATGTGAAAACAGGCCGAAAAAAAGTTGATTTTTGAGCTGTTTTTGGGTTAATTCTGGAAATTTTTACAATCAACTAAGGGGATTTTTTTTAAAAGTTGTCTTGATTGTAAATGATTGACCTGCTACGTTGGGGAAATCGCAGCCTATGCAAACCCGCCCTCTAAATCCGTCTACTGAGCAATCGAAGGTTCAGATACTGCTCGATAACGCAATCGAGCAGTCGGACGAAAAATTAGTTGAAGCAAATACTGAATTATTCATCCAACGGGCTTTTGCCGAAAGTCCTCAGAAGGGCTGCGAGCTGCTGTTCCGACGGTATCATCAGGCGTTGTGTAGCCATGCCATTCGATTCGTCTATTCCAAAGAAATCGCCGAAGATTTAGTCAGTGAGGTGTTTTGCAAACTCTGGAAAACTAAAGCCTACGAAAGCGTAAGCTCCTCATTCCGTTTTTACCTGTTCCGAAGCGTCCGCAATGAAGCCTACAACTACCTACGGCTTGAATTTCAGGAACTGGATGATATTGCAAATGCCGAAAGCCGCGAAACCACGTTAAGCCAGCGCCCCGATCAGGTTCTTCAGTTTGAAGAAGTATTTCACCGGGTCGAAGATCTGGTCGAATCGTTACCACCTCAATGCCGCAAAGTGTTCATGCTGAGCCGATTCGAGGGATTGAAGTACCAGGATATTGCTACCGAATTAGGTATTTCGATTAAAACCGTTGAAGTCCACATTGGTAAAGCGCTAACTATAGTCCGGAAAGGGCTTAAAGATCATTGGCTGATGATATAGGGAATCTGGTGCCTTCAATTCCTTCAATAACCCTTAACGGATAACAAAATTGTGACAGTCACACCAAACGACTCTGCGATATGGAAGTTGTTAATAAAGAATTGATATTCAATCATTTTTCGCGAAAAACGTCGCCAATTCAGCGCGAATTGATTGCCAATTGGCTTCGCGAAGAAAGCAACGAAGAGCGATACTACGCATGGCTGGAAGAGTGGGAGAACAAACAGCCTCAATACCTGACCAAATCTGAAGAAGCGTTACGTCGATACAGTATGTTTCTGGTGGAGAATCCGCATGAGAACGTAGCGAACACAACTGGTCACGTGTCTGAGTTGCCTTTGTCGAATCGCTGGACCAGGACCCAGTGGCTGCTGGCTGCTTCTATTTTGTTGTTGCTGGGAATCAGTACGTTCCTGTTTCGGAATGAGCTTCTCTACCAGACGTACCAGACAGCGTATGGCGAAACGCGATCAATTCGGCTGTCCGACGGAAGCTCGGTTTTAATCAATGCAAACTCTCGTCTTGAGGTTCCTCGTTGGGGATTTGGTCGGCAAACGCGCGAAGTAACGCTGGCCGGTGAAGCCACTTTTTCGGTAACCCATTTGCCAGATGCACAGCGGTTTATCGTGAAAACGGCCAACAATTTTAACGTAGTGGTATTGGGTACAGAGTTTTCCGTTTTTGCCCGGAAACGTGGAGCCAGGGTCGCGCTGAATAAAGGAAAAGTACAACTTCAGTATCGGGAGGGACTGATGGCCAAACAGGTAATTATGAAACCGGGTGATCTGTTTACGCTCGATCTGCACAATCATCTGGCAATCAAGACGATTAGCCAGCACAAAAAACAGATAAGTTGGCAGGAAAAGCGATTCGTCTTCGACGAAACGACCTTGCAGGAAGTCGCCTATATGCTGGAAGATAATTATGGATTGCAGGTTTCGATTAAAAATCGGGAACTGGCCGAGCGCGTACTGATGGGTTCATTTCGCGCCGATAATGTAGATCAGCTTTTGCAGTCCATTTCTGAACTGCTCGACATCACCGTCGTTCGGCAGGAGAATAAGGTTCAGATTATGGATCAGTAGCACAGAATACGTAATCCTTTCAGCATCACGGAACTACAATTAAATGGGTTTGGCAAAATCAATACTAACCGTATTTCTCGATAGACTATAGATTAAAACTCTGATTATCATAAATTTACAAATTTCTTGGAAAAGAAAATTTGCATACCAAACTTTGCCCACCAATTAACAAGACTAATGTGTTGACTGCTATAGCTATTTCTGAAATGATACGTTCTGTTTCGCTTTAGCAGCCAGTTGATTATTGCGCTCGATTGAGTCTGATGAATGGACTACCCACTTTTAAATCCCTTATGATTGTATGATTAATTCGTTACAAAAAATCCCAAGTGCGGGTTTATTGTCGCTCCTGTTTTTGGTTGGACTTCAACCCGGACGGTCGCAGTCGGTTGTACTTGCCCGTAATTTTCAGCAAAAGCAGGTTACCGCTAGCAGTCGCCAGCTAAAGGAAGTGCTTACTGAGCTGAAAACGCAGTATAGCGCTGAGATTATGTTTGAGTTGAAAACGGTAGAAGGTATCTCCGTTTCGCCGGACGTAGTGAATTCGAAAACCTCCCTCGAAAAAAATCTGGCCAGTTTGCTACGTCCGCTCGGCCTGCGTTACAAAAAAGTAAATCGCAATTCGTATTTGATTCTGGCTGAGAAAAAAGCTAAAAAAGTAGCGCTTCTTGACAGTCAACTACTAGAATCTACGGCGAGCCAGGAGCCTGCTACGTCAACTGAGTCTCCTATAAAAACGCCGGCCGAATTAGCTTCAATGAGTATTCGGACCGACGTAGCGGCTGACCCGATTACGGGTACTGTTAAAAGTCAGTCGGGCGAAACGTTGCCGGGAATCAACGTAGTGATCAAGAATACAACTCGAGGCACTAGTACGGATGCGAACGGGAAGTTTACGATTGATGCGCCGGCTAATTCCGTTCTCGTTTTTTCGGGGATTGGCTTTGCGACGCAGGAGATTTCTGTAAATAATCGTACTCGTCTGGATGTTACGTTGGCAACGGATAACAAACAACTCGATGAAGTCGTAGTCATCGGTTATGGTACGCAAAAACGCGAAAGCCTGACTAACTCAGTGTCTCAAATTGGTGCCGAAGAAATTGCCCGTCGCCCGGTTTCAAATATTCAGCAGTCGTTGCAGGGGCAGATGCCGGGTGTAACGATACTCGATCAGGGAGGCTCGCCCGGGCGTTCGACGACGGCCATTCGTGTACGGGGAATCACTACGTTCAATATCAACGGCATTGGTAATACGTCGGGAAGTAACAATGGCACAGGTGGTTATGATATGAGCAAAAACGATGCGCTGGTGATTGTCGATGGGATCGAGCAACGTTTGCAGGATATTAACCCGGATGATATCGAGACCATTTCGATCCTGAAAGATGCGGCTTCGACGGCCATTTACGGATCGCGGGCTACGAACGGCGTAGTGCTGGTGACAACCAAGCGGGCGAAAGGCAGCAAAGTTCAGGTGGATTATAATGGCTACTACGCTATCCAGAATTCCATCAATACGCCCCATATGATGGGTATCGAAGACTACATGCGTATGCAGGTTGCGGCCTATACGAACGCGGGGTCGCCATTGCCAGCCCGGTTTACTGAGCAATCGATTCAGGCATACGTAACGGCTACCGACCGTGAAAAATATCCGCTGCCTAATACGTGGTTTCAAACGGTGTTGCACTCCGCACCTCAGCAAAACCATACGTTGTCGGTGGCAGGTGGCGGTGAAACGATACGTACCCGACTGAGTTTGCGCTATCAGGATCAGGGCGGGATTATCACGAACTATAATAGCAAAATTGGTGAGATACGTTTGAACACCGATTACACCATTTCGCCCCGATTGCGCGTGAGTGGGGACATTAACTATCGCTATAATTATTCGCAGACGCCGAATATCGACCCGATCAATTTTATTTTACATGGTTCGCTGTGGGCCGTTCCGAAATATGCGGATGGTACGTATGGCCTGAGTACGCAGGGAAATAACCCGATCATGTATTCTGAAATCAGCGGTTTAAACAGGCGATTTGCCGATTATCTGACGGGGTCGGTAAAAGGTGAATGGGACATTGCCGAAGGGCTGACGTTCTCGACGCAATTGGCCGGTCGCGGGTATTTTACGCAGGAAAAAAACTTTGCTAATTCCTACGTCAATACCGACAAGAATACTAATGTTACCAAAACTGTAGCCAACAACACGCTGAACGAAGTTCGTAATACGTTACGCGAATACACCCTGATCAGCTTGCTGACGTATAGCAAAAGCGTGGGCGATCACAATTTTAAAGGGTTGCTCGGGTATTCTCAGATTGGGAATACACAAAACTTCCTTACCGCCTACCGTGAACGTTTCTTTAACAACGATATTCAATCGATTGGACAGGGCGCAAACGATGGTACCAAAAGCAATTCTGGAAATGACGCAGTATATGGTTTACGGTCGTATTTCGGACGTATCAACTACGATTACAATGGTAAGTATCTGGTTGAGGTAAACGGGCGTTACGATGGTTCGTCCAAGTTTACGGGTGACAAAGTGTATAGCTTTTTCCCCTCGTTTTCGGCGGGCTGGCGACTATCGAAAGAAACGTTCTGGGAGGGTTTACAGTCAACAGTTAGTGACCTGAAACTGCGCGGTTCCTGGGGCATAACGGGTAACCAGTCGGTTGATCTGTATAGCTATTATGCGTCGTTGAGGGCTAGTGGGTATGATTTCAATGGCGCGGCTGTGCAGGGGTATCGACAAACAAATCTGGCCAATACCAACCTGGGTTGGGAATCGACGACGCAACTGGATTTAGGGCTGGACGCGTCCTTCCTGCGCGGGCGCCTGAATCTGACTCTCGATTATTACCGGAAGCTGACCAGTGACATTCTCCTGAATCTGGATATTCCGGCTACGGTTGGCCTGATCGCTTCTCCACAAAATGCCGGTTCGGTCGAAAACAAAGGCTGGGAGTTTAGTCTGAACTACCGGGGGGCAAAAAGTTCGTCCGGATTTCAGTATAATCTGGGCGGTAATTTTAGCATCAATGAAAACAAAGTTGTCGATCTGAAAGGAACGGGCCCTTACCTCATTGGGTCGGATATTGATCCACGGTATATCATTGCGGTGGGCTTACCGATCAATGCGTTGTGGGGCTATAAAACCGCCGGATTATTTCAGTCGCAGGCCGAGATTGATGGCTATAAAGCGACCTACGCAGCTAATACCAAGCCCGGTGACGTGAAATACATCGATACGAATGGCGATGGCAAGATCGACGCCAACGACATGACCAACATTGGTAATACGTTCCCCAAATTCACGTTTGGCCTTAATTCAAATTTCTCGTTTAAGAATTTCGAGTTGAATTTACTGTTCCAGGGCGCTGCCAAAGTTGATACGCGTCTGGCAGGTGCGCTGGCTGAAATGGGCAATCAGGAAGGCTTTACGCACTCGATTTACACCAATAACTACTGGACGCCTACTAACACAGATGCTCGCTTCCCCAGACCGTTGAAATTTGACTTGCGGAACGTAGCTACGTCGGATCGACTGATTATCGACGGGTCGTATGTCCGGCTGAAAAACATTCAGTTAGCCTACAATTTACCGGTTGCGATTGCCAATAAAGTTCGGCTTAATCGGATTCGGGCGTATGTGTCGGCGACCAACGTATTCACCATTTCAAAATTGAACGAGTGGAATCTGGACCCCGAAGTTGGCTCGGGCCGGGCGGTGTATTATCCGCAAACATCGCTGTACACCCTTGGGCTTAATCTGAACTTCTAATCCGGTCTTTTTCAGACAGAAAATTCATGAAATCAATTCGTTATACCATACAAGCCACTCTTCTGACACTCGCCGTCGGGTTGGCACTCATGTCCTGCGACCGGGAATTGTTAGACACGGTTCCAAACGACCGACTATCGGAATCGTTATTCTGGAAAACGGAAAACGACGCCCGTCTGGCGACGAACTCGCTCTATACTGACCTCGACAGTACCAATATTTTTAGCTGGGATGCCCTGACCGAAATTGGCCACGTGAACCAGCCGTTCGACCTGCACGCGTATATTGAGCAGGGGCAATACGATGCGACCAGCGCACGCATATATGGCGAATGGGCCAAAGCCTACAAGGGTGTTCGGGCGTGTAATTATTTGCTGGAAAACATTGATAAAGTGTCATCGACCAATACGACACTGATCAACCAGTTTAAAGGCGAAGCACGAGCGCTCCGGGCGTATCAATACCTGAAACTGGCCAGTTTATTTGGCGATGTGCCTTTGGTGACGACGGCTATTTCGCTGGATGAAAGCAGAGCACTGGCACGTACCCCGGTGGCGCAGATCTGGGATTTTGTGGATAAAGAGCTGACCGATGCGGCTGGCCTGTTGCCCACAACCTATGCCGCTGCTGACAAAGGACGTATCACAAAAGGCGCTGCGATTGGCCTTCGAGCGCGGGCTAATTTACTGGCGGGTCGTTATCAGCAGGCTGCCGATGCGGCTGATCAGGTCATAAAACTAGGCATTTATGGATTGAATGATTCGTACGAAAAGTTGTTTTCCTACGCGGCCGAAAACAACAAGGAAGTGCTGCTGGATCGGCAGTTTATTAAAGACACTTATCCGGTCAACGTATTTGCTTACATGGGGCCGTATAGCCAGAAAAGTGCCAACAGTACGTTCGTTCCGACAAAAAATCTGGTCGATACGTATGAAACCACGGCAGGCAAGCTCATTACTGATCCTACCAGTGGTTATGATCCTGCAACCCCATACGCCAACCGCGACCCCCGACTCAAGTTTTCCATTTTCCTGACAGGCGACGTATTACCCAGCGGTGTTACGTTCCGGCCTGAGCCAAATAGCGGTACAGCTGATGCAGTGGGTAATACGTACATTGCTTCTACGACTGGCTTCAATCTCAAAAAGTACATCAATACCGATGATTACGCCAATCCGGGCAATAATGGTATCAATATTATCCTGCTACGTTACGCCGAAATTCTGCTGACGTATGCGGAGGCAAAAATTGAGTTGAACCAGATCGATGCCAGCGTGATCAACGCGATCAATTCAGTTCGTAATGGACGTACCGATGTGAAGCAGCCAGCCATCGTTAGTACGTTGAATCAGGCGCAATTGCGTGAAATTGTTCGTCGGGAACGTACCGTTGAGTTGGCCTTTGAAGGGCAGCATTTGTTTGATATTCGTCGCTGGAAAACCGCCGAGACCGTATTGCCCGGTCCGATTTATGGTATTACCTACAAGGCAGCAGACGGGAAACTAACCACGCTTCAGGTAGTTGGCGTCAATCGCACGTTTGATAAATCGCGTCATTATCTTTGGCCTATCCCGCAAAAAGAACGGAATCTGACACCAACACTCTCGCAGAATCCGGGCTGGTAGTTTTTTGTCATCCTGACCGGTCCGCCGGTGTGGCAGGAAGGCTCTTAAAGTATCCTTACTTGAGAATTAGGGAATCGTAAGATCCTTCCTGCCGCACCGGCGGACCGGTCAGGATGACAAAAAACGGATGACAAAAAACTCAAACTGGGTTTCCTAAACATTTCTAAAACCATTCTCTATGATACGTCTCTCTCAACGTTCACTTCGCCTGTTGCTTGGTGTTACTACGTTGGTAAGCCTGGGTTTACTGGCCAGCGCCTGGATCAAGAAACCGGCTCCAGCTACGCCCAATGTCGTCCTGTTTTTTATGGATGATATGGGTTATGGCGATTTGTCCGTTACCGGTGCACTTGATTATGCAACGCCTAATCTGGATCGGATGGCTGCCGAAGGGTCGCGTTTCTCTAATTTTCTGGCGGCTCAGGCTGTATGCAGTGCATCGAGGGCAGCTCTGATGACGGGCTGTTACCCAAACCGACTGGGTGTTTCAGGCGCATTCGGGCCTAATTCGCTCGTCGGACTGAATCCAAACGAAGAAACGCTGGCTGAGTTATTAAAAGAAAAAGGTTACGCGACCGGTATTTTTGGAAAATGGCACTTAGGCGACAAGAAGCAATTTTTGCCGCTTCAGCAGGGTTTTGATGAGTATTACGGCGTACCCTACTCGCACGACATGTGGCCCTTGCACCCGGCTCAGGCACAGGCGCATTATCCACCGCTGCACTGGATTGAGAATAATGAGCCTAAGCAGGAAATCAAAGACCTGAACGATGCGGGCCAGATTACTCAAATCGTTACCCAGAAAGCGGTGTCGTTTATTCAGCGGCATAAGAGCAAACCGTTCTTTCTCTACGTACCACACCCGCTGCCGCACGTACCACTGGCGACTTCTGCTACGTTCAAAGGTAAAAGCGGACGCGGTATTTTCGGCGACGTAATGACGGAACTGGATTGGTCGGTGGGGCAGATTTTAGGCGAACTGAAGAAACAGGGAGTCGATAAAAACACGCTCGTTATTTTCATCAGCGACAACGGCCCCTGGTTGAATTATGGCGATCATGCCGGCTCGTCGGGTGGTTTTCGGGAAGGGAAAGGAACATCGTTTGAAGGAGGCCATCGCGTGCCATGTCTGGTACGTTGGCCGGGTGTTGTACCGGCTGGCCGGGTTAGCAACAAACTCCTGACAACGATGGATATTTTGCCGACCGTAGCGAAAATTTGTGGCGCTCGTCTGCCTAAACAACGTATCGACGGGGTTGATTGGCTTGCCTTATTAAAAGGTGATAATTCTGTAACTCCTCGTGATCGGTTTTACTATTACTACCGCAAAAACAATCTGGAAGCGGTTCGCGAAGGTGATTGGAAACTGATATTCCCGCATCCAGGTCGTACCTATGAAGGATTTCTTCCCGGTCAGAACGGTAAACCAGGGCAAAGCACTGAAACGAAGGATATCGCAGGTGGTTTATACGACCTCCGTCGTGACCCAGGCGAACGTTACGACGTAAAGGAACAGCACCCGGAGATTGTTACCAAACTGGAAAAACTAGCCGAAGAAGCCCGCGCTGATCTGGGCGACGATTTGCAGAGACGTAGCGGTACCAACGTTCGCGAGCCGGGACGTATCACCAATTAATTATTTTGTCATTCTGAGGAACGAAGAATCTTAAAGTATCTCATAAAGAAAGTTTAAGATTCTTCGTTCCTCAGAATGACAAAAAACCCGCACAATTTCAGCCGGATTTAATAAGGTGGAAACCTATAAAACGTAACAGCCCTGAACGAACGATACGTTCAGGGCTGTTACGTTTTATAGGTTTCCACCTTACAATTCCCGAATCTGGATATTCTTATACCAGACACGCTCTTTGGGGCTGTGATTCTGAAGAGCAATTTTACCTTTAGCGTGTGCTGTTGCATACGGCCAGCTAGCAAACTTGCTCTTTGCTACCAACGCTTTCCAGTTGTCGGAACCGTATTCGTAATCGACAACTTTTTTGCCGTTCAGGTAGTGCTCAACGTGGTTCTTATTGACGATGATACGTCCTTTGTTCCACTCGCCGGGAGCTTTTGTCGCACTCATGTCCGAAGGCGCAATCATGTCGTAGTTGGCGCCGGTCATTTGCGAGTCTTTTAAGTTATACGGCTTTCCATCGGCGGTCATATAACCCTTATCGTCAATTACCTGATATTCAGGCCCTGACATATATGTCGATTTAATATCCGGGTTATCAATGATTTTATAGACGACTCCGCTGTTGCTGCCTTTGGGAATTTTAAATTCAAATTCCAGCTCAAAGTTTTCGTATTCCTTATCAGTCACTAGATCTCCACCGGTGCCGTCGGGAGTCATGGCGCCATCTTCGACGTACCAGCCTACAACGCCCTCTTTATGGTAACTGTGCCAGCCTTTGATGGTCTTGCCATCGAATAAAGACGTCCATTTAGGGGGGGATACAAATGCGAAGCCAGAAGCAACAAAGCCTATCAAATAGATCGCTACTTCTATCTGAAATAATCGCTTCAATGTACGACCTAGTACGTCTAGTTGAATAAATCGTTTCATGAGAGTTTAGAATGTTTTGGGTAAAGGTATAAAAAAACGTAACGCGATAAATGCTGCCGCATGAACGTAGCATCGATCGCGTTATGTACTGATTTATTCGTCTGGCTAGTTTACCTGTCTAACTGGCCATTTCACGGGCGGCTTCGGGGTCGTTGTATTTGCGATCCAGTCCTTCGGTCGATTTCTGGTCGGAGCGGTCAGGGCCAGAAATCATGTCCTGCGCCTTCATACTGCTTTCGTCGGCCATCTCGCGGGGAAGTTTCTGGGATTCCTGTGCTTCTTCGGGACGTTCGCCGGGTTGATTCTGCGCCTGATCTTTCGCGTTTACGTCGTACGGACGAGCCGAATCACCTGTATTTGGCTCCTCTTCCATGCCTTCTTCAGAACCGGGTTTGGCTTTAGATCCTTCTTCCAAACCTTCGTAGTTTGTGTTTGGGACGTAGCCATCAGGCTTTGGCCCATTTGTCGGAATTACGCCGGGCCCGGACGTAGTGAACGTACTCAACTGGCTATTAATCTCGTGTGACCGGTCGGGTTCGCTTGGCTCCTGAATTTCAGGAACGGCTGGTTTGGGTGTTCCAGGCAAATCCGGGATTTCTGGACCAGGAACCGGTGGTGTCGGTGGCGTTTCGGGAATGCCGGGAACGGGTTGCGTCGGATCAGGTGTACCGGGTGTCGGCGGAATCATGTCGCCTGACGGATGAGCGCTACCAATGATATTCCAACCTCCGAACGTACTCGTGGGCGTCGACTTGGTTTTAGATTGATCCGGCTCATCTTCCGAAAGCAAGCCCGTATTGACGGTCGAACCAGCATCTGGATTTCCGGTAATATCGGCTACGGCAATCGGATCGTTTGGTACGTTATTTTCATCAACGCCCGTGCCTACGTGCAGCGAAGCTTCAGAATTTTCATACGTCTTTCCGTGCGAAGGCTCCCCTTGCACAGTACGTTCCTCGTCAGAACTATACCGATTGCGAAGCTGCTCATCTGCTACGTCGTCTTCTGTATCGCCGATTGGCGTAAGTTTTCCGTCGACGAGCTTAACCATATTTGTTTCGCCCTGGTCGGCACCGAATTTGGTTTCTGCGTTTTCGTTCGAAACCATATCCGCCTGTTGTGCGCCGTCGCTAAGAGCTGAAGAATGTGAGTTTTCCATGACTGTTGTACGTGTTTAAGGTCTATGGAAAACTGCCGGGAACCATAAAGTGTTTCAGCCAAGAATAGTTTCGACATATACACTGGAAATGCCCGCAGAATTTGTCAAAATAGGCGTCTCGTATCTCACCTTAATCGGGAATATTGTACGCCTTCCGAACGGCCTCATAATCCGAAGGATCAAGTGCCGTTTTTCGACCCCCGATTGGCGCACCGCCGGGAATAACCACATAGCGGAATTGCTGTGCAGTTAAAGAATACGAGGCAGTTAATTCTATCTTACCTACAAAAATTCGCTGATGAAGTGTATATACTGTACCACTTATGTTCTGGGCGTAAGGCAGTCCGACGATATAATCGCCATTCTTCCAGTATATCCGGATGTCGGCTTTATCCAGCACATCCTGCGTAATGGGGGCAGCAGTAAGCGAAGCTGTATACGCGTTAATACTACTTGTAAAGTTGACGGTGATCCAGTCTGAATATTGCACATTGGCCGTTCCCGCAGGGCCGGGTTCACCATCTTTGGGTTTGCAGCCTTGAAACGTGAAAATCGAGAGCAGCAAAAAAGCAGCGATGATGGCTTGTATGGATTTCATGACGAAGTTGGGTTTACGAATACAAAGGTCAGCGCACTATCTGAAATCATCAATGATTCTTCTAAAAATCAGGCAGTTATACGTAGCTTATCCAGGGGCAAGTGTTATTGCTGATTTCCTGGCGGCCGGCCGCGCTAAATCAGTGCATCATACAAAATCTCAGCGGGGTGCTGGGCTTTACGACCTGTGCCGTCTTTAATCTGGTGGCGGCAACTGGTCCCAGCCGCTGAAATAATTGCTTCTTCGGCTCGCCGAACAGCCGGAAACAGCACAAGCTCGCCAATCTGCATCGACAACTCGTAATGCTCGGTTTCGTACCCAAATGAACCCGCCATACCGCAGCAACCCGACGGAATCAATTGTACGTTGTAATTTTTTGGCAGAGACAGCGCCTTTTTTACCGGAATCATTGAGGACAGCGCTTTTTGATGACAATGTCCGTGTACTTTCACTAACCGGGCTTCTTTGGTAAATAAATCGGAGTAGATACGTCCGGACTCGGCTTCACTGGCGAACCACTCTTCGAACAGGAACGTATTTTGGGCGATACGTAGCGCGTCATCTTTCAACTCGGCTGGTACTAAATCAGGGTACTCGTCGCGGAAGGTCAGAATTGCTGAAGGCTCCAGTCCAATTAGTGGAGTGTAGAGGGAAACACGATCTTTAAGCAGTGTTACGTTCCGGATGGCAAGTTTCCGGGCGTCATCCACCAGTCCCTTTGACAGATACGTCCGGCCACTTTCTACGTGTTCGGGAATCGTTACGTTGTACCCTAAACGTTCCAGCAGCATAATCGCTTTCTGCCCCACCGCTACGTCGTTGTAATTCGTGAATTCATCCACGAAAAATAGCGGTTCAGGAGTAGGGGGTAAGGCGTTTGGGGTAGGGGAGAAAGCAGAGGGCAGAGGGGTTTGGGCATAGGGTGTAGCGGAAGACGTACCATCAAATCCCTTGCTTTGTTGCCCTCTGCCTTTTGCCCACGCCCGTAATGTAGTGCTTGCGAGTGTAGGCATGCTACGTTCGGGATGAAAACCAACGGTCTGGTTAGCTAACCGACGTAGCGCAGGGGTGTCGTAAATAGCATTATAAGCCCAGGGTGCGACACTCGCTAGTGACATCAGCTTGGTGAAATTTCCGACTAGTCGGGCACGTAGCGGAATGCCGTTTGCCTTATATTTCTGCTGGGTAAATTCAGATTTCATGCGCGTCATGTCGACGCTTGATGGACATTCGGCTTTGCAGGCTTTGCATGACAGACACAAATCGAGCACCTCGCTCACCGTTTCGTAATCGTGGTCGGTAGGTTGCTGTGTATGGCTGTAAAAATGACGTAGTATGTTGGCTCGTGCGCGGGTCGTATCGCGTTCGCGCCGGGTAGCCATGTAGCTTGGACACATGGTTCCGCCCGAGATGGCCGTTTTCCGACAGTCGCCGGAGCCGGAGCATTTTTCTGCGAGTTCGAGCAATCCACCGTCTTTTGAGAAATCAAATATGGTTTTAGGCTGCGGAATCACTACGTCGGCTTCACTACGTAGGTGTTCGTTCATCGGTGGCGTGTCGACCACTTTGCCGGGGTTGAACGTATTGTTCGGGTCCCAGAGTGATTTGACTTCCTTGCACAACTGGTAATTTTCGGGTCCGAGCATAAACGCAATACACTCACCACGTAGTCGACCGTCGCCGTGTTCGCCCGAGAGCGAGCCGCCGTATTTTTTAACCAGTTGTGCCGTGTCCATCAGCAATGCCCGAAACTTCGTTCGTCCTTCCGAGGATTTGAGATTGATAAGCGGCAATACGTGAATTTCGCCCGCACCAGCATGAGCCGAATATTCAAGCTTTAAGCCGTGTTGCTCCCACGCCATCTGATCAAGTTCATCAATGTAATCGGGCAGGTCGTGAACGTCGACCGCCGTATCTTCAATAACGTTCGCTGGTTTTTCGTCGCCGGGAATATTGTACATGATGCTCAGCCCCGCTTTACGTAGCGCCCAGGGTTTTTTAGTTTCCTCATCGAACAAAATGGGGTAGGCGTACCCGAGGTTTTTCTGGCGTAACGCAGCAACAAACTCCTTCGCTTTCTGATAAACACGTTCACTCGTTTCATCAAAAAACTCCACCATCAGAATGGCTTTCGGATCACCTTCGACAAACGTGCGGTTTTTTGCTTGCTCGATATTTGTTTTGGTCAGTTCGAGAATATAATCATCGACCAACTCCGACGCAAAACAGTGATGTTCGAGTGCCACCAGATTAGCCTCAAGCGATTGCCGGATTGTCGTGAAATGCGCGCAAACCAACGCCGTTTCTTTAGGCGGCAGCGGCAGCAGATTCAACTTAGCCTCCGTAATAAAGCACAATGTGCCTTCAGAACCCGCAATGAGATGGGCGAAGTTGAAGTGCTCCGCGCCCCTTGCTCCCTGCTCCCCACTACCTGCAAAAAAGGAAACCAGCGCATCCAGCGCATAGCTGGTGTTTCGGCGGGTGACGGTTGGTTTGGGATAACCGTCGACAATGTGTTTTTGGATGGAGGGCTGGGAAAGCCAGTCGCGGAATTGGATGTATAGCCTTTGTTCGAGTGGACTTACTACGTTCTCGCCACGACACTTCGCGTCGAATTGTTCATGCGTGAGTGGGCCAAATGTTACTTCGGCGCCATCGCTCAAAACGGCTTTCACTTCGAGCAGATGGTCGCGGGTGGTGCCCCAGACGATGGAGTGAAGACCGCAGGAATTGTTGCCAATCATGCCACCAATCATAGCACGGCTGGCCGTTGATGTTTCGGGTCCGAAAAGCAGCCCGTGGGGTTTTAGAAACGCGTTCAAATCGTCGCGGATCACTCCCGGTTGTACACGTACCCAACGTTCGTCAGAGTTGATATCCAGAATACGTCCGAAGTATTTGGAAATATCGACCACAATGCCGCTACCCACGACCTGACCCGCCAGCGACGTACCAGCCGCTCTTGGAATCAAACCCAGTTTATGTTGCTGTGCAAATCGAAGCAACTGTTTTATATCGGCAACCGATTTCGGAAGAGCCACGGCAATCGGCATTTCCTGATATACCGATGCATCGGTGGCGTACAGAACGCGCTGGGCTGTGTGTTCGGGTGACTCATCGAAATATAAATCGCCTTCGAACGAAGGAAGCAGATTGGCAAAGGGCGGCTTTTGAGCGAGTAGAAACATAACTCAAAATTACAAAGAATCTGACAGGTAAGGCGAGTGACCAACTGACTTATAAATCAATAATAAATAGCATTTTGACATCCTGAATGAAACAACTACATTCGACTTGATTATCAACGTATTCTTCAAACCAACCTCCAATAACATGAAAAAACTATATGCCGTGCTGGCGCTGGGCGTTGCCGGTCTTTCACTGCTGGCGACCACAACCCGGCCCGTTGCCAATCAGTACGGAATGGTAGTAGGAACACCCGCTATCAAATCGATTAACGCGCTGACGTTTGGACCCGATGGCATCTTGTTCATCGGCGATGGAAAAAATGCGGCTGTGTTTGCGGTCGATACGAAAGATGCCAATTCTGTTGAAAAGGCCAGTCCGGTTGAAGTGAAAAACATCGACGAGAAGATTGCGGCCCTGCTCGGCACTGACGTAAAGAACATTACGATTCAGGATATTGCGGTTAATCCAAAGTCGAAAAACGTGTATTGCGCCGTTCAAAGCAGTGATGGTACGCCAGTTTTACTGAAAGTAGAAGGCGATAAACTGACGCCCGTATCGCTCAAAGAAGTTCCTTTTTCGACCGTTACGTTAGCGAATGCGCCCGCCGAGGATGCAAAAGGAAGTCGGGGAGAATCGTTACGTATAGCTTCGATTTCGGATATGGGCTTTTCCGATGGAAAAGTAATGGTTACGGGGCTATCGAATCAGGAGTTTGGCTCTACGTTCCGTAGCATTCCGTTTCCGTTCACGAATACGCAGGATCAGGCGTCGCTTGAGATTTACCACGCAGCCCACGCCAAATATGAAACCATGTCGCCGATTCGAACCTTCACCACGACGGAAATAAAAGGCAAAAAATACCTGCTGGCAAGCTATACCTGCACGCCATTAGTACTGTTTCCACTGGACGAGCTGAAAGCGGGCAAACATGTGAAAGGCAGAACTGTTGCCGAGATGGGCAGTGGCAACTCGCCACTGGATATGGTGATACTAAAGAAAGGTAACGAATCATTCCTGCTGATGGCCAACTCGAACCGGCCAGTGTTTAAGGTGAAATACAAAAGCCTGGAAGATTATCAGGGAGCACTGACCACGCCAGTGACGGAAAGTTTCGCGACGGCTGGCGTCGATTTCGTATCGTTGCCCGTTACGAACGTAATACAGCTCGACAAACTGGACGACTCACGGATGGTATTGCTCCAGCGTCGTTCGAACGGAAGCCTTGATTTGTGGACATCCAGTGAACGGTATCTCTAAAAATTACAAATTGCTACGTATCAGGCTATGCACGTTGTATAGCCTGGTTTTTTTTACGGCCAGTTTGCTCGTTACGTGTCGTTCGGGCGATAAGACCGGTCTTGTCATTTGCTGGAACGACAATCGGGCAACGGGCCTGGTTATTCCTGAACGCTACGTTGTTAGTATTGCGCCCAATTCACTCTCCAGACTTCTGTCTGTGCGACGACAGGGCGTAGAAACGGCTATTGCGGGGCAATTTCAACGTAGCGATGAAGGGATGTTGTTCGAGCCATTAGTCCCTTTTACGCGAGGGCTGGTGTATGAGTTATGGCTACGTAACAAACGCTTAAGCGAGATAGAGATACCGGCTTTGGCTGACTCAGACCGCCCTTTTCTTAAAGGTATTTACCCGTCGGCTGATACGTTGCCGGAGAATCTGTTGAAAGTTTACCTGCAATTTTCCCGGCCCATGCGCGAAGGTCAGTCGTTGCGCTACGTTACGTTGCTGAAAAACGGCACTGATACGTTGTCAGGCACCTTTCTTGATCTCCAGCCCGAATTATGGGACGCCGACCGGACCATGCTCACGCTCTGGCTCGACCCCGGACGTATCAAACGTAACCTTCACCCAAATCAACAATTAGGTGCGCCGTTGCAGGCTGGCACTACGTATCGACTGGTGGTTTCTGGGGAATGGCCTGATGCGCAAGGCGCTACGTTAGGAAAAACATTGAGCAAAACCTTTGTGACGGATGCGCGAGACGGCGTATCACCTGACCCTATGCAATGGTCGATGAACCATCCTCCGCCCGGTACGTCACAGCCGTTAGTTATTACGTTCCCGGAACCACTAGATTATAGTTTGCTCCTTGAAACATTTCGTATACGTCGCGAGGATAGTACGCTGGTGAGCGGTACGTGGCGGACGAGTTTTGATGAAGAAAAAATTGTATTCTCATCGGCAAAACCCTGGCTGGCAGGAAACTATACGCTACGTATCGAATCGCGATTGGAAGATCTGGCTGGTAACAACCTGAACCGCCCCTTCGACCGAGACATTACCCAAAATAAGTCAGATACTACGTTCCAGGTGTATAAAGAAAAGAGATTTCAGATTCGGTGAGGACACAACGTGGGCGAAAATCCGCAACTCTTGCTTTACAACTGCGGGTTTCTGCCCGTGTTACGTTGCCTGCAACTTACCAAACCCAATCAATGTCGTATAGATGAATATTTCTATCAGCAGTAATGAAAGTCAGATTTTCTGTTAAGCTTTGAGCAATCAGAAGTCGGTCAAACGGGTCTCTGTGATGCATGGGTAAAGTGAGCAAACGTCGGGTATGCTGAAACGTTACTGGTAGCAACTCAAAGCCATTCTGGTCAATTAAGAAAGGCAAATTATCGTAGTCTGGTTCGAAAGTAAGACTACCCCAGCCTTACTTTGATGGCCATCTCCCACAGTGAGGCAAGACTCACAAAAGAAATATTAGCTGGGTCGGTAATAAGTTGTCTGGCTTTTAACGAAAAGTCTGTTTCATTGCCATTGAGAAACCAGATAAGCGTATGGGTATCAAGGAGCAAGTTCATTATTGGTAATCGGCGAAGTCATCTAGCGGAGCCTCAAAGTCAGGGCCTATTTTGAACTGCCCTCGAGCGCTACCGAAGACAGGTTTCTTTCGCTCTACGGGAGTAGCCGGCACTTTTCGAGAAATCAGAAACTCAACAAAATCAGCCACTTCTGCCTGATAAGCAGGGGGTAAGGTCTGATATAGTTGAAGATAAGTCATTTAAGCCGAAGTAATTTGACTAGTAACAAAGATAACAGGTTTGTGACGTAGTAATTGCAGAAAGTAACAGGTCACGCCGTCTGGCTCCGTTTAGTGAAGTAATAAATAGGAATACCTAAACCGGCAATCAGGAGGCCCATGCCTGTGTTGAAGGTTTTGGTATACAGGAGAATAGCGCAGATAGTCAGGGCTGCAACAATGTACAGGGCAGGTACAATGGGATAGCCGAAAGCGCGGTAAGGGCGCTCCGTATTCGGTTCGGTACGTCGGAGTCGGAACAGACCGGCAATCGTAACCATGTAAAACAGCAGCGACGCGAACGTACAGTAATCGAGTAGATCACCGTATCGTCCTGAAAGACATAAGATTGAGGCCCAAATGCATTGTACCCATAAGGCACGGCCCGGTACTGCATTTTCGTTCAGGTGCGACGCCTGTTTCAAAAACAAGCCATCTTTGGCCATCGCGTAGTATAGACGGGCCCCCGCCAGAATCAGGCCGTTGTTGCAGCCAAACGTCGATACCATAATCAGCACTGCCATAATTGCTACTGCTACGTTCCCGAAAACGGTTTCGACGGCGGCTGTGGCCACCCGGTCAGCGTCGGCAAATTGGATGCCTCGGCCAACAATATCTGTGGCGGTTGGCAAGCCTTTCAGCGGAAGTAACGATAGATACGATACGTTGGCCAAAAAGTAAATCGTGGTAACGATGAGCGTCCCGAAGAACAGAGCCAGTGGGATATTACGTCGCGGATTTTTGATTTCGCCCGCAATGAACGTTACGTTGTTCCAGGCATCGGCCGAAAACAGTGAACCAATCATCGACGTACCAAACGCCAGAATCAGTGCCATACCCGCCAGCGGAATGACCTCACCTGTAGCCGATGTCGTGCTGGCTTCCCAGGCGTTGGTCAGGTTGTTCGACAGCAAGCCCGTGCTTAATCCGATGGTGATGCCGATGACAATCAGGCCCAGCAAAGCAATCAGTTTGGCCGACGTAAATACGTTCTGAATGAATTTTCCACTTTGAACGCCCCGGCTGTTGAGCCAGGTCAGCAGCACCAGACTCGAAATGGCAAACAGCGATCCCAGCGTAATTTTCACCGGCCCGAGTGCCAGCAATACGTTGTCGGGGCCGAGTGCCGGAATGAAAACGGCTGTATATTTGGTAAAGGCAACCGCCACAGCCGCAATGGTTCCGGTTTGGATGACCATGAACACGGTCCAGCCGTAGACGAAACCCGTCAGCGGGCCGAACGCTCGTTGAATGTAAATGTATTGTCCGCCTGCTTTCGGCATCATACCCGCCAATTCGCCGTAACTGAGCGCAGCCGCTACAGTCAGGACGCCAGTTAACACCCACAGCATCAGCAGCCAACCCGACGAGCCGAGGTTACGTGCCATATCGGCGGTGACGATGAAAACGCCGGAGCCAATCATGGAACCGGAAACGATAAGGGTTGAGTCGAGGAGACTCAGTGAACGGTTAAATTCGGTCGGTTCGGCGGTGCTTTCTGCCGGTGAAACAGAATTCGATAGATTTTCGGCCATGAGGAAAAGGTTATCCGTACAAGAAGCGTTCAAATAGGCAAAAAAGCAAATGGCCTTACCGAAAAACTGGTTTAATAGTAACTAGAAGAGTATTTAAATTCGGGTAAGCTCGAACAATACCTACTCGGTTTGCTGAGTCCCGATGAAATGACTGAGATAGAACGTATCGCTCAGGTGCATCCGGTTGTTGGTGCCGAGTTGATCCGGCTAAGTGAGTATCTTGCTACGTATGCGACCGTTGAACCGGTTACACCTGGTCCGCAGCTAAAAAATCGGGTGATGAACGCACTGGATCGATTAGGTGAGTCGCCCGCTATCGACCTGGATAATCTGCCACTCATTAACGCCTATTCTGATGCCGAACAATGGAAGCGAACGGTTGCGCCTATCCAGCCACCCGACAATTATCGGAACATTTTTGGCCACGTATTACGTCAGGACGACGAAGTGGAACAACTGCTGATTTGGGTGAAACAGAAAATTGATCCCGAAGCCCATCACGATGAACGGGAGAGTTTCCTGATTCTGGAAGGGCGCTGCGAATGCTCAATTGGTGGGAACTCGTTCAACTATAGGCGGGCGATTACCTGAACGTACCGGTCGATTCGGAGCATACCGTAGGGGTTCGTTCGGAGATACCCGTCAAAGCCATTATCCAGCGATGATTGTCTGAACCGGTTCAGACAATCATTTTGCCCGGATAGCAATAACCGGATCGAGTCGGGAAGCCGTGAACGCCGGAATAATACCGGAAAGGATACCGATGACGCTCGACACGCCCAGGCCAAGAAGGATATTTCCCGCGGATAATTGAAGATCGAGGCTACCTAAATTCATGAACGACAGCAGATAAACCAGGAAAATACCCGCCAGCCCACCAACCAGGCTTAGCAGAACGGCTTCGAACAAAAACTGAAACAGGATAAAGTAATTTTTCGCCCCCAGCGATTTCTGAATGCCAATAATGTTGGTACGTTCTTTTACACTGACAAACATGATGTTGGCAATACCAAATCCACCAATCAGAATCGAAAAACCACCGATCACCCAACCGGCGAGGGTCAGAACAACGAAAATACCACCTATGGCTTTGGCCAGGGCTTCAGGGCGGTTAATGGCGAAATTATCTTCCTGCAAAGGGCGTAATCCACGTCGGGTACGTAGCAGACCTCGAACTTCGCTCTCTAATTCACCCAGTCCTTCGTCAGTATCGAACCCCTTGATCGCGATATCGATATCAGGCTTGCCCGAATGAAACATTTTGGCAAAAGCTCCAAACGAAATCAGGCATTTGATGTCGGGGTTTCCGCCTACGTTAAGGATACTTTCACCTTTACGTTTCTGCACGCCAATCACCACAAAGTTTAACCCGTTGATTTTGAACGTAGCGCCAATAGGACTCTGACCCGGAAACAGGTTTTCTGCTACGTCGGCCCCGATAATCGCTACGTTGCGCGATACGTCGATTTCCTGCTGCGTGAAGTAACGGCCCTGTTCGATAGGCACTTCCGAGATTTTGTTGTAGTCCAACGTAGTACCCTGAATCAGACAGGCCATGCTGTTATTGGCAAATTTCACAGTAACCCGCCCTTTGAAATCCATTGCGACCACTGCCTGCGCATTTTCGAGCTTCTCGCTCAGGAAACGGTATTCATTATAGGTAGGTACGGGGCGCTGAAAATACCGCCACCACGGAAAATCATTGCTGAATACCCAGGGCCATTTCTGGATATAAATAACTTTGTCGCCGATGAACGAAAGGCTATCCTTGATATTACGTTCGAGCGAATCGACCAGCGTAAACACGGCGATAATCGCGAAAATACCCACCGTTACGCCCAGGAGTGAGAGCGTAGTACGTAGCAGATTGGAACGTAGCGCCTGCCACGCAAACCGGAAACTTTCGAAAGTCTGACGAAAAAACTGCATCTATCGCGGCAATTCTAGTCTATGAAAGTACGAAATGGGCTTTTCATTGCCAAATCCTTTCGGACGGGCGACTGTTTATGGCGGATAAGTGGTTGGTTTGGCGATGAGCGAGATAGCGCTATTTTTGTACGTAGCAAAATACAACCACCTACCTGAAATGTACTTCTATGAATCAACGCTTTATTCTTTACTTCTCCGTTCTGCTGCTTGCTGCCGGAATCAACGCCTGTAAAACGCAGTCGCCTACTACGTCGGGTACGTCAGTAACCCAGAGCCAGGGCGTTTATCAATACCGCGATGAAGACCCGACCGTTAAACCGTTCTTCTCCGATAGGGTAGGCGTTACCGGACGTAACGGAATGGTCGCATCGGCACATCCCGAAGCTTCTCAGGTGGGGCTTAGTATTTTACAGGCAGGAGGCAATGCAGTCGATGCAGCTGTGGCAGTACAGTTTGCGTTGGCGGTGGTATATCCGGGTGCGGGAAATATTGGCGGGGGCGGTTTTATGGTTTATCGCGATAATGCCGGTAAAGCCTACACGCTCGACTATCGGGAAAAAGCACCGGGCAAGGCCAGCCAGAATATGTACCTCGATTCGGCAGGGAACGTTCGCCAAGGCTTGAGCACGAGCGGGCACCTGGCTAGTGGCGTACCGGGTTCGGTCGATGGGATGGCGGAAGCGCATAAACGATTTGGAAAACTGACCTGGGCGCAGGTGGTACAACCCGCCGTCGATTTGGCGGCAAAAGGATTCGCACTCACCGAACGTGATGCGCTGGGCCTGAACCGCATCAAAACAGATCTTAACACGATTAATCCGGGGAAAAGCTACTTCCTGAAAAGTACCGTTCCGACGGATACAATCACCTGGCACAAAGGCGATTTGTTTGTACAGGCCGATCTGGCGAAAACGATGCAACGTATTCAGTCACAGGGACGAGCCGGTTTTTACGAAGGCGAAACCGCACGACTCCTGGCCGAAGAAATGGTACGTGGTAACGGCCTGATAACCGAGGAAGATTTAAAAAATTACCATTCTGCCTGGCGTGAACCGATTCAGGCGAAATACAAAGAATACAACGTAATAACGATGCCGCCAACCTCCAGCGGGGGCGTAGCATTGCTGCAGATGATGCGGTTTACGGAACCGTATCCACTACGTCGTTGGGGTTGGAATCGCGACAGTACGGTGCAGGTAATGATTGAAGCCGAACGGCGTGTTTATGCCGATCGTGCCAAATTTCTGGGCGATCCAGATTTTGTGAAAGTGCCTGTCAGTCAACTCATCAGCCCTGATTACCTGAAAAGCCGCTGGACGGATTTTTCATGGGCTAAAGCCACCGACAGTCGTAACGTAAAAGGTGGCTCCATTCCCGGCTACGAAAGTCTGGAAACTACTCACTTTTCGGTAGTCGATAAAGACGGGAACGCCGTTAGCATCACCACTACGTTGAATGGCGGCTACGGCAGCCGGGTTGTTGTGGGTGGCGCTGGCTTTTTTATGAACAACGAAATGGACGATTTCAGCGTGAAGCCCGGTGTTCCCAACATGTTCGGCTTAATTGGAAATCAGGCAAATGCCATCGCGCCAAATAAACGGATGCTCTCGTCGATGACGCCGACAATTCTGGAGAAAAATGGTAAACTTTTTATGGTGGTCGGAACACCGGGCGGCTCTACAATTATTACGTCGGTTTATCAAACCATTCTGAACGTAATCGAGCATGGCATGACCATGCAGCAGGCTGTAAATGCGCTCAAATTTCATCACCAATGGCTACCTGATAAAACAATATTTGAGAACGGAGCCTTTTCTGATGCGACTATCCAGGCCTTACAAAATCGTTCTTATGTTCTGGAAAAACTGACCAATACGTTAGGCCGAATGGACTGCGTTTTGATACGTCCCGATGGTTCCTACGAAGGAGCCTCCGATCCACGAGCCGACAATACGGCGAGGGGATATTGAGGGTTTCTGAACCGAACTGGCGGCCGACTGACGACTATCGACTATTATTCATGTTTCCATTTCCCCCGCCAGGGGTCGTTCGTCATTTCCTGCGCGTTTTTCAGAGAAGTCAGCAACGTAGCAAAAACTGTTTTATACGTAGCATTTTTCGCCAGATTGCTACGTTCCTGCGGGTCTTTCTCTAAATCGTAAAGTTCGTATGCGGGCCGGTGTTCATACGCCTGACGAGGCCGTGGGCCATACTGACTTCTGCCTGATTTTATAAAGCCCTGCCACGTAGCGGAAGACCATAAATCGGCAGCAAACGGGAATGGCAGTGGGTGCGCCAGATTGTGAATAAGCTTATACCGTTTCGTTACGATTGACCGCATGGGATAATACATAGTGACCTCGTGAAAGGTGTGCGATAAAAACAACGTATCGGCATTACGTAGCGCGGCTCCATCGAAATAGGGTTTCCAGGATTTTCCGTGAAAAAACGACGTAACACCCCGTTCGCCAAATTCACCACCGCCAGATGGTCGTTCGGAATTGGCTAACACTGCCGGGTTTAGACCCGCGTAGTCAAGAAGTGTCGGTGCTACGTCGACCCACGAAACCAAGTCGTTGCAAACCGTTCCTTTCTGTTTGGAAAATGGATTACGCACGATGAGCGGCAAACGAACGCCGGGTTCGTAATGCGTCGTTTTGGCACCGGGAACGGGCATTCCGTTGTCGGAAAGGTAGATAACAATGGTATTCTCGGCCAACCCTTTTTCTTTCAGCAAATCCAGCAATCGACCAATACCCTGATCCATGCGCGAAACGGATTGATAATATTGAGCTAGTTCGGCCTTCGTTTCAGGCGCATTGGGTAGAAAAAACGGTACGTTGAGGGAGTCTGGCCCATAGACAGTCTCGCGTACGCCCTCATGACCGTTTGGCAGATTCCCATGTGGATTTGCCTTGTACGGCAGTTTGTCGCCGTTGCCAGACCGGTGTGGGTCGGTGGGGCAGAAATAAAGAAAAAAAGGCTTGGCTCCTGCTTTCCCCGGACGGTTTTCTTCCAGAAAAGCAGCGCATTGATTGGCCATCTTTACAGGGTTACTACCATCTTCGTCAAGGGCATTGTCGAACGGATAGGACGTAGCGGGTGCTACGTGGTATTTGCCAATACGTGTCGTTACGTAGCCGGCCTCATGAAGCATAGCCGGCATCGACTTCAATTCTTCATGCGACCGAAAATGATGTGTAGCGTGCGCAAGACCGTACTGACCGTTATTGTGGTTATGTCGCCCCGACAGCAATGTAGAACGGCTCGGGCTGCACGACGACGTACTGGCATAAGCCCGCGTAAACCGGACACCGTCCTTCGCCAACTGATCTAAATATGGCGTTTTCACTTGCTTATTCCCATAACAGCCTAGCGCCGTCCGATCATGGTCGTCGCCCACAATCAGTACGAAATTGGGTGTTGGCCGGTTTTGCGCTATTGTGAATCCGGTTTGAAGAACGAGAAGCAAGTGAAAAACGATACGTGTCATCAGAACCGGGATTTAGCAGATTTAGGGATTAAAACAGATTTGTTTTCGCTTTTTTGAAGCGCATAATTAAAAACAAAATCCGGCAAATCCCTAAATCTGCTAAATCCCGGTTCTTAATTCAGTACGTTCTTCAATTCTCGGGCTCGTTCTTTGTGCTTCTTATCGTCTTCGAGAATTTTTTTGGCGAACGTTTTGGCTGCATCGGTAGGGGCGCTGTCTTTGAGATCGTCGGCGACATCGATGGCGTCGTCGTTCGTGCTTGCCATATAATCGAGGTACTGGATGTCGAATTCTGTACCGGCTGTCATGCCTGTTAGTTTACCCAAATGATTTTTGCTTTTGTTCGATAAGGTAGTGGGCAACGTTACGTTCATCTGCTTGGCCAGCGTCTGAAGCTGACGGTCGTCCTGCTGGTGGTCGTTCATCGTCGACTGGGCAAGGGCTCTTACTTCGGGGTTGGTGGCTTTTTTGAGCGCTACTTTGCTGAATTCGTATTCCGTAAGGCTCGTATTCGCCAGCATGACCATGTATTTCGTTACGTCCTTCGCTTCTTCTTTGGCATCGCTGCCAACAGCAACTGCTTGTTTATCAATACGTTCCTCATTGATCTTGTTGGCGTTTTCAGTACTGTCTTTCGATGAACAGCCAGCCGCGAAAATTAGACCAATAAGTAGAATCGCTGAGGGGAGATAGGTTTTCATACCACAGGTTTGTTGTGTTATGTATATGAAACCCAAACGGGCCACCCTTGTTCTGAAAGACAGGTTATCACTACGTTAGGGCCGCTACGTTCCCGACTGAAGTAGCGTTAACCAGGCGTCGTGAACGTTGTTTTCGGCTAGTAACTGCTTGGCGCGAAGGTGCAGCAAATCGGGGAGGTATTGACAGCCGTACTCAGCTTCTTCAAACAACGTATCGAGTACACCCGAAGTCCGAAAATCACGGATTTCGTCGAGAGTTGGCAACGTAGTAATACTTCCTAGTTTTCCTAAATCGTTGCCGGTTAAAATGGCGCTGTTTCGAATGTTGGCAGGAATCTGATCCACACCAATACCAATGCGGGGCCGGGGTACTTCAAACAAAGCATCGCCTTGGGCGTGACAGTACCAATCGGCTCCCATACGAGCAACGAGGTCGATTTTATGTGGGTCAATCACGCCAGACGTATCGAAAATATCATCACGGAAATGCGCCATTACGATCTCACAAATGACCAAATGGCCCGCGCCTGGCGAATCCAAACTGGTGGTATTAGTCGCGATAATTTGCTTCACCACGCACTCATACGCTGCGGGCGATTCGGCGACTCTTGGCGGCTTAATACGATCGGAAGGTACGGCTGTGAAACCCGCTTTTTCAAACTCGTTGACCCCCCGTTCAAATTCGGCGCTCGCCAGCGACATCTGCTGCACCATCGAGTAGTTCACAATATTGATGACCACTTCGCCTACTTCTTCCAGATTCAGCAGGCTGTGTTTTTTTTGCCCATGTCGGTTAATGGTTGGCGTGAAAATGAGGGTGGGCGGGTTGTATCCGGCAATATTGAAAAAACTAAACGGACTTAGATTTACAATTCCCTGAGCATCAATCGTACTGGCAAAGGCTATCGGACGCGGACCGATGCTGCCAATCATGTACCGATAAAACTCGTTGGGCTGTAAATCCTGTGGATTGACGGTTTTCATTCAATAAGCGAAAGAGTAAATGAGCGAACGAGTGAACGAGTGAATGAGTGAAAGAGCAGCCTTCACAAATTCGCGCTTTCGCTCTTTGTATAAATCGTTCCTGTTACGTCGCCAAGCTCAGTGCGAACTCCATTTTTGAGGCCGTAACCACGTAGCGTTATCGTATCGCCGTCGTTCAGAAACGTTCGTATTTCTGTGGGTGATACGTTCAAAGGACGTTGCCCGTTCCAGCTAAGTTCCAGCAACGAACCGAACGTATCAGGTTCCGTACCCGAAATCGTACCAGTCGCCACTACGTCGCCAATGTTCAGGTTACAGCCGTTGACGGTGTGATGGGCAATCATTTGGGCGAAATTCCAATACAGATGCCGTGCGTTGGATGTGCTGATGCAAACGCGTTCTCCGTTCTCCGTTTCCAGCCAGACTTCCAAGGCCAGGTAGAAATGACCGGGCTCCTGAACTTGCAGATAGGGTAGGGGAACTGGCTCCTGCACTGGGCCTTTAATCCGAAACGGCTCTAGTGCTTCGAACGGCAGTACCCAGGCTGATATACTTGATGCGAAGTTTTTTCCCAGAAAAGGCCCCAGTGGCTGATACTCCCAACGCTGAATATCACGCGCCGACCAGTCGTTGAACAACGTAACGCCAAAAATATAATCCTCAGCTTCTTCAACCGAAATTGGTTCTCCCAACGTACTGCTTTTACCAATTATCAACCCCAATTCCAGTTCAAAATCCAACGCCTGAGACGGTCCGAAAACGGGTTGTTTATCTGGTCCCAAAAACTGCCCCTCTGGCCGACGAATTGGCATTCCAGACACAACAATGGACGACGCTCGACCATGATAGGCAACGGGCATATGTCGGTAATTTGGCAATAATGGGTCGCCGTCGGGCCGGAACATACGCCCTACGTTTTCGGCGTGATGGATACCTGCGTAGAAATCGGTGTAATCGCCGATACGTATCGGCAAATGCATCTGCACGCGGGAGTTATGAATAAAAACCTGATCACGTACTTCGGCAAAACCCTGTTCGTCAGTTAGTAACGTAGTGATACGTTGCCAGACGGCTTGATGGATGGGTTCTCCTAAAGCTATAAAATCGTTCAGAAACGGCTGGGCAAAAATGGACGTATCGACGGAAACATCAGCGAAATAGCCCAGCAATGCCACTACGTCGAGATCGAGTACATAATCGCCGTGTTTAAACCCAACGCGGGGCGAGCCGATGTCATAACTGAAAATACCGTACATGTTTTTAAAGAGCGAAAGAGTGAATGACCGGGCCGCCGGAGCGGTGAAAGAGAGAATTTCCCGGATGACTTTTCGCTCTTTCGCTCATTTATTCTTGACTAATATTCGTATAAATCGAATCCATGATGCGGACGAAATGTTGATAATCTTCTTCGCTGAGGTTGCCCCAGCCTTTACGTCGCATGGCCGATACAACGGGTAACACCTCGTGGTATTTGGCTTCACCCGCTTCGGTCAGGTAAACCAGAAATTTACGTCGGTCGCTGTCGGCCATCCGTCGTTCGCTTAAGCCCTTCTGACTTAATAAGTCAATAATTCGCGTAACGGTGGGTGCATCTTTGGTGGTCATCTCCGAAATCGTATTCTGACTGATACCCGGATTTCGGAAAAGATGGTCGATCACAACCCATTGATCAACGGTCAGGTCGAAACCGGCGTCGTTGAACTGCTTTTGCAGAGCGTTGCGAATCTTCTTTATCGTGGTATCAATCTTGAAAAAGTAAGCACGCGTATCGGATGGATGCGTCACGAGTTAATGGCTAATGAATAATGTATGATAAATAATGTCCAGTCAATGACCAGCTTGACTGTTCAAAATTATTCATTATCCATTACACATTAGTCATCGGAAGCAGTTTGTTCAGTTCGGCTTCAATTTCGTCGACCGAATGATAGAGTTGTTCGAACGACTCGATGACGAAATAATGCTTCTGAAAATGGTCGATGATGTATGGCGTTTTGAGCAACGTTTTCACGTCATAAGGTAACCGGTTAGGGATGGTACTATACAGGCTGTAAGCCGTTTCGCCCACCGACGATAAAATGCCGCCACCGTAAATACGTAGCACTCCTTCTTCCCGAATCAGGCCAAATTCAACGGTGTACCAGTACAGCCGCGAAATCATGGCGATGGCTTCGTCGCTGTCGATATGACGTAGCGCGATCTGGCTCAAAGCGGCCAGGAAATCGCAAAAAGCCTGATTCGACAGCATTGGTACGTGTCCGAACGTATCATGAAACATATCAGGTTCGGGCAGATACTCCAACTGATTCCGTCGACGTAGCCAGGTTGTAGCTGGGAAATTGCGATTGGCCATCAACTCAAAAAAATCACGGTTCGGAATCAGGCCCGTTACCGCGTGTACGTGCCAGCCCGTCAGTTTCTTCAACCGGGGATTTAAATCCTGTTCAAAATTCGGGATACGGTCGGCCCTGAAGCCCGTAGCCGCAATGCCATCCAGATAAGCCTGACTGGCTTTCCCGGGCAACTGCGCTAGCTGCCGCTCGAACAATAGCCGCCAAACGGCCTGATCGTCAGGGGTATATTTGGAATAGGTCTGTTCCATGTTTAAAGAGTGAAAGAGCGAATGAGCGAAAATGAGCGAAAGAGTGCTGGAACTGGAAATACGCTCTTTCGCTCATTATAAGGTTCCCCGCAACGCTTGTTCGCGTTCTATGGCTTCGAAGAGGGCTTTGAAATTACCTTTCCCGAACGAACGGGCACCTTTTCGCTGAATGATTTCGAAAAACAACGTAGGACGTGGGCAAACTGGCTTCGTGAAAATCTGAAGCAGATAACCTTCGTCGTCGCGGTCGGCTAGAATATTGAGCGAACGTAACGTAGCGATTTCTTCGTCGATGTGGCCGATACGTTCGCTCAACTGATCGTAATACGTATCGGGAACGCTCAGAAACTCAACGCCCCGGTCGCGGAGAGCGATTACGGTTTCCACAATATTGTCGGTCGCAACGGCAATGTGCTGAACACCCGGTCCACCATAGAAATCCAGATACTCTTCAATCTGCGATTTCTTTTTGCCCTCGGCGGGTTCATTGATCGGAAACTTCACCCGGCCGTTGCCGTTGCTCATTACTTTGCTCATCAGGGCTGTATACTCCGTCGAAATATCTTTGTCATCGAACGAAACCAGTTGCTGAAAACCCATTATGTCGTGGTAGAAAGCCATCCACTGGTTCATCTCGTGCCAGCCCACGTTACCGACCATGTGATCGACGTATTTAAGACCAGCATCTGTCGGCTGATACGTTGGCTCCCACGCTACGTATCCCGGCAGAAACACGCCCGAATAATCGTTACGTTCGACAAATACGTGTACTGTATCGCCGTAAGTATGAATGCCCGAACGTACTACGTAGCCATAATCGTCCTGTTCATGGGTAGGCTTCAGATATGGTTTAGCACCCCGCCGAACGGTTTCGTCAAACGCTTTCCGGGCATTATCAACCCAAAGCGCTACCACCCGAACACCGTCGCCATGCAGATCAAGGTGGCGCCCGATTTCGGTATTTCCATGAAGGGGTGACGTAAGCACCAACCGGATTTTACCCTGTTGCACTACGTACGATTCGCGGTCGCGCAGGCCCGTTGCCAGACCTGCATGTGCGACCGGCTGAAAACCAAAAGCTGTCTGAAAATAATGAGCCGACTGTCGGGCGTTACCAACGTAAAGCTCCAGATAGTCAGTGCCGTTGAGCGGCAAAAAGTCGTCTAATTTGGGTTCTAAGAGGTCTAATGCTTCCATGTTTGTTGATGTCGAAGAACGTAGCCTGGGCGGCCACGTCTGGTTATGAAAAGGTTCAAATTCACCCGGACGTGGCCGTCCAGGCTACTACTCCAGCCACGATTTATAATACTTTCCGTCGTCGATTTTCAATGCCTGTTCCGTCACCATCAGTGGCCGGAACGTATCGACCATGACGGCATATTCCTGGGTTTCTTTCTTACCGATGCTACGTTCCATGGCACCCGGCGCCGGTCCGTGCGGAATGCCGCCGGGGTGCAACGTAATGTGGCCGGGCGCGATGTCGTTTCGGCTCATGAAATCCCCATCGACGTAGTAAATCACCTCGTCGGAGTCGATGTTGGAATGATTGTAAGGGGCAGGAATAGCCAGCGGGTGATAGTCGTACAAACGGGGCACAAATGAACACACTACGAACGTATCAGTCTGGAACGTCTGATGCACCGGTGGCGGCTGGTGCACGCGGCCGGTAATAGGTTCAAAGTTGTAAATCGAAAAAGCGTAAGGGTAATTGTAGCCATCCCAACCCACTACGTCGAACGGGTGCGACGCGTAAACCAGCGAATGCAACGAGCCCTGTTTCTTGATTTTTACCAGAAAATCGCCGGTTTCGTCGTGTGTCTCTAGTTCGCCAGGGCGTACGATGTCGCGCTCGCAAAAAGGCGCATGTTCGAGTAATTGCCCGAAATGATTACGATAGCGTTTCGGCGTATATATCGGCGAGTGCGATTCTACGTAGAGCAGTCGCGTTTGCTCCTGATTATCAAAATCAATCTGATAAATCATACCACGTGGAATCACCAGATAATCACCCTGTTGAAACGGAATATTACCGAGCAACGTCCGTAGCTTGCCGGAGCCGCGATGCACAAAAAGCAACTCGTCGGCGTCGGCGTTTTTGTAGAAATACGTAGTAAGTGATTGGCGTGGAGCCGCCAGTCCGAAAATCAAATCATTGTTGGCTAGTAGCGGAACCCGACTTTCCAGAAAATCATCGGCGGGTTCAACGTTAAAACCAATCAGTTTCCGCGACAGCATATTTTTTGCAACCGCCAGCTTTGGCGCTACGTCGACGCTTTCCAGCACTTCGCGGACCATCGTAGGTCGGTGCACATGATACAACAACGACGACATGCCATCGAAGCCAATCGTACCAAATAACTGCTCGTAATAAAACGCATCGCTACTGCCCGCAGGTTTCGGAAACTGCGTGTGCCGCTTGGGCGGAAACTGGCCGAGAGCGTGATAGAATGGCATTTCGCTACGTGTTGATAATATTAATTGCTATACTAACTATTGTTTAGCGTACAATTATACTAACAACGAAATAAATAGCATATTGTTTAGGAAAAATTTTATTTAACGATGAGTGAAAAGGGTGTGACACAGAGATACGCGGAGAAAAATAAACCCTCTGTAAATCTCTTTTTACCTCTGTGTATCTCTGTGTCATAACTATATCGCTAATTTTGGCCGGGCAAACTATTTCTTTGTAACCTCAATATGCAACCTACGCTTCTGATTTTGGCCGCCGGTATGGGCAGCCGTTATGGTGGTATTAAGCAGCTCGACCAGTTCGGTCCGAACGGCGAAACCATTATGGATTATTCCCTTTTCGATGCTGTCCGGGCTGGTTTCGGGAAAGTTGTGTTTATTATCCGCGAAGAACTTCGGGAGGATTTTGAAGAAGTTTTTGGTAAAAAACTGGCCGGAAAGATTGAGGTCGATTATGCCATTCAGTCTCTTGATTCCTTTGTGCCGGAAGAAGCGGGCGAGGTGAAACGTACCAAGCCCTGGGGAACCGGCCATGCCATGTTGTGCGCCTGGCATCATACGCAAACCCTTTTTGCCGTAATCAATGCCGACGATTTTTACGGCCTCGAAGCGTTTCAGCTAATTGGCGATTTTCTGAAAAATGATACAGATGACCAGCTTCACGCCATGGTGGGTTATGAATTAAGAAATACGCTATCGGAAAATGGTTCTGTGTCGCGGGGGGTTTGTCGGGTGGATGCAAACGACCATTTGCTATCGGTAGTTGAGCGAACAAAAATCTACGAGCAGGAAGGAAGTAAACGTATCGTTTTTGAGGAAGGCGAAAATCTTACGTCGCTCTCGCCCGATACGCCGGTTTCGATGAATTTCTGGGGTTTCAAACTAAGCGTTTTCCCCTTGGTGAAGCACCAGTTCGAGAGTTATGCGATGGCTAATATCAACTCACCCAAAGCCGAATTTTACATTCCAACCGTGATGACCAACCTGATCGAAACCGATACAGGTCATTGCAAGGTATTTCGGAGCCAGTCGGCCTGGTTCGGCGTTACGTATCCTGAAGATAAAGCCACCGTGCAGTCAGCTCTCCAGAAGCTCCACGACGAAGGCGCTTATCCCGATAAATTGTGGTAAACAACGTAGTGATACGTCTAGTCACGAATAAAAAACCTCGCTGATATTTGGCGAGATTTTTTGTTCGCGAAGCTATTTCAATTTCTAAAAACAGGTCAAAATGCGCATTTTTTGTCATTCTGAGGAACGAAGAATCTTCACGTATCTAAACCTGAGAGTAAGCATGCTTCAAGATTCTTCGTTCCTCAGAATGACAAAAAAACTATCCAACACTTATCTGGTTCGGCTTTGCGCGATACGTTCAGCTTTACGTTCGCTACGTTGTGTTACTCAAGCTACTGCAGAACCGGATGTTTTTTGTGCCACGACGTAGCGTCCTGATAAGCTTTGGCGATGGCCAGCACTTTCCCTTCTTCAAACAGTTGCCCCATAAACGTAATACTGGTGGGCAGGTTCTGCTTGGTAAAACCATTGGGGAGCACTACGCATGGATGGCCTGTTAAATTCGTAAGTGCCAGATTGCCACCGGCATAAGTTGGTGATACGTATACGTCAATTTTTGCAGCTTTAAGCTGAGCGGCCATTTCGTTGATGAGTTTGGTACGTGCCCGGTTGGCCTGAATGTACTCAACAGCCGGAACAAACCGCGACGACCGAAACGAATTCGGCCAGGCATTTTTTGTCTGACGAGCTAATAAATCATCTCGACCGGAACGGGTGAGCTCATCGAATGATGCAGCCGCTTCTACTCCGAGCAGAAACGAAATTCGGCTGGCCGGAACGCCCGTTGGCAAATCAAAAGGCATGAGCTCGGCACCTAAATTACGTAGTGTTTGGAGAGTAAGTGAGTCGGTTGCCCGATTGGGATAATTGCTCTCGAACGCTTTCTTAACGTAGCCGATCCGAACGCCTTTCAACGTAGCGAGGGGAATGTAGCGGAACGGTGCTGCCATTACGGTCGGGTCGTTGCCGTCGGGGCCATAGATGGCGTTGAAAACCAGCGCGCAATCCTCCACCGAGCGGGTAATCGGCCCGATTTTATCCATGCTCCAGCTCAAAGCCATCGCGCCATGACGACTGACGCGCCCGAACGTAGGACGTAGCCCCGTAGTGCCGCAAATGGTTGACGGTGAGACAATTGATCCAAGTGTTTCGGTGCCGATGGCAAACGGCAACAAACCCGCCGATACGCCCGATGCTGACCCTGCCGACGAGCCACTGGAACCATTCTCCGTATTCCAAGGATTACGGGTTTTCCCCCCAAACCAAACGTCACCCATCGCCAAAGCGCCCAATGTCATTTTGCCACACAAAACGGCTCCGGCTGCTTCCAATCGCTGAATAACTGTAGCATTCATGTGGATGGTCTGGTCTTTATAAGGTTCGGCTCCCCACGTGGTTTTGTAGTCTTTAGTTGCCAGCAAATCTTTGGCACCATACGGTATTCCGTGCAATGGCCCTCGGTACTTTCCGGCTTTCAACTCGGCATCGGCGCGCCTGGCCTGACTTAGCGCTAATTCGTCGGTTAAGGAGATAACGCAGTGAAGTTTAGCGTCATATGTTTTAAGCCGATTCAGAAAAAACTGCGTCAATTCGACCGACGAGATCTGTTTTGTCCGAATAAGCTGGCCTAATTGTCCAACGGTGTAAAAAGCCAGTTCGTCGCGGTTTTTAGGTAGCATTACCTTTTCAGATGCCGACGCTTTAAACGACGACGGACCCGTAGGCATAACAAAACCCGCTGGCAGTGGATTGAAATACAAGGCTGGTGCTACGTCGTTGGATAACTCAATTTTACGTAGTGCTTCGTAATTCTGGCGGGCATTGTTCAGATTATCGAGCATCGAATCACGCTCCGCCGGAGTAAATTCCAGGCCAAACACCTGAGCCGCCACTTCGACCATATTGGACGTAATGGGCTTTTGCGTATCGTCGTTGTTGATGAATGCCCCGAGCAGAAAACTACCGATGCAGGCAATGATTAAAAGAGAGAATTGTTTCATGATTCAGGCTATTCAGAAGTGATAGCCCAAATTACAGGAATGCTGGCATTAAGCCGATTGCATCCGTAAAAATTCTTCGTGCAGCCGAATAATCTGAGGTAAGAGTAATTGCTGTTCGTCGTTCTGTACTACGTAGTCGGCGATACGTAGTCGTTCATCATCACTTACCTGACGTTCAATGATGTGCAGGATTTCTTCCCGCGAACGGTGCGGGTCGCGCTTGTGAATGCGCTCGATACGTAGGTCGAGGGGCGCGTGTACGACAATTACTTTATCGAGATTATTGCCATCGCCAGCCGCCTTCATTATGGCTGCTTCTTTAATGACGTAAGGCTTGCCCACTTGTTGACTAACCCACAAATCGGTATCCGCAAAGACACGTGGATGGATGACACCATTTAGAGCTTTCAGCAACTCAGGGTCGGCGAACACCTGCGAAGCCACCCAACCCCGATTGTAACGCCCCAACGTATCGTAAGCGTTAGAACCCAATACACGGCTGATGTCCGCTTTCAGGATTGGGTCATGTTCTGTCAGCCATTTGGCGCGTGAATCGGCTTCGTAAACTGGAATACCCAACGCCCGAAACACCTGGCAAACCAAACTTTTACCAGAACCAATACCACCGGTTACGCCAATCTGGAAAGGAAGATTCATAGGTGAAAGAGCGAAAGAGCGGAAGAGTGAAAGAACCTACCGGACAGTTTTCCGCCGGATGGCTTTCACTCTTTCGCTCTTTCGCCATTATTTTATCGGTGATAACAATTCGCCCACTTCAAAACTGACGGCAACCCGGTCGGCGCTGGCGTGGAGGAGGGGGTGACGTAGCGATATGAGCGGAAGTTCTTCGTCATAGTTATCCACAATACGTTTTCGGGGAATTTTGACCAGTATCGTATCCGGCAGACCACGTACCAGTTTGGCCGGGCCTTCTATCTGAATAGTTCTGGGCGTCAGGTTGATAACGCTCGACACAACGTAGCGCGGAGCCAGATTGATGTGCAGACTATCAGCTCTCAGTTGAATTGTTTTAGTCAGGCGACGGTCAAAGCTGATTTCCATCGTATCGGCAATGACGTGGTTAACGTGCAATTTTTTGACATATTCGGTTATCGCTGCCGCCAGCGATGCTGTATTAATAGCCGTTGTCTGCAATGGATGGTCGACTACGTAGTTAATCGGATCGACCCGAAAAGGTAACCACGAATGCCGAAGAAGTCCCCAGCCATCGCTCGATACGTTTACACGGACGGTACGTGGCAACGGGGAGGTCGGTATATACAGCGAATCGTTATAAACAAACCGAATCGGATACTCTACGTTGAGGGTATAACCCGGTTTGTTCAGTGCACTCAAAAACCAAAACAACGTAGCCGCTCCCACACAAAGCAGGGCTTTGGTAGGCTGAAATCTGCGGACGTTTTGCGTGTGCGTGTTCACAAAGGGGCAAGTTTCGAGTTCCAGGTTCCAGGTTTCATGAGCCAATTATAGGGCAGAAACATGGCGCTTGAAACAGAGAGCAACCTGGATAACTACTTCGCGTCTTCGGCTGGTTTAGCCGACGCTTCGCGTGAGATGGATGTTTTCTCGAACGTCATTTTTACACCTCGGTCAACTTCGAGCGTAACGGTCGTGCCGTCAACAGAAGCAATTTTACCATGAAGACCGCCGATGGTTACTACATTGTCGCCCTTCTTAAGGTTATCGACAAAACTTTTCTGGTCTTTCTGCTTTTTCTGTTGCGGCCGAATCATAAAAAAGTAGAAAATACCGATGATGCCAATCCATAGCAATACGTTGTAAATCATAGACGTATTGGAACTAGCAGCTTGTAAAAGAATGGAATACATGGGAGCCTGAGTTAAACGTGTTTACTATTTTCGGTTGAGCTTAAATTGGAAATACAAACCTACAGAAAACGGTAAACTATCCTGGGTTAATTATTTGGATGCCGGTTTGGGATTGACCATAGCCTTAAAATGCAGGTCGGTCATGGAAGGTTCGGTATTGGCAAAAACGGTGATGGTTTTATTCTGCTCGCCACTTTTGCCCCGGCTGTTGAACCGCACACGTACTGACGATTTCTCGCCAGGTGGAACGGGCTCATGCGGCCAATCGGGAGTTGTACAACCACAGGAAGCCGTAATGTTATTGATGATCAGTGGAAACTCTCCCGTATTTTTAAATGCAAAAACATGCTCCACGGTGTCGCCTTCGGTGAGTGTACCGAAGTCGTAAATATCTTTTTGCTCAAAAGTAATCTTCGGCATTTTCCCGGAAGCTGCCTGCTTCGAAGCTTCTCCCTGTTGCCGGTTATCGCAACTCATCTGGCCAATACCAATGGCACTAACAACTGCTACGAACAACCAATTCTTGACGTACATTTCTTTTGGGTTATAAGGTTGTAAAACGGTCCGCTGTAGCGATTATAAAGTTATAAGGATAAAAAGTTGTAAAGTTTGGCTTGAAGCCCATCAACTCTACAACCTTATAACTCTACAACTTATAACCGCTACGGCGAACCGTTTTACAACTCACCAATTATGCGTTTTGCTGTTTGATTTGGGCCATTAGCCGGTCTACATCTTCCAGCAATCGTTCGGCTTTTTCGCGGGCGTCGTTCACAACACGCTGCCCTTCATTTTTCGATGAGTTTTCGGGCAAATCGGCGGACTTCCCTAAATCATCGAGCAACTGATTTATCTGCTCCCGGTATTTCGACAACCGGAACGAAAGTCTATCGCGGGTAATTTTCCCCTTATCAGGTGCATAGAGCAAACCAAGGAGCGATCCGACAGCAATACCCGTTAATAAAAAGGTTAAATCTCGGCCAAGTCTGTTCATGTTACTACAATTGTAAAGTTATAGGGTTACCGAGTTGTATAGTTTCGAGTCAGGAGGATTACACGGCTAAGTAGCGTAACCAACTTTACAACTCAACAACTTTACGACTTTATAACGCTATTTATTGTCCAGCAACCCACGTCCACTTTTGCGCAAACGGCCCGAGGCAAGTAATTTCTCGGACAGGTTGTCTAAGATACCATTGACAAATTTACCGCTTTTGGGCGTACTATACGCCTTTGCCAGCTCGATATATTCGTTAATCGTTACTTTCACCGGAATGTTTGGAAAACTAAGCAATTCACAAACAGCCAGTTTCAGAATAATCTTATCAAGCATCGCTACGCGCTCTACATCCCAGTTCTGGAGCTGGTCGGTCAGCAATTGTTCGTATTCGGCCTCGTTCTCCAGCGATTTCTGAAACAACGTATTCAGAAACAGCTCATCTTCTTCCCAATCGTCGGTCAGCGGTTCGAGTTGCAAACCCGTTGCACTGTGTACCGACTTCAGCGTGCGAATAGCCAGCCCCCGTACAACCTCACTGTTTTCTGCCCAGCTCAGATCAATTTCGGCCAGATGATCACGTACTGTTTCGTGCTTGAATATCAAAGTTCTAAGCACGTATTGTGCCAATGTTTGATCTTCTTCGGCGGTATGATTTTTCTGTTCACAATAGGCCCGATACGTATCGTCGGTTTTCAAAACTTCACGTACCACTTTCCGCACGAAAGACACATCGTCGGCCCACGTAATGTTGTGACGTAGCGCTTCGTTACGTAGCGGCTGATACGTTGCCAGTGCCTGAATAACCGTATTATCGTTCAAATCTGACTCGAAAGGGAATGGGGTTTCGTCGGGGTCGCGATAGGTACGCTCGCGGTCGATACGTGCCGCACGTCCCAGATCGACTACCAACAGGAGTACCCGCAAATAATCGTCGTAAATACCGTTGACCTGTTTCACCATCATCTGCGCGAGGTGTGTCCGATCTCGTTTGGTACGTGCCTGATAGAAAACGTAGCCGTCATTAGCCGCTTTGAGCACCTGTATGGGCGCGTCGTTATCCTGAGCGGGCTGATTCGATTTAATGGCTTCCTGAAAGAGTACTTCGGCCAATTTTCGGTAGCCTTCGAGTTGCCGTTTATTCTGGGGCTCCATCGAATTCAGATTGGGCTGGAAGAGGTCGTTGATGCCATCGAGGGCTATTTGTTGATTAGAGAATTCGGCCTGTCGGAGCGCATATAGCGCCTGCATGACCTTTATTCGAAGTAGTCGCCTGTTGAGCATCTGCCTGAATCTGATATACTACCGGGATGAAAAAGAACTGATTTTGGTGCAAATTTAAGAAAAAAGCGTGAATGAGCGAAAGAATGAAAGAGCGCCTGCCGGATGGTATTCGCTCTTTTGCTCAGTCACTCCGCATCGGCGGTCCGCTTTCGCTCTGTAAAGGGCCTGCAACTTTTCCCGACCCCCTGTGGTTACGAAAAAAAGCCTGCTACGTTACCTCGTGAAAGCCCTCGCCTATCTTAATAAATACCTGGTCAAGTATAAATGGTATTTAATACTGGGAACCATTTTTACGGCCATTTCCAACCTGTTTGGTATTTTCCCCGCACAGCTCGTCCGCTACGCCCTTGACCTGGTCCGAGAGACGCTGGATGTGTATTATCTCTACGATCAAACGGCACTGCAATCGGGCTTGTACGAGGTGTTCGCCTTCAGCATTCTGCTTTTTGGCGTGATGACGTTGGTAATGGCGTTGCTGAAGGGTTTCTTTCTATTTCTGGTACGTCAGACGCTCATCGTGATGTCGCGGCACGTAGAGTATGACCTTAAAAATGAGATTTTCGACCATTATCAGACCCTTCCACTCAGTTTTTACCGCCAGCACAATACCGGTGATTTGATGGCCCGGATTTCGGAAGATGTGAGCAAAGTGCGGATGTACATTGGACCGAGTATCATGTATGGTCTGAACCTGATTGTGCTGTTTATTCTGGTTATCAGCTACATGGTTAGCATCAATGCTCGACTGTCGCTCTATGTTCTGCTGCCACTGCCGATTCTGTCAGTAGCCATTTATCTGGTTAATAACATCATTATCCAGCGATCTGAAGAAATTCAGCGGTCGTTATCGCGTTTGTCGACTTACGTACAGGAAGCGTTTTCGGGAATACGGGTGCTGAAAGCGTTCGTGCAGGAATCCAATTCGGCAGCCAAATTCGAGGTAGAAAGCGATGAATACCGGACTAAATCGCTCGGTTTAACACGTATCGATTCGCTCTTTTTTCCCATTATCGCCATTCTGGTCGGGCTGAGTAACGTACTGGTAATTTACGTGGGTGGTCAGGAAATTATAGCTGGCCGACTGACGCCAGGCAATATTACCGAGTTCATTCTCTACGTCAATATGCTGACGTGGCCCGTGATGGCCCTCGGCTGGACCACCAGCCAGACACAGCGGGCGGCTGCTTCACAGCAACGTATCAACGAGTTTCTGAATATCAAAACCGACATTGTTTCACAGAAAAATATCCAGCACGTTATCAAAGGCGAGGTTAAATTCAAAAACGTTCGATTCGTTTACCCGGATTCTGGAATTGTAGCGATTAAAGATTTCTCGATGCACGTTCGGGCGGGCGAATCGGTAGCCATTTTGGGTACAACGGGTTCGGGTAAAAGCACCCTCGCGAACCTGCTGACCCGTATGTATGACGTATCGTCGGGCGAAATCCGCATTGATGATATTCCTATAAAAGACTACAATCTGACTTCACTACGTGAGCAGATGGGATACGTACCACAGGACGTTTTTCTGTTCTCGGAAACCATCAGCAACAACGTTCGTTTCGGCAAACCCGAACTTCCGCAAGAACGCGTGGAACAGGCGCTACGTGACGCCGACCTATACCAGAACGTACTGGATTTCCCGGAGCAGTTTGACACGCGCGTAGGTGAGCGGGGTGTTACGTTATCGGGTGGGCAGAAGCAGCGGTTGAGTATTGCTCGTGCCATCGCCCGTGATCCGAAAATTCTGATTCTCGACGACTGTCTCTCGGCGGTGGATACCAACACCGAAAACATCATCCTGAACAACCTGCAACGTATCATGGCCGACCGAACATCGGTAGTGATTTCGCACCGCGTCTCCTCCGCCAAACTCGCCGACCACATTATCATGCTCGACGACGGCGAAATCATCGAACAAGGCACCCACGACGAACTCATTGCCCTGAACGGCGCTTACCGCGAACTGTACGAAAAACAGTTACAGACGGAGGAGGTGTAGGATAATTTACGGATTACGATTTTCGATTGGGCGAAGATAGTTGGTATCTTCGCCTTTTTAGTAGCCTGGACGGCCACGTCCGGGTCAGCGCAACGCTGAGAACATTAAAAATATGGCTACAGAAAATCCCCGCGTCTGGTTCAAAAGTATTTTACTTGAAAATACCCGTTCGTTTGGCACTAAACAGACGGTTAATTTTACTGATAAAGATGGGCGGGCCGCGCGTTGGAATGTAATCTTAGGCGATAACGGGACAGGAAAGACTACGGTCCTAAAGGCGCTGGTATGCTCAGTAGATTTTCCTGAATCTGTACTCGCAGGTTATGCAATTATAGGTTTATACGATTACTTTATAAGAGATTTAAGTTTACCCGCAGCAGGCTTCATTAGTGTAATAGAAAGAAAAGAAGGAGAAAACTACACGGAAACTTTTACAGGTTTAGATCTTCCTGGTCGCTTTGAATCTGACACTATTAGTTTTTCTGTACCATCATATTTGTATGATACTAAAGAAAAATCGCAATCTCACCAACCATTAGTTTTCGGGTATGGAGCAGCAAGAAGGATTAGTAGCGTTCCTACGACTGATAACAATGGTCTACTATTTGAGACGCTGTTCAATGAAGATGCTGACTTAATTAATGCAGAAGCATGGATTCTACAAGCTGAATATGTGGCTTTAAAAGAAACGAAGTTTGATCTCAGATTTCGCCTAGTTAAGAATATTTTACTTAAAATATTCCGTGAGGAAGTTAGCCAAATTACCACTAATGCCACTTCTGGAGTTCCTAAAGTCTTTTTCAAAACACATTATGGTAATGTACGCTTCCATGAACTAAGTCTTGCGTATAAAACGCTTATGGCTTGGGTAGTTGATTTTGCTAAAGGGTTATTTGATCGCTACCCCAATAGCGAAAACCCTCTCGCCGAACCCGCCGTTTGTTTAGTCGACGAAATTGATTTGCATTTGCATCCGAAATTTCAACGTACTATTATTCAATTTCTCACTGATACGTTCCCGAATACGCAGTTTATTGTCACAGCACATAGTCCATTGATTGTACAATCAGCGGAGGACGCGAATATTATTTTACTGAAACGGGAAGGTGATGAAACCCACGTAGCAGATGGTATAGACGTACATAGCTGGCGTATTGACCAGATTTTGAGCAGTGATTTGTTTGGAGGAGTAAGTGCGCGTCCCCCAGAAACGGAAAATAGAATGCAGCGACGGCGAGCTTTACTACTAAAAGATAAACGTACTAAGAAAGAAGAACAGGAATTAGCTCAGCTAGAAGAAGACCTTGGCCAACTTACAGCGTCTGAATCAAAAGAAGCACTAAAGGCGTTAGAATTAATCGGAAAAGCATTGAGCAAGTAGCTGTGATTAAAATTGATAAGTCCAACGTACCAATTCCAGCAGTTTTAGGCCCGAATGGGAACGGAGAGAAAGCAATAGAAAAATTAAGAACAGCATTTGATAACGGCGATACGTCTTTTGTTTTCAACAAGAAAATTTATGGACATTCAACAGTTAAAGAAGCCTTAAAGAAAATTCAACATAATAAATGCTGTTTTTGTGAAACTAGCATTACGCATATTTCACATGGTGACGTTGAGCATTTTCGTCCGAAAGCAGGCTATCAAGTTGATGAAAAACAGGAGTTAGTAAAACCTGGCTACTATTGGTTGGCCTATGATTTCGCTAACTTATTTTTTTGCTGTCAGGTGTGTAATCAGGTTTATAAGAAAAACTATTTTCCGTTAGCCGATGAGACTAAGCGGGCCAATTCTCATCGGGCCGACATTGCGTTAGAGGACAGCTTAATCTTAAATCCGGCATTGGATGAAATAGTAGAACATTTAATGTTTGATGCTGAAATTATTAAGCCTAAAAATGGTTCGCAGAAAGGTGCTGAAACTATAAAGCGTACTGGTTTGAACCGAGAGTTTTTATTGAAAGAGCGCTTAGAGCATCTGAAAAAACTACGTTTCTTAGAATGTATCGTCCTCAGAAATGGAGAACAAGCTGATGAAATAAAAGCCGCTTTTAAAGAATGGGGTAAATCAATGAGCCTATTCTCCGCTATGGTACGAGCAAACTTTCCTAAGTTGGTAAAGTAGTCTCGGTACGTTACTCAATGACCCACCAGCCATAGCTTTCGGGAGCTATTTCAACCGGTAATTCTACTTCATAATTTCGATTCAACCGGTATGATTTGGTCTTCCCTTCACTCTGCCGTATCATCGCCGTTTCGCTAAGACCGGTGTAGTAGAGAGGCAACCTAATGATACGTGAAATCTTTGTTTTCAGTGGGTTAAACAGCATGACCAGCCCTTTCTGTTTCTGACCGGATGCTACGTGTAGAAATCCATCCCAGTCGCGACCGTCGGGACGGCGCAGGTGAATCAGGTCGGCGTTGAGGATTGAGCGGTATTTTTTGTACCAGTCAATAACCTGCTTCACAGTATGTTTCGTTACGTCGGTATCGTATAAACGCGGTCCTCGGTAACAGGCCTGCACGCCAGCGCCGTAGTACTGCATCATTAACTGCTCATAATCGGATAAATGTTCGCTAAGCGGTTCCAGAACGGCTTCGGGACCACCGCCCTGATATTTGGTAAGCGGCACGAATCCCCAACCCATCGCCGGGGTTTTCTCCCAGGTTGCGTCGAAAATATTCTGACGATTCAGGAGTTTCTGCTGATCGCGGGAGAGTGAAAAATTGACTTCCCGATAACCAAGCGCAATCTTGTTCGTGCCATCCATGAAATACCAGTCGGGCGCGTTGATATAAACACCTTTTTCGTTCAGAAAGTGGTAAAAGCCTTTCTGCATTTCCATCTGAACCCACTGCGAATCGTCGAGTCCTTTATGGCCCGCATGTTTGGTCGATGCGCAAACGTCGCCGGGGTAGGGGCCATCATGTTCCAGCAGGTCGAAGCCAGTTTCGGTGATGAATTTTTTCAGTTTGTTCAGGTAATTGATCCCCCATTGGCTAGCCAGACAGGGAGCTTGCCCAAAAAACGCACCTTTATCGGGAAGTCCGGTTTTTGGGTCTATTACGTCGGTTTCATCATCGATACGTCGACTGCTGAAGAGTGAGTAACCACCAAGTAAAATGCCCTTGCTGTGGGCATAATCAGCCAGCGATTTAAATTTCTGAATGTTTGCCTCGCTGACATCTTCCATGTTCAATCCACTCCCAAAGCTTAAAATCACCATTTCATAACCTGTTTCAACGCACTGGTCTATAGCCTGTTTCACCGTGCTGGGTTCGGTGCTGACGAGGTGCATAAAAATGGGATTCTGTGTTGTCCAGGGAGCCACCGTTCGGTAAAAACGACGTCGGGCGAGGCCATTACGTTCGCGGTCGTGGGAGTCCAGCAAAAGTTCGTAGCTACGTATCGAAGTATAAGTTTGACTGGATTCTAACGTAGTACCAACACCGAGCGTGGGGTAAACTTCCAGCAGGCAGGGCGTTTCATAGTTGTAATTGACCTGCGACGTATATAACGAATCGGTTTTCCAGTGCGTCGCCTGATCTGACAGGTCGTAACGCATGGCGTTGTTGAAGGCGAAGTTATTTTCAACGTAGAGCTTTTGTGGCTTTTTCATCTGATCGGGCTTGCCAACCACTGCCGATTCTTCTTCCGGCGTCGCCAGAATCTCGTTAACAACCTGATTGATAGATAGTGATTTTCCACTTTTATTCTCAATACTTACCCATTTGCACAGCGCCGAAATACCATCGTAAAGAACGTAGTGAACCGATACGTCTACGCCCTGTAATTCAGGCAAACCAGAAGCGAAAAGCAGTGTAAGTTCCTGACCTGTTGGCTGCTTCGGATTCGAAACCCAGGTTCGTGGTTGCCAGTTGATGTATGGTTTCGGAGACGTAACGGTGAACGATTTGAACTGGAAATCTGCCGGATTGGCGGTGAACGTATCGAGCCATTCTTCGCGCAGGTAAGCGTGTTCTTTCTGACCGTATAATCCACCGATCTGATACGTCTTTCTATTCAGCACCAACCTGGCTTCAGGACGTACTGAGCGTACAAACTGCTCATTCGTAACCAGATGCTGAAAATCGACCGTCGCCAGATTTGGCGCAATCCGAAACCGGCGCGTAATTAATCCATTCGACAGCACTAAATCTTTACCGCCATTGGCCTGAAAAACAGCCGCTCTCTGCGGCACCGACGTAACGAGCCAGTCGCCTTTGAACGCGCTACGTTGATAAACTGGTAAGGAGTTAACTTGCCCGAAACACTTAATTGCCAGCAGCCATGTAACGATTACAACATAAATACGTCTCATGGTTAGGAAAGGTAAATCAACGTAACGCTTACCCGATTGAAAGTTTGTCAGTGAATAAAGTAACCAGTTTTTTGCTTGCTGTAGAATAGTAAATAGATTTGACGCATGAAAAACGAGGAACGAATTTTAGAGTTAATAGCCGAAACCCTTCGTAGTATTGACCGGCATAGTGAACAATTTGAGCGGCTTGAAGCAGAAGTAAAACAGATTAATGAACGCCTTGATCGTCATCAGCAGCAGTTTGACCGTCAGCAAGAGCAACTTGAGTATAATCAGGAACAAATTGATGAAAAACGTGAACAAATATGGACGGTACTCAGGATGATGGAGAAGCAACAGAAGCGTTTAGATAATCATGGAATCGCAATTGAAAGCCTCCAGGAGCGCACAGAATTCATTCACCAAAGTTCACTTGAGCAAGTGAAGGCGTACCGGACCATGACCGAATTACTAATGCATCAAAATCAAATTCTACGTGATAAAGGGATTTTATAAATCCAGTTTCGCCAGTTCCTCCACCTGAATTCCCCACGCGCACCGAAAATGCCCCAGCGGACACGCTGCCCGACCGTGTAAACTACAAGGCTTACAATCCAGTTTTTCAGGTGTCTGTACCACACGCGATACGTCGGCTAGCGGCCCGAAGCCAAACTCGGGTACGGTTGAGCAAAAAATGGCCGTCGTTGGCGCGTTCATCGACGAACACAAATGCAGTGGAGCCGAATCATTGACGTAATTCATTAAAGCATTTTGTTGCAGCGCAGCCGATTGCAGCAAACTTAACTTCCCCGCCAGATTTACTACAGATTCACTACGTCCGGTTGCCTGTCGAATGGTTTCGCAGGCTGTGGTATCGGTGGGAGCGCCCAATAAATACACCGCTACGTCTTCGGGCAGTGCCTGAATCAACTCTACCCATCGTTCGGCAGGGTACTGTTTCGTGAACCAGACCGACATCGGAGCCATACAAACGAAACGTTTCTGCTGATACGTTTTTACGGCGTTGTAGTCGGCCATCGACGGATACAATCTGGGTCGAATTTTCTGTTGAATTGTAGCCGCTCTGTTTTCATCAAGCGCTTTCAGTAGGCCAAAGTTTCGATCTACTTCATGTACACCCGGCTCGAAACGATGTGCAACCCGATGCGTAAAAAATCGGGAGAATGGATTTTTATCAAAACCGATTGTCTGTTTCGCACCCGATAAGACCGTCAGCATTCCCATCGTTCCGTAGCGTTGTAGATTCAGGACCGCATCATAATTCCGGGCGCGAACGATACGTAACAATCGCCATAAATCCCGATATTTGGTGCCCTTTTTGTGCCAGATTAATACGTCGTTCAGGAACGGATGATTGGCCAGTAAGCCCTCGTTTCCTTTACGTACCAGTACGTCGAGCGTAGCGTCGGGCCAGGCTGTGTGCAATTGTTCGAGCAACGCTGTAGCCAGAATGACGTCGCCGATAAAAGCGGTCTGGACAATCAGGAACCGGGGCGAAGAGGTTGCGGTTATCATTAGTACGCTTACTAGGTCGTTACGACTGCGTAAATTGTTAAGAATGGAAGATTACGAAGTATATACTCTGCCTAACGGCATTCGAATTGCGCATAAACAAATCCCTCACACGCAGATCGCTCACTGTGGCATCATGCTCGACATTGGGAGCCGCGACGAACTGCCACACCAGCAGGGACTGGCCCATTTCTGGGAGCATATGGCCTTCAAAGGTACGGAGAAACGAAAGTCATATCATATCATTACCCGACTGGAAACTGTCGGGGGTGAATTGAATGCCTATACCACCAAAGAAAAAGTTTGTTTTCATGCGTCGGTGTTGGGAGTTCACTTCGAAAAAGCGACTGAACTCCTCGCCGACATTACGTTCCATTCAGTATTTCCTGAAAAGCAAATCGAGCGCGAGCGGGACGTTATTCTGGAAGAGATGGCGATGTATTATGACTCGCCCGAAGACGCTATTCAGGACGATTTCGATGAACTGGTTTTCCCGAATCATGCCCTCGGCGGTAATATTCTGGGTACAACGGAAACTGTCGGCTCTTTTCGGCGCGAAGACCTCCAGCGATTCATTGCCGAGAATTACGATACCAGCCGGATTGTTTTCGCGTCGGTGAGCAAGTTGCCGTTTACGCAGGTCGTGAAAATTGCCGAAAAATATTTCCGCGACGTACCGGCCCAACAAGCAGCCCGCCAGCGGAAAACGCCCACGGATTACGTGCCACGTCAGACGAAGGTAGAACGGCCTATTACGCAAGCACAGTGTGCATTGGGTCGCCCGGCATATGGTTTGACTGATGTGCGTCGGTTGCCGTTTTTCATGCTGGTTAATCTGCTGGGTGGCCCCGGCATGAACTCCCGGCTGAATCTGAATCTGCGCGAAAAATACGGTCTGGTTTACTCCATCGATGCCAGCTATACGCCTTATCTGGATACCGGCTTTCTAGGCATTTATTTTGGGACTGATCCTAAAAAAGTAGAGAAGGCAAATGCGCTCATTATGAAAGAGTTGAAGCGTTTACGTGAGCAACCCCTTACTACGTTGCAACTGCATCAGACGAAGGAGCAATTGATCGGGCAATTAGCGATGGCCGAAGAAAGTAACAACAGTTTCATGCTGATGATGGCCAAAAGCCTGCTCGATATTAACCGGGTAGAAGCACTGACCGATATCTTCAACGACATCAAATCCGTTACGTCTGCTCAACTTCAAGATTTGGCTCAGGAAGCTTTTCAGGAAGATCAGTTTAGTTCGCTGACGTTTGTGCCCGAGAAATGAGTCGTTAGTCAAGAGTAAAAACTGTCTGAAAACCCCTAAATCCCCTAATGGGGACTTAGCTCACCCTTGAACAAAGTCCCCTTTAGGGGGTTTAGGGGTTTCTAAGGCTGATGACTATCGACTGATGACTATTGACTATCGCCTTTTATGACTATCAACGAAGCACAACGTACCGTCGATGACTGGATTAAAACCATCGGGGTTCGGTATTTCAACGAACTCACCAACATGGCTATGCTGACTGAAGAAGTCGGCGAAGTAGCCCGAATCATCGCCCGTCGTTACGGCGAACAGTCAGAGAAAGAATCAGACAAGAATAAAGATCTCGGCGACGAAATGGCTGACGTATTATGGGTACTTATCTGCCTCGCCAACCAGACCGGTGTTGACCTAACCGAAGCTTTCGAGAAGAATCTGGCCAAGAAAAACATTCGAGATGCTACCCGGCATCTGAATAATGAAAAGCTGAAGTAGCGCGGACGGTTCGTGTACTGCTTCATCGACTCGATTGGCTCAAATAACCCGAACCGTAGTAAAATTCCCGACGCTCGGTACGTCCATCGGGGTGTTTGATGAGTCGATACGTTTCGCCGGGTTTGGCGGGCTGAGGCTTAACGGGTTTAGTCGGTTTTATCAATTGAATTGGTCCGTTATTGTTCGAAACGACGTACCAACATTCGGTGCCTGTCGATAACATCGCTAATGCTTTGGCATCGCCATCGGCATGAATACCTGCTACGTCCGGTGGAACAGTTCGGAAACTTCCACGTCCATCCCCAAGCAGCAAACAGCCGCGACCGGCGTCGTACCAGCCTGAATACGTTTCCGACGCATACGAATTTCCAACCAGCAATACGTCTGGCAGACCGTCTCCGTTAAAATCACCAGGTTGCACTCCGAACACAGGTGAAATCTGCGCCATTGTGGGCAATGGACGCACCACAAAGCCGGCCTTTCCTCGATTTTCAACGTAACAACTACGTAACTCGTTGGCAGTCAACGTAACGGCACCATCAAGATCTTTATCATTAAAAGCATTCGCGAAACTGGAATTGGCAAATTGCTGAAAACTGGTAAAGCGTTTTCGGGCGAATGTGGGCATTTGATCGTTCAGTACATCACGAATGGGCGCGATGTGTTGTTCACCTTGCAGATAATGCGTGAGGATGGGATCAAGCTGGCCGTTGCCGTCGAAATCTTTGGCGTACAGACGTAGTGGTTCTTCGGGTGATACGTGGTAGCGCGTATTCTGGCCCAGATTTCCGACAATGTAATCAATGTCACCGTCCAGGTCGAAATCACGGCCTGTTACTGAATTCCATAAACCAGATGTGCCCTGACCATCCGGTGTTTTTAAAGTTAGTGGGGTTAACCGGCCTTTATCGTTGGTGAACAACGTAATGGGCATAAACTCACCAGCTACCAGCAAGTCGGGGTCGTTGTCGTTATCGAAATCGGTCCAGAGGGCGGCACAGACCATACCGATACGTTGCAGGCCGGGCGCTGATTGATTTGTTACGTCGGTAAAACGCGGCCCCGTTGTTTTATTACCGTCGTTTCGGAGGAGGTAGCTAGCTGGAGCTAGTGGATATTGCCCGACTTTTACCCGCCCCGCCCGGAACAAATCCAAATCACCATCGCCGTCAAAGTCTGCTGCCACCAAGCACGAACCTGACGACGTTGTGGGTGGCAGCACGCCCTGCGCTCGGGTTAGTTTACCGCGCCCATCGTTCAAATAAAGTCTGTCCTGATAAATAGCGCTGCTGTCGGGCAGCCGACTGCCGCCACTCACTACGTATAAATCCTGATCACCATCACCGTCGGCATCGAAAAACAGCGAACCCATATCTTCGAGGTCATTCGCGCCCTGCTTCTGCTCCACAAAGTGACCAGGTTTCATTTGTAAAAACAACGAACGTACCTGCCCTGCATCGGCCCCAACGAATACGTCGTCAAGCCCGTTTCCGTCGGCGTCGGCAATGGCCAGCGACGGGCTATTTTTGCCATAAACCTGATGCAGCAATGGTGTTCGTTCGAAGTCGTTCAAGGGCGCTTCCTGATGCCGAAACGTTAGGCCGATGGTTGAAGCATCGACAGTAGAAAACAGGCTTGGCTCGATTGGCTGCGTCGGGGGAAACGTAGCAGTGGGTTTATAGGCAACTTTATGCAAACGATCAGTCGAGATCTGGCCCAATTCCTGATACGTACCATCAGCCCAACGTATTGAAATTGTTGCTGATACGTGCTTTCCAAGTCCTACATGAACAAACGGTTCCACGGAAGAAGCATATCCCCGAATTGGATGAACCTGTACAGACTGTATTTGTCCATCCAACGTTTTTATCTGAACCGTAGCACCTAAACCATGTGCATCGGCGGGCAGGTGCAAACGTAGAAAGTGGCTGGTAATCGGTTTATCAGGACGTATCGTTTCGTTCCGGTACAAACCGGCTTCACTGTCCATGTTATTAATCACCAGATCCAAATCGCCATCGTTGTCCAGATCGGCGTAGGCAGCCCCGTTTGAGTAATTCAGTTCTCCAAAACCCCATTCCTCCGATTTGTCTTCGAAAGTGAGGTCACCTTTGTTTCTAAACAGGTAATTGTGCAATTGAATCGTCGGTAGCTTGTATAACTCCGCCAACGTTTGCTGGCGACTTCCGGCTGTGTGTGCAGTACCAAAACTCGCGGCTTGATTATTCAGATACGCTACGTAGTCGAGGTTGGTGATATCGCGCCGATAACCGTTCGTTACGAAAAGGTCTTTGAAACCATCGTTGTCGAAGTCGGCCAGTAAGGGTGCCCAACTCCAGTCGGTGCGAAAAACGTCCGCTAGTTGCCCAATCTCGCTGAACACCGGCTGTTTATTGGGTCCATTTCCTTGATTGAGCTGGAGCGTATTTCTGACGTATTCGTCCTGATAACCCTGTTGACGAGCCAGATGAAAAAACTCCCAATTGGTTTTGATGAGCATCATTTTCTGACGGGCATTCGATTCAGGCAACATATCGACCACTATTACGTCCGGACGGGTATCGTTGTTAATATCCTGAATATCAACACCCATACTGTTGTAGCTGGTATGTTTAAAATAAGCCGACGACTGGTCGGTGAACGTAGCGTTCCCCGATTTACGACCATTATTGATGTAGGCTACGTCGTTCGACAAAAAATCATTGGCGCAGTATACATCCAGCCAACCGTCCTGATTAATATCAGCAATCGTCAGTCCAAGCCCGTAACCTTCCGCCAGAATTCCAGCCTCGCGGGAGATATTTTCAAAGAGCGAACCGGCGCGCCGGTTCGCTCTTTGAAAATGCTCTTTCACTCTTTCAACCGTCATATTTCTATACAACCTATCCGTACTCAAGCCTTCGCCATGTAGGCGTTTGGGGCGGATGGTGTTGCGACCGGTTCGTTCAACGGCGTTATTTAATACGTAGCAATCGAGATCGCCATCGCGGTCATAGTCGAAGAAAGCGGCTTGGGTGTTCATGCCGCTATCGTCCAAGCCGTATTCGGCAGCCATTTCGCGAAATGTTGGGTTGCCTCCAACTTGTTTTGATACGTTGATAAACAGAAGATTATGACGTATTGCGTGGCTTGTGTCGCGTCCGGCTACGCTTACGTACACATCCGGCCAGCCATCCTGATTTACATCGGCCACGCATACGCCTGTACACCACGCTTTGGTTGTGACGCCCGCTTGTTTGGTTACGTCTTCGAAACTGAATTTGCCCTTGTTGAGGTATAATTTGCTCGTAACGTTGTTACCGGCGAAAAAGATATCCTGAAGTCCGTCGCGGTTGAAATCACCGACTCCGACGCCCGCGCCGTTGTACATGGGGTCGTATGTATTGGCGTTTAACGTATCGTTTTCGAACGGCTGCATCTGGTTATTAAATGTAACTCCTGATACGTCGGAACGAACCTGCGTAAACAACGCATCGGAGGAAGATTCCTTCGTACAAGCCTGTGAACCAATTAGGAAACTACCTAATAAAACCAAACGATACAGCATAGGAAAGCGTGCAAAACAGAGCTATCTACATAAGCGAAAATAGATGGTTTCTATCCCTCTAAAATAGCAGTATAGAAAGATGAAGTAGTAAAAATACGATAGATATTGGGGCCTAATCTGAGTAGAAATCCGTAATTTTAACAACAATTTTGTTTCGAGCCTACTTTCGTGAATAGCCCGTTTCTTTATCATCAGGCGACAGATGGTCAAATCTGGGACGATTTTCTGCACGGCAGCAAGGCCGCGTACTCGTTCATGTACGAAAAATACGCGCCGGTGCTCTATAACTACGGCTATAAAATTGCCCAAAATCGTCAGGTGGTAGAAGACTGTATTCAGGATCTGTTTTTGACTATTCTGGAAAGCCGGGAACGCCTGGGACGTACTGATTCGATTAAATTCTACCTGATGCGCTCGCTCCGGCGCGATATCGTGCGCAAACTCACCAGCGGACAACGCTTCAACGGCGACCTCGATACGTTGGATTTCACCATCGAATTTTACTACGAGCCGACCTGGCTCGATGCTCAGATTTCGGAAGAGCAGTCTACGTTGTTACTCCGCGAACTGAACAGTTTGCCCGCTCGTCAGAAAGAAGCCCTGTTCCTGAAATACTTCGATAACCTTAGCTACGAACAAATTGCCGGGGTGATGGGTATTGAGCAAACGTCGGCCTACAAAATTATCTACAAAGCCATTGCCTCGCTGCAAAAACGAATGCCGATACACATCGTTTTGCTCTTTTTGGCGCTGATTCGGTAAGAAGCGATTACCACCCCAACCCCTCTTAAAACAGGAGGGGTTGGGGTGGTAAAACGCAAAACACACGGAACACGAAATCAAAAAACTGGAATCACTATAAAATTAGCGCTGACGGAATCAACTGGCCAGTCGGTTTAGGTACGCTCATTCCCGACCAGTTGGGCGGACCTTTTCTGCTTTCTCTGTCCGATGGGCGATTGGTAGTATCGTCGAATAGTAGCCATATTTCGGTGAGCAGCAATTACGGCCAATCGTGGCAGCGCGTGGCCGATGCCTGGCCTAAATCGCTCGGAGTAGTTTGTATCAATCCGCGCCGTATCAAATCATCGCCATCAATTCAGTGGAACGTACCGCTGGTGGGCATAACGTTCAAATTCGGTTTGGGTAATTTAATGCGGTGAGAGAGAAATGAACGTAGCACTCATTCGATAATATTTTGCAAAAAAACGTCATGAGCGAGGGATAATCTGTATCCAATCACTCTTTGCCTTGTAATTCAGCTTGCTTTCTTACTATGAATCCATCCCATCAGCCTGATTATAGTACGTACTCACTCCCTGATTTTGTGCTGGACGAGTCGTTTCGACGCTGGGTGCTACTGCCTGACGAAGAAATTATGTCGTTCTGGCATAGTTACATGCTTCGGCACCCTGAACAGCAGACGGTTATAAATGAAGCCAGTGCTATTCTGCTCCACTTGCGGGTGCGTTACGACGATTTGACCAACGCCAGTCGGGAACGTATCTGGCAGGTGCTGGATACAGCTTATGAACAACAGGAACGTAGTACGTCAACTGAATCGATAAGGCCATTCCGGCAACGGTTTTTTGGCTCTCCGTTACGTAGTTGGCAGGTTGCGGCTTCGTTGGCGGGGCTATTGCTGCTGGCCGCTGGCGGCTGGGTATGGAGTCGTTATGGGAGCCAGCAGGAAGTGCATACTCAATACGGCGAGCAATTGACAGTGACTTTACCCGATGGCTCGTCGGTACGGCTTAATGGAAACTCAATACTGATGTATTCAGGCAAGTGGGAGGCAGAGGATAATCGGGAGGTTTGGCTCGAAGGAGAAGCGTTTTTCAACGTAACGAAAAAAATGACGACTACAGGGCGGCTAAAATTCGTAACGCACACGCCCAATCTGGACATCTCCGTATTGGGTACGCAGTTTAACGTGAACACGCGCCGAGGCAATACGTTAGTTGTGCTGGCCGAGGGGAAAGTGCAGCTATCGAAACCTAATGATCAGAATGCCAGTGTAGTACTGATGAAACCCGGTGATCTGGCAACAGCGCAGGCTGGTATCGAGCAGGTGGCTATTCGGCAAGCAAAACCCCAGCTGCACACGGCCTGGACAAAAAATCAGTTCGCTTTCGAGAATACATCTTTGCGCGAGATTGCCCAGCAACTGAATGATACGTGGGGTGTCAATCTGATTTTTGAAGATAGTGCCCTGGCCGAACGACGCTTTACCGGCAATTTATCGAGTCAGGATTTAGAGACATTGATAACGACACTGGCCACGACGTTCGACGTGGAGGCCGACCGGAAAGGGAGCCAGATTTACCTGCGTCATCCCTGAATTGTTGCAAAACCTGTGATAAAACTACTTTTTAACTCTTACCCGGAATGAAAAAAATCTCCTTTACGCTTTCGATCTGGCTAGCAGGAACGGCGCTGTTTAGTTTGCCGCATACCTCGGCTGCTCAGTTGTTGACCCGGGCGCAGATTAAGAAAGAGCAGACTCGGCTGGAAAATCGGCCGACGAAGGCCCGCTCGCTTAAAAAAGTGCTGAACGAACTGGAGCGACAGTACAAAGTCAGTTTCGCTTATGAAGAATCGCTGGTGGCGGGGCGGCTGACCGAAACGGAACCAGACGGCGTCAATCTGGAACAGGCACTGACTAATCTGTTGACGGAACAGGGATTACGTTACCGGAAAATTAAAGACAATCTCTACGTTATTCAGACTGTCCCAAAGCCCGAACCGGTCACGACGAGTTCTCCGGTCGTATCCGACGAAAGCCCGTCGAGTAGCGTTAGTGAAGAAGTGGTTGACCGACGAATAACAGGTCAGGTAACCGACGAAAAAGGTGCTGCTTTGCCCGGTGCGAACGTCATTGAGAAAGGTACTAACAATGGCACGACAACGGACGCCAGCGGAAATTTTGCTTTAAACGTAAGTGATGCCGCCACTACGTTGACCATTTCGAGTGTCGGATTCATCCGGCAGGACGTAACGATTGGCAATCAATCAACCATTAACGTACAGCTATTGGCCGACGACCGCACGCTCGATGAGGTTGTTGTGGTATCGTATGGTACGGTGAAAAAGTCGAACCTGACCGAAGCTGTGAGTATTGTGAATGTGGCCGATGCCAAAAAAGTGCAGGCAGCCTCCGTTGTCGACCAGATTCAGGGCCGGGCGGCTGGCGTTACAGTGGCTTCGACGGGTGGACAGCCCGGTGCTACGGCGAGTATTAAAATTCGGGGTTCGAGTACGTTCGGCTCCAATCAGGACCCGATTTATATCATCGATGGCGTGATTATCGGTAGTGCGGCCGCCGATTTCAATCCCAATGATATTGAGAGTATTACGGTGTTGAAAGATGCGGCAGCCACCGCTCTATACGGTTCACGCGGGATGAACGGCGCTATCGTGATCACGACCAAACGCGGGAAAGCGGGTAAACCGACTATCGAGTACAGTGGGTATTATGGTGTACAGAACATTGTCAAACGACTGCCTCTTGCCACTCGTGAGCAATACATTAAAACCTGGACGGCTGCTTATCAGAATGGCAAACTTCCCGTGCCAGATTTTGGTAAAGGCGGCTACAATACTGATTGGCAGGAAGAACTGATAAAACCGGGCGCTATTACCGATCATAACCTGAGCATATCGGGCGGAATGGAAAATGGCGTCAATAAGTCGAACTACCGCGTATCGGCAGGCTACTTTAATCAGGATGGTACTATTGTTGGGCCGAACTACAAACGGTATTCGATGCGGGTCAATACGGGGGCTACACGGGGCAAGTTCAGCATCGGTCAATCTCTCTATCTGGCGTATATCGACAGTCGGAATGTGATCGGGCAGCCGTTCGATAACGTAATACGGATGCCACCCACCGTACCCGTATATGACCCCGCCAACCTGAGTGGGTATGGGTTCGGGAACGACAACAATGCTACGTTCGGCACGAACCCAATCGGGCAACAACTGAAAGACGACTTTACGTCGAATAGTTATAAGTTGCTGGGCAACGTATTTGCTGAGTACGCCATTCTGCCCTGGTTAACGTATCGCCTGAGTGTCGGGCTCGACTTTTTCCACTATCAGAATCGCTTTTTTAGCCGACCAGGAGCATTGAGCTATAACAGCCCGAATACGCCCTACGCCATTCTGGATAACACGAACGGACGATACTTCAATACGTTGGTTGAGAACACACTCAATTTCAATAAAGCTTTTGGTAAACACCAGATCAGCGCTTTACTCGGCTACACGCGGCAACGCGACGACCAGAATGAAGTGTTTGCGCATACCGAAGGGATTGTCGGTGATTTTTATCAGCAGGGTGCCGGTACGTCGAACCCAAGAACAGACGGTTTCTCCCGGATTCAGGGGCTGGTTTCGTATCTGGGTCGGGTGAATTATACATTCGATGACAAATACAACATCCAGGCAAACCTGCGCCGTGATGCGTCGTCGAACTTCCCGAAAAGCAATCAGGTCGCTTATTTCCCATCGGTATCGGCTGCCTGGACTATCAGTCGGGAAAATTTCATGAAAAACCTGCCCGCCGTTAGTGATTTGAAACTGCGGGCTAGTTACGGTTCAGTTGGTAATCAGGCCATTGCTCCGTATTCGCTCGATCCGACCATTCAGCCCAACCTCAACTACGTACTGGGTGGGGGCAACACGATTGTGGCGGGTGCGGCTAACCGTCAGTTGCAGAATTCGAACCTGAAGTGGGAAAGCAAAACCACCACGGATATCGGTCTTGACGCTAATTTCTTCAATGGGAAACTGCAACTGTCGGCCGATTATTTTTACTCGTTGTCGAAAAACCTGCTGCTACGTGTTCCCATTCCGATTTCGGCTGGTAATCAGGGCGATAACCCATTCGATAACCTTGGTAAGATCGAGAACAAAGGAATTGAGTTGAGCGTAACGTATCAGGATAAGAAAGGTGATTTCCGCTACAGCATCAACGGCCAGATTACCAGCATCAAAAACAAGGCGCTGCAACTGGTGCCTACGAATGGCAACCAGCCGCTGTATGGTTACGGGCAGATTACCCGTACGGAAGTCGGCAGTTCCATTGGCTCGTTCTACGTGCTACGTCAGGCCGGTATTTTCCAGTCGCAGGCCGAAATTGATGCCGCTCCTAAGCAACCGAACGTAACACCGGGCGATGTTCGCTACGTTGATACGAATGGCGATGGCCAGATTAACAACGACGACCGACAAATTGTGGGAACGCCTTTCCCGACGCTGGAGTATGGCTCTAATATTTCGCTGGGTTACAAGAACTTCGAGTTTACAATGTTCTTTCAGGGCGTATCGGGAAACCTGCTTTTCAACCGTAGCCGCAACTGGACCGATCGCTTCGATGACGTGCAGAACATTCGTTCGGACGTAACGTACTGGACCGGTCCGAACACCTCGACCACCACGCCGAAACCCATTAAAGGTGACCCGACACTCAATCCGGCATTTAACACCGACCGTTGGGTTGAAAGTGGTGCGTATGGTCGAATTCGTACCATGCAGATTGCCTATAATTTTCAGACTACGATGTTAAGTCGGCTCAAAATGAATTCGGGGCGAGTGTATGTGAACGCGCAGAATCTGCTGACTATCAGTAACTATACAGGCTACGATCCGGACGTAATTGGTGATGTGGGAGCTGGCGGGCAGAACAGCAGCAACTATTTTGGACGTGGTATTGACCAGGGTAACTATCCGGTGGCGCGTGTCATCAGCGTTGGTTTACAGCTGAGTTTCTAACGATTCATGACTTCTTTCGACAATTTGTCTAAAAACATAAAAAATATGAATACGAAAACACTGGTGCTGACGGCCATTCTGAGTGGGGGAATCCTGTTCAGTTGCAGCGAGAGTAAACTGCTCGACCAGGTTAACCCAAACCAGGCATCAACGTCTACTTTCTGGAAAACTTCAGACGACGCCATTAAAGGGTTAAATGCTGCCTATAGCGGCATGCAGGACCGCCGATTCTCCCTCTGGACTATTTTCCTGACCGATATGAGTTCCGACGAAGGGTATAGTCAAAGTCCATGGACTGATTTGGGTAACCTGAGCAAGTTCATTGTAACGGACTACAACATAGCAATGAACCGGGAATCGTTTGAAGCAGCGTATCAGGGAATTTATCGGTGCCATCAGGTGCTGGAGAACGTACCGAATATCAAAATGGATGCTACGTTGCAAAAGCGAATCCTGGCCGAAGCCAAACTGATTCGGGCATACTTCTATTACAGCATGGCCAACATCTGGGGCAACGTACCGTTGGTGCTCAACTCGCAGACACTTGGCGACCGGCCTAAACAGGCTACACAAGCCGAAGTCTTTGGGCAGGTAATTAAAGATTGTCAGGAAGCGGCTGCCGATTTGCCCGAAAGCTATTCAGGACTTGATATAGGACGTTTGCATAAGTACAGCGCAATTGCCTTACTGGGTAAAACGTACATGCAGCAACGGAAATGGGCGGAAGCGGCTGCTGCATTTAAGCAAATCATCGACAAAACACCCACGCTGTTCGACTTGATGCCCGATTTTAAAGATAACTTCACCACTGATTTCGAGAACAATAAAGAATCGTTGTTCGAAATTCAGTACTACGATGAAAACCGGTCGGGCTTTCCCAGTTACGACGTAGCAGGCGGCTCTGAATCGTCGGAGCGGGCGCAGTTTTTTGGTTTACGCGTGATCGGCTGGTGTGATGGCCAACCCACAAAATGGCTCTATAATCAGTTCCTGAAAGAAAAAGACAAGGCTGGCAAAGTCGATTACCGGCTGGATTATACCCTGTCGTACCTGAAAACGGATGCGCCTAATACGTTATATTACGGCAAAACCTGGGCAGACTATGGCTTTACCGCCGACGACCGCTTCTGGAAAAAATACACGAACTACTGGAAACCTACCGACAGTTATTTTTCAGGCATTAATAACCGCGTGATTCGTCTGGCCGACGTATATCTGCTCTACGCCGAAGCCCTCAATGAGCTGGGTCAGACGGCGCAGGCAATTCCGTTTGCCAATAAAGTGCGGGCGCGGGTCAACATGAAAGATCTGGCTCTGACGATGACGCAAACCGATTTTCGATTGCAACTTCGTCAGGAGCGGGTACTGGAGTTGGCGGGCGAAACGCAGCGGTTTTGGGACATGAAACGCTACGGTATTCTGGATGCGAGTCTGGCCGGTCCTGACGCCGGTAAGAAACCCGCTAACGTATCGGATTTCGATACTGATTTTACTACGTTCCAGAAAGGGAAAAGCGAATTTTACCCGCTACCGCTCTACGAAACGGATGCAAACCCGAACTTGAAACAAAACCCAGGTTGGTAATAAAAAGAAGGCTAAAGGTGGAAAGCCGATTCTGTTTTGGAATCGGCTTTTTTGTTCAACGTAGCACGGATGATCAGCCGCGCTACGTTCTAAACAAACCGCAAACTGATACGTTAAAGGAATGCTACGTAGCATTGAATAACTTCTCGTTAAACGACTATGGATAAAGCATTTGTGACTAATATAACTGTCCGTTTCACTGCGGTTTTTCTGGGATTACTCGTTCTGTACACACTGTTGAACCTATTGGCGTTCAAATCGTTGGCGAGTGATAATCAGCATCCGAAAGGACCCGAACCCGGTACGTATAAATCGTCGCGAATGACCTCCTGGCTAACAGCAACGCCCTATGGTCCGGGCGATCCACGTAGAGGAAAGTATGGCCCTCAGGTAAGTTATGGTGTTGGTTCAATGCCTTTTAAAGGGCTCTTTGGCGATTTGATTCTCCATCGCGACGGTACGTATACATTTACAGAAGACAAACACGGCGGCACCTGGAAATACATTCCGGAGAAAGATTCGGTTGCGTTTACGGGTTGGCTGGCTCCGTTCAAAACAGGATATAGTTATGAAGAAAACTGGATAACCATTTATACCGGCAAGGTGAAAATGCCCGACGGTGGTGAACTCAACATCAGTTACACAAAAAAGCGAGAGAAATAGATGAGTTTATAAAACTTAAAAATCCCGTCTGATACGTATCAGACGGGATTTTTAAGTGTATGTTACGTTCGTTATTTCTGGAACGAGCCGAAAATGTGATCCCAGAAAGGCGATGATACACCGTAGTTGCTTTCCGGATTTTTGTAGTGGTGAACACTGTGATTTATCCACAACTGCTTGAAGAAATTCTTCGGTGGTGCGTAGGCATGCACGATAAAATGTGTGGCCAGATACCCTGAATAACCCACCAGGAAGCCGGGGAAAAACGCATAGGCGGATTCGCCCATCAGCAGAAAAAATACACCGAAAAAGAAGGCTGCTATAATGATAGCCAGGGCCGGAGGCATAGCCAGCCGGGTTTTATCTTTCGGGTATTCGTGATGAACACCGTGAAATGTATATTGAATTTTAGCTCGTTTGGGAGTAGTTGGCGCCAGATGATAGAGGTAGCGATGCAACACGTATTCAAACAACGTAAAAGAAAGCAGACCACCTACGAACAAAAGCCCGATGGTACCATTACTCATGTCTGTATACGTAAACGCGTACCAACCCAAAAACGCCGACAAAATGAGCCACATCGAAATGGGCACCATAATGTGCGTTCGCGACAGAGCTTCCAGAATTGGGTTATCAAATAACTTTTTGGTGCCGCTATTTTTTGGGCGGGTTTTTCCATGACCCGCCATCGTTTGTAGTTTCTCGGTAGTCGATTCCATAAAGTTGTACTCAATTAATGACGCAAATGTAAAACGAAAATGCTTTCATGCTCATTTTTTAAATAGTAAAATCAGTTTACTATCTTGGTTATGTCTTATTAACCACTACTTGGTCGGAGAGTTTTTCCTGCATGGCTTTCAAATCTCCTTTCGGTAATTTCGGGCGGATGATCAGACGTAGCGAATTACTGTACGTCAGATAATTAAACATCCAGTTCAGGAAAATGAACAGTCGGTTTTTCACACCAACAATTGCCATCAGGTGAACAAATAACCACGTTAACCAGGCAAAAAATCCCTGAAATTTTAAAAAAGGCAAATCCACAACCGCCAGCCCTCGACCAATGGTTGCCATAGTGCCGAAATCTCGGTACGTAAACTCTTCGGGTTGCTCGTTACGTATCCAGTGAAGCAGATTTTTACCCAGCTGCCGTCCCTGCTGAATAGCAGGTTGGGCCACCTGCGGATGTCCGTCAGGCCATTTTTCTTCGGTCATCAATGCTACGTCACCAATAGCAAAAATGTCCGTAAACCCCTGAATCTGACTATATCTGTTCACTTTTACACGCCCTCCCCGCCCAATGACCTCGGGAGGCAAACCCGCTAACGGATTGGCTTTTACTCCAGCCGCCCAAATGAGGTTGTTGGTACGTAGCGTCGATCCGTCGTTCATTGTCACAGTACGTCCGTCGAAATCTTTGACGCGCGTATTAAGTTTTACGTGAACACCCAAATCCTGCAAATACTTTAACGAGTGCTGCTGCGACTGCACCGACATTGGTCCTAAAAGCTCTCCGCCCGACTCGATGAGGTAAATATCCATCATCTTAAAATCCAATTCGGGGTAATCGATGGGGAGTACGGTTTTTCGCATTTCGGCCAACGTACCGCAGAGTTCAACGCCGGTCGGTCCGCCACCTACTACCACTACGTCCATCAGGCCTTCTTTTTCATCCAGTGTTTCAACGCTCAGCGCATCCTCAAAATTTTGAAGCATCCGGTTACGTAACGCAATCGCTTCGGATACCGACTTCATTGCCAGCCCTTTTTCAATAATATTCTGCTGATTGAAAAAGTTGGTATCGGCACCGGTAGCTATCACCAGATAATCGTAGGTAACCGGACCGAGGTCGGTATCAACGGTTTTGTCGGCGGTGCGAACACCTGTTACGTTGGTTACCCGGATATGTATGTTGTTGCAATTACCGAAAACGGCACGTAGCGGAAACAGAATGGAATTAGCTTCCAGACCCGCCGTAGCTACCTGATAATAAAGCGGTTGAAATTCATGGTAATTTTGGCGATTTATCAGCACTACCTGAAACTCAGATCGGCCTGATAACTTGCGAGCCAGTTTCAGACCTCCGAAGCCGGCTCCGACAATGACAACTCGTTTGCGGTCTGTTTGAGGAATGTTTGGATTCATTCGTACCCGGTTGAGCCCACCTCAACTGGTGAACTGGCTAACGCTAAATCAATGACACTTACAAAATAGTCTACCCCTACCGAATAAACCGAAAATTTTAACTCACCAACGGTTTCGCTTCTTGTAGGACTCGTTCATAGTGAGCTTCGTAAAGAGGCAAGATACGGGATAACTCGAATTCTTTGGCCCTAGTTAGCGCGTTTTCTTTAAAAGTTGGCAGATGGGCATCATCTAAAACGTACAACGCATTTTTGACCATGTCGTCAACATCGCCTACCGGGCTCATGAAACCGGTTACGCCTTGAACGTTTAACTCGGGTAATCCGCCGGCATTCGACGAAATAAGGGGTACTTCACAAGCCATCGCTTCGAGTGCCGCCAGCCCAAAACTTTCGTTTTCGGAAGGCATAAGAAATAAATCGGCTACAGATAGTACTTCTTCGACCGCATCAAGTTTACCCAAAAACCGGACTTGCTCATAAATGCCAAGGTCGCGCACGAGCCGCTCGATACGTGCCCGTTCGGGGCCGTCGCCAACCAGCAACAGTTTGGCCGGCATCTGTGCCTGAACGTGGTAAAACGTCATCACTGCATCGTCGATACGTTTTACCCGGCGGAAATTGGAGGTGTGGACAATCAGCTTCTCGCCGTTGGGGCAGATGGCTTTTTTGAAATGCTCTTTCTGTTGCCGATTAAATCGGCTCAGATCGACGAAATTTGGAATCACTTCAATGTCGCGGTGAACATTGAAATGTTTATACGTATCCTGCCGCAGATTTTCTGATACCGACGTAACACCGTCCGATTCGTTGATGCTGAACGTAACGACGGGTTCATAGGAGGCATCTTTGCCTACTAACGTAATATCGGTGCCGTGCAACGTAGTGACTACCGGTACGTAACGCCCCTGAGAGCGTAGTATCATTTTGGCCATATAAGCCGCCGAAGCGTGCGGAATAGCGTAGTGAACGTGCAGTAAATCAACGTTTTCGTTCGTTACTACGTTGACCATCTCGCTGGCCAGCGCCGATTCGTAGGGGGCGTACTGAAAGAGAGGGTAGGACGGTATATTTACTTCATGGTAGAAAACATTTTCATTGAAAAAATCGAGTCGGGGTGGTTGCTGATACGTAATGAAGTGAATCTGGTGACCATTTTTGGCCAATCCTTTACCCAGTTCGGTGGCAACGACGCCACTGCCGCCAAAGGTTGGGTAACACACAATGCCAATTTTCATGGGTGAGAGAACGAGTTTGGTTTCTCAACAACAAACTAGTGTAAAAGGATTCCTTTTTCGTAAGCAGAAGCCGATAAGTGCGGCAAAAGAAGGTATACGTATATTTTTTTGACCCTTTCGTGCTACTCTCATCCAGTAGCCTTTTCTCCCTGCTTTAAAATCCGTATTTTTGACAATAAATAACAGATTTTAGGCGCTGTTCTAAATCGTCGCTGACGAAACTATATAGTTCTTTCTTAACCTAGAATGTAATAATTGATTTTACGGTTTCTTGTAGAAGAAACCTATTTATGAATGTTTTGTAACCTTTATTTGGTGATATTAATTTCGATTCAGGTTTAGTTATTGCTTTAGTTGGCCTGGCTGCTAACGACGTAGCGCTTTCGATATAAATTCAATTGCTTTTTAAGACGATCATGTTAGTGCGTCATCCTGTACCTTTTTCAGCGTTTACATTTGGCTTTCTGCGGCTCATTCGGGTGCAGAATTTGCTGATTGTGACGTTGACGCAGGTTCTGGCGCGCGTTTTTCTGGTTGGCCCCCGACCGGATGCCCTTTATACCAGCCATCTGCGACTGCTGATCGACCCAACGCTCTGGCTGCTATCCCTCTCAACGGTTTGTATTGCTGCGGCTGGTTATATTATCAACGATTACTTCGATATTAAGATCGACCTCATTAATAAACCGGAGCGGGTTGTCATTGGGCGCTACCTCAAACGGCGGATCGCGATGGGTGTTCATCAGGTATTCAACGTATTAGGTTGTGTGATAGGACTTTATCTGAGTAAATGGGTGTTTCTGGCCGACGTGTTGTCGGTGACGCTGTTGTGGTTTTATTCAGCGCAGTTCAAACGGCAACCGCTGGTTGGTAATATTATTGTTTCGCTGCTAACAGCGCTCTCGTTGATTGTAGTGGCTGTTTATTACCGGCAGAATACGGATATGCTGCTGATTTACGCTCTGTTTTCGTTTGGAATTTCGCTCATTCGCGAAATCATAAAAGATATGCAGGATATCCGGGGCGACGCTCGTTTTGGTTGCCGGACATTGCCCATCGTATGGGGCCTTCGACGTACTAAATATCTGCTTTACGTATTGATTAGCGCCTTCATTATCAGTCTCTTATTTATCGCTCTTTCACTCCATAACTTCCGGCTAAACGCCATCTTCCTACTGTTGCTTATGCCGTTGTCATGGCTTGTTTATAAGCTTGTATTGGCTGATAAACGCCGTGATTTTGGCTACCTGAGCAATCTCTGCAAACTCATTATGCTGCTTGGCGTAGTGAGTATGATATGGGCCTAAATGCCGTTAACTCAATCGTTTCGGTAATCAATAGCGACTTAGGCTAGCTTTGCTACATCAATTAAATTCGCATCATTTATGAGAACGCTTTTTGTTGCGCTACTGCTGACGGTGGCCGTACTACGTAATGGTCTGGCTCAGGATTGTCTGGGTTTTACGTTCAAAAAAGGAGCCAGTTTTGAAATGAGTACCTTCAGTGCCAAGGATAAACCTACGGGCAAAATCCAGTATGAAGTGAAAGACGTGAAGAAAGAAGGACCTTCAACCATCATCGACATGATGGCTGTCTTTCAGGATGATAAAGGGAATCAACGACCGCCTTTCAACATTCGCTACACGTGTACTGGTAACGAATTGATTGCCGATATGTCGGGCATGATGCAGGCCATGCAGACTACGGCGATGAAGGATGCAGAAATGAAAATGAAGGCGAATAAACTTGTCTACCCGGGTAAATTCAGCGTAGGGCAAAAACTGAGCGATGGGCAGATGGAAGTCGAAATGGTAAGCAGCGGATCAACCATGATGACGATGAATATGGTCATGACCAATCGGCAGGTTGAAGGCCAGGAGTCGCTGACTACACCTGCTGGTACGTTCAGTACGTACAAAATCACGTCAGACACGAGTTTTGAGAGCCGGGTGATGGGTATACCCATCCGTAATTCGATGAAGACGGTTTCGTATCGAGCTGAAAACCAGATTCTGGACGTAAAGGCTGAGACATATAACAAAAACGGCAAACTAATGGGCTATACGTTGTTGACGAAAGCCCAATAATATATGAAGTATGATGTATGAGCTATGATTAGATAGCATCTGACCATTCCAGCCATAACTCACATTTCATACTTTATACATCCTACACCCTAACTTTTTTTCTCTTTGCGCAACTTTGTTGCAAAAAAGTGAGTTGAAGGGAAGTACGTTCGCGAAAAGCATCGTATTTTTGCCTTATCTATGAAAGCAGATATCCTAGAGCGCAAAGCCGATTACATTGGCATCACCGGTTCCGTACTGTGCATTATCCACTGTCTCATTACGCCCATGCTGTTAATGACGACATCTTTTTTTCAGGATGACCAGCTACGTATTGGTTTCCTCAGCCTTGATTACGTCTTCATCATTGTCAATATCATCGCCGTTTACTTCGCTACCCGGCATTACGCTCCGTTGGGCATTAAACGGGCACTTTGGGGCTTTCTGATCTTGTTTGCCTTCGCCATCGTTCTGGAAGATGTGAACGAAATCTTCGAATATCTCGGCTACGCTGCCTCAGCCGGCCTTGTTGTTACACATCTTCTGAATATTCGTCAGCACCGATTGAATCACGTGCACTAGTCTAAACCAGGATTTAGCAGATTTAGGGATTATCTGGATTTTGTTAATTGATCAAACGCTTCTTTGAAGCGAAACAAAATCCAGATAATCCCTAAATCTGCTAAATCCCGGTTCAGGTCAATTCGGCGCGAATGCCCGATTACTAATAAACGTATCGTCAGATAACGTTTTCAGGAAGGCGACGAGTTGCCTTTTTTCAGTATCGGTGATGGCGATGCCGGGCTTTGCTTCCTTTTTGAGTAGTGGGTCGAGGGTAGGGCTGTCGGTAACGCCCGTTCGGTAGTGTTCAACGACATCTTCCAACCTAATGAAACGCCCGTCGTGCATATACGGAAGCGTTCGATCGACGTTTCGAAGGCTAGGGACTTTAAATTTCAATCGGTCGGCTTCGTTCAACGTAATGGTATAACGTCCCTGGTCTTTGATTGGGCCCATCGGTAGCCCGTTGTTCCGATAACTTTTGTCGGTAAACAAATCCGTGGCGTGGCAACCAGAGCATTTCTGCTGAAACAGATTTAAGCCTGCCAGTTCATCGGGCGTTAATTCGCCACCCACTTCGTTGCGAACGTACTTATCATAACGGCTATCTGCTGAAACCAGCGTTAGCATGAACTGCGAGAGCGCTTTCAGAAAACGCGCGCTGGTGATCGTATCGGAACCAAAAGCAGTTTTAAACAATGACTTGTATTTAGGAATTTTCTGAACGCGACTCAGCGCCGTAGAAAACAACAAATCCATTTCCACCGGATTTTGGATCGGCGACATGGGCAATACGTCCAGATTGGTAACACCACCATCCCAGAAAAACTCCTGATCCCAGGCCAGATTTTGCAGTCCCGGTACGTTCCGTGTTCCCGTTTTACTATCAATGCCGTGGCTCAGCGGATGGTCGGAGTGGGCGAAACCGGCAAACTGCTGGTGACAGAACCCGCAGCTGATGGTGCTGTCGCGTGAGAGCTGAGGATCGTAGAATAGCGTCTTTCCCAGAGCTATACCTTCGACGGTCAGCGGATTTTGGCTTAACGCATAAACGGGTTTGGGGAAGTTGGCAGGTTGACGTAACGTAACAGGCGTTGTCTGATAAACAGTACCACCACCGGTCGGCGGATCGGGGTCTGGTGTCGGATCAACCGTTTTCTGCGTCTGACAGGCAATCGATAACCCAAACAGACCCAGGCCGACGGCCATTCCGATACGTTTCGTCAGTTGAATATCCAATCGCATCATTAGTTAGCCTGCATTCGCTCGTAACGTATCATTTGCGCATAATTATCAGCAATGCTCGTCGAATACGTTTCGAACATCACTGACGGATACCTGGCAATACTGAGCTTTGTAGAGCCATCGAATAACTTCAGCACATCAGTCGTTAACTGTACCGTGGGTGTAGAAGCCGACCCAACGCTGATAACATCCGAGCGGAACGGCAACGTAACAGTACGTAAATTATTGATGGTTTTCTTGCCGTTATAGCCCCCGCCGAAACCGCCAATGTGGTAGAAAAACTGATTATTCTGGGTATCGGGTACGGCTTTCGAAATTCCTTCCAGCTTCACAAAAATATACCCAGAATTCCAGTCCCAATACATAGGATCGTGGGTGGCAATTCCTGGATCGAGGACGCCCGTTCGTTTGCTGATGTCGGCCAGGCTACGTAGGCTATCTACGCCAATCATAAAGCTTATGCCGGTATAATTACCAACTGGCAGATTGTTCAACGTAACGGTTTGTGAAGCGGGCCGACTTTCCTCGACCAGAAAATAACTACTGTCCTGCGGCACTACGTAGTCGGTGCCATCGCTTTTCCGAAGCCGAATGTTACTAACGTAGTAATTAAATTTAGTAATAGTAAACGATTCGCCTGAAGCATTCTGGTAATTGTTGTTCGTCAGTTTTAAATCTGATGTTCCTACTACGTTATCGAAAACCAGCCGCAACTTGCCAGATTGGTCAGAAAACGCCGTATCAGGCGTATCGCAGGCAGCAAAAGCCAGGGCGAGGCAACTGCAAATCAGCCAGCTAAACGTAGTAGTACGTATCATGGTGTTTCTTAACCGATTTAGTTGGGGCAACGGAGGTGCTACGTACTAGTAACGCAAACAGGTGCAAAATCATGTAAGCCTTTATACGAATTTAATCTGTTTATGTATCCAATTGATATAGAATGGATTCTTTAAAAATATTTAATCTATAATATTTGTGGAATAAGAAAATTCATGCTTAATTTTATATTCCCGTTACGCAAAATATGCCAATGCCGTAGCCGGATTACCCGATGATTTTTTTGCAATAGTCAGCTCGTAAACCGACAAGACACTTCATGACATTCTTCCGTAACTTTAACTATCGCAACTGGTACATTTTCAGCCTTTTGTTGCTAAGTCTGCTGCCCGTAACCAGCAAATCGTCCAACGATCATACCGCCGATCAGATTCTGGGGCGTTGGTTGTTTCCGGCAAAAGGGTCGAGTGTTGAAGTGTATCGGAATGGTGATCGCTATTTTGCGCGCATCGCTGATGTAAGCACTACGGGAAGCCAGGTGTTTGGTCTGGAAAAAGACCAGTTGTTGATGCGCGATCTGGTTTTCGACGGAAAAGGCTGGACAGGTGGTGAACTGATTCACCCAAAAACCGGTCATCATTTTGGCGTCGAGCTGAAAATGGTTGATGCACAGACGATGACGGCAACGGTGTACAAAGGTTACCGCTGGCTTCATAAAGAATTTGTGCTGACCCGGCCCACAAAAGTTTGAATCTTCCTCTCTTTTATAGATAAGGGCGTCACGCATAACTGGGTGACGCCCGTTTGTTTTTCGGCTGGTTGAATGGACGCTGGCCGTGATAAATGGAATTTGTTGGGGATACTTTTTCGTGAGAATAGTTGTTTTACTATTGACGGGCAATTTGATGGCCTGTCTATGAGAAAACCAAAAACCTGACTAACAAACAATGATTTCACCCTGGATAATAATGATTCTTATCTTCGGCCTCAGCGCGCTTGTGAGCTGGCGGTTACGAAGTAAATTCAATGAATACTCGCAAATTGGTCTGAGTAACGGGCTGAGTGGCGCCGAAATAGCTCAGAAAATGCTACGTGAAAATGGCATATCCGACGTCCGTGTGTTATCGGTGGAAGGTATGTTAACGGACCATTATAACCCACAGGATAAAACCGTGAACCTAAGCGCCGACGTCTATTACGGACGAAGCGTAGCAGCGGCTGCTGTGGCCTCGCACGAGTGCGGTCACGCTGTTCAGCATAAAGTGGCTTATGGACCGTTGAAGTTGCGTTCGGCGATGGTGCCTGTACTGACGGTTTCGTCGCAGTATTTGCAATGGATTCTGCTGGCAGGTATTTTCCTGTTGCAGACGACGCCTATTCCACTGGCGATTGGCGTAGTGCTGTTCGCCCTCACTACGTTGTTTAGCTTTGTTACGTTGCCGGTAGAGTTCGACGCGAGCCGTCGGGCATTGGCCTGGATTCAGAACAATGGCGTAGTCAATTCCCGCGAATATGGTTTTGCAAAAGACGCCCTTTGGTGGGCAGCTATGACCTATGTAGTGGCAGCCCTGGGTTCGCTTGCTACGTTGCTTTACTACGCCAGCCTATTACTGGGTGGTCGACGTAGCGACTAACGTAGCGCTATAAACGAGCTATAAAATAAAAACGGGAACGTAGTGAACGTTTTACTTTGCTACGTTCCCGTTCTTTTGTTACGTTCGGTTCTATCAGACAAAAAGTCGCTGGCTAATATACAGTAGCGCTTCCTGTCCGGTTGCTTGGTTCATCTCAGGTGTCGGTGCTGATCGGTCAATTAACATTCCTGCAACAGCGACGGCCAGTGCAATAACGAGCGCAGGCCAGAATCCGACAATCGTAAAACTATCCATAAAATTGTCAATGAGTTTCAGCAGCAATGCCGTAACTATTATACGTACTATACCCGTCAGCAGAAAGAGCGTGACTAAATTGAGTGGAAAGCGAATGAGCCAGCCCACCAGAAAATTGAGCAAAGCGAGTATCAATGCAATCAGCAAGGCTGTTCCGAAACTTTTTACCTCGACCTGAGGCATGATGTACGCTAAACCGAAAATAACGGCCGCATCGAGCAGTAAGTGTAGGATGAGATTCATAAAATGGGGAGAATTGTTTTTCTGAACAACCGCTTTAGGCTCAGGATGGTTTAGGATTATAGATAAACAAAATGGCTATGATACGTCTCTGGGTTTTGCTGTTCGTGTTGCTGATGGCCTGCGAACGGGGTTCATCACAACAACAATCGACGGCGTCTGTTCCGACCGATTCCTCAAAAGTGTACCGATTTGGTGAAGCCAGCCGCGATGGCATTGGCAAAATTTACCGGGGACGCGAAATTGCGCAGGTGATGGGCCACCTCGGCGCGGCCTGGCTCGAACGGCCGGAGCGCGAGCAGGAGGAACGTACTGATCTGCTACTCAAAGCGCTCAACCTGAAACCTACCGACGTAGTGGCCGACATTGGCGCTGGTACGGGGTTCTTTTCGTTTCAGATGGCGCCCGAAGTACCGAAAGGGAAAGTTTTGGCTGTAGATATCCAGCCCGAAATGATTACGTATCTGAACGAAGGCAAAGCCAAACGTAACATTACCAACGTAACACCAATCCTCGGTACAGAATCTGATCCGAAACTACCTGCCAACAGCATCGATTTAGCTATAATGATCGACGCTTACCACGAATTTTCATACCCCCGCGAAATGACGGCGCATATCGCATCAGCCCTGAAACCAGGTGGACGTATCGTACTGGTTGAATATCGCGCTGAAGATCCTTCTGTACCGATTAAACCGCTTCATAAGCTGAGCGTAGCGCAGGCTACCAAAGAAATGAAAGCTGCCGGACTTCGCCTGCTAAAAACTGACAACCGGCTCCCGCAGCAACACATTATGTTTTTTGGGAAGTGAAAAACGAACGTAGCATTTCGAACCTATAGCGGCAGCGTTGTAGCCAGCCAGGCCAGCCTACAACGCTTTCATTCTCTGCGGTTAAAAAAATAGTATTACAACCTTTTTGAGTTTATCGGAATCTTCAGGGAAATTGTTCGGACAACTCATATGCGCTCATTCTACCTTCTTATCGGTGTTATCGTCGTACTATTTGGCTGTAAAAAAGATGATGGCGATTTGGTAGTTCCTGCACCTGTATACTCGCTTTCGGATTTACCAACCGAGTACAAACCTATTCAAAACGGTAGCGCCATAACCGGTCGATTAAAAAGTGAAATTCATATCGGGCAATTGAGTGGCGAATGGCGCTACAACCAACAGGGAAATTTGCTGGAAGGACGGCGATTTCGTTCGGGCGAACTGATGTCAGCTGACCAGTATTATTATGACGCAACCGGCCTATTACGCTTTATTCAACATTTTGAAAGTCCCTGCGTATATGCGAGTACTTATCTGTGTTCAGCTCCCGTAAAATGGAGTAGTTACGACGAGGTAGACGTAGACAATGCCAACCATATTCTGGAAAGCCGCACGTTTTTGAACAAGTCGGGCCAGTGGGAACTACGTAGCATAACCAATCACGTTTATGATCAGAATGGACGGCCCACGAAATTGCTACGTTATTCCGCCGACCGAAAACTGGCTTCAACGCAGGAATTTACGTACGATGGTGAGGGCAACATTATCAAAATGCGGGAAATCAACACGAACACAACGCCTGATCTTGCCGATCGAACGTATCAGTACACTTACGATAAAGCCCTAAACCCGTATATCGGCACAATTCACTACGTTTCTCCTTATTTCGTTAGCCGAAACATACAGTCATCACCCGGCACGACGTATGAGTATACAACTAAAGGCTACCCAGCCCGGATTCATTTTAACAACGTAGTGACTGAGTTGACATACTATTGACCTGCCAGCTTGCTTTTCCGGAAGCCGTAGGAGAAATAAATGACCAGACCGATCACCAGCCAGATCAGGAAGATGGCCCAGTTGGTGATGCCCAATTCGGTCATTAGATAAAGATTGGTCAGAATGCCCAGAATTGGCAGCAGCGAGAAATTATTCTGGAAAGCCAGCACAGATAACACGGCCCACGTAGCCCAGAAAACAAACAGCAATGGTTTCTCTTCCATCGTTGCCAGCCAGTCGCCAGCGTACAGAATGTAGCCAAACGCCAGAATGAACCCAATTCCAACCAGGAATTTGCCATTTACGTAGGGCACCCGAAATTTAGAGTATTCAGATATACCTTTGGCGTCGAGGTACAGAATGCCACCGCACACCAGAATAAAGGCGAAGAACGTACCAACGCTGGTGAGATCGATAAAGAATTGCATGTCGAGAAATAACGACGGAATGGCGACTACCAGACCCGTGATAATTGTAGCGAATGCTGGTGTTTTGAATTTCGGGTGAATTTCAGAGAACTTGGGCCAAAGCAGCCCATCACGGCTCATCGTCATCCAGATACGTGGCTGCCCCAACTGATACGCCAGCAGGGCGCTGGTAATGGCAACCACGGCGCTCACCGAGATGATGCCCGCCATGAAATTCAGATTCAGTTTCTGAAATACGTAAGCCAGCGGATCATCGACACCTAACTCCTTAAAATTGACCATGCCGGTCAGTACCAGTGTAATCAATACATAGAGAATCGTGCAGATGACGAGGCAGTAAATCATGGCACGGGGCAGATCGCGTTGAGGATTTTGACATTCTTCTGCTGTAGTCGAAATAGAGTCGAAACCGATAAACGCAAAAAACACGGACGCTACACCACTCAACACGCCACTCACGCCATTCGGGGCAAACGGTGACCAGTTGTCGGGTTTTATGTAGAAAACGCCCACAGCAATCACGAGCACAATCACGCACAGCTTCAGTACCACCAGCAGGTTGCTGGCGTTACGTGATTCTTTGATACCCACATACACCAATGCTGTTATCAGGACAGTAATCAAGCCCGCCGGTAAATCCATGATAATTTTCAGGCCCCCCAGGTTAGGCGCATTTTCGTAGGCCGTAGCGAGGGCCAATACGTTCTGAGGGAGTGCCGTAGCTGCTGGACGAGCGGCCTGTACCTGTTCGAACGCTCGGTGCGCCGACCCATAATCAGTAGCGAGCCAACCGGGAAATTTTATACCAAATCCCGACAGCATCGACGTGAAATATTCCGACCACGAAATGGCAACAACCATGTTCGAAACGGCATATTCGAGAATCAGCGCCCAGCCAATCACCCACGCGAAAATTTCACCGAACGATACGTATGCGTACGTATAGGCGCTGCCGCTCACCGGAACCGTACTGGCAAACTGAGCGTAACTCAGAGCCGTGAAAACGCAGGCAATGGCCGTAAATACAAACAGCAGCGACACCGCCGGTCCACCGTTGAAACTGGCCCGACCAATAGTGCTGAAAATACCGGCTCCAATAATAGCGGCAATCCCGAGCGAGGTCAAATCGCGGACGCCCAATACTTTCATTAAGTGCGACGTATCTCCTTTTTTGGCATCGCCGATAGCTTGCGTTACGGATTTTTTACGAAAAATGGACATGTAGCGAAGGGCAGAAAGGGTGTTTATTAGGCTTAAACGCTAAAAATAGACATTCTTTCCGGTTCTTCAATTTACTATGAGTACAGTTTATTGAGCCTAAAAAAAGCCCGTCATTGCTGACCGGGCTTCGATATAGGCTGAGCATTTACAATCACCCCTTGTAAATGTAGTTTTCAGGGAAACCTAATATATCCTGAATGTGATAAACCTCGTTACATTTTTCCCATGTAATACTGTCGCCATTCAATATAATCGGGTGGCGTCGATCAGAAGTGGGTACTTTCTTTAGGGAAGGAAAACGAGAGATAGGTAAAATGATTTCACGCCCGTCCTCTAGGTCAACCTGAAATTTCCCCACTTTGGGAAAACTAACCTTTTTGATTCGTGGCGTTACGCGGCCAAATCCTTCCATGTTTTTTTTCAGTTTTAGGGTTATGGCTTTTACTTTTTCGCCTTGCCGAACACGATTATACTGAGCTAGCAAGACCTCCTGATTTGCTTCTACCAACCGCACAACAGGATTTTGCTCTTTCTCTTTTAAATCTCCTACTTCGGCAAACGTAAGCGAATCAATCCAAATTTTAGCAACCTTGCCTTTAGTCTTTGTTTTGTAAACGTGCAGGTGTGAAGGTTCAGTTCCTATGATATCATACATGTAAGCGTAGAACGTCAAGAACTCATAAATGGCGATTTTGGGCATAATTTCCTGATATTACCTCCATTCGCGATTAGACTCAATTTTCTCAATTGGTTTCGCACGCTACGGTTTTATATTCAGGAATTACTTTATGCATAATCTACAGATGCACACTGCTCGTGGAAATTTTAATCGCTGCTATTTACTTTCGCTGTATGCCAGTTAGCAATTGGTTATCGTTCCTAGTTTAAGAAGTACTCGAACTTATGTCGATACAGGTCAAGAACCTTACGAAAGAATATAAAAATCAACGGGCCGTCGATCAGATTTCGCTGACCGTAAATCCGGGTGAAATAGTTGGTTTTCTAGGCCCAAATGGAGCCGGTAAATCCACCACCATGAAGATTGCAACGGGCTATCTACCGCCAACCGATGGCACGGTAGAAGTTAATGGATTCGACGTGCGGACGAATCCGATGGACGTTCGCCGAAGTGTCGGCTACTTGCCCGAACACAACCCACTTTATCTGGATTTATACGTAAAGGAATATTTGCGATTTGCGGGCTCGCTCCACGGCCTGAGTGGTACTACGTTACGTAATCGTATTGCTGACATGATTGAACTGGTTGGCTTAACTCGTGAGCAGCACAAACGTATCGGCCAATTATCGAAAGGGTATCGGCAGCGGGTGGGGCTTGCTCAGGCATTGCTTCATAATCCACCCGTCCTGATTCTGGACGAACCCACAACTGGCCTGGACCCCAATCAGCTTACCGAAATTCGACAGGTTATTCGGGATGTTGGGCGCGATAAAACTGTCATGTTTTCAACACACATCATGCAGGAAGTAGAGGCCATCTGCGACCGGGTGGTGATAATCAATCGGGGGCAGATTGTTGCCGATGGTTCGTTGAACGAACTACGTAGCGCATCTACCGGCGATCAGGTGAACGTAGTGGCTGAATTTGAAAGCGATTTAACAAACCCTGACGTACTGGTATCGGTGCCGGGTGTCGAACGTATTGAATCGTTGGGCGGAGGAAAGTACCGAATTTCAGCCGGTGCCACCACCGATTTGCGGGCCGCTATTTTTCGGCTCGCTGCCGATCAGCAACTGACGCTCGTTGGACTACGTCAGCAGGAAAATTCGCTGGAGGGTATTTTTAAGGAATTGACGAAGTAGGATTTAATGAAAAAGGTAAAATGAATAATGGATAATGTAAAACGGGTTTGCGAGGCCCATTCTGCATTATCCATTATTCATTTTATAGTAAAAACGCTACTTAGCCGATGCCATAAGCGGGTACTGATCGAAGATGGACCGGACGATACCCTTAAAGTAATTGTTCTTGAAATTCTGATTGCGCATCATTTTCGATGCGTAGCCTTTCCAGATAACCTGATACGACTCGGCATCGATCAGCGAAATCATCAGCGTGCCTTCGTCAAGGTTGTAATCGATACGTTTATACGTAGCATCGTCGTCTTCACGAACAACCCAGTCTTTCATAACCGGCTGCTGATAGCCCCGGAAACGCAGGTCTGAACGGAAAATATTATACGAGATCAGCAGATTGGGATTCCGGTTGCTTACCCGATACCCACGAGCCTCCATCTGGTGGCGGATGGCATCCTGAATATCGGAGCATAGAAGGGTCGAATCGACAAATTCGCACTCCAGGAAATTGAATGATTCGTAGTTTTTGAAATGGCCTTCGTAGCTATAGTCGTTTTCCACAAATAAGCGAGTCGGCGAACAGCCTGCCATCGCTACAACGGCCAGCGTAAACAGAATTCCAATGCACTTTTTCATACTCGCGATTGTAAAAGTTTTCGATCAATGATTAAGAAACTTAGTTTAGTTATCAGAGGTAACTTAGCGCTCAACCCAAATATAGAAGTAAATGTTTGGCAAACAATGGTATAGGCCAAATATTTTACTCCTTATTTAGGCCCCGGTAAAACTCCAGACCACGACGCATTTCACTCGCCGTAACAGTAATATCAAAGGCGCATTCGCCGGGACCACTGAGCAGCGACATCCGAACCTGACTGCCCCGATTTTTTTTATCCTGCAAGGTTAGTGCCAGAACCGGGTCGATATCGGTGTCGAGCAGACGTACCGTTCCATATACGGAAAACAGGTATTCTTCGATTTGCGTCAACAGCGATTGATCGATCATTTTTTTCTGGAAGGCAATATAAGCCTCAGCCACCATACCCACGGCGATAGCTTCACCATGTAGCAACCGCTTTCTTGGCTGATTCAGAAAGTACGTTTCTACCGCATGGCCCAGCGTATGGCCGAAGTTCAGGATTTTCCGCAATCCCTTTTCGGTTGGGTCTCGTGCGACTACTTTTTTCTTGACCTCAACCGAATGGGCCACCAGTACCGCCCAATCCTGTTCGGCAAGATCGCGTCGACGAATTTCGTCCCACATCTGGGCATCGGCTATAAGGCAGTGTTTGACAATTTCAGCAAAACCCGAGCGTAGCTCCCGCTCAGGCAACGTAGTAAGAAATTGTGGGTCAATCAGAACAGTTGTAGGCTGTTGAAATACGCCAATGTGATTCTTTAACCCCCGAAAATCAATGCCTAGCTTTCCACCCACACTTGCGTCTACCTGCGCCAGCAACGTAGTGGGCAACTGCGCAAAGGCGATTCCACGCTTATACGTAGCAGCACAAAAACCACCCATATCGCCAATAACTCCCCCGCCCAGATTCAGCACGAGTGCGTGCCGGTCGAAGTTGGCGCGTGTGAGGCCATCCCAGATCAATTCGCACGTAGCGATGTGCTTTTGTTCTTCTCCAGCTTTAATACGAATGAGCGTATGCTTTGATAATAAAGGTTTTAGCTCAGGATAACAAAACCGCGCGGTATGGCTGTCGACAATAACAGCGATGTCAGAAAAGTCGTGAGCGTCCAGAAAAGCGGGCAGGCTTTCGGTAAGTGGGGCGATGGTTACAGTAGACATGGTGTAAAATTACGTTTGCTACCCGTTGGGAAGACGATAACGGCGTAAGTATTTTTGTTTTGCCCCAAAAACTTGTTCTCCCTGTTACATGAAAGTCCGCTACCAGGTTCTCTCCGGTTTATTTCTTCTCTCAACCATTACGTACCTCGACCGCGTCTGTATGAACGTAGTGAGTAAATACGTAAAAGCCGACCTTGACCTTGATAACGAGGAATTTGGCTGGATTCTGGGATCGTTTTCGCTCGCTTACGCACTTTTCGAAATACCAACCGGTTCACTTGGCGATAAAATCGGTCCCCGGCGTGTGTTAACACGTGTTGTCTTATGGTGGTCGGGATTTACCGCGCTGACAGGCACGGCTTTTAATTTTCTGTACCTACTGGTAGTACGTTTTCTGTTTGGCGCAGGCGAAGCGGGGGCTTACCCAAACGCGTCGATAGTAATTGCCCGCTGGTTTCCGGCGGTTGAAGTTGGTCGGGCGCAGTCGGTGATTTGGGCCGCCGGACGGCTGGGTGGCGCTTTGACACCTCTGCTCGTGATTCCGCTCGTGCATTGGGCGGGCTGGCGATGGGCATTTGGCGTACTGGGAATAATGGGTGTTTTGTGGGCTATTGGCTGGTACGTCTGGTTTCGGGATGAACCCTCCGAAAAAAATGGTATAAGTGAGGTAGAGGTCCAGACGATTGAAGCGACACGTAGCCTAAAACATACCGACCACCGCATTCCCTGGACGACCATCATCCGCAACCCTGATTTGTGGGCACTGATGCTGATGTGTCACCTGTTTTTCTACGGCTCCTATTTTTTCACAAACTGGTCGTCGGTATATTTCCAGGAAGGACGCGGCCTGACCGAAGACCAGACGAAGAATTTTATTTCGCTCTCCTATTTTCTTGGTGCCATCGGCTGCCTGACGGGCGGATTCCTCAGCGACGTATTGACCAAGCGCTATGGCCTCAAAATTGGTCGTCGGGCGGTTGGCGTTGGCGGGCTGGGGCTGTCGAGCCTGTTTTTTCTACTCGCTGGACTAACCCCAGATAATGAGATGGCGGGTTATCTGCTGGCAGTGTGCGTATTGCTGAAAGATTTGGCCTTGCCCGTAGCGTTTGCCGTCTGTGTAGATATTGGGCAACGTAACGCCGGAACAGTGGCGGGTTCAATGAACTTTGCTGGACAACTCGGTGGTTTTTTCATCACCATCCTGTTCGGAATGATTGTCAAAAACACCGGTAACTTCAATTATCCGCTCTTTATGATTGCTGGTTGCCTGTTAGTCAGCGCCCTGCTCTGGCTACGTATTGATCCTACTCGCACGGTAACAATACGTTGAGTTTTGCTACGTAACAACAGAACCGTACGGGCCACCCGTACGGTTCTGTTGTTACGTTCTAATCGTCCAGCGCCTGATACACTAGTACGTCGAATTTGCGGTCGAGTTCCCCGCCATACGTAGTTCCCCACATTTGTTTCATCAGGACTATGGCAATTTTCTCTTTCGGGTCTGCGATGTAGTGCGTACTGAAAGCCCCACCCCACGCGAACGTACCGACACTGTTCAGGTCATTGGCGTGACCCTTTTCGCCGATAACGCGAAAACCCAAACTGAAATAGTTGCCAGCTTCCGGAAACAGTGTACCGCTTTGATCACTTTGGGTAAACAGTTCGACTCCTTTACGACTCAAAAGTCGCTTGCCATTATACACGCCATTGTTGAGTAACATTTGCAGGAAAATGGCGTAGTCATAAGCCGTGCTTGATAAGCCGCCACCGCCCGAAAAATACGATTTCGCTCCGTTAATAGGATAATCTGGATCAGCCGCCAACCCACGATTGGGGGCTAGTTTAACTAATTTTTTCTGCTCATTATTATCCGAATACAGCGGTATGAGTCGGTCTTTTTTGGAATCGGGTAGATAAAAATACGTGTCTTTCATGCCCAGCGGCTCGAAAATGCGTGTCTGGAAAAACTGGTCTAGCGGCATACCCGAAACTACCTCAACCAGATAACCCAGTACGTCGATACTCATTCCATATGTCCATTTTTCGCCCGGCTGGTGGTTAAGCGGCAGTTTGGCCAGTTTCTTCACCATATCCCCAATTTTGACGTTCTCGGTCGTAAACGCATCGATAATACCACCAGCCTTTGTATAAATGCCCCGCATCCTTGGGTCGCTGGCAATCACGTTGTAGTTGATGCCCGACATGTGCGTGAGCAGGTGACGTACCGTGATTTCACGCTTGGCCGGAACGGTTGTATACGTACTGTCTTTCTCATTGAATTTATCGAGCACAACGGGTTTGGCGAACTCAGGAATGTATTTGCTGATGGGGTCGTCGAGCATGATTTTACTTTCTTCATGCAGCATCATCACGGCCAGCGACGTAATGGCTTTGGTCATCGATGCAATTCGGTAAATACCATCTTTGGCGAGCGGTTTATCCGAATCAAGATCGGCTTTACCAAAGGATTTGTAATACACAATTTTGCCGTTACGTACCACAATGGCGCCAACACCCGGAAACGCCCCTTTGTCGATGTACGATTGAATAAGACCGTCGAGTTTATTGAGTCGTTCGGCGGAGAACCCGGCGGTTTCGGGAGCAGCCTGGGATAAAATTGGAGGATTCTGTTTGGTTGCGGTTTGCGCATACACCGACAACGTAGTGGCTATAATAAACAGCCCGGAACGTAGCGTAGACTTTAGAAACATACAGGAAAGTGTTAGGCGATAACTAGCCGGAAAGTTAATGAATAGTCGCTAACGTATCGACGCAAAAACAAGGTAGCGGAAAATAAGCCGTTGCCTATCTTCCGCTACCTTGTTTTGTGGCACGCCAGTCCGGCCGCATTACTTACGAAACCACTTTCAATGCGTCAGCAAATGCCTGCATCTGTGGCATAGTTCCGAGGCTCACACGGCACCAGTATTGGCCATCAAATTTCCACTGGCGGATACTTACACTCTGATTCATCATCCGGCTCACGAAATCTTCACCCTTCATCCGAATTGGGAAGAGTACGAAATTTGTGCCCGATGGCAGATACGTATAGCCGTTGGTTTTTAACGTATTGTATAAAAATTCTCTGGCTTCCAATCCTTTACTCAACGAGAATTTGATGAAATCTTCATCTGTATAACAGGCCAGACCGGCACGTAGCGTCGTCATGGTCAGACCGCCGGGGCCACCGCCCCATTTGCTGATGGCCGCCAACGTATCAGGCTGACCAACCAGATAACCCAATCGCAGACCGGCCATGCCGTAGATTTTTGAGAACGTACGCGCAACCAGTACGTCCTGTCCTTTTTTTACATTTTCAATAACCGAAAACTTCTTCGGATCGCTGGTGTAATGAATGTACGCTTCATCGACAAACACCGGTTTCTTAGCCGATACGCGGTCCACAAAGGCACGTAACGCGACGGGGTCGATGGTAACGCCGGTTGGGTTGTTGGGGTTGTTGATGTACATCAGGCTGGTGTTGTCGCCCACACGCTTTTCCATCTCAGCCAGATTATGATCGTAGTTGCCAGCCGTCAAAGGTACTTTTTCCCATTTCGAACCATGTTGTACAGCAGCTTTCATTAATTGTTCATAGGTAGGGTCGGCCGAGATGATGCTACCGCCTGGTTTTTTGTAGCTGTAGTACATCGCTGCCGCTACCAGCAATGAACCCGAACCCGGCGCCAGTAGAATTTGCTCTTCCGATACGCCTTCCTGCTCAGAAATCATTTTCCGCAATTGAGCGGCATAGTTGAATGGATACAGATACCCGTCGGTTGCCGCTTCTGAAATAGCTTTCAACGCCTTGGGTGATGGGCCGTATGGGTTCTCATTCGCCGACAGCCGGGCTTTGAGTACCCCCCCTTTTGGTGGCATTGCCGGGGCCAGTTCGGGAGCGTCGAGCCAGGGCTCACAATATGCATTATGCGATAGAAGTGATGGAGCTGTTACGGCTCCGGCGCTTATCATCAGGCTGCTTTTTAGCCAATTACGACGGTTGAAATTCATGAGTTTTCTTGATGAATATGAAGGTTGTAGAATCGGTTGATAATGAAGCTGTTCAAACTTTTGAGACTAGTGTCATAATGAGCGTTTTTGTCATGCTGACCGGGCCGCCGGAGCGGGAACGAAGCATCTTAAGGTTCCCTGATTAGCTCATTGAGATACTTTAAGAT
>NZ_JACWZY010000019.1 GCF_014699005.1 Spirosoma profusum
TAGCGTTTCCAAGCCAGAGAATAAGGAAATTTTAAGACGCTTCCGCTCCGGCGGCCCGGCTTCGTCAGCATGACAAAAAAAGCATATCCAATATATTTTTAGACTGCCACTTACTGTTCAAAAAATAAGCCTATACGACCTGAACGACCGTATAGGCATGAACTACGAATGTGTTTATCTGTTATTTATTTTTCGACGTCATCGCTGATTTTTTACCCTGTGGAGCCCCATTATAGCTGATTTTGACGAGCATACCGTTCAGGTCGTCCGTTACGTATAACGAGCCATCGGGCCCTTGCGCGAGTCCGCAGGGGCGGTGTTGAACGGGACCAGTCGGTTTTTCCAGATCGATACCAGCAAAATTGTCGGCAAAGATTTCCCAGGGGCCAGATGGTTTTCCGTTTTTAAACGGCACAAATCCAACCATATACCCTTTTTTCATCGGCTGCGATTGTCCGTGAAAAGCAATGAATGCGCCGTTCCGATATTTTTCGGGGAATGCAGTTCCCGTGTAAAACAGCAGCGCGTTCGGACCCATGTGCGCCGGGAAAGCTACGACAGGATTGATCGCTTTTTCGCCACCCGTTTTTTTACCATCGCCACCGTACTCCGGCGCCAGGATTTTCTTTTTCTGAAACGGATCATAATATACGTAAGGCCAGCCAGCATCATCGCCCTTATGCAGTTCATACATCGTTTCGGCGGGCAGAGCCGCACTTTGCTGGGGCGTATAATATTGCGGGTAGAAATCGTCGAATTTCCCCCGACCGTGTTGCAGCACGAATAACGTATTGGTTTTACCATTCCAGTCGAGTCCCACTACGTTCTTCAGCCCTTTCGCGTAATGCACGCCTTCGGTGGCTTTCTGGTTTGCTACGTTCGTTTTAAACATCCAGATACCCGCCGTATCGACCAATGGACAGGGCATCATTCCTTTGCCGGTTCCGGGTTCGCGACAAGGGTCATTATCAGACGCTACGTTGACGTAAAGATTTCCCTGATTATCAATAGCTATCGATTTCGATTTATCACGATCCTTCTCCCGCAAACCCGACACGAGTAGTTCCGGCTTCTCTACGTCGATAACTTCTTGTTTATCATTTAGCTTATAGCGAAAAACGCTGTTGTTAGATGAGGTATACAGGTAATCATTTTTGATGGCGATGCCTGTGCCCGGATAATCGCCAAAGCCAACCCGTTCATCAATCTGGCCGTCGTTGTTCGTATCGCGAAGGCGAAAAATACCTTTGCCATCTTTCAGTTTGTTGAGCTTTACGTAGATGTCGCCGTTCTTCATGATGGCGATGTGGCGGGGTGCTCCTAAATCTTCCGCGACAACGGTTCCTGAAAAACCCGAAGGTAATTTTAAGGCGAGTGGTGGTTTTTCTTGGTTCGCAGAGCGGTTCGTTGATTTGCCGGGGTTTTCGCCCGGACCATGTACAGTTACGAGAACGGCAAGGAGGCTCGTCAGGCCGTAAATAGAGGTTTGCATCATTTGTCAAATGGAGTAACAGGCGGCTACTCCGGTTAGCAGAAGTTTCCTTCAAAAGCGTGGAATACTGTTCAGATACTTAACAGGATTTGTTTGATACCCCAATCAGTAATTTTTACTACCAACTGCCTCTTGTGAACATACCCGACTAAACCCTATTCTATCATGCAACGCGTCAAACGACCGCTGCTACTTCTGTTGGCAGTTGTTGGTCTATTACTATCCTTTCGGCAGGATACGCCACCCACCTCAGCTCCCGACGAACACCGTTTCCGAAAAGTATTTCTGACGGGTAATATGCCCGATTTGATCGAAATGGACGTAGCACCCAACGGCGATATTTATTTCATCACCATGACGGGTGGCGTTTGGGTATACGATGTCCGTAAAAAAGATACGAGAATGCTGTCGAAAATCCCTGTCAGCATGGCTACCGAAGCGCGGATGCAGGGGATTGTACTTGACCCCAAGTTCAGCCAAAACCGTCGACTTTATTTATTTTATGCTCCGCTCAATCAGGGCAAAGTGAATCGTGTCTCGCGTTTTACGTTGCAGGGTGATTCACTGGCGCGGTCGACGGAAAAGGTGGTTATCGAAATAACTGACTCAGGGCATTGCTGCCACGCGGGTGGTGGCATGGCGTTCGACAAACATGGCAATCTGTACATCGCTACGGGCGACAATTCGAACCCATTCGGCACCAATTATTCGCCCAGCGATGAGCGGCCCGGCCGGGAAGAATACGATGCACAACGTTCGTCGGCCAATACGAATGATTTACGTGGTAAAGTGCTACGTATCCATCCCGAAGACGACGGTTCGTACACCATTCCAGCCGGAAATTTATTTGCTAAAATAGATAACGGTAGCGACCGCCGAACTAGGCCAGAGATTTACATCATGGGCTGCCGGAATCCCTACCGCGTTACGGTCGATCGCGATACAGATTTGCTGTACTGGAGCGAAGTTGGTCCAGACGCCAGTGATACTCAGGCCCGTGGGCCACGAGGCTATGACGAGTTCAATCAGGCTGCGAAACCGGGAAATCATGGCTGGCCGCTGGTGATCGGCAACAACGAACCCTACGCCAAAGTCAATTTTGACAACGATTCCATCCGCGAAAAAATCGATCCGGCCAAACCCATCAATTCATCGCCCAACAATACGGGGCTGCGTGAGTTGCCACCTGCCCAGAAACCGATGATCTGGTATCCCTACGACAACTCATCCGAGTTCCCCGAACTCGGTGCCGGAGGACGTACCGCCATCATGGGACCTATCTATTATTACGACGCGCAGAATCCTTCCAAAACCAAGTTCCCAGCCTATTTCGACCGAAAGCTTTTGATAGCGGACTGGATGCGGAACTGGATAAAAGTAGTCTCGCTGGACGATCAGAAGAAACTGAATCGCATCGACCCGTTCATGCCATCTGCTACGTTCCGCAAACCGATGAGTATGAAATTCGGGCCAGATGGTGCCTTATACGTTATCGAGCACGGATCGCTTTGGGGCGGCAATAAAGATTCCCGGCTGGTACGTATTGATTACATCGCGGGGAATCGACCACCGGTTGCCAAAATCACTACGTCCACCGAGGCCGGACCATCGCCTATGCGCGTTTCTCTATCGGCCCGGCAATCGCTTGATTATGACCAGGATGATGCGTTAACGTATCAGTGGTTTGCCGATGGAAAACCATTGGCGCAGAAATCCGTTGATGTTCAACCTGTGCTAACCAAACCCGGAACGCACCGCATCAAATTAGTAGTCCGCGATAAAGCCGGTGCTACGTCAACTGCCGAAAAAACAATTCTGGTCGGTAATACGCCCCCGACGATACGTATCGAGCTACCAGATACGGGGCTTTTACGAACCCCACAAATGACGTATCGGGTTCATGTTTCCGACCCGGAAGACGGACGTATCAACCCAAAGGACGTAGCAGTAAAACTAACGTACCTGCCAACGAATCGGGCGTTGACGCAATCATCCACAGGGGCCGTTGTTTCTGAATATCAGCGTGGATTGACGTGGATTGAAGAAAGCGATTGCAAGGCTTGTCATGCGCTGACGTCGAAATCCGTTGGCCCAAGTTTTCAGGCGATTGCACAACGGTATCAATCTCAGAAGAAAGCGCCGGACCTGATTGCTACGCTCGGTCAGAAAATTATCAGAGGTGGCCACGGTGTCTGGGGTGAAGCCAACATGAGTGCTCACCCACAACTCGCCCCCGACGTCACCGATGAAATGGTACGCTACATCCTGTCGCTGACCGATGATAAACCTGTTGAAAAAACACTTCCGACTGAAGGGCAAATCGACGTAGACCTAAAAAAGCCCGGTACGTACGTTCTCACTGCCAGTTATACTGATCGGGGAAACAAAGCGATAAAACCCCTCTCGCGCCAAGTAGTCAGCGTGCTACGTTCGCCCGTTTTTCAGGGACAGGATTTTGACAAAGGGCTGGAATTGCACCGGGGCGAAATCCTGCAAGGCATCAATAATTTATCGTATGCGATGGCAAAACAGGTTGATATGTCGGGCGTCCGCCAACTTCTTTTTCAATTCATCACTGAAACCCCGGGAACAACCATCCGTATACGAGCCGATAGCCCCACGGGTGATACGTTAGGTGAAGTAGCTGTGCCCGTTGGCAAGTGGAAAAACTGGCAGGAAAGTAGCGTTTCGCTTAAACCGCTCACTGGTCGGCACGATATTTACCTCTGTTTTGAGAATCGGGGTAATATTTTCAACCTGGCCGAAGTGAAATCTGTTACGTTTAAATAAATGAGTTGTTTAAACTATTGAAAACCAAGTCCAGAATGAGCGGTTTGTCATGCTGAGGCACGAAGCATCTTAAATCCTCTGAACAAGTTCGTTTGGAAACATTAAGATGCTTCGTGCCTCAGCATGACGAAATTCGTCGAGAGTTAACACAGAAGTAGAAGGCTTAAGGTTGAGTTTTAGTACCCTTTTTTTGGGCAAGCCACACAGTACGATTGCCGCAGGTTTCGTCATTGATTTTATGGATCACTACGTCGAAACCGTTCGCTTCGAGAAGCGATTGATATTCCGCAGAATCTAAGCTGGCGTGGTATACGGTATGGCCATTCATTTCGCCGTAAGCAATTCCCTGCTCAGTTCCAGAGGTAAAAAGTAAAATTCCTCCATCCGCCGTATGGCTGGCGAATATTGGAAACATGGCCCGTTGTGCATCATGAGGCAGATGAAAGAAACTGTCCCAGGCAACTACGGCACCAAATTTTTGTGGGAGGCTCACTTTTGTCATGTCAGCCACAATCCATTCCATATTAGGAAAGCGTTTTCTGCACATTGCAATCATGTTGAGTGAGTTGTCGACGCCGATAACGTAGCAGCCTTGTTCAATAAGATAGCGGGCGATAGGCTCACCCGTTCCACAGCCTAAATCCAGTACGGAAGTATTTGATTGGCAGTGTTGTAGCAAAATCTCCAGATACGGCTTTTCAAATAGAATCTTTGTGCGGTTCTGATCAAACCAGTCTGCAATCGCTTCGTAGGCTACCCCAATTCCAAAGTCATTCATATTCGCACTTTAAATTTGGTTTATAACGCAGTAAAAAGGCCACCCACTTCCGCAGATGGCCTTTTTATTATCGAATTATTATTCTACACCAAACCTTTTTTCATGCCTTTCACGGCATAATCGGCTGCTCGGGCGGTAAGAGCCATATACGTTAAGGACGGGTTTTGCGTAGAGGTGGAGGTCATACAGGCGCCGTCGGTTACAAACACGTTTTTGCAGTGGTGAACCTGATTCCACTTGTTCAGAATCGACGTTTTGGGGTCTTTTCCCATACGTGCACCGCCCATTTCGTGGATGTCAAGTCCCGGATTACGCTTATCGTCACGAACGCGGATGTTTTTGAAACCGGCTTCGGTAAACATCTCGGTCAGTTGCTCCTGATAATCCTTCACCATCTTGTCGTCGTTGTCGTCGTAAACGATGGAGATTTTCAGTTGCGGAATGCCAAAAGGATCTTTCAGGGACGAATCGAGTGCTACGTAGTTGGTTTCTTTTGGGATAGTTTCGCCCATCATGTGCGAGCCAACATGCCAGCCACCTAATTTTGGGTTCAACAGACTTTCTTTCAACTCAGCCCCTACCCCACTCTGGTCGGAACGAGAGATGCGTCCGGCAGAGAAACCAGCCGCGTAGCCACGCAAAAAGTCGGTTTCCTGTTTCATTACGTTGCGGAAACGGGGAATGTACGGGCTATTCGGTCGTCGACCATCCGTAGTAGAGTCAAGAAAACCGTCAAATTCGCCGGAGATACCTGCCCGGTAATTGTGAAACGCTACGTATTTACCCAACACGCCACTATCGTTGCCTAAGCCATTCGGGAAACGGTGCGACGTTGAATTCAACAATACCAGATTTGAGTTCAGTGCAGCCGCATTCAGGAAAATAATACGGGCGTAAAACTCCTGCATTTGCTTGGTCTGCGTATCAACTACCCGAACGCCCGTAGCCCGACCTACTTTCTCATCATAAATGATGGAATGAACCACCGAATTGGGACGTAGCGTCATTTTTCCGGTTTTGGCCGCCCAGGGAATCGTAGAAGAATTACTGCTGAAATACCCACCAAACGGGCAACCCCGTTCGCAAATAGTCCGGTGCTGGCATTGCGCACGACCCTGCTGAAAATGAATTGGTTGTGGTTGGGTTATGTGCGCAGCCCGACCCATAATTATTGGCCGATCTTTGTACTTAGCCGCCATTTTCTGCTGAAAATGTTTCTCTACACAATTCCACTCGTGCGGGGGCAGAAATTCACCATCGGGCAACGTAGCGATTCCGTCTTTGTTACCGGTGATACCCGCAAACTTCTCAACGTAGCTATACCACGGCGCAATATCAGCATAGCGAATTGGCCAGTCGACTGCATAGCCATCTCGGGCGGGCCCCTCGTAATCGAAATCGCTCCAACGTTGCGTTTGCCGCGCCCACATCAACGATTTGCCGCCCACCTGATAGCCGCGAATCCAGTCGAATGGCTTTTCCTGAACGTAGGGATGCTCGGCGTCTTTCACGAAAAATTGCTCCGTTCCTTCATAGAAAGCGTAGCATTTACTAATAATCGGATTGGCCTCCTTCACTTCCCGGCGGAGTTGATTGCGGTGCTCAAACTCCCACGGCTGTTTATTAGTGGTTGGGTAGTCCGTTACGTGCCGAACATCGCGTCCGCGTTCCAGCACGAGCGTACGTAAACCTTTTTGAGTCAGTTCTTTAGCCGCCCATCCGCCACTAATTCCCGAACCAATGACAATGGCATCGTAGGTATTAAGCGCCTGAGCATCAATATTTAAATAAGACATAGGTATATAGAGTCAATAGTTACGGTCCGCCGTTGCGGTCAGTCAGTAGTCGATAGTCATCAGTGTCTATTGACTAAAATCCTTATTTTCCTTGCAAAATGGCTTTTTTCTGAACGGGGACACAGCCGTTGTAATGGCCGGGAATGAACTGATAATGAGTTAAATTGGTCATAACATATTCAGAGGTCATGTACCCACGTATCGTCAGTCCTTTCACCAATGAATAAAAATCTTTCTGTGCAGCATCCGTCGATTGCGACAGTTGTGTCAGCAAGCCAGTACGTTGTGCTACGTCCCCTTCCCGGAAGGACTTCCCGAACGATTTCTGCGCCCAGTTATCCAACGTATCAAGCCCATTGCGGAACGTATCCTGCGCTTTGGGATCGTAACAATCGGCTACCATTTTCTGGATAAACTGATCTACTTTTAATGCCTTAGCTCCCGGCGTATCAGTAGCCGGAATAATCGTCTCGACCAGGTCGGTCAATTGTTCTGCCTGCCCACGTGTGAGGATTTGTGCATTTAAACGCACCGTATCCGTTGTCCAGCCGTTGGCCCAGGCAGGCAAACTTACCAGTCCACCAACGGTACCAACCATTGCTTTAAGCGCACTCCGTCTTTCCACCGATCTTGCTTTGGTTATGTTTTATCACTCAAATATACTGAAGAAACGAACACGGCTTGTTTAGTATTTTGGCAGAGCTGCCGTGCAGTGTTCTTTTCACATATCATTACGTTGGCATAGTGGCATTTGTAATTTATTACGATTTCGGGATTCAATGCCTTCGCTTAAATCGATAATTTTTCACCTTTTCATGTCCAGGATATGCAGTCAAAATAGTTGCTCTTTGCAGCCAGTATTGTTGCAATAAAATGAACGTTCCGTCAAGGCATGATGTTACCTTAATATGCAGCCATTCAGTATCATTGCCATTGCCAATCAGCGGTTTACTATCAAACTCAAGACTGATTGCATAGCAGTAATGATTCCTCTCCATCATTCAATTTCTGATTATTCTCTTCCTCTGCCAGGCTCGTCGGATGGCTGGTCTGTTTTGTTAAATAGCCATTAAATCCGGAGTGCAGTCGACGGGTTGTGCAACAATCCTTCGGTTAATGTCGTAAGTGTGTATAAATCCATCTATTTGATTACTCGATAAGTTCTATCGAACAACCTGTTATGAATATCATGCGCAAAACTGTAAATCGTTTGCTGTCGGTTCGGTCCAGCCTTTTGTTGGCTTTGGTCGGTGCTACGTTATCGCTCGCTTCCTGTCAGAAACCTACTGACGAGGTTGCCCCTCAAACCACGACGGGTAGTACGTCGACTTCCGCTACAGCTTCGGAGAATCAGACCATTAACGATTGGATTCTGTCCAACATGCAGGAACTGTATTACTGGAATGACAAGATTCCGGCGAATCCTGACAAAACGCAGGCTCCCGATGTGTTTTTTGAGTCGCTTCTCAACAAATACGATGCTACCACCAACCCCAACGGCGACCGGTTTTCATGGATTCAGGAAAGTGCTGACGAACTGGCTGCCAGTCTGAGTGGGCAGACTACTACGACGGGTATGGAATATAACCTGTTCCTGCGGTCTTCAGGAGGTACAGGGGTTATTGCTCAGGTACTGTACGTATTGCCGGGTTCGCCAGCCGAAAAAGCAGGTCTGAAACGGGGGGATATTATCTCAAAAGTGAACGGTCAGCTGTTATCGACGACCAATTACGCCAATCTTCTGTTTTCGGGTAGTACGTATACGTTTGGGCTCGCCAGCCTAAGTGGACAATCGCTGGTTGATTCCGACCAGACCCGGACCGTTACGGCCACTGTTTTTCAGGAAAATCCGGTTTTTCTTGACTCTGTTTATACAGTCGGCAACAAAAAAATAGGCTATCTGGTTTATAACCAGTTTGTTCCGGGAGCCAATGGCAGCAACGCCAGCGAATACGATGCACAGGTAGACGCTATTTTCAGCGATTTCAAAGCCAAGGGCGTAAACGAACTCGTGCTGGATTTACGCTACAACCCAGGTGGTTATACATCGTCGTCTGCTAATCTGGCCAGCCTTATCGGCAAAGGAGTCAGTTCCAGCAAGTTGTATTTCCGGGAAGAATGGAATGCTACGTTGACACCCCAGTTGCAGAAAGAATACGGCAGCAGCTTTTTCGCCCAGAATTTTGTTACGAAAGCGCAGAACATTGGCGCCAATCTTTCGCGGGTGTTTGTGCTGACGACTGACCAAACTGCTTCGGCCAGTGAGCTAATCATCAATGGGTTACGTCCTTACATGACTGTAACGACCATCGGTACCACTACGTATGGCAAAAACGTTGGCTCCATTACCGTCACAGATGAGTCTGGCAAGATCAAGTGGGGTATGCAGCCTATCGTTTTCAAATCGTACAACAGTTTAGGGCAATCGGATTATTCGACGGGCTTCAAACCATCCATAGAAGTTGAAGAGCCGCTTACTCTGCTTCCGCTCGGCGATACGAATGAAGCCATGTTACGTACTGCGTTCAACCAGATTTCGGGTGCTGCTACGTCGGGTCGGCAGGGTGTAACGGCAAATCCGCTTTCGTCAGTGGGATCATCCATCCAGCGTAAAGCAGGTGGTCATGCGATGGTACGTGCGCTTAAAAGCCTGAATCTGTAGGTATTCGGTTTCCGAAAACCGTTCCAACGACTATAGCACGAAGTGGGTCTTTGTGCTATAGTCGTTTCGATTTTTACTCTTGAAAAAGGAATGATAACAACAATTAAGAATTTTTATGAGAGCAACACGTTATTAACTAACAGGCATTTGGCGTAATTTTGCCAAACGGAATTGCCCTCAAAGGCATACGCCGACAGCAACAGAAACCAATAAATTCGTAATTCTTCAGAGGTTTCGTGGAAGCTGATTCTTCCGTCAGGAAGAGCAAAAACATCGTTCTTAACTCAAATTGGTATAACTTTACGTTTCAGTTTTTTTGTACACGCTATCTTTCATGATTCATTTACCATTTCGAATCTTTTCGGCAACTGAATCTGCGCCGAAATCTATACCCACTGAGGCAGCTTTCTCACCCATCGGTCAAACCCCTCAAAATCAACGCCGTAACCAACGTATCAACTGGGCTCTGGGTCTGCTTACTATAGGCTGGGCAGGTTTATTGATTGGCTGTAACGGTACCAGCAGCACCGTATCGACGCTGGGCGACTGGGTAAAACGTTCAGACCTGGAAGGCGTAGCCCGCTATCAGGCCAGCGGCTTTGTTGTGAATAACATTGCCTACATGGGAACGGGGACGAACGTAAGCAACGAACGTCTACAGGATTTCTGGGCATATGACCCAGCACGTAACGCCTGGACGCAAAAAGCTGACTTTGCCGGAGGTGCTCGTTACGCGGCCGTCGGATTTTCGGTAGGTAGCAAAGGCTATATTGGTACTGGCATTGACGTCAACAGCAATCGTCTGAAGGATTTCTGGGAGTATGACCCAGCGACCAATGCCTGGAAAAAAGTGGCTGATTTCACCGGCACGGCTCGTCAGGCCGCTACGTCTTTTACGATTGGCAACAAGGGATACGTTACATGCGGTTTTGATGGTAACTACCTGAAAGATATGTATTCGTACGATCCAGCGACCAATGCCTGGACAAAGGTTGCCAGCTACGGCGGTGCCAAACGTATCGGTGCTGTGTCGTTCGTTATCGACAATAAAGCCTATGTAGGAACGGGCAACAACAACGGTATCCCGCAAAAAGACTGGTACGTTTACGATCCTGCGCAGGACCTGTGGACGCAGAAAGCCGACTTTATTACCGATCAGGCGGCCATTGCACGTAGCTACGCCGTTGCTTTCGCCATTAATGGATTTGGATACATTACGTGTGGCGATACGGGTACGAAAGATGTCTGGCAGTATAATCCTGCCGCTGACACCTGGGCAACGTTGGGCGTATTTGAAGGTAGTTCGCGTTCATACGGGATTGGCTTTGCCATCAATAATAAAGGATACGTAACGACGGGTGGTGCTGGAACACAACGCTACGACGATATCTGGTCGTTTGACCCTACTATTGAGCAGGTTCAAGAATAAGATTAGTATGTCAGCAGCGCCAAACGAAAATCGGCCCTGGTCGCGCATAAAGCTTATCCGGGCAGGATTATTGACGCTGCTGACTATTCTGGCTATTCTGACTGCCTTTTTTCTGTACCAGCGCCAGCCACAGTACGAAGTTCGGGTCATACAAATGCCTGAAGGCTGGGGGTACGACATCCTGAACCGTGGCACATTGATTATTCACCAGCCAACAGTTCCCGGTCAGTCGGGAAAAGACGGCTTTGCCAGTGAGGAACAGGCTCGTCGGGTTGGAGAACGGGTGGTCGAGAAAATACAACAGACGCAGGCAATGCCTACGTTAACGAATGATGAACTACGCCAGTTAGGCGTACAGATTCCCTGAAATATTTACTTATGCGTACTTGCTGGTACGCCGGTTTGCTTTGGTTAACCGGTTTATTATTATCTGCCTGCCAATCGGGTACGCTCGACGTAGGGCAGTCGGTCATCAATCCTCAGGAGCTGTTGATTCAATCCGTTGATTCCGTGACGGTTCAATCCGCTACGGTTATGCGATCGGACTCGTTTGCGACTTACAGTGACGTTGATCTGGTGGTCGGAAGCTGGTCTGATCCTCAAACGGGTAAAGTAACGGCGCGTACCTACACGTCGCTTGATTTTAGCGGCAATCCACTGGCTGAACAAACTACGTTCCAGTTCGATTCATTGGTACTTGAGTTGGGTTATTCGTTCGCCTATGGTGATACGACGTCTGCATTTACACTAGGTGTTCATCGTCTGAACAGAGCGCTTCCGAACCAGTTTTACTACAATACCAGTTCGGTTCCTTACGAAGCCACTCCTTTTTTACAAAAAACGGTCATTCCCCAGCCTGGCAGCCGTACCAGGCAAGTTCGAATACGGTTTCCTGATGCATTTGGAAAAACCATGTATGACAAGCTGGTTAAAAATGAAATTGATGGGAATACGTTAAACAACTTCCTGACGGGTTTTGCTTTTACGGGAAGTTCGTCAACCAATGCCTTTGTTGGCTTTACGGCAGCCGCTACGTCCAGTGGATTACGGTTATATTACCACAGTACGGCAGGTACGGATGTTGGTACTACGTTGACCTCAGTCCAGTTTCCGATTGCGAATATTCACTTTACGCAGTTACAGCGAGACCTTAAGGGAAGCGCACTGAGCGGTCTGCAAAAGAAATCGGATATTATACCTAGCCAGCAAACCGGTAACACTACGTTTATTGTGCCGGCAGCTGGTTTACAGACACGTATCGAATTGCCTTATCTGAGCGAATTTGCCCGCCCAGAAGACTACGCCGATTTAAACAGCGCGATACTGGTGCTTGGCCCGATTCGGCGTGATTTCCGGGATAACTACCCACTACCGGCGCAACTGGAGCTAAATTTCACCAATAATCAGAATGAAATTTTGGGTGCGACAATCGTGCCGGGAGGCCCAACAGGATTAAGTTCGGCTATTGGCGGTTACACTTATGATGCCAATGCGCTTACGCTCACCGATTACTATACGTTTGACTTAACGTATTACATTGGTCAGATAATCAAGCGCAAAATTTCCAATCGGCCCATGGTGCTCAGTATCCCGCTCAACCCTACTGGAAATGGAGCCCCGCCATCGCTACGTTCGCTGGTTCAACGGGTGGCCATTGGCGACCGTTTCAAGGCAAACGACCGGCTTCAACTGAAGCTTTTCATTACGTCTGGAATCTAGATTTCATAAGAAATAGATAACGTAGCAGGCCAGATATAATGTCTGGCCTGCTACGTTATAAGCCGGTTACTACGTATGTTTTGCCTTTTTGCGTAGGAAACGACGTAACAAAACCAAAATCAGTTGGCTTCGATTGAGCTGTTACGTCCTTAATACGAATCGGCCGGCTGGTTCGGATACTGCACGAATTGCCGTTGAGCGATTTAACTGTTGCAGTTGTTAGATGCTTGTTTTTCCAGTGCATCGTTACGTCAAAACCGCCCCTCGCCTTTATTCCCGAGACAGCACCGTCTTTCCAGGCATCAGGCAGTGCGGCCAGGAGATGAATGTCGTTTAAATGGCTTTGAATCAGCATCTCAGCCATACCAGCCGTTCCCCCAAAATTCCCATCAATCTGAAACGGTGGGTGCGCGTCGAAGAAGTTTGGATACGTACCACCTCCTTCCCGATTACCATAATTTGTTGCCGTCTGACTAGTATACGTCAATAACTGACGGAGTAATAGATAGGCATGATTACCATCCAGCAGCCTTGCCCAGAAGTTGATTTTCCAGGCGCGGCTCCAGCCCGTTCCGGCATCACCCCGAATTTCGAGCGTTTTTTTTGCCGCTGCCGCAAAGTCAGGGGTAGTAATGGGCGCAATCTGCCGTCCGGGGTGCAGGCCAAACAGGTGCGATACGTGCCGGTGTTGCGGGTCCACATCTTCCCAATCCTTGTTCCACTCCTGCAAGTTGCCTTTATGTCCGATATGCAATGGGTACAATTTTTTCCGCTTTTCCACGAGCAGTTTCCGAAAATCAGGTTCGAAATTCAGTGCCGTGGAGGCATCAATAAGGTTCGTGAACAAATCCCAGATAATCGACATATCCATTGTAGTAGCCACCGAAATAGGCGATGGTTTACCTTTCGCATCAATAAAATCGTTTTCGGGCGATACCGACGGTGAGACAATCAGATAGCCTTCCTTATCCTCGATGAGCCAGTCAAGGTAAAATTCTGCTGCACCTTTCATGAGCGGATACGCGGTTTCTTTCAGGAATTTCTGGTCACCGGTGAAGCGATAGTGTTCCCACAAATGCTGGCATAACCAGCCCGCACCCTGATTCCAGTTGGCCCATTTCGGGTCGCCCTGCCCCTTGTCGCCCACGGGGTTCGAGATGGCCCAGATATCGGTGTTGTGGTGCGCTACCCAACCACGCATGTTGTAAAATTGGTTGGCGGTCATCTTGCCCGTTTTGGCCAGCGATTCCAGAAAACTCAGCAGCGGCCAGTGCATTTCCGACAGATTCGTGACTTCCACCGGCCAATAGTTCATCTGGGTATTGATGTTGATGGTATAGTTGGAACTCCACGGCGCCCGCAATTCCTTGTTCCAGATACCCTGAAGATTGGCTGGCACACCCGGCACCCGCGAACTGGAAATCAGCAGGTAACGACCATATTGCCCATAAAGTGTTTCCAGGCCGGGGTCGTAAGCTCCTTTTGTGTATCCCAGCAATCGCTCGTCGGATGGAAGCTTTGCGTTTGGATTTGCCTTCGTCGTATCGGTTATCTGCAACGTAAACCGATTAAAATATGACTGGTAATCAGCCAGATGGCGTTTTAACAGCATTTGATAATCCGTATTCGTGGCTTTACGGATAATTTCCTCCGCTAGCTTGTTTTCATCTTTTCCGTATTTATCCGGGCATTTGTCATATCCGTTGAAACTCGTAGTAGCCGTGATCAATAAAAGTACTTCGGTAGCATTGCGAACGTGAATCCCCGACGTATCACGTTGCAACGTACCGCCTTTGTTCAGGGCCTTCATACGTACCTGAAAGCGCATCCCTTTGCAACCTGTTACGTCCTCATAAACAACGTGTTCGCGATCTTTCGGGTTGTAATAGTTAGGATCAACCTGCGCCGGGGCCTTGCCCTTCATAACCCATTCACTACTACCCGACGCTACGTTCTGGAAGCGTAGTTGGCTTTTGGTTGTTACGTCGAAAGTGAGTTGTCCGGGTTTGCTGGCTGTCAACCGAATGACCAGGAGCTGGTCGGGTGCCGACGTAAAGATTTCGCGGGTAAATTCCGTACCGTTGGCGGTGAATTTTGTGGTGGCTACTGCCCGTTGAATATCGAGGTCACGGTAATACGTAGTGGGCTTTGCTCCTGCTACGTTCTGCCTGATAATCAGGTCGCCCAGCGGCAGGTACGATTGTGTGTAAAGCCCCTGCATATGTTTCACCAGTGCCACCGCCTGGCTGTATTCTTCCCGCTCCAGTGCCTGACGAGCCTGCGGCAGATACGTCGGCGATTCGGGATTGACGTTCCCGCTAACCGGCCCACCCGACCAGAGCGTAGACTCATTCAACTGAATCAACTCTTCATCGACCCGACCAAACACCATCGCCCCAATACGTCCGTTCCCAACGGGCAGCGCTTCGGTCCAGATGGCAGCGGGTTTTTTATACCATAATTTCAAATTCGACTGGGCAAAGCTCAGGGTTGAGCAAATAAGTAAAGTTGCGAACAGGCAGAGTTGTTTCATAAATGATACGTACCGACGTAGTATTTCAAGTTAAATCTATTTAGTGATACGTTCTTTGTAAAAGGAATTTGTTGCCATTTTATCATCGCTCAGTTGGCCAAATTGGGCAAAATGACCAGCAAACAAACACGTTTTGCTACGTTGGTGCCCTATTCTCCGGCACATTTACCGCTTTCACCGCTGAACCCGAAGCCTTTGCAACGTAACGGTACGTTCTGGCGTAAGGACAGGAAAAGCGCCACCGGGACTTTTGACACCAATATGAAACTGAATCATTTACTCTTCTTCGGAGCACTGCTCTGGGTCGGTGTGTCATGCCAACCCAAAAATCCTGACCCGGTCGGGACGGGCGGCACGAATGCTGACTGGACTGCCGAATCGCACGGAGGAGATGCTGAGCCAAATTATGCCGTCGCCTTTTCGCAAACTGAGGTTAAAACCTTGGAAATCAGCATGACGACAACCCAGTGGCAGTCTATCCAGACCGACATGGCGTCTAAGTCATGGGGTAGCTTTGGGACAGGCAGCACCGGAAACCCGGGAGGTGGTAACCCGGGCATTGGTCCAGGCGGAGGGAATCCGGTCGGAGGTGGCGGTGGAATTTTTGGTCAAGACCCCGCCTACGTAGCATTGCCCGTACGTATCAACGGCAAACTGTGGGAGAATGTCGGTTTCCGGCTTAAGGGTAATTCGAGTTTATCATCCGCCTGGCGATCTGGCACGTACAAGTTACCATTCCGGCTGAAAATGGACGAGTTTGAGGATACCTACCCCGATATTACCGACCAGCGTTATTATGGTTTTAAAGAACTAAGTATGTCGCCGGGATACAGTGACAATTCGTTACTACGGGAGAAAATTGTGGCCGATATTTTCCGGCAGGCGGGCGTACCAGCGGCTCAAACGGCTTTCTATCGGGTGTATATCGACTTTGGCGCAGGCAAAAAATACTGTGGTGTTTACACGATGGTAGAGGTCATCGACGATACGATGGTGAAAACGCAGTTCGGCGAGAAAAAAGGAAACATTTATAAACCTGAATCGACGCTGCAAACGTTTAACGTAGCGCAGTTCGAGAAGAAAAACAACGAAACAAAAGCCGATTATTCTGACGTACAGGCGTTTATCAATGCACTGAACGCTACCAATCGCACCTCCAATGCAGCCGCCTGGCGAAGTGCACTGGAACAGACCTTCAACGTAGATCAATATTTGAAATACCTGGCCGTCAACAATACAATTGTCAACTGGGATGCCTATGGGGCGATGGCGCACAATTATTACCTCTATAACTCTCCCACCGGTAAACTGACCTGGATTCCATGGGACCACAACATGTCGATGACCAACACGGCTGGTGGCGGGGGCAATATGGGTGGAAATGGTGGTGGCAACCGGGCTGTATCGCTGGAAATGACCGAAGTCGGTTCGGGATGGCCGCTGATTCGGTACGTAACACAGGACCCCGTTTATTACGCGAAGTATAAACAGTACGTTGAAAAATTCACGGAAATGGTATTCACGACGACCAATATGAATGCCCTCATCGACCGAAACTATAACTTGATTGCGCCTTACGTAACGGGATCAGAATCAGAACAGAAACCCTATTCGTATCTTAGTAGCGCTACCGATTTCACCAACGCACAAGTTGCACTGAAAAGTCACGTAGTATCTCGTAATCAGGCCGTTACTGCTTTCCTCAAATAACCGTATGATTTTTCTGCAAATTCCCGCTACGCCCGAAACGATTCTACACTTCGGAGGGCTCGATACGTTCTCTACCGATTTTCTGGTACGTATCGCTCTGGATGTACTGGCGGTCGGGCTACTGATTCGATTGGTTTATTATCGTATCTATCGCCGATCTGACCTGTTCCTGACCTTTTTTGGGTTCAACTTCGTCATTTTCCTCATTACGTACCTGCTCAATCAGGTGCAGATGTCGATAGGAGCTGCGTTTGGACTGTTCGCTGTTTTTTCGATGCTACGTTACCGCACGCAGGGCATCTCGGCCAAAGACATGACGTACCTGTTCATGGTGATTTCCATCGGGTTGATTTCGGCGATCAGTCAGGGAGGCTGGTTCGCGCTGGTGTGCATCAACGGGCTGATTCTCATCAGTGTACAACTGCTGGAGGGTAATTACTTCTTTAAGCGTGAACTGAGTAAAGCCATTAACTACGACCGTATTGACCACATCCGTCCCGAAAAACTGCCGATACTACTGGCCGAATTACAGCTACGTACCGGTTTGCCCGTTCACCGGGTCGATATGCAAAGTATCGATTTCGTGAAAGGATCAGTGCAACTCGTCATGTATTACTACGCAAATCAGACCATTCATGCCCCTTCTTCTTCCCCAAAATCAAAAATTCAGCAAACGATTACGGCTGAATAAATGGCTATTAACCAGCATTCTGACGGGCTCACTGCCTTTTTACGGCTGGTCGCAAACCGGCACGGTTGGCCTCTGGACAGGTGTGAGCGCTGAACTGAAACTGTCGAAAGCGTTTTCGATTCAGGGAACCAGTCAGTTACGATTCACTGACAATCTGAACGTAACGGGGGCTTATCTGGGCGAATTGGGGATTTCGTACAATCTCACCAAACACTGGCAGTTAAGCGGCTACTACCGTTACGTTGGCCGCCGGAAATTCGATAAAGACATCGACGAGTATTACTACCGTCCCTATCACCGGTTTTACGGCGAGTTGTCGTTCGATCATAAGCTCGGTAAACGTATCAAACTTGATTACCGGCTTCGGTATCAGAACCAATTTAAAGACGACGCCGAGGGACTTGTGGCCGACAAAAGCTATCTCCGCAATAAGTTGGAGTTGTCGTTGAATACTACGTCGCGCTTTAGCCCGTTTGTCTCTGCTGATTTGTTTTACCGACTTGGTGACGAAGATAGTAAGGGGCTTTTCGATCAGGTTCGCGTGAAAGCCGGCCTTTCTACTGACCTAAGCCCGAACGGTGCCCGATTTCGTCACAGTATCGACCTGAGTGTTTTTAACGATGTACCTTTAAACGGCAACGAAGCGAGCGAAATTATTATCGGTGCTACATATAAATTAAAAATTGGGCTAAAAAAGAAGTGAGCGACGCAACGTAGCAACACCGATCTACGTAGTACGTAAATAGCGATGTGAGTAAGTAAATATCCCTGACAACTTATTACGTCGGGCAACCCGAATCAGAACATAATACTGAAGTTGGGCAATCAGGCGAAAAAAGAAAAGAACCCGAGATACATTCCGCAGTTTTAGAAGTTGGTTATCGATTAAGAATCTGTAAATTGCTTATTCACTGTAACTTAGAGATCATCTAAGTATACGGTAGTCCAGTTAGTGCATAGTCGTAGTGTGATTTTGAGTGGAGTTTTTAGAACGGCTTTTTTATGCGCATATCTACCTTTCGGTATATATTCTGGCTATTGGCAGTGGCGCAACCACTGGCCGTACTGGCAACCCATCAGGTTGGCGGGCAGTTGGAAATGCGCGCCGTTGGCGACGTACCTGGGCACTTTCATATTACTGTTACTAACTACCTGGAAGATGGAACCCGGGGAGCCGCCAGCCAGGGCACCAGTGGAACCGTCGGTATTTACCGAGTACGTGATAACACATTGATGTACAGCTTCACGGTACGTCAGACAGGTGGCCGGGAGAAAGTTATTTACGCAAACGAGTTCTGTGCCGCCCAGCGAAATCTCAACTTCATTGTACTCACGTACGAAGCCGATATTCAACTGTCGCCCAATACCTACAACGACGAGCAGGGCTACTACATGTCGTATCAGACACGCAACCGAAATGTAAGTATCAATAATGTTAGCACGCCCGACCAGACCGGCTTCACGTTTTACCTCGAATTTCCATCATTGCTAAAAAACGGGCTGTATTTTCAAAATTCATCCCCTCATTTTAGCCCTATCAATGGCGAATACATTTGTTTGGGCGCTCCCTTCACGTTCCCATTCGGAGGAACTGATCCCGACGGCGACCAACTCCGGTATTCGATGGCCACACCCCTCAATCAGAAAGGAGGCAATAATGTCAACGGAGGTGGTGGTGGTAATCAGAATAGTCTATCGCCCGCTCCCTATCCAGAATTAAACTGGCTACCGGGTTTCAGTGCCACCAACGCTATTCCTGGCAGCCCTACATTACAGGTCGATGAACAAACAGGTCAGTTGACTGTAACGGCTACAGCGTTAGGGCTTTACGTATTCACCGTACGAGTGGAAGAAATTCGGAACGGCGTGAAAATTGGGGAAGTCCGCCGGGATTTTCAGTTTCTGGTTATTGACTGTCCCCCTCAAACGGTGCCTGATCCAGTTGCCAAATTCCAGGCTTCACCTGATCAGCAGGCAAAAACTATGTGCCTGGGCGATTCGACTTTACTTCAGGCGACAGTCAATGCAGACTGGAACTATCAGTGGCGTCGGGATGGTATAAACCTTTCTGGCGCAACCAGTTCCTCACTAACCGTACGGGAACCTGGCGAATATATGGTTGTCGTTTCTCAGAAAGCAGCCTGTAGTAAAGTCGGAAATTCCGAGAATTTGCGGGTTATTGTCATTGGTGCAGCAGCGAAGCTGTTTGAAGCCGGCCATTTATGCGCTACGACGGGTTCTGTACAATTCACCGTTAAGGGCGATGACGATGTAACGTATCAATGGTATCGGAACAATCAGGCGATGGCTGGTGAAACTGCGGATTCGCTACGTACCGAACAACCAGGACGGTACTACGTGAGGCTAACGTATAATACGTTGGGATGTAAAGTCAATACGGATACAGCCAACATCCAACGCTCGGCAGCAGTACAGGCGCTCATCAAATCGTCGACAGGCCAAAATCGGATTTGTCCGCAAGACTCTCTTCAGTTGCAGGGCAGCGGTGGTAGTAGCTATAGTTGGGAGATAGATGGCACGACAGTAGGCGGCAGTGAGCAATACGTAACCAGCAAGCCCGGAACATTTGTGCTGACTGCTACTGATTTTTTTGGCTGCAAGGGAACATCGCCACCGGTCGCCATCATCCAGCTTGCCCCTATTGTGGTTACGCTGGACTCTATTCCAGACGTTTGCGGACCAAATAATCCAGTTTATACGTTGGTAGGCAGTCCATCAGAGGGCATATTTGTCGGACCGGGCGTGATGGGCGATCAATTTAACCCGAAGGATGCTGGCGTGGGCAATCATCAGATAACGTACACAGTAAAGGTGGCCCCTGAATGTCAGGGTACAGTTGCGATCCGAACGGCAATAGTGGCTCCTATTCCAACCATTGAACTGCGGGATTCGCTGACAACGTACACCGGCAATACGTTCTCTCTGAATCCGGTTTATACCGGAGAACCAACCCAGTTTCAGTGGGAGTCTGCTACGTTTCTCGACAATCCAAACGCTGCGAATCCCACGATTACCAACATCGAAAAAGATATTACCTACACTATTAATGTGAAAAACAAGTCGGGCTGTCCCGTTAAAGACACCATTTACATTAAGGTGCTTGCCCGGGTATGGGTGCCCGATGCCTTCTCGCCCAATGGCGATGGTATGAACGATACGTGGGAATTACCCGGTATCGAAGCATTTCCGGACGCCATTGTAACCGTTTTCAATCGATGGGGAGAAATTGTTTATTCCTCCGAAAAGGGTTATAAAAATCCTTTCGATGGTACGTTGAACGGTACGTCCCTGCCAGCGGGTTTATATGCCTACGCGGTACGTACCGTCCCTGAAAAACCTATTTTACGAGGAAGTCTGATGCTGGTCAGATAGTGCGGTAAATGTATGAAGTATGATGTGTGATACTTGTTGAGCAATACATCACACATCATACTTCATACATTTAATTATCCTTGTTTTACGACCTGGATGTTCAATGCTAGTTTCACGTCATCGCTGACCACAACGCCACCGGCTTCGGTAACGCCATCCCACGTCAGGCCAAATTCTTTCCGTTTGATCGTGCCCGAAATTTCAAAACCGGCTTTGGTTTGTCCGTAAAAATCCTGCATCTGTCCGCCGTGCTCAACGTTTAACGTAACGGATTTGGTTGTGCCCCGGATGGTCAGATCACCAATGAGCGAATACGTATCATCACCGGTTTTGGTCATGCTTGTCGATACGAAAGTCAGTTTTGGGTGCGAAGCTGCATCAAAGAAATCAGCCGATTTCAGGTGACCGTCACGTTGTTCCTGGCCTGTGGTGATACTGTCTATATCGGCAGAAAATGAAACAGAAGCCCCGTCGAAATCGTCGTCATCATGCGAAACAATTTGTCCTTCATATTTCCCGAAAGAACCCGTTACGGTCGAGATAACGAGGTGTTTCACTTTGAATTGAACTTCAGAATGTAAAGGGTCAATAACCCAGGTTGTGTCTACGGCTGTTTGCGTTGCCATGGTTATATAGTTTTAATTTTATGTTTCAACATTTGATGTATATACATTTAATTACAGAAAATTGTTCGCTTAGCTGATATATTTTTTCAGATTTTTGTCAGGAGTCCTGCTATACAGGAAGTTACATACCGAACCTGTTTAGACATTCCGAGAAAATGTTGCCAATGAGTGTTTTGTCATACTGATGAAGCTACTTCATTAGCATGATAGCCGCCATGATCTCCATGCCCTCCCAGAGATATTGTACCTTAACGTTCTCATTTTCGGCGTGTTGATTGTTGTCATAATTTACGACCGGCACCGACACTACGTTGGCTTTCAATACACTTTCAAATAAATAAAGCGGTAAACTCCCACCCGATGAGGGCGAAATAACAATAGGCTCAGCGGTAGTTGATTGAACCGCCTTAATGACCGATTGTGCAACAGGTAAATCGAGGGGAGTTCGCTGGGCGTTGTAGCCGTGTCCCTGGGTGATTTTGATGAGCTTCGGATACTGCTGGCGTTCGGCATCGGTCGGGTCGTGGTCGATGATCTGATAACCCTGACCCTGAATATGATCTCTGACCCGCCCAATCTGCCGTGTTACGTCGTTCCCCCGAACAAGTCGCAAATCGAGAACTGCTTCGGCTTTGGCCGGTATTACGTTACCTGCCATCGCGCCCACATTAGCGCTTTGAAATCCGTTGATATTCAGCGTCGGACGCATGAGCAATTCGACAAACGGCGTTCCGTTGCCGTCGGGTTTTGCGATGCCTAATTCCTGTTTCAGGGCGGCTTCCATATTTGGCACCTTGGCCAGCGCCTGTTTTTCGGAGGCTGATAATGGTGCTACGTCGTCATAGAATCCCTTGATGAGCACTTTGTCATCATCATCTTTCATACTGGCTAGTAATTTCACTAGTCGCCAAGCCGGATTGGGTGCCCAGTTGCCATAGTTGCCACTGTGCAATGGGCGCTTCGGTCCGTACACAGTTAGGTGCATATTCACATCGCCCCGAACCCCGAACTGAACGATACGTTTCCCCGATACGTGGCGAGGGCCATCGGCAATAATCCAGAGATCGCTGGCGAGTTTATCGCGGTGTTTCTCGAAAATTTCACCCAGGTGCGTCGAGCCAACTTCTTCTTCGCCTTCGAAGAAAAATTTCAGATTGACAGTAGGCGTAATCTTACTTTTTACGAGGGCATCATAGGCATTCAGAATAGTCATGACACCGGCTTTATCATCGGCACTCCCCCGCCCCGTCAACCGCCAGTTCGGGTCAATGGCATCGCCTGATTTGTACGTTGTCACGATTTTGCCGCCCTGCTCAACCGGTGCCGTAACGAAAACAGGCGTAAAAGGTTGCAATCCATCCGCCCACTGTTTCGGGTTTACGGGCTGGCCGTCGTAATGGGCATAAAAGATGACCGTTTTTTGAGCGCCCGGCACCTTCATTTCTCCAAAAACGGCAGGTGTCGTACCAGGTTTAGCGCCATCGAGCAGAATCGGTTGAATGCCCCGCTGCTTCATCATCTGCATAATGAACGTAGCATTTTTTCGGATGTTAACCGAATCACTCGATACGTTGGGAATGGATAAAAACTGTCGGTATTCATCCATCAACGCGGTTTCATGCGCTTTTCGATATTGACGAACCTGCTCCGTCACCGTCTGGGCGCGGGTTGAAATGACACTGATTAATACAAGGAGTACGGTTTTTTTCATGAGTATAATTCAGGTTGTATGAGTTCTTCCACTAACTGATTTTAGGCAATTCATCGAGCGATTTTGTCATGCTGACGCAGGAAGCATCTTAAAGCATCAAAACCTGAGAGTATGAAAACCTTAAGAAGCTGTCTGAAAACTATTTTGTAATTCGTTCAAAAACCCCTAAATCCCCTGAAGGGGACTTTGTGCGAGTTAAGTCCCCTTCAGGGGATTTAGGGGTTTTTCAGACAGTTTCTAAGATGCTTCCTTCGTCAGCATGACAAAATCACTACGCCTACCGCCCCGATGCCGCCTTGTTTGTTACGTCGGGAGTTTTAGTGAACTCCATGCCTCCGCAGATTAATTTGATCACCTTACCCTGCGTATCAAGGATGAAACTGACGGGGTCTTTGCCATTCCAGAACTGATCGTACCGGAGCCGGAACGTATCGAAATGCCAGTGGTCCAGATAGCCCGTCGACAGACTATTGATCGTTACGTAGAGTTTGTCGTTCCGAAGCGTTACGTCGGCTTTTCCGTAAAGCGGGTCGGTATACGTACCCACGTAAGCGGTCATTGGAAGCGATGGTTTTGTATTCATTACCCGCGTACTGTCGATTTTTCGCTCGGTCTGTTTTGCCTGTTGACGAATACCGCCGTATAGCTGTTTCAAATCCCGGCTCCAGTCACGGTCAATACCTAGCCCACCGAACGTATCAAAAGCCCGGTACATCAGTGCATGACGTACTTCGGTATGATCGAGGTTTCCCTGTACGTAAACAGCCAGTTTCCGGTCGGGAAGTTGCCCGTGAATGGCGACCATACCAGTCAGGCTACCCGTATGAAAATTGACGCGATGTCCCCGGTAATCGTGCTGGAACCAGCCCAGGCCGTAGGTTTTCCAAACGGGCTTCGTCAGTCGCTGCGTTGGGTAGAACTGGCCGTCGGTTACGAGCGTCTGCGGCTTGAACAGTTCGGCCCACGTAGCGGGTTTTAGCAACGTTTTTCCGTTGTATCGGCCACTGTCGAGCATGCACTGCATCCAGGCCGCTACGTCGTCGGGGCAGGTCCACACCGAACCCGCCGGACCTATGGCATCTACCAGTCCCTCTTCGGTTGGACTGTCGACAAGCCGGATCGTATCGTTCACCTCTACGTGCGGTTTCGCCCGATTGGCGTCTGTTACGTCCTTGAATAACGCTTTGGTACGTTGCATACCCAGTGGTTCGAACAGACGCGTTCGGATGAATACCTCCCAGGGCATTCCGCTCACTTTTTCGAGCACTTTCCCGGCAGCCAGATACATGATATTCTGATAAATGAACCCCGAACGTAGCGAATACGAAGGTTTGATCAGCCGCATCCGACGTAGTATTTCATCCGACGGAATCTGCATGGCGGCCCACAATACGTCGGCATTTCCGACGCCCGTATTATGAATGAGCAAATCGCGCACCCGAACCTCACGCGTAACGGCGGGGTCATAAAACAGAAAGTCGGGTAAATAATTGACCACGGGATCGTCCCATCGCAGTTTCCCTTCATCGACAAGCATCCCCAGACAGGCGGCAGTCATGGCTTTGGTGGTCGACGCCATCGCAAATAGTGTCTGTGTATCAACGGATTCGGTTTTGGCAGTTGATGCCGGACGTAGCGCCCGAACGCCGTAGCCTTTCTTGAATAGTACCTTACCCTCTTTCACAACCGTAACCGTCAAACCCGGTACGTGCCAGTCGCGCACAGCTTGCTGCACGTACGCATCAAAGTGAGCGAGGGAATCCGTCTGTTTTTTTGTGGATTGGGCGAACAGAAGCTGACACGTAGTGACGAAGACCGTCAGGAAAGTAAAGGCTTGTTTCATGGCAGGTTGATGGTTGCCCTAAGATAATGTTTTATCAGTTTGCCAAAACGCGAATTCAGGCGTCTATGTGTAGATTTGCTTTATTCCTTCTATTGTTCTTCAAATACAACCATGTTTTATCGAAAGCATCATAAATTCTGGCAAGCTGTAGCTATTCTCCTGTTAGCTCTTTACGTTCCCAAGTCCAGTTGGGCGCAATCGAAAGCCAGCGCTGTAGCGGCTATCACCGAAAGTGACATTAAACGTGACCTTTTTGCACTCGCCGGCGATCATTTTCGAGGCCGCGAAGGTGGCTCACTCGATGAATTAAAGGCTTCGGTCTGGATTGCCGATCAGCTACGGGCTATGGGTCTGCAACCGGCGGGCGACGACGGTACGTTCTTCCAGTTCTTTCATATTCAGCGCACACGTATCACCGAAACCAGCCGACTGAACATCGGTACGCATCAACTGACGCATGGTCAGGACGCATTTATTCTGGCTCCAGCCATTGCCTCAGTCGATGCGCCACTGGTATTTGTGGGAAAAGGTACGCCCGATGAACTGGCGAAGGTCGATATAAAGGGAAAAGCCGTTGCGCTGGAATTTTCCGGAACGGCACCGGCCGAATTAAGCTACCGACGCTTTCTGCTTGGTACCATGAACCGTCGGGCGGCCGAGTTAGTGAAAGCCGGGGCGTTGGCCGTTATTTGGGTATCGAACGCCGATGCGCAGTTTTATTTCGACCGCTGGACCACCGGCCTTGAACGGGGCCGCTACGACCTCCCCGGCGGAACCAACACCCGCGTGTTTTCGCAAGCACCCACTGTTTGGCTACCGGCTAGTACGCTGGACTGGATAAAGCAACCTAACCAGCAGTTTACCAACGTAGTAAACGTCGAAAGTTTTAACTATCCATCCGTGAACATCGTTGCTAAAGTGCCGGGAACTGATCCTACACTCAAAAATGAATACGTCCTGTTCAGCACTCACCAGGACCATGATGGTGTTCGGCGGGCGGTAGCGGGTGATTCCATCTGGAACGGCGCCGACGATAACGCCAGTGGTTGCGTAGCGACAATGGCTATCGGACGAGCGTTCGCCCGAAAACCAGGGAAACGGTCAGCCTTGTTTGTTTTTCACGGGGCTGAAGAACGTGGATTGTTAGGTTCTCGATACTACGTTGAAAAACCCACAGTACCCCGTTCGTCTATCGTGGCCGTTCTGAATGCCGAGATGATTGGTCGGAATGCCGCCGATAGTGCCTGCATTCTGGGTCAGCACCCCCCGCACCGCAACTCAACTGATCTGGTGAATGCAGCTCTGGCCGTAAACCAGTCAGAATCGCATTTCAAACTGGATACGCTCTGGGATAAACCCGATCATCCTGAAGGCTGGTATTTCCGCTCCGACCACCTCCCCTACGCCCGCGCCAACGTACCGGCCATTGCCTTCACCAGCCTGCTCCATCCTGACTACCATACGCCCAAAGACGAACCGGAACGTATCAATACGTCCAAAGTGACACGTATCGCCAAGTGGATTTACCTGACCGGTTGGGACGTAGCAAATCGACCGCAGCGCGTAGGACTGGATAAAGATTTTAAACTGGAACGGTAGTTTTTTGTCATGCTGGGTAACGAAGCATGATAAAAAACTCCTTTATGATCAAAACTTTCAAATGAAATTACAACCACTACGTAGCATCTATTTTTATTGGCTGGCACTAGCTTTTCTGACTGCCTGCCACCGCCAACCGGCTAAAGAGACAACGTACTTCCCGGCAAAGGGCGATACTTGGGAACACCGCGCTCCGGCTCAGGTTGGTATGGATGCTAACCTACTCGAACAGGCGGTTGCTTTTGCCAAAACGCAGGAAACCAAGCAGATGCCGCCGGATTTTTCGACGCAGGAAGAAATTTTCGGAAAGTTACTCGGCCCGATGCCGACCAGCCGGGCGGCTACGAATGGCATCGTTATCCGGCACGGCTACATTGTGGCCGAATGGGGAGAAACCCAACGCCCTGACCCGACATATAGCGCGGCTAAAAGCGTATTATCAACCATTGTCGGCATCTCACACGAACGCGGATTGATTCCTGATATTCACGAACCGGTAGCCAAATTGATTCACGACGGTGGCTACGATTCCGAACAAAACCGAAACATTACGTGGGAGCACCATCTTCAGCAATCGAGCGAGTGGGAAGGGGCGTTGTGGGGTAAAAACAGCGATTTTGTTGGAAAAGAAGCCTTCGGCCGAGGAGAACGCAAACCCCGCTCGCTTCAGAAACCCGGTACGTTCTATGAGTACAACGACGTACGAATCAACCGTATGGCGCTTTCGCTGCTACGTCTCTGGAAAAAGCCCATCCCCGACGTAGTACGGGACGAAATCATGAACCCGATTGGTGCGTCAGATACCTGGCGCTACGTTACCTATCCGAATGCTGTGGCCGACATAGACGGAAAACAAATGCCCTCGGTTAGTGGCGGTACCCGCTGGGGCGGTGGTCTGTGGATAAACACCCGTGACGAAGCTCGTTTCGGATACCTGTTTCTGCGGCAGGGACGGTGGGGCAACAAGCAGATTGTTTCCTCGGATTGGGTCAAACAGGCGACCAGGCCCAGTCCGTATGGCCCGGATTACGGGTATTTGTGGTGGCTGAATACGGGCACCAGTTCGACCGGCAAGAAAGCCTGGCCTGACGCTCCAACAACGAGTTATGCCGCCATCGGTGCCGGTTCCAATATCATCTGGGTCGATCCAGAGCATGACCTGGTGATTGTCTGGCGGTGGCACGACGGCAACCCTAATGAATTGTTCAAACGGGTACTGGCAGCGGTGAAGCAGTAATATTTTTTGTCATGCTAAGGTACGAAGCATCTTAAGGTTTACTAACTAGATCGTTCGGATGCCTTAAGATGCTTCGTACCTCAGCATGACAAAAACCCTGGTTTTGAGACTAGTGTTAGAGTTAAATTTGGGAAGCTTCTGCTTAACCCAGGCTTACGTTTACAAGTAGACTAACCCGAAATTCTGCTTAGGTTGATACGTATTCTCTTCGGCATATGCATACCAGAGTCATCGTATTTAGTGCGGCTATTATCGGCGTAGGATTGCTGCTTTCATCGTTCCTGGGTTTGTTCGAGGAACGTATCGATTTCAATACGCAGGTAAAACCGATTCTGAACAAGAACTGCATTACGTGTCACGGAGGAGTTAAAAAAGCGAGTGGCTTTTCGGTTCTGTTTCGGCACGAAGCGCTGGCTCCGGCTAAATCGGGCAAACCCGCCATCATCCCCGGCGATGCTGATGCCAGTGAAATGATACGTCGGTTAACCCTGACCGACCATGAGGAACGGATGCCGCTGGAAGCTGACCCGCTCAAGCCGGAAGACATTGATGTACTCCGCAAATGGATCGATCAGGGTGCTGAATGGGGCGATCACTGGGCTTATACCCGCGTCGAAAAACCGGACGTACCAAAAATTGGCACATTCTGGAGCCGTTTGGGAATTGCTGATAATCAGGAGCAGAATTGGGCCAAGAATGAAATCGACCATTTCATTCTCGAAAAACTTCGCGAACACGACCTCAAACCATCGCCCGAAGCTGATAAAGCCACACTCATCCGTCGCCTTTCACTCGATATTACCGGACTACCTCCGACTGAAAAAGAGGTTACCGATTTTGTCCAGGATAAATCCCTAAATGCTTACGAGAACGTAGTAAACCGGCTTCTGGCCTCGCCTGCGTATGGCGAACGCTGGACGGCTCTCTGGCTCGATTTAGCCCGATACGCTGACTCGAAAGGGTATGAAAAAGATGCCCAGCGAAGTCTATGGAGGTACCGCGACTGGGTTATTAACGCGTTCAATCAGGATAAGCCATACGACCAGTTCGCAGTCGAACAACTGGCCGGCGATCTGCTCTCCAACCGCACTGACGATCAGTTGATTGCGACGGGATTCCACCGCAATACGATGACTAACGACGAAGGCGGTACGCAGGATGAAGAATTCCGAACAGCCGCCATCATCGACCGGGTCAATACTACGTGGGACGTATTTCAAGGTACTACGTTTGCCTGCGTACAGTGCCACAGTCACCCCTACGACCCGTTTACGCACGATGAATACTACAAGTACCTCGCTTTTTTCAACAATACGCGCGACGAAGACGTAGAGAATGACTCACCCAAGCTCCGGTTTTTCAAAGGTACGGATTCGGTGAACGTAGCGGAATTGAAAACGTGGGTGCAAACCCATGCATCGCAACCGCAGCAGGTGCAGGACTGGATGAATTTCGTTCGGATGACCGAGCCTAAAATCAATTCGCACGACTTCGATCAATACGTCAATTCGTCGTTACTTGGCGCGCAGTATTACGGATTTTACCACGGTGGGTCGTCACGTATTAAAAGTGTAAACCTCACCGGCATGAACCGGCTGGTGATGGCAATCGGGACAAAATCGGATAGTGCTACGTTAACGCTACGTCAGGATAGCCCAACCGGACCATCCATCCTGACGCTGCCTGTTCCGAAAACCGGTAGTCCGTGGAATGACTCGATTATGGTGCTGGCGCTGCCGAAACTGTCGGGGCGTCATCATCTTTACCTAACGCTCGACAATCCGAAAAAGCCGCAAGACTGGACTATGGTTAAGTGGCTGTCGTTCAGACCCGCCCTCCCCGGAACACCTGCTACGTCGCTGGGAGAGGCAGATCAAAAGCTTCAAACCATCCTCAACGGCAATCCAGAAACCACACTCGTTTTACTGGAAGGATCAGGCAATTTCGCCCGAAAAACGCACGTTTTCGAGCGGGGAAACTGGCTGGTCAAAGGGGAAGTTGTGACGCCAGACGTACCAAAATCGTTGCCCGCGTTTACGACCGATACGAATGGAAAAGAACTACCACGCAACCGATTGGGTCTGGCCCAATGGATGGTCAGCCGCGAAAACCCACTTACGGCTCGTGTGGCTGTCAATCGGTTGTGGGAGCAATTATTCGGCACTGGTCTGGTTGAAACGGTTGAGGATTTGGGCACGCAGGGCATCCCGCCCACGCATCGGAAACTGCTGGATTATCTGGCTGCCGAGTTTATGGAAACCGATCACTGGTCCGTGAAGCGCCTGTTGAAGCGCATGGTTATGTCGGCAACGTATCAGCAACGGTCGAGTGTGTCGGCGGACGTATTGGCCAAAGACCCGTTCAATCGCTGGCTGGCGCGGGGGCCACGCGTGCGGCTCACCAGCGAGCAGGTTCGTGATCAGGCGCTGACTGTCAGCGGGTTGCTGAGTCGCAAAATGTTTGGTCCCAGCGTAATGCCCGCCCAACCCGATGGCATCTGGCAATCGCCCTATAACGGCGAAAGCTGGAAATTAAGCGATGGTTCAGACAAGTATCGCCGAGCGTTGTATACCCACTGGAAACGTACCGCCCCCTATCCGTCGATGCTCACGTTCGACAGCCCCAGCCGCGAGTTTTGTCAGGTACGTCGGATACGTACCAACACACCTTTGCAGGCGCTCGTTACGTTGAACGACCCCGTTTTCGTAGAGTCGGCGCAGGCGCTGGCGACTTCGATGCAGCAACAGGGTAAAACGGCGGAACAGCAGATTCAGGCAGGTTTCCGACAGGTGATGCTACGTAATCCAAGCCCAAACAAACTGGCGGTACTGCTACGTTTATACAAGCAGTCCGAGATGTATTACAAAAAACATCCAGCCGACGCGCAGACCTTTATGGGGTGTTATGGCTCTAACGACATGCCCAGGGCAACACCCGAACTGGCGGCCCTGACCGTAACGGCTAACACCATGTTGAATCTGGATGAAGTGATTACGAAAGAGTGACATGAAAAAACTCCTTGAAGAACTCCAGCAAGCAGCTCTGCAACGGGAAACCCGGCGGCATTTTCTGCATACCTGCTCCACGGGCATAGGTGCAATGGCGATGAGCACTGTACTCGGTAGCTGCGGCTTTTTTGGCGAATCGGATAAGAAAGGTGTAGTGGGTACGCAGGTGCCGGGTTCGGGGGAAAGGGAGCCGATGGATGTTCGGACGGCCCAGTTTGCAGGGAAGGCTAAACGGGTGATTTACATTCACATGGCCGGTTCGCCCTCGCAGCTGGAGTTGTTTGATTACAAGCCTGAATTGCAAAAATACGACGGGAAGGATTGCCCGCAATCGTTGCTTGAAGGGAAGAAATTCGCCTTTATTCGGGGGGTTCCCAAGATGCTTGGCCCACAGGCGAAGTTTGCCCAGCGTGGTCAGTCGGGCGCGTGGATTTCGGATTATTTGCCGCACCTTCATCGCGTGACCGACGAAATTACGTTTCTGAAAGCGATGCACACCGACCAGTTCAACCATGCTCCGGCACAGTTGCTGATGCACACCGGTTCAGCTCGGTTGGGTCGGCCCAGTATCGGGTCGTGGGTGACGTATGGCTTGGGTTCAGAAAACGACAATCTACCGGGCTATATCGTGTTGGCATCCGGCGGCAAACAACCTGATGCCGGTAAGTCGGTTTGGGGCAGCGGTTTTCTGCCTTCTGTATATCAGGGCGTTCAGTGCCGAACCGACGGCGAACCGGTTCTCTACGTATCGGACCCGGCCGGGATGCCCCGCGACATTCGAAAAGGTACCATTGACGCTATCTCCGAAATCAATCGGCAGCAGTACGACGAAGTTAAAGATCCGGAAGTGCTCACCCGGATTGCCCAGTATGAACTCGCGTTTCGGATGCAGATGTCGGTTCCCGACGCAATGGACATCAAAGGCGAACCCCAATACATGCTCGACATGTATGGCGTTGATCCAAACAAAGGCTCGTTCTCCCGAAACTGTCTGCTGGCCCGTCGGCTAGTCGAGCGTGGCGTTCGTTTCGTACAGTTGTTCGACTGGGGTTGGGATGCCCACGGTACCGATACCAGCACCGCCCTCGATCTCGGTTTTCATGACAAATGCCGCCAATCAGATCAAGCTGTAGCCGCTTTATTGACCGACCTCAAACAACGCGGTTTGCTCGAAGATACGCTGGTCGTTTGGGGTGGCGAGTTCGGCAGGACACCAATGCAGGAAAACCGCGATGGACAAAGTCTTCCCTTCAAAGGTCGCGACCATCATCTGGAAGCATTCACGGTCTGGATGGCGGGTGGTGGCGTCAAACGCGGCTTTTCGTTCGGCGAAACCGACGATATTGGCTACTACGGCGTGAAAGATAAAGTGCATGTGCATGATTTACAGGCTACGATTCTGCACTTACTGGGTTTCAACCACGAAAAATTCACGTATCAGTTTCAGGGCCGCCCCTTCCGCCTTACCGACGTAGCAGGGAAGGTTATCAAGCCCATTCTAGCGTAATTTTATAACTCCGCTTTTTTGTGGCGTCAGATGAAAGCATCTGACGCCACAAAAAATAGCATAATACCTTCAAGTCAGACATTTATCAGAAAAGTCAGGTCGCCACTGTGGTCTGTACGATCGGCGCAACGTAGCACAAGCAACTATTTTTTCGCTGTCGACTTACCTTCTCCTTCTTCCTCCGATATATACTCGAAATGGTTACGGTCGGGGGCGCGCTACGTGGTTAATTCAACAAGCCGACGTAGTACAGCGCGTCAGTATACCCGTCGATCATACTTTTGGTATACTCTTGTTGCAGGTGAACACTCATAAAGCTTACAAAAACTGAAAATTCTAAAGCGATAACACTGAGGGGATTTTAATGGAAAACCAGACTGTTTTACGGTCTGGTTTTTTGTTGGCTCCGGGCTGTCGCTATTGTGGCGATACGTATCAAGTTAACAGTTGAATACGTAATTTTATGGCCGCACGACTGTGCTATTTCGGTCACTACACTACGTACTTCCCTAAAACTGATGAAATCAAATCCGTTACGTCAATCAACAAATGGTTTCCTTCCTGGATACAGCTCCCGAGCGCTACGTAGTATTCGACAGTCGCTACGTCTGTTTGCACTGGTTTGCGCCGTATTTTTTACTGACAACATAGCAGCACAGTCGCTCAAGTCGGTTTCGGTTGATAGTATTGATGCGATTGTTCAGAAGCATATGAACGCCAAACATATTCCGGGCGTTTCGATTGCCGTGGTTCAGAAGGGGAACGTAGTACTGGCCAAAGGTTACGGTCTCGCGAATGTTGAGCTGAACGTAGCGGCCTCACCGCAAAGTGTTTATGCCATTGGTTCCGTCAGTAAACAGTTGATTGCCACCGGCATTCTAATTTTGGCGCAGGAAGGCAAACTGAAACTGGATGACGAAATCCATCAATATTTTCCCAAAGCCCCGCAAACCTGGCAGGGCATTACGCTACGTCATTTGTTGTCGCATACGTCTGGCCTGATCCGGGAATCCCCAGCGTTCGATGCCACAGAAGTAAAACCTGATTCTGCTTTGGTAGAAGCTGCATTTCCGCTGCCGTTAGTGTTCCCGGTTGGCACCAAGTGGCAATACTGTAATGTCGGCTACTTTGCGTTGGCCGATATTATCCGTAAAGTTTCGGGGCAATCCTGGTCTACGTTTATGAAACAGCGGGTTTTTACTCCGCTGGATATGTCAACCACCAGAACCACTACATTAACAGAGATTGTTCCAAACCGGGCCGACGGTTACACTTGGGAAAAAGATCATCGCCACCGGGCAATTGCCTACCGGGCGCTACGTCCCAGCGGTGCTTTTCTGTCGACGGTGCTGGACCTCGCGAAATGGGATGCCGCTTTATATACGGACAAAATTCTGACAGCAGCGAGTCGCAAACAATCCTGGACACCTTTTGTCCTGACCGATGGGAAGCCCTACCCTTATGGTTTTGGCTGGCAGATTGATTCGTTACAGGGCACTCCGCGTGTTCACCATGGTGGGTCGCTACCCGGATTTCGGTCGGAATACGCTCGTTTTCCAGAAACCGGTTTGTCGGTTATCGTTCTAACGAATGCAGATGAAGCGCTGCCGGGAGTGATTGCGCAGGAAATCGCTACGTTATACCTGCGTCCGGCGCGGTCGAAGACAGTGAGTGGCCGGTAGAGTACGTAGTGGTTTTGCTGAATCTAATTTGTCATAGTATTTTTCGTCATGCTGAGGAACGAAGCATCTTAAAAACCTCTTCACTCTCGAGTCAGGATGCCTTAAGATGCTTCGTTCCTCAGCATGACATAAAAAAATCCCATTTTCACTTATGATTGCTGTGATTCAGCGTGTTACGCAAGCTTCAGTACGTATTGACAATGAAATCAAAGGCCAGATTGGCGCCGGTTTTCTTGTATTGCTGGGCATTACGCATACTGATACGCGTGAGGATATTGACTGGCTTAGCCGGAAGATTGTTGGTCTGCGTGTTTTTGGCGACGATGAAGGTAAAATGAACCTCGATCTGGCCGCTATAGATGGTAATATTCTGTTAATCAGCCAGTTTACGCTGCACGCCAACACTAAAAAAGGGAATCGACCCAGCTTCATCGAAGCCGCCCGCCCCGACATAGCAATTCCCCTTTACGAAACCATGATTTCGCACTTATCGGATGAGTTAGGAAAACCAATTCAAACCGGTACGTTCGGAGCCGACATGAAAGTATCGTTGCTCAACGACGGGCCTGTTACGATTATCATCGATTCCAAAAACCGCATCTAGTTGCCCATGCTGAGTAGCTTTTGAACGTACTGCCCAATCTATTTTGATTCGTTACGCAAAGTCGTTTACCAGCGCACCCAATTATTCTGCTGCTCTTTAATAAGTTTAATGTGAAGTATGGGTAGTTGCTTTTTGTCATCCTGACGAAGCCGGGCCGCCGGAGCGGAAGAATGGCAAAAAAGTAATTACCTATACTTCACGTTAAGGCCAGTAGCGTAAAATACAGATTATAAGCCATTTTCAGTGGCTACTGTTAAGCCCCTCTCCCCCAACAGATTACTGTCAAATAATTTTTTTCAATCTTGCCAGAAGGACTAGATGACCAAATGAGATTAAAATCGTCTTAAAATTAATTTACATTAAAAATAGATTAAAAATACTGATTCGCTTACCTATATAGCCCCGTATACTTTTCCATAAATAGCGTATTTATGAGCATTAATGGTTGGTCAATTACTTATATACCAGTGGATTTCGATCCCTTTGCTGGAGAGGAATCGACACGCTACGTCCCTATTACTCAGTCACAACAGGAGATATGGACTGCCTGTCAGTTAGGTGGCGATGACGCAAATCGTGCTTTTAATGAGTCGATCTCGTTACGGTTTGACGGTAAACTTCATGAAGGTGCTTTTCACCTTGCCTGGAGTGACGTAGTAGCTCGCCATGAAGCACTGCGCGTTACGTTCAGCCCAACCGGGGAGCAAATGTGCATTTCTGATGACCTGACGGTACCTCTTATTCTACAGGATCTTTCAGACACGGATCTTGCTCGACAAGCCGCAGCCATAAATGAGCATACGCAATTAGAGTCTCATTTTCTATTTGATCTAGAATCCGGGCCATTAGCCAGGGCAACCTTGATCAAGCTAGGCAGCACACGCTGGCATTTCACGTTGACTGTTCACCACATCATTTGCGACGGGTGGTCGCTGGGTGTTCTATTTCAGGAATTGGGTAAGCTCTACACAGATTATAGTGAGGGTAACACAGCCATTCCTTTACCAACTCCAGCTCAGATTAGCCAATACAGCCTTGATCAACAGGACTTTGTACAAAGTGATACGTATGCGTCCTGTGAAGCATTCTGGCTTAGCCAGTTTCGTTCGAACGTACCGACGGTCAGTTTGCCTACCGACGTACCCCGTCCGATTCCGCGTACGTACGCTTGTAATCGAGCCGATTTCGTGCTGGACGCCGATATAACGGGGGCTATCAAGCGACTGGCGCTACAAACAAAGAGTAGTCTTTTAGTCACTCTGACGGCCGCTTTTGAAGTCTGGCTGCATCAACTGACCCGCCAGAAAGAAATTGTAGTTGGGCTGCCAGCAGCGGGCCAATTGGCGGTCGATCAGTATGATTTAGTTGGTCATTGTGTTCATCTGCTGCCCTTACGCAGTCAATTTGACCCAACGTATTCCTTTCTATACGTAGTGGATCGGCTTCGGCAAGAACTGTTTACCGCTAATGAAAATCAACGCGTTACGTTTGGATCGCTTTTACAAAAATTAACTATCCCACGTGATCCGGCGCGTATTCCGCTGGTACCGGTTGTGTTCAACGTCGATAGTACACCGGAGCGCGGTATTACGTTCGGAGGCCTTCGTCAGCAGCTAATCAGTAACCCACGCGCCTACGAAAATTTTGAACTCTCGCTTAATATCCTTGGCGATCAGGATGAGTTTCGCCTGTTGTGGTCCTACAACAAACAATTATTTCGAGCGACGACCATCGCACAGTTTAACAAATCGTTTGTGACTCTGTTGCAAATGATTACCCAGCGCCCAGATGCACCATTGGCCTCAATCGGTCTGGCTTTGGGCAAGGCGGAACAACGTAACATACCAGATTACTCGACTCATTATCAGCCCTACCCGCACGACAAAGCGCTCACTACGCTGCTGTCAGAAACGGCAAGCCGGTTTCCGAACAAAGTAGCACTACGTTTTCAGGCCGAAAGCCTGACTTACAAGGCCCTGGACGAACAAACTAACCTGATTGCTCATGCGCTACGTTCTCATGGCGTGCAATCGGGCGACCGCGTAGGGTTGGCTATCGAGCGCTCGATGGCGATGATTACGTTTATGCTGGGGATTCTGAAAGCGGGCGCTACGTATGTCCCGGTTGACCCGCAACATCCGGCTGAGCGGCTCTCCTTTATCATGAATGATGCCGGCTGCTGTTTGCTGTTAACCTCGCAAGCCTTTCAGGGTCGGGTAAAATTAATGATGGGTCATGAGTTGTTGATCGAGGACATTGAACCAACGTTGGGACAGTATCCTACTACGTTCCCAGAACATGGCCCCACTGGGCAGGATATCGCGTATATTCTCTACACATCCGGCACGACAGGCCATCCGAAAGGTGCGCTTATCCGTCATCACAGCGTAACGAACGTACTGTATAGCGTTGCCCGCGAACCGGGACTCACGCATACCGACAAAACGATTGCGCTGGCAACTATCGCTTTTGACCTGGCGGTCGTAGAAATCTATACACCGCTGCTGGTGGGTGCCGAACTGATCATAGTGGATTCGGCAACGGCGCGCAATGCCGAAGCGCTCGCCAACTTGCTGAGTGATACGTCGATTACCTTCGTGCAAACCACCCCCGCTACGTTTCGGATGCTGCTGGCTGCGGGTTGGCAAGGCCATGATCGCCTTCGTGCTGTCTCCTGTGCGGAAGCACTGCCTATGGATTTAGCCCAAAAGCTGTTGACATATTGCGCTGAACTCTGGAATTTTTACGGGCCTACCGAAACCACCATTTACGCTACGGGCAAACGTATTTTACCAACTGACGAGTACATAACCATCGGGCATCCTATCGCCAATACGCGCATCTATTTAGTTGACGAAACGGGCCAACTGGCTCCAGAAGGACAGTCAGGTGAGATATGCATTGCGGGCGAAGGCGTGTCGGGCGTGTACCTGAACCGGCCCGAATTAACGGCAGAAAAATTCATCGACAACCCTTTTTCCTCCATCCCTGAAAAACTCTACCGAACTGGTGATTTAGGCGCATTCGCACCGGGCACCGCAACGACTCGTCCGGATATTGTGTACAAAGGCCGTCTCGATCATCAGGTAAAAATTCGCGGTTTCCGAATCGAACTGGCTGAAATTGAACACGTACTACGTAAACTGCCGGACGTTGATGAAGCTACCGTACTAGCGCGGGAATACCAACCGGGCGATCAGCGATTAGTGGCATACGTAGTAACTCGGAATACGATTACCGAACGTTACGTCCAGCATGGCTACGTATCACTCATCGGTGAAGAGCTTCAGAAATGGCGTCAGTTGGCTGCTACGTCGCTACCCGATTATATGGTTCCGACCGATTTTGTGATGCTGCCAACGTTACCAATTACAGCTAGTGGCAAACTGGATCGTCAGGCGTTACCCTCGCCTGTAATTCATACGTTTATACCGGTTGAAGCTGGGCAAGCCGACGCTCCTGTCCAAACCTGTACGCCGGAGGAACAGATGATCTTGTCGTTGTGGAAAGCAGCACTCCACACCAATTACATCTCACTTGACGATAACTTTTTCGAAATCGGCGGCCACTCGTTAACAGCGGTGAAAATAATGGCAGAACTGGCCCAACTCACGGGCCGTCGCCTGCCCCTTTCCTTGCTCTTTGAGCAACCTACAGTTCGAAAACTGGCTACTTTTTTGAAACAGGGCACCCAGCGTGTTTCCTGGAAATCGTTAGTACCCATCAAACCAACCGGTACTAGAAAACCGCTTTACATTGTCCACGGAGCTGGTTTGAACGTATTGTTATTCAGCACAGTTGCTCAGAATCTGCACGCCGACCAACCCATTTATGGGCTTCAGGCTCGTGGATTAAATAACATCGATGAACCTTGCCAGACCATTGAAGAGATGGCCGCGCATTACGTATCAGAGATTGTGGCTCATGATCCACAAGGCCCTTATTCGCTGAGTGGGTTTTCGTTGGGCGGAGTGATCGCGTATGAAATGGCCCGACAGCTTCTTGAGCAGGGGAAACAGGTAGATATGGTCGCTCTTTTTGATGCCGAAGCGTTTGAGTCGTCTTCAGACGTGGCCTGGTGGTTCAGAAAGTATAAGGGTCTTGAGATGTCGGGGAGAAAATTATTTCATACGATCACACTCCTAAAAGAACACGGTTGGCAGGGAATCAAGTACAAGCTGGAATCCCTTGACCGACGGCTTGTCAAAAAATACTGGCGATCAAAGGGACATCAACGCTTTGATTATGTGCTGCTTCGCAAAGCTATCGAAGTGTACTGGCAGGCTAAATTTGGGCAAACGCAGCAGCAGGAAGCCATTCTTGATTCAGCCTTTAAAATTGAAGCCATCAACGATATAGCGCTGGCCAGGTTCCAGTTACGGCCCGCCGATCTGGAAGTTCACGTGTTCAAAGCCTTGATTCAGACGTTTTACGTAGCGGACAAGGATTATTATGGCTGGCGGAATTTCGCCCGGAAAGGCGTTCATATTCACGACGTACCGGGCGAGCACAGCTATATTTTTGCGCCACCCAACGATAAAGAATTCGCCCGAATATTACAGAAAGTGCTCGACAGTCGAGGCAATTGAACATTTATTACTAACCTGAGGCTACCAGACTAGCTTCCGAGTGCAAAACTCTACAGTTGCGATCAGCCATAAATCCATTGTTTAAAGAACGCTAACTACTCAGAATACAATTTGTGGATTGACTACCTATTTGTACATTTCCCAGATAGTTTTATAACTAATCTTATGTTAATGGAAAAGAATTAGTTTAGACCATATTTGTATTTTGCCGTTACTCTTGAAGAAGTACAAAAATGTGTATTGTTTTCTGAGCTTACGATTGTAATGACTTAATGTTGTACAGCTTTGATTTTTCTGAAAAGAATGTATTGCTGAGTTGTGTCTTGGCTTTTTAAACTCCAACTTTCATTCTTCAAGAGCATATCTTCCTCCCACTTCTCATTATCAAGCTTAAATTTTACTAGCTCAAAATCGGTTCCTGCCTCCACAGTCCAAGTACCAGTAGTTGATTTAAAATAAGGGCTAGTTCTGCTTAATTTAAAAGTGAGGTCGTTGCTTACTAGTAAGGTTAAGTCTGCATATGATCTAACTATTTCTTTTGGATATTTCAGGTTAGTTGTATCAATCCTGTATTGACCCAACATATAGTCTATGTACTCTTGTCTAGGGCCAAACCAATCTTTACTAAACAGTACAAATGATAATAATAATATTAGACTGCATGTGATCGTGATTTTCTGTGCTTTTCCTCTCAGTAATGCTCCTATAAACAGCAGTAATACACCTACTATTACTACCATAATTAATACTGTAAAAATGGTAAACATATGGAAAGGATCTGTTGTATAAGTGCAATTATGCTAACTAAATGAGAAAAAATAAAGGTTGAATATGTTAAATTGACATTACCGCCACAGCATCAATCTCAATTAATAATCCTTCCAGAGCCAAAGCTTGTACACCCAGCCACGTACTTGCTGGAAGGTTTTTATGAGGGAAAGCATTCCTAAATACGTCACCCACAATAGTTGCATCTGTGGGTTTATAATCTTTTACGTAAATAGTGATTTTAACCACATCTTTTGGTGCTGCGCCTACCGAAGCAAGCGCAATTTGCAGATTCTCAAAAGCCTTTGTCGCCTGCCTTTTAAGATCATGCTCACCAACAAGCTTAAGATTCTGATCCATTGCGACTTGGCCAGAAAGATAGATTGTTTGTAGAGAGTCACTTTTAACCACGACTACCTGAGAAAAGGCTTGTTCCCAGTTCGGGAGTTGGGGTGGGTTAATAAAGTGCTTCTCCATTGATGTCTGTTTTATATTGAGGCTGTTTAAACAGGTTTAGTGATTCTAAAGCAATATTAGTATGCATTCCAGCTTCTTTTTACGTACTAGATGCGCTTTTTCGACGTTCGTTTTCTAAAAACTCATTAATTTTACCTAAACCAGCCCATTTGTTACTCCTTTCCTAACCCAATTTAGGACGTAGCATTGGTCCGCCGAATGGATTTTTTGCCCGCCGACATAGCCACGTACGCAGAAGAACACACCTCGCCCGAAGGTGAGTTGCTACGTCGGCTCAATCGCAATACGCACGCGCACGTAATGGCTCCCCGGATGCTGTCGGGGCATTTACAGGGGCGACTGCTGGCTATACTGTCGCAGATGATACGTCCCCGACGCATTCTCGAAATTGGTACGTATACCGGCTACTCCGCCCTTTGCCTGGCCGAAGGACTGACCGACGACGGCCTGCTGATTACCATCGACCAGAACGAAGAACTGGAATCCTTTGCCCGTTCATACTGGCAACAATCCCCATTAGGCCATAAGATTGATTTTCGCGTCGGCTCGGCTTCCGATATCATCCCGACGCTCAACGAAACTTTCGACCTGGTATTTATTGACGCCGACAAACGAAATTATCCACAATATTTCAACTTGATTTTCAGCCAATTACGTCCTGGCGGTTTTATACTGGCCGACAACGTATTATGGAGTGGCAAGGTTGTTGAGAGGGTTAAACAATCGGATCTTGACACCCAATCTGTCTTAGCGTTTAACCAACTGATTCAGAACGACCCGCGTGTAGAAAATGTGCTGTTGCCCGTTCGAGACGGGATTATGATGATACGCAAACGTTGATGTTCAACTGACCCCAAAAACAAACCGCCAACGCGGTACCCGCATGAAAAAAATTACGCTTCCCCTAACCCTCTTCTACGTACTAGTCAGCCTGCTGGTATCAGCCCAGACGCCGGTGCCCACTGTGCCCGAACAGCTTTCTTTTGCTGATATTTCGGTCCGTCTCGACCCCGACGCCCGACGTATCATTCAGCAGGATGTCAACGCCCTCCTATCGAACCGGCAGTACTGGACGGCCAAACTCGACCGTGTAGTGCTCTATTTCCCAATGATCGAGTCGATTTTCATCGACGAAGACGTACCAACCGATTTTAAATACCTGGCCGTACAGGAGAGTTCGCTCACGCCCGATGCCGTATCGTCATCGTCGGCTGTGGGATACTGGCAGTTCAAGCGCGAAACCGCAATGGATTATGGAATGCGGGTAGACGACCAGATTGATGAGCGAAAAAACATCACAAGCTCGTCGCGGGGAGCGGCTAAGTACTTGAAAAAGAGTAATGCACAGTTCAACAACTGGGTAGCATCACTGTATTCGTATTACCTCGGGGCGGGCGGTATTGCCAAACTGATTCCACCCGATTGGTCCTACGCCCGTGAAATCGCTCTTGACGGACGTACTGATCGCTACATCCTCCGTTTCTTCGCCCATAAAGTAGCTATCGAAAACGCCCTCCAGACGCACCAGACCAGCAACCGTTTCGCGTTGATTGAATACCCGAACGGAGGTGGCAAATCCATAAAAACCATCGCCGAAGAACTTGATGTCGATGAGTTTGAGCTTCGAAAATACAACCGCTGGGTGATTGGCGAAACCCTCCCGACCGACAAGGCTTATATCATGGCTGTACCTGTGGCCAGCAATCAGATCAACGATGTTCGGCAGAAAATCGTAAACGTGGGGTCGAAGAAAACCCCGGAATTTGTCCAGAACGATGTTGGTTTTCCAGTACTACGTCGGGTTACGACCGGGTTGAGCAGCAAAAACGACCCGGTACTTTACGAAATCAACGGATTGCCGGGTATTCAGGCGCAGGCTGGCGATAATGCCGCTTTGTTGTCGCGGAAAGCCAAAATTAGTCTGTCGAGTTTCCTTCGCTACAACGATATGGGCGAAAAAGACCCTATCATCGTCAACGATGTGTATTACCTCGCCAAGAAACGAAAAAAAGCGCTTGTGCCCTTTCACACCGTACGCGACGGCGAAACATCGCGTAGTATTTCGCAACGCTACGGTATTCGGCTGAAAAAGCTGATGCGCTACAACCGCCTGGACCGCATCCAGAAATTGCTGACAGGTCGTGTGATGTGGCTCCGCGACCGGCGTCCGGCCAATAAGCCTGTAGAAGTTATTAACGCGCCTGCGCCACCGGTTTACGATCAGACGCCAACCCCGGCGAATCGTGAAGTAGCTTCAGTAAACCCGTCGGCAGGTGCGACACGTACGGTGAACGGTGGTAACAACGTACCCAAAAATGCTTCGGAACGGAAGTTATATCAGCCCAAATTAGTAGGTGGTGGTGTTACGCCCAGCGATGGCACGTCGGAACCCGCTTCTGCTCCCCCTCGTACGGAGCCGCAACGTCCGTCTATTCAGCCAACCAGTTCGCCTGCGTCCACCAATCGCCCAGCTCCGACAACCAGCAGTCCGACAGACGCTGATGGTTCGCAACGGGTCGTGATTGTCCGGACGCCGGATGCTACGCAACCCGTCAAAGAAGTTCCGGTAGCAACAACTCCTGAACGCGACAAGACGGCTGATGTTATTACAAACACTACATCAAAACCAAAAACGTCTGATGCAACTGCCAGTACGCAACGTACTAAACCAACCAACGTATCGGATGCAGATATGGGGCGTCCTGAAACCGGTAAATATGAAGGCCCACGTGAGCAACAGGCTGATGGCTCCTTAACCGCCGTTAGCAAAACGCCTTCGCGGTCGACCAACGCTGACGTAGCAAAAAACGATACTCGTCCTGTAACTCCGGAACGTAGCACTCCTGAACGTACTACACCTGAACGTACTGCACCTGAAACAAAGCCAGTTACGTCGGCACCCAGCACACCTGCTGTTACTCGTCCGACGACCACGCCCACCACAGCGAGTAGTGGCAAAAGTGCTACCGGAACGCATACCGTTGAAGCCGGTCAGACGTACTACAGCATCTCCAAGCTTTACGGCCTCAGCGTCGATCAACTGATGGCGATGAATAATTTAACGAATAACGACGTACTGGAAGTAGGTCAGCAGTTACTTGTTAAAGCCAGCCCGACACGTACCAGTCAGGCATCGGCCCCAGCCAACACTGCTACGTCGACGGACAAATCATCTGTTACGTATCATACCGTTGCCAAAGGCGAAACCATGTTCCGGCTCACCCAGATCTACGGTGTAACGGCCGAGCAGATTCAGTCGTGGAACAACATGGCTGATAACAACGTGAAATTGGGTCAGAAAATCAAGATTGTTAAATAGACGTTTTTGTGATTCTGGTGATTTTTGTCATTCTGAGGCACGAAGAATCTTAACGTATCCTAATTCTCAGGTTTGCCAGCTTCAAGATTCTTCGTGCCTCAGAATGACAAAAATCACCAGAATCACAAAAAAGCTGGAATGTTAAAAATCTAACACTCGATACGTATCAAGCCAAAAAGCTGCTCCAATAATCGGGGTGGCTTTTTCAATGATTGACTGTTCTCTTCGACAAATTTGGGGAACGATACGTATCTTTACGTATATGATTCTCCTGGATAATACCTGCATCAGCGACGATGTTGCTGAAAAGTTTTTCGTTTGCAATCTCGATAAATGCAAAGGTGCCTGCTGCGTAGAAGGCGATATGGGTGCTCCGCTTGAACCTGACGAATCCGCCATTCTCGACCGTATTTACCCTGATATCAAGCCCTATCTTTCACCCGAAGGCATTAACGTTATTGAACAACGCGGTGGCCACGAACCCGATGGTTTTGGCGGCTCCGTTACAACAACTGTAGGTGGGCGCGAGTGTGTCTATGCCATCTGGGACGAGCGTGGCATTCTGAAATGCGGGATTGAAGAAGCGTACAACGACGGCAAAGTCGATTGGAAAAAACCCATTTCGTGCCACCTCTACCCCATTAGAGTAACCAAATACGACGCGTATCACGCCCTCAACTACGACCGTTGGCCTATCTGCAATCCGGCCTGCGGCTTTGGTGAGCAGTTGAATGTACCGATCTATAAATTCGTTCGCGAGGCTCTGATACGTGCCTACGGCGAAGAATGGTATGACCGTTTGTCGCAGGCTATCGAAGAGAAAAGTAACAGTTAATGGCCGAACAACGCGATTATTTTGAGGAAGTTTATGAGGTAGTACGTTTGGTACCGCGAGGCCGTGTTACTACGTATGGCACTATTGCCCGTTACCTCAGTCTTCGGGCGGGAGCGCGCATGGTGGGCTGGGCTATGAATGGCTGTCATAACCGTCCCGACGTACCGGCGCATCGGGTCGTGAACAGTGTGGGAGTTTTATCCGGTAAGCACTTTTTTGGCGAGCCAAACGTCATGCAGCGACTGCTGGAAAATGAAGGAGTTCGAATTGAAAACGATAAGGTCGTTGATTTCAAAACAGTTTTCTGGGACCCGAATGTAGAGCTGGAATTGTGATTTTTTGTCATCCTGACGCAGGAAGGATCTTAATGTGTCCTAGCTCTCTAGTGATGCCACATTAAGATCCTCCCTGCGTCAGGATGACAAAAAGCAGCTACCAAACTTTACGTTAAAGTACAGGTCTATCACCGAATCACAACTTGCAGAGCTTTCTGGAGTTGGTCATAATCCTGACCTTCTATGTAGGCCGCTACGTTACCGGCTTTGTCGATAACCATGAAGCTTGGCGATCCTGTAATGTGAAACTTCTGGTGGAAGCCATACGAATTAGGAACTGGAATGAATGGAAGGGTTTCTGAGGCTAAAAAACGCTCAATATCTTCTTTGGAGTCCTGCAAAACGCCTAACGAAAGCGGGTCAGTTTCAGACCGATAAGGACGTAACACCTCAGCAAAACCCTGTGCCTGTTTCGGTCCCCAGAATGGTTTTCGTAAACTAATCCAGAAGCTGAGCACAACGACGTGGCCCTTCAGGTCAGACAACCGATACACCTTATCGTCGATCCCTTTCATCACGAATTCGGGCATAGGTTCACCTACTTTGGGGCGTAGGGCCGGGGCAAAGCTCGTAAAGCTATGAGTTTGCCTTTCTTCTGAGGTTACGGAGCGGAGTTTATACGCGCTTACTTCGCCATATTCATCGAAAACGGGCTCCAGATGATACCCAAATGGGTCTGCTTTTGTAAGTTCCCGATACTCCTGATACGAAATAGTTTTACCTGTCTTTTTATCAGTAATTTTTGTCGTTTCGTCGATTCTAATTTGACGGCTAATAGCCCCCCGCTCAATGCGCACATTAGGCTGAGCTATTAAGCCGTAATTCGTGAAAATGAACGTAACAACTACAAAAAGAAATACAGATACATTTTTCATAAAACGTTGACCGTAAGAATATTAGCGTAGCACTTTTGTAATCTCATTCAGCTTTTCCATTTTCTGCACAAAATCGCCTTTAAGCTGGTTGCGGATGGCAGTCAGGTTGTCGAGCGTTTCCTGGAGGCTGTCGGGTAAGATATCTTCCAGCACTTCCCGAAACCGTTTGGCAAAGGTCGGCGATTTGCCATTGGTCGAAATAGCAATTTTCAGGTCGCCTTTTTTCACGACCGAACTCAGGTAAAAGTCGCACAATTCAGGCGTATCTGCTACGTTGACCAGAATTCGTTTTCGTTTGCAATCGGCCTGTACCTGTCGATTAACGGCTTTATCGTTTGTACCAACGATCACCAGATCCTTATCCGACAGATAGAGTTCGTGATACGGTTCCTGAATCAACTCCAGTTTAAGAAACTGGCGGGCCAACTCACGAATTTCACTACGTATGTCGGGGGCAACCAACGTAACGCGTGCTTCAGGCGAATTACTAAGCAGAGCTGTCAGCTTTTCGAGGCCAACGTAGCCCCCTCCTACAATAAGCGTATGCAGGTTTTCGGCCTTGACGAAAATGGGAAATAGAGTGTTCATGACAATCGGTAGTAGATAGTCGTCAGTCAATAGCAGTTAAATCTAATGTTGTTTGATACGTAGCACTACGTTCTGTTACAGGTTAATAGCTGTAACCGTTTTCATAAATCCAACTGAATTACGCTGACAAACTTACAACTATTGACTATCGACTATTGACTATTTTCAAATTCAGCAACAAAAAAGCCGCTCCTGTGAGGGAGCGGCCTATCTAGTACGTTATCTCAACTAATCTAGAATCGGAAGCCAAGATTGAAAGCCAGCATGTTACGTTTCGTATCGTTGTTGTCGAAAACGTTTTGCAGACCGAGGTTATATACGGCGTCCAGTGTCAGTGGTCCGAGGTTGATACCAACACCACCCAGGCCATTCAGCAAGGTACGACGTACATCATCTTTGCCGATACCAAACTGATTGCTCGAATTGATGATCATCGTCGATAGTTCGGCACCGACCTGAATCCGCAGACCCAGTGCACTACCCACCCGTACCCCAACATAGGCCGGAATAGCTACAAACTGCTGATCAATCTGGCCACGAATTTCGCCGGCGGTTTGCGAGGGCTGCCCCGTTCCTGAACGTACCAGATTCGACGTAGAGGTACGGTATTCCACTCCTAACTGACCAAATATTGTTCCGCCCGTACGGCCATAAAGACCTGCCTGCCAGCCTGCCCGATAAGCTCCATCAGGAATTGGTTCGTTCACAAAGCGGGAGAAGTTTACACCAGCGTAAATCCCAAATTTACCTTGTTTACCCCACGATCTCTCGCTTTTGGGCGCTGCATCCGATGAATTCATCGAAGCATCCCCCGAATTATACGTAGTGGTCGTAGTCGTGGATTCGTTCGTTCGAGTCGGCGCGCTGTTCATATTGCTGTTACTCATGGAGGAGTTACTGCTGTTCGTAGTGGGCGCCATGTTCGTGCTATTGGTTGTCGGCGCCATATTGGAGCTGTCGGTGGTCATCGAGGATGACCTGTACGTAGTGTCAGTTGTTGCAGGAGACGTACTGTAGGTGCTGTTCGTTGTTGTAGTTGTCGTCGTCTGCGCCTGGGCGAGACCGAAACTGCCAAGGCACATGGCCAGCAGTGGTACATAGGTTTTCATGATGTTTTTCAGAACTCGTTGAGTTGTATAAAAATAAGACGTAATCGAAATTACACCCTATTAACAGCTTATTTGGGGACAATGTTTTGAACTATTCTGTTTTGGCTTAATAGATTGCTTATTAATAATTGTGTTAACTATAAATAATGCCAACAAAGCTTTCAATCATTGAGTTAATGGTATTTGTTAGGTATTCACGGTAAACGGAGCATTCAGCCTATTGGTAAAATCCAGTATATATCGGCCTAAGCTAATACACCAATATTGTAATTTTGCGAACCCAAACTTCAGTACTGCACAGTCGAGATTGATGGACAGACCCATTTTTCTCATTTGTCGAGTATTTGGAAGACAATCTACACGGTCTATGAGAATCATTTGTTTAGCTGCCTGCCTGCTGCTGGGTGGAACAATAAGTATAGCTCAGGTCAAGAAAACGCCCAATCCACCCGCACCCGGCTTCGACCAGTCGGGTTCCGATGCACGGGCCATACAGATTGCCGACGCCGTGATGGAAGCCATGGGCGGACGTACTGCCTGGGATGAAACCCAGTTGGTTGCCTGGACTTATGACGGTGTACGTAAATTTGTGTGGAATAAGTACTCAGGCAGTGTTCGTATCGATAATCTGCGCGACGATCAGACAATTTTGCTGAACATCAATAATGACATGGGGCGCGTCTATCGAAACGGCGAAGAACTCACCCAACCCGATTCGGTGGCGAAGTACGTTAAGCAGAGTAAAAAACACTGGCTCAATGACTCCCACTGGCTGTTTATGCCCTTTAAACTGAAAGATACGGGTGTGACTCTCTGTTACGTTGGCGATGAACCCACTCAGTCGGGCAAACCTGCCGACGTATTGCTGGTAACGTATAAGGGCAGTACTAACGTAGCCAGCGCCCAATATAAAGTATGGGTAGACAAGAAATCACACCTTGTTTCACAGTGGGCTCATTTTCAAGACGGTAATGATAAAGAACCAACCTTTACGTTGCCCTGGGAGGGCTACGAACAACATGGTACCATCTTGCTCGCAACCGAACGCGGGGAGCGCGATCTGAGTGATATTATGGTGTTTACGGGTTTACCTGGTGAAGTCTTCAGCGATTTCACACGTACCGATCTGAGCCGGTATCCTGAAGCGAAATGAGTGATAAACGATAAGTGATGACCGGGCCGCCGGAGCGGTCATCACTTATCGTTTATCACTCATCGTTTATCACTTATCATTTATTCCTTAAGATGGAAGTTTCTGCTATACAATCCTCTATTATTAATCAAAAAACAGTTGGTAAGACGGGCGTTTTACTGGTTAACCTCGGTACGCCCGATAGCCCGGCCGTGCCCGATGTGCGTAAATACCTGCGCGAATTTCTGATGGATGGTCGCGTCATCGACATTCCACTGATTCCACGGTCGCTGCTGGTCAACGGTTTCATCGCACCGTTCAGGGCGCCAAAATCAGCAAAGATTTATAAAGAACTCTGGACTGAAACCGGCTCACCCTTGAAGTACTACGGGCATCAGGTTGAAGAAAAGTTACAGCAACAGCTTGGTAGTCAGTACGTAGTAAAATTAGCCATGCGCTACCAAAGCCCAAGCATCGAAGCAGGTCTGAACGAATTTCAGCAACTCGGCCTGGCTGACATCGTTGTTGTGCCACTGTTCCCGCAATACGCATCGGCCTCTACAGGTTCTGTCTATCAGAAAGTGATGGAAATTGTAAAGTCCTGGGAGGTAATACCCGCCATTCGGTTCGTTAACCGCTTTCTGGAGCACCCGAATTTTATTGAGGGTTTCGCTCAAACTGCCCGGAAATACATGGCCGCGCACGACTTTGACTTCTTTCTATTCAGTTATCACGGACTGCCTGAAAGTCAGATTCGGAAAGGCGACGTAACGAAAACCACCTGTCGATTTGACGATTGCTGCGCAACGTTCCATGCGCTGAATCAGCATTGTTACCGGGCTCAGTGTTTCGAAACCACACGTTTATTAGTCAAAGCGTTACGTATTCCTGAAGGCAAATATGTTACGTCGTTTCAGTCGCGGCTCGGCAGCGATCCCTGGATTAAGCCGTATACTGACGAAGTTATCAAGGAGTTACCCGCCAAGGGCATTAAAAGCGTACTGGCCTTTTCGCCCGCGTTCGTCGCCGATTGCCTGGAAACAACCATTGAAGTTGGCGTTGAATACAAAGAGCTTTTTGAAAAAGCCGGTGGTCAACACTGGCAACTGGTTGAAAGTCTGAACGATAGTCCAATCTGGATTGACGCGTTGGTTGATTTGGTAAAAACAGCGTAACGCGGTGGCAACCCGCAGCCTTAGAGTCTGCACTTTTACATTAATGATTACAGATTCTAGGGCTGCGGGTTGTCACCCGCGCTACAAAACAAGCCCGCTTCTCAAGAAGAGAAAGCGGGCTTTTCGTTACGGCAGATACAGAACCCCTATTTATAAGACATAATTTATTACAACACTCCAATACTCGATATACAGTATCTGGTTCACAGCAATATAGTCTTCCTTATAACTAGTAGTTGTATCTGCATGACATATTATAAACGACCTAAATCTGATAGTGTTTGAAAAAGTATTAATTTTTTTCGTTAAAGAAAAACGCTTCTTTATTTTTAAAATACTGATTATCAAACATTTAATGCTTAAATTATTTATAAAAAATCCCGACCATCGCTGATCGGGACTTGGTACTGAATTTACTATGAATGGTCTTTTAGGCAGCCATACGTAAGGATGAATCTTGCTCAGAGCTAGGCGGAGCAAGCATAGGTGCGATAATGGTATTCATCCGTTCACGCACAAAACTCTCCTGAAGATAAGAGGGCAGTTTGGCTACAAGCTCACGATAAGCCTGAATACCCAATGCTTTAGCAATGTAGGCTTCGTGCACCGAATTTATATGCGCTACAATGTTGACCAGACTTTCGTGAAATAACTTCACATCAATATCGGAGTCGACAAATCGCTCGATCTCACGCGGGCCACCGCCCCGGTTCGACGACGAAATCCGCAGGCGGCTCAGCATATCGAAATACGTCGTATAGCCAATCTGTTTTGCCAGTTGTTTATACTGTTCAATACTGAATTTCTGCAAAATCTCTCCAGTTTTCGGGCTACGTAGCGCCGTTTTCGGATTATTCTGAATCGCATTACGTAGTGCCCGTACACGTTGGTCGCGTGTAGTTTTCAGGAATTGGGCTAACTCGGCCTGCACCGATCCTTCACGCGAAGGAAGCTGCAAATCCGATTTACCTACTACGTTGAACCGCCGGGACATAGGCAACCGCTGAATTCGATAATTATTGATAGGCCCCAGCGCATAATAGCCAATAGAAGCCGGATAATAACCACGTACTACCATGTTACCAATCCGTTTGCGGATTAACTCTTCATTGCTGACGTTAATGCCCTGAACAGCCAAGAACGCACGCGCGCTGAACAAAGCGCTGTAATACGCCTGTGGGAACGTCCAGTGCAGCGAGCTTTGCAGATACTGTTCATCGTTCACGACGGGCGTGATACGTAACGCATATTCGGCACTCCAGCTATTGAGCAACAGTTTCTCCAGCGACTTCCGCGTTTCGTCGGTCACTAATCCGTTAAACTGCTGAAATATCGGAAAACGGGCTATATCAAACAGGTCATTCTGGTGATGGATGTGGTAATCCATCGCGAAAAAATGGTTCAGAAACACCTGCGCCGGAATTGACTTCCGCCAGTTGTCATCGAGTGGCAAATTGCCCGTCGAGGGTTGAGCAAGAGGTGCCTGAGCGTTCGGGGAATGCATCGTTGCGTTGGTTATTTGTTTCATAACTAATTAACGAAAAAAGCCCATTTCACGTTCATTTCCTGGCAATTATTTTCAGCATATAACCCTTTGAAATACAACTATTTAACTAGCATTTTTTAACACTAAAATCAACACTTAAAATAGTGTTAAAATTGACACTAAATTCACTCCCTGAACGTATCATTCGATGCTTACTTTTTTCGCATTTAGGCGTACTTTTGCGCCCTCATAGTACGTTGCCTTTATAAGATGAAGTGGATTAAGTATATAGTGATTGCCAGTTGGCTATGCCTGTGGAATGCATTCCCATCACTAAGTCAGGCCAAGCCACCGCCACAGACTGTCGCTGATGACGGCCTGGCTACGGTAAAAGGCACCATACTCGATGCAGAAACCAAAAAACCAATCGCCGGCGCTACTATTGAGGCCAAAAATCAGAGCGGAATTATACAGGATAAGCAACCTACGAATGCCGACGGTACGTATCAGCTTAAAATCTCCCCTAAGCAAACGTACATTTTTATGGCGAAGGCAAACGGGTACGCTCCTTTTGAAGAAGTATTTGCATTTACATCCGACCGGGCTAGTAGCATAGAAAGAATGCGCCCTACCCTGCTATATCGTCCAGGAAAGCAACCAATAGCCCAACAAACCCAACCCACCACAACGGCATCGGCAGTAAGCCAAACGCAGGCTTCTCCCTCAACCGTTGCACCCTCGGAAATCACCGCTCGCGGAACAGCGCAACCACCAACGTCCAGCACCAGCGCACGTGTAGCGCCCCCAAAAACGCTTGACGCCAAAATTATGTACACGCCCCCACCTCTAGTCGTGGTTCCTGGCAAAACCACGCAGTTGAAGGCAATTCAGTTTGTACAAAGTAAAGCAGAGTTATTGCCCGATGCTCAGCCCGCTTTAGAGCAGCTTCTGGCCTACATGCGTGATCATCCAACAACAGAAATTGAACTGGCGGGTCATACGGATAATCAGGGCGATTTCGATGAGAATTTGCGGCTTTCCAAGCAGCGCGTCGACGTAGTAAAAGACTTTCTGGTTCAGGGCGGCATTGCAGCTAACCGAATTACAACACGAGGCTACGGCCCCACCCGCCCTATTGCCAACAATCGCAACGAAGTGTCCCGCCAGTTAAATCGGCGGGTAGAGATGATTGTGGTGAAGCAGTGACGTAGCACAGGGCTAGTTGCCCTCTGCCCCATGCCCCTATGCCTTTCTCCCCAACCAAAGCCCACCAATCACCAGGAACGTACCGGCAATTGTATATAACGTAATCGGTTCATCCATGAACAGGTAGGAATAGGTAAAGCCGAAAATGGGGCAGAGATAAAGCCAGAGTGACGCCCGAATAGGATCTTGCTTCACCAAATAGAACCACAGTTGAAGCGCTCCTACTGATACCGGCAAAATCAACCAGAGCACTGATGCCCAAAAGCGTACGTCGTAGTGAGCTCCACTGAAATCGGCAAACAGGAACGTAAAGGGCAGTAGAAGTAGTCCGCCAATAAGTACCTGCCAGCCATTAATGACTAGATTGGGTAATCGCCAGTCGAACCGGGCGTAGTACACCGTCGCCGCCGACACCGAGACCATACCCACCGACAGAATAAGCAGACCTTCTATGGTTGCGTAACTGTTTTGCAGGAGTGGATACGTAGCAGCTGCTACGCCTAACAGCCCCAGCACTAAACCGCCTAGTTCGTTCCAGCGGGGTTTTCGACGTAGCCACAATGCAGAAAGCAAGGCAATCAGCAATGGATTGGTAGCGGTAGACAAACTTCCGATACCCGCCGATACCTGCTTCATAGCCAGCACAAAAGACCCTAGATAAATCGTTGTGTTCAGTAAGGCGAAAATAGTCAGCCGTTGCCATTCTATCCGTGTTGGCGACGCATTGGGCAAACGTTGGATACCATACGCGAACAGAACCATTCCACTTCCTGCAATTAGAAAACGAATATTGGCCAGTATCAGCGGATGAACAGATTGGACACCGAATTTTGTAGCAACGGAAGCCGAGGCCCAGAGAGCCGCAAAAAGAAGACCGGGTAATACTGATTTCATTCGTTTCGACTCAATCAAAGAAATCAGTAGGAAGGCTCTGAATTGCTTTAATTGAGCGCATTAGCATGGTAAAATGACTGTCACGAGATAACAGCTTTTTTATTAGTAATTCCTTTTCTAATTCTTCACGCTGATTGCATAATACCTTTGCAGTGTGCCATTCAGCAACGGCATTGACAACCTCATGATGCTTGTCTTTTACAGCAGGTTTTAAATCTTTGTGAAGGTGATTAAGCAAATTAGCCGTATTTACTGCTTTTTGATTGGATGAATCCCGCGCTTTAAATAAAGCATTTCCTCCAAATTCGACAATGTAAATAATTTCCCGCTCTACGTCATCGTCAGGATTACACGGATCAAGGTAACCGCCCTCTGGCGTAGTTTTAGGCTTTTTCTTATTTGCCTTCTGATCTATAGCATACAGATTTTTCCATTCGTATTTAAGATCAGGCCGTTCGTGTTGCGTCAGGAAATGGTCAATCTCCATTTCCTTCGGGCTATCAAACACCTTTTCGGTTAAATAGCACTTACCATTAAAGACTTGATGCAGTACGTCAATTACGTCTGAACTCCGGTAAGAAATTTGGCTGGCTAATGAAGGTGGAGCGGACACGCCCCGTACTACGTTAATCATTGATGGGCAATCTGTTGGGCTTCTTGCTGAGCAATTAATAACTCTAATTCTACTTTTAGGGTCGGAGAAAGATAAGCACTATTCTCATCGTAAATTTTCTGCAAAGCAGCTTTCATTTCCTCCGGTTTATTTCCAAACGTATTTAACACACTGTTGACCTGCAAAATGATATCATCTGCGGCTTTAGAATACTCATTATTCAAGCCAAAATGAGACATCATTAAATCAGAATAACTCCGCCCAACAGCGTCTTCACTGATACGAGTTTCTTTCGTAGTAAGATCAAAAATAGTCGCGTTTTTTATGCTGGCAATTACTGCTGGTGAGTGCGTAGCAGCAATGAATTGTATATTGGGAAATAAGTCTATTAATAGTGGTAAAATCTGCTCTTGCAGTTGAAGGTGTAGATGCGCTTCTGGCTCATCTATTAAAACAATGCCGCAAGGATCATAACTATAATCGTTGACTTGCTTGCGAATAAGATCAACTCGCATAAACAAGTCCATTAAAATAGTTAAGACAGCCGAAAAACCTTCTGGTAATATATCAAATGTAAGTCTACGACCATCTTCTAAATGAAGATAAAATTCATAGCTTTTGTGATCAAATTCGATTGAGTCAATTTTAATCCCAAAAACCTCACTTAGCTTTTCGCGTAGAGTTTTAAAGAAAGCTTCCGTTGTCTTTACTTGTTCAATACGCTGATCAATTTGAGCAAACGCTTGATCAATTTTTTTATTGACTAAATATTGTTTAAATGCTGATGTGAAATAGTTAGTAGAATCTTTAGAATTTAGCTTATCAACAAAATCTAATTCCTTAGAAGGGCCATCAACTTCCTGAATAGAAATCCATCGTCTTGCTTTGAAATAAGAGTACACTTTAATGTGATAATGATTGAAAATCTCTTGAGGCATAATCGCTCTTATTTCCCCGTTTTTATTAATGTTATGAGGTATAGTGAAATTAATTTCTACTTGAAATAAGATCTTCCCGGGAGGAACTGTGGTTTCATTTATTCTAATAACTTCTTTTTCTGCAACTACTGTACTAGCGATTAATTTTGGCCTTTCACTTTCAGGTCTATCCTCAAAAAAAAATCGACGATCAATTGCGCTTAAAATCGTACTCTTACCCGAACCATTCTTCCCTGTAAGAATTAGATGACTGAATGGCTTATAATCGTGTAATTCAATATTAAATTTCTTGTACGCGTAACAATCGTTTACGTACAAGGATTTGATATAAGGAAATTCTTCCGGCTTAATCATAATCGGTGGCTTTTCACAAAGTTAACCATAATGGCTTCCTAAAACCCAATCTTCCCCTTACGCGTATTTGGCTTCTGCTCGGCGGCCCAGTCGCGCATGTCGGCGAGTTCCTTCTCGAAACCACCGGATAAAATCGGGAAGCGGCACCAGGAACGGGGATCGAGATTGTGATCGTCGAGGTGGAAGCTGGGGGCGTAGCGTTCGCGTTTCCACTGATTGCGGCTCCAGAGTTTGAAGAATCGTTCGACCCAGAGTAGCAGTTTTTCGCGGTCGTGTACACCTGCATAACGTACTTCCACAATACGTAATACGTCCACGGGTGGCTGCTTATCGCGGACAGCTGCCTCTTCGATGGAGTTCAGTACGTCGTAGGGCATCAGATCGTCTTCGTCGGTCTGTTTTTTGTCCAGCGGACGTAGTTCGGCGGTGGGTTGCAGGTTATTCACGGCACTCAATCCGTTCACTTTTATTAACTGGTCGGATGAGTTCGGATCAGAAACGGAACCAGTTCGGTCGGCGGGGGTCCATTCGTTTTTCACGTTCAGGCCAACCGTTTCGAGCCAACGTAGCCAGCCGCGTAGAAAATGCTTGTCGATACCCGTAATCGGTGAAATACTGCCCGCCGTATCACCATCCATCGTCGCATAACCGACAGCGGCTTCAGAGCGGTTCGACGTACTGAGCAATAGCGCGTTGTTAATGTTCGCCATCATCCAGATACCCGGAGCCCGTACCCGCGCCTGAATATTTTGCAGTGCTACGTCGTCGGTATCCCAGGAAAGTTTCCGACCCAGTTGTTCTTCAATCAGTCCGCGATACGTATCAACCAGGCCATTGATGTTGATATTCAGGAACGTAGCACCAATATCGTCGGCCAGCATTTTGGCAGAATTGAACGTATCATCCGACGAGTTTTCGGTACCCTGATACATGACTGTCAGCAACTTACTAACCATCTGCTCCGACGTAGTACAATCCTGAATCGCTTTTATATAACTCAATTTCTTTTTAACTCCCTCAATACCAATATTTTCAATCGCCATTCGAATCATCAGAAACACCAGAGCCGCAATGGCCGACGAATCAGCGCCCCCGCTCAACGACAATACGTAGCCCTGCGAGCGACTTTTCCGCAGGTAATCGAACAGTCCCAGCGCAACAGCACGCGCAAATTCTTCTTCCTTCAGATACCCGCCACGTTCCCAGGCTTCGAGTTCGGCTTTCTGTATAACTGGCGCAACATCAGGCCAGTCGAAACGGTCTGTTACGCGCAGATTTGGGTACGCCAGGGCAAGATTACCCCGGTTCTGGGTCTGACTCAGGCGGGTAGCATCCACGTCGATTACGGCTGGCACAATCAGGAAATCTTCGTAGCTCAGCCGCGCTCCCGACACCAGCAGTTCGCCGTTGGAAGCCACCATTGCATCGCCGTCGAAAATGATACGTCCTGATTCGTTGCCCAACATGTTCGCATACACGTAGCTCACGCCAAACGCCCGCGACCCATCCACCACAAACCGTTCCCTAACCTGCGATTTCAGAAAAGCAAAATGGCTGGCCGTGGGATTCAGAATAATATCGATCCCTCGTTCATAGAGCATCCGGCCAGGGCGGTTCGATACCCACGCATCTTCGCAAATCTCGAACCCAATCCGCACACCCGACAGGTCGAAAACAATATCCCCAAACGGGTACATGAAATCGCCGATTTTTATTTCTTCGCGCACATACGCCGGCCACGGCTGGAACCAGCGTGTTTCGTAATGCACGCCGTTATTCGCCATATTCTGCTTCACTGCAAAACCCAGAATCCGCTTATTAGCGATCAGACAAGCCACATCGAACGTGCGGTTATTGTGACGTAATGGCAACCCAACCGCCACCGCAATATCGTTCGTATGTTCCACGATATCGAGCAGTGAAGCAATGGACTGATCGATGGTATTTTGGGCAAAAAAGGCATCCTCACAGCCATAACCCGAAATACATAACTCCGTCAGACACAGCAAACTGACATTCTGACGTTGTGCTTCGGCAATGGCATTGATGATGTTTTGTTTATTGGATTCCCAAGCAAGTGGGGTTTGATTCAGGACACCAGCGGCAATTTTGAGGAGTTTCATGTTTAATGAGTGAAATCGGACCGCCGAAGCGGAGCGAATGAGAGAAAGCGCGAATATTTAGCTTCCGCCTTTCTGATTCAGCATAAAATATACTTCTGCAAGAATAACAAAAATGCGGGGGAAATGGGTTTATAAACGTAATACCTGGGCCTTAATTTGTGATGGCTCGCAACGTCTGTCACAGGTAGGGCCATGTCGAAATTTTGAGAAACTGTCTGAAAAACCCCTAAATCCCCTGAAGGGGACTTAACTCGCACTCGAACAAAGTCCCCTTCAGGGGATTTATGGGTTTTTGAACGAATTACAAAATAGTTTTCAGACAGCTTCTGAGCTCGACTTTAGCTGTTTGAAAAATGCTTATAGCCGTTTCCTGGATGGATAGGCCACGTTGGTGATTTATTTTTGAACATCTGCTCTAGAATGAGGGTATTCAAAAATTTAGCAAGTACGTATTTAGGCCTATACAAGCCAATTTAGGGCATTCTCGAAAGGCTAAAGTCAAGCTGAGAAAAAAACTATTTTCGGTTAGCCATTAGATCTCACCATTTAGCTCATCGACTTTCATTTGACGACGTACCACATTGAAGACGAACGTAACGGGTTAATAGAACCTCAATCTGGTGCGTTAACGGTATCGGCTGGTTTGCTCCACTCGGTTGCTAATAAACCAGATTGATAGCAATGACGGATTTCAGTACGTCCGTTTTTAGCCCTCAATGTGCAGGAGAAAGAATGTAGAGCATTTATACTTCGAGGCTGGACCAGTAGCTTATTATTGACTTAGATGTTAAAACAATAGCCTATAAATTTAGCTTTTCCCGGTGATAGCAAATTCATTACTTCGTAAATACGTAACGTTATGGCAGATAAAACACTGAAAAAAGTTGAAAAAGAGTACGAAGGACAACGTATTACTGGCAATCAGGATAATGGCACGGGCCACGGCAGCACAGGAAATGGTCGTAGTTCTACCTCCCATAAAAGCTCATCTAAAGGCAACCATAGTGCAGGAGGCTCTACGGGTGGCAGCAAATCTGGTCGTAGTAAATAGGTAGCATAGTTTGGATAAATACCCAGCAAGGTCTGCCAATGGTGGGCCTTGCTCTTTTAGAAACATTAAGTTAGTAAGACTGCACAATTCACATTAGCTGACTTACAAGGCTATTTTTATCTAACTATTGAACAATGATTCAGATCAATTCATGGTTCACGCTGGGTCTGACAGCACTGCTATTTTTCCTCACTATTTTCGGTCGGTATGTCCTGTTTTCGCTTGTGTTCTGGTGGTTATTTACCCGTTCCAAAAGCGGTTATCAAGCTATTCGAACAGCTCAGCGTCGTTCTGGAAAGTCAAATCAGCAGTGGCGGGAAATTGGCTGGTCAGCGCTGACGTCGCTGGTTTTTACCGGTATTGCCGTTGGTGTTATGCTCGCGTATCAAAGGGGCTACACCAAAATCTACACGGATATTCATAGCTATGGCTTGATCTGGTATCCGGTGAGTATTAGTCTGGTACTCCTTATTCATGAAACCTATTATTACTGGCTCCACCGCTGGATGCACAAACCGGGTGTGTACAAGTGGGTTCATAAAACGCATCACGACAGCCTGATTACCACTCCCTGGTCGGCCTTTTCGTTTCATCCGCTTGAGAGTACGTTGCAAGCCATTGTGATTCCGGCACTGACGTTCGTGCTGCCTCTTCATAGTACAGCCGTCGGTTTGATTCTGATTATCATGACTTTATCGGGAGCCATCAATCACTTGAATGTTGAAATCTACCCGCATGCGTTTGATCGGCACTGGCTGGGTCGATGGCTGATTGGCGCCACGCATCACAGCCTGCACCATAGCCAGTTCCGCTATAACTTTGGGCTTTATTTTACATTTTGGGACAAATGGATGAAGACGGAAAGTCCAGATTTCCACCAGCTCTTTAGTCAGAAAAGTGTTAAAAGTGACCACTGAAAAAACCGTTAAAATCAATTCCGTTACGTTACCTACTGCCGAACTTTTGTAAACGTCCACCAGGCCCATTGCCTCATTGCAACCAGAAAAATCGTCCGCTTTTTCGGTCGGTTGGGTTACGAATCGTAAGACGCTTAAGTGCGAATCAACCAAATTTCTCCACTAACCGATGCTTCTGATGAGGTTAGTAAAATCAGTTTAACAAACGATGGCAACTACAGATATTACCCAAATGCAGGACCCGCGCCAACAGTATCCCGTACCTCCCTTCAAACAGCAACAGCCGATAGAACCTCCTGGAGAGGAATCAGAAATGAATCCCAAGGCCGATTACGGAGAACATTCGTACCGGGGAAGCGGAAAATTAGCGGGACGCAAAGCGCTAATAACTGGTGGGGACAGTGGCATCGGTCGAGCCGTGGCACTGGCATTTGCCCGCGAAGGAGCCGACGTACTGATAGCTTATAATGAAGAAGATAAAGACGCTCAGGAAACAGTACGTTTGGTAGAGAAGTCGGGTCAGAAAGCCATTGCCGTAAAAGGAGATATTCAGCAGGAGAGGCATTGTCAGCAACTCGTTCAGCGAGTTATTGATGAGTGGGGCCAACTGGATATTTTGGTCAACAATGCCGCTTTTCAAATGTCCCATCAATCCATTGCTGAATTTTCGGCCGAAGAGATTGATCGGACGTTTCGGACTAATGTCTTTGCGATGTTCTACCTCTGCAAAGCAGCGATGCCGCACCTAAAACCCGGCGCTTCCATTATTAACACGACGTCTATTCAGGCGTACGATCCAAAACCGCAATTGCTTCCCTATGCAGCCACAAAAGCTGCGATTGTCAATTTTACCAAAGCCTTTTCCGAAGAAGCAATGCAGCAGGGTGTTCGGGTCAATGCAGTTGCTCCCGGTCCCGTATGGACGCCCTTGATTCCATCGACCATGCCACCCGAAAAATTTGAAGAATTTGGAGCCGATACCCCACTGAAGCGCCCCGCCCAGCCAGTCGAATTGGCTCCTGTATACGTACTACTGGCGTCGCAGGAAGCGAGCTATATTACCGGTATGATTTACGGCGTAACTGGTGGCCGACCACTGGCTTAAAGCCATGTCAACTGATACGTATCGTCAATATTGATCTGACGGCAGAAGTTGTGACTCAGAGCGGTTTCTTTGTTTTCCATGTCATAGTTGGACTATTGATGGTACAAATTTCCTGGAATGCAGGAAACGAACCAAGCCATTAATTTTTGACTTATGCTAGTAGAGCAAATCTATTTTTCATCTAATCACAATCAGCATGAAAACCATTGCCCTGCATGGATTCGGCCGTATCGGACGGCAATTTCTCCGAGTTGGTCTTAGTAAGAGCTTGTTTGTTCCCACGTCTATTTCGGATATTCGCGATGAGCCTACCTTGGCCGCTTTGTTTGAAGTGGATACCAATTACGGTCGCTGGCAGCAGCCCGTTTCTGGAAGTGAAGGCTCGCTTATCATTGGTGACCAGACCATTCAGTATATCAATTCGCTAAAAGAAATTCCAGATTGGGCAGCTCTCGGGGTCGATCTGGTCGTTGACTGCACGGGCAGGGCGACCAATCGGGCCGGTGCCCAGGCGCACATCGATCGGGGCGCTAAATATGTACTCGTTAGTGCCCCCAGTAAGACGTTGGCTGACTGTGATGCGGTGCTCCTGAAAGGAATAAACCTGGATGACTTTGACCCGCAAAAGCATAAGATTATTAGTATGGCCAGCTGTACTACCAATGGTCTGGCGTCTCCTGTCAAAGTGATTAAAGAGAATTTTGGTATACAGTATGGCCTTTTTTCGACCGTTCACTCCTATACAAACACGCAATCGCTTACTGATCAGCCGATGAAAGACCGGCGTGATTCATGGGCTGCCGCCGAGAACATCATTCCTTCTTCGTCAGGAGCCGCCCGCGCCCTGCAATTCATTTGGCCGGATCTTAAGATTACAGGTAAGGCCTATCGGGTTCCCACGCGCACGGGCAGTATTGCCGAATTAAACCTGATTACTGAAAAATCCTGTACTGTGGAGGAAGTCAACGATGCGTTCCGTAAGGCTGCCGCCGAAGGTCCACTAAAAGGTGTAATGGCTGTATTGGAAGGGGAATGGGCATCGTCTCGCATTGTGGCTGACCCTCATTCGTCTCTGATTGATCTACCACTAACGGCCAAAGAGGGCAATTTGCTATCGGTGGCTTCCTGGTACGATAATGAATGGGGTTTCTCAAACCGATTAGCTGAAGTGGCGGCTTATATTGCCGATCGGATTTAATGAAAAGAATTATCTGGTGGTTGCTTACTACACATCGTGTTGAGTAATCACCAGATAATGAACGTTCATGTATAGGCCTATATCCTATCAGGCGACCAGTTACGAAAATCTCCGATTCCAATCCGATCTACTGAAAAGCATCACCCAACTAGTTCGTAACTGCTTATTACAGTTGCTTTTACACTCATCTTTCCGAGTGCTGACGCTACGTCGACGTATCAATAATCAATGTCAATGGAATGTGACGTAGCAGCTCGGCCACCTACCCATAAGCTCGTAATCGTATGCTGATCCAGATAGAGTTGGGCCGTCAGCACACTAGGCGATGGGGACGGCATCAAATGCCCTTGCTCGACCAGGAAAGTTGTTTTTGGTGATTGGATGTAGCGGAACAAGTAGCAGGCCAGCGGACCTGCTGCCATACCCGTAGCAGCTTCTTCAGAAATACCATACCGGGGGGCGAACATTCGCGCGCCAGCGTCGCGTCCTGATTGCTGCACGTCTGGGGAGAAAACGTAGTACCCGACGAGGTCGAGTTGTTCGCTGATACGTTCAATAGCATCCAAATCCGGTGCTACGTTCCGAACCGCTCCAGCCGAACGTAGCGGAACAATCATAAACGAATTTCCGGTGTTGACCACTACCGGAACCTGCCCATCAATCAAATCAGTGGCAGACAAACGTAATGAGTCCAGAATCTGCTGTGTGCTTAAGTCGGCAATAACCTGGTCGGGGGGCGTAAAGGTCGGTGCCCGCTGCTCCATGAAAGCCTGATTATCCTCCAGGCGAATGCCCCGTACGCCATCTACTGTTTCCATCGAATTGTGGCCTTCCTTCAGCATTCCCTGTTGGGCGAGGTATGAAAACGTAGCGATAGTAGCGTGGCCGCACTGTGCGATTTGACGTACCGGCGTAAAAAATTCCAGCTTAAAGTCAGCTACTATTGAGGCAGAAACAAAGGCGGTTTCCGAAAGGCTAACCCGGGTGGCAATACGTTGCCGGGTTGCCGGGTCAAAAGCATCGGCGTTCAGTACGACGCCAGCCGGGTTTCCGCCCCGACCGGCGTCTACGAAAGCCTGAACGACAGGAATGGTCAATCGAGGCATACTATGGAACAAAACAGAACAAAATAGAAAGTTGACTAACACTAATAAGTATACGTAGTGGTTAACGTACCAGCTCTTACGCGACTCACTTTCTGAGTAGGTAAGCCCTGTTTGTTATACGTATAGGTGGCCGTTTCGCGGCTGATTTCGCGACCGTCTTTATAACGTATCACTTTGGTACAGAAGTTATTTCGATGGAAGGTAACGCCCGGTAAGAACGGAAATTCGGCCAGCAGATTTTCAACCTGAATTCCGTTGTCGTAATCCTCAAACGAGGTGGTCGTCTCCAGGACGTAGCGAAACTGCGTGTCCATGACAAAGTCGGAAATCAAGCTCAGATTGCCCCGACTGTCGTATTGATACGTTCGACGAGTGGGAGGTGAACCATCATCTCGTCGCTGATCAATGGCAATCAGGCGATTATCACCGGAATAGCTGTAGGCTCTCAGCACCAGTGGTTCTCCTTTTCCGTCGTATTCTTCCGTAGACAGTACTGGCCCTCCTGCATTGTCTCCATACAGGTAAACAACATAGCCCCCTCCTACTGTATTGACACGGTATAAACGCCCATCGAGACCGTGCAGAAACTGATACGTCGACCGTCGAACAGCACCCGTTTCCTGATCAACTACATGCTGGTTTACATACTGAACCGGCTTTCTAGCTGCATCGAACTGAATCATCTGATAATCGGTATCAGTCCGGGCAATCTTAAGGGTTTTAAATACGCCAACCTGGCCGTCAGGTCCATCTGAATTCCCTGGTTTACTGATGATTGAATCGTTTGATGGATGCCCAATGCTGCCCGGTTCGTTCGTTGGACCAACCCGATGCTGGCAGGCTTGAATTAGCAGTTCGCCCAATAGGACAATAAGAATATATACGAGAATTGCAGCGTGTTTACGGGATTCGGTTGGCAACGAGTGCAGCCGTTTTCCCTGGAATTGTAACTTTTTCATGGCTGGATTATTTGAAATGAATCAAACGCTTTTGAGGTGTTTTGTGGACAAAATTATCTCCAAAGGCAATGATTTAGTTGGTTTTGTAGTAGCGTAGTTCTCCGCTTTCGAAACAGGTCCGACCGCCGTTGTTTGTGAGCGTACCGGCCCAGTTCGTGAAGGTCTGTGGATATAACTTGGCAGCTTCGACGTCATGCGCAAATACGTCGTTGTTATAGACCTTGCCATTCGCCGGATAGAACCGAAAAACCATTTCTCCATCGCTATCCAAATCAATCTCAAACGTGCCATTTTCCTCAACTCGCTGGGTGTCTTCTGAGGTATACGTAGCCGTCGATGCCGTTACAATGCTCCAGCCGGTGCCATCGGCATTGATGTGGAAGACCGATCCCAGCGACCAGGCAGGTACGGTATGACCGTTTCGGCTGACGATGTTGGAACTACTGACGCTGGTGTACGTCCATTCGCCGACTAACTTGGTGGGAACAGTTTTCCGGGGGCCGTTCCCATAGTTGCCGGGCTGAACGCCATCTTTAGGCTGGCAGGCTATGCCGATCAGTACCAGAAACGTTAGCGCGAATAAACTGATCCAGGTTAACGAAAGAGCCGATTTCTTCCTGATATAGTTTGGAAAAACCAGGCCGCCGTTCACGGCCTGGTGAATATTGTTCATTGATTGTTGTTTCATGTTTATCCGCCAAAGCGGTTTTTATTTGTTGCTGATTGCTAAAAATTCATCAATCAACGCAGCAAACGTACTGAGTATCAGCAGCAGCGAAACCTATAGATCGTTCAACTGGCAAAAAGACGATTTGAAGCGTAGAAATTGGATGTTAAACAATTGCTCGATCAGGCCATTACGGGCTCGCGAGTTTCGATCGTCTTGTGGGTTGGGCGAATCAGTAGCCGATCAACCGAGTAACGTCCGCTACCTACGATCAGCAAGGCGAGGCTCATGCCGAATATCAAAAGGTCCATTTCAATACCTTCGCCCTGCTGATTACCAAACCAGTTCATCGAGAAACCGTACGGCAGATGAACCGTCAGCATCGCTCCCAGCATCACCGCGAACGTACCAAGTGCGCTGACCCGTCCCAGGAAACCAACCAGCAAGCCAACTGCCCCAATGGTTTCAATCACAATGGTAAGAAAGCCGATGATCCAGGGTATATGAATGGTGTCGGTGAAGAATTGCATGGTACCGGTGAAGCCGTAGCCCCCGAAAATACCGGCCGCTTTTTGCAGACCGTGGTAAAGCATAACTGTGCCCAATGGCAAACGTAGCAACAGACCCGTTACGTTGTTTTGGGTCGCAATGAGTTTCTGGAACATGGTTGTATGTGGTTAAAAATGAGTTGAAATGAGATTGGCTTAGACAGCCGCTACAGGAGCGGGAACGGAATCATAGAAGAATTGCTCGCGAACGATTTTGTCACCGCGCCAGTGCTGCACCGAAACCTGCGTGTAGTTTTTCTCGCCCCATTCCCGGTGCGTGTAATCGTAGTGCCAGACCACCATCGTTACGTTGTCGCCGACTGTTACGTCAAGAGCACGGATGGCGCGTAAATCTGTTACGTTGCCAAAGAATTCCAGTTCGCGCTGGCGGTTGGCCGTTTTGCCAATGGTGGGCGGCAGGGCATTTTCCTGCATGACGACCTGCTCGTCATAGTACTGTTCGAAGGCCTCCATGGCTTTACCCTGGAGCACAAGTTGATTAAGATTGCGGATGTTTTGGAGGAGTTTGTCCATTGCTTTGTTTGTTATAGTTGTCAGTTTGTTTTGACACCACAAAGCTACGGCAGCCCCTTGCCAGGCTTCCTTGACGTAGTTTAGGAAATGATCTTGATGTAGGTTAAGATGTTGTTTACCACCTACGACTTCCGCGTAGCCATCTGTTTGCGCATCCGGCTGAGAAATTCTGGCGTAAAGCCCAGATACGAAGCAATCAGGTGTTGGGGTACGCGCTGGTCAAGGCCGGGGTAGCTCCTGATGAAGTTATTATAACGTTCTTCGGCCGTCTGACTGATGGTAGCAATGACGCGCTTCTCCGCCGACACAAACGCCCGCTGGGTGAGAATACGAAAGAATCGTTCGAACTTGGGCACCCGTTCGTACAACTGATCGAGCGATGCCTGATCGATCTGTAGCAGTTCGGAGTCTTCCAGCGCGTCGGTGTTGTAGGCCGCTGGCGATCCACTCAGAAAACTATACAGGTCGCCTGTCCACCAGTTTTCCACGGCGAACTGTACAACGTGTTCCCCTCCGCGCTCATCCACGAAATACGTCCGCAGGCACCCTTTCACCACGAACGAATCGTACTTACAGACGTCTCCTGCCTGTACTAAATACTGCCGCTTACGTAGCATCTTGTAACGTAGCAGTGACGTAAAATAATCGACTTCGGCTGGTTCGAGATCGATGAACTGGCCTATATGAGCGAGGATAGCGTCGTACATAGTGCTAGAAAGAAGAAAATTATCCGAGTTTACCGCTTCAATTACCTATGCCGCCTGGGTACGTTAAATTCGACGCTTGGGCCTGAATTCCGCTCAATTCGGTGTCAGTTCGTTTCCAGAAAACCGCAAGGACAGCCAGTTTTGTCGTATTAAAAGCGATCACAACTACTATGAACACAAAACTCGTCCTTTTCTGCCTATTATTTATTTGTCCGTTACTAACACATAGTCAGACGCTTACGCCTGAGCAATTACGTGCGGATCTGGCTTACTTCCGAACTGCATTGAACGAAGTTCATCCGGCTACATACCGCTATACACCCAAAGCGAAATTCGATTCGCTCTATGCAGCGGTAGCCGCTCAATTAAACCATCCGTTAACACAACATGAATTTTACGTAACGATGACGCCTTTACTAGTGGCGTTACGTGACGGCCATATCAAATGGCTTTTGCCGGGAAAGGATGAACATTACCCTTTCTTCAGCGACAAACTGTTTCCCGCAAAATTGTATTTTCTGGATAATAAAGCCTGGATTGTAGGCAATTACGGAACTGATACGTTACCCATCGGGGCCGAAGTGCTGACGATCAATGATCAACCTATAGCTACCGTACTACGCAAACTTCTGCCCAACATGACCTTTGCCGATGGAAACACCAAAACGGGTAAATACGAAGATTTAAATCATTTTTTTTCTGGATTTTATGCTACGTACATCGGTGCTCCAACCGTACACAAACTAACGTATCGAGCTGGCGACGTAACACAAACGGTAGAACTCCCCGCCGTGTCGCTGGCTGCGATTACTACGTATAACGAACGTCATAAACCCAGTCCGCAGCCAGCCCACCGTGTTACGTTCAACGATAGCACCCGCACTGCCGTTCTAACCATTGAGCGATTCTGGACCGAGAATAATGAGCAGAAATTCAATACGTTTCTGGCCGAAACATTCCGACAAATTAAGGCAAAGAACGTAGCAAATCTGGTTCTGGACCTACGTAACAACGAAGGCGGGGAAGAAAAGTATGGTGTCTGGCTGTATCGATATCTGGCCCAGAAGCCATTCCGCTACTACGAACGTATCAGAGTCCGCCAAAAGAAAGCCTACTCGTTTCCGGCCTGGACGCCCAAACTGTATCGGATGTTTCGATGGCTGGCGGTACGTAAGCGGGCCGATGGGTACGTGTTTACGAAGCAGACGGGCTTGAAACGTCATTCACCCCAACGCGACGCTTTCGGAGGAAAGCTCTACGTACTCGTTAACGGAGGAAGTTTCTCGGTAACTACAGAGTTAGCAGCAAGAATCCATGCAGACAAACGAGCTACCTTTCTGGGTCAGGAAACGGGCGGGGCGTATGAAGGAAACAGCAGCGGTATTTTTACCATCACGCAACTGCCAAACTCAAAAATAGACTTTGGAATTCCGATGTTCGGATACTATATGGCTAACCTTCCGGCAGGTTTGCAAACCGGGCAGGGTATTCGCCCCGATCATGTGCTGACACCCACCATCAACGACGTACTGAGCGGTACTGATCGCACGATGCACTACGTCCGGCAACTGATATGGGCCAATCAGGAAGCGGCTTTGAAGCGCTAGTAGGTTATTTTAACGCGATTTTACGGTTCAATGGATAAGCTGAACGACAAGTGGTTACGGGTGATTGCCATTCTGGTAGTGGCGGTGGTTGCAAATTTTGTGTTCTACCAGCCCGACAACGACGTTCAGCACATCAGCTGGCTTAAGGGCCTGCTTATCAGCCTGATCGAATGGATCATTCTGCTGGAAGTCAATCGGCAAGGTATTCGGGTCGCCCGTCGGTATTATCCCCGGCTGGCTCAGACCAGGCAACGTATCGCCCTGGAATTGAGCTGGTTCGTGGCCGCTACGGTCGCCCACCGGGTTATCGTCACGTATATCTACGACGTAACGCATTTCTGGGGGTATCCGCTGCCGGGTGGTACGTACTGGGTCACTACGTTGGTGTCATTCCTGTTTACGCTACCGGTTGCGGCCATTTACGAGGGCCGTCATCTGTACCGGCAATGGCGCATTACGTATTACGAAGCCGAACAACTGAAGCGGGAAAACCTGCAAAGTCAGCTTGATTCGCTCAAGGCTCAGATCAATCCTCATTTTTTGTTCAATAGCCTCAGTACGTTATCCTCATTGGTGGCCGAAGACCCGAAGCAGGCCGAGCGGTTCATTGAAGAACTGGCGTCGGTATACCGTTACCTCCTGCAAACCAACCACGACGACCGGGAGGCTGGTGGTGCGGCATTCCGATCAGGAGCGAACCAGCATCTGACAACGCTGGAGCAGGAGTTGCAGTTTATCCGGGCGTATTTTCATTTACTGCAAATGCGATTCGGCCGCAGTATTGAACTTGATATTGCCGTTGATGAACGTTATTATAACTTTTTGTTACCTCCTCTTACATTGCAACTGCTTGTTGAAAATGCCGTTAAGCACAATACGGCTATGCCAAACCGCCCCCTGCTCATTCGATTGTATACCGACGAAGCAAGGAATCTGTTTGTCATGAACAATCTGCAAAAAAAAGCGAATGCGGTGCCTTCAAACCAGATGGGCTTACGTAACATTGCCACTAAATATCGCTTGCTAAGGCAGGCAGAGGTCGTAATTAAACAAACTGATACGATTTTTCAGGTAATGATTCCGCTTATCGAAGTAACCCCACCTGAGTTTACTGATCAATAAGCTCAGCCAACGTAACAGACAAAGAAGTTACGGTTTACCAACGATGTGTTACGTATGAAGATACTAATCATTGAAGACGAAGAAGCCACTGCCCGCAAACTCCAGCGGCTACTGGCCGACGTTGAACCGACAGCTACGGTTGTTGGGCAATTGGGAAGTGTAGAAGAATCGGTAGCGTGGCTGCGAACGCATGATACTAGCCACCCGTCCGCGCCCGACCTGATTCTAATGGATATTGAACTGGCCGACGGGCAAAGCTTTGAGATTTTTAAACAGGTCGATGTTAATTGCCCGGTCATTTTCACGACGGCTTACGACGAATTTGCGCTTAAAGCGTTCAAAGTCAACAGTATCGATTACCTGCTCAAGCCGATTAAAGAAACGGATCTCCGGGGCGCACTCACCAAACTTCACAGCCTGAAAGAAGTATTGACAGACAAACCCAACAGCGTACAAACATCATTGGTGAATCTATTGCAGCAGCTTGCCGAACAATCTGTTACAGGGCAATTCTCAGCACAATTGCCGTTCCGGAATAATTCATCCGAGCGTCGGTCTGAGCGAGACCGCTTTTTAGTGAAGCAGGGGCAACGGCTGTTTTCAGTGCCTATCCACGAAGTATCGTATTTTTTCAGCCGCAATAAAATGACGTTTCTAAAATCGAACGACGGGCATGAGTGGCTGATCGAATACACAATGGATGAATTGGAACACATGCTTGATTCACAGCGATTTTTCCGACTCAATCGGCAGGTTATTGCCGAATTGCAAGCCATCGGGCAGGTGAATATTTATTTTAACGGAAAACTAAAAATCGCGCTTCAACCGGCTTTTAGCGAAGAAGTGCTGGTCAGTCGTGAGAAAGCGGGCGAATTTAAGCGGTGGCTGGGCGAATAACTGCTACGTTTCGGTACGTTTTTTTTCACCGTAAATAGCCTTGTTTTCCAGTTCGTCGGTGGTTAGTTGGCGCACTACTGTCGGGATGTCACTTTTGCGATGTCAATCAAACAACATCGCCCTAATGAACTGCTTTACCAAAATCGCTCTCTGCGTCGCTGTGCTGGCCATTACTAGCCGGATAGCCACTGCACAGACGTATCGAAATAGTATTGGCCTGTCGATTGGTACGTTCCATCTTCGCACACTCGATCAGCAAGCCTCTCCCCTACGCTACGTGGGTACAATTAGCCCGCAGTACGGATTTACGTATCGGTATCATACCGATCGTTCGCAATTTAACCTGCGATTTTCGGGCGGAGCGGGCACAATGAACCCCGAACGCTTTGGCGCCCGGACATATACAACCAAATTTGGGGATGGCACACCCTACTCCTACCAGATTTCGTCTGAATTTTTTCACGTTAACGTAGAAGCCGATTACCTCCAGCGCATCGGTCCGGCTGAACCGGGTCGCCTTACTACGTGGGTAGGTGGCTCAATTCACGAATCACTGCTTTACGGTGATGAAGTGGCCAATTTCCCCTGGCTCGTCAATACGGCAACCGTTTCACCCGTGGTACAAACCGACTATGCATTTGGTGCTGGCCACAGCCTGACGCTACGTATTGACATTGCTGCTGTGGGACTGATTACCCGCGCCATCTGGGCCAGTTTCCCCAAATCAATCGGCGATAACAACGTAATAGCTTATGTCAAACAGGGTACGCATCGGGCAACCGTGAACAAGCTGGGCAATACCAATGTGCAACTGGGTTATTCGTACCGCGTTAGTCCGCGGATAAGCGTCGGTGCTACGTATCGTGCTCGTTACCTGACCTATCCCGACCCACGTCCGATACGTGCCCTGACCAGTTCGCTTTCGCTGGAAGGAGAAGTACATTTTTAATTTCCGTAAACAACATTAGCCGGTCCGCCGGAGCGAAACCATCATGAAAAAGTCATTGATTTCTATGCTGATAATCAGTGCAGCCGCGCTATTTACGGCTTGTTCGAATCGGATTATCGGTCCTGAAACGCCCAACAATCCGATCACCAACTTTGACCATTTGTGGGGTGAATATGACCGACTTTACGGTGCATTTGAGCCCAGGAAAATCGACTGGAACGCGCTCTACCAGACGTACCGTCCGCAGGTGAACGAGAAAACGACCGACGCCGAATTGTATCGGGTCATGACGGCTCTCCTGAATCACCTCGACGATAACCACGTCTACCTTCGTCCGACAGCGAACACCGGATTACCTTGGTACGACGGGGGTATTTTAGGGCGCACGAAAATTGAGGATTACGATGGTTCGGTCGTAAGAAAGTACCTGACCGACAGCCGGACATTCACCAACGAGTTTATTACGGGCAAACTTCCGGGTAACATTGGGTATATTCTATTGAAAGGTTTTGAACACGATATTGCTACGTATGGCAAAACGATTGACGCGGTATTAACGCACCTCCAGGATACAAAAGGCATTATCATCGACTTACGCGAAAACGGCGGTGGCGAAGACCGTGTGGCTCAATATATTGCCAATCGTTTCGCCACGGAACGACATCTGTCATTCACTTCCCGGCTACGTAACGGCCCCCGCCACACCGACTTTGGCCGCGAACTACGGTTCTACACCGAACCGGCGGGCCGTTTCCAATACGTTAAACCAGTGATTTTACTGACAAATCTGACTTCGTATAGTTCGGCAGAAACCTTTGTGCTGGCCATGCTTCAGAATAAGACGGTCACGCAGGTTGGTGACGTAACGGGCGGAGCTTTATCCGATGCTCTCCCGCGTGATCTACCCAACGGCTGGAGTGTTCGCGTGCCCATTGCCGACGTGCGCGATGCTACGGGTCGTAATCTCGAAGGGATTGGCATCGTACCGAAAGTACTGGTAAAGAACAAGCCTGAAGAGTTAAAATCCGGTCACGACCGGGCGCTGGAAACCGCTCTCGAATTGCTTCATTAAGAAAAAACGCTTACGTTGGCACGGATGGAACGCTCCCTGACGATGGGTTTAAACGATCGGTGGTTTCGGCGGGTGGGAATCCCGCTCATCGCCCTGCTGGGCGACTGGATTTTCTACGATGAAATCAACCAGCAACATGGCTGGCCCTTCTGGCTCGATTACATGGTCAGTCTGGTCGAAGTGTCGCTGCTGTGGACAATCAGCCGGTACGGAATTGTGCAGTCCCGCCGACGATACCCGACCCTGAGTCAGACACGGCAACGGGTTGTTTTTCAGGCCATTTGGTTCCTGTTGGTAACGGGGCTTTTCCGGCTGATAACCTCAGCCATTTACGATTTTACAATGGTCTGGGGCTATCATTACACGCCACTACGTTACCTGTATAACATCGCCGTAGGTATCTTCTGCGTAATCCCGATTGCAACCATTTACGAAGGATTGTACCTCTACTGGCAGTGGCGAGTGACCTATTTTGAAGCTGAAGAGCTAAAAAAAATGACCTTGCAAACCCAGCTGGAATCGCTACGTGAGCAGGTTAAACCGCATTTTCTGTTCAATAGCCTTAATACGTTGCAGGGGCTGGTGATGGAAGATGAAAAGGAACAGGCCGTTTCGTTTATCATCAATCTGTCGCAGGTGTATCGCTACCTGCTGCAAAGTAATGAGCAACTGATCATTCCGCTTTCGAAGGAACTGGAGTTTATCCGGGCCTACGTTGACCTGCTGAAAACCCGCTTCGAACAGGGGCTGGTGCTGCACATCGACGTAGCGCCGGAGATGCTGACGTACAATCTTCCTCCGCTGACAGTACAAATGCTCGTTGAAAACGCCGTAAAGCACAACCGCGTATCGACCGCCTGTCCATTGACGATACGTATTTTTACCGATGCGGCCAACAACGTAGTGGTCGTCAACAACCGCCAGCCCAAGCAGTCGGCGGTTCAATCGAATCGGATGGGGTTGGCTAATATTGCGGCCAAATACCGACTGCTGAACCAACCCGACATCGTAATTCACCAAACCGAAACCACTTTTCAGGTCGCTGTTCCTTTGCTAAAACCCGTATCGGTATGAATGTATTGATTGTTGAAGATGAAGCTGTTGCAGCCCGGCAATTGAAAGCGATGCTGTGCCGAGCGGGCGAGGATATAAACGTAATGGCCGTTCTGGAAAGCATCGAGGCTACTGTTACGTATCTGCGTCAGTCGCCCCAACCCGACTTAATACTACTGGACATTGAACTAGCTGACGGACAAAGTTTTGAGATTTTCAAGCAGGTTAACGTAACAAGTCCGGTTATTTTCACGACCGCTTACGACGAATACGCCCGAAAGGCATTTGAGGTCAACAGCGTCGATTATTTGCTCAAACCCATCGAAGAAGCGGCACTACGTAAAGCGCTGGACAAGTTTCGTCAGTTGCGCCAAACGTATGGCGGTGATACGTCAGCGGGTACATCGGGTGGGCTGTTAGTACCTATCGATGAACTACTACGTCAGATCAATCAGCATGGGCGGCCCAACACGCACTTCCGCGACCGTTTTCTGGTGCACATGGGGCAGCGATTGTTACCCATCGACGTAGCGGAAGTGGCTTATTTCTTTACGGCTAACAAACTCACTTACCTGAAAACTGGCACGGACAAGCAGTACGCCATTGACTACTCACTCGACGAACTTGAGCAGACACTTGACCCACGCCGATTTTACCGCGTCAACCGGCAGTTCATCGTCAGTCATAAATCCGTGCAGAAAGTTCATCTGTATTTCACCAGCAAACTGAAAGTTGATTTACTACCCGCCACCGACGATGACGTCATCATTAGCCGGGAAAAATCGATGGCGTTCCGGCGCTGGTTAGGGGAATAAAATTCATAAAAATTCTGTAATAGATTACTATGATGACATTCGAAAACGTACCAGCCTTGCTGCTAATCGATATTCAGCAGGGATTTGATGACGTGTCCTATTGGGGAAATCACCGTAACAATCTGGATGCCGAAAGCAACTGTAAACGCTTGCTGGATCACTGGCGTACCCAGACATGGCCTGTTTTCCATATTCAACATTGCTCTGCGAACCCTACTTCTCTATTAGCCGATGGCCAACCAGGGAACAAGTTTAAGGAGATAGTTCAGCCTCTGGCAGGAGAACCCATCATCCGCAAGCAGGTTAACAGTGCCTTCATCGGCACAGATTTGCAGCAGCGATTAGCCGAAGCAGGAATTAAGACGCTGGTAATAGCTGGGTTAACTACCGACCACTGCGTATCGACAACCACGCGAATGGCTGGCAATTATGGTTATGATACGTTCGTTGTGTCCGATGCAACCGCAACTTTCAATCGGAAGGGTTACAACGGAGAAGAGTACAGTGCCGACCAGATTCATGCCACGGCGCTGGCGAGTCTGCATGGTGAGTTTGCTACGGTTACGACGACCAGCCAACTCCTAATGATGGGTTTAAATCCGGTCTGATAAAACGAAATAAGAAGGATCTACCGGTTTACGTATTAGAATATCAAGTGTATATTTTCTTTCATAGTCATCCAGAAGCCTATCCTTGAACGTTAATAAATTTCTCTTGTGCCCCTCCTATTCAAACCCGATCACACCAAAAATTGCTTCGCATATAGATTAAACACATAATTACCTCCACCAATAATGAGTAACACGGCGGCAACAGCCAATAAAATAACGGCCCAGCCAAAAGCACCGAAGTAGGTCAACACCAGTGGGTTTTCAGGATCGTCGGTCCGATAAACAATCGTTGCCGTTTCCCCTACTTTCCAATCCGGTGGCGAACTGGCTATTCCATAGGAATAGTGTATTTCTTTACCAGTAATCGTCGTGAAGCGAAAAATAGGCCGGTAGGTAGATTTCCCTTTTTTGCTACGTTCTTCGATAAGTTCTTCGACAACAGCATTCGTCCGATTACCAGTTTGAATCAGGTTATTGGCATTCGAAAATAGATAGAAGGACAGTAGAAGCAAGATGACGCCTATGGTGAAAGTAATCAAGTAGCCCATTTTCGTTGTGTTTAAGGTTTATTGAAATCCCTGATTGGCGCTGTTTGTTCCTACTCCGTAATCTTCACTTCTTTAATGCGACCAGGTAGCCAGACCTGCATAGAACTTTTACCCCGGTTGGCCCACGCGTAGTACGGAATAGCTGTTATGATCTGCGGTTTTGTCTGTACGCTCAAGCCGTCGGGGGCAGCTTCCACCACCGATACGTTCGCCTGAATGGCCGTAACGGGTTCGTCGAGTACTTGGTGGGGTTTGGTTGCGTAAGTCGCGTTTGCGGGAACGAGGATGTTCCAGGCACGGCCAGCGTTGTCTACGCCTTCAACGCAGTACACCAGCGGGCCACGTTGCAGGGCAATCCGGTCCTGATCAGCTTTAACTTCACGGCGAGCTGCCACCTGACGTACTTCCATCGGCAATTTCACTTCCACTACGTCGCCTTTCTGCCAGGTACGGTCCAGAACAGCATAACCTTTCTCCAGGCGATACGTTGCAGGTTTACCGTTCAGCAACACCTCAATTTTACCAGTAGTAGTATCGGTGAACTGATACAGCTTGCCGGGTACCGGCATATTATCAGCCCAGCCGGGTATGCGTACATGCAAAGCATAAGCCACTTTTTTGGCCGGATTGACCGTAATCGTTACGTTGCCGTCCCAGGGATAATTGGTATCGAGTTGAAGCGGTACGTCAGTTTTTCCAAACTTGAACGTAGTATTGCTGGCCACAAACAAATTCACCCAAATACCCTGCTCCGAACGACCGTAGATGTAATCGCCCAGCGATGCCACCAATCGGGCAATATTCGATGGGCAGCAGGCGGTTCCAAACCATTCGCTACGTCCGTAATTACCGGCTGATGAGAGCGGATTGCCGTAGAAAAATCGGTCACCACTCAGGCTCAGGCCATCCAGCGCCCCATTATACAGACTCCGTTCCAGTACGTCGATGTATTTACTTTCACCGGTCAGCAGGTTCATGCGCTGATTCCAGAACACCATGCCCACCGATGCGCAGGTTTCGCAATAAGCCGATTCGTTAGGCAGGTCGAAGTCGTCCGTAAAACCTTCGTTGTGCCCCGACGAACCGATGCCACCGGTCAGATACATATTCCGGTGTACTACGTCCTCCCAAACGGTAGTCATGGCGTTCATGTAGCCCGGGTCGTTTGTGGCGGCTGCTACGTCGGCGGCTCCCGTGTATTGGTACATAGCCCGCACTGCATGGCCGGTAATCTCTTTCTGCTGCTTCACGGGTACGTCGTCCTGGCAATATTTGGGGTTTTTCCAGTCGTCCCAGATCTTCCCTTTGCCATATCCATGTCCGCGCTGAGCCAGAAACCAGTCGGCCAGTTTAACGTAGCGCTCCTGCTTGGTCTGATGATATAGCTTCATCAAAGCCAACTCAATCTCCTGATGGCCACTCACCCAGGGACGGTTTTTTATTCGGAACGTAGAGTCGATATGGTCGGCAAACCGAATCGCTACGTCCAGCAGTTTGCGTTTTCCAGTCGTGTTGTAATAGGCTACGGCTGCTTCGATCAAATGGCCCGCGCAGTAATCTTCGTGCCGTTCCATATCGGTCCAGCGTTTGTCGAGACCGGTCAGCGTGTAATACGTATTGAGGTAGCCGTCAGGCAGTTGAGCCGCAGCAATTTTATCAATCCAATCGTCGGCTTTACGTTCCAGAACGGCGTCAGGATGGTTCTTGAGCGAATACGCCATCGCTTCAAGAGCCTTGTACACATCACTGTCGTCGTAATAAATCCCTTCGTGTTTTTCGCCCTGCTTGCGGGCTACTTTTTCAAAATTGCGGATACGTCCGGTTTTTTGTTCGGTCTGCACAATGCAGGCCTGCAACGTAGCAGTGGCTACTTTATCCAGTTTCGGTTTCCAGAACTTGTCGGTAATCGACACCTGCGAAAAGCCGACCGGTTCGAACCGCTGCACCAGCAACTGTGCCTGCGCGAACACCGCCGACGTACTCATGATGCCCATCAAACAGGCTGCTACGTTTCGAACTATGGTTTTCTGAGAAATGGGCATCATTTTAAGAATTTTATTTGGTTGGACATTTTTGTCATGCTGAGGGACGAAGCATCTTAAAGCATCCAAATGTATAGGCTAGGAAACGTTAAGATGCTTCGTCCCTCAGCATGACAAAAAACAGTTATTTCTTCCGCACAACCGGGAACTGCGAAATACGCAAACTGGTGCATCCGTAAGGTATCAGCGTGATTTCTTCCTCCTCTTTTGCCGTTTCCAGTTGATACGTAATACTATACGGAATTGGCCCGGTCATTTCGTTGTAGATACCCCACGATGGAATGCGTTTCGCTTTAGTTTTCAGTACTAGTGGAGCTTTTTCAGGGTTCCACGGGAAATCAGAAATCGGGCCTTTCTTTTCCAATGTATAGTTTTCGTCCAGCCTGTTATCGGGCACCTGCATCAAGGCATAGTTCCAGGGCGTTGTCGGACGTATTTCTTCATACATAGCACCATAATCAATCGGGTCTTTATCGTTTTTCACCAATGTAGCCGATTCGCCAATTTTCAGCGCATACGTCAATGGCCCACGCTCCACCGACATCGAGTTTTCGTACCAGTTGTTTTTGAAGATGTGCATGGGTAATTCCAGCTCTACTACGTCGCCCGATTTCCAGGTACGCTGCAATTTTACCAGTTGATTACCAGGGGCTTCCTGCGAAATTTTCCCGTTGACTTTTACGGTGCCTTTCTTACACCACTGCGGAATACGCAAATGGAAAGGGAACGTAGCAGTTTTCGCATTGTTATCAATGGTAAGCGTGAATTTAATACGCTCTTCAAACGGGTAACCAGTTTCTTCCTTAACCGAAACAGACGTACCGTTGGAAACCGTAGTTTTCACTTCACTAGGCGAATATACCAGAGCTGCCAGCCCATTGTCAGGCGTATTATACCAGAGATTTTGAACGAATTTCGGCCATCCCTGGTGCATGTTCGAGGTGCAGCAGGGATACCCGGAAAGCAGTCCAAAGCAAAGATCAGTGCCGTGGTGATTGACGTCGAAATTGCGCGTGTGTCGGGTAGCCATCACCTGATTGGCCTGCTGGAAATACTGACGCGCCATGAAATCGTCCGAAACCTGGGCGGGCAGCGCATTGAAGGCTACTTTTTCGAGTTGATCGGCATACGCTACGTCGCCGGTAATTTCGAGAATGCTTTCGAGCGAAAACATCATCTCCACCGCCGAACAAAGCTCCGAACCCTGGGTTGGGTTGTTGCCGTGCAGGGCTTCATCACCTCCGTAAAGGCCGTGTGCCATACCGTTGTATTTCCGAATATCTGTGAAACCTTTTTTGGTGGCGTCGAGGTATTTTTTGTCGGGATGATGCTGGTAATAAATAATCGGCGCTTTGATACCCTGCGCGAGATTAACGCAGTGAATGCTACCTTGTTTGGTGAGCAAATCCGTATTCAGAAACGCATTCGTGTAATCGAACGTCTGTTTGTGAATCAGGTCTCCGAGGTCGAGCAGGAATTTATCGCCGGTGATATTGTAAAGCCAATACACCACCATCAGATTATCGCCCCCTCGATAGCGCGCCCAGAATGTCCAGTGGTCGAGCGGCTTTTTCGGCAGTTCTTTTAACTGATATTTAAAATAGTTGGTCATCAGATTGATAACCCGTTTATCGCCAGTGGCCGAATAATATTGCTTCAGGATTTTCAGCATCACCATTTTGGGCCACCAGTCGCGGCTGTTGTCACGCTGAACACCCGGCTCCGGACCGTAATCCTTGGACGGGCCAAAATAACCATCAGGCTGCTGGCTGTTAAGCGCCCACTCGACCCAGGGTTTGGTTTTGGCAATCAGTTCGGCGTCATCCAGAATGTAAGCGAGCGGTAGCAGACCATCAATCCAGTACGGTCCCCGCTCCCACTGATCGCCATTGCCACCGAGCCAGCCGTTACGTTCGTTCATCACCAACGGATATAATTTATCCAGATTCCCCGTCGCGCCATTTTTCTGACGTAGCAGCATTTCCCGAAGCCAGCCCTGCGGCTTGATGGCTCCCAACGGCAATTCGACGTAGGCATTCGGACGTAGCGGAGCCCGGCTTACTACGTTCGTTTTTGGTGGATTCGAATTTGTTTTTACCTGCCCAACAACTGTTAGGGCGAAACTTACTAAAACTACGGAAAGTGTTACGTAACGATACATGCAGAGAATTATGATTTCTTAAGCAGCTTCATACCAAAACCCGGCGCTGACGATGGAATAAATTTACCATTCTCAATTTTATACGTACCAAAATCGACCTCTTCGCAGGTAGCCGGCACACCCTCAATCGTGACCGTATTGCCCAAACCACCCGTCAATTGGGCGCAGTAATACGATTTCAGCAGTTCACCAAACGCGTGCGGTGACGACGTAATACTCATTTTTTTGAGTTCGGGCATTAGCTTTCGCCAGGGCGTGAAACCGTACCCCATAATATCGGAGATGTGGACGTCCATCAGCTTCTTTTCGCACAATTCACGTAGCAGTTCCTGATTTGGATTGGCTTCGCCTTCGGCTAAAAGCATTTTGGGCATGTTCACTTTCGTCCAGGCACGTAGCTTTTGGTAATCTGCTACGTTCTCGGCAAAGGGTTCTTCCAGCCAGAACAGCGGAATATCACGAACACCTTCCAGATACGTAATGGCCATATCGACGGTGAAACCATCGTTCGCATCCACCAGAATCTCGATGTCCGGGAACGTCCTGGCAACTAGTTTAGTGACTTCGATGTCGCGCTTTGTGCCCTCTTCTTTTGGCATCCAGATATTTCCCCGCCCAATTTTTAGTTTTAACTGGCGATACCCGAGATCATAATCGTGTTTACAGTTTTCGAGGAGTTTGTCCAGACCATTGGGCATGGTTTTTACCTGCCCTTCTTTGGGTTCCAGCTCATCGAAATAAATCATGCCGCTGTAGCATTTGGTCAGAATGGGCTTTTTCTGACCGAGCATTTCATACACGGGTTTATTCAGAATAACACCTGCTAAATCGTGCAGCGGTACGTCGAAAGCCAACGCTTTTGCATCAGTAACACCCGTCGATGGCTGAAACACATCCGACACCCGCTTGCCTTTCAGATACGCCACCGTTTCATCATCCCGCTTGCCGTGCATTCCCCAGCCTACAGCTCCCTGATCGGTGGTAAGTACGCAGACTCCCACGTTCGGGCCATAGCCATGAATATCCCGCCGACCATTTTTCCCGACAAAACGCGGCCATTTCAGCTGAACTTTGGTGTAACTGATGTCCGCAATTTTATGGGCCGCCAGATCTTTGGCATCGACGTAGTGAGATGCCCAGTCGGTCGCCTGTGCAGCCAGCGGTGAACTCAGTGCCGCGACCGACGCTGTGCTTTGGGAGAGTTGTTTCAGAAATGTTCTTCGCTGCATAAGGGAAAGTTTAGAATAGCCAGTACGAATCACTACTAAGCGTTATCTATCAAAGCAGTCTCCTTACCAAACTTAATGATTGAATTACTACGTCTACGGTAGTCCCCGACAGACTCTGGCTATCGACTACCACTGAACAGTGTTGCTCAAATTCGGTACGCACTCATTTTCACCAAAACAATCTGCACATGATTCTTATTTACTTTTGATATTCATCTTTCATCCAGCATTGACTGACTAAACACCATAGGTATTACGTATGAGTACATTCACAATTGATTTTCCGGGCACCGCCGATCAGTTTGCCACTAAAGCAGGAACGGCTATTAAAGAGAAAGGTGGCACATTCGACGGCGACGCATCGAAAGGTAATTTTCATTTAAAAACACCAGCGGGAGCTGTGGAAGGCACATACGAGGTGCGAGGGAACGTAGCGGGCAATCCAACGCCTGTTTCGGTCACCATCAACAAAAAGCCATTCTTCGTATCGGCCCACATGATCGAAGAAGCTATTAAAGGATTTTTGTAGTCGGAACGTAGCGTCTTATAAAAAAATACGCCCTCCAAGAAAGCGTTACGTTGGTTAGTAGAGGGCGTACTTATTTAATGGCTTTTTGTCAGAGCAAAACTCCCTGAAATACCTCGTCTAAACGGGAGACAGGTTTGATGCTGATTTTAAAATCTCTGGTATCCAGCCCTTTCATATTGAATTTGGAAATGAATATTTGCTTGAAACCTAATTTTTCAGCTTCGGCAATACGTGATTCAATCCGGCTTACGGCTCGCACTTCACCACCCAGGCCCACCTCGGCGGCAAACGCCACAGTCGACGGAATGGCAATGTCTTCGTAACTCGAAACCACGGCCGCACAAACGGCCAGATCGATGGCCGGGTCTTCAACGCGCAGGCCACCGGCAATATTCAGAAATACGTCCTGCTGTCCCAGTCGGAAACCACCTCGCTTTTCTAATACGGCCAGCAACATGTTCAGTCGTTTGGCGTCGAAACCGGTACTGCTACGTTGGGGCGTACCATACGTAGCGACACTCACTAACGCCTGTGTTTCGATCATGAGCGGGCGGTTACCTTCGAGCATGGAGCCGATGGTAACGCCACTTAAGGCTTCGTCGCGTTGCGAAATCAGGATTTCGGAAGGGTTCGTTACTTGACGCAGCCCCGTTCCGAGCATCTCGTAAATACCCAACTCATCGGTGCTGCCGAATCGATTTTTGGTGGTACGTAGTATCCGATACGTTGTATGACGGTCGCCCTCAAACGTCAGCACTGTATCGACCATGTGCTCCAGCACTTTGGGGCCAGCCAACGAACCTTCTTTGGTAATGTGGCCAATCATGAAAACGGGCACCGAACTTTCCTTAGCGTACTTCATAAATTCAGCCGTACACTCTCGTACCTGCGATACGCTCCCCGCGCCCGACTCCACCAATGAGGATTGCATGGTCTGGATAGAATCGACAATCAGGATTTCCGGCTCAAAATGCTCGACCACCCGGAAAATATTCTGCGTCGATGTTTCGGTCATTACGTGGCAATCGCTGGTGGGCGTATCCAGACGTTCAGCCCGCATTTTTATCTGCTGCTCACTTTCTTCGCCCGATACGTAGAGAACTCGCATTCCGCTCAGACTCAGCGCAATTTGTAGCAGCAACGTCGATTTACCAATGCCCGGTTCTCCTCCAATGAGCACCAGCGAACCTGGAACAATACCACCGCCCAATACGCGGTTCAGTTCGGCGTCGGTCGTGCGAACACGTGGCTGTTCTTCGTAATTGATGGCGTGAATCGCTTTGGGTTTCGGCGCCACCTTTACACTGCCCGGCCCCGACGATGGGCTGCGCCAGCCTCCTTTTTCAGGTTCGTCTTTCTGAACGAGTTCTTCAACAATTGTATTCCACTCGCCACATGTGGGGCATCGGCCCATCCATTTGGCCGACTGCTGGCCGCAATTCTGACAGAAATAAGTGGTTTTTAGTTTTGCCATTCAATTGATAATGAATAATGTATAATGATTAATGTAAAATGGATATGCAGGCAGATTAAACCTCCAAGGGATAAAGTGTATCAAAGCCACAAACAGGCTTTTCATTATTCATTTTTCATTGACCATTACCCATTTATTAAACGCCATTCACTCAAAATAAGTTGACTTTTTGTACCGTATTGGCGGAAATCTCGTTTAACAACAAACATCACATTTTACACAACCAGTTATGAAGAAAGTATTGTTTTTTGCATCGCTGATTCTGCTGCCTGCCCTGTCGTTTGCGCAGTTTGAGATTGGTATAAAAGGCGGAGTTAACCTGTCGAAACTGAGTTTCGGCAATTTTGTACAGACAGGTACGAATGGTAATGGATCACCCACAGCTAGTGTGGATGGGCAGACCTTCCGAAACAGTATCAGCGACAGTTACGAAACTCGTACCGGTACGTCGTTTGGTATTTATACCCGCATTGGTGGTGCTCTATTTGTGCAACCCGAGCTGCTTTATTCAACCAAAGCAGGGGCGTTCGATGTGATACGTAACGGCCAGACCGAACGGGTAGCTGTTACGGTAACCAGTTTTGACGTACCAATTTTGCTGGGTCTTAAAGGTGGCCCACTACGTGTCATGGCGGGGCCTATTATCTCGTTCAAGGTCGACGATAATCAGAAATTGGGTGCTGCCATCCGACAGTACACTAACAACAGCCTGAACGACGCCTGGACCAAAGCGTACTACGGTTTTCAGGTGGGAGGAGGTTTGGACCTGGGCCCACTGGGACTTGATGTTCGTTATGAAGGAAACCTCAGCGATATTGCTCAGATTCAGAACAGTGGGGGTCAATTCAGCCAGCGCATGAAATCCTGGCAGGTAACATTGGCTTATCAGATTTTTTAAGTTGTAAAGTTATAGGGTTATAAAGTTGTTGATGTGCCAGCCAACTTTATAACCCTATAACTTTACAACTCTATTTTTTCGGCTGCTTTCCCGCTCCATTTGTTTAACTTATCATCAGATTCCTGCGTTAATTTATGTGCCACAGAAGTTTATTTGTATTTGGTGCGAAACGTTTGTCCATAATTTCAGTCTAAGCAATACTGTCAATTTAGAAAGGGTTATTTATGGCACGAGCAACAGTAGTAAAAAACGCAGAAGTTGGTACGTTCAACCAAGCAACAAGTTCGCAAACTAGGAACGAAAATAGCTCTGCTCGCCAGTCAAAAGGGGTAGCGAGTAAAACGCTAAAATCAGTTATTGAACAGGGGGAGGCTGATATTGCCGCAGGTCGTGGTGTAACCTTTACAGTAGAGGAACTTGCCGCCATAACCAATGGCCACTCGTAAGATTACGTTTTCTCCTCAAGCGTCAAAAGAGTATCAAGAATGGCTAGGCACAGATTCTAAAATAGCTAAAAAAGTATTTGAGTTAATAGTCGAATGCACTCATTCTCCTTTTATAGGAAAAGGGGCGCCAGAAGCCTTAAAACACGATTTTTCTGGTTATTGGTCAAGGCGCATAAACAAGAAAGACCGATTAGTTTACAGAGTAACCGACGCAGAAGTATTTGTATTGTCCTGTCTTGGTCATTATGGCGATAAATAAAGAGGGGTAAATCGCCACTCCCAAAAACAAACCGTTGCTATCTGCTCCAGGTCGGAGGTGTAGCAACGGTTGTTTGTTTATTAACCCACTAAAAAGCGAAATCTTCGAGTCGGAACGTAGCGTTTGGAAACGTTAGTTGTAAAGCTGCTGCCAGTATTGCGAAAGTTGGCGCGAAATATCTTTCACCCGACGGCGTGAAATATCGATTTCACGGCCATTAGCCAGATGTACCTGCCGCGATTTTGGGCAAATACGTTGCTGCACATAGCCCAGATTTACAATGTAGGATTTATGTATCCGCAGAAACAACGTAGCGTCCAGTAGTTTTTCGAATTCTTTCAGCGTTTTCGACACCAAATAGCGCTTCCGGTCGCGAGTGTATAGAAAGGTGTAATTACCTTCTCCCTGCAGGTACAATATATCGTCTACAGAAATAAAAACGGTGCGATTGAGATAGGGCAAAGCGATACGTTGAGCACCTCGTGTATAAGACGATGGGAACTGAGGTACTACAGCAATTGGCTGTGCAGTAGGAAAAAGAGTAGCGTCCATGTCAAAGGAATAGTTTTGGTTCGGGATTTTGAAATCCGTGATTGATGAAGCAAAACTACCTTTCTACGGTCGTACCTAAAAAAAGTACCTGATTGCTAGAGCGTTAATTTTTTAAGTTAACGATCTATTAATCAGGTACTTGTTGATTAAATTATGTATTTTTTTCAGTGAATGTACTCTGCTTATTACGTAAAACTACGTAGTGCGGCTGCGTATAAAAAACTGCTTTTTTTTCTAAAAACTCCTCCCTATCAATCAATTAATAGCTGGCTGAAAGTCGCGGATACGGTCAATAAACATCTGTGCCCGACGACGTGAAATTTTTACCTGCTGTCCATCAAGTAATTCCAGCTCGCCTTCTTTCTTAACAAAGAATTTACGAACAAAACCCAGGTTCACAATGCAGGATTTATGAACGCGCACAAATGCCTGATTATCGAGCAGAATTTCGTATTCTTTTAGTGTACGGGATACCAGCATTTTTGTTCCATCTTTCAGGAAAAAATTGGTGTAGTTTCCACAGCCTTCCAACCGCACAATTTCTTCAATGGAAACGGTACGTTTACGGTCATAAAAAGGAATGAGCAGTTTCTGAAGGCAGCTTGGATCGGCAATTTTTTCCACACTATTGTGGAATCCCATGGACACTGTGTCAAAGATGGTGTTGTTAGTGAAGGCTTTCATACTGGCTATTTAAGGTACTACGTGAAAAACGGTTTATGACTGACACTCAGAAGTTTACTGCACCATTCTGTAAATCAAAAACAGTAACCCAACCGGGTTTTGTACTAAATCTATACGCAAGAATTAGACCCACTTCCAAAAAATACCTAAGTATTGCTGAAATATAGTTAATTTAACAAACTGTCTATCAAAATATTTAACCGTTTACTCAACAATTAGCAACTGTCTCATCAATAATGAATTGAGTTATAGTTTTCCGTGGTGACATATAAAAATCGTAGATTGTTCTAAGTAGTGAAGCTACAGTCTCACCGACTGCTCTATTAAGGGATTCGGCTTCAATAACCACTTTTTCGTACCTTTGCGCTGTAATTAGCGCGTAAGCGATAGTATATGCTGGATAGAGTAAAAGATATACATCAGGAAATCGATCAGTTCAGGGTAGATTCCCCTGAACAGTTGGAACAGTTTCGGATGCGGTTCATTAGCCGAAAGGGCGTTATTACCGAGTTGTTTGAAGGGTTAAAAACGGTTCCGCAAGCCGACCGCCGGGCTGTTGGGCAGGAATTAAATGGCCTGAAAAACTTTGCACAGGAGCGATTCGATACGTTCAGTCAGCAGATTGATGAGCAGCGTACTACGTCAGGTGGTACTCCTCCCGTCGATTTGACGCTGCCTACCATTCCGAATCTAACGGGCACCCAGCATCCGTTGAGTTTAGTTCGCCAACGTATCATTCAGATTTTTGAACGTATCGGTTTCAACGTAGCAGATGGCCCCGAAATCGAGACGGACTGGTATAACTTTGGCGCTCTTAACTTTCCCGACAATCATCCGGCGCGCGATATGCAGGACACGTTTTTCATCGCAAAAGCGGCTGGCAATGAGGGCGATGATACGCCAAACGATACGTTGCTACGTACGCATACGTCCAACGTTCAGATCCGTCTGATGGAACGGCAAACCCCGCCAATCCGCTCCATTATGCCGGGTCGGGTGTATCGAAACGAAACCATTTCGGCGCGGGCACACTGCATGTTCCACCAGGTCGAGGGCATTTACATCGACCGCAATGTGGGATTTAAAGACCTGAAAGACACGCTCTATCATTTTGTAAAAGAGCTATTTGAGCCGGGTACACAGATCCGGTTTCGCCCTTCCTATTTCCCATTCACGGAGCCTAGCGCCGAAATCGACATTTCATGTCAGATCTGTGGTGGGAAAGGCTGTAACATTTGCAAACACTCGGGCTGGGTCGAAATTGCGGGCTCTGGTATGGTCGACCCACAGGTTATTGCCAACTGCGGCATCGACCCCGAAGAATTTACCGGCTTTGCATTCGGTATGGGTATCGAACGTATCACCCAGTTAAAATACGTAGTAAACGACCTCCGGCTCTACACCGAAAACGACGTCCGTTTCCTCCGCCAGTTTGAAGGACTTTAAATAAAGAGTGAAAGAGTGAATGAGTGAAACCGGGCCGCCGGAGCGGAGCGAATATTCTGCATCAACTCATTCGCTCCGCTCCGGCGGCCCGGTTTCACTCATTCACTCTTTCGCTCTTTAATTCATGACACCCGTTCGCCTTTCAGATTTAGCGTTTACGCTGGAAGCGGTTATCGATAACGCATTCGGACAGAAGGCGGTGTGGGTTATTGCCGAAACGAGCGATATCAAAAACTATCCTGACAGGGGCTACTGTTTTCTGACCCTGGTCGAACGCGAAGCCGGAGCTTCTGCCGGAGGTACGCTGGCAAAGTTGGAGGCCTGTATCTGGCGAAAAAATTACCATACCATTAGCGAGTTTGAACGGACAACGGGCGTGGCTTTTGCCCGTAATATTCAATTATTGTTACTGGTATCGGTCAGTTTCAATCCGGTGTATGGGCTTCGGCTAGAGATTCTGAAAATTGACCCGTCCTACACGCTCGGCAATCTCGAACGCGAACGGCAGGCAGTGCTCGATACCCTTCTGCGCGATCATCCCGAATTGATCTGGCTCGAAGATGGGCAATACATTACGGCGAACCAGCTTCTCCCCCGCCCCGCTGTTATGCAGCGGATTGCCCTTATCGCAGCGCCCAACTCCGACGGTTGGCGCGATTTCCGGCATGAGCTGGCCCAGAATCCGTTCGGCTACGACTTCGTTGTAGACGAATATTTGACGCAGGTACAGGGCCAGGGGGCCGAACGTGCCATTTGTGGCCAGCTGGAACGTATCGCCCTTAGTGGCATTCCCTACGACGCCGTCGTGATGGTACGTGGCGGTGGCTCCCAGCTCGATTTTGGGTCGTTCGATACGTATCTGATGGGGCAAACCGTAGCTGGTTTCCCAATACCGATTCTGGCGGGCATCGGTCACGAACGTAACGTCAGCATTACTGATTTGCTATGCCACGAGAGCGTAAAAACCCCTACCAAAGCGGCTGCCTTTCTAATCGAGCAGAATCGACAGTTTGAAGCAAACTGCCTTCTTCTGGGCGACCGATTGCGCGTAGTTGCGCGCGAAGCCATGCAGATAGCCCGAGAGCAGGTAGACCGCGAAACCGAACGACTTCGTTTCGTAACGCAACTTTATTTCCGCGAGTGCCATACCAGCCTCGCCGAAAAAGCCGTTACGTTACGTCACCTCGACCCATCGAACGTACTACGTCGGGGGTATGCCATGGTACTACGTAACGGTCGAATACTTACAAAAACTACTGACATTCAACCCAACGAAACGCTCCAACTGCAAATGCACGACGGAACGGTGGAAGTGGAAGTAGTATGATTGTAAGGTTATATGGCTGTAAAGTTATTTCGTCTAACATTCTCTTCCCCAACTCTATAACTTTCCAACACCACAACTTTATAACCCAAAAATGACGTATCAGGAAGCTTATGACCAGTTGCTTACACTGGTCGATGAAATAGAGAATGAGGAGGTAGCTCTTGATGAGTTGCCGGGAAAAATTCGGCTGGCCACCGAGTTGATTACGTTCTGTCAGGAACGATTACGGGCCGTTGAAACTGAATATCAGGAAATCATTGAGCGACTCCCTCGGCGATGAATATGGTAATTTTACGGATGAAGTTAGCTCACCTTTGCTAAACCTTACCTATTTTTATCCCGTAGTGACTGCTTCCGACAATAATACGTCTGAGCTATAGGTTGACTACCGTTGCTATTGCAGAGGAATGTGAGAGCTGATTTGAGTGAGCAATAGCCTTTTTACTCCCTGATTGATACGTACTTATGAATTTGTTTAATACACTATCTACTGTTTTGAGTCCGGATGTGCTGGCACGTATCGCGACCTATATAGACGAATCAAACGAACGAACGAGCAAGGCCGTCGACGGGCTGGTTTATACAATTATTGGTGGACTGATGAAACGTACCACCTCTGAAATAGGCGTCAATCAGTTATATAACCATATTCAGAAAGGTCGTTATGATGGTTCGCTGACCGATAATCTACTAACGATTTTACGCGAGCCCAATCAGACGAATACGCTGATTACGCAGGGAAACGATGTAATCAGCCACCTGTTGCCGGCAATGAAAAGCTCTATTGGGAACATGATTTCCCGGTATGCCGGTATTCGCAATTCGTCGTCGATTTCATTATTGGGGCTCATTACTACGATCATTCTGCACGTATTGGGAAGACAGGTAAAAGAGAAAAAGCTTGACGCCGATGGTCTTGCAGCCCTGCTTTTTGCCGAACGCGACACCCTGATGAATACGGTACCGGACGAGTTTATGCCCCAGCTCGTTGAACGGCTTGGGCTGCATCAGATCATTTCGGGACTGGCTAATCCGGCCCGACGTACCAATGCCGAATCGTCAGGCTATTCCACAAATTCTGGCGGCAGTTCATCGACAACAACCGTCCGGCCACCCGTCAACTATTCCGAACCCGATGATGATCGGGATAGCGACAATAGCTCACTGGCGAAGTGGGGCGTTGGTGCTTTATTGTTTCTGGCGGTTGCCGCTGGCGGGTACTACGTTTACCAGAATACGCAGAAATATTCGAACGGTCAGGAAGAAGCTACCGACGTCACAGTCAATACCGATACGGTTCAGGCTGATACAGTTACGCGTTCGATGGTCCTGCCTAAAGATTCGCTGGCTGGCACACCGCCAAAATCAACGTCAGCTACGAGCCCAACGGCGGTGGCCAGTCGTCCGGTTGCTACGTCGGCAACAACAGCGCCAGCCCCTGGCGGACTGACGCAACAAATGGCACCTTATCTTGGCAATGCTGCTTTGCCAAAAGGCAAGGTTTTCCCGTTGACTGGTATCAGTTTTCAGCCGGGATCATTGTCGATGACGGCGGGTTCCGTTGCTACGATCGGTGAGCTTGGAACCATCCTTAAAACCTACCCACGGTTGCAGATTCAGCTTGTTGGCTATGCCAATGATGCACAGGGCGACATTACGAACAAGAGCCTGTCTTTCAAGCGCGTAAACCAGATTAAACAGCAGTTAATGGCTTCGGGAGTTGACTTCCTACGCATTGATGCCATTGGACGAGGAACCGGGGTGAGTAAAAACGATACGTCGGGTATTCCTAAACCAACCCTACGCAAAATTGACCTTAAAGTTGTCGTGAAGTAATTCTGAACGTACTGAATAACAGTATTTTAAAAGCCTTTCTTTGGAGAGGCTTTTTTCATTACGTTCCTTTCAAAATGCGTTTATCAAAAACAACTTTGGTTTGTTGTAGTTGGATAGAAACGATGTTTTTATTCACTAACTAAGACTCGTTATGAACGCAGGAACAGGTAAAACCGCCTTAATTACAGGGGCCTCTAGTGGTATCGGTCAGGAATTGGCCAAGCTTTTCGCACAGGATGGCTACAATCTGGTGCTGGTTGGCCGAAGCGACGATAAGCTGGACCGGCTAGGCGATGTTTTCAAAAATAATTATGGCACCCAGGAAATTACCGTTATCGGAAAAGATCTGTCGGAAGAGGATGCTGCTCAGGATGTTTACAACCAGGTTAAGGCGAAAGATATTACGGTCGACGTACTGGTGAACGACGCCGGGGTTGGCCTTTATGGCCTCTTCGCCACCGATACAGATTGGGAACGCGAGAAAGCCATGATTCACCTGAACGTATTGGCACTCACCCAGATGACCAAGCTTTTCCTCTACGACATGCTGTCACGTAATGAGGGGAAAATTTTGAATCTGGCTTCTCTTCTGTCCATTACACCCACGCCGTTGATGGCCGTATATGCAGGCACAAAAGCGTACGTATACAACTTTACCCAGTCGCTGGTGAATGAATTGAAGGACACCAATGTAACGGTTACGGCTCTGTTGCCCAACGCTACCGACACCGATTTTTTCCATAAGGCCGGTGCCGAAAATACCAAAGTAACCGACGAGGTGCAGGACCCCGTTATGGTTGCAAAAGACGGGTACAATGCCCTGATGGCCGGAAAACCGAAGGTCATTCCTGGCGGCTTCAAAAATAAATCGTATGAAGTGATGTCCTACGTAGCACCGCAGGAAGCACTATCCGCCCTGATGCGTGATAAAATGTCACAAAAGCCTGATCCTAACGAAGAAGAACATTCAAACGGGCTGGCTTGGGGCATTGGCATCGGTATTGCTGTAGTTGCTGGTATTGCGCTGGGTTACGCCTATATGAATACAAATGACTTCACGCGGGCACGGTACCGCTATAAAGCCAAGTCACTGGGCGATACCATATCGGACGCACTTTCGTCGGTGGTCGATAACGTAGTAGATTCGGTTGTGAGCGCATACAATACAACGAAAGACAAGGCCTCCGATCTGACTCATAAGGCCGACGTAGTAAAAGAGGAGGTAATGGAAGAAGAAGTCGTTTCTTAATGTATTTACGAACCCGAACGTAGCACTTGTTACGTTCGGGCTTATTGTTACCAGCAATGAAAAACACCTCAATCTGGCGAATAGCTGCGGCCGTCTTTGCCGTTGGCAGTATCATCTACACTACTACGTCGAGTAGTCGCTCCCGGCGCGAGAGCCAGGAACGTCACGAAGCGAATCAGGGAGGATCGGAATACGAATACGATGTACCCGTTGAATACGAACAGGTGTTCGAAAAAAACCAGATTGTACCCGCAGGCTGGACGTTCGGCGCGGTTTGGTCGACCATTTATTCAGGGTTGACGGCCCTGATGGTACACCAGGCATTACCCTCGCAGGAGCATAATCCACGCTACCAGAAAGCACTACCCTGGTGGTTGGCCTCCTGGACGCTGAACGCGATTTTTGGCCGCTTTTTCTCACAAAACGACCCGCAGAGTATTCTCATTTCGGATCTGACTACGAAGTTTAATTTGCCTGCTGCATTAGGTTTGCACCAAAGTCTGGAGATTGGCAAAACAGATGTACCAAGTCCCGAAAAATATCTTCGTATTCCGGTGAGTTTATATGCAGGCTGGCTCACGGCAGCTACGGTCGTTGGAACGCCAAACTCATTATTGACACTTGACTGGTGGAAATCGGACGATGAACAGGATGAACCCGTTTCAGCGGGTATTCTGGGCGCAACGGCGGGTGCCGGATACTTCATAGCTCGTCAGTTGAACGACCCCTGGTATATGGTCCCTTTTGTAGCGGGTTTCAGTGGCATTGCTACCCGGCAGTGGGAAAAACAGCCTATTGTTGGCTGGACAGCGGCAGCTCTGGCAGCTGCTTACGCTGGACTTCTGGCTTATTGGCTTCCAAAAGAAAAGTTTCACAGCTATGATCACTACGTTGTGAACGAAGCCGAAGTGCTGGCCGGTCCAATCGAAACTGAAGAACCGCATCAGGCCCAAATCGCCCGCGAGCGCATGAAGCCCATAGAAGCTGAAGGCTTAGATTAGCCGTAATACTCTTTATTCAAAAGCTGCTACGTTCCGACTGAGCAGCTTTTTTTGTGCGACATTATGGCGTATTACGTAAAGAAAAACGCAACTTTTCCGCCAAAATGTCCGCAAAATCGCCCCGGCCCATGATTTGTTAATGAATAGTGTAGGCAGAAAACCATTATTCATTTTACATTATCCATTAATCATTAGATTCATTCCTGAACTGATATGGACTTCAAGAATTACACCATCAAAGCACAGGAGGTCGTTCAGAAAGCGTCGGAAATCGCGCTGGGTAACGGCCAGCAGGCAATTGAAACAGGTCACCTTTTACAGGCAATCCTGTCGGAAGACGAAAACGTGGTTGGTTTTATTGCCCAAAAGCTGGGCATCAACTTACCAAATACAAGCAGTGCTTTACAGGCCATTCTTACTACGTATCCAAAAGTATCGGGTGGCAATGGGGGCGTTTATCTGAGCAACGACACTGCCGCAGCGTTAGCCAAAGCCAGCAACACGGCTAAAGAATTTGGCGACGAATTTGTCAGTGTCGAACTGATGCTATTGGGCCTAATGGCTGGTAAAGATCAGATAGCCAGTTTATTAAAAGACGCCGGTTTCAACGAGAAACAAACGAAAGCGGCCATCAACGAACTTAGAAAAGGAAATTCGGTGAAAGACCAAAACGCAGAAGCTAAATATCAATCATTAGAGCGGTACAGCATCAACCTGAACGAACGTGCCCGCCAGGGGAAAATTGACCCGGTGATTGGCCGTGATGACGAAATCAGGCGGGTACTGCAAATCCTGAGTCGCCGAACCAAAAACAACCCAATTCTGCTCGGCGAACCGGGCGTAGGTAAAACCGCCATCGTGGAAGGATTGGCACAACGTATCGTTTCGGGCGACGTTCCTGAAAACCTGAAATCGAAAACCATCGTCTCGCTTGATATGGGCCTGCTCATTGCGGGTGCTAAATACAAAGGCGAGTTTGAGGAACGACTGAAATCGGTTATAAAAGAAGTAACGGATTCAAACGGCGAACTTATTTTGTTCATCGACGAAATCCATACGCTCATTGGCGCGGGTGCCGGTGGCGAAGGCGCCATGGATGCCGCTAACCTCCTGAAACCTGCTCTCTCCCGCGGTGAACTTCATACTATTGGGGCCACTACGTTGAAAGAGTATCAGAAATACATTGAGAAAGATAAAGCCCTCGAACGTCGGTTCCAGGCCGTTATGGTCGATGAACCTAACGTAGCAGATGCCATTTCGATTCTGCGCGGTATCAAGGAAAAATACGAGCTGCACCACGGTGTACGTATCAAAGATGACGCCGTAATTGCCGCCGTAGAGCTGTCGACGCGTTACATTTCCGACCGTTTCCTGCCTGATAAAGCCATCGACCTGATGGACGAAGCGGCCGCCAAACTACGTCTGGAAATGGACTCCGTTCCCGAAGAACTCGACGAGCTGAACCGACGTATCATGCAGTTGGAAATCGAACGGGAAGCCATTCGCCGGGAAAACGACAAGGAAAAAGAAACATTACTGAATAAGCAAATTGCCGACTTCAGTGAAGAACGTAATGCTCTGAAAGCCAAATGGGAAAGCGAAAAAGCGTCGGTCAATGAAAGCCGTACGCTGAAAGAGCAACTCGATAAACTGCGCTTGGAAGCCGAACAGGCCGAACGTAGTGGCGACTACGGTAAAGTAGCCGAAATTCGCTACGGTCGAATCCCCGAAATAGAAACGAAACTCACTACGTTGCAGGGGGCAGAGAAAGACACGTCGGATCGGATGATGCAGGAGGAAGTAACTGCAGAAGACATTGCTGAAGTAGTTGCCAAATGGACGGGTATTCCTGTCTCGAAAATGCTCCAAAGCGACCGTGAGAAACTGCTCAATCTGGAAAAAGAACTGGGCAAACGCGTAGCAGGTCAGCAGGAAGCGATTGAAGTGGTTTCGGACGCGGTACGTCGGAGTCGGGCCGGTATGCAGGACCCCAAACGTCCGATTGGTTCGTTTATCTTCCTGGGTACCACAGGTGTTGGTAAAACCGAAGTCGCCCGGACATTGGCCGAGTATTTATTCAACGACGAGAACGCAATGGTACGTATCGACATGTCGGAGTATCAGGAACGTCATGCCGTGAGCCGTCTGATCGGTGCACCTCCGGGCTACGTTGGTTACGACGAAGGTGGTCAATTAACCGAAGCGGTGCGTCGGAAACCCTACTCAGTTGTGTTGCTTGATGAGATTGAGAAAGCGCACCCGGATGTCTGGAACATTCTGCTTCAGGTACTCGACGAAGGCCGGTTGACCGACAATAAAGGTCGCGTGGCGAACTTCAAGAACACGATTATCATTATGACGTCGAACATCGGCAGCCACCTGATTCAGGAGAAATTTGCCGAGGACGAAGGCTGGAATCATACACTGGTCATTGAGGAAGCGAAAAAGTCAGTAATGGAGTTGCTGAGGCAAACCATCCGGCCCGAATTCCTGAACCGGATTGACGAGATTGTGATGTTTGAACCGCTGACGCAGGCCAACATCCGCAAGATTGTCGACATTCAATTTGGCGAAATCAAACGTCGTCTGGCCGAAAACGGCGTCCAACTCGACGCTACTGACGAAGCACTAACCAAAATTGGCGAAGAAGGTTTTGACCCAATTTTCGGCGCTCGTCCACTGAAACGGGTGTTACAACGTCGGGTGCTGAACGAGTTGTCGAAAAGCATTCTGTCGGGTAAAGTAAAAAATGATTCGGTCGTCCTGATGGAATTGAATCCCGACGGTGAAATCGCTTTCACCAATCTGGATGCAGAAATTGAATTATAATGTTTAGTTGACAGACAGCGTGCCAGCCCGACCGCTGAAAAGTGGCCGGGCTTTTTGTGGCCCAATGTGCTTATATTTGTCAACAAGAATGTCTACAACTATGCTAAATGTCCAATACGTCACCGATAGAAATGGCAAGCCGCTGTATGTTCAAGTGCCTGTCAAAGAGTACGAAAAATTGCTGGCTGATGCTGAAGAATTAGCGGATATTGCGGCTTATAAAAAGGCAAAAAGAAAGGCTGGCAAAACGGTCCCTTTCGAGGAGGCTTTTAAACAGGTTGAAGAATATCATCGTGAACAAGCTTCTTGATGTACACCATTGCTCTTACTGAGTACGCAATACGTCAGCTCAGGAAAATCAATAGACAAATGGTTTCTGTAATTAAAGAAGCCATTGGAGAATGGCCAATAATCCTCGTCCTCATAATCATATTAAACTAACAAACATAGAGGCATACCGCATTCGGGTCGGCAACTACCGCGTTATCTATGAGATAAACGATAACGTACTGACTGTTACAGTCGTTGAAATCGCAGATCGCAAACAGGTATACAAAAAGAAGTGACAGAGGTCCTCAGTTATAGAGTTTATTCTATCTACTCTGTCTACGCAACCCCAATCCCCTTAATCCGCAACGCCTTCCATGACTCCGGCAACGTAACGTTTCGGCGGACTAAGCCTGCATCAGTGATATCCAATCCTCCAAAGCCAGCTAAAACGGCTTGAAGCATTCCTCCAGCGCCTGTTGCAAAATATGGATTCGTGCCACCCGCACACTCAGCCAGTACGCCAAAAGGTGGCACTTCATTAGCACGATAACTTTTCAATAGCCATTCGTAGGCTTTTCCGGTTTCGCCCAATCGAGCATAAAGTACGGCCAAAACTGATGGCCCCATTGCTGGCCCCTCTGGCGACAGACGGGGCGCGTAATAAGCTAAATCACGTCGAATAGCGCTTTCATCAGTCACTACGTTGAGGGGATAGGCCAGCAGGTTTACATCGGCTTGTTTGATATCGACGCCAGTATACGTAGCATTTTCGCGAGTGGTGCCGTCGGGAAATGTGAGGATTGGAATTCGGTCTGCTACGTGCTGCCAGTCTGCGTCCGGCGTAATACCAAGTTCGTGAGCGGCCTGAACAGCGTATTGAAGTACGGTTTTGGCCATACCATTTGTGAAGGCGTTGTTATCGATATTCTCTTCCCATTCGTTAGCGCCTATTACGTTGTTAATGTCATACTGTTCAGGCTGATTACGCTCAACGCGGCTGCACCAGAACTCAGCGACCTCACGTAGCAGCGGGAAACCGCGCTCAGCCAGCCATTTTTTGTCTTTCGTAACCTGATAATACTTCCAGAAAGCCCAGCCTATGCAACCTGTTATGTGGTGCTGAAACGGCCCCGTCAACGCCCATACCGGCGTCTGCTCAGAACCATCACCAGCCGACTCCCACGGAAACATCACGCCCCTAAATCCATGTGATCTGGCGTTCTGACGAGCGGCTTCCATTCGCTCAAAACGATAATCGAGCAGTGATTTAGCCAGTTCGGGACGTAGCATCAGCAGAGCCGGATACATCCAGATTTCGGTATCCCAGAAAACGTGACCGTTATAGCCCAATCCCGATAAACCCATCGGCGATAGGCTGTACGCATAGTCTTCGCGCACGAATGAATAGAGATGATAGATCGCCGAACGTACCGCCCGTTGCACCGGCTCATCACCATCGATTTCAATGTCGCTTTGCCAGAGCTGCGCCCATTCCTGATGGTGGCGTTTTAACAGTCGGTCACGCCCTTCAAGTTTCGCAAATACAGTCAGTCGTTCAGCTTCATTATGTGCATCTGCTACGTGCGCCGAGGAAATTACCGAACCGACAATAGCGAACGAATAGGTTTCACCTTTCTGAAGCGTTTTCGAGAATTTAGCCAGATGCAGGTTATAATCCCAGTCTTCATGAATTAGTGTGGGTTCTTGGCCGTGAGGTTCTTCAAAAATGAAGCTATTGGAAGCGGCTACTACGTATTTCCCCGAAGGACTTTTTGCCACCGATGTCAGCAATGGCAACGTAACGTGTGGCCGATCAATCTGGCTATATAAACCACGAATCTCCTGCAAATGAACTGGCGCTTCAATAACCGAAGCAGGTGTTATCGTTACGTCGCTTAAGGCTTCGAACTCAAGCTCAACCATAGCTGTGAATGGCAAATGACGTAGTGAAAGCACGCTATGTTTCACCCTTAGTTTATTGGCTATCTCGAACGTAGTAACAAGGGTAGCCGTTTTCATATCGAGTGTCTGAACGTAGTAACTTATAGTTTGACTCGACACCCGTTTTCCGTCAACATCGAGCCAGCAGTTAAGGTGATTGAAGACTTTCAGAATGTTTTCAACGCGGCCACGTTGGTAGTTATCATACACCCCATTAAGTATAACATCCTGCACCTGCATCGGCTGCACCGATGAAACCAGGCCAACCATGCCGTTGGCAACTGTGACGCCGAAATAATTAGTGTAATCAATATTATCGGCCGTAAGCTGCCAGCCAGAATCGGAATGAGATTGAGAAGTCATGTATGGAAAACAAACACAGAACTGGTCGCAAAAGTAAGGCCTTTCTCAGGTAAACGCTTGATACGTTGGGACGTAGTGAACTAAATCCGGTAACAAGGTTTTTAAATCTCGCTTATAAATTAGCCGATACGTTGCTCAGTCTGGGGATCAAAGAAATATAAACGTTCCGTATCGAAACCAACGTCGATAGTCTGATTTGGCTGGTATTGGCTATCCGACAGCGTTCGCATACAACAGACCTGATCCTGGAGCGAGAAGTATAAAAACGTCTCACTGCCAATGGGTTCCGTTACGTCTATGGTGATACGTTGCGGTTCGGTCAGGGTCTTGCCGCTGGGGAAGCAAATGTCGTAAATGCTCTCCGGTCGAAACCCAAAAATTATTTCTTTACCAACCTGCCCAACTAACGTATCAGCCAGTGAAGCCGGTATCTGAAAATCAAGAGCCGAGTTGACGAAACGTAGCGTTTTGTCCTGAGCGACCAGCGTGCCCCGGCCGAAATTCATCGACGGGCTGCCAATGAATCCGGCTACAAACAGATTAGCCGGATTGTTATACAGATTCATCGGTGAATCGGCCTGCTGAATCACGCCTGCCTTCAACACAACAATCTTATCGCCCATCGTCATGGCTTCTACCTGATCGTGCGTTACGTAGACCATCGTCGCTTTGAGTCGCTGGTGTAACCGCTTGATTTCTACCCGCATCTGCACCCGTAGTTTAGCATCCAGATTCGACAGCGGCTCATCGAACAGAAACACTTTCGGCTCACGAACAATGGCCCGACCGATGGCCACCCGCTGCCGCTGCCCCCCCGACATCGCTTTGGGTTTACGATCCAGCAGTTCTTTCATATCCAGAATATCAGCCGCAGCGCGTACGCGATTATCAATTTCAGCCTTCGAAAACTTGCGGAGTTTGAGGCCAAACGCCATGTTTTCGTACACACTCATGTGCGGGTAAAGCGCGTAATTCTGAAACACCATTGCAATGTCGCGGTCTTTGGGCGACAGGTCGTTCATGCGTTGGCCATCGATGAGCAACTCTCCTCCCGAAATCTCTTCAAGACCCGCAATCATACGTAGCAACGTCGATTTTCCGCAGCCTGAAGGGCCAACCAATACCACAAACGACTGGTCGTCAATCGTCAGGTTTGCGTTGGGAATGGCTGCTTTTGCAGCACCGGGATATTGTTTAACAAGGTTGCGGATTTCTACAGTTGCCATATGTTGTAACGCGGGCGGTCCGACGTTTTGGTGGAAACCCGCAATTAATTAGCTTAAAAAAGCGGGTTTTCCCCGCATCGGCGGACCGTCCGCGTTATTCTTTCCCGCCCGAAGCGGCAACGCCCTGCACAAAGTATCGCTGGAAAACCAGAAAAATACAAAGCGTAGGTAATGTAATTAGCAACGTACCAGCCATCAGCAGCGGCCAGTCGCTCTGAAACTGATTTTTCAGAAAACCAACACCAACTGGTAACGTAAACTTGTCGCTGGTGATGGCTAACGTAACAGGCCAGAGAAATTCATTCCAGCTTCCCTGAAACGTATAAATCGCGACGGCAGCCAGCGCAGGCGTACTGACCGGCAGAAAAATCTGCCAGAAAATGCGAAAGTAAGAACAACCGTCAATGAGGGCCGCTTCTTCGAGATCTTTGGGAATCGTCTCGAAAAACTGCTTCATCAGAAAGATGTTCGTAATGGTAATCAGGTTAGGAAGTATCAGCCCCGCATACGTATTGACCAGCCGTAGATTATTCATAAAAATAAACTTCGGTACCAGCAAAATAATGACAGGAACGGTTAGTGACGAAATGAGCAGCCCAAACAGAAATTTCCGGCCGGGAAAGGTTAATCGCGCAAAAACGAAACCCGCCAAAGCCGAGAAGAAAACATTCATGATTGTCTGCACCAACGTAATGAACAGGCTGTTGAATAGCCACTGCTTAAACGGCAAATCGACCCAGACGTTGGCATAGTTCTGAAACGTCCAGTTAGGTGGTTGAAGCAGTTTGACCGGGTCGCCAAATACGTCTTTCGACTGCGAAATCGAAATAAAAAACTGATAGATAAACGGCCCAATATAGACCGTCGTCATCAGCAACAGGACGGCGTAGAATATGAATTTTTGAAATTGTAATCGCTTCATAACGTATTTCTCAATCAACAATGATCGTTTTTGTCATGCTGAGGAACGAAGCATCTTAACGTTTCTTAACTCTCAAATCAGGATACATTAAGATGCTTCGTTCCTCAGCATGACAAAAACGCTCCCTACATAATCTGACGCAACGTATCATCATCTTTTTTTCAATCAACTTCGGGTTTGAAATATCTATTCTGAACCTGATTAGCCGAGAAAATCAGTACCGCCAGCACAATGGCCGCAGCGGCTGCATAACCGAGTTTGAAATACTTGAAACCGTTTACGTATACGTAGTAACTCAGGGTTGTTGTACTATTGACCGGTCCGCCCGCACTCATGATGAAAATCTGGTCGAACACCTGAAAACAACCAATTAACCCCAGCACCAACACAAAGTACGTAACAGGACGTACCATTGGCACCGTGATTTTCCAGAATTGCTGCCAGGTCGATGCGCCATCAATGCGTGCAGCTTCGTAGAGTGAATTCGGAATCGATTGCAAACCCGCCAGAAACGACACCATAAAATACCCTGACGTCGTCCAGATGTTGTTCGCCATAATCGTCAGCATGGCCGTGTTCGGGTTGGTGAGCCAGTCGTTTTCTAACCCAAACAGCTGGTTAATAAGCCCCTGTTTAGAAAATAGAGCGATAAATAGGGTCGATGTAACAACCGACGACGTAATGGCAGGAATGTAAAACGCGGCCCGAAAAAACGAACGTCCACGTATTTTCTGATTCATCACAAACGCCAGGAATAAAGCCAGAAACGTCTGAATCGGCACCACGCCAATCGTGTACAGAATGGTATTACCCGTTGATTTCCAGAAAAGTGAGTCGGAGAAGAGTCGTGTGTAATTAGCCAACCCGATAAACGTGCGCTGGTTCGTGACCAGATTCCAGTCGAAAAAGCTGATGAAAAGGGAATACCCAATCGGGAAAAACACAAATAGACCGATAAGCAACAGTGGGAAGCCCAGAAATAACCAGGCTATCGTAATCATATCACGCTGACGGGTAGAAGGTTGCGGCATACGTTACGTTATTGAAGAATCCCACTCTCGATTTGCCGGTTCAATGCTTCCATCGCTTCCCGTGGTGTCTTGTTGTCGAAGTAAATCATTTGCAGCGCCACACTCGCTTCCTCGTACCAGCGTTCGGGCAGGGTAGTCTGAAACGTGCGGGCGAACTCGGCGCTTTGCAGAAAAACGCGTTTCACTGGGTCGTTATACAGACCCAGATTCTGCGCTACACTTCGGCGAGGAGGTAAAGCGAGTCCCTGTTTAACTACGCTTTTCAGACCGTCCTGGCTCGTCAGGTAATCGATTATCTGCCAGCCATCTTTTTTGTGAATCGACTCCTTTGGCATGGCATAAGCATTGGTGAACACAATAGTCGCTTTTTGCCTGCCAACGGGCAATTCCGCCACACCCCAATCGACATCGTTGTAATTCGTCCGCAACTCCGGAATGAGCCAGCCCGACGAAATCACCATCGCGCATTTTTTTGTACCGAAACATTCGCCATTCCACTTGGCACTCAAATCGCTCGGAATCGTAGCAGCTCCGGTTCTATAAAGGCGAACGTAGTACTCAAGTGCGTCCAGAAAATTTTTGTCCAGAATTCCCAACGTACCATCTTCTTTCTGAAAATCACCGCCGTTCTGATACACGAACGCCATAATCATTTCGATGGTTGGCTCCAGCACCAGACCGTATTGATCGGGTTTTCCGTCGCCGTTCGTGTCTTTAGTCATTCGGCGCGAGAAGGCTTCCAGCTCTTTCCAGTTTTGCGGTGGGTGCGTCAGGCCCGCTTCCCCAAACATGGCTTTGTTGTAAAACAATACGTAGGGGTTGAAATCTTTCGGAACACCGTACAACGTATCACCTTTTTGAAACGATTTGAGCAGAGCCGGATAAAAATCATCGATTCGGAACGTAGTGTCAGCAGCATACTGATTGAGTGGTTCCAGTACGTTGAATCGCATGTATGAGGGAGCCGTTTCGCCCCGCAAATAGAAAACATCGGGTGCCGTATGCGTACCGAGCATCAACTGAATTTTCTCGGTATAATTCCCCGGAATCGGCTCGTATTTAAAATTAACAGCTGGCTTCTCCCGGTGAAAATCGGCGAGAACACCAGCCACTAATTTTTCTTCAACAGGATTGGATGACCAGCCCGAAAGACGAGTCAGTTTTGTATCAGTCGACTGACAGCCTGAAAAGGTGAATACAATTGATAAAACAAGAACGTAGCGCCAACAAGTGGTCAACTTACTCATAAGAGAGTAAATAAAGGAAAGGCAAATGAAGACAATAATACAGAATAAAATCCTAAAAAATAGGGCATATTTTCTGTTTTCGACTATTGTCTATCGAGCCAAACCATCTTGTCGGGCTCGGTTTCGGACACGTTGAGCACGGGTTTTGCTGTCCGGGTGAGTCGAAACGATAGTGGCTACTTTGCCACCCTGCCCTCCCCCATTCATCTTGGCTAACTTCTCGAACGACGTAGCGAGCGCCAGTACGTTATAACCGTTACGTTTCAAAAAACCATAGCTGTAATCATCGGCTTCTGTTTCCTGCCGACGGCTGAATGATGCGCCCAACAAATAATCGGCTACGCCCGCCAGTTGTGAACGCGACAATTTCCCAACGGCTCCAGACGTTGAAGCGGCTGCGTTACGTACTGCCGACCGACGTAGTGCGCTTTTCATGGCATCACGCGTGTCGTGGTTAATCACGTGACCGATTTCGTGCCCCATAATGGCCAGCAATTCGTTATCAGTCATGATGTCCATCAACCCTTTGAAGACGCGAACACTGCCATCGGCTGTAGCAAACGCGTTGGCGTCAGCCACTTTATACACTTTGTAGTTGATAGGCAACCCGCTTACTGTACGGTGACGACTGACAATTCGATTCAGACGTATCGTGTAGGGATCGCTGGGGCCAGCTACTGGATTTTTAGCATCCATTTCCACGACGGCTTGCCGGGATAATTCGGCAACCTGCGCATCCGAAACCAATGCCGAATTGAGCGCGTCAATTGCAGCCTGAGCAAGAGTGGACTTATCCTGCGCCTGGGCCACAATTGGCAACCAGAACAGCAAAAAGAGTTTATCAAATAAGCGTTTCATAGTTGAGTTGTCTAGTGAATTTGGTCTGTAAACCAGTTCTATACTGAATGTATTGACTATTTTTAACGAAAAAAGTTTATCCGGTCCATAAAAAAGCGGAGGTATTCTGATCAGAATACCTCCGCTTTTTTATGATTTCACTACGTTTATTTCCGACGTCCAAACAGACGTAGCAGGTATAGAAACATGTTGATAAAATCGAGGTACAAACGTAGCGCACCCATGATAGCTTCTTTTCGGTCTTCATCAGTTCCGGCATTGCCTATTACGTTCATTTCCTTGATTTTCTGGGTGTCGTAAGCGGTCAGTCCCACGAAAATCAGTACACCTGCATACGTAGCAACCCAGTACAATGTTTCGTTCTGCCAGAACAGATTCACCACCGACGCAATGATCAGACCAATCAACGCCATAAGCAGAAAACCGCCCCACGACGTCAGATCACGTTTGGTGAAATAGCCATAAGCACTCATCGCGCCGAACGTACCGGCGGTAACAAAGAAAGTCGATGCGATAGAACCTCCGGTATACAGGATGAAAATGGAAGCCAGTGTCAGGCCATTCATTACCGCATACCCCAGAAACATGAACGTAGCAGTCTGGGCCGATACACGCTGGATAGCCGCCGATAGTGACATCACCAGCAATACTTCGCCAATGAGCAAGGCATAGAAAACCAGCCGATTACCAAAAATCAGATTTAGTACAGCCGGCGTGCTGGCTACCCAAATCGAAACGACAGCGGTTACAAGCAGAGCTACGGTCATCCAGCCGTAGACCTGCGTCATAAAAGCAGCCTGCTCGCGTTTAATGTCTTCGGCGGATAGATAAGGATGTTGGTTGGAATAAGATTGTGGCTCCATAGAATGTGTAGTAGGTTTAGGACAGAAAGAACGGTAAATGTCTGCTTATATCCAACATGGTAACGTAGCATCCACCTACATTACGTTCCAGCTCACGAAAAAGCCCAACGACAGAAGTCATTGGGCTCGTTTACAGAATTCTGTTTACTTATTGCAAATTCGAGTCTTCGTTGCTGTTGAACGTATCACCCTGTTTAATATCGCCGGTTTTCAGCCCTTTTTTAAACCAGTAAACCCGTTGCGCCGAAGATCCATGCGTAAATGCATCGGGCACTACGTGTCCTCGGGTTTGCTCCTGAATACGGTCGTCGCCGATGGCGTTAGCTGCCGTTAAGGCTTCTTCAATATCACCCGGCTCAAATTCGAAGCTCTTTCCCTGCGCCTGATTCGCCCACACACCCGCAAAAAAATCGGCTTGCAGTTCTAGACGTACCGACACCTTGTTATACTGTCGTTCACTCATCCGCGCCCGTAACTGATCGGTTTGGTTCATGATACCAAGCTGGTTCTGAACGTGGTGCCCCACTTCATGCGCAATTACGTAAGCCATTGCAAAATCGCCGGGTGCGCCAAATCGCTGACTCAGTTCATCGTAAAAAGACAAATCGATATACAGTTTCTGATCGCCGGGACAATAAAAAGGCCCCGATGCTTCAGTAGCCGTACCACAACCTGACTGCGTTACGCCCCGGAACATAACTAATGTCGGCTGGCGATAGCGCGCGCCCTGTTCAGCAAATATCTTCGTCCAGATGTCTTCTGTACTGGCCAGAACTTTCCGGGTAAACTTGGCAGCCTCATCGTCGGCCTGCGGATCGGCAGGGGCCTGTGTTGCCTGAGACTGTGGGCTCTGATTCAGCACATCACCCGGATCGCCACCCAGCAGCATCACAATGATGGCGATTACAACAGAACCAATTCCGCCCCCCACCAGCAGGCCTCCCCCGCCCATACCCCGGCGGTCCTCGACATTACCGCTTTCGCGACCTCCTAACCAACGCATAGTTTTATTCGGTTATAACTAGTTATACAATTCGTACTGGCAAGATTACCGTTTCTGGCGATAAAATGTTTAATAACAGCTAATTTATTCGTCAATACCTGGTCATAAATGTCCGTCACATAATGTGAATTATGGCTAAGTTAACGTAACAGGTATCAAGCGATACGTAGCATTCGTTCAGAATACAGGGCTGACTAAGACAGTTTTTGTTAAGTACCACAACCTAACTGTGTTCCAGTAACGTACCACTACGAAAACCAAGTTGCTATTTTACAGTTTCATTTGTAATAAACTAACGTAGCGATCATGGCAAACGACCAAAAAATTGACCGGCGCGACGATGTCAATCCGTCCGAAGGCGAGCACAAATACGGCGATGTTACTTTTGCCGATCAAACCAATAAAAAATATCCAATCGATACTCCCGAGCATGTTCGGGCTGCCTGGAGTTATATCAATCATAAAGACAATGCGGCCAAGTATGATCGTGAGGAAGTAGTCACAATTAAAGAGCGAATTAAAAAGGCAGCGTTAAAATTTGATATTGAAATTAACGATTAAATACAATTTTAATTTCTTGATTTACTGATATTATTTTTCAGTAACTTTTAATATATTTTTACAGCATAAACATACTTTATTATAGCCATATATCCATTATCAAGAATATGATTTTATTGATATACTGCTTTAGTGTACAACTTTAAGTATTTATAAACCAGATATTTATTGTTTTGTATAATACTGCAATAGATAGATATGTGTTTTTTGATATTCGTTAGCTAATTGTTCGCATTTCTTCCTATTAATTCTTCCACACTGTTATTTTATAATACATTTTTTTATGCTTACTTTACCGATACCCCATAAATTAAATGATAAGTCAGCCCATGAATGTTCGTTTAACAGACGAAGAGATGATTCGTCGCTATCTTCCCAGCCAGCCCTCTCATTGTTTTGAAACACTTTACAACCGCTACGCTAACAAAGTATACCGTCGATGTTTATCGATGACCAAAAATTCAGAACAGGCACAAGATTTCACACATGATATTTTCCTGAAAGTTTTCAATAAACTAGATGCCTTTCAGGAGCGTTCAAGTTTCTCAACCTGGCTCTATTCCATTTCATTCAACTACTGCTCAGATCAAATTCGGCTGGCGAAACGACTATCAGTAACAGCACTGGATGACACATTAAACCAGGACTTTCCTGAATCGCGGGAGTCGGCCATTCACGAAGAAACCATGCATCTGGTGAAGCGGGCCATGGAAACGATCTCACCCAAAGAACGGGCGCTTCTTCAGCTTAAATACGAGGATGGCCTGAGCATCGACGCCATTGCCGAGCAGTATAATCTGAAATCCAGCACCGTTAAAATGCGGCTTAAACGTACACGCGACAAACTACAACGTCTGTATAGCCATCGGTACGCTTGTGATTTACTGGACTAAACAAACCATTTTACCGAGCTAAGAAGTCAGTTCGTCATATAGATTACTTAGTATGTAAAAATCCCCGGCGCCATCAGCACCGGGGATTCCGTTTTCCTAACCTATGACATTCTTCTATGAGATCTTAGCGGCCGCCCATCGGGATTAAATATCCGAATGAAAGCATGGCAGCTTGTGGTGTCGTTTTATCTTCATTACCAACCAGATAGCTATATCGGCCTTCCAGCAATACGGTACCGGGTCCTGCCTTCAGGGCTACACCAGCACCACCCGATACACCATAATTAAACCGGCCCTGCTGGCTCATATCAATCGTCTGCGAATCAGACTGACCACCTTCCCGTACTGAAACAGTTCCACTTACGGCGTATGTCCCAACGGGTCCTGCATTGACAAAAAAGCGCAGGTTGGGTTGACCAAATGATGCTTTGAGCAAAACAGGCACTTCTACCAGATTGTATTTGATCTGTAAATAATCAGATCCCAGAGCCAGGCGCGCTCCATACTGGCTGAAAAGGATTTCGGGCTGCACGGAAAAACCTGGGCCACCGATATTCATCACAAGTCCGCCGTGGAAACCCATAATCCGCTCCAGTTGAACACCCGCGCCAACGGCTGCCACATCCGTTCCACCAATTGTCGAGGAGTTGCCTCCTAACCGTACGCCAATCCGGAACTTACTTTCGGCAACTGCAACAGGGCGTACCTGCGGCCGTTCTGCTACGGGCTGAGCCGTTGGTTTGTTGGCTGGCTCTACTGCTTTAGGTTCGGCAACTGGCTGTGCCTGAGGTGCTGGTTGTTCGGTCGTAAAACGAGTCGATGCTGGGGCAGGCGCAGGTTTCGCAGCCGTCGACGTAGCACCGCTGGCCTGTGAACGAATTGTAGCTTTTTGTGAAGCCGAAGCAACGGGTTTGCGAGCGGCAGTACGTGTCTGAGCCGACCCGCCGAATGGTACGACTAATAAGGCAAGAATCAAGAAGTTGTATTTCATTATCTTTTCGTTTTTTTGTTGTTTACGATTCAAATTTGGCGGATAGAAAAAGTGAACGTATCAGAAAGGTAGGTGAACTGGAATTATAGGCGCGTGAATTGGTGAAAAGGCGCTTTAGGGTGTCGACGATACGTTGGTTCGACGGGTGTCAAAACTGAGAAATGAAATCGTGCTCCCGATACGTAGCATTTCGATGTCGGAACGCTTTCTGAACCAGAAAATTGATACATTTGATTGAGCTAAAATCTTATTCCTCTTACTCATGAACGTAGCACCCAAATCCCTCAAAGCCCTTGATTGGACAGTTCAGACTATCCGTTTTTGCCAGCACCATTTTCTGTTCATTTTCAGTCTGGGACTCATTGCCGCCTTCGGGCGAGCCATTCAGTTAAGGGCTTTTGGCCCTGTCAGTCCAACGGCCCATGTGCTTCTGGAAGTGGTCATTGAATCGGCCCGAATTCTGATTTTCCTGTATGCGCTGGGATTCACCAATATTCGGAAAGGAGTTGTTCGGTTAACGCAATTGGTAACCAACAAAACAGGGCGTCGGCAGAACTGGCGACTGGCGATGCAAACGCTACGTACCAAGTGGCTATCGTTGCTGGCTAATTTTGTAGCTTTTTTAGTGATCGCCTTCCTATTCAACGTATTGATTAATCACATCGCTTACGAAACCTGCCTGTACATTACATTGAAAGCCCGCCAGCTAATTTCCGACCAGACATCCGAGTGGGCTATTATTCTGTTTTTCAAGAATATATCCGTTATCCCATTCACCCTGATTTTCAACGCGCTGTTTTGTCTCTGGCTGGTTAACCGGCTGCCCAAAACAGCTCTGTAATGAATAATATGGGATGGATAATGAACAATGAAGGATGCGTAACGTTAATTTTTTCAGTATGCCTTATTCATTGTTCATTATCCATTCATACTGATGACCATCGAATTATATAGCGTTCCCGTAACCGATACGTCGAACGTATCGGACTCACCAATTTCGAATACTACAGGTGAACTCCCGGAGCAGGAACCTGAAATCAGCCCCGACAATTTGCTTGGCAGTTTTGATACGCGAGAGGAAGCACTGGCGTTTGTTGAAAATGATACGTCAGCAAATAACCAAACTATCACCGATAGCCAAACGAACTCGTTCGATGCCTATACACATGTCGAATTGCTGACGGTAACGATACGTAACGAAGACCAGTCCACCGCTACAAAGCAGTACTATCTGGTTAATGACGAAGGTTATTGAGCCGTACTACCAACATCAGCGTAGGTGCTACGCTGGGGCGGGGATGAAAACTGAACTGAGTGGATGAGTCGTGTACTTATCCACTCTTTTTTTAGGGTTGAATAAGCTGAGCCGTTGCGTGGGTCTGATGATAGGCTTGTATACTACGCGATACCATGGCACTCATCAGGAGCAGCGACAGAAAAAGACTTGCCAGAAGGAAATTCTTAACTTTCATAGTAGCGTTGTTTACTGGTTGCAGGGTGATACAAAGTTGCTATACAACCACCAGCACTCCTATTACAAATTGACAAGACGTCAATTTTAGCGGATAAACTGTCGAAAATCATCGATAAATCGCATTAGCCTTCTGACGAAAAAACCGGTTTCGAAAAAAAGTGAAAATTTTTCTTGACTCTCCCCTTACGTCATAGTCTACTTTTGGCTTGTCAATCGCAAACGTGATTTTTATGCGACAGTATTCGGTCAACAAACTGGCGAAACTTGCGGGTGTCAGTGTGCGCACGCTGCACCACTACGACCGGTTAGGTCTTCTGAAGCCATCGATCCGTACCGAGGCCAGGTATCGGCTGTATGGAGAAAACGAGTTGTTACGTCTGCAACAGATTCTGTTTTTCAAGGAACTGGATTTTTCGCTGGCCGACATTCTCGCAATCATGAACGACCCGGAATTCAACCTGCTTACGGCGCTTGAAAGCCATAAACAGGCGTTGAAAGCTCGCCAGGACCGACTTACTACGTTGCTCTCGACGATTGACAAAACGATTTCAACCATAAAAGGAGAACGAGTCATGTTAACCAACGAAGAGTTATACGAAGGCTTCCCAAAAGGTCAGGAGTACCGAGAGGAAGCCGTAGAGAAATACGGTGCGAAAACCATTGAAGACAGCGAAGCGAAACTGCGGCAACTCGGTAAAGCGGGTTTTGAGCAATTGAAAGCCGACCAGCTAGACATTGCTCAGAAGCTGGCAAGCCTGGTTCATCAGGACCCGACCAGCCCGGCTGTGCAGGAGCAAATCGCCCGACACTACGTTAATATTCGGGGTTTCTGGGGAGAAGAAGCCTGCCAATCGAAAGACATGCAGAAAGCGTATAAAGGATTGGCGCAGTTGTACATCGATGACCCACGCTTTACAACTCAGAACGGTCAGGAAAACCCTGAATACGCAGTTTTTCTGAACAAAGCGATGGTATACTTTGCTGATACACAGCTAACGTAGCAGACTACACATCAGCGTTATTTTGTCATGCTGAGGCACGAAGCATCTTACGATTTCTTTATTCTCTGGTTAGGATGCCTCAAGATGCTTCGTGCCTCAGCATGACAAAAACAGATAGTCAACAAGCGTTTAAAAGTCTGATAGAACCACTACGTAACAGAACCAATCAATCAGGCTGGGTTGGTAGTCTTTCGTTGTTGCTACGTCGGTTGAGTCGGTAAATCAGTCCGATTACTACGTTGTTTTTACCACTGGCCGACTGAGGTGTGAAAACGCCACTATCGAACGTAGCAGGATTATAATTCGTCTGGTTCACCAGGCCGAGCTGCAGAATCAGGTGTTGATCGAATTGAAAGCCGACGCCCGCATAAAACCGATTCCGCTCGAAAACAGGACCAACTGGATTCAGGAAAATTTCGTCGTAAATTGACAGAAAGAACGTATTGTCGGTAACCGTTAAGTGGTTAAGTGGAATGAACGTATTGAGCCGGTAACGAATCCGACTTCGGAACGGATTTGTTCCATCCCGATATGTAAACCACCGCTGTTCAACCCGGTATCGATGTTCAAACTTAAGCCGGGCAAGATACTGATTAATAGTTAGTTGTTGCCAAAGCCGCATTTCGACGTTAAGCGGTCCGGTCGATAAATCATGATGATCATACGTAGCGTAGCGACCACCGGCGACCATCAGCGAAAAATTTTTATCAAGATCGTAACTGACACCGCCTTTCAACTCATTGTAGAAAAACTGCTGAAACAGTCCATTGCTACGTGCCTGAATTTCAGCAAAACCACCCCACTTTTTTTCACCAGCCGGCACAACCAACGTACCAATAAACCAGGTTCCGGTAGACGTAGCAGGCATAACGGCAGTCTGGGCAAACGAATGGTAGCTAGTTCGGCTAAATACGGTGACAGTCAGGAAGCAAACTAGAAGAAGGCGGCTCACAGATACGGTTCTCTTTGACAAAAAATATAGACAAAAGTAGCGATTGTTAACCAGATATGAATTCGGTGATTTGACAATCCTCACTTTGGCAGCTGGAAACGTATCAGCGTATATTTCGTATCAGTCATACAATTGGATTAGAGTAGAAATTGACTTTCCGATAATTTAAAACGATACGTATCGCCCAGTGAACGCCCTCGAAACAGACTACCTATGAAACCTTATACCAAAGCCGGACTCGTTTTTTCGGCGCTCCTATTAAGCCTATCTAACGGATTTAGCCAGAATCAGCAACCCACACCCGTCATGATGGATTCGGCAAATGTAGTTGTACCGGGTGCTACGCCCCAGAAGATTTCCAGCCAGTTCACCTTCACCGAAGGCCCAGCGGTCGATAAAAACGGGGCAGTTTTTTTTACCGATCAGCCCAACGATAAAATCTGGAAATTCGATACCGACGGCAGTATTTCGCTGTTTATGGACAAAACCGGACGCTCGAACGGGCTTTATTTCGACAAGAAAGGAAACATCATTTCCTGCGCCGACGAGAAAGACGAGCTATGGTCTATCAGCCCCGACAAGAAAGTGACGGTATTAATGACTGATTATCAGGGACAGCGCTACAATGGCCCCAACGATTTATGGATCGACGCCAAAGGAGGCATTTACTTCACCGACCCGTACTACCAGCGCGATTATTGGGAACGGAAAAAACCCGATATGGAAGGGCAAAAAGTTTACTACCTGCCAGCCGGTAAAAAAGAAGCTATCATCATGGATGCTGAACTGATGCAGCCCAATGGCATCGTGGGTACACCCGACGGCAAGTACCTTTACGTAGCGGATATCAGGGCGAGCAAAACATACAAGTACGAAATTGCCTCCGATGGCAAACTAACCAATCGGCAATTATACGTGTCGCAGGGCTCCGATGGTATGACGCTTGATAGTCAGGGAAATGTGTATCTGAGCGGCAGAGGCATCACGGTTTATAATCCGGCAGGTAAGAAAGTAGCTTTTATTCCAGTTCCGTCGCGGTGGGCGGCCAACCTCTGTTTTGGTGGAAAAGATCGCAAAACGCTGTTCATTACAGCTACTGAATCAGTCTATACCTTACCAATGCAGGTGAAGGGAGTTGAGTAATTACCAGGCCCCGACAGGCTCTGGCTGTCGGGGCCTTCCCAACTACGTAGCAAATCGACCGTAAGCAACAAACAGGCAAATCAGGAAGATAAATACGTTCAGCAAGACGGTACGTCTTTCGTTACGTTGGTAGTGAATAATGCCTGCCGGCAACATTATCAATCCCAAGCAGATAGCCGAAACAGGCGTCAGAATCGGCAAAATCTGGGTGTACCAGGGTAGCAGCAGTCCCAACGTACCGAGTAATTCAGAAAACCCGATAAACCGGATGAGGGGCGTCGACAGATGCTCAACACCTGTTTGCCCAATCGTCACCAGTTCAGGAGCCAGCCGGGTCGATTTCATCCAGCCGGAGTAACCAAATACTACCGCCAGAAAGCCCTGAGCGAGCCAGAGTGAGATATCCATAACCATGTTCATTACGTTCTGAAGCAAAGTTGAACGTAGTAAACTGGCTTTCCTTTGACAATTGTCAAAAACTAAACCTGAGCCCGCATCCGGCTCAACGTTTCGGGAGTCATGCCCAAATAAGAAGCGACCATACCCAATGGAACGCGCTGAATGAATGTAGGATTTAGGGCTATCAGGTTGCGGTACCGTTCCAAAGCAGTAGCAAAATGAAGTTCGTCGAATCGTCGCTGGAGCAAAAGCATCCCATGATTTGCCAGCAACCGCCCCAACCGTTCGATGTCGTGATGTTGCTGATAAAGTGTTTCCAGCCCATCGTGCGAAATACCCCAAAGCACTGATGGCTCCAGTAGTTCAACGATACGTCGGTCGGGCTGCTGCGTCAGGAAACTACTAAGCGAAACCGCAAACTGACCTTCGGCGCTGAGCCAGTCTGTTACGTCCTTTCCGTTCTTGTAGTAATACGTTCGGGTCAGACCAGATTCGATAAAATACACCCATCGGCAAATCGTGTTTTGCGGTATCAATACGTGTCCTTTCGGCAGTTCCAACCGTTTTAATACGTTCGCCATCGCGTCCTGACTGTCGGGCGACAAGGGCGTAAAACGGTTAATGGCTTCCAGAAACGGGTTGGTGATTATCATTATTTATTGACCTTGTAGTAACGCAAGTGGCACAGGTGTTACTACGTTCCCATTTTTTAGATTTCTGCGCAGCTATTAGTGAGCCGCAGTACGCAAGAATTAGCATAACACCTTGTAAATTTGCAGATTGATTATTACTTTCCTCGGGGTGGGATAGCTGCCGTCATGGTTATTTCGACGCTGGCACCGAGTACCAGTTTAGCTACGCCTACGGTGGTGCGCGCTGGATAGGTGCCTTCCTTGAAGAATTGCTTATAGATAGCATTCATTTTCGGAAAGTCGTCTATATTAGTCAGATACACCGTGACACTCACTACGTTATCGAGCGACGTACCACCATCTTTCAGAACCGCTTCGATATTCTGAATGGTTTGCTTTGTTTCCGCTTCAATACCGCCTGATACCAGTTTGCTCGACGCATCGGTGCCGACCTGCCCCGATACGAACAATAATCCATTACTAATCACGCCCGGACTAAACGGGTAAGGGAGCGAAGGCGCATTGCGTGGTTTGATAATTTGTTTGGTTTGTCCAAACATGAAGCTGCTGGTACTCAGCAACAATAACAGACAGACGAATAGATGTTTCATAGAGGCTGTTGGTGATACGTAAAAACGGGTAAATATAACTTTTGGGGTTATTTTTAGGGTATTCAACTTTAACTCTATAATTTCACCACCTTAAAACGTAACACGACCTTACAAGCCTTATGTCAGCTTCCAAACGTGTCCTGATTGCCGAAGATAGCTCAGTTATCCAGAATCTGGCCCGCAAAATTCTTGAGTTTCAGAACTACGACATCACGGCCGTCAAAAATGGCGAGCAGGTGCTGCAAATTCTGGATAAGGAAGATTTCAGCATTCTCCTGCTGGATATCAACATGCCCCTGATGGATGGAATGGAGTGCGTTCGACGGGTTCGGGCTTTGCCGGATTCGAAAAAAGCGAGCCTGCCGATTGTAGCCATCACCGGCAATGCGAAAAACTATACAGAGGAAGAATTCAAAACCGCCGGATTCAACGACGTATTGGTAAAACCCCTCAACTTCGACCGCCTTGTTGAAGTCGTAAATCAGTTGACAGACTAAATTAAAGAGCGAAAGAGCGAATGAGTGAAAGAGCGTTGGCGCTGTAAATTCGCTCTTTTACTCATTCGCTCTTTCGCTCATTATGGTCATTACCCTGCTTGGAACGGGAACATCGTCGGGCGTACCGTTGATTGGCTGCTCCTGCGAGGTATGCCGGTCTGTCGATTTTCGTGATAAACGACTACGTACATCGGTTCATATCGCTGTGGAGGGACGTAGCTTCATTATCGACACCGGCCCCGATTTTCGCCAGCAGGTACTCCGTTTGCATCTTCAGCAGCTCGACGCTGTAATTTTCACCCACGAACACAAAGACCATACGGCAGGATTCGATGAAATCCGGGCTTATAATTTCCGGTCGGGCAAGGACGTTCCGGTTTATGGTCGGCCATCAGTGCTGGCTCAGTTACAGCGTGAATTCGCCTACATTTTTGCCGAGCACAAGTACCCAGGCGTAGCCCATGTTCAGTTAAATATCGTTGAAAATAAGCCGTTTGAGGTATTGGGCGTACCTTTTATTCCCATCGAAGCCCTACATCACCGCCTACCCGTATTTGGCTACCGAGTAGGCGATTTTACGTACCTCACCGACCTTAATTTCATTTCCGACGAAGAACTGGAGAAAGTATACGGAACCAAAGTTCTCATTCTGGATGCCCTCCAACGACAACCGCACATCTCGCACTTCACCCTCGATCAGGCCATTGCCCTCGCCCAGCGTGTAGCCGCCGACAAAACGTATTTCGTGCACATCAGCCATAAGTTGGGGCTTCATAAGGAAGTAGAAAAAGAGCTTCCCCCCTCTATTCGGCTGGGTTATGATGGAATGCAAATCAAATTATGAGATTGATTTAAAAGCAGTCCTAACTGGTCCTCAAACCATTTCCTGCAACGTAGCGTTACGTGTTTAGAATACAAAACCCTATGGTGCTGACTGTAAAACCTTCCCGGTCGTTTTCCGATGAATTGCTGGATCAATATCGCCAGCAGGGAGATATTCCTGCGGATACGGTCATTACGTCGATCGTCGAAGCAGAAGGGCCAACGGGTTTACATACACTTATGCGCTGGCTGGCCGACGTAGATAACGTAACGACTATTGATCAGCCATTAGCGGTTCAGCGTTTTTTTGAGCAATACGCTCATCTGCCCGACTGGGCAGATCAGAGTCGCATGAAACGTAGTATGGATGTGTTTCAAAAGCACGACCGGCTCATTGGGCTTCTGCTGGGCTGTTATTCCCTCCCCTATTGCTATCTGGGTGCGCAGGGAGCGCAGGTACTTTGGCTCACCGAACGTATCAAACACGATACTAAGCGCCGACTACAGGAAACCAGCGAATGGGTATATGCCGTCAATAATCCAAAAGAGTGGGCAACTGGTAAAGCGATTATACGTACCCTGAAAGTCAGACTGATTCACGCCGGAGTACGCTGGTACACGCTACGTTCCAATCGGTGGGATATGGCATGGGGACATCCTGTTAATCAGGAAGATATGGCCGGAACAAACGGAGCGTTTTCCTACATCGTGCTACGTGGTCTTCGGAAGTCGGGTATTACGTTGAGTGAGCAACAGGAAGAAGATTACCTGCATCACAGCAACGTCATTGGTTTTCTGAATGGCGTGGCAACAGAGTTACTACCTCAAAATCTTCGTGAAGCGTATCACCTCGACCGGGCCATTAGCCGACGGCATTTTACTACGTCCGAAGCGGGTATAGGACTTACTAGCTCCCTACTCAACGCTATTGCTGCCGGTATCCCAGATCTATCAAGCAATCAACGACCCGAAACACTCCGGAACCTCGCGGCCGGTGAAATGCGTTTCTTCCTGGGCGATACGTATGCCGACTGGCTTGGTATACCGAACGCACCCGTCGAAAAACGAATCGCCGGGTTATTAAATCGCTTCCCTATTTTTCCTCTGTGAATCTCCGTGTCATCTCTGTGCATCTGAGTGTAATAACTGGAACACGGAGATGCACAGAGATGACACGGAGATTCACAGAGATGAGTATTATTCAATTAGAACCTATTGCTGCGTTGGCTACAGCTCCAGGCATCGGTGCTATCGCAGTGCTACGTGTGTCGGGCGAGGGAGCTATTACGTTAACTAACCGGATTTTTCGGGGAAAAGACCTTACCGTACAGGCGTCACATACGGCGCATTTTGGTACGATACGACAACCTGACGGTAGTATCATCGACGAGGTTTTAGCGACGGTTTTTCGGGGGCCCAGATCATTCACGAAAGAAGACGTGGTTGAAATTTCGTGTCATGGTTCGGAGTTTATTATCCAGCAAATTCTTCGTCGGCTAACGCAGGAAGGGGTTCGTTTGGCTCGTCCGGGAGAGTTTACGCAACGTGCGTTTCTGAATGGTCAGTTCGACTTGGTACAGGCGGAGGCTGTTGCTGACCTGATCGCGTCGGATTCAGATGCCAGCCACCGGGCGGCTTTAACGCAATTACGAGGTGGGTTTTCGAAACAACTGAAGGAACTACGCCAGCAACTGATTGATTTTGTAGCTCTAGTCGAATTGGAGCTGGATTTTGGCGAAGAAGACGTCGAATTCGCACAACGAGACAGACTTCGGCAGTTGATGCTTGATATTCGGCGTGTGTTGCATCCACTGATTGAATCGTTTTCGGTCGGTAATGCTATAAAAAATGGCGTTCCGACAGTAATTGTCGGTAAGCCCAACGCTGGAAAGTCGACCCTGCTGAATGCGTTATTAAACGAAGAAAAAGCGATTGTGTCTGACATTCCCGGCACTACCCGTGATATAATTGAAGATGAATTATTCATCAACGGAATTCGCTTTCGACTGATCGACACAGCTGGTCTGAGACAGGCCACCGACCAGATTGAAGCTATCGGTATTGAACGAACACAGCAGAAAATGCGCGATGCGGCCCTGATTATTTATCTGTTTGATGCTCAATTTATATTCCCTCACGATCTGCAAACCGCAATATCCGAAATGAAAGACTCAGGTAAGCCTTATTTGCTGGTTGGAAACAAACTTGATACGTTGACAACTGGCCGACGACAGGAATTGGAAGATGTAGCGATTGAGCCTATTGTATGGATATCGGCAGCTCGCCACGCAGGGATTGATACGTTGAAAGAAGCCCTTTCGTTACGTGTCCGCACTGATGCCGCAGTACAGACAGGAAGCGCTGTCGTTACCAATGCGCGCCACTACGAACACTTGACTGGCACCGACGACGCATTGGCTCATGCCACAAAGGGTTTGGATGCAGGCGTAACACCTGACTGGCTAGCTATGGATTTACGCATTGCCTTACAGCATCTGGGGGAATTAACAGGAGAAATTACAACCGATGATTTATTAGATTCTATTTTTAGCAAGTTCTGTATCGGAAAGTAAGACTACTTAACAAACGATTTACATTCATTACTAAATATTACTTAAAACCCTGAAAGTGGGTTTTAAGTAATATTTGGTATTTACAAGCTGGCTCTTATCAGAGGCCGTTTTTGGCGAAATTATGCAACCTGAAGCATCACATCGCACCATTAAGAGACTTACTGCTACTCACTTATCGGTAATCAAAAGTGTCCATACTTTCAGAAAAGGTATCTTATATGTATTTGTGACGACAATATCGATTTCTTCTAATCCTTGTTGATATAGTAAAAACTGAATACTCTTTTCTCTCTTATGATTGGCTGCACTGTCTACTTTTAGCTGATAATATACAGTTTAGGCCATCGTATAAATTAGATGTCAATTCTTAAAGCAACGCTTGTTTTAATACAAATTCTACTATTACTTTGAATTTCAAAGTAAACTCAGGCAAGCTGGAAATTGGTCTATACTCGGGATATAAACCAATTATTTAATGATTGATTTGATAACGTAGGATAAGCATTTAAACGAAGTAACCATGAATCTGGACGTAGTTCGATATGAGTCGTCAAACCCATTCCTTCTATAATAAATTTTCAGTCTTTTACCCCCTGGTCGATTTTTTCCTGAGACCACAAAAGACTAGATTATTTGATGAGGTCAACCAATTGCCCGCTGGTAATCTACTTGATATTGGCGTTGGCAACGGGGCAAATTTGCCCTTGTATAAAAAGCACCGCGTTACTGGCATCGATACATCTTTCGAGATGCTTTCAATTGCCAGCAAACGATATCATAAACAGGTTCGGCTATTGCTGATGAATGGAGAAGACCTGTTGTTTGGGGATGGACAGTTCGATTACGTTGTTCTATCCCATGTGATTGCCGTCGTCGATAATCCTGAACAACTGGTAGAGGAAGTATTCAGGGTGTTAAAACCTAATGGAAGGCTTTTTATTCTGAACCATTTTACCCCAAATAACTGGCTAAAACAGGTAGACTTTGCTTTCAGAATTTTCGCCAGAATGGTTCACTTCAAATCAGTTTTTTACATCCATGAACTAACGACAATCAGACGATTCAAGCTGCTGAAAGAAGTTCGATTTGGCTCAGCTTCCTATTTCAAACTTTTAATTTACCAGAAGCCGTGAGAAAGCATTTCTACTTTATCATAGCCCCGCTACTCGTCAGTTTGTTTATCTATTTGTTCTATCGAACAGAAAAAACGATTGTTAATGAAATCGCCATTCGTATAATTTCATTCGACACCTACACTACTTTACGGAATGCAGTCAATCGGTTTTTACCGCTGAGTGAATTGATAATCTATTCGCTGCCTGAGGGATTATGGGTGTTTTGCATTACGCTCACATCCAGGCCTTATTATATCCAGTTCAAAAACGTGCGAATCAATGGTGCGGGCCTTCCGCTTATCGTCTGCATTGGTCTGGAAATAGCGCAGTTACTTCATATTACGAATGGTCGATTTGATTTGGTGGACATTCTGATCTCGCTCATTTGCTGGTTCATTGCTGTTTTTGCTGCCGATGACAAACTGGATAAGCAGAATATACTGACCTCTCTAGACGGTAAAAGGATGGTCTGCTTATTCTCGTATGGTATTGTCTATTTATCCCATGTCTTAGCCTAACACGAAACGATCAGAATGCAGATGAACGGTATCAGGAAACACGTCGCCAGTTATAAACATGGGATGCGCGGAATAAAACTCGCTTTCCGGTATGAATTTGCCATGCGCTTTCATCTGATCGCTGCGGTTGGTGTTATTCTGGTCAACTATCTGCTTCAGATCAGTCGGACAGAATGGCTCATTACACTGATACTGATCGGCTTGGCCTGGATGGCAGAGGCCTTTAATACCGCCCTTGAAAAAGTAGCCGATCGGATAACTCAAGACCAGGATGTACTGATTGGTCAGGCAAAAGATCTGGCTTCGGGAGCCGTAACCATCATTTGCCTCTTTGCTGTAGTATGCGCCCTGATTATTTATTTCCCGTATCTATTTTGACATGGAGTTCTGATATACTTCCATTGATGGTAAATAGACGTGAAGATTTACTTTTCATAATTTCTGACCTTCTGATAACTAATGAGTTATGCGTAATGTCAAGTGAAACCAGTTAGCTACTACTCATTGTCCTAAAAGACGTTCCTTACCATTGTCCGAACTGCCCTTGTTTTTCGCCAACTTTTCTGTTTACAAAAACCCTCATTCATAACTAAATAACGATGCGCTTCGGGCTATTCATTTCTGTTTTATTCATGCTACGCTGTGGCCTGACTGACTACGTTATACCCATTAGTAATAGCCCGGTCGCCATTTCCTCAAACGCAGGCCAGATTGTATGGGATCAGAAAACGCTACGTAAGGTTTCTTCCGGCTCAAACGTTCGATACAGCGGTTATGCCCGACTGATTCAATTGCATGACCAATCACTCCTGGCCGTCTATGAGGCATCGGGTAGCGTTGTCGCCGTAAAAAGTACCGATTTAGGGGATAGTTGGTCGGTGCCTATACCCATAGCTCCCCGACAGGACGGTATCAATATGGCTGTTCCCGACGTAGTAGAATTAAAAGATCATTCGATTCTGGTTTGCTACAATCCCCGACCCTACAAAATTGACCCGTCCCGCCGGTTTAGCATACGTACCAAAAAAAGTTACGATGGTGGGCAAAGCTGGCAGGATGAACGGCTCCTTTACGAAGCTGGTTTTGAATTCAGCAACGGCTGTTGGGAACCAGCCGCCATTCAGTTACCCAACGGTGAGATCCAGTTGTTTTTCGCCAACGAAGGAATCTACCAGACCTCGAATGAGCAAAATATTTCGCTGCTACGTTCAACCGATAACGGGTTGAGCTGGACAAACGAACCATCCATAGTCAGCTTTCGGGCGGGAAGCCGGGATGGCATGCCTGCGCCGTTATTGCTCAGGAACGGCCGCGATCTTGTGTTTGCTATCGAAGATAATGGCTTCCATAATTTTAAACCTTATCTGATCCATTCGACTATCGTGCAAAATTGGCATCAGCCTGTAACTGGCAATAGTGCTGACCGTTGGTATGCGCTGGCCGAACCGATTCCCGATACGCTTTATGCAGGCGCGCCTTACTTAAGGCAGTTACCAACGGGCGAAACCTTACTGTCCTATCAGGGCACTGAGAACCGAATCAATCGAATGGCCAATGCCGAAATGAAAGTCGTTGTCGGTGACAGCCATGCGCGTAATTTCAGCCAGAAAAGTGTCCCCTTTAGTATTCCTGCCGGAAAGTCAGGATTATGGAATAGTCTAAGTATTCTGGCTGATTCGACCATCATTGCCCTCACCAGCACCAATGGCTATTCAGGCCGGGGCGAAGTTGAAGTCTGGATGATCAAGGGCCGACTAATGCATTAGTGTACGTCGTCAAGTAAATGTAAGGCCCTGTAATCACGGTAATACCTGCATCAGGCAGGAGAATAACGTAACAGCCTCCTTTTACTACGTAGTACTGTCCAATGCCTCCGTGAGAAATGAATGACCCTGATCAGTGGGATCGGAACGGTTAAAGAAGGGCGTATTCTGTCGTAGGAACGTAGCATGCATCTCGTTTGGAACCATCAAAATAGTATAATCAACCCTATGCAAAACAGACGTGATTTTCTTAAGCAGGCAGCGGCTGGTTCGGTTAGTGTAGCCGTAGGCGGTACGTTGGCTGGCTTTAGCCCCAAAAGTTACAATCGGATCATCGGAGCCAATGAATTGATCCGGGTAGCTACCATTGGTGTAAATAGTCGGGGAAACAGCATGGGCGGTACGTTTGCCCAGCAAAAAAATGGGGAAGTAGGCACCGTTTGCGACGTCGATGAACGGGCTATTCCCAAGGCGATACAAACCATTGCCAAAACCAAGCAAACACTGAAACCTAAATCGGAAAAAGACTGCCGTCGGGTACTGGAAGATAAATCAATCGATGCTATCTATATCGCCACGCCCGATCACTGGCATGCTCCGCTAGCGATTATGGGCTGTCAGGCAGGCAAACACGTTTATGTTGAGAAGCCATTAAGCCACAATCCTCATGAAGGCGAGTTGGCGATTGCCGCTGCCCGCAAATACAACCGCGTGGTGCAGATGGGGGCGCAGCGTCGTTCTGCACCAACCCTGACAGAAGGTATTGAGCAGTTGCACAAGGGCATTATTGGCCGGGTGTATCTGGCTAAAACCTGGTACACCAACAAACGAAAAGCCACTACGCTCAAACCCGGCACAGTACCCTCGTGGCTGGACTATGACTTATGGCAGGGCCCCGCTCCCCGAAAGCCTTACCAGGAAGGATTAATTCATTACGACTGGCATTGGTTCTGGCACTGGGGCACTGGAGAAGCGCTCAACAATGGTACGCACGAAGTAGACGTAGCACGCTGGGGTCTGGGTGTTGATTTCCCAACACGAGTTAGTTCGGTAGGAGGTCGGTATGAATTCAAAGACGATTGGCAGACGCCTGATACACAGATTATTATTATGGATTATCCGGGAAGAATATCGTTAATGTGGGAATCCCGAAGTTCAAACGGACGAAAAATTGAAGGGCTCGACCGGGGCATTATTTTTTATGGTGAAAACGGCAGTTTAGATACAGGTGGCGATAGTTACAAAGTTTATGATCTGGATGGCAAATTAGTAAAGGAAGTGAATCCATCAGTCGCCGAAAGTGATGTGCAGGGACGTAATACGGCAAGTCCAAGTTTAGGTATGGACAATCTCCACGTAATGGACTTTCTGGATGCTATAAAATCCAACAGGCGTCCAAACTGCGATGTCGAACTGGGTTACAAAAGTGTGGTGGCCATGCAACTCGGCAACATTGCCTGGCGAGTGGGCCGGGATCTGAAGATTGATCCTCAGAACGGTCACATTCTGGATGATAAAGAAGCTCAGAAACTTTGGCGTCGCGATTACGAGAAAGGTTGGGAACCCAAAGTTTAATCAAAGCAGGCCTAAAGTGCCAAACAGAACTAGAACAAAACGTGACAACGTACCACCGGGACCCTAGTGGTACGTTGTCTACAAAATCACTGACTAAACTCCTGGATTTAGTGAATACCCTCTCCTGAACGCTCATTACTACGTGTTTAGCTTGACCCACGCACAATAAGTTGAGTAGGCAGAACCACTCGTTCAGGCATTTCGGTAGCAGAACCTTCCATGGCATTGAGCAGAAGCCGGGCAGCTTCGCGTCCTAGATCGTCAACGGGCTGCACGACGGTCGTCAGGCCCGGTTCAACTAATTCGGAGATTGGGTCGTTGCTGAAGCCGACAATCGCTAATTCATTGGGCACGTGCAATCCTCGGCTACGGCAAACTTTCAGTACTTCGATGGCCGTAGGATCGTTAATGGTGAACAACGCATCAGGAGGTTGAGGCAGATTCAGCAGGTGGTTGATGTAGATATTCGCTTTTTCGAGCGTGAGGTCATACGAGATAATTAGCTCTGGTTCAATAGGCAAACCGTAGTGTAGCAAGGCATCACGGTAGCCATTTAACCGATTACGAGTATTGGGCAGCGAATCGGGACCCGCTAAATGGGCAATCCGTCGACGACCGGATTGAATCAGATGTTCGACCGCCACAAACGCCCCCCGATAGTCGTCTACCGTTACGTTCGGTACGTTCATGTCTTCGCAAACCCGGTTGAAAAATACCACTGGAATACTTTTTCGCTGAAATGTACGGAGGTGATCGAAGTTGCGGGTTTCTTTGGTGTGCGATACCAGCAGCCCATCGACCCGGTTCGCCAACAGCGTGTGAGCATTCGATACTTCCATTTCATACGACTCACCCGACTGACAAATCACTACGTTATAACCCGCCTTCGTCAGTACCTGCTGGGCGCTGATAATCACCCTCGGAAAAAAGTAGGAAATAAACTCCGGTACCAGAATTCCTATGGTCCGGGTTTGATTAGTGAGCAGCGAAATGGCCAACTGATTCCGCTGGTAGTCTAGCTGTTCGGCCAGCTCCAGCACGCGTTGCCGAGTTTTGGCGTTAACATTGGGGTGATCTGTCAACGCTCTCGAAACGGTCGATTTCGATATGCCTAATTGCCGCGCAATATCAATGATGGTTGTTAAGTGTCGCTGCACGATATTGTATTTTTCTAATTTTCGACTATTTTCCTTACAAATTGGCCTGAACAAGGACGTTAACTTTGGGAATGTTCCCAATTTTTTTTGGGAATGTTCCCAAAAAAATAATCAAACTATTCCTTGACAAAAGCCACTTTATCTGCCAAATTCAAATAGCCCAGAGAAAACAGGCGTCCAGTGCCTTTTTAACCCCACTCTAATTGAACATTTCGTTTTTACTGTGCTACGTAATTAAATCATTAAAAATTTAACTATTCCTAGAAATGCCTCTCATGAAAACACGAATACGTTTTCTAGTATGCCTTCTCATAACGATCCTATTTATGGGATCGGATGCGTGGGCGCAGAATCGCACCGTAAGTGGGCGCGTTGTTGGGCCCGATGGGGGCGATCTACCAGGTGTTAGTGTCGTCCTGAAAAGCACGCAACGCGGAACTACTACGGATGCTTCTGGACGTTTCTCAATCCCTAACCTTCCTAACGACGCCGTTCTGACTTTTTCGTACATCGGCTACGTATCACAGGACGTAACGGTTGGTAATCGCTCAACGCTCGACGTAACACTGCAATCTGATGACCGTTCGCTGAATGAAGTTGTGGTGGTTGGTTATGGCACGCAACGAAAAGTAGAAACCACGGGCTCCATTGCGTCGGTAAAATCGTCGGAACTGATACAAACCCCGGTATCCAACGTAGCGCAGGGCTTGCAGGCACGCGTATCGGGGGTACAGGTGAACCAGAATACAGGGGCTCCCGGCGGAAACATCAGCGTTCGGATTCGCGGAACAAACTCGATCAACGGAAACTCGGAACCGCTCTACGTAGTGGATGGGATTCAGATTTCGAACAGTGGCGGTATTAATGATGTCAGCCCGCTGTCGAGCATCAATCCGAACGATATTGAATCGGTCGAGATTTTAAAAGATGCTTCGGCGTCAGCTATTTACGGTTCACGCGCGGCCAATGGGGTCGTACTGATTACGACCAAACGAGGCAAAACCGGCGCGACGCGCGTTACGCTGGATAGTTATTATGGGGTGCAGAATGCAGCCAGAAAACTGGACCTGCTGAATGCCGCCGAGTTTGCCCAACTGGAAAACGAAACCTTTAAGAACAACTTCTACACCGATCCGAAATCGCTGGGCGAAGGAACCGATTGGCAGAGCTTTATTTTCCGGCAGGCGCCCATTCAGAGCCATCAGTTATCGATAAACGGCGGGTCTGAAAAAACGCAACTGTCGCTCTCGGCCAATTACTTTGATCAGGATGGGATCATAATCAACTCCAATTTCAAACGGTATTCATTACGTCTTAATCTCGATCACCGCATCAGCGACCGCTTCAAAGTCGGAACCAGTATTCTGGGAAGCCGTTCCACCAACTCCGGCGTAACGACTGGTTCGACAACGATTGGCGACGGTGGGGCCGTAGTAGGTACCATTATGGGCTCGGCAATTGGTGCCCCACCTCTTCTGAAGCCCTACCGCGAAGATGGTACAATCTGGCCGTTTGGCGAACAGGCCGACGGTCGGTATCGGGAAAATGCGAACCCGCTGAATTACTTAGCCATACTGAATCAGTTAGTGATTCAACGGACGCTGGCCAATGTGTATGCCGATGTTACGTTAATGAAAGGGCTTACATACCGGGCTTCGTTTAATCTCGACATGGACAACCGAATCCGTGATACGTATTCGCCCCGATCAATTGTGAGCCTTACCGATTTGAACGACAACTCAGGGTCGGGTTCGAAGACCAACTCGAACAATCTCACGCTGTTGCACGAGAGCATTCTGACGTACGGTACTACGTTCGCCAAAGTTCATTCATTCAAAGCTACGGCCGTGTTTGCTACCCAAACGGGTCAGTCAAACTCAAACAGCATTAGTGCCACTGGTTTTCCGAACGATGCAACGCAAAACGAAGCCCTGCAACTGGCGCTGAATCGCACTGTGAGCAGTGCTCGCAGCACACAACGGCTCGACTCGTATATGGGACGTATCAACTACGGATTCAAGGATCGATATTTTCTGGACCTGACGGCCCGTATTGACGGTTCGAGCCGGTTCGGAGCCAACAATAAATATGGTCTTTTTCCGGCTATTTCGGCGGGCTGGCGCATTATCGAAGAGCCATTTGCCAAATCGCTTAGCTGGCTATCGGACCTGAAACTACGCGCCAGCTACGGCATTACAGGGAATGCGGCAGGAATCGATCCGTACCAGTCGCTGGCAACGGTTTCGGCCTCGGGTAGCGATTATAACATCAACCACGCCTACGTAACGGGCATCAATCCGTCGGGAATTGCCAACCCGGATCTGCGCTGGGAGCGGTCAGCCCAGACCGATGTTGGCCTCGACATTGGTTTACTGAACAACCGTATCAGCTTTATCGTCGATGTGTATCAGAAAAAAACCGATGATCTTCTCTACGTAAAAGCCCTCCCGCTGAGTTCGGGTTACAGCACCATTACGGGTAATTTCGCAGCACTCGAAAACAAAGGACTCGAACTGGCTGCCAATGCCCGGATTCTGGATGGCCCCCTAAAATGGAGCGTATCGGCCAACGCTACGTTCAACCGCAACAAAGTGCTGAGCCTGGACGGAGGCACTACGCAGGAACGTTTTGTAACGACTTATACCGTATTGAAAGTAGGCAGCCCGCTCGGCCTGTTCAAAACCTACGTATTCGATGGTATCAACCAAACTGGCGAATCGATTACGCCGGGCTACGATGGACGGCTGGGTGGCCACAAAGTGAAAGACGTCAATGGCGATGGCACCATCACGGCTGCCGATCAGGTCATTACAGGCGATCCGAATCCGAAGTTCATCTACGGTTTTTCGACAAATCTTTCGTTCAAAAACTTCGATTTCAGCGGCTTCCTGTCGGGTACGCAGGGCAACGACATTTATAACGCCAGCCGCCTATCGTTCGAAGTTCCGTTGGGTGGGCGTAACCTGTTCAAGGGCGTCGTCAATCGTTGGACGCCTACTAACCCCAGCAATCAGTACGTTAGTCCGGCGCAGGGAAGTCGCCTGCCTGTTACCAACTACGTAGTGGAAGATGGTTCGTACCTGCGTTGCCGGAACGTAACGCTGGGCTACACGCTGCCCCGCATCAAAGGCACTCAGAATCTTCGGGTGTACGTGAGCGCCAACAACCTGTTCACGATCACGAAATACAGCGGCTTCGACACCGAAGTCAATACGTACGCTGGTTCTAACACACAAATTGGTATCGATAACCTCGTGTATCCACAAGCGAAGTCGTTTTTGGGAGGTTTGCAGATCACGCTATAAATCAGAACCAGGATTTTAACAGGATTGAAAAGATTTACAAGATTTTGTCTTCTAGTCTCAATCTTGTAAATCTTTTCAATCCTGTTAAAATCCTGGTTCAAGACATATTCAAATGAAAAAAATACTCATCCCCATACTCGCAGCGCTTTGCCTGGCAGGCTGCAAACTGGACGAAACCATTTACTCGTCCATCTATACCGAAGCGTTCTACAAGACGGCGGCCGATGCCGAAAAAGGCCTGATTGCGGCCTATGATCCACTGGCCGATATGTGTAGCGGACCCGCGCTAACGCTGGTGCCTGATTTCAGTGACGACCAAACTTACCCACGTGGCGTGGTTGGACGTAATACGCTGACACTCTTTACGTACGACGTCAACTATACGGTTCAGAAAAGTAACAACCGCACCATGGAATCGCCCCAGCAGATCTGGGCATCGGGTTATGATGGCATCGAAAAGGCCAACTGGATTATCGCCAAAGTGCCAGCCGCCAACATGGCCGAAACACGCAAGAAACAGATCATCGGCGAAGCGTATTTCCTGAGGGCTTTTTACCTCTTTACGTTGACCAAAAACTTCGGCGATGTGCCCATCAAAACGACGCCAAGCTATTCGGAAACGGATGCTGTAGTAGGCAAAAGCCCTAAAGCCGACGTGTACAAACAGATTTACGCCGATCTGGATCAGGCGTTTGCGGCTGGTTTAGTCTCGTATCCAGCAGTAGATAAAGGTCGCCCGTCGAAAGAAGTGGTCAATGCGTTATACGCCAAGGCAGCTTTGTATAACGAAGATTGGGCAAAAGCACTGGAAAAAGCGCAGTCGGTTATTACGTCGGGTAAATACTCGCTGGTGCCCGATGTCCGTAACGTTTACAAATTCGACCAGGAAGATGCTGCACGTATCGAAAACATGTGGGCCTTCGAATCAGACCCTATCTCGCCGGGCCGGGGGCATCAATTGGTAGGTTTATGTGGTCCGGTGGGTAGTGCTGGCGTTGATTACGGACGAACGACTTTTGGCTCGATGTTCGCGTATATGTCCTTTTATCGATCGTTTAATCCCATTGATAAACGGCGGCTACTACTCGATACAAACTATGTCGACCGAAGCGGAAAAATTATTCCCCAACGGAGCATTACACCGATTACGACGGATGCCGTGCTGATCAAAAAATATCAGGACCCGAATTCAACGCAGGGCAATATTTCAAACATTCCGATTCTGCGACTAGCTGATACATACCTGATTGCGGCTGAGGCCGAAGCCCGGTTGAATGGCGGATCGGCAGCCGCTTATGGGTATATCAACACCGTACGCACACGGGCAGGACTCCCTAATTTACAGGCTGGCCTCGGCAAAGATGCGTTCATCGATGCCGTTATTCAGGAGCGCGCCTGGGAATTCTTCGCCGAAGGCGACCGCTGGTATGATTTGACACGTACCAACAAGTTCCTGACGGTAATTCCGAAAGCAGTAAACGCTGTGTATCCAACTCGTACGGTAACAGCGAAGAACAAATATTTCCCGATTCCACAGGATGAGCTAAACGCAAACCTGAAACTGGAGCAAAATCCGGACTGGAAATAAGTTGAGATAGATAGAACGCAGATTTTTATGCTCCTTATGATTGAACCTGTTTTAGTTTTCGAACAAGTCTTAAATGTGCGCTTTTGTCATGCTGACGAAGGAAGCATCTTAAAGCATCCTAACGTATTAATAAGGAAAGTTTAAGATGCTTCCTTCGTCAGCATGACAAAAGTCGCAATCGAGTAAAAGTTTAAACAGGTTTAATCAAAGGGTCATAAAAGTCCGCCCGGGCCGCTGGTGCGGTTCCATAATAGGTTTAAAATGAAACGGCGCGGTTGGTTGGTCATTGTCGGGTTGATGCTAGCTGTTTTTTTCGGGCAGTCGTACGCGATTGACCCCGGAAAAATCCGGGAGTTTCACATCCGTGAAAACGACACAACCTCGTACACGCTCATACTCGTGCTTGACGATGCTGGTCAACCAGCCTACTTCTTTCGGAACATTTTCACGCCGGTTTGTCTGACGGGTGAGTGCAAACCCGTTTACATCAATTTCTACTGGGATCTGTTGGGTAACTACCAGCGCTTCGATTTTCCACCGGGCGAGGTGCTTACCAAGATGGATCACAAGGAATTCAAACAGGAAGACTACGATAAGTTGCAGGGAATTTTACACAATCCCAGTTCGCTGCTGAAGGACGTAGCGATGAACGATCTGGTTGGTAAAGGCACTGAAAATCTGGCAGATTCGGTCGATGCGAAGGCAGGCGCTACGTTGAAAACGGTTAAGAATGAAGTTATTGACGGAGCCGTTTATACGTGTTATACACTCTGGCACATTGCCCACGGCTACGTAGTGAATGAGATTCGGCGGATAACCGAAACCTATCAGGACGATACGTTGCTGCATCGGTTTCTGGGCAGCAACAACTTTGATTATCAGTATTGGGCAATGGAACGGGTTATTACGTCAGAGGGCGACATTTATCCGGGATTCATGCCCGACGTATTGAAAATTGTTCAGGGGAAAAACCTGTTTACGGCTCGGCACGCGCTGCAAAAACTGTCTAACCGATTTTTTCAGACCGACAGTCGCCAAAGCTGGTTGTGGGAAACGTATCAGAAAGCCGGTTATGCCTTCCAGATCGCCATCCTGAAAAAATTGACGAACGTACCGTTTCGCGCACCATTAGCTGAAGCCATTGCTCAGGAAATTCCGAAATCCAATCAGGAGCAATCGGGAATGATGCTGAAGCTGCTGGCGAAACAACCGAGTTTATCTGACAAAGCACAGGTACAGTTAGCCCGCCGGCTCAACGCCCCCAATTCGGAACAGGGTAATGCGATTTATCAATTGCTTACGAAGTTGAAGTCTAAAAATCAGCAAGTTATTGCTCAGTTAAAGACATTTGAACGTAGCGCTACTCAAACCAATAAATAATATGAAAACACTATTCAGCCTATTATTTTGCCTGATAGTCAGTCTGAAACTGTTGGCGCAGGATCAGGTTTTCGTCGAAACGGAGTCGTTCGAAAATAAAGGAGGCTGGGTTATCGACCAGCAATCGTTTGTAGTACAGGGTTCGTCGTACATCATGGCGCACGGCATGGGCAGACCCGTAAAAGACGCAACTACAACCGTCAAATTTCCAAAGAAAGGGAAGTATCGCGTTTGGGTACGTACCAAAGACTGGGCACCTTTTCCGAAAGGGCCGGGCAAATTTCAGGTTAAACTCGATAACCAGTCCTTACCGATGATTTTCGGCGAAAGCGGTTCTGACGAGTGGAAATGGTATGACGGGGGCGAAGTGAACGTAACGAACGAACAAGTTGCTCTTGCCCTGCACGACATGACCGGTTTTAATGGCCGCTGCGACGCGATTCTGTTTACGAACACCCCCAAATTTACGCCCCCCAACAAGCAGGAAGAATTGACTGCGTTTCGGAACAAGCTGCTGAATCTGAGTGGCAAAACTACCGATGCGGGCAACTTTGATCTGGTGGTTGTGGGTGGTGGAATTGCTGGTACTTGTGCGGCTATTTCGGCGGCTCGTATGGGTCTGAAAGTAGCTTTGATTCAGGACCGGCCGGTCTTGGGCGGCAACAATAGTTCCGAAATTCGGGTGCATTTGATGGGTGATACTGACAAAAACCATTACCCCAAACTCGGACGTATCGTGCGCGAAATGGACAACGGCGACCCCGGAAACGGTAATGCCGACGCAAAGGAATACGGCGATGCGCGCAAAACGAACATCGTGAAAGCCGAACGTAACATTACGTTATTCCTGAACACACACGTTTACAAAGCCGAAAAATCGGGCGACAAGGTCGTAGCAGTAGTCGGGCGCGACATTGCCACGAATCAGGAAACACGTTTCAGTGGTACGTTCTTCACCGACTGCACCGGAGACGGCACGTTGGGACATCTGGTTGGTGCCGAATACCGGTTTGGGCGCGAAAGTAAAGCCGAAACGGGCGAATCGCTGGCGGCCGAAAAATCAGACGATTTCACGCTGGGTACGTCGAATCTGTGGGCATCGCTGGAGCGTGATACCGTATCGGCGTTCCCGGAAACGCCCTGGGCGCTTCCCTTCACGGACGAATATCACATCGACAGCCCCAAAGCTGACTGGGAGTGGGAAACGGGTTTCGGCAATTTCAACACTATCACCGATGCTGAAAAAATCCGCGACCATAACCTACGGGCCATTTTCGGAAACTGGTCGTACCTGAAAAACAACAAGAAAGAAAAATACGCCAAACGCGAACTCGCCTGGGTTGCCTACATCGGAGGCAAACGTGAATCGCGTCGGATCATTGGCGACCACATTCTGAATCAGATGGACATTCAGGAAGGCAAGCAACACTCCGATGGCACCGTTACCGCTACCTGGACCATCGACCTACATTTTCCCGACGCCAAAAACAGTAAATACTTTGAAGGACAGGAGTTTTTCGCCGGAACGAAGCACATCAAAGTTGCCCCTTACACCATTCCATATCGCTGCCTATACTCGAAAAATATTTCGAACCTGTTCATGGCCGGACGTAACATCAGCACGACTCACGTCGCATTCGGCAGCACCCGCGTGATGCGCACCTGTGGCATGATGGGCGAAGTGGTTGGCATTGCCGCCTACGTAGCGAAAAAATATAATACGTCGCCACGGGGCGTTTATCAGGCGCACCTGCCTGAACTGATGGGGATTATCAAAGATGAACCGACTACTGCTAAACCCTGATGATACCCCCAACCGATTCGTCGGACCGCCCCTAAAGGGGGCTTCTTTAGTCCCCTTTAGGGGCGGTCCGACGAATCGGTTGGGGGTGCTTCTATTATCGTTTCTGTTCCTACTAACCGGAATGAAAATGGCAACAGAAACGCCGTTAATCAGTCTGGAAGGGGAAGCGCAGGGAACAACGTATCACATCAAATACCGCGACGAACGGCAACGTAACGTCAAAGCCGAAGTTGAGTCGGTACTGACCGATATTGACAAATGTTTGTCGCTGTATCAGCCTGATTCTGAGATTTCTCAGTTTAATCGGGGGGAGACGCATCGGTTTCGATCGGCGCATTTTTATCCGGTGCTTAAAAAAGCGGCTGAGGTTTTTCGAGCCAGCGAGGGCGCTTTTGATCCAACCGTTTTGCCACTGGTCGAAGCGTATGGATTCGGCGCTAAAAAAGTAGGATCGCCGGAAAACGCAAACGTCGATTCGTTGCTTCAACTGGTCGGATTTCAATACGTTACGTTCGATGCGGTATTGATCAGGAAAGCAAAATCAAACGTTCGCATCGACCTGAATGGCATCGCACAAGGGTACACGGTTGATGTGCTGGTGGAGCTGTTGGAAAGTAAAGGTATTAATCAATACATGGTAGAAGTTGGAGGGGAGATTCGGGCAAAAGGACAAAAAGGGGAGGGGCAGTTCTGGACAGTAGGCGTTGCCAATCCGCTACGTCCTGAGCAGTTGCAGGCCAAAATGCCGCTAACGAATCGAGCCATGACTACGGCAGGAAATTACCGGAATCGCTACGTATCGAACGGGCAGGTATTCGGCCACATTATTAACCCAAAAACGGGTCTGATGGAGCAAAGCGACTTGTTGAGCGTAACAGTATTTGCCGCCGATGCTATGACGGCCGATGCCTACGATACCGCGTTTATGGTGATGGGACTGGAAAAAACGAAGCGTTTTCTAGAAACCCACCCCGAATTAGATGCTTATCTACTCTATACCGATAGTGAGGGTAAGCTCCAGGTATTCGCCACCAATGGCGTGAAAACTTTATGAAAAACAGTACGTTCTTTTTCGTTTATGTACTTGCGTTGCTGCTTGCGGTAGGTAACGTAGCAAAAAGTCAGTCGGGGTTGCCTCAGTTGGCGAATGACCGCGTGAAACTGACTTGGACAAAAACAGCCAGTGGTTTCGCGTTAAAGGAACTTCAGGTTCGGCGGGGAAATGGCTGGCAGACAATCGGTACGCCATCGGGCGAAAATACCTTGCTGTATGCCGTCGAAAAACCATCCGACAAGCCAGACACTACGTTCAAAAGCATTACCGGCGAAGAATTTCCCGGCCCGAAATACCATTACCAACAGGCACAGTGGTCAGAAACGACGAGTTCTGTCTCATTAAATACGGCCGGAAAAGCGATTCACTTTTTCCCGAAAGGCGTCCAGACAAACGGTAAGAATAACGTAACGTTTCGCCAGGAAACCGACGTAGCAACGATTACGACAGAATGGAGATTTGACCCAAAATTTCCATCGGACGTAGTAGTGACGCAACGGCTAACGGCTAAAAAAGAAGGCTATTTTTCGTTGGCAAGCCCAACACTCGCTACAGTTGCTGAATCGCAACTGAGTTGGGCAACAGTGCCGGGTTATTTTCAGGGTAATACGTTCCAGAAAAACTTTGCGCTCGCCTACGCCTACGGACACGGAATTCCGACACTGCCGGTTGTGTATCACGAACGTAGTGCCAGTACGTTGTCGCCCATGATTAGCATACGTAACGGTATCACGTTGTCTGTTATTCCTGAACCCGGTCTGTCTCGTGATCCGTGGGCGAACGACAAAATTACGCAGACCGACTGGCAACTTGGTCTGTCGCACATGAATCGCAAGGCGCAACTTTCGCCGACACTGTACTACCCCGTTTTGGGCGAAGAGAAATCAGCGATGAAAGCTGGCGAAACGGTGAGCTACACCTTTCGCTATAGCCTGACCGATGGAGACTGGTTCAAAGCCCTGAATCATGCTGTGTACGATGTGTATAAGTTTAAGGAATCACTATCGATCCGGCAAAACAAGCAATCGCTGACCGACCGGATCCAGAAAATGCACCACTACCTCATCGACCCGAAAACGTCGCTCTGGAACGTAGAGGAATTTGACGGAAAGAAAATCGGTGCACAATCATATCTGGGTGGTGTAGTTGGCTCTAACAAAGACGCCATGAAAAATTCGGATTATGGCGCGATGTGGATGCTGGCCACGGCTACCAAAGACCCGCTGTTGACGCAGAACGTATTGCCTTATGCGCTGAATTTCAAACTGGTACAGCAACAGACTACATCCGGTTTTTTTGAAGGCGCTGTCAGAGGACAATATTATCTTGCCAAATCCAAAAAGTTTGTGGAGGAGTGGGGTGACGTAATGGAACCCATCGGCGTTACGTACTACACCATGCTCGACGTCGGGAACATGCTCCTGTTTGAGCCAAATAACGCTGAGCTAAAACAACGGCTGAAGTTAGGAGCCGACCGTCTGTTGAGCTGGCAGAAGGGCGACGGAAGTTGGGCCGTAGCGTATGACCATCATACTGACGCTGAGATTTTTAAGGATGTGCAGGACGTTCGCCCTACGTTCTACGGCCTGTTAGTTGCCTACCGCTTGCTGAAAGACCAAAAATACCTGGATGCCGCTCGAAAAGGGGCGGAGTGGATGCTCAAAAATGCCATCGAAACCGGTAGTTACCTCGGCGTTTGTGGCGATGCGCGCTACGCACCCGACTTCGCGACCGGGCAAACGGCGCAGGCTTTTCTGGATTTGTACGACCTGACGAAAGACGCGCGCTACCAGAAAGCCGCTATCACCGCAGCCAAAGTGTACACAACCTCAATTTACACGCACCCAATTGCCAGCCATCAACCGAAAACAGTGAACGGTGTTCCCCGCGAAGATTGGGAAATCAGTCAGACGGGTTTGAGTTTCGAACATGGCGGCATTTTCGGATCGGCCACGCGGCACGGACCGATTCAACTGGCAAGTCACGCAGGGTTGTTCATTCGGATGTACGGCCTGACCAAAGAACCTATTTTTGCGGATATGGCGCGGGCAGCCGCCGTCGGTCGTTATGCGTTTGTCGACCCGCAGACTAGTGTGGCTTCTTACTACTGGAATGCCATGAACAAGGGCGCTGGGCCGTATCCGCACCACGCCTGGTGGCAAATTGGCTGGCTAACCGATTATCTACTGGCCGAGGCCGAGTTACGTTCGGCGGGTAACGTAACGTTTCCGCGCGGGTTTGTGACGCCCAAAGTTGGTCCGCACCAGACGTACGGCTTCGCACCCGGACGTATCTATGGAAAACCGGCAGAATTGCTGGTTCGCGAGAACGTAGTGACTCCAGATAATCCAAACGTAGAATACGTACTGGCCCAATCACCTGATAAAAAACAGTTATTTATCGTATTACTTAACAATCGGGCGCAGGCTACGACCGCCAATATTCAGCTAAAACCAGAAGTGTTACGTACTGGAAAAGGAAATCTGAAATCCTTGTCCGACGGCAAAGCTTTGTCTGGAACCAACCCTGCCATTCAGCTTCCGGCTTTCGGAATTGCGGTTTGGTCGTACGAATGGCAATAAAACTCAACGTAACAGACCTAAACGCAATCGTTCATGAATTTAAAGAATCTGGTTTTCGCCCTGCTTAGTAGTTGGATGCTGGCTGCCAGCCTACCAGCTTGGTCGCAGCAAACGCTGACTATCAGCAACGATACGTACCAGATTACGGTGCCCTCTCGGCTCAATGCAAAGTCGGTGCTGACTATCACGAAAGGCAATTTACGCCGGAATATTCGCCCTGAATTATTGCTGCAATCCACGACGGAGAACCCAAATCTGCAAAATACGGCGGCTGAGAAAACACGCTACCCGATTGGCGGCTGGAAACGTTCGGCGACCGACATCGAACGTGATGCTTTCAAGGTCGCACCCGCTACGTATCATCAGGCAGTGAGCGTTCGGCAAGGGCAACGTAGCGAGTTGATTTTTTCGTTTAAAGAAACGTCGCAAGGCAGTTTGGCGCTGCGTGTTACGTTGCCATCAGGCCAGGGAGCGCCTGTGATTGAGATGCAGTTAACTCCAAAAGCGGAAGCGTATTATTCGTTGGGATTCACAGGCTTAACGCCGACTGATACGGCCAATGTCCAGTTTCTGTATCAGCCCATGACCTGGTCGTGGCGGAGGTTTCCGAACAAATCGTACCTGGCGCCCGAAGCGTTTGCACTCACGGCTGCTACGTTCATAAATACAAACGGACTGACCGAAGGTGTCGCGCCTGATCCGTCCGAAATCCCGTATCGGTACGCGTTTACCAAAAATTCGCGCTTTGGTTTGGTGCTACGTGACGAAGCCGGAAAAGCCCGCCCGATGCTGTTTGCGCCGATTCTGGGTGGCGAAGATTCGAAGATGGCACCCGGCAAAACGTATTCGTTCAAACTACGTTACGTCCTGCATCCAGGCGATTGGTACGCTGGTACGCAATTCATTCTGCGCGATATTTTTCACTACAAAAAAGAACGCCAGAACGCCACCGTTTCCCTCAATCAGACGCTTCAGAACATGATTGACTATGCGATGGGGCCGTACGGTGGTTGGGTCGAAGAGTTGAAAGGTTCTGATTACGTGCAGGATGTGGTGGGCTCGGTGAAGAACGTATCGGCTCTGCACGCGTTGGGTGTGGCATTGAGTACGGGCAGTATGGAAATCTACCGCCGTCGGGCGTTGCCGATGATGGAATACGTAATGTCGCGGGAGAAATACCTGTATGCTATTTCCGACACGATACGGCTGCAAAGTCCGTCGCACTTTCTAAAAGGCCCTTGCGTTGAAATCGGTGAACTATCAGGTCTGCACGACATGACGGGCGGACGAACTTCGGCGTTTCGGCTCGAAACGGAGCGCATTTTCGGTACGGCCCGAAAACTGAATCTGAATACGGCTACCGGTGGTGATTCATGGCAGGATTTTCTGGCCCGCTACCGGATGCTACGTAACCCCGCTGATCTCGAAAAAACGCGCCATCAAGCGGATGCCGCCATCAAGCAGGAACTAGGCAAATACCCAACCAACTTCCAGACCAATGCGGGCCTGAAAGATACCGAAGCCCTGTTTTACACCGATTTTACGCCCCGCTGGCTCGACCTGCTCGAACTTTACGAAGAGACAAAGGAACCGCGGTATTTGGAGGCTTCGATTACCGGCGCACGTCAGATGTTGCTCTGGTTACGTTCCAATCCGATGGCGCCTGATTCGACCATTACTGTCAATCAGGGGGGAATGGTGAAGGGGCAGGCGCATAAACGCTACAAGATTAACAGCCTTGATTTTTTGCCCGGATTTGACGCCACGATTCAGGCTCCCGAACAGAAAATCGACGCCTGGCGTACGTCGCTGGTGGGTTTATCACCCGAGCAGCCGCATACCTACGTCGGCAATGGCCCGATTATGCTGGCTCATCATGCGGCTTACCTGCTTCGGCTGGCGCATCTATCCAACGATACGTTGTTTCGAGATGCAGCTTATAACGCGGTCGTTGGGCGATACGCTAATTTCCCCGGTTATTATTTTACTACGTTGAATACCAACGTCTATCAGTCGCCTGATTACCCGCTGCATGATTACTGGGACATCAAATTCAACTTCATTTTTTTCAACCACATCTGGCCGCACATTGCGCTGGTGATGGATTTTCTGGTCAGCGATGCGTATCGGATGTCGAAAGGGAAGGTGAATTTCCCGTCGGCTTACGCGCCCGGTTATGCCTACCTGAGTAGTAAGGTGTATGGGCATAAAGCGGGTGAGATTTTCGGGAATAAAGACGTACGGCTGTGGCTCCCAGCGAATGCTTTACAAGTAAATGACATCGCGCTGAATCATCTGTTTGGCGTTGGGCAGAACGATCTCTACGTGGTACTGATGAATACAGCGAATAAAGCCGTTACGTCAACGCTCAATTTGCAACCTGATCTGATTCCGTGGAACAAAGCCCAGACGTATAAACTTACAATTTATCAGGCTGACGGTACGTCAGTAGAAGGCACGATGACCGATGGGAAACTGTCTGCCAACGTACCGGCGATTGGTTTGATTGGCATCAAGATTCACGGATTGAAGGTGGACGTACCGTTACAGAAACAGGCTTCTCTAGAAACCGGAAATGGTACGTCGGCCAGTGTTGCTACGTCTCCGCAGCAGGCTTTCAGCAGAAAAGAAACTGCTACGCAACTAGGCACTGTGACAGGGATGCTGTTTAATCTAGTGCCGCAATTTTCGGATGCGTACATCTTCACTGATGCGACCGAAAAAACGCTCAAACAGGTGACGCTACGTTATCGGCTTGGGAATCAGGAGTGGAAAACGGTTGAGGATACGCGCTATCCCTATGAGTTCAGCGTCCATCTGGCTGACCCGAAACAAGCATTGGAATACAAATTAGAAGGAATTGGTCTGGATGGGAAGTCCATCGCCATCGACCCTATTACGCTACGTAATTAATTCATGAACACGACCATCGATACCGCCGTCATTGTCATTTTCTCAGCCTTCGTGCTGGGAATTGGGATGTTATTTGCCCGGACAGGACGCAACCTGAAATCGTTTTTTGCGGGTGGAGAGGCCGTACCCTGGTTCATTGGTGGATTGTCGCTGTTCATGAGCTTTTTCTCGGCTGGTACGTTCGTGGCTTGGGGAAGCATTGCCTACAAATACGGCTGGGTCGCCATTACGATTCAGTGGACGATGTGCATTGGCGCACTCGTAACCGGCCTGTATCTGGCTCCGCGCTGGAAAGCAACAGGTGCTCTCACAGCCGCCGAATTCATCCGTGAACGACTTGGGCTGACAGTGCAGAAAGCCTACATTTTTATTTTTACGCTGGTCAGCATTTTCATCAAAGGATCGGTGCTGTATCCGGTGGCCAAACTGGTGAGCTCGTCGCTGAATCTGCCGCTGGTACCCACAACGATTGGGCTGGGCATTTTTATGATTGCGTACACCGCCGTGGGTGGGTTGTGGGCCGTCATGGTGACCGATATTCTGCAATTTGTGGTATTGTCAGCAGCTGTGTTTATCCTGCTTCCTTTATCGCTTGACCGTGTGGGTGGTTTCGATGGCTTTGTAAAGGCTGTTCCCGACGATTTTTTTAATGTCCTGAACGGCGAGTATACGTTCGGGTTCGTGCTGGCTTTTGTCTTTTACCACATCGCATACATTGGAGGCAACTGGACGTTTGTGCAACGCTATACGAGTGTCGACAGCCCAAAATCGGCGCGAAAAGTGGCTTTTCTGTTTGCTGGATTATACCTGATTAGTCCGGTTATCTGGATGATGCCGCCGATGATTTATCACGTTATTGACCCTTCGCTGACGGGGCTGGATACCGAAAATGCTTATCTGAAAATCTGCCAGTTAGTGCTGCCTCCCGGCTTACTCGGCCTGATGCTGACAGGCATGTATTTCTCTACATCAGCCAGTGCAAACACGGCGCTTAATGTAGTTTCGGCGGTATTTACGAATGACATTTACAAGGGTTTAATGAATCCGGAAGCGTCTGACCGACAGCTTATTCGCGTGGCACGTGGCTCGTCGTGGGTGTTTGGGTTGGGAATGATTGGCATTGCGTTGCTGGTACCCAAAGCGGGTGGAATTGTGGAAGTGGTTTTGAGTATTTCTTCGATTACGGGCGGGCCGTTGCTGGCTCCTCCACTCTGGGCGCTGTTCTCCAAAAGGCTAACCAGTCGCGCTACGTTATGGATTACCGGTGTTGGATTGTCGGTTAACCTGTTCTTCAAAGTGCTGTCACCTGCTCTGCTGGATTTCAAATTGTCGCGTGCGATGGAAACCGTAATCGGGGTTGGCCTGACGCTAGTGCTACTATTGATTTATGAACTCTACGCTCGCTCGAAAGATTTGGTCGCCGATGAGCATTTACACTATCAGAAAGCCCGACAGCAGAAGCGCGACGACGTATCAGAAGCTACTTCAATCGAAGAAAAGGAAGCCATTGTTCAGCAAAATCGATTTGGGCTGAAAGTGATTGCGGGTTCGTTGGTATTCACGGCAATCATGCTGTTTGGGTTAGGCTTTCTGGCTAATGTCGGTGGGACCGTTACGTCCATTATTGGGGTAGTGATTTTGCTGGCCGCGCTGATTCCCTGGAGGGCAGCAAGAAATAGACAAACCGATTTAGCCTTGAATCAGGCGGAAAAATTCATCAATTCGAATGACTGATAATCGAGGAAAATCAATGGAGCGAAGGATGGAAAAATGGCGGTCTTCAGAAACCAAATGCAGGGCATTTGCTGCTAGGGCGCAGTCGACATACTTGTTGTCGTCGGCATCATTTTCCATTAAACCCCAATCAAAATACACCGTTTACAGTATGCAATTTTCAAGGGATAAAAGCAGTTTTATGACGTTATCAGCAACAGCTGGCGAAGTTTTCTCTGCCAATTTTTCGTGGTATTCGAACAGAATGTCATTACTGACAACTAATTCAAACTGCCCGGCTTTCAGCGCATCAAAAATTGGGCGATATGGAGAGGTAACTGGTAATGAAATGAGGAGAACATTTATATCAAGAACAACGCGCATAATCAGGGTTTTGGCGAACGAAGATGTTCCTGTTTCCAATTCTCGATGGTTTGCTCACTCCAGCCTTTCTCCTGCCAAAGCTGATTCAGCTCACTATCAATTTTCTGGGAAAAATAATCAGCTAACAACCGCCGAATATCCTGAAGCTGATCGTCAGATACGTTGTAAGGATAGAGTTTCAGTAACTCCCGCTGCAGGTTGCTCAATGAGGAAGCGCTTTGTGTTGCCATCCTGTAATTCATTTTTTACAAATCTACTTAAAATTGCCTTCATTTTTTTGGCAATGACGATGACAGTTCTTGCACAGAATACATCGCTCAACGGCAATTGGGCCTTCCGAACAGACCCTAACGATATAGGTGAACAGCGGGGTTGGTTTCGGGCAAACGCTAACGTAGCAAATTGGGATTCACTGCCTGTTCCGGGAAACTGGGATTTACGAAATGAATATGCCAGCTACGTTGGGAAAGGCTGGTATCGTCGCTCGTTTGCTACGTCTCAACGTAACGGTGATAAAGTGGCACGACTGCTTTTCGAAGCAGTTTACCACGATTGTGCGGTATGGCTCAACGGGCAGAAATTGGGCGAAAATCATAGCGGTTTTCTTCCGTTTGAATTCGACGTAACGAAACTGCTGAATCCCAACGGGCCGAATACGTTGGTCGTTTGTGCGGATAACTCGCTCACACGCGGGGCCATCTGGAATTGGGGTGGTATTCGTCGGCCGGTTTCTTTAGTAGTGTCGGAGCCGGTTCGGATTGTTCGGCAACACATCACACCTTCGGTTGATTTAAGCAAAAAATCGGCAACGGTTTCTGTTCGGATTTCTCTTCAAAATTATGGGGGTCAGGTTGCTAACGTAACGGGAACGGTGCAATTGACTGCCGCCAATGGTTTTACGCGATCATTGCCATTTAAGGTGAGCGTACCAGCTAGCGGCACAACTTCTGCCGTCGTCCAAACATTGCTCACACCCAAAGAAACGCATCTCTGGCACTTCGACGATCCATTTTTGTATACGGCGACTACTACGTTGGCCAATGTAGAGAAGCAGGTCAATCGTTTCGGGCTTCGTAAGATTGAAATCGACAATAAAGCGTACACACTGAAACTCAACGGCGATGTTGTCCGACCGATGGGCTTTAATCTGGTGCCCGACGACCGGACGACGGGCAATACGTTGCCTACCTGGCGTATTAAGGAAGACATCGATCTGCTGAAAGGCGTGGGCTGCACCATGACGCGACTGTCGCACTTGTGTCTGCCCGAAGAAGTGATGGATTACCTCGATGAGCGGGGTATGCTAGTTATTTCCGAGATTCCGCTTTGGGGATTCGACCGGTTCGCTGATCCGACCAGTGCTACGTCGCGCGACTGGCTTACTCGTCTGATTACCAATCAGTATAATCATCCGAGTGTGATTATGTGGAGCGTGGGAAATGAAATCGGCTATTTCCCCAAGTCGCTTCCCTATGTGGAAAAAGCGATTCCGTTTGCCCGTACGTTAGATAGCACTCGTCACGTATCGGCGGTGAGTCATACGGGCAGATTTACACCCGATGTTGTCGATTTTAGCGATATGGGTCTGGTGAACGGATACAGCCAGAATTTAAGTCCTAACATCCGCCTTATTCACGAAAAGCACCCAGCTAAAACACTCTTCTATACCGAATACGGCATCACGCAATTTGTCGAAAACCTCGATGGTAACTTCAATGCCCATCTGCTGGTTGATTCCATCCGAAACATTCCTTACCTGATTGGAGGCTCGTTGTGGACGTTCAACGATTATCGGAGTCGGTTCAATGGCACCAAAGAAGGTTCGGGAAACCGTGCATGGGGTGTTGTGGACGTATATCGAAACAAGAAACGGGCGTACGAATCAATTCGGAAAGAATACAGTCCGTTACGTGAATTAACTCTTAACACGAACGGTACGTCCGCTACGTTAACAGTTACTCCACGGGGAGTTCTTGACTTACCAGTCTATCCACTACACGGCTACCAACTGCTTTGGAAACGTACTGACGCAACCGGCAAAATCGGGCAGGGCGGTTTGCTACCCTTACCCGACATTCGTCCTGGCGATGCTGCGAAGACATACACGGTCAACTGGCAATCTGACAACGCCGTTGCCATGAGCGTTGAACTGCTCGCTCCGACCGGTGACGTACTGGCTGATACTACGTTGTTTCTGCAAAAGCCAACGCCCGTTCAGCCAACCTATACCAATGGCGGAAGAGGTTATTATAACGGCACGAGCGGTGGCGGTGTGATACGTGTTCATTACCAGAAAAACCCAACCGCAACGGCGTATAAAGTACGTTACGGGGAAACGGGCTTAGATCAGGAAACCCCAACGACAATCAACGATTACATTGAGATTCCAAAGCTAACGCTGGGCAAAACGTATCAGGTTGCGCTTGTAGCTGTGAATAACGCTGGAGAAACCCAGTCGTCCGCAATTCGTAAGATAAAGGTTGATACAGCGCAGTTTGCGCCACCGATTATTCAGCATGTAGAGCCTGCCGATGGCGGTTTTTTCATCGGTTATGCCAGTCCCGAAGCTGACTATACGTACCGCGTTCAGGTAACAACCCAGCCTGGAAATTACACTAACGCCCGTACCATACAGACAACTACGCCCGGTACATTATTCGTCTCAGAACTCACGAATGGGAAACCGTATTCTTTTCGATTCCAGCGCGTTACCGATAGCTGGAGCGATAGCGATTGGTCGGAAGAACGTAGCGTTACGCCCGATGGTGGGCAACGTCCAGCAGCGCCGATTTTACAGGGTGTAGTGCGGCAAGGCGGGTCAGCACTGGTTTGTTTCGAACCCGTGCGAAAAGCCACGGGTTATCGGCTCGAATACCAGTCTGCAAAGGGCACTTGGCAGCAGCAAACCATCCCGACTGCCCAGACTGGCCGCATTCTACTGAATAATCTTGATCCAAAACAATCCTATCAATTCCGGCTGGCGACGCTCAACGATGCGGGCCAATCGGACTATTCATCCACGATAACGAGTCAATCTGATGGTAAAGGCAGAAGCAACCCCTAAACGTACCCCAAAAACAAACTCACTCTCGTCCGACCTGGTAGTTGTCGGAGGAGGCTTATCCGGCGTTTGCTGTGCCATTACAGCCGCGCGGGCGGGCATTCGGGTCACACTCGTGCAGGACAGGCCTGTACTTGGTGGGAACTCATCGTCCGAAGTGCGGCTGTGGGTACTGGGCGCTACGTCGCACATGGGCAACAACAACCGCTGGGCACGCGAAGGTGGCGTAATCGACGAACTACTGGTCGAAAACTGGTACCGTAATCCTGAAGGTAATCCGCTGATTTTCGATACGATCCTACTCGAAAAAGTTGTTTCGGAGCCGAATATCACGCTTTTGTTAAACACGGCTGTGTTCGATGTTTCCATGAACGGCGACCGGATAGCGTCGATTCGGGCGTTTTGTTCGCAGAACAGCACGATGTATGATCTGGACGCGCCGTTATTCTGCGATGCATCGGGCGATGGCATCGTTGGTTTTCAAGCTGGAGCCGCCTTCCGCATGGGAGCAGAATCGGCGGAGGAGTTTGGCGAAAAATTCGCGCCCAGTGCCGAATACGGTGAGTTGTTGGGGCATTCGCTCTACTTTTATACTAAAGACACAGGCCGTCCGGTGCGGTTCGTACCGCCTGCCTACGCACTGGACGACATCACTAAAATTCCGCGTTATCAGAAATTCAACGCGCAGGAACACGGCTGTCAGCTCTGGTGGATCGAGTACGGCGGTCGGCTGGATACCGTTCATGAAACCGAAACCATCAAGTGGGAACTCTGGAAAGTAGTGTATGGCGTCTGGAATCATATCAAAAATTCCGGCCTTTTCCCGGAAGCCGAAACCATGACGCTCGAATGGGTCGGTACGATTCCCGGCAAACGGGAAAGCCGTCGATTTGAGGGCGATTATATGCTTATCCAACAGGATGTTGTCGAACAACGAGAACATAATGATACGGTAGCATTTGGCGGCTGGAGCATCGATCTGCACCCCGCCGACGGTGTTTTTTCCGAAAAACCGGGCTGCAATCAGTGGCACAGCAAAGGCATCTATGGCATTCCGTACCGTTGCTACTACAGCCGCAACGTAGCAAATCTGTTTTTGGCGGGACGTATCATTTCGGCCAGCCACGTAGCATTTGGCTCCGCGCGGGTAATGGGCACGAGCGCACACGGCGGTCAGGCTGTGGGCATGGCTGCTGCGTTGTGCCGGAACGCCGGACCGACACAAAACGGCCTGCTTCCCCGCGACCTCACCGAGCCAAACCGGATGGCAAGCTTGCAGCAGTCGTTGCTGAAAATCGGGCAACATCTGCCGGGTGTTACGCTTCACGATCCAGCCGACCTGACGCACACTGCTACGTTGTCGGTATCCAGCGAGTTGGTTTTGAGCGAATTACCAGCTAATGGCCCGTTGGCACCACTTACCGATTCGGCTGCCCAGATGCTCCCACTTCCGGCTGGTCGGGTGCCGGAGCTAACGGCTTTTGTGGTAGCCACGCAGGACACTACGTTAACCGTTGAACTACGTCGAAGCCGTAAACGTGATAATCACACACCCGACGTAACGCTGCAAGTCCTTACGATTCCGGTTCAGAAAGGGAAACAGGCGGTATCGCTCCCATTCGATGCCAACCTCGATCAGGCGCAGTACGTATTTATCTGCTTCCTGAAAAACGAGCATATTCAACTGCGTTATAGCCTGACACGACTAACGGGCGTCCTATCTGTATTCAACAAGACTAATCCTGCTGTATCAAATTATGGCAAGCAGGAACCAACGGAGGATATTGGCGTAGAAACCTTCGAGTTCTGGTGCCCCGAACGCCGACCAAAAGGGAATAATATCGCCCTCCAAATCGAGCCGGGGATTCGGTTGTTTACACCTGAAAACGTTCGCAATGGTATGCAACGACCGACTAACCAGCCTAACGCCTGGGTAGCCGACCTGACCGATCCGAATCCGACCCTTACCCTTAGCTGGCCCAGCCCGCAACGGATCAGTCGCGTCGACTTATCGTTCGATACGGACTTCGACCATCCGCTCGAAAACGTAATCATGCGGAATCCCGAAACCGAATCGCCGTTCTGCGTCCGCGACTACGTTCTCTGCAACGACCGACAGGAACGTATTTATCAATGTACGGATAATCACCAGTCACGTAACACCATTATATTTGACGAGCCCGTTGACACCCAAACACTTACAATTCACTTGAAGGCTGCTCTGCCAACGGTGCCAGTGAGTTTACTAGAGATACGTTGTTATTAAGCTTTTAACCTTACGTTCTTTAAAATACCTCGTCAGGGCATTTTAACGGCGAGATAACCAGAATTAACGTAGTGCGAAAAGGAAGGGGTCGATTGTCGCAATCGGCCCCTTATGTTGTCGTTTTCACACATATCAGGAGTCAATCAATTCGACTACTTTTGACTGCATAATAACAACAACGACTTATGAACATGACCACTAAACAAATCGCAGAAGCCTTTTCTCGCCACGACTTCGCGAGTACGTATCCTTATCTCTCCGATGCAATCCAATGGAATCTGGTTGGCAGCCAAACAATTAACGGAAAGCAGCATGTCATTGCTACGTGTGATCAATCAGCGGATTATCTGAAAACCGTCACCACTACGTTTGATAAGTTTTTAGTGCTTGGAACGGAGAACGACGTAGTGATCGACAGCTTATCTACTTACGAAGATGACGAACAGCAGCGCTCAAACGTGGCCTCCTGCGATTGGTATCGCTTCGAGAATGGGAAGCTGGCCGAAATAACGTCCTATACGATTGAAATAAAGGATTAGGAAACTCTATTTCAGGACGACAAAATCAGTGATGTTTTCCAAAAGCGGCTTCCATTCGTCAGGAGTGCGGTACTTGCGGTAGTTTTTGACGCGATGGAACGTCAGAAAATTGGAATCGTGCTGGTTATTAGCACCGCCCATACCGTCGTCAAAGGCGGTTCGGCAGGCAACGATAATGTCTTTGCCGTCGAATTGCCAGTCGACGTACTGAAATCCGTGTTTTTCGACATCTGGGTTGTAGAGGATAATCCCGCGAATAGTCCAATTTTCGAGGTCGGGCGACGATAGCATGACCTGCGAATTTCGGGCGCGTTCTCGCTTAAAAACGCGGTGTTTGGGCAATGCGTAGTTTGTGAACGTATAGTACAGTTTCGTTTTTGGGTCGAAGCGAATGTTGAATTTTTTGCAGGCACCGGGGAGTTTTATGAACCTGACGGTGGTAGAATCCGCTGTCTGGCCGTCGTTGCTGACCCGGTACGTCACGGCCTGATCGTCCTCCAGATTGTTGACACGTAGTATATTCCAGATTTCACCTTTAGGGTTCATCACTACGTTGCCTTCCAGCCAGGCATTCCCTGGTTTCCAGTCGGTTTTGTTGTAGACGAGGTGCTGGGTAAACGACCAGCTTTTAGGGTTGAGCAGATCGGCATCGACGGGAGCGGATGCCACAAAACTCCGAAAGTTACCCCAGCTAGTGGTTGGCACGTTACGTTCCATCCCTTTCCAGACGCGCCCGTTGAACACCTGAACCGGCACCGATGCACAATGGTAACCCTGATCTGTACTCAAATAACCTTCGTTTACGCTGCTCCAGTTTCGTCCCCCATCGGCTGACCGCCGGATACTCATTCGGCCGTATTCTTTTGTGGTTCCCAACAGGTACAAAGCGCCCTTATTCATGAACAACGTAGCCCACCACAGACTATCCAGTTCAGCGATTTTCTGCCAGCTTTTTCCCTTGTCTGCTGATTCAAAAACATGCGTATGTTGTGGCGTTGGGCCCTTTCCGAAAATATCATGCGACGCTACGTATTTTCCATCGGGCAGAATAACGATGCTGGGCGAGCCGAGAAAGTTACCCGCCGATTTAGGTAGGTGATCGATGACGACACCCGGTACGTTCGGGAAACGTTGACCCCAGGCAATAGACAACGTAACGAAACTGAAGAGCCAAATGTGGATAAGCTGTTTCATGACCTTTTGGGCCGTGTTTTGTCATGCTGACGCAGAAAAGCATCTCAGCGTATCCTTACCCATTTGTTTGGATACGCTGAGATGCTTTCCTGCGTCAGCATGACAAAATCACTGCTTTTTTTTTCTGTAAAAATTGTAAATAATCACTTACGCATACGTAACATTAATCGCAAGCTCTTCATAAAGCTTATCGATCTCTTCCAGTAGAACATCGGTCTTTGCTTGCACGGCTGCCGTAAGTGGATCAACCAGTCGGCGGGTGTAGAGCGAAATCGGCAGGCCCCGTTTTTGCAGACTGTACTTGGCAATAATCGGGTAGGCCGTATGCACCAAATCCATACAATCGGTTATGAACTGCTGCGCCCGACCAACCTGATTCTGCCGCGCCGGATCATTGAAATTCGCACAAATCCAGGTAATTAATTCCGGAAAAATATTTCCCTGAATGCACGACAACCCAGCAGCACCAGCCTTCAGCGACGAAAAGGCGTTCACCATATACGCATCATAAAGACCAAACTCATAGCCTTCAGCTACCTGTAAGCGACGCGCGACTTCATCGGCATCCAGACAGGTATCTTTGTGGTAAATGAGCCGACCAGAAGGTAAAAGGTCAGCCAGAATATCACTGTTAATGAGTCGTTTATAGGGAACCGGACATTCATAAAATCCTAACGGAATCCCTTCCGTAAGGTGCATGAGTTGATGCATACGGTCTAGAAAAACCGTATTACTTTCGTCGGGATTGGCTAACTGGCTCGTGATGACAATAACCGCCTGAATGCCGGTCTGGTATATACGTTTAACAAAATCGGCCTGCTCCGTAATTGAACCACCGAACGTACCGGTTGCCACCACGGGCACCCGCCCTCCTGCCCGATCAACGACCTGTTTGGTCACAGCTAATCGCTCCGCATCGGTCAGTTCGTACATTTCGCTCGACAGGCAATTGGCAAACAACCCGGCAGCACCCGATTCCAGGTAGAAATCGGTGAGGTGATCCAGGCCCGATGCATCGACGGCTCCAGATTCTAGAAAAGGGGTGAGCATCACAGGAATAAACCCACGAGGCAGTGAATGAGCAGTATTTTGGGACATGGCCATAATAGTAGAGGAAGTATCGAATTACTTACTGAAAATCAACTAATTGAATTCGCGTTGCACGGATGATGAGGTTGATTGAACCCCGCTCCGGTTTGTGCGTAACTTGGTCAGCAGCAGACCAACCAGAAAAATAGTTAGGGTTCCGACCACCATAATCATATTTTGGTGCAGTGGATTACGTAACGCGGCAAAATCATCGGATAGCTTACCTGAAAAGGTCATCCAGACAATAACCAGTACCCCGATCAACGTAGCGGTTAGGGCTTCGGCGTTACGTGTCGAGCGGGAGATGATCCCTAACAGGAACAGGCCAAGCATACCACCCGCAAAAATCCCCGACAACATCCACCAGATGTCGAGCACGCTCTTGATACCGATCATGGCAATGCCCGTGATCATGCCGAGCAAACCGAATGTTGTCGTAGCAATGTATAGCAGACGTAGCGACTGTTTATCAGTCAGATTTGGGTTAATATACCGACCGTAAATGTCAACCGAAAACACGGTGGCCGAAGCATTCATACCCGAACTGATGGTGCTCATGGCCGCCGACAAAATAGCCGCTACAATCAGCCCTACCAAGCCCGCTGGAACCTTGTTGACCATAAAATGCGGCATCACTTTATCGCCAATGTCGGCGGGGCCAAGCGTTGCCGCTAACTGAGCAATAGCGGACTGACTTCCACCAGGTAACCGCTCGGCAGCCACACTCATACGTACTGCATTCAGCAAGTCGGGATTTGCCTGATAATAAGCGTACAGGCACGATCCCAGAAGAAAGAAGAGCAGCGAAATCGGAACGTAGAGATACACGCACAACCAGATCGACCGCGTAGCCTCCTTAACCGACGTAGTGGTGTGGTACCGCTGAACGTAGTTCTGATCCATGCCAAAGTTGTTCAGGTTCATGAAAAATCCGTAGAGCAGCACAACCCAAAACGTCGATTGAGTGAAATCAAGAGAGAAACTGCCTAAGCTGAATTTATGATCGACCTGACCAACCTCCAGAATACGACCCATGCCGCCAGGCATACCAGCAATTACCAGCCAGAGGATAATGACAGCCCCAGCGGTTTTCACAACACCCTGCACCACCTCCGTCCAGATTACGGCTTCCATACCACCAAGCACCGTATAAATGATGATGCAACTTCCCACGATAAGCATAATGGTTGCCATCGGGTAGCCGGTCAACGCCTGTAAACTCAGTGCAATACCAAAGAAAATGGACCCCATTCGCGCCAGTTGCGTGAGCAGAAAACAAACGACGGCGTAGGTTCTGGCCCAGGGACCAAATCGGTGTTCTAAGTGAGTGTAAGCCGAGACTTCGCCCGTGTGTCGGTAAAACGGAACGAAGTATTTGGCCGCTACCCAGGCCGCAAAAGGCATCGATAGACTGAAAACAAAGGAATTCCAGTTTGACCCAAAAGCTTTCCCTGGTACACCCAGAAACGTATTGCTACTCAGGAACGTAGCGTAAATCGACATACCGATAGCCCAGCCTGGAATCTTGCCCGATGCGGTCGTAAACTGATCGGCATTATTGGTTTTCCGGGAAAAATAAACCCCAACGCCTACCATTCCGGCCAGGTATCCGACAATCACCAACAGGTCAACAATTGGAAGCGTTTTCATAATTATTTATTCGGTAGTTAGGGAAATTTTCTATAATCTAGTCAATAGAATAGTACAAGCTGATTGTTAAAATGCACCCGCAAAGTGAGCGCGATTAAATTATTTTACAAATAAATTGCCTTTTACCGAACAATCATTGTACTGGATTATCCTTTCATTCAACGAGCTTAACAAGTTTAACCAGTGATTAAACAGTCCTTGAACCGATTCTGGTCTGCCAGCCAAACTGGCCCGCATTATTCAGGTATTTCTTTTTGTATTCCAAAGGAGAAATGCCCTGTACTTTTTTGAACTGACGGTAAAAATTAGACAGATTATTGAATCCGTTCTGATAGCAAACCACTTCAATCGACTGTTTATTATCGATCAAGGCTCGGCAGGCATAACTAATACGTACTTCGATCAAAAACTGACTATACGTTTTGCGCGTCATCAGCTTAAAATACCGACAGAACGACGTAATACTCAGGTTGGCAATGGCTGAGATTTCCTCCAGGGTGATTTCGCGGGTGTAGTTGGCTAAGGTAAACTCACACACCGTGTTTAACCGAACCGTTTCCAGCTCATTCGACTGGTGAAACGCGTAGGTTGACGACAAGGTCTCCATCGAGTCGGACTGGGCCAGATGAGTGAGGATGGTTAACAGTACAGCAATTCGATTCAGCGGAGCCTCTTCGACCGTTTGCTGCATCAGTGGGCGGATTTTCTCGGCTAGTTCCCCTCGAATCAACAGACCACGTTTGGCTCGTTCGTAGAGTTTGGCGATGGGCACTGCTTCGGCCAGATGCAGAAAACTCTCTCCCAGCCAGTTCGGTAGAAAATGTATGACAATAGCCTCAAAATGAGCATCGGGGTCAGCCTGCCAGTAACTTTCGTTGCACTGCCAGTTATGTGGCAGGTTTTCTCCCAACAGAATGATCTCGCCCGGAGAGAAGTTCGCAATGCTATCACCAATGAAACGGACGCCTTCCCCACGAATCACGCAGTGAAGCTCCAACTGCGGGTGATAATGCCAGATCGAACCCCGATTTTGAATGCGTGTTACGTCATGGCGGGCGGTGAAGGCATCCTGAGTATTGGCAGGCACCCGATGATACTGCAATTTCATGGCTTCGGGCTGATTAGGCGTTTATACTACGAATTATGGGTAGCTACTTTTTGTCATCCTGACGGAGGAAGGATGACAAAAATCCCGATAAACCCTTAGTAAGCAATCATTAATTCTATAAATATCCGTACATCCCCTACTCTACCAGAGCCACGGGCTGTATAAACGGACGTTTGATGGAAGGAAACGATTGCTGAATAGACTTATGAATTCTGACAATTGCCTGATTAATAGCCTCCGTTGTCAGTTCAGGTTGAAAGGCCACACCCTGAACCAGCGTAATTTCTTCCGGTCCTAAATAGATAGTGCCTATAGAAACCGATTTCAGAACCGCTACGTCCGATTCGGTCAGGGCAATTATCCGCTGGCTCGTTTCTTCATCGACTCCCTCCCCCATCAGCAGGCTTTTGCTTTCGCGCGCCAACACGACAGATACCGATACCAGCAGCAATCCAATCAGAATAGACGCGGCACCATCGAGATAAGGGTTTCGAAGTGTGTGACTCAGGAATACGCCCAAAAACGCGATTAGCAGCCCCATTACGTCCGATATGTCTTCAAATAACACAGTAAACGTCGCCGAATCTTTGCTGTCTTTGATAGCCGCCCAGACGCCTTTTTCGCCCCGCTGTGCATTGAAAGCCCGCCAGGCCGTCAACAAGGAATAGCCATCCAGAACGAGCGCAATCGAGAGAACGATGTAGTTCCAGAACGGGTCTTCGATAATTTCCGGGTTCTGGATATGAGCAATTCCTTCGTAGAACGAAACGCCCCCACCAACTGCAAAAATGAGCAGGGCCACTACGTAAGACCAGAAATATTGTTCTCGCCCGTAACCAAACGGGCGCTTCTGATCGGGCGGGCGCTGACTACGCGTAATGCCCAACAATAGCAGCACTTCATTTAACGTATCGACCAGCGAGTGAATGCCCTCCGAAAGCATGGCCGAGCTTCCGGTAACGGCGGCCGCCACAAATTTGGTGGTGGCAATTCCCAAATTGGCCGCCAGAGCGGTGTAAATAGCGGTTTTAGACGAAGCCATGCAGTAGCAACGTACTAGAACCAACAGATGTTCGCGGAGACGTAGCGACAGTACGTTGATTAATAGCTATCAAGCTTGTAATGTATCTACCACTGTGCCAGACTCTTTACGGGTTCCCTCTTCTTCAAAACTGCTTTCTCTGGCAATAACCGAACCGTGAAAACCGCTTTTGTCTGGGCTGGAATGGTCAACTCAAAACCCAGTCGGGTAGTGCCGGGATTGGGCGCATCATATTCGTGAACAGGATCAGTAGGCCATGTTTTTAACGTAACAGTGGCCGGTTCAGCTACCTCCACGATCAACTTTTTGCCGTCCTTCGTCAGTTCAGCGCGATTGGGTGCTAAGAGGTTGACCGTTGCGGGCGTAACCATCGTCCAGCGAACAACGGCAGGTTGAGTGGGTGCTTCTACCTCATCGCGTACTAGTACTGATTCACCGTTCACAATGGCGATACCCCGATTGGCAGTGGCGAGTTGGCCCTGATAGAGTTCGCTCAGATCAAGGGTTGCGTTCATGAAATCGGGATTTTTGGAAACGTGCGTCAGCGGTGCTTTTCCGCTAACCCGCTGCAAACTATCATTGACGGTCAACGTGTTATGATACCGATTATTATACCGCAGTACGTCCCACCGCTGTCCGTTCTGTTTCATAGTCCACAAATCCACCTTCTTCGATTCCAGCGATTCGTAGTCCTGCATCCCGAAGTCCATAGCCCAGCGCACTCCGTCGGCTTCCATCACAAACGAACCGGCGTCCATATGGGCATGACTAACCGACGGGCTGCCACCTTTAATGCCCACGAAAATGGCGTTGGGATCAGTCCAGGAGGTACGTAGCAGCGCCACCGGACTTTTGCCCTGACCAGTCCACGCAGTTTCTTTCGGCGGGTTGATATTGCTCAGATTGGCATCGCCCATCCAAAGTAACAACGCTGGTAAAACCCTATCTTTCAGATGACCTTCCATGCTTCCGTTCCGTAGATTATCGCGCTCAACCCACAGCAGCGACGGGTCTTTCAGGCGTTGCGCAAACCAGAACATAGCCGCCTGCAAACCACTAGTTCTACCCGCATCGGAGTAATTAAACGGCAGCCGTGTAGGGCCAGTCATGTTTTCCAGATAGTAAGGCGTTTGCAGAAATCCCGGCTTCTCCTTCAGGCCAAACGACGTACCGAATAGGTTTTCCAGTGCACTGATCATCAGTACGTTAAACGTAGTACCATATCCCCAATAACTGTACCCTTCCGGGTATGCGCCTTCAGGTGCGTAGTCACCCATAGGCAACGTAACGGTTTCAAGAGCGCGGTTGATGATACGTTTCGCCAGCGCAGGGTCGTCTTCGTAGGTCGCAATGGAGCCGTAGACCATGCCCGCATTACAAACCTGATTCCAGTTATTCGAGCTTTTGAGCCAGCTGTTATGCTCCGACATCAGCGACGCATCGATTCCTTTCTGCCGAATGGCTGCCCGGATTGTGCTACGTGACGATTCAGGCAGTTTGTCGTACAGCCAGTCGTAACCAATCGCCAGGGCCATCGTCATTTCACCTACGTCCAGAAAGTGCGATGGATTCCAGTCACTGAATGCCGAGATGGCCAGCATTTCCTGCTCGGCGCGTTTGAGGTATTTTTCATCGCCACTCATCCGATACGCATACGCCAGAAAAAACAGCCTCCGCAAGGCTTCCCGCGAGACACTCAACAACCTCCGGCCTGTTTTGATACGTTCCAGCGGGGCAATCTGGACTATCTTACTACTTTCACCCAGAATCGCTTCATGGAGTTTTTTGATCAGCGGATCATTCGCAATTTTCCGGGAAATCACTTTCTCCTGACCGGCAGCCAGCAACAGTCGTGGATGCCCCCGAACAGACGTAACGTTAGCCAGATGATCGACCTGGGCATTAGCGAGAAAACTAGTAAACGCTAAAAAGAGCAGGAGCGTAATACGGAGAAAAAAACGCATAACGAACGGAAGTAATTGTGCATGAAGAAAGTACCAGAACGTAGTGATTTACTTGACAACGAACTTGTTCAAACGTTTGAGTGAGTGGTTTTGTCATGCTGAGACACGAAGCATGACAAAAAAGCTTATAACCAAAGCCATCTTTCGCTACGTGCAAAAGCCGACGGGGTATTAATTTGACCTAGTTGTCTTTTAGAAAAAGTCGTAGCTGACCCAATCTTTTTCTTCCCCCAGCGTAACGCAATTCAGGCCGTATGGAACGACGAGACTTTATAAAAACCAGTGGACTAATTAGCGGTGCTTACGCCTTATCAGGTATGTCTGTTCTAGCTAATTCTTCGATCTCGTCAACCAACGTAGCACCCACCGATACGTATTGGCTCGATGGTCCCATGCGCTGGGCGCAGCTTGCTTTTGTGGAACGCGACCCCGGCCATTATGATCCCGATTTCTGGCTAAACTACTTTAAACGTATCCACGCCGATGGGGCGCTGTTGAGTGCGGGCGGCATTGTAGCGTTTTACCCAACAAAGATTCCGCTGCACCACCGCAGCGATTTTATGGGTAATTCTGATACGTTGGGATATCTGGTCGAAGGTTGCCGGAAACAAAGCATGAAAGTCATGCTACGTACTGACCCTCACGCAGCCCGACAAAATGTATACGACGCTCACCCCGACTGGATTGCCGTGACCGCCGATGGGCAGAAACGCCGTCACTGGGCCAATCCCGACTTGTGGGTTACCTGTGCGTTGGGGCCGTATAATTTTGAGTTCATGCCGCAGATAAATGCGGAAATCATGGAGCGATTTGGGCCCGAAGGTATTTTCTCGAATCGCTGGGCGGGTCACGATATTTGTTACTGCGAACATTGCAAACGTAATTTCAAGACTTACGCCGCTCTGGACATTCCTCCGAAAGCCGATAAACTCGACCCAACGTATCGCAAGTGGGCAGAGTGGCGCATGAAGCGACTGCGGGAAGTGTGGGCGCTCTGGGACTCCGGCATTCGGAAGCAAAAGCCCACATCCCGGTTCATTCCCAACGGTTTTCCCGATAAAATCATGACAGGCCGCGAAGCCGACCTGTTCTTCGCCGACCAGCAGGCTCGCCGGGGACTGATTCCACCCTGGTCGAATGGGAAAGGGGCAAAAGAACTACGCTCTACATTGGGACTAAAACCCCTGATTGGCATTTTCAGTGTGGGCATTGAAGAAGAATTTCGCTGGAAAGATTCTGTCCAGAGCGACGCCGAAATCCGGATTTGGGTGGCCGAAGGAACGGCCAACGGCATGCGCCCCTGTTTCGTAAAATTCGGTGGTGACATTTTCGACAAGCGATGGATGGAATCGGTTGCTACGTTGTACGAAGGTTATCACAAGAACGAGAAATACCTACGTAACACGGCTCCGATGGCGCGAGTGGGGCTGGTCTATTCGGAACAAACCGAACGAAACTACGGCGGCAAGCCCTGGCAGCAGAAAAGTGGCGACCATCTGGATGGCTTCTACCACAATCTGGTCGAAAATCGGGTTCCGTTCGACATGGTGAACGACCGACTTTTGACGCCCGACGATCTGAAGCGGTTCAAATTGCTCATCCTCCCCAACATCGCAGCCCTTTCCGACGCTCAATGCAAACAATTACAAGCTTTTGTTGAACGTGGAGGGAGTCTGGTTGCTACGTTCGAAACCTCGCTCTACGACGAAGAAGGCAAGCAACGTAGCGATTTTGGGCTGGCGGGCTTATTCGGGGTATTGTACAGCCAGAAAGTGGAAGGCCCCATGCGCAACAGCTACCTGCGGCTTCAGCCCAATCCCGATAGTCAGACGCAGTTGATTTTGAGAGGCTTAGGCGATACGCCACGTATCATCAACGCGATTTATAAGGTCAACGTAACGCCAACCGCTACGTTCCCCAGCCCCGTTACGTTGATTCCAACCTACCCCGATTTGCCGATGGAGGACGTTTATCCGCGCGTTGCCCAAACCGACACGCGGGAGTTGTATTTGCGTCAGGTTGGCAAAGGGCGGGTGGCCTACATTCCGGGCGACCTGGACCGGTCGTTCTGGCAATTACTCAGCGTCGATCATGGTCAATTATTGAGCAACGTAGTAAACTGGGCACTCGATGAAGAGCCTGTCGCTTCCGTTACAGGGCCGGGCGTTATCGACGTAACAGTCTGGCGTCAAGACAAATCCATGACCGTTCACTTAGTAAATCTCACGAACCCGATGATGATGAAAGGGCCATTCCGCGAGTTGATTCCGGTCGAAGCGGGGGTTTCTGTTCAGGTCCCAACGGGTGCCAACGTAACGGGTGTCAGCCTGCTCATGAGCGGGCAAAAACCAAAATTCGAACGTAACGGCAACCGAATAACCGTCGTCGTTCCTAAAATTCTGGACCACGAAATCGTAGCACTGGATTTAGCGTAACGATTGCACACATGCCTTTGTCATGCTGAGGAACGAAGCATCTTAACGTATTATCACTCGCTTGTAAAGAAACGTTAAGATGCTTCGTTCCTCAACATGACAAAAACGCCAATTTATTAGACCAAATAGCTGATACTAAAACCCGTAATTTTTACGCCAAAAATCATGGTCTGGAAACAAGTAATTGACCCGTTCAACAGCATTACGTTATCGGTTCTGGTAGCGTTGGTACCGATTCTGTTCATTTTCTGGGCGCTCATTATCCGTCGAATGAAAGGGTATCAGGCTAGTCTGATAGCGATAGGCATTGCCATGATTATTGCCATTGCCGTGTACGGAATGCCCATTAAACTGGCCCTGTTATCAGTGACTCATGGAGCTATGTATGGCTTGTTTCCGATCTGCTGGCTGGTCGTGACGGCTGTGTTTCTTTTCAACCTGACGGTAAAAAGTGGTCAGTTCGAAATCATCAAGCATTTTATGGCGTCCATTACGTCCGACCGGCGGCTACAGGCGCTGCTAATTGCCTTCTCGTTCGGTGCTTTTCTGGAAGGAACGGCCGGTTTTGGCGCACCGGTTGCCATCACAGCAGCCATGCTGGTCGGGTTGGGTTTCAATCCGTTGTATGCGTCCGGAATTTGTCTGATTGCCAACACGGCTCCGGTAGCTTTTGGCTCCATCGGTATCCCCATTACTGTAGCTTCACAGGTATCAGGCATTCCCGAATTACCTATTTCTCAGATGGTTGGCCGAACACTGCCGATTCTGTCGATTGTGCTGCCGTTTTATCTGGTAACTATTATCGCCGGGTTCCAGAAGGCGCGGGAAGTGATGCCCGCCGTGCTGGTATGTGGCGTTACGTTTGCCTTCCTTCAGTACGTTTCCTCCAATTTCCTGGGCCCTTCCCTACCCGATGTCATTGCCGGATTAGGTTCTATTATTGCTCTGATGATCTTTCTTCGTTTCTGGAAACCCCGCACCGTCTGGCGATTCAGCAACGAACCAGCCCCTACTTTCGACACAACGATACGTTACACCAATCACCAGATGCTACGTGCCTGGTCGCCCTTTCTGATTCTGACGATTATGGTCATTTTCTGGGGATTGCAGTCTATCAAAGATGTGCTCAATGCGAATGGCCTGATTCAGTTTGAATTTCCGGGGCTGCACAATGCCATTCAGGGACAGGACGGTACGTTGCTGGCTAAGATCTTTAAGTTCAATTATCTATCGGCCGCTGGAACTGCCATCCTTATAGCTTCTCTACTTTCTATTCCACTGGTTGGCCTTACGTTTGGCGAGGGACTTCGTATTTTCGGTGCTACGTTACGTCAGCTACGTTTCCCGATTTTAACCGTAGCCGCTGTGTTGGGTTTTGCCTATATCGTCAATGATTCCGGCATTACGTTGACGCTGGCCGACGCGCTCGCCAATACGGGTGTACTATTCCCGTTTTTTGCGCCGGTGCTGGGTTGGCTGGGCGTTTTCATTACGGGTTCCGACACGTCAGCCAATGCCCTGTTCAGTAAGCTTCAGTATGCCACGGCACAATCCATCGGTGTCGATCCGGTGGTAACGGTAGCCGCCAACGTATCGGGGGGTGTTGTGGGTAAAATGATTTCTCCCCAGTCGATTGCAGTGGCGGCTGCGGCTGGCGATTTAGTCGGGCGGGAGTCGGAGTTGTTCCGGTTCACGGTGAAACACAGCTTCATCATGCTGGCGTTCATCTGCCTCATTACGTTGGGACAAGCCTACGTAGTGAGTTGGGTAATTCCGACTTATGAAATGCTCAGTTCGACAAAAACCACTACGTCCCCCGACGTATCGAAAGGTTACACCTACTTACTTTTGCTGGGTATTTTACTGGTTGCGATAGCGTCGTTCATCCTGATAAATTCTCGTAAAAAGCAACCAACTGCTGGTTACACGAATTGATTTTATGAACCAATAAAACCAGTTAGAAATTAAATACACCCTGAAACGAAATTAGTGCAACATGAAGATTGTCGTATTAGATGGCTACACGTTAAATCCCGGCGATTTGTCCTGGGACGGATTAGAAAAACTCGGTGACCTGACTGTATATGACCGTACATCGCCCGACGAACTGCTTGAACGAGCTACCGACACAGAAATTCTTTTCACGAACAAAGCGCCACTTGGCGAAGCTGTTTTAGAAAAGTTACCTAATTTAAAATTCATTGGTGTGCTGGCGACGGGCTACAACGTAGTGAATACCGACGTAGCGAAGCAGAAAGGAATCGTTGTTTGCAACGTACCGGGCTATGGTACGTCGTCGGTAGTGCAGTTTACGTTTGCGCTGCTATTGGAGTTAACCCAGCATGTACAGCGCCACAGCGATTCGGTTAAAGAGGGGCAGTGGAGCCGCTCGGCGGATTGGTGTTACTGGAATTATCCGCTGATTGAATTGGCGGGGAAAACGATGGGTATCATCGGTTTTGGCAGCATTGGTGAACAAGTGGCCAACGTAGCAACTGCCTTTGGCATGAACATCATCGGGTCGAAACGGCAACGTACCGACCAGTCGCATCGGAAAAATTTTCAGTGGGCCGACATTCCTGAACTGTTGGCACAATCGGACGTAGTAAGTATTCATGCTCCTCTATTACCCGAAACGCAGGGCCTTATCAACAAAGAAAATCTGGCCCTGATGAAGCCCTCGGCCTTTCTACTCAATACGGCGCGCGGCCCCATCATTGTTGATCAGGATTTAGCCGACGCCCTGAATAAAGGTGTCATTGCCGGAGCTGCCATTGACGTATTATCCGTTGAGCCGCCCCCAGCCAATAATCCGCTGTTTTCTGCCAAAAACTGCCTGATTACTCCTCACATAGCCTGGGGCACGAAAGAAGCCCGAAGCCGACTCATGGCGATAGCCGTCGACAACCTGAAAGCCTTTCTGGAAGGCAATCCAATTAACGTAGTGAATCCGTAAAATGGCTGGTGCGATAACGTAGAGTCTGTTTATTCCTCCTCGTTTTTCCTTAAAATAAAGCTGTTATACTAATTCAATGTTGGTTTTAGGCAAAAGCTATTCTGAATTGGTATTAGTATTTTGACATCAAGTGCATCCAGTTTATGCGTAAATTCAACTAAGAAGATATTAAAATCTATCAATAGTAACAAATCTTATGATTTATTAATATATCAAATTAACAGAACCGTAACGTATACTTAATAAATTATTTATTTTTAATCATAAAATGTTCTTAAAATTATAGCAATCTTTACGTCCCTCATCTATCCCATCTCACCTGAGATTAACTACTACGAATGCTTCTGATCGGTTGGTGGCCTCAACCAACGGTCAGATCATTGTTTATAACACTTTTCCTCTTTTTTGCTTATGCGGAAATCTCTACTGGTACTTTGCTGGCTCATTTTTCTGGGGGTACTAACCCGCACTGCTCAGGCGCAAACACCCGTCGTCTCGGGTACGCTGTCAGTCTCCTTGACCGGCGATGCCAACAGCAACGGACAGGTAAACCCCGGCGATCAGCTCTCCTACACCGCCGTCATCTCCAACTCCGGCTCCGGTTCGGCTGCTGGGGTAAACCTCACCATGCCCGCCCCCACCAACACTACGTTGGTCACCGGCAGTCTGAGAACTTCCGCTCTGGCCCGGCCCGATGCCTACACGACGCTGATCTCAGGCACCCTCTCCGCTACCTCCGTACTGACCAACGACTTTGGACTGCCCACCAAAACCGTTTCCGCATTCGGGCCCTCGGTCAGCCCGGCTAACGTAGTAGCCAATGGTTCCAACTCCTCCCCCACCGATCAGGGAGGCAACGTAGTGGTTAATACCGATGGTACGTTTAGCTATACGCCCACTGGCAGTTTTGTGGGCTATGACCGGTTTGGCTACACAGCCACTACCACTACTACGTTACCCAACGATGCAGCCACGGTCACCATCGGGGTGGGTACCCCCGTGACGGCCCTGCCTAATGCCTACACCATCACCGGCAACGTAACGAATACCCAGTCCAGCACCGCTACCGGGCTTTTGGGCAACGACACGGGTGATCAGCGAGTGGTGACCACCGTGCGAGGGGGGTCGGGCACGGCTAATGTAGGCGTAGCCATCACCACGGCTCAGAATGGGACGGTGATCGTATCGGCCAATGGTACGTTCGTGTATGAGCCATTAGCGGGTTACACGGGCAGTGACAGTTTCACCTACACGGCCAACAATGGCCTGAATCTACCTTCCTCGGCGGTGGTTACCTTGACGATTCAGAACATGATCTGGTTTGTCGACGCAGGGGCAGCAACGAACGGGACGGGGACGCTGGCTAAGCCTTTCAACAATCTGGTTTCGTTCAAGACCATTAACATTGGTGCAGGAGGCACCACGAACGGTGATCCGGGAGATAACATCTTCCTATATTCGGGTAGTTATACGGTCACGCTGGATCTATTGAACAATCAGAAACTCATAGGCGCAGGTGCTTCTGCCAGCCTGGCCAGCATTGCGGGCATCACGCCCGCACCGGGCAGTGCAGCTTTACCCAGCACAGGTGGAACGGCACCGCAAATTATCAACAACGTGGGAGGGAGCCATGTAATAGGGCTGGCCCAGAATAACCTGTTGCGGGGTATAACTGTTGGTGGCGCAACTACCTCCGCTGCCATTTCGGGTGTTAACTTCAACACCCTGACAGTGAGCGAAACGACCATTAATAATGCCGGTCCGGGCTTATACCTCACGAATGGCACGGTGATAGGTAGTTTTGACTCCATCACGTCCACAGCAGGTAACAACAATATTGCTTTTAGCAATGTAAACGGCAGTTTGAGCATCAACGGAGGCCTATGGAGTGGGGCCAGTGGCATCTCATTCAGTATATTCGGAGGCACCGTGAACATAACCTACAATGGTAGCCTAAATCAAGCTAACAATAGTCAAATGGTTGATGTGCAGGCTGGTCATTCGGGTATGATCACCTTCCAGACCGGTACGCTCAATGCTACTAATGGTAGCGGGTTGAATTTCAACAATGCCGATGGAACGTATAACTTCAACGGAACCACTACGTTGAACGGGGGCGATGCGGGCATCGACATCACGAATGGGTCGAGCGGTACGTTTAGCTTTGGCAGTAATACCAGCATCACCAACCCATCAGGTATTACCTATCGGGAGGATACCAGCACGCCGACCGTTACGTATAACGGCAGCCTTATCAAGACCAATAACGCCACCACAGCTGTATACATCACGGGCAAGACCGGAGGCACAACCAGCTTTAACGGCGCTATCACGGCCAGCACCAGCACTACGACGGCCATTAATTTAACCAGCAACACGGGCAGTAGTGTTACGTTCGGGGGCAATAACTTAGCCATCGCCACCAGCACTGGTACGGGTTTCAACGCAACGGGTGGCGGCACAGTGAACGTAACGGGTACAGGTAATACCATCATTAAAGTTGGAAATGGGAATGCACTCAACATCGGCAGTACAAACGCAGGGGTAAGCGGTATCAACTTCAGTAGTATCAATGTGACAGGTGGGACGGGCACAGCCGTGAATATCAGCAGCAGTACTGGAACCAAAAACTTAGGTGATGTAGACGTAGCCAGAAATGGTGGCGGCACCGGCATTTTCGCCAGTAATGCGGGAACGGTTAATACCACTGACGGCACAATCAACTCGGGGAATCAGACCGCCATAGATATTGACAATACGGTACTTGGAATAATTCTGCGGAGTGTAGCCAGCAATGGAGCATCAATCGGAATTGATTTAAATACAACGACCGGAAGTTTTGCTGTAACTGGTTCGGGTAGTACAGATGGTTCGGGAGGGACGATTCAGAACATCGCCCAACGTGGTGTTCAACTCATCAACTCCCAAAACGTAACGCTCAAAAACATTACGTTTATAAACGCCAATACCCAGGATGCAGCCGCGCCAATTAACGATATGGGTTCCGAATCCGAAGTACCTTCATTTCCAAGTGCATCGGCAGCAAATGGAGTCATTTATCTATCCAGCGTGTCCGGAATCAATCTGAACAATATCGATATAAGTGGCACAACTGCACAAATGGGAATCACCGGCGTGAATGTCAGTAATTTTACGCTGACTGGCAGCACCATTACCAATGCCGGCGACGGCGTGTATGTTGCAGGTGGCGGAAACTTTGAAGACGCAATTCGGATGGCTAACCTCTCCGGAACATGTTTTATCACTAATTCAACCCTTTCTTTTTCAGAAACAAATACGGTCGATGTCTTCAACCGCGACAAGAATTTAACCCTGACGATTGACGGCTCTACCTTCCGCGACACGCAGACTACTTCATCAGGAGGCCCGACGAACGGCAACGGTGAGGGTGGTTTTCAATTCCGGAGTTTCAGCAGTGCAGCCGGAAGTCCGGTGAGTACTATTAAAATTAAGAACAGTTCATTTCTGCGACTCAGAACACAGGGCATTCAGACGTTTGCCAGCAGTGATTGCATACTTAACGTCGATATCACGAATACTACTATCGACTGCGAGAATGATATAGGCGCTGGTATTGACATAAACGGCGATCAAACCAGTCAGGTTTATTTCAATATCATTGGCAATCCAAAGATTCAAAGCCGGGGTGGTTCAGCGGTTAACATAACCGCTTTCGTTGATGCAGATGTGATGGGCCGAATTAACAACAATCCGAATATCATAGCTAACGGAATGGGTGCGGGGGGTAGCGGTGTGCGGGTTCTGCCGCAGGAGAATACAGCTCATGCCATCGTGGAAGTCAGCAGCAATACAATCACGATGGGTACCGGAAACAACAGTACGCCCATAGATGTTCAGGCACGCATCCAGGCCTCCCGACTCGATATTACACTTAATAACAACACGCTTCATGCCGATCCTACAGCTCTTGCCAACATTAATATCACGGCCGGGTCGTCAGCGGCTAGCGAAACCAGTCAGGTTTACGCGCACATTCTTAACAATGATATTGCTCCCGGAGGTCCAACCAATATTCTGCGGCTGCGTGTCTCTGATCTGGATGGCACTAGCAATCCGCTGATGTTTCTACAAGGCTTTCTCGACGGCGGAACCGGCATTGACGATGATGCCGTTGCTACCTGGAACACGAATGGGAATACGCCGACTGTAACGGCAGCCAACGTTAACGTCAGCCTAACCGGTACAGCCACGGCACCAAGTGCTGGGGTTCCCCTTATACCCACAAATCCTTTACCGTAGCTCCCGGTTGTGCAGATGATGCTCTGCTGAGTGCCTGTAGAACCATTTACAAAATACTGTTTAGTACAAATTATGCGTACCAAACCGAATCCAGGACATAAACCGACTTTTTTCATCCTGCTTACTGGCGATGAGGCATCGACTCAGTTTATAACAAGAATCATTGGCGACTTCGTCTTTGGTAAAACACGAATGAGTTTTAAAAAGCATCAATTTAGTATACTAATACCAACGTTTAATAAATATTCATTGAACAATATGCAATATTTCTATAGCTTTGGTTACCTTGACAACCTATCGGCACCGCCAGAAACCCCTTCCGAAATAGATTGTATCTGGAAGCCCATGCATATTAAGTCGATTGTCAATAAGCCATCGTTACGTGACATTAGATCGCTTTTTTTATGACTAAACTGCTACCTGTTCTCTTCTGGCTTGCTTGTTTACTGTTGATGCTTCCCGCAGCTCACGCCCAGACACCCGTCGTCTCGGGTACGCTGTCAGTCTCCTTGACCGGCGATGCCAACAGCAACGGACAGGTAAACCCCGGCGATCAACTCTCCTACACCGCCGTCATCTCCAACACCGGCTCCGGTTCGGCTGCTGGGGTAAACCTCACCATGCCCGCCCCCACCAACACTACGTTGGTCACCGGCAGTCTGAGAACTTCCGCTCTGGCCCGGCCCGATGCCTACACGACGCTGATCTCAGGCACCCTCTCCGCTACCTCCGTACTGACCAACGACTTTGGACTGCCCACCAAAACCGTCTCTGCTTTCGGTCCCTCGGCCGCCCCGGCTAACGTAGTGGCCAACGGCTCCAACTCCTCCCCCACCGATCAGGGAGGCAACGTAGTGGTCAATACCGATGGTACGTTTAGCTATACGCCCACTGGCAGTTTTGTGGGCTATGACCGGTTTGGCTACACAGCCACTACCACTACTACGTTACCCAACGATGCAGCCACGGTCACCATCGGGGTGGGTACCCCCGTGACGGCCCTGCCTAATGCCTACACCATCACCGGCAACGTAACGAATACCCAGTCCAGCACCGCTACCGGGCTTTTGGGCAACGACACGGGTGATCAGCGAGTGGTGACCACCGTGCGAGGGGGGTCGGGCACGGCTAATGTAGGCGTAGCCATCACCACGGTTCAGAATGGGACGGTGACCGTCTCGGCCAATGGTACATTCGTCTATGAGCCACCGGCGGGTTACACCGGTACGGATAGTTTCACTTACACGGCCAACAATGGCTTGAATCTGCCTTCTTCGGCGGTGGTTACGTTGACGATTCAGGACATGATCTGGTTTGTCAACAGTGCCGCCGGAGCGGGGGGGACCGGTACGTTAGCCAAACCTTTCAACTCGCTCAACGCCTTCCAGGCCGCTAATAACGGCTCGGGAAATAATCCAGCAGCGGGGGATAACATCTTTGTCTACTCAGGCACCTACGCCAGCACAACTACGCCGTTGATGCTGTTGAACGACCAGAAGTTGATTGGGCAGGGTGCTACCGCCAGTCTGAGCACAGTAGCAGGCATCACCCCTGCGCCAGGAAGCGCGGCTTTACCCAGCACGGGCGGAGCGGCTCCTATTTTAAACAACACCGCCAGCAGTGTGGTGCAGTTGGGCCAGAATAATCTCTTGCGGGGATTAGCCATTGGTACCAGCAGTGTGGTCTCGCTAACGGGTAATGCCTTTGGT
>NZ_JACWZY010000001.1 GCF_014699005.1 Spirosoma profusum
TAGCGTTTCCAAGCCTGAGAATAAGGAAATTTTAAGATGCTTCCGCTCCGGCGGCCCGGCTTCGTCAGCATGACAAATAAATAGCTTCGGCTTTATAGCTTCACCTGTAATGTCACGTAAACGCTACGTCCATCGGAAGGTAGAATGCCGGGGCCGGGGTAGCCGGTGGCTCGCCGGGTGAAATAAGTCCGGTTTGCGAGATTATTTAAACTGCCTTCGAGCCGAAATCGACTAAACTGATACGACAGGCTGGCGTCCATAATGGCGTAGGCTGGAATCAGGCCGATAACTGCCGAAACACCGCCTTCGCGGGCATTGGTAGCATCCGAAAACTGGTCGGAAAGATATGTGTATTGGAAGGATGCTTTCAGGTTTTTGTAGCCCAAACGTACCCCACTTTTCAGGTTTACGTTCGGCACAAACTCTACCTGATTACCGACCACGCCCGCCACTTCGCTGGCATTGTAGCGAGAACGTATCAACGCTACGTTGGCGAATAAAACCCCACTCAGGTTCGGATTTTTCGGGTTCGCCATTCGTAAGAAATCACCTTCAGCGTAGGTTTCAAGGCCCATTATGATGGCCTGGCCAATGTTGCCCCGGCGACGTAACACGCGGTCATTCTGGTCGTAGAACTGCACTTCGCCGATGCGATTGTTGTAGTTGAGGTAGAACGTGCTAACATCGAAATTGTACAGCGTGGTTTGCGTGCTACGTATCCCCAAATCCAGCGAATAGCCTTTTTCATCCTGCAAATTCGGGTCAATCACCATCGACGGGTTAGCAATTCGCATGTCGCTGAACGTAATGGAACGGTAATTCTGCGACAAATTTCCATAAATATCTAACGTAGCGGCCGGTTTATAGCTGATTCCCAGCCCCGCCAGCACAAACTGCCGGCTGTTGGTTCGGTATTCGTTGGTGCGTATCGAACTAAGAATATTTCCGGCCAGATCGCGGGTGATGGTCCCATAGAAACCGTCGGCGGTGGTATGAATATATTCGTACCGAAGGCCGGGCGTAACTGACAGTTTATCACCAACGTAGAGAATGTTTTCGGCAAACAGTGCTACGTTCCGGTTCGGAAATTGATAATCGGATTGAATAGCCTGCTCATTGTCGATAAAATTGAAATCAGCGCTTTTGCCCGTACTGCCCAACCCCTGAATACTGTGGTTATAGCCGTGGTAATAGCGACCGCCCACCAACAGAATGGCCTGTTTGTTCGCTACGTAGTACCGCTTCAGATAACGCGCTTCGGTACCCCAGTTCTGAAAATCACCTTTGATTAAATCGCGCTCGCTGTTATCATCAATGCTAGCCACGCGGTTGGGCCGGAATCCAAGCGAATATCGGTAGGCATACAAGCCAAACAGTCTCAGATTGAACTCGTTATTAGCGTTGAACCTGTGGTCGAAGTGGAGAGCGGGCATAGTCCAGTTTACGTTGAACCAGTTGCGTTCACGATTACTCTGGCGCGGGTCGGCGCGGAACATCCCGTCGGTGAGGCCGCCCGGCTGCTGGGCCAGGTAGCTCATCTGTGTAATATCGAAACCCAGCGATGTATTCTCCGAAAAACGATAATCGATGTCGGCGAAAGCAGTGTAGTTGGTGAAGTTGGAATTGGGCCGCCAGCCACCGCCTTTTTTGTACTGAAAATACGTGTAATAGCTCAACTTGCCCACGGTTCCGCTGGCACTGGTGAATGCATTGTAAAACCCAAATGAACCCAACGTTTGTCGGATAATCAATTCAAATTTTCGGTCCGCAACGGGCTTTTTCATTACAAAATTGAGCAATCCGCCAAACTGCGTACCGTATTGCAGCGAAGCGGCTCCGCGCACAATCTGAATTCGACCCACGGCTTCGGTAGGTGGCGTGTAATAACTTTCAGGATAGCCCAGCGCGTCGGCACTGATATCGTAGCCGTTCTGTCGCACGTTGAAATTCGAACTACGATTCGGATCGAGGCCACGCCCACCGATGCTGAGTTGAAGTCCTGCGCCTTCGTTTTCCCAGATGTTCAGGCCAGCTACACGGGCGTAAATCTGGCGGGCGTTGTTGGTCGATAAATTGGCGACAAGTTGCTCAGGAATAATGACTTCGGATTTTTTGCCCTCATAAATCCCCATGTTTTCGACGCCCCGCATCCGGGTAAAACCAAAGTCGGATTGCTTATCCGTAACGGTCACTTCCGACAGCGTTTCAAGCCGACTGACCAGCCAAATTGCTACGTCCTGACTCCGGCCATCGATAGTTGCGTTCTGTTTCGAGGCTTTAAAATCAGGGCAAGTGGTTTGTAATATGTACTGGCCGTTGGGCAGGTTATCGAAAACGAATTTTCCCAAACTGTCGGTCAACATACTACGTCGGCCATTGTTCAGATACACCGTACAGCTCTTTACGGCTACACTATCATGCCAGGCACGTACCGTTCCCGAAAGCTGATATTGTGCGAAAGAACTGTGGGTGAGCCCACATAAAATCAGTGCAAACGCTAAAAAACTAAAAACCGTAAATCGTATCATTGAGCGGGGTAATCCATGCTTTTGGCCGAAACGATTCCTGTTCGTTAGCCAGGTTTGTGTTCGGGTCGACGAGGGGTTTTCCCATGCGACCATTCAGTGCTACGTACGAATCGACATAAACCTGCGGCTTTTCAAAACCACGCTGAGCGTAATAATCACGCAGAAAATGAGCGTATTGCAGAAGCATATCCGGTTGAGTCGACATCATTTTTTCCTGCAAAGTTGTCAGAAAATCATTGTTGTTGACAATGGTTCGATGGCCTGCATTGTCTTTGACCATAAACTGCGCATAGCCCGCTTTTTCCATCAGCATTACCCGCCACGAAAATCGATAGCCCTGTTCCGTCCAGAAAAGCTCACCCGGATAGAGCAGGAAACGTAGCGGGGTCAGCAATTGAATGACAAAGAAAAGTCCTAAAAAACTAAGAATCAGCTTCGTCGCTACTGGCCCGTACTGATACGTTCGGCGTGGTAGCAGGAACGTACCCGAAATAGACATCCAGCGACTTAATTGCCGAATTATCGTCTGGTGAAAATGAGCCGGAAAGAAAATGAGTGCCGTCACGATCATGATATACGGAAACATGCCAATCGGGAAAAGCAGGGCCGTCAGTCCGTGAAAAACGACGACCGTTACGTATGCCCAGGAACGTGTCGGGCGATACCAGAGTAGAAACGGAATTGTGAGATCATACAAACAACCGAACCAGCTAAATAGGTAGGCTACCCAGCGGTAATTGAACAAAAAACCCACCATTGGAAAGTCGTTATGTGCTGGTAACCAGATACGTAGCGGCAACGCATGCAGTAACCAGTCGCTGTTGAGTTTGGCCAGCCCCGCAAATACGTAGAGTAGCATAACAAACAAACGTAGCGAATCGAGGCACCAGGCTGGAATCTGGTCGGCAATTAAGGTACGTCGTCGGTAGGCATCGACGGAAAAATAGGCGTGAGCGGGCAGAAAAATCAGCAATAGACAAACCAGACTGGTGAAATAGTAATGGTTCAGGTACGTGCTTTTGTCGATGAGTTCGATGTAGGTAAAACTCAGAAACAGAATCACCGCAGCCAGTCGGTAGAAAAGCCCAATGGCTACCAACAAGGCCGAAATTCCGCAGATAGCAAACAATACGTAGGTATACTGCCCCAGCGGTTTGACAAACTCGAAACCGTAAAAAGGGAAAAAATAATGCGGTCTGATGTACAGTTCCTCAATCCAGCCTTTGCTCCAGAAACGAATCGTACTGCCCAGCAGCATCAGGCCGAACAGGATTCTGAAAACGGCCAACGGAGCAGCTGAAGTAATCTTGCGGAAATAAGCCTGCATGAACGAAAGTCGTCAGGAAATAGTCGTTAGTCATCAGTCGATAGTCGCTCGTAATTGGCTGGTCAGCAAACTAACGACTAATGACTGTTGAGTAACGACTGTATTAATCCCCGTCGTTATCAGTGTATGTAATGGTGATGCTCATGGCGGTGGTCATATCGACTTTGAGCATCCGAATAATTTTCTGCATCTGCGTGTAGGTCTGAACCATCGCTGTGTTGTTGGCTTTAACCTCGTCGTACAGATTGGGTTTCAGCGTATTGAGTTGCTGCGTGATGGCGTCAAACTGTTTGCTGATCGTTTCTGTCAGCGACGCACCGGTACTGGTATCTTTGGCTCCCAGTGAGTTCAGGTACGTTTTCAGACCCGGCCCTTCCTGCCCGTTTTTTGCACTTTTTCCGTTGAAGAAATCAATTGAAGCCTGATGAGCCGCTTTGGCCAACGCCAGCGAAATGTCTTTTTTGTAGAAGGCTTCCACTTTATCGGGCGCAACGGTGCCGTTGGTCATAGCCCCCGACGGAATACCGAATTTGCCCGACCGGATGTATCGTTCGTAATTCAGTACGTATCCATTGACCAGTTTTGACGTAGAGCAGCCCGCGTTGAGAGCCGTGCAGTTGATGAACGTATCGCGATAACCACCAGACGTCCAGGCAATATTGACGGTATTGAATACCGAATTCATCTGAGTGGTCAGGCGTGTAATGTACGCAATACGTTTTGCTGCATCGGTGGCTGTTGTGTACTTAGCCAGAATCGCGTCGTCGGTAGTGCCGAGGCCATTCAGCAGGTAATCCAGTGCCGGAAAACCTTGTTTGGGATAGGAAGCCGGTACGTCGAACGCGCCCGTTCCTGCTGTTACGTACGATTCGATGCCTGCTACGTCGGCAGGATAAATGTTAAAGAAGTTACGTAGCGTGTACTGTTCAGCCGGACCAACGTCGAAGAGTTCAACCTTTTGCCATTCTATGTAAGCATCCGCCCACGACTGACGAAATTCGGTAAGTGTCGTTTTATCAGGCTTGGCTGTAAATGCAGCCGATTTTGTCAGCATAGCGTCGAACTTGGTTTTGAAGTTGGCGTAGCTGGGCAAGATGATGTTGTCGGCAATGTTGGTGAGCATCGCTTTCCGGTCCGACGCTGCCTGGTCGGTTGGATTTGTCGGATTGCCGGGCGTCGGCGTATCCGTACCGCTCCCACCACAGGCCCATAACGTGGTTACGAACGCACAGACAAACCCGAGTTTTTTCCACCTGAGTTGGTTCATGATATAAAAAAGAAGACAGAGCGATACGTGGCCGATCGCTCTGTGGTGAGTTTTTAAGTTTTCTGTCTACAGTTTGTTAATGTATTCATTTAGTGAGGTCAGGTTTGGGAACCTGATTTCACTAAATTATAAACTTAAACCCAATTATTGTATATTAAATTTCGTCTTGATGGCAGAAGAAGCCGCATCAATTTTGGCGTTAGTCAGCCCCCAGAAACCGTTTGGAGCCGAGTAAACCAGATTGTTGAGCAGACCGTCGGAGAAAGCAGCATCAGCATTATTCATCTTAGCATAACGCAGACTGTAAATAAAGCCTAACCCTTCGCCCATAGCGTGCGCAGCTGCCGCCGTGTTCGTACCGGCGGTTTTCCATTTGCCCAGATAACCCAGCGCAGCACCAGCAATAGCTTTTTCCATAGCCGAGCGAATCAGAGTTGCCTGTGTTTTCAGTAACGTTTTGTCGTTGTTAACGATGGCTGCACGACCGGTTAACAGTGCTTTATGAATTTTCGGGAAATCCTCCTTATTGTATTCCCAGAGATAAGAACCGATAAAACTTTCGCCCGAAGACGTAGCAGTAGCTTTGCCGCCATACACTGGATTTGCGGTGATGATGCCAAAAATTTCGTCCCAGTTCTGCTCAAGTGCTGTGTAGTTTTTGCCGCTCACCAGTGTCTGATTATCCAGCGCCAGATTCTTATCGCTCAGCAGTACGTTAGCGATGTAATCGACCTGAAAAGCGCCAATCAGACCTTTCTGGATGATCTGTGCCCACTCAATGCCTTTATCGTCAACCAGATACGTACCAAGTTTACCCGGCTTGCCTTCTGAAGCCGTAGCCGAAGCAAATTTGCTGATAGCCGCCATTGGGGTAAATCCAGCTTCAACAGTGGCACGCTCTTTCTCTGCGTCGGCAGCCGATAACGACGAAGCCGTTACGTTCCGCAACTGTACGCCCGATGTGTTCAGGCTGGCGTTTGCCGTACCTGAAAATGGATTTCCCGTGTTCGAGAACATATTTTTCAATACCGTCGCATCCAGCACTGCGCCAGTGCTAGCGGCCGTTCCGTTATACGTATTGATCGCCCGAAACATACCCAGGCGCGCGCTGCCTACGGTCAGGTCAACGGTTTTCGCGCCTTTATCATCGACAAAAAAGTTGGCGTAGGTAGTCGTATCGGTCAGCTTGGCGTAATCGACGCTTTTACGAAGTTGGGGGGAAACGGTAGTTGGGTTTTCTTCCCAGTTATTACAAGCGGTTAAAGATGCCGTTAGTAGGACAAGAGAAGCTAATTTGGCAGGTAAATGGCGGTGAACCATGATCAATGGAGTTTTTAGTGAGCAGATTGTCGCCACAAATGTAAATACTATTTAGACTGATTATAAAAGTTATTATCGAAAATATTCCATATGTCTTCCTAAAGCGTAGCTTAAAATACCCTGGTTGATACGTTATTCCGGGTTAAAAGTGAACTGGATCGGCAGGAATATCAATTAGCTTTAGTTGTTGAATATCAGAAGATTATTCATTGGAAAGGGAATAGGCAGTTGTTTGCGCTAGATCACTCTAAAGCTTACTGACTTGTCCAGCCGCTATCATATTGGTGAGTGTGTACGCCAGTATGTTCCTGCAGTATTGCTCACTTACGTAACCCAGCTTACTACGTATTAGCCTTATAAGCTACTTGTCTGGCTGAATTCTGCTAACGGTCGGGCAAAATGACCCTTTTATACAGTTTGGCATACCTGTTACTAACTTCGTCATGGATGATAGCTGCCGAATTTATTGATTTGTACTCACTAAGCCACTACGTCGACTTCAGGACAGTGGAATACGATTGGGTTACTAACCCGTTAATGAAACTCAAGTACAAATAAGTTGGCCAAAGTTTTTTAACAGTAAGTAAAACACAAATGCTATCATGAAAACACTGTACAAACGAGTCTTGGGACTATTGCTGTGCCTGGTCGGCATAAACACGCTATCGGTTGACGCTCAAACCCTTATTAAAGACATTAAACCCGGTGCTGGCTCATCGTTGCCTGAACAACTCACCAACATAAACGGGAAACTGTATTTTGTGGCCGACGACGGGGTGCACGGGAAAGAACTCTGGAAGTCGGACGGTACAGAGCAGGGGACCGTGTTGGTTAAAGATATTATACCGGGTGCTGTTGAAGGTAATGTTAAAAACCTGACCAATATGAATGGTACGTTGTTCTTTAGCGCGAAAACACCCGTTCCTCAATTTGGCATTTACTCCAACCAACTCTGGAAATCAGATGGTACCGAGGGCGGTACGGTGGAACTTCTGGACGGGCAAGGCAGCAAGCCGGAAAGTAAAGATCCTCAGAACCTTACGAATGTAGGAGGCTTACTTTACTACTCAAATACGCTGGCGCTTGGTGGTGCTGGCTATTCAGGTTTACTCAAATCGGATGGCACAAATTCACCCGGTACCACCCGTATTACGTACTATCCATCGGAGCCATTTTTTTTTCCTAAAATCTCGCAACTGACGAATCTTAATGGCACGCTCTATTTTATATATGGGGGTGGACTATACAAGTCTACTGGTACTACTGCTTCAACCGAGCTGGTGAAAACGATTGCACCAGGACCAGCAGATAACAATAAAATTCAGCACCTGATCAATGTCAACGGCACGCTTTTCTTCACCGCGAACGACGGTCAGGCTGGCGATTTTCACCGGCTCTGGAAATCGGATGGTACGGCGGCTGGTACCGTTAAACTCGTCGATGGAATTTCAAATCCGGCTGAAGGACCAAATCCGGCCAACCTGACCGATGTCAATGGCACATTGTATTACACCAGCCGGATTATCAAAGGAGGTTCCAGCTACTGGGGGCTTTTTAAATCAAACGGCTCAAATAATCCAGGTACTGGTTTCTTCGCAACCTTTGTGAGCTCCTCAAGTGATAGTCCGCTTAGCAATGATGTTCCCTACGGTGCTACCGGCGATCCGACACTCTCACCATCGAGTCTCATCAACGTAAATGGAACCCTATATTTTGTTTTTGCCAATAAGCTCTGGAAGTCGAATGGTACGTTGGAGGGCACTGTACAAGTGATCTGTCCAGCTGCGCCAAGTTATCTGACGAATGTCGATGGCACGCTTTATTTTGTCGGTGGTCTTGGTTCAATTTTCAAAACAGATCCTTCTACTAACCAGGCTACAAGTGTTTATACGTCGAGTGATCCAACCGCTGATCTGACGAATGTGAATGGCACGCTCTTTTTCACCCACACCGATCCAGTTAAGGGTAAAGAACTTTATACGTTAAGTGCGCCACCGCCACCGGTTTCCAGCGCTCTTGAACTCAAAGCACCAAGTTATAATTGTGCGACAGGTCAATTTACCTTTCAAACCAACGGTGGCAACGGTTCACCCATCGAGTTCAAGGCCATTGGTATCACTGATTGGTCAACCAATCCCAATCAGTACGTAGACGTTGAACTACGTACTGCGGCCGATGCCGCTCCGATTCTGCTACGTGCTCGTCAGAATGGGTCAGAAGCGTTCTATACCTGGGACATTCGGGCGCAGTGCCCTGTCGGTGGCAATCCGCCCAATCCCGGCAATGGTAATCTGCAACTGACTGCACCTCAATATAACTGCCAGACGGGTGCTTTTACGTTCCAGACCAGCGGAGGTAATGGTACGCCCATTGAATTCCGGGCTATTGGCATCACTGATTGGACGACCAATCCCAATCAATTTGTTGATGTGGAACTACGTACCGCAGCCGATGCCGCTCCAATTCTGCTACGTGCCCGCCAGAACGGCGCAGAGGTTACTTATATCTGGGACATCCGGGCGCAGTGTCCTGTGGGCGGAAATCCTCCTAATCCCGGCAATGGTAATCTGCAATTGCTGGCTCCTCAATACAATTGCCAAACAGGTGCCTTTACGTTCCTGACTAGTGGCGGTAATGGTACGCCCATTGAGTTTCGCTCCATCGGTATCACCGATTGGACAACTAATCCTAACCAGTTTGTTGACCTGGAATTACGTACTGCAGCCGATGCGCAGCCCCTGCTGCTACGTGCCCGCCAGAGTGGTGCAGAGGTTACTTATATCTGGAACATCCGGGCGCAATGTCCTGTGGGGGCCAGACTTGCGGCCAGTCCGACTACCGAGCTGATTGCCAACCTCAAAGCAGGTGTCTATCCAAATCCGGTAGGGGAGGAATTTACGGTTACAATTGATAATGCACAGGATAAATCGGTACGTCTGTTTCTAACCGATCTGAATGGTCGGCCCATACTTGATCGGTCTATACATGTTACCACGCTACGTCATGAGGAGCGCTTACGTATCGATCAGGCAATTAGTGGAATGTACCTGCTACGTGTCAGCACTGCTCAAGAAGTAATCTCCATCAAAGTCATCAAACAATAAGCCGTTTTTAGATAATCTACCAATTGGTAGTCACCAGAAAATCAGTTAAACGTACTAATAAACTACCCCGACAGGCGACTAAGAAGAGCGTGTCGGGGTAGTTTATTGTACAGCCTCTTTATTTTTAGACGCCCTTGATACGTGTTAATTCACTATTAAATAGGTAGATAAACTATTGCATGCTACGTTCAGCAGTGTTATCTTTGATTCCTGCTTCTGAGTTTCACACCACGTTGTTCTGTTTTCCATTGCATAATCCAGGTGCTGAATAGTTGATGATCACACCCGTTGCGACATTTTACAGCCTTCTCTGTTTAGTTATTTTGGCGCCGTAATCAGTCGGTGAATTGATTTTCGCTTTCTGCCAATCATCGTCCTGCGTGTCAAATCATGGCTTTTCATTATTCAACCGGCACTTTGCCTCTAACTCCCCCATCCGTCTGGATTGTCGATGACGACGAGGACGATCGGCTTTTTCTGCGTTCGGCCTTCGAAGACATGACAAACCCGGTGAGTGTACTTACGCTCAACGACGGCGACCAGTTGTTACCCAAGCTGGCCAATTCGGCTGAATTACCCCAGCTCATTCTGCTCGACATCAATATGACGCGCCAGGATGGCTTCGAAACGCTCGCTCAACTGCGAAACTCTCCAAAATTTGCGAGTCTGCCGGTGGTTATGCTCACGACATCGTCAGACAATTCAGACCGTCAGCGGAGTATGGCGCTTGGCGCTGATCAGTGTCTTACAAAGCCAGCCAGTTATAAACAATTGGTAGGACTAGTGAAGGGATTGACTGAACAATGGGCACTGGCCTAATGGCTTGTCTGCAAACGTATTCGTGGAATTCTCCCTAATTTTACGGGCCAAATCTGAACCAACTGCGGCTGGTATCCGATTTTGTCTGTATGTCTTCATCACTACGTTTAGAATTAACAACTCCCGATAACGACGAGCGCCCAGTATATGTATCGGGCAATTTCTGTGACTGGTTGCCCGACATAGATGTCTTTCAGATGACACCCGTGGGCCCCGGTCAGTTTATCTATGAATTTCCTGGTGACCTGCCCTTACCCGACCAACTGGAATATAAATATACCCGTGGCGGTTGGGATCATGTCGAACTTGATGCGTTTGGTGGGCCAGTTCCCAATCGGACGGCGCTCCGAACAAACGACGTAAGGCGGGAATACGTACCGCACTGGCGATGGTTTGGCGGACCGTTTAATCCGGCGTATCTGCCCAGAATTGAGCTACTTGGCGATACGTTCAAGGTGCCAACAATCGACCGTTTTCGTCGGGTCCATGCCTTACTGCCGCACGATTATGATGAATCTGACAAGCGTTATCCTGTGCTTTACCTGCACGACGGTCAGAATCTGTTTGGTGGCGGAGCGGGGTACGGAAGCTGGGAAATTGATCAGAAAATGGCCATTCTGGCCGCCCGTCATCATCACGAAGTCATTCTGATTTCGATTGATCACGCCAATGACGAACGTATCAGAGAATTTACGTTCCATCGGACACGGGCTGGTAATGGTCGTGGACAATTTTACCTGGATTTCATCCGCCATACCCTGAAACCCATTGTCGACCGGTCATTCCGCACACTACCTGACACCGCCAATACGGGCATTGGCGGAAGTTCGTTGGGTGGCCTGATCAGTCTGTATGCCGGACTTATGCACCCCAATGTATTTGGCCGACTGATGATATTTTCGCCAGCGTTGTGGATTTCACCCAAAATTTATTTTGATGCTATTCGCTTTCAGGCACCAGTGCCGATGAAAATCTATGCTTACGGCGGTGAACAGGAATCGAAATATATGGTGCCTAATATTCAGCGGTTTAAGGATTCGCTGATTCGTCAGCAGTACGTTGGAAATCCGATAAATTTGCATCTGTCAGTCGATCCAGAAGGCACGCATCAGGAAGTTCACTGGAGCCGCGAATTTCCCAAAGCCATCGAATGGTTGTTTTATTGACGAGCTGTTTAAATTATTGAAACAAGCATTTTTTGTCATGCTGACGAAGGAAGCATCTTAAATTATCCTTACCTGCGAGTGATGATAATTTAAGATGCTTCCTTCGTCAGCATGACAAAAAATGCTACTAAATCTTATCTTCCGTGACGATAACACTTAATACTCAACCACCAGCCACTGGCGAACTACTTATCCCGATTGGTCAGACGGAGACGCTGGCCGATCAACTGACGAAACTGGCTCCGCGACTGTCTATTGATACGTTTATACTTCAGCGCGATTTTAAGGCAGAAGCGAAAGACGTACTGTCGCTTTATAGCCCCGATGGGAACAAAACGTACTTACTCGGTGTCGGCGCTGACCCGCAATCGATGGATTGGTTACGAATTTTTCGAAAATTCTTTTTTGACTATAAAAGCAAGCTCCCTGCTACGTTAGGTATCGACCTGACTATGTTACCCGGCGACGTAGTGGAGGCTGTGGTGCTGGGAATCCGGTGGGGCGGTTATGACTTACGCCTGTATCAGACCGATAAGCATGAAGGCCCGGCCATTTTTGCGGAAGCTGGTCAGATAACGCTCTACGTCGATGAGATGCAGTTGACTTCGGCGCAGGAAGCTCTGCTACGTGGTGAAGCGATTGCGCAGACGCAGCGTCAGATGCTGGATTTGATGAATGCGCCGGCCAACCTGAAAAAACCGCAAACGCTGGCCGATTGGGCTGTTACGTCGGGGCGAGAGCATAACTACAACGTAACGATTCTCGACAAAAACGAACTTGAACTTCAGCACTTGGGCGCATTGCTGAGTGTGAGTCAGGGCAGCGAAGCGCCACCGGTGCTGATTATTGCTGATTACAAGCCAGAAGGTGTAGGCAACGTGCTGAAAGTGGGGCTGGTAGGTAAAGGTGTTACGTTCGATACGGGCGGTGTTTCGATAAAAACCTCGGCGAGTATGCACCTTATGAAGAGCGATATGGGAGGGGCTGCGGCAGTACTCGGCGCGGTTGAAGTAGCGGCTAAATTAAAGCTACCGATTCATGTAATTGGTATTGTCCCCGCTACCGAAAACGCCATCGACGGACGTTCGACCAAGCCAGGCGATGTCATTACGTCGTATCTGGGTAAAACCATCGAAATCATCGATACCGATGCCGAAGGGCGGGTGATTCTGGCCGATGGGCTGGGCTATATGGTTCGTAATTACCAGCCCGATATTCTGATCGACCTTGCTACGTTGACGGGCAACGTAATAGCCGCTTTGGGATATCATGCCGCTGGGCTGTTTACATCAAATGATACGTTAGCCAGCAAATTAATCGAAGCCGCCGACCAGACGGGCGAGCGACTCTGGCGATTGCCCATCTGGGATACTTATAAGGAAGACATCAAATCGGACGTAGCAGATTTGAAGAATTTCAGTGGTAAACCGATTGCCGGAGCCATTAGTGCGGCTAAATTTCTGGAAGTCTTTACCGAAAATCATCCCGCCTGGGCCCATCTGGACATTGCCGGAATGGCTTTTGCCGATACTGAATTTGGGTCACAGAAAAACGCTACCGGATTCGGCATTCGGTTGTTAATCGCGTATTTACGCGGTCTGATTGCAGAAATGCGATAAGAAAAATTTCGAGTCTGGTGTTTTTGCTGTACTTTAAGTTCTGATACGTTGATCCAGGTTTTCGCCCGGCGCACTTCCGGAAACCTGGAACAGCTACCCTTAATCGCAAACGCCCTTCCTATGAGCCAGTTGTCTTTTTTGTGCATTGCTACGTTTTTTAAGGGACATGATTTTATGCGCGCCTGTAAAGAGATGGGCAACACGGTTTATTTGCTGACCGACCAGAAACTGGCCAACGAAGACTGGCCGCGTGAAGCCATCGATGAACTGTTTTTTCTACCATCACATAGCAATGAACCCAACGATTTGGAGCAAATGATTGTGGGGTTGGCTCATACCATGCGGTCGCGGCAGATCGACCGGGTTGTGGCGCTGGACGATTTTGACGTAGAAAAAGGGGCACTCATCCGCGAAACGTTCCGCATCGATGGCATGGGGCAGACGACCTCCCGGTATTTTCGCGATAAGCTGGCCATGCGGACTCGGGCGGCTTCGGCTGGCATTCGGGTGCCAGCCTTCAGTGCGTTATTTCACGACGAAACCGTTACAAACTTCCTGCAAACGACTGAAGGCCCCTGGCTGATCAAACCCCGTTCGGAAGCCTCTACGACCGGTATTCGCAAAGTTCATTCGCTGGACGAAGCCTGGTCGGCCATTCATCTGCTGGGCGACCTTCGGCATCACTACCTCATCGAAACGTTTAAACCGGGTAAAGTCTATCACGTCGATTCGCTGTCAGTTGATGGAAAGGCCGTGTTTTCACGGGTGAGCCAGTATCTGGCAACGCCAATGGAGGTAGCGCACGGCGGGGGCGTCTTTCGGACTGCTACGTTGCCTCTCGATGGTGATGAAACGGCGGCACTACGTCAGATTAACGATCAGGTACTGGAAGCGTTCGGAATGCGCTACAGTGCTTCGCATTCGGAATACATCCGGGGCGACCACGACGGCGAATTGTATTTTCTGGAAACGGCTTCACGAGTGGGTGGGGCGCACATTGCCGAGATGGTCGAGGCCGCATCAGGCGTCAATCTTTGGCGGGAGTGGGCCAAACTAGAAGTGGCGATGGCCCGAAAAGAACACTACGTACCACCAACTGATAGTGGTCAGTACGCAGGCTTAATTGTCTCATTAGCTCGCCAGCAATGGCCTGATTTATCGGTATTTGGTGAATCGGAAATCTGGTGGCGCATGAAAAAGGAATACCACGTTGGTGTGATTGCCAACTCCAACAGCCGGGAGCGTATTCTGGAACTGCTCGATACGTATATGCATCGGATTTATCAGGAATTCCACGCATCGGCTCCCGTCCCCGATAAGCCTACGAGTTAATGCGAATTATGGGTAGTTAGTTTTGTCATCCTGAGGCAGGAAGGGTATTAAGGTTTCCTGGAAATCTAGTAAAGAAGCTTTAAGATCCTTCCTGCCTCAGGATGACAAAAAATCTCGATTAGGTGTTATTAGCCAAAGAGTTAACTTTTAACTATCTATAATTCACATGAATTAGACCATTTATAGCCTAATTCTTCCGTAATGAATCTTTTTTGGCTTTGCCGATGGGAACCGATACGCCAAACGAGCGTGGATCGCTGGGTGGTAGGGCTTTTCGTTTTTTCCCATCTGCGGGAGGAGGGGGCGTAGTTGTTGGCACCTGCGCTGTTAGCCCTGGCCCTGAAGTGGGTGTGTCGACACCCGGAATAAATACCTGTTTCTGAACAGGTTCCTGGGTCGTTTTAGATGAATCGGCCTGTCCGAAACAGACGGAGCCGAATAAGCAAATCGCGAAGCAAACGATAGCGGATTTCATGAGAAAAGATAGTTCGTTGAGTAAAAAAGCCTTCCGTTACGTAGCGGATACATGGCAACCAATTAACTACGTTTTCCGACCAACGGTTTTTCTTAGTAGAATAAATCTCGGGTTCTTTTCAAAGCTTGCTGCTGATAGGCCGTAGATCAATCCATTAGTTAACGTGAATAATGAATTGATGAATAAATAACCAATACGTTGACTTAGCCAATAGTTATGTTATTTACCTTCATACAAAAACGCCCGGTTCATTTTCAGAAACCGGGCGTTTTCACGTAGCACAACAATCGTACTGTAATAAATTCGCTTAAAAACCTAACCTTAAGCGCGAATTGGCCTGATACGTTAGTTTACCACCGATTCCATAGCCAAGACTCAGCGCCTGAGCTACATAGCCAGCAGGCAAAGCAACGGCATGATTGAGTAAAACCCTGTCGGTCTGAGTAGGCACTGTCCCGCACGACCAGACCGTGGGGTCATTCCAATTCCCGGCCTTCATTGAGGTAATGGCTCCACTCGCGCTCCGACAGTTGTTAGAATCAATCACCCGTAGGATAAAGCTGGTGCTCACCGTCAAGCCTTGTGGGTCGGTAGCTGTCACGGTTACTGAACTCACTCCTGTTACGCTGGGTATTCCTCCAATCTGCGTGGGCGGACTGAAATTCAGTCCCGTTGGCAGACCACTCACCGTCAAACTGAGACTGTGGGGCGACTCGTTGTCGGTGAACGTAGTTTGAGGCAGTGTGTAACCAAAGGCTTCGCCCACTTTGGCCACCTGATCCGTAAGGGCCTGATTAACCCGTGGGGGCGTATTGGGCTGAGGGTTCCGGCAGAAACTCAGCCAGTTGTAGGTGAATGAAGCTACTCCGGCAGACCCTGCCTGCTGGGCTTTGAGTATAACAATGGGATTGTCATTGTAGAGTTGCAGACTGTAAGGACCAGTTGCCGTAGTAGGAGACATTTCATCCTCTACCCAGAAGCTAATGGCCTGTCCGTTGAGGCCGCTGTATTGAGGCAAAAAGCTAATGTCATAGCGGTTATTGGCGATCTGAGTACAGGTCAACGGATTAACACCTGTGATAGCAAAAGGACCCGTAGCAGTTACCGATGACGGCAGAACATTAATAGCAAAGGTTGCCGTCGCTGAAAGTCCACCGGAGTCGGTAGCCGTCAGCGAGACGGTTGACGTACCACTAAGGGAAGGTGTCCCGGAGATACTGGTACCTGTCAGCGTTAGCCCGGTTGGTAAACCACTGGATGCCAGCGTAAGTGCCTGCGGAGTCTGCGCATCGGTGAACGTATTGGCCAGGCTCAGACTGAAGGATTGCCCCTGAACGGCGACCTGGTTAGGCACCGGATTAGCCAGAGTAGGCGGGGTGTTTGCAGCCGAAGGATCTACAACTGTCAGCACAAAAGTGGTTGCCACAGTGAGACCACCGGGATCTGTAGCCGTTACGGTTACCGAACTCGTTCCCGCCAAAGTAGGAACACCTCCAATTTGATAAGGTGGCGTAAAGGTTAATCCGGCAGGTAATCCGTTAACCGTTATGCTCAGACTTTGTGGTGATTCATTATCGGTAAACGTAGTCTGGGGCAACGTATAGCCGAATCCCTGACCTACCCGAGCGACCTGATTGGTCAGCAGCTGGTCCACTCGGGGTGGGGTGTTGGGCATAGGATTCTGACAGATATCCAGCCAATTATACGTGTATGAGGCCTCACCCGGTGTGCCCGTTTGCTGGGCATGGAGAATGAGGGTTGGATTGTCGGTATAAAGCTGGAGTGTGTAAGGTCCAGGGGCCGTAGTTGGGAATATTTCACCAGCGATTGAAAAGCTGACCGGTTGCCCGTTGAGCCCGCTATACTGTGGAGTGAAGCTAATGACATAGCGGTTACTGGCAATCTGCTGACAGCTGTGGTTGGTGATGGCTGTGATAGCAAAAGTCCCTGTTGGTGGGCTGGTTTGCAGAGCGGTGACCGAAGCCTGACCCGAACAGTTACCCACTGTGCCCGTGACCGAATATACACTTGGCGCATTGACAACAATGGCAGTGGTGCTGACTCCGGTGCTCCAGAGGTAGGTGCTGGCTCCGCTGGCAGTGAGCGTTGCATTCTGACCGGGAGTGATGGTCAAGGATGGATTGACAGAAATACTCACCGAGGGGGGCGTAGTGTTCTGGAATACCTGAACCGACGTAGTGACGGTGCAACCATTGGAGCCTGTCAGCGTGACGGAATACGTAGTGGCCGACGTAGCGCTGATGGAGGGCGTAGTAGCTCCGGTGCTCCAGCGATACGTCCCCGTTCCGATAGCCGATAAACTGACCGACGGTGTTGCACAAGTCAACGTAACAGAACTCGGGTTAATACTGACCGAGGGCGCACTGGTGTTCTGACCTACCACCACACTAGCCGAAGCTGTACAACCGTTGGTGGCAGTGATCGTCACCGAGTAAGTGTTAGCTGACGTAGCGCTGATACTTTGCGTGATGGCTCCAGTATTCCACCGATATGTTCCAATTCCCACCGCACTCAAACTGACCGACGACATAGCACAGGTCAACGTAGCGCTGCTGGGCGTGATGCTCACGGTGGGTGCATTGTTGTCCTGATAAATCGTCAAACTAGTCGTACTTGAGCAGCCTGACGACGTAACGGTGACGGAATACGTTCCCCCAGCCGTGACGCTACGTACCGCACTGGTGGCACTATCATCCCACCGATATGTTCCTCCGCCGGTTGCGGTCAGGCTGATGCTGGTGGTGGTGCAGGTCAACGTAGTGCTGGTTGGGGTGAGGATAGAAGCGGTAGGGACAGATGTGTTGCTGCTGACCGTAGTGGTAGTGGTGCTCACGCAGCCATTCGCATTGGCTGCCGTCACGGAGTACGTACCGGCGGTGCTGACCACTCGCGTATTACCACTGCCCGTTATGACCTGTCCACTGGGGTTGGCGAACGTATAGGAAGTGCCCCCACTGGCCGTCAGCGTCACTGAGGTTTGGGAGCAGGTCAGAGGGCCGTTGTTTGTCAGACCGGCGGTGGGCAGTGCGTTCACTGTTATGCTGGTGGTCGCCGTTGCTGATTGGCCATTGCTGGTTACTGTCAACGTAAAGCTCTGACTGCCATTGCCCGAAGCCACCAGATTCTGACTGAAATTTGTGCCAGACGTAGCACCTATTGTGCTGCTGCTGCCGTTGGTGAGTGTGTAGTTGTAGCTGCCTGTTACGTTACCCACCGTAGCGGTGAAAGTAAAGGGGCTACCGACACAAACAGCCGAAGAACTGGCCGCAAAGCCTGCAATTGTCGGTGTCTGAGGATTCACCGTCAGGCTGACAATCCCTATTGCTTGCTGGCCTATATTATCCTGAATTGTGTAGGTAAACGAATCCGCACCAATATAGTTGAAGGCTGGCGAATAGGTGAACGTGCCGTTAGAATTCATGCTGACCGCACCACCCTGCGTAGATAAGGTTTGATACTGAACAATCGTTAAAGCCGTTCCCGCATCATTACCCAGCACACTAGATGCATTCAGGATCGTATTGGCCAGGGTCGTGTAGCTGTCGGGCTGGGCCACGGGTGCGGCTGTATTCACCGTGAGCGAGTACGTAGCACTCACTCCCGAGCAGCCATTGGCATCGGTGGCCCGTACCATGATGGGGAAAATGCCACTCTGAGTGGGCGTACCCGATAAAACGCCTGTCGTCGCTAAGCTCAATCCGGTCGGCAACGTACCACTGGCCAGCGAGAAACTTCTGGGTGTTACCCCACCACCTGCGGTAAATGTCTGGCTAAAGGGAATTCCTAACGTAGCGGTTGTGGTGGACGGATTGGAAACGGTCACGGTAGCGGTGCTGGTGCCTACGGTAGTTGTGGTTGTACTCACACAGCCGCTGGCGTTGGCTACACTCACCGAATAGGTACCCGAATTGGTGACAACAACTGTATTGGACGCACCGGGTGTACCTATTACGCCACCACTATTGGCAAACGTATAGGACGTACCACCCGAAGCCGTCAGTGTTACGTTAGTTAGCGTGCAGCTCAGCGGGCCATTGTTGGTCAAATTGGCTGTGGGTAAGCTATTCACCGTTACGTTGGCAGTAGCCGTTGTCGACTGGCCATTGCTGGTCACCGTCAGGGTATAGGTTTGGGGGCCTGAACCAATTGCGGGCACCACTACGCTGAGGGAAGTGGTAGAAGTTGGGCCGGGGCTTCCGATTGGAGGCCCTCCGTTGGAAAGCGACCAGCCGTAATCGCCGGTGAAATTGCCAATCGTTGCCGTTAAAGTGATGGGACTACCCGCACAAACCGTAGTCGGACTAGCGGCTAAACCTGTAATAGTCGGCACTGGCGCAGCTGGATTTTGCACCTCTAATGCGCCCATATCGACCCGGATTCCAATAATACGTGGGTTAGACGCTGCATCGGTGGCAGGCAGGTTAGTAGCCGAGTAAGGCCCACTGGCCACGGTGACGCTGGCGGGGTCACCCGCATTGACGGCGGGCGAGGTATTGGGCAGGGTAGGGTCATTGGCTGACACGTAGGGCGAGCTGGTGGTGGTCAGGTTGCCGGGGCCGCTGGTATAGCCCGTGATGGCCTGGTCCAGCAGACTGTACTGGGTTGTAACAACCTGCGAGCTCCCAGCTTGATTCCGGAACGTACTACTGCCTCCTGTATTCCAGAGTACACAGTTACTAAACACCAGACTAACCGGCGCATTCGGACGTGCACTATTGCTTGAAACACCGCCCGAAAGATTCAGAAAAGAGCAGTTAACGAAACGGGTCAGTAGCTGGCCATTTCCTGAATTATAAGTAAGCAACGATACATTGCTGCTGTTGGCGAATACACAGTTTGTAAACACGGGATTCAGTTGCGTGGGGGAGAGGCTGGAAGCATCATCTCGTACATCATTATAAATCCCCCCTCTTGTGTTATCCCGAAAAACACAGTTGACAAAGCTCGGATTAGTAACACCACCCTTTCTGGGTGTGTTGACTACAAAAATTCCGCTGGAATTACTTTGGTCATTGCCAGCCGTATATCCTGTAAACAGTAAGTTCCGAAACTGTGGGCTACACTCACTACCGAATTGCGCTTCGGGCGAGGTTTCGTTGGGGTCTCCATTACTGTTGTTCATGATTGCTCCCGTTCCGGTACCTGATAGCGGAGGAGTGATGACGGCTCCGTCCAGAATAGCCGTGTTAGTGAGTCGCAGAGTATTATAAATAATGTAGCGAGAGTTGTTAGCTACCGTACCATCGCCATCAATATCCGCCGATAGCGTGGTCGATGAAGGATTGCTCAGGGTGATAGGAGGGCGTTGACTCAGGTCCATTTCGGTACCCTCAAAGCCGCCGTAGATGGCTACGTCGGGTAGCATCGAAAAGGCATCGCTGATGGCGCCCGATCGTGGTTTATACACCCCCCGGGCAATCCAGATCTCGCGCAGGCTACCCACGCAGGGGTAAAGTAGGGCCGACTGCAGATCCGTAAAGGCATCCTGCCAGTTCAGGCCCGTGTTGGCACCAGTGGCATTCGCTTTCACGTACAGCCGGGTCACTCCAGATTGGCCTACCATCAGGCTGGTAACCGCCGTTGCGGACTGACCGCCATTGCTCACGAGTAAGGTGAAATTCTGCGTGCCCGACCCGCTAGTTGTTACGTTCAGGCTGAAATTGCCGCTGGCTGTGCCGGATAGAGGGCTGCTACCGTTGGTGAGGGTGTAGTTGTAGTTACCCGTTACGTTGCCTATTGTGGCGGTGAACGTAACAGGGCTGCCTGAACAAACTACTGCCGGACTGGCCGAAAAGTTGGCAATTGTGGGCGTAGCAAACGTATTGGTCAGATTAAAGATCCGGCTTGGAGAAGCGCCATTGGCACTGGCTGTCACACTGTAAGGGCCTCCCGACGTAGCATTAGCCGTCACCGAAGCCGGAGCTACTGCTCCGCTAATACTGGCCGTCACTGAGACAGGATTGATACTGGCTCCTAAACCAGGACCTGCGAACGTAACCACCCCGCCATTGACGGGCTCGATAGCCTGATTGGCGGTAACGGCTACCCGTAGCGGATTGGCAAAAGCCGTACTGACCGTAGTATTCTGATTGTTACCACTGGTCAAAACCATGTTGAAGCCTCTGGACTCAAACGAGCCAATATCCGTGTTGCCTACCCGATTGATGCCACGCGCATCGGTGGCGGGTGCCCCCGTATTTGTACCGGCATTGATGGCGGGACTACCCGGTAGCAGCGCGTGAGTTTGGGTTGGGCCACCATAGTTGCCCAGGGTTGACAGCAGGGGGGTGACGCCCACAATGTTGTTATTAACTCCGTTAGTTAGGCCACCCGAACCACCCGTGCCGATTACATTGTAGGAAGAGGAACTGATCGTGCCACCATCATTATTAATGTCATTGGCTGCTGTTCCTGCCTGATTGGTGTTGCCAGCGATGATACAATTTTTAAATGTGACGGTACTGTTATTGTAGATAGTGATGCCTCCCCCATTACTTTTATTCTGGCTGATGGTGGTGTTGATAATAGATTTATCACCTACACCCGATACGGCTCCTCCTACGTTTTCGGCAGTATTATTGCTGAATGTGCAGTTGGTGATAGTGATCGTAGTTGCTGCTCTACTTTCCATCCCTCCACCACTTAAAGCCATATTGCCTGTAAATAAACAATTGGCAACTGAGGCATTAGCACTGCCTGTAAACAATCCACCACCTGAAGTCGCTGAGTTCGAGATAAAGGTGCTATTTGTAATACTTAGGAATGAGCCATCGTGCACGACGCCACCACCGCCACCCGTATTCAAATTCAACACTGCTGAGTTTCCTTCAAAGCGGCAGTTCGTAACTGTTAGCCTCCCTCCGATCGCATTCTGTACACCCCCACCGTTCTCATTAGTCTGATTATTCCTCAAAATACAGTTAGATAGGGTCAGCGTGCCAAAGTTTTTGATTCCCCCGCCTTCAGACTGATCGGCGAAGCCATCGGCAATCGTAAACCCATCGAAGCTGACAGTGTTCGTATTAGGAATAGTAAAAATACGATAGTTCCCTCCCGAGTTTCGACGGACGGTAAGGTTGCTGGCTCCCGGCCCGATGAAGGTAATGTCTTTAGTAATATCGGGCAGCACACTGGCCAGGTTAATCGTGCCACTCACGCTAGCTGTAATGGTAAAGGGACCAGGGCAGGTAGTGGCCGCTATATCGAGCATGGCCTGTCTCAAGCTTCCCGCTCCTGCATCATTCGTGTTGGTGACGGTGTAGGTGCTGGAACAAACGTAATAGGTAAATGGCACTATATACGTGCAACTCCCTCCCTGTGGTGTTATTTTGGCGTAGAGTGTATGCAAACCCACCGATAAGCCCGATGGTGTAAACGTATTGGGAGCGGTGAACGTACCGGCCGACGTAGTAGCAGCAGTGTTTGAATAAATACCGTTGACCGTTCCGTTGTACGTACCACCATAGGTAAAGATGGGCGTGGGGGAATTGTTAACGATAACAGAAGGATTCGTACTATTTACAATCGCATTACCGGTTCGGCTTCCATATTTTAGAACACCATTGTTGGTGAACGTACCATCCGGATTGTTTAATGCGCCACTAATTTGAACCAAACCCAAATTTGTAAAATTATCCACAGCATTTACTTCATCTGCAAAAATTCTACCACACGCATTATTGGTTATTGATACATTTGAGCCTGATAACCCGTCTATATTTCCCGTTGTAATTGTACCGCTGTTACTTATTGTAGCTGTAGAAGTAGGCCATAGGGTAAACGCTTTTCCGGGAGGTATCGTTATACTCCCTGAAGAGTTATTTATAATATTTAGTGAAGTATTTTCCAATGCCATAAGATAGTTTGTATGCGAAAGTCTTCCACTATTTATTAGTGTAGCACTGACAGGATTAGTAGTATTATCAGAATTTTTAGAATACAATGCGCTCGAATTGATAGTACCATTATTCTGCAAAAGACTCCCTGGGGCCAGTTGTATTGCAAATTCAGTGTCTGATAAATTTAGAGTGCAACCACTTTGGACTAATAGGTTTGTATTAGATTGTACAGCTAAAAACTGAATATTAACAGTTAAACCATTGCTGATTATAGGGTAATTTCCCGTTTGATTAGGGTCGATGTAGACTCTATCGTTTGCAATAGGTACTCGTCCAAGACTCCAATTGGAAGGTGTATTCCAGTCTGTATCAGTGGTCCCTCTCCATACTATTAAAGTTTGAGCAATTGACTTGAAGCTTGTTGTTAAGCAAAGTCCCAGGAAGAGAAGGTAAAACGTTCGGTTCATAAAAATTGAGTTTTAAATGGCTAATTGATTGAGGTATATCGTGGATGTATCCGAGTTATTTTTCTATTGTGCACCGTCAACGTGTACAATCGTTAGGTGATTGAATGAATAACCAGCGCTACGTTCCAGGCACGTAGTGATTGCCCGCACTAAAGACGTATCGGGTTGGCGTACTGGCTGCTTTACTAGACTATGTTCATGTATGGGTTGGAGCTGAAACGTTACGTTACTCTATCATTATGGGTTAACTCCTGAGCCAGCCGTTGACCGGTGGCCCTTCTCGATAAATAAGTCCAGTAAATATCTGAATAATGACAGGCTGGATTAAGTGTGGATAGAAGTCGATTTAGGGGGGCAAGTTCACTAAACGGTCATCGCTGTGCTAACACTCTCGTCGCATTCATTAACACTCTCGTCGCATCGAGCAAAAAAAGCCCGGAAATCCGGGCTTTTAAAGAAATATGTTCACTTGAATGTAATTGTAATTAATTGGTATTCAATTTCAAGTTACTGAAAGAGTTGAACAGTAGTCTCCCCGAAGGGCCATAAATCACTCGCTGCGCAACTCCCTGATAACTAGTCGGCAACGTAACGGCGTGGTTTACCGTCACCACATCGCTGATTAGTGGCAGACGCCCGCACGACCAAACACTGATATCGTTCCAGTTGCCCGCCTTCACCGTAACCATCGATAAACAGGGCGGATAAATCGTTAGCTGAAACGTAGTAAAAACCGATAATCCACCCGGATCAGTCGCCACCACCGTTACGCTCACTGGCGACCCTACTGTGCTGGATGGCGTACCCGTGATGGTTGAGGGCGATACGAAACTCAAACCTGCCGGCAAACCACTTACCGATAGAACCAGATTAACAGGTGTTTCGGGGTCGGTAAAGGTGTTGGCTGCAATCGTGTAACTGAAGCTCTGACCCACCGTAGCCGACTGGGGCGGAATCGCATTTGCCACCGTGGGCGAACAGTTCTGATAGCTGACGTTGAGCGAAGCCGTGGAGGTGCAACCTGCCGCGTTTCGAGCCGTGACCGAGTAAAGACCTGGATTGCTGAGTATGGCCGTATTGCCCGCCGAACCACCTTGTTGGCTGGCCCCTGCACTGAAACTATAGCTGGTAAAGCCAGCCGTAGCCGTCAGTGTAGTACTTGCTGCTGAACAGGTTAAGGGGTTACTAACGGTCAGGTTCAAGGGCGAAGGCGTCGTATTGCTGATGACTGTCGCAGACGCCCTGGCAGTACACCCATTAACTGCTGTAAGGGTCACCGAATAGGTACCTGTGGTATTTACCGAAATAGCTGTTGTTGTGGCTCCCGTACTCCAGAGAAGCGTTCCTGAGCCTATGGCTGACAGAGACACCGTAGGATTCGTACAGGTTAACGTAGCACTGCTCGGGCTGATACTTACCGTGGGGACCGAACTATCCTGATTGACTGTTACAGACGTAGTACTAAAACAGCCCGTTGCTGCATTCGTCACAGTGACAGAATACGTGCCTGCGGTATTCGCCGAAATAACTGACGTAGTGGCTCCCGTGCTCCATTGATAGGCTGTTCCACCCGATGCTGTCAAATTGACCGAAGGACTCGCACAGGTTAACGTAGCAGTGCTCGGACTGATACTCGCCGTGGGGCGCGCGTTTACTGTTACGTTGGTCGTTGCCCTCGTAATACCGTTGACATTGTTTACGGTCAACGTAAAGGACTGCGAACCCGAACCGCTGGTCGTAATAGCCTGACTAAAGGCCGTACTGGACGTATTGCCCGTAGTAGTACTGCTTCCGTTCGTGAGCGTATAGGCGTAGCTACCCGTTATGCTACCAATCGTAGCCGTAAACGTAGCCGTTACACCCGAGCAAATTGGGTTCGGAGTTGCGGTAAGGCCGGTGATGGTGGGCGGCAAGGCGGTTGTAATATTGTATGTTGTATTATTGATAATGCCCTGAAAGACGCGACTATCAACGTCTTTGAAAACACCTTTCTGTATTTGGATGGCATAGGCCGTACCACCACCCAGCGTTGCATTTGGGTTCACTACCCAGCTTGTACCGCTACCCGTTACGCGGGCATCCGTAACCGGAATTGTCTCAATAGTAGAATTAGTAGATGTCTGAACAACAAGCAGATTTCCGGTACCTTTTGTTACGCTGCGGTCGAAGGTCAACGTAAAGTTAGATGTGGGTGATACGTTGGTTGCATTATCAGCCGGAACCGTCGATGACAGTATAGGTGGCGTGCCGCTTTGCTGCCATACGCCCAGGGTATTGCCTGTGCCCGTGTTCTCCCGGTCGATGATATCCACGTCGCCATCGTTATCGTAATCAAAGACAAACCAGCCTCCGTTGTTAAGCAGCTGACCAGCGAAACTTATCCCGGCAAAGGGCGTACCGGCGCTGGTGGCGTTGGGTATATCGGTAAAGCTGCCTGCGCCGTTGTTACGCACGTAGCCAAAGCCCGTTCCCTGGGTGTTGGTGCTCTGATAGAGAATATCAACGTCGCCGTCGTTATCGTAATCGCCTGGAAGTATACGACCCGGAAAGGCCATGCTCATGGTAAAGGGATTGGTTACCGATGCGAACGTACCACTGTTGTTACGCCACACGCCAAGTGTATTGCCCGTACCCGTATTTTCCCGGTCGATGATATCCACGTCGCCATCGTTATCGTAATCAAAGACAAACCAGCCTCCGTTGTTAAGCAGCTGACCAGCGAAACTTATCCCGGCAAAGGGCGTACCGGCGCTGGTGGCGTTAGGTATATCGGTAAAGCTGCCTGCGCCGTTGTTACGCACATAGCCAAAGCCCGTTCCCTGGGTGTTGGTGCTCTGATAGAGAATATCAACATCACCGTCGTTATCGTAATCGCCTGGAAGTATACGGCCCGGAAAGGCCATGCTCATGGTAAAGGGATTGGTTACCGATGCGAACGTACCACTGTTGTTACGCCACACGCCAAGTGTATTGCCCGTACCCGTATTTTCCCGGTCGATGATATCCACATCGCCATCGTTATCGTAATCAAAGACAAACCAGCCTCCGTTGTTAAGCAGCTGACCAGCGAAACTTATCCCGGCAAAGGGCGTACCGGCGCTGGTGGCGTTGGGTATATCGGTAAAGCTGCCTGCGCCGTTGTTACGCACGTAGCCAAAGCCCGTTCCCTGGGTGTTGGTGCTCTGATAGAGAATATCAACATCACCGTCGTTATCGTAATCGCCTGGAAGTATACGGCCCGGAAAGGCCATGCTCATGGTAAAGGGATTGGTTACCGATGCGAACGAAGACGGAATAAAGGCACTTGAAGTGGTTAGCGTTTTACTGGGTAGAAGCGGAATGGCAAAGCTGTTTCCCGAAAAGAAAAAGAGCGCGAATACTGCGAACAGAAACCTTAACTTAAACTTTGATGAGCAGATAATTAAACAGTTTGCGACTATAGTCAACAGGTAAAAATTATTCTTCATAAAACGAGGAGATTAAAAAATAGACGTGGTAGATGAAAGTCGTAAAACTATATAATAAGTCCAATCATATTGAAATATACTAATCTATATTTCAACGACTTGGCTGTATTGTAACAAGTGTACGATACCTGACATTTTTTATGAAAAATCGCTTTTAGGTCGGCGTTGCTGGCTGGCGACCGTATTGCGAAGGGGAGACACCAAACCGCTCCTGAAAGGTTTTCGCGAAATAAGACAGGTTATCGAAGCCAACGGTGTAGGCTATCTGCGTCACGGTCTGCTCACCAGTAGTCAGTAGTTCAGCCGCCTTCATCAGCCGGATATCGCGAACAAAATTGGTCGGCGACGTATCGAGTAAGGTTTTCAGCTTTCGGTGTAACTGCGAACGACTCAGATTGACAGTTTCAGAAAGAACTTCGACAGAGAATGCAGGTTCATCCAGGTGTTCGTGAACAACGGCTGTCAGTCGGTCGATGAATACTTGCTCGTTGGTTAACAGGGCCAGCGCAGGAGCAGAAGAATCTGCTGTGTCCGTTGCCACGTCGGCCGTTGCTACGTCGATCGTTACGTTTTGTTGGCGACCGAACCAGTTATACAAACGCTTCCGCTGTTCGAGCAGATTTCGTACTCTGATTTGCAGTTCGGTTCGGTTGAAGGGCTTGGTCAGGTAATCGTCGGCACCCAGCTCAAATCCTTCGATGCGGTCTTCGGTGGTGGCTTTGGCCGTCAGCATCACCACCGGAATGTGGCTGGTGGCCGGCTGGGTTTTCAGGGCCTGGCAAAATTCGAAGCCGTTCAGGCGGGGCATCATCAGGTCGCAAATCACTACGTTGGGCTGCAATTGCGTCGCTTTTTCCAGGCCATCCTGTCCGTCAATGGCTTCGAGAATCTGATAGTCTGATTCGAAAATGCTACGTACATAAGCCCGTATGTCGGCGTTATCGTCGATGATGAGCAGCAGATTGGTCGATGCTACGTCGGCTGTCTGGACAAACGGTTGACTTTCGCCTGTCTGAAACGCTTCAGTCCGATTGATCGCAATTAATGGCTCAGTTTCCTGACCGTTTGCTACGTCCCAATCGGCAGCCAGATTCGCGGCTGGTGATTCGGTCCTGGGTCTGGCTATCGGAACAAGGGGCAAATCAACTGTGAACGTAGTGCCCTCACCCTCCTGACTCGTTACGTTGATCGTTCCACCAAGTACCTGAACCAGTTCGTTTACCAATGCCAAACCTACGCCCGTGCCTTCGTAAGCGCGATTCTCTTGCCCGTCGACCTGGTAAAATCGCTCGAAAATGTGTGTCAGATTCGTCGGTGAAATGCCAATGCCCGTATCCTGAATCTTGACAATAACCTGTCTTTCGTTTGGATACCGAACGTTCATACGGACTTCGTTTCCCTCGGGCGTGAACTTAAAGGCGTTCGAAAGCAGGTTTGTGATGATTTTCTCCAGCTTATCACGGTCATACAGCGTCCACCAGCCCGTTTCTGACTGCTCGAATATGAATTTTATCTGTCGGCTCTGGGCCAGTGAACTGAACGAACTGGCCAGCGTACGGAAAAATACGGCAATATCGCCCGGCTCAGGTTCGGCCTTTAGCTGACCGGCTTCGAGTTTGCTGAGGTCGAGTAGCTGATTGATCAGCGTCAGTAGCCGTTTGCCGTTACGTTCCATCAGCGAGAGAACCTGCTCGGCTGGATATCGCTGTTTCAAGTCGGTCAGCGGGGCCAGAATGAGCGTAAGGGGCGTCCGAAATTCGTGAGAAATGTTTGTGAAAAACTGGGTTTTCAGACTATCCAGTTCCGACAGACGAATAGCTTCTTTTTGTTCAAAAGCGACCTTCTGCTCCAGCAACAGCCGTTGCGTCTGGAATCGGTACAGTTGCCAGCCAATAACCGCCAACACCAGAACGTAGCACAAATAGGCCCACCAACTGAGGTAAAAAGGCGGATGAACCCGAACCTGTAAGTCGACGGGTTTGCTCCAGGTTTGTCCATCGGCGGTTCCCATCATTTGAAACGTGTAACTCCCGGCAGGTAATTGGGCGTAATTGGCAAAACGATTGGTACCTGCTTCGATCCAGCGTTTATCGATACCAGCGAGCCGGTAGCGATACCGATTTTTGGCGGAGTTGGCAAAGTCCATCACCCCAAATTCGAGTGTAAGCAGATTCTGGGTATGGGCCAGATCGATACGTTGCGTATTCTCAATGGTTTCAGACAAAATACCATCCGGGTTACCAACGCCAACCGTTTCATTATTGATTTTCAGGCCAATCAGCTGCGCCTTCGGAACCTGACTGTTGGACCGGAGAACGTTACGTGCCTGAAACGTAGTGAGTCCGTGTACGCCCCCAAAAAGCAATTCGCCCGAAGGTGTTTTAAAAAAGGAACCTGTATTGAATTCATCGTCCTGTAAGCCATCGGCTTTGGTGAAGTTACAGAACGTTTTTCGTTCAGGATTGAACAGCGCCAGTCCCCGGTTCGTGCTTAGCCAAAGGTTTTTAAACTCATCCGACAAAATGCCATATACGACTTTGTTCGGTAGCCCGTCCTTTTCCGTAAAATGATCGAACTGGCGGGTTTGCTTATTCAAGCGATTCAGACCACCGCCTTTTGTGCCGACCCAAAGGTATTTGTTGGGCTGATTAGGATCGTCGAGCAGGCTGGATACCAGGTCGTTGCTCAGGCTCTGCCGATCTTTCGTGCTGTTTTTGTAAAGAGAGAAAACGGGGTTTGTCAGTGGATGATCGGCTCGGATAAGTCCTCGGGTTGTCCCAATCCAGAGTGTACCCGTCTGATCGAAATAGAGCGCACTGGTTTCGATCTCGGATATTTTCTGAGGTAAAAGTGACTGGTAGGAGAATACCCGGAACGTTTCGGTTTTCGGATCGAACAAAAGCAGTTTGCCATCTAAAAGCCCTGTCCAGAGCCGCCCCTGATTATCTTCAACGGTCCGGTTATTATAGAAACCAAAGGCAGTGTTTGGAGGTAGTTTATACTTTTTGAGAAGTTTCCAGTCCGACGAAAATTTGAACAGACTCATTTCCTGATTCTGGAAATTCGTGTTCGATATCCAGAATGTTCCCTGGCGATCCTGCATCATATAACGCGCCCGTTTGTCGGCTGGCGGTAAGTTGGCAGGCAAAAAAGAGATCAATCGATTCGTAAACCAATCAAGTTGGTCGTACGCAAATTCATGACGGATGTACGTCCGGTTTTGTTGGTCAGTGTAGATGTAAGAAAGCGTAGTCGTTGGCAGCAACGACTGAAACCGTTTTATTTTCGGATTGAACTTACGAAGGCCATACCCGCTGGTGCCAACCCAGACATTGCCCGTTTGATCGATAAGAAATTCTGTAATTGCATAAAGATTTGAAGGTAAGATCGTAAAGGCGTTACGTTTAGTCAGGCTATCCTGACGCATAAGCTCCTCGGGCGACATGAGCCATAGTAAGTCACTGACCGCAATTGCGATTAGTTTGGGTGTAAGTAGCCTTAAGGTAATCAAGGAATCCTTTCTCGGCTCCAGGGGAATATCTTTCTGAATACCTTGTCGACGAATACTAATTTTATTAGGGAGGGCAACGCACCAGAGATTCTGGTTTATATCACCTTTAGTGGTAAAAAAAACGGATGTTTTAAATGGGGCTAACGCTAATTCCCCTAAGCTTTTGAGGGTCTTCCAGTTAAAATACTGGCTGGCTCTGTCATATACAGCTAACGCCTGCCCATCCGGGCGAAAACTAAGGCTATTGATCGACGTAATTTTTTTTTCCGGAACTGCTAGTTGTGAAATCTGTACCTGCTTTGTCAGATTAGACTGCTTCGGTAAGCTGGCTTTAAGCTCGTCGGGCAGACTAATTTTGAATAATTTCTTGATATCGGCTACGACCCATATATCGCCCTTTGGGTCTTCGTAGAGGTAATTAATGGCATAATTTCCGGCATTAGCCGATGTCTGATCACGGATATCGAGATGATAAAATCGCTGGGTACGCGTGTTGAACAGATTTAGCCCCTGGTTAAGCGTGCCTACCCAAAGCCACCCCCGGCTATCGACCAGCAAGGCTGAGCAGTTGTTATCGGAAAGGCTATACTCATTATAGGGATCGTGCGTGAAAACTGTGAAATTGTGGCCGTCGTACCGGTTCAGCCCGTCTTTGGTCGCAATCCAGATGAATCCTTTCTGATCCTGTTTGAGGTCATAAATCATCCCCTGCGACAAACCATCGGATATCGTAAGTTCCTGCCAACCTGTTTGTTGTGCGAAAAGGGAAATCGGAAAGAGAAAAAGTAAATAAATAAACCGCATTCGAGAGGCCAATTTACAGTAGTAGTACGCAAAAGGAAATGCCTTCGATTGTTTAGTAGCAATAAATATACCGTTACCAATAAGTCGACTGATTGAACGAATGGATTTTGGATTGAAACCAGAAACTGGGAAATAGCCGATATATCAGGGCTGACGGTAAGGGGAGAAATAAAGGCATATTTGTGTATGCTATTTAATCTATTAATTAAATCTATTGTAAGTTAATCAAATATAATATTAATCAAATATTACTGATTGGGTTAAATTGATAACTATGCACTTGTTGAGCCTGTTTGAACTTTTGGAATTAATCCCAAAATGCGTGTTTTTGCCATGCTGAGGAACGAATCGGACCGCCGAAGCGGCATCTTAACGTATCCAAACCTGAGAGTGAAGAAACGTTAAGATGCCGCTTCGGCGGTCCGATTCGTTCCTCAGCATGACAAAAAAGCATCTCAACAAAAGTTTAAACAGGTTCGTTGTTAAATCGATAAGGCATCAAAGTTCATCGACACGGACGAATTGATAAGATTTCTTGCGGAGCTCAGTCAGTAACTCGTCCAGACGGGTATATAGCTTGTTGATACGTCGAGAATCCGTGCCGATGTGCATCAGGAGTATGAATCCGTTCAAACCGTTACGTTTCTTCTGTTCATAGACGCGAATTGATTCCAGAATTACGTCACTGCTACGGTAGTTTCGGTCGTTGGGTGTGGTGTAATCAGCGTGGCTGAGCGTACCGGGCGTGTAGTTAACCAATTGAATACCTTCGGCTTTGGTCCACGTAGCAATGCTATCGTTATACCATTCATACGGCGGCAGAAAGAACGTAGCATTACCGGATTTCCCGATGAACGTAGCGAGTGCTACGTAGTTGGCCCGTAGATCAGCAACAAACAGTTCGCGGCTAACCAGCAGACTATCAGGCTTTCTCCAGTCGCAGTACAAAAGATGCTGATCGGAGTGTGGACCAATGTAGTGCCCGTCCTGAATGAGCTGGCGAATAACCGGCGCGAACGTAGCGTTACGTAGAAAACGCCCCGTCAGAAAAAACGAAGCCCGAACGCCATGTTTCTTAAGCGTTCGGGCGATAACAGTGCCGCCATCGGCAAACTCATCACCGGTAAAAACCAGCGACAACCGACGTAGTGACGTATCACCTCGAATTTTTGCCCCTTTGTAATACGTCGATTTTGGATCAATAACTGGCTTTTTGCTACGTTGAAGAACAGGCTTGATGGTCCTTTTCGACGTAGCAATGTTACGTCCTGACGTTGGGCGCTCAGTTTGTTTGGCAGCTAGCAGATAGATCAGCGACGCGGTTCCGTCCATTGTCGGCTCGTTGGTACTGTAGTCGCCGTAGTCATCGTGATAAACCGCTACGTTGCTCTGAAAAGCTGCATATTCATCAGGCTGATAGAGCGTAATCCCAATCAGTTTCCCGTAAATGCTACCCCTCACCGGCCCATCGACTAACCCGCCATCAATGGGGTAATTTTTCAGATGCGTGAATGCCGAATGTGGGTCAGCAGGCGTGTCGCCGTTGGCAGGAAGGCCATACACAAAACTCGTTCCCCACGGATTGCAGCCAAACAGCCAGTCGAAGTTCGCCTGCTCAAACACTACGTACTGCGAATCACCGGTGAGGGTTCGATACCAATAACATTGTGTGGCAAACGACGTAGTGTAATTGTTGCTGCACCAGATGAACGGAATCCCTCGGTAAAAGGCATTCTGTTTCGCCCGTTGCCAGACCGTTTCGATGCCTTTTTTGTAATAATCCGTAACGGATTTCCGCTGACTAACAGGCAATTTTTTAGCCAGCTCCGCATGACCGACGTTCACAAACGGATACCATTGATAATGCCGCGCCGTGTCATTTGTCATCCAGGGTGTAACGGGTTCTTGCCGGGCGAAATACAGTGCTGTTTTTTGAAGTTGCTGCACCTGTTTACCTGCTTCGTTGATCAGTTTAAGCTGCTCAACCGTAGCCAGTTCCATGTCATCGACGTAGTTATCTTCTTCGTAGAAATACGGTGCGCGACCGGGCGCCGTCTGACAATTTCCAGGCTTTTTCAGTCCCAGCCGATACGCTGATTCCGACCGTTTCCGAAGCTGGCTGGCGTAAACTGGTTCGTGGGAACGTAGCAATTGGTATCCCAACGCCAGCGCACTACTGACTTTACCCGCCGTCGATGCTACGCCCGTCGCCCGATTTTTGTACTTAAACATCCCCTGCGGCTGCCCCGTCGCAAAATAAACGGGTCGCTCGTAGCCTTTGCCGTAAGCACTATCCTCTTTCGGAATCCGCATCCCGGCATGGTCGCGGTCGTCGCCGAGCTGGTTAAACAGCCAGTCGTCGGTGGGATGCATTTTTAGCAGCCAGTCGAGCCCCCAATGCGCTTCGTCCAGTACATCAGGCACGTTGTTTGTGCCGTTACGTCCGTTGGCCTGATGCTGGTCACTAAAAGCAGTTGGGAAATCGCGGGCTGCCGCCAGCAGGTGATACGTAGCATTGGCCGACGTAGTGACGTACTGCAAATAATCGGAAGCATCGTGCCAGCCGCCCACTACGTCGATGTGCGTGCTGTCGGGCATGGGGCCGTATAGCGTGTAGCCATCGTGCGTGTGGCAGGAGTCGTTCAGAAATGGATTAAAACCGCTACGTTGCTGGCGCATGTAACGTAAGCAGAAATCAGCCGCGCCATCGTAGACATCATCGCCAATCCGAAACGTGGGCGAGCGGGTTCCGTCATCAGCCTGAACGTAGTACGTTCCCGGTTTCTGAACACTCGAAAAATCCAGCCGATACGTTTGCCGAAACGGCCCGTATGCGCCAATTCCTCGGCTCAACGTACCCTGATAAATGCTCTTACCCGTTTGTTCTTCGATAAGCTGGAAGCGGGTAATCGTTTTTTCAGTCAGACTTCCCCAAACGGCCACTTTGGGCGAATGTGGCCGATAGCCTAGTAGATTGATACGTATTACAGCCGGTTCATCTGCCTGAAAGACGAAGGCAAACAGGTTGATTAGCAACGTAACACCGATACCCAGGCGAATGGAATGATTGAAACTTCGAATAGACATGATTTGGCATGATCTGTTAATACGTTGTTCAAAGACCGTTTTTGTCATGCTGAGGCACGAAGCATCTTAAATTCCCCTCGCTAATTCGTTCAGATATTTTAAGATGCTTCGTGCCTCAGCATGACAAAAATGCGCAGGTTTCAACTTGCTCTTAAAAATTAAACCGATTCTATATTTTCTTCAGCAGTTCCATCATCATTTCCTCAAAATAAGCTCCGTTGTAAGGACCAAACCAGTTCATATCGCGGGTTTCGTAGGTTGGTCGGTCGTAATACGCGTCGGGTGTTACGTAACCAATATAGCCACCGTCGAAGCTGGTAATGAAGAGGTTGACGTTTTTCTGCCTGGCCAATGGCGCAAAATCAGTGACAAATTCTCCAGAATAATCGCAGGGTGTACCTAGTAATACGTTGTTGCCGATACGTAGCGCTTTCAGTTCGGAAGGGTAGTCGCCGTAGATGGCGTAGAATAGCCAGGGACGTACCCGCCAATTGCCAATCACGCGTGGGTGCGGCTCGCGTAGGCCAAGTGGCAGGGTGAGCATGGCTAACGTACTATCTGATTTTATTTGAATTTTAGGCACTGTCCGTTCGATACGTGCCGCCAGATCACCAGCATAATTTCGAATCTCCTGAAAGTCAGTCACCCCCCGCGATTCAGGGCCGGTACTGCCTACAGCTCCCGCCAGAAATACCGCGAAACTGGCCGATTTTTTCTCCAGCCGGTCGACCAGCGAACCGGGATAATCGCGGCTGAGGTAATCACCATTTCCCCCATCGAATAACGTAGCGTGCCCGGCAAAACTGCACAGCAGCGCTGATTCGCCGGAGGCTTTCTGCAACTTCAATAACCGAACGTTGCCATCGAGGGGGCGCGTTGGGCCTGATTTGCCGATTCGATTATAAATGTGGTCGGTGGCATCGATCTGGCCGTAGCCAATCTGTACGGGTGCTACGTTGGCCTGTGCTTTTCGGATGGCATCCAGCACGCCATCGGTAATGCGCGTAACGATTTTTTCGTCGTATCCGCCAGCAATCAATTGCCCCACCAGACCCGGCGCCCAGCCACCCACGCTGTTGTGCGAATGGATAGCACCGATGTACACGTTTTCCCAGCGCAAACCCACTTCAGGTAATCGCTTTTTTAGGGCTTCAGCAACGGTTGGAGGGGTAATGAGCAGATCTAAACCCACAACCGCTACGGGTTCATTACCGTTGTTCAGGACGATGGCCCGCGCAAAAATCGAATCGCTCACTACGTGCCAGTGCTTGCCGCGACGAACGCCGTAGCCTCCTGTAGGCGTCGTGTAGGGAGGAGTGATATTGGCTTTCGCCCAACCCGCCTGAATGCCTGTTTTGGCAGCCGGTGAAGCAGGCAATTGCACCAGTCGTTGCTTGGTCTGGACGTAGTACGGCATCTGCTGATAGGGCGTATCATCGACAGGGGCCAGACTGACTGCCAGAAAAAGCAGGATAAAAACAACCAGTCCGAGCAGGACTTTAAGTACTATGCTAAAAACCCTTTTTATACCCTTTCGTTGCTTGTTAGCCATTCGTAAAAGTAATTGTCATTTTTTGATGATATACCATTCTGCTTCACCTCAACCGGCTCGATAACGTACCGGAGTAAGATACGTATCAACCAATACACCAATACCGACGCCTGCACTGTAACAAAGCAGATCGCTCCAAAGGAAACCAAAACCCAGAATCAGTCCTCCCAAACGAGTCGCCCGCAGACTGTCGATCCAGGGCTCATGGTACAACTGACTGATCTCAATGCCAAACGAGAATCCCAGCGCGGCAACTGCAATAGCCTGGGTTGACCAATGGCGGAAGATAAAGGCAAGTCCAAAAAAAATCATCAACGCCCACAACGCATCGCCTACATACATTCTGATGAATGAAAAATCGCCCAGAAATCGTCTGGATGCCAGACCAGTCAGTGAGACACTGATCGTAAGACACCCGTAAACAACTCGGTTTCTGGCTACTGACGATTTGGACATCTTTGGGGTATTTGCTGGTATAACGTGAATAATGGATTAATAAGAAGTTTATCTAATTCATTTATAGTACGTGGCTGACGCTTGGGGCTTCGACAGGCTCAGCCTGACAGTCCAACTTGAGTTAACCAATTTAAGTAGACTGTCAGGCTGAGCCTGTCGAAGCCCCAAGCGTCAGCAATACGTTAATTGAGCTATTAGTCACGTTGGTATATTTTCCGAAATTCGGGCTTTGCGTAGTATTTTTCGCAGTAGTGACGTATTCCAATAGTCAACAAAGCATCTAAAGTTATACCTGGTAAAGGTAGCGCGAATTCGGTTTTTTTATGAGACAACTCATTCCATTCTGTATTGCATTGCTCCTGCTTAGTTCGTGTACCGCTAAGAAGGAGAATGAAAAAACTGCATTCGTCGACGTACCGGTTTCGGGGCTTTCTGGCAAACAACTCGCCCTTACTCACTGCAGCCGTTGTCATGCTTTTGTGAAACCCGAGCTATTGGCAAAATCGAATTGGCGTGATGTGCTTCCAGCGATGGGCCATCGAATGGGTATCTACAGCAGCGGATTCAGGCCTGATAGTTTGTTCGATACAGGCATAAGCGGTTCCATCGTGCGCGATGTCAACATTTTTCCGGAAAGGCCCGTTCTGGCAAAAGAAGACTGGCGTAAACTAGAGCAGTATTTTCTGGAGAATGCGCCAGATACCATCCTGCCTCCACTTCGCGGACACAAGATTCAGCTTGGTCTAAAGCATTTTACTTACAAAGAAGCCCCCTTTTCGCATCGCCCCTCCCTAACCACAATGGTCAAAATTCTTCCCGATAAGCGTGGAATTGTCTTTAGTGATGGAAAAAGCCGACGTAACATTCTTACGTTTCTAACCCTCGACCTTCGCGAGAATTACAGCCTGCCAGTGGCCTCAACCCCGACGCATTTTTACGAGAAAGCAAATGAAATATACCTAACAACGGCTGGCAAAGGCGTTTTCCCGACCGATGCGCCGAATGGTTCCCTGCTACGTTGGGAAAAGAACGTAGCAGGGCCAGGTTATAAAGAATTTACGGCTATTTCGGATTTACAGCGGCCCGTTTCGATGGCTTACGGCGATGTAAATAAAGATGGGCTGGAGGACGTAGTAGCCTGCGAATTTGGCAATCAGACCGGGAAACTGGCCTGGTACGAAAACAACGGCAAAGGCGGATACACCAAACGGATTTTGCGCGAGAAGCCTGGCGCTATTTCAGCCATTCTCAACGATGCCAATCGTGATGGGTTGCTGGATATTTACGTGCTCATGGGGCAGGGCGATGAAGGTGTTTTTCTGTACGAAAATCAAGGCGCGGGTAAGTTTAAGGAAAAGCGGTTGCTAACCTTTCTGCCACTCAATGGATCGCAATACATTGAGCTGGCTGATTTTAACAAAGACGGCTTTGAAGACATCATTTATGTTTGCGGAGACAACGCCGACAAAACGCCCATTCTGAAAACGTATCACGGCATTTATATTTTTCTGAATGACGGGAAATCCAACTTTAAGCAATCGTATTTCTACCAGTTGAACGGCGCGTATAAGGCGATGGTACGTGATTACGATCTGGACGGCGATCTGGATATAGCCGCTATTTCGTTTTTTCCGGACTATCTGCGTTACCCTGAAGAAAGCTTTATCTATCTGGAGAATAAAGGTCAGTTGAAATTCCGCGATTATTCATTTCCAGAAGCCTCAAAGGGTCGATGGATCGTTATGGATGCTGGCGACATGGATGCCGACGGCGATATTGATCTGGTGCTGGGATCGTTCGTGTATTTTATCCCGCAGGGCGATACGACCGGACTAGGTAAGCGATGGCTATCTGATGGGCCATCTATCGTTGTTCTGGAAAATATAACCCGGTAGAGGTAGCGGATTCTATTCTAGGCTAGCTTTTGCGTAAAATCCCACTCTACTTCACTCTACTTTCAGGGACAAGCCCAAAACGAGCGATTTTGTCATGCTGACGCAGGAAGCATGACAAAGAAGATTCAGAAATAGTATAATCACAAAATCAAAAAGGCACCGGAGAATGTCCCCGATGCCTTCGTCACCCTTACCGGTTTCCCGGTCTCCCTAATAAGACTTTCTAAACCAATGCTATAAAAATGGTTTGGCGATGGCCAATACCTGATCTTTGGTCAGAGGCTCGTCAAATGCTTCACGTAGTGCGTCGTCCGATTTACCCGTGTTCAGGTTTTTCAGATTGACGCCACCCTGCGTAAAAGTCGTTTGTGTTGTATCGGAAACCCAGCCTTTCATGCCCAGCATCCGACGAATTTCCGATGCGTGCCGGGCTTCGACCGAGTGAATTTGCAGGGCGGTCAACAGAATGGCTTTATCGTTAATCAATTCACCAGCCTGTCCTTTATAAGCCTGAACGCCAGTATCTTCCAGAGCGCGGGCAGTTGCCAGAAACGTCGCATAAGTTGTGAACGTACCGGCTGGAAATTTAAAAGTTGGTTTCGCTACGGCACCCGCGGCCAATGCTGCTTTCAGCAGGTTTACGTGAGCCGTTTCGTGTTTGCTGATCTGGCTTATCACCGTACGGTCGGCGGCTGGAATCAAATTCGCAGCGGCCAGCCCCATTTTGTAAAAATCGTCCTCGAGATACTCAAGTGTGAGGGCGAAATTTGCTACGTCGATAGCCTTCTGCGACGGCGTGGTCGACTGAGCCATTGCTTTGTTCAACGTAGCGGCCATAAAGGTCGGAATACCCGCTGCGGCCAGATTTGACCCAAACTTTAGCAGGCTTCGGCGCGAGTAAAAACTATAGCGCTCGCCTACTTCAGGATCAGCCTTTTCTATATCGGCAATTATTTTAAATAAATTCATGACGTTGTATCGATCAGATGAGGTTACTTAGGTAGGTTGGCACCACTGATGGGTGTGGTGACGAATTTTTGCGCGGTCGTTAGCACGGTAGCCGGAGGAGCAGCTACATCGAGGCCCGTAGCCGGAGCTACTACGTCGTCGCCAGCAAAATCGGCTGACTTTGGATTCAGTAAATCACGAATTGCAGCAGCGTGCCGCGCTTCCACCGAAACAATTTTACCGGCCAATGCCAGATAATTTACATCTTTCAGCAGTGGTCCAGCGCCGTTGTAGGCCGATACGCCCAAATCCTCGAATGCCTTGGCAGTACCTAATACGCTGGCCCGGTCGCCGAAGTTGACTCCCGTAAAATTGGGCGACAGGGCCGTAATAGCCGATGCACCCAGAGCTGCCTTGAAAAATTCGCGGTGAATAATTTCGTGGTCTCGAATATCGGTCAGCAACGTTTTTTCGGCATCTGTCATACCCGTGTAGGGCGTTGCAATAACCTGTGTATAGAATGCGGCTTCTAGCTGCTCCAGCGCATAGGCATAATTCAGTATCCCTACGTCATCCTTGCCCAGATCAACGGTTGATGAAACCGTGGTTGGATTTTCCTCATTTCCACAGGCAGATAGAATAACTCCACCTGCTGTAAATGCACCTGCATAACGCAGAAATAATCGGCGACCCACCCTAACCGGTTCTAGCTGACCTGGCAGCATCGTTAGGCCTGATGAATGCTGTTTCTTTTTCATGTGTATAACGTTATTGTGTCGGAAAGCATCGTCGGATAACCCGACGACTCGGTGTACCTACGAGCCTGTCAGGCGTTTGGATTTATCAACCCGTGGATTTTTGGCAAAAAAATCCCAAAAGATTTGCCCACGCTTACTTTACACCCTTGAAATTGTCGTCATCCGGGGCTTCCTGATTAACTTGCGCGAATGATTGGCAGTCTGTTTGCTAGAGATCAGACGAAACAGATATAATTTACTTCCTAGAAATGCAGGTTCTTAAGTTCGGCGGCACCTCGATTGGGTCCGTAGAAAGTATAAAACAGGTCATTCAAATCATTGACAATTATCGTCGCAACGACGAAGCGAAGAACGACGATCGGATTACAGTCGTATTCTCGGCAATGGGTGGGGTTACGAATCAGCTAATTGAAATCGGGCGGATGGCCATGTCTGGAGAAACCGATTATATGGAACTGGTTCGGCGGATTGAAGATCGGCATTTTAACGTAGTGAAATCCCTGATTCCGGTGAAGGAGCAGAGTAAGGTTTTCGCCCACGTTCGGGGAATTATCAACGAACTGGAAGACCTGCTACGTGGTGTATCGCTCATTCGGGAACTTTCGCCCCGCACCCATGATCTGATTACCAGTTTTGGCGAACGGCTTTCAACGACGGTTATTACCGAATGTATCAAAAGCCGGGGCATTCCGGCGCAATTCTGCGATGCCCGCCAACTCATCAAAACCGACGCACAGTTTGGTCATGCTGAAGTGAATTACCAGTTGACTAACCAACTGATAAAAGATCATTTCGATAAAAATACTGATTTGCAGCTGGTTACTGGTTTCATCGGCTCGACCGTGAAAAACGAAACCACTACGTTAGGTCGGGGGGGATCTGACTATACGGCTTCCATTATTGGGGCTGCACTGAATGCTACGTTCATCGATATCTGGACCGACGTAGACGGGATGATGACGGCCGACCCGCGCAAAGTACCCAATGCGTTCAACATTCCGACCATTACGTATGCCGAAGCTATGGAACTCAGCCACTTCGGAGCCAAAGTGATTTACCCGCCCAGCCTGCAACCGGCGTTTGCACGTAACATTCCGATACGTGTACTCAATACGTTCAATGCGTCGCACAAAGGTACGACCGTGAGCCGAACCGCCGAACGGAGGCAATATACGATCACCGGTATTTCGAGTATCGACGACATTGCACTGGTCAATGTGCAGGGGTCAGGAATGATCGGCGTAGCGGGCGTATCGGCCAAACTGTTCGGTGTTCTGGCAGCTCATAAAATTAGTGTTATTCTGATTTCGCAGGCATCATCGGAACACTCCATCTGTTTCGCAATAGACCCGCGTGGGGCCGAACACGTAAAGTCTATTCTCGATGCCGAATTTGCTGCCGAAATCGAACACGGACACATCGACAACATTATTATCGAGCGCGATCTGTCGGTGATTGCTACGGTAGGAGAGGGTATGAAAAAAAGCTCCGGTATCGCCGGGAAATTATTTTCTGTGCTGGGTAAAAACGGGGTCAATATTGTGGCCGTGGCGCAGGGATCGTCGGAAATCAACATTTCGGTGGTCATCAATAAAAATAACCTCTCGAAAGCGCTTAATGCCCTGCACAATATCTTTTTTCAATCTGAAGCTCGCGTACTGAACCTATTTCTTGTCGGTACGGGGCTGATTGGCAGAACATTACTGAAACAGATTTTCGATCAGTCGGAGTTTTTGCGGGAAGAGAAACTGCTGAAAGTTTGTGTGGTTGGCATGACCAACACCAAAAAAATGCTGCTCAATCCCAAAGGTATTTCGCTCAACGACTGGCGCGAACGGCTGCTGACCGAAGGTGTTACTACGTCGCTGCCCGCCTTTGTTGATAAAATCAAAGATTACAACCTGCCCAATTCGGTTTTTATCGACTGTACGTCCGATAAAGACATTGTGCAATTCTACGAGTCGCTGCTCGACGCGAATATTTCGGTTGTTACGCCGAACAAAGTAGCCAACTCCGGCCCTTACAGCGAATATCGGCGTCTGCAACGTACCGCCCTGAATCGTGGCGTTAAATTTCTCTACGAAACCAACGTAGGAGCGGGTTTACCCATTATCAACACGGTGCAAGGCTTATTGACTTCGGGCGATCGTTTTCTGAAGATTGAAGCGATTCTGTCTGGTACGTTGTCGTTCATTTTCAATACGTTCCGTCCCGGCAGTTCCTTTGCCGACGTAGTACGGGAAGCCAAAGAAAAAGGATATACCGAACCCGATCCCCGCGACGATTTGAGTGGTCAGGACGTAGCACGCAAGATTCTGATTCTGGCTCGTGAAGCCGGTTTCCCGCTCGAACCCGAAGACATAACGATTACCAATCTGTTACCTGATTCCTGTCTGGCAGCGCCCACGGTTCCCGCGTTTTTCGATGAATTAGAACGTAACAACGCCTATTTCGAAAAGCTGCTGACCGATGCCGAAGCCAACGGCGAAAAATTGCGATTCGTTGCCAGTTTTGAGAACAACAAAGCCTCTATTGGACTAAAAACGGTCGGCGTCGACCATCCGTTTTATCAGCTAACGGGCGCCGATAATATCGTTTCGTTTTCGACAGAACGCTACAAAGATCGGCCATTAGTTATAAAAGGCCCCGGTGCGGGCGCCGAAGTCACGGCATCGGGTGTCTTCGCCGACGTAGTGAGCATCGGGAGTTATCTGGCGTAACGTCTGCCTTTTTTTGTCATACTGACGCAGGAATTATCTTAACGTATCCAAACCTGAGAGTGAAGAAACGTTAAGATAATTCCTGCGTCAGCATGACAAAAAAACTCATTTTTTGCTCTCAACAATGTTCAAAGAGTCTACAAGAAAGGCTGTAACGTACTGATTAACATACCGAAAAATAAAAATGAGCGGGTATAGATAGCTTTATTTATAACTTGGTAATTCATAAGAAAACCATCCTCACTATGAATCCACATCGCTCAGTATCAGTAACAAATTGCCCTGGTTTTACCCCATTCTTCTCCAATACAATCCGCCTGCTCGCTCAACCACCGCAGGCCATTTTACCAATGCCTAAGCCGAATTGACCAGAGGTGCTTTTACGCGGCCTATGGGTTTTGGCACGCGCAACCTTCTTCTGGATTCTGGGTTGAGTACCGACAAAAACAGCTGACTGGCAGCTTCATTCAATGACGTAACGATCGTTACGTTACCTACTGCTTATATCAATCAACTAGTTTGTTTTTCAAGGTGATATCTCATCGCCTATTTAATCTATTCCCATTTCTGTTTAACCGATTTAATCTATGCAAAAACGATTTACATTCCTGGTGTTGGGTTGCCTGTTGGCCCTGACATCCTGGGCACAAAGCGGCTTACAGTTTATCAACTATCAAGGTGTGGCCCGCAATAGCACGGGCCAACCGCTGGTCTCCCAGAGCATTACGTTACAAATGAGCATCACCAGCGATGGGGCTGGCACTACGGCTCTCTACACCGAATCCCACACCCTAACCACCGACACTCGAGGGCAGTTCAGCCTGAAAATCGGGGGTGGTACGCCCTCGGTTGGTACATTCGCAGGCATCAGCTGGAACACGGGTGATCGTTATCTGAAAGCGGAATTAATGCAGGGCATGACGCCGGTCTTGTTGGCCATCACTCAGATGGTGGCCGTGCCGTATGCACTGTATGCGGAGAAATCTAATCAGCCGGGTCCCACCGGCCCGCAAGGTCCGGCAGGGCCGGTTGGTGCTACAGGTCCGGCCGGGCCTCAAGGTCCAGTTGGGCCTATGGGTTTAACTGGACCGACGGGTGCATCGGGCACAACGGGGGCAACTGGCCCCGCCGGACCGCAGGGGGCAACCGGCCCGATTGGTCCAGCCGGGCCACAAGGACCGGTGGGCGTAACTGGACCGACCGGTGCTTCGGGTGCCACAGGTGCCACGGGTCCGGCTGGTCCACAGGGGCCACAAGGTGCCATAGGACCGCAAGGACCAGTCGGAGCAACGGGTCCGACGGGTGCTTCAGGTACAGTTGGTGCCACTGGTCCAGCAGGCCCCCAAGGGCCCATCGGAGCAACTGGCCCGATTGGGCCAGCCGGACCGCAAGGGCCTGAGGGTCTAACCGGACCGACGGGTGCTTCTGGAGCCACCGGTGCCACGGGCCCGATTGGTCCAGCCGGGCCACAAGGCGTAGCTGGACCGGTGGGCGCCACGGGTCCAGTCGGCCCGCAAGGTCCTCAAGGTGATATCGGTCCTACGGGCGCAACCGGACCGATTGGTCCAGCCGGGCCACAAGGTCCAGTGGGTCTGACTGGACCGATGGGTGCTTCGGGAGCCACGGGTGAAACGGGACCGCAAGGTGCTACAGGACCAGCAGGACCAGTTGGCGCAACCGGGCCAATTGGTCCTGTTGGCGCTACTGGCCCACAAGGTCTGATTGGTGATCAGGGACCTGCTGGTATTCCAGGTCCTCCAGGCCCACAAGGTGATATTGGCCCAGCCGGTCCACAAGGGCAAGTTGGTGACCCTGGCCCTGCTGGAGTACCAGGCCCGCAAGGTGCAATGGGACCAATTGGCCCTATAGGCCCACAAGGCGCCACTGGGCCAATTGGTGCTCCTGGTCCTCAAGGCGCAACCGGACCTGCTGGCCCACAAGGGTTACAAGGACTAATCGGTCCACAAGGCCCTCCAGGTCCGGCGGGTGCGGGAACTACGGCGCTTCAGTTGGTGGCGACGACAGTGTCAAATCCGACAATACCTTCTAACACCACAGCAAACATCAGCTTTACCAGCTATACAGTAACACCAGGGGCAGGAACCTTTGATGGAACTGTTTTTACCACTTCATCCTCTGGAACCTATTCAATAACCATTGATTTACTTTACCAAACTCAACCGAATAACTTTTTCGCTCAAGGAATAATGGTTAATAATGTTTCTGTTGTTGATCGTTTCACAATAGCAAATGGAGGGGGAATAGCTCCCTCTTCTTCTACAACAGTATTGACGTTAAGTGCCGGCCAAACTGTGAGGATCTTAAACTATGGCACTAGTGCTGCTATTCAAGTGCCCAATGGACCTTTAATTAATCGGTATACAATAACCCGCCTTAATTAAGAAATAGCAACTACGTTGATTTTACCAAAACATGCTGGAAGCTATTTACTTTTTATGGCACCCATGAAGTTGTGTTTGAAAGGATGTTTACAAGAAATGAAAACACATGACAAAAAACTATATTCTACTCTGGCTAGTCATCCTGGCCGCAGTTGGCAGTAGCTCCACCCAACTCAAGGCTCAGTCGCCCATCGACCGCCGGGTGATTGGCTCCTCGGGTGGCAGCGCTACAGTCGGCTCAGGTGCCAATGCCATCGACATCAGCTTCACCGTGGGTGAGGTCAGTGTCGGCAGTTTCTCGGCCGTCAATGCCCAGCTCACCGCCGGGTTCCAACAGCCCGTCTTCGATAACACACTCACCACTATTACCTCACACCTGCCCAATCCGTCGGTGGTAGGTCAGGTGTATACTGTAGCCGTCAGCGTCTCCGCTCTCTCAGGGGGCAGCCCCACCCCCGAGGGCTACGTCACCCTGAGCGATGGCACAGGATCAAGCTGCACCGTTACGTTAGGTAGTGGAACCGGCAGTTGTCAACTCACATCCACCTCGCCGGGTGCCAAAACCCTAACGGCTACCTATGAAGGCAGTGCTACGTTCGCGGGCAGTTCGGCCACGGCTACCCAGCAGGTCAATCCGGCCAATACCGCTCCGATGGTGGCTACGGCTATCAGCTCGCAGACGGCTACGTTGGGAGCCAGCTACAGCTTCACCATCCCGGCCACTACGTTCACCGATGCTGAAACGCCCAACAGCCTCACCCTGGCGGTGAGTGGACTGCCCGCCGGTCTGAGTTTCGTCTCGCCCAGCACCATCACCGGTGTGCCGTCCACTACGTTGGGTTCACCCTTCAACGTGAGCGTGGTGGCGACCGATCCGGGTGGCTTATCAGCCGTCACTACGTTCAGTCTGAGTGTGGCGCCTGCTGGCTTTGCCATCACCAGTGCAACGATGCTGGACTGTAATCACATCTCCTATTACGCCCGTCGGATCAACTTCAACGTCAGCTACAGCGGCACTAACGGACAGCCCATCAGTCTCTCGGTGGTCAACGAGCTGCTGGCCACTACGTATACGGGTCCTTTCTCCTTGACGGTCTACACCGATAATCCAGTCATCACGATAACGGCTCGTCAGCAGGGCACGCCGGGTATGGCTAGTTTCAACTACAACTGGCAGGCGTATTGTGCCAATGGCTCACCGATGGTGCTCAATCCGGTTCCACCCCAGAGTGCTACGTTGGGAGCGGCTTTCAGCTACACCATCCCGGCCACTACGTTCACCGATGCCGAAACGCCCAACAGTCTGACGTTGAGTGTGAATGGTTTACCGTTGGGCTTGAGTTTCGTCTCGCCCAACACCATCACGGGGGTTCCCTCTACTACGTTAGGCACGCCTTACAACGTAACGGTGACGGCGGTGGACCCTGGTGGTCAATCGGTGTCGACGACGTTTCAGCTAAATGTGGTTAACCCGAACGGTTGTGTGAGCATGTACAGTGTGAAGGTGGGCGTCTGGAGCGACCCTACGGTATGGTCGTGTAATCGGGTTCCGTTGAGTACGGACGTAGTGACGGTGAACCATGCGGTGAGTCTACCGGCGAGTTATGAGGGATTTGCCCAGCGGTTGCTTTATAGTGCTGGCGGGCGATTGATCTTTGGTAGCGGAAGTAGGTTGCGGCTGAGCGGGAATTAGCGCTGGCTGCTCCCGTATCGGTTAATTTAACTGAGACCACGAATGATCGCCAGCAACGTAGCGGGCGACTATTCGTGGTCTCATTGTTTTTAGTCCAACGAAAAACCCTACCATTCCTGGTAGATTAATGTTATAATGACTTTGCCGAGCTTTATTTGGTCGTATAGCGACCGCGTCAGCAAAGCGGATGTTGTTTTTTGAAGCTTCAGACGACTTTATAAATAAGGGCATAACGTAATGATTACCTACCGAAAAGTAAAAAATAGACTGCGCACAATAGTTTATTAATAAATTGGCGTCCATAATAAAACGTATACGTTATGAGCGCGAAATACTTGAATTCGGTAACATATAGTTTTAATTTATTGTCTTTCGTTTTAGTAAGTTTTCGTCGATCAGGTTAGAGAAAACGGATTGGTTTTCCTAGCTCCAGACTTGCCTACTATGCTTCATAGGTATTGCCTGGTCGATACGTTAAGCTCACGCTTATCTACTGTGTTTCGTGCTCAACAGCATTTCCTGATACGGATATAGTTGTTAGCTGTGTTTGTTCTGTACTTCGATTAGGCTGTCTCTACATTATCTACTGCTTACCGGCTTGATTTCAGGGTAATGTCTTATCCTTTTTTCCATCTATTTCCTTTTTCTGTTTAACCAATTTAATCTATGCAAAAACGATTTACATTCCTGGTGTTGGGTTGCCTGTTGGCCCTGACATCCTGGGCACAAAGCGGCTTACAGTTTATCAACTATCAAGGTGTGGCCCGCAATAGCACGGGCCAACCGCTGGTCTCCCAGAGCATTACGTTACAAATGAGCATCACCAGCGATGGGGCTGGCACTACGGCTCTCTACACCGAATCCCACACCCTAACCACCGACACTCGAGGGCAGTTCAGCCTGAAAATCGGGGGTGGTACGCCCTCGGTTGGTACATTCGCAGGCATCAGCTGGAACACGGGTGATCGTTATCTGAAAGCGGAATTAATGCAGGGCATGACGCCGGTCTTGTTGGCCATCACTCAGATGGTGGCCGTGCCGTATGCGCTGTATGCCGAGAAATCTAATCAGCCGGGTCCAGCGGGACCTGCAGGACTGACGGGCGCAACCGGTCCTCAGGGTCCAATTGGGCCGATAGGAGCTACGGGCGCAACGGGTCCGGCCGGGCCACAAGGTCCAACTGGACCGATAGGCTTACCGGGTGCCACCGGAGCAACGGGTCCAGCAGGTCCCCAAGGTCCGGTAGGTCCAATGGGGGTAACGGGTCCGACGGGCGCTTCAGGCGCCACCGGTGCAACGGGTCCGGCGGGACCCATGGGCGCTACTGGTCCTCAAGGCCCACAAGGCCCTATTGGCCCTATGGGTTTGACAGGCCCGACGGGCGCTACGGGTGCCACAGGCGCTACTGGTCCTCAAGGCCCTCAAGGTCTTGTTGGCCCGATGGGTTTGACTGGCCCGGCGGGTGCTACGGGTGAAACGGGTCCTCAAGGTCCACAAGGTGTAGCTGGTCCTATTGGCCTCCAAGGGCCTCAAGGTGATCCAGGGCCAATTGGTCCTATCGGCCCCCAAGGGCCTGTTGGTCCGATGGGTGCAACAGGACCGACCGGTGCAACAGGTGCCACAGGTGAAACCGGTCCAGCCGGTCCACAGGGGATACAAGGCGATCCTGGACCAGTTGGTCTGCAGGGGATACAGGGTGAAACTGGGCCAGCAGGGCCAGCTGGCCCTGCTGGCCTTGTGGGACCCGTAGGAGCGACGGGCCCTATAGGTCCAGCCGGTGACACAGGTCCCCAAGGTGATCCGGGTCCTGCTGGCCCCGCTGGACCACAAGGTCCGGTTGGCCCAGCGGGGCCAGCAGGAGCAACTGGTCCACAAGGGATACAAGGCCTAGTTGGTCCAGCCGGAGCTACTGGAGCTACTGGCCCGCAGGGTGCAACAGGCCCACAAGGGCCGGCGGGTGCGGGAACTACAGCTGTTCAGTTGGTAGCTACTACTGCAACTACAACAATACCTGCTAATGGAACAGCAACTATTAACTTCACCGGAGTTACGGTAACGCCGGGGTCAGGCACTTTTACCAGTGGGGTATTTACGCCTGCCAACACAGGTAACTATCTGATCGTGGTGAATTTAGAAAATACTGGAGACATCAATGGTTCATCGGGTGTGGTTGATTTGATCATAAACAATGTTGTGTATAAAACCACCCAAACATTGACAGGTCATGTTGAATTCACCGTAATGGCAGCACTAACCGCCGGCCAACCTGTTAGGCTTAAAGGATATGGTGGCGCTGCTGGCTTTCCTATCAGTAATTATAATAATTCATCCCACAGATATTCCATTATCCGTCTTAACTAATCGCCGGGAATTATAGGGTTACGGATTTTGAAAAAAATCCATAACCATTTCCTGGAATTAGTCCGTGAATAGGATACACAACCAATAAGCCGGATCAAAACATGACAAAAAACTATATTCTACTCTGGCTAGTCATCCTGACCGCAGTTGGCAGTAGCTCCACCCAACTCAAGGCTCAGTCGCCCATCGACCGCCGGGTGATTGGCTCCTCGGGTGGCAGCGCTACAGTCGGCTCAGGTGCCAATGCCATCGACATCAGCTTCACCGTGGGTGAGGTCAGTGTCGGCTCCTTCACTGCTGTCAATGCCCAGCTCACCGCTGGCTTCCAGCAGCCCGTCTTCGATAACACCAGCACCACTATTACCTCACACCTGCCCAATCCGTCGGTGGTAGGTCAGGTGTATACTGTAGCCGTCAGCGTGTCCGCCCTGTCCGCGGGCAGCCCCACACCCGAGGGCTACGTCACCCTGAGCGATGGCGCGGGGGGAAGCTGCACCGTTACGTTAGGCAGTGGTACGGGAAGCTGTCAGCTCACATCCACCACGCCCGGTTCCAAGACGTTAACCGCTACCTATGAGGGTAATGCTACGTTTGCTGGAAGCTCAGCCACAGCTACCCATCAGGTCAACCCGGCCAATACCGCCCCGACGGTGGCTACGGCCATTAGTTCGCAGACGGCTACGTTGGGAGCCAGCTATAGCTTCACCATCCCGGCCACTACCTTCACCGACGCCGAAACGCCTAACAGTCTTACGCTTTCGGTAAGTGGACTGCCCGCCGGACTGAGTTTCGTCTCGCCCAGCACCATCACCGGTGTGCCGTCCACTACGTTGGGTTCACCCTTCAACGTGAGCGTGGTGGCGACCGATCCGGGTGGCTTATCAGCCGTCACTACGTTCAGTCTGAGTGTGGCGCCTGCTGGCTTTGCCATCACCAGTGCAACGATGCTGGACTGTAATCACATCTCCTACTACGCCCGTCGGATCAACTTCAACGTCAGCTACAGCGGCACTAACGGACAGCCCATCAGCCTCTCGGTGGTCAACGAGCTGCTGGCCACTACGTATACGGGGCCATTTTCGTTGACGGTCTACACCGATAATCCAGTCATCACGATAACGGCTCGTCAGCAGGGCACCCCGGGGATGGCTAGTTTCAACTACAACTGGCTGACGTATTGTGCCAATGGCTCACCGATGGTGCTCAATCCGGTTCCACCCCAGAGTGCTACGTTGGGGGCGGCATTCAGTTATACCATTCCAGCCAACACCTTCACCGATGCCGAAACGCCGAATAGTCTCACCTTGAGTGTGATTGGTTTGCCAGCGGGCTTGAGTTTTGTATCGCCTAACACGATTACGGGCGTTGCGTCGACGACGTTGGGAACCCCCTACAACGTGACGGTGACGGCGGTGGACCCCGGTGGTCAGTCGGTGTCGACGACGTTTCAGCTAAATGTGGTTAACCCGAACGGTTGTGTGAGCATGTACAGTGTGAAGGCGGGCGTCTGGAGCGACGCGAGTGTTTGGTCATGTAACCGGGTACCGTTGAGCAGCGACGTAGTGACGATCAATCACGCCGTTACGTTGCCTGTGAGTTATCTGGGATTAGCCCAACGGGTGATTTATAGTAGTTCAGGAAGGCTATTGTTTGGAGCAAGCAGTACGTTGCGGCTGAGCGGTAATTAGTGCTGGCTGATACGTATTGATTAAAACAGTGAAACCACTCTCGGTATTTTTAATTAAATACTAAGAGTGGTTTCACTGTTTTAGCACCTTACTCCTTTAAAAGACAGCGTAATAAGCCGGTTTAATCATTGACACTGATACCCAAACGTCTGTCGGTTGTTTTTGGTGAAAGGTGTCTGCGAACCAGTTAAGTAGAGTAAGGCTGTCTGGGCCTGCGTCGTAATTTTGCTGTCAGCGTCGTAAACCGGTTTGAACGTCGATGATTCGATCATCGAGCGGTTACCGCTGTTGATATTGTACATTTTCTGCGTAATAGGTGTATTGATGTGCCAGAAACGACCGGGTTTGGCTTCTACAGCCTGACTGAGTGCTATTAAAGTCAATATCGGTAACTCTGTTACGTGCGTGTAAGGGGACGGCTTCTGGTCGAACGTGTATTCAACTTCCTGCTCGCCAATGGCACCACCTGCCAGCACGAATCGCCCTCGTTCATTGGTTAAATTGCCAGCATTGTCGTACGTGAACGTATAGCTACGCTCCGTTACCGTCGAACTGGACGGTAGTATCTGTCTATTTTCGGTGATACGTGTCAGGTTACCGGATTGAGCATATTCCATACTAAATGTAGATTGAACCTTACCGCTTCGGGTGAACGTAGCACTGTTGGGCAACGTAGCAGAGCCGTAGGTCAACGTAATAACATCCTGACCACTGTTAGCTCTGGTTATCAGACTGTTATTGTACTCGATCTGGAAACTGGCATCGCTATTTTTTGACCGCTCTGACAGACTGGTCAGCGCATTACCCGAATAGGTGAAGGTACGTTTCAGTTCATCCGTCAGTTGGCCGCTGGTTTCGATAAGTTGATCGGTGGTGCTGGTTAGTTGGCAGACCGGTGCAAGTGCTGGTTCGTCTTTCGGCTGACAGGCGAAGACGATAATTGCCAGTGCGAGAGGGTAATTCAAACGTAACAGAAGTTTCATAATCGTTGGTAAAGCAGTGGGTGAACGTACTAGCTAATCTACTAAATAACGGCGAAAAATTGTAAATTTGTAAGGTATAACTTTCTTATGTTAATCGAAACCAATCAGCAACTTCTCCTTGAGCGTATTCGAGACATCGGCCACCCCGAAGCTGTCCGGCGCTTTTTTGGGTTGCTCAAGGAATTGATCGACATTGTGAACCTGCCAAACGGCGATGCGCGGCTGGCATTTACGGTACGTAAAGATCAGCGGGCGATTACGGCGAATATCAATTTTTTCTGGGCGCTACGGCTGGTGAAACCCCATCGGGGCGAACCCGAATTCTGGCTGACTGTCAAGAAATCATGTCAGGAGGAACTCCAGGTTTTCGACGAACTGGATTTTGGTACGATCAGCGAAAAGTCGTCTTACGTAGCGGCAATTATCGGGCAATCGAATTCGCATCTGCTCTACAAACCCGCCATTCAGACATGCTGGCACGACTGCCTGACCGAACTGGTCGAAATTGCCAAGCGTGGTCCGCATTCGGCACGGCATAATCCGGATGTATACCGGGCCGCCGAAGACGAAGCGTATCTGAGTGAGGTTATTCGGCTCGCAGATAACCCCGAACTTGGTGAAATACACCTGAATGGCCATTCGGTTGAAGAGCCTGAATCAACGTATCAACATCATCCAGAACGACCGTCGCAGCCGCTTAATCTGATTTTGTTTGGCCCGCCGGGAACGGGAAAAACGTTCGCGCTCCAGCCTTATCTACGTAACGAAAACGCCAGTCTCATTACGTTCCATCCGGCCTATAGCTATGAAGAATTTGTAGAAGGCTTACGCCCGGAAAGCGCTAATGGTCAGATTAGTTATAAAATTCGCAAAGGTGTTTTTCACAGTGCCTGTACATCTGCGATTCAGCGGGCGGGCTATGGTACGTTGGCCGATTGTTTGAACGATACGCCGGAAAATCGGCGGCAGAAACTGAACAAAGCCCCGGCGCATTATCTGCTCATTGATGAGTTGAACCGGGCGAACGTAGCAAGCGTATTTGGTGAACTCATTACGTTGCTCGAACCCGATAAACGGCTCGGCGCTAAAAACGAATTGTGGCTCACACTGCCCTACTCAAACGAGCGATTTGGTGTGCCCGGCAATTTGTACGTAGTGGGTACGATGAACACCACCGACCGTTCTATCGCCCTGCTCGATATTGCGTTACGTCGGCGGTTTGCGTTTCGGGAAATGTTGCCCGATGCATCGTTATTGGGTGTTGTCGACGGTATCGATCTGGCACAACTGCTACGTACCATCAACGAACGTATCGAATGCCTGCTCAATCGGGATCATCAGATTGGTCATGCATATCTGACGAACGTAACGACGCTGGCTGAATTATGCAGCGTTTTTCGCGACCGGATTATTCCGCTTTTGCAGGAATATTTTTTCAGCGACTGGGCTAAAATTCAACTCGCTCTGGGCGACAATCCGGCCTGGGGAAAAGAGCCTGAGCAACGTCTGATCTGGGTAAAAAAGAAATACACGGCATCGACTGCGAACAAACTATTCGGCGAACTTCCTGATATGCTGGATGATTTAATTACGTATGAAGTCAATCCTGATCTACAGCAGGGAAATTACGACCAGATAACACCGGAAGTTTTTATTCGAATTTATCAGAAAGTTTAGTCATGTAACGCGGACAAGATGTCCGCACTTATAAATAACATTACTTGCGGACAAGCTGCTGGAACGCCAGTCCAACCCCATTACCTATGAAAGCATTAGTTCTCACCGAGTACAATCAGTTCGATCTACAGGAGCTTCCCAGGCCGACCATTCGCCCCAACGAGGTATTGGTACGTGTGAAAGCCGTCGGTATTTGCGGCTCCGACGTTCATGGTATGGACGGCAGCAGCGGCCGACGTATTCCGCCCATTGTGATGGGGCACGAAGCCAGCGGTATCATCGCCGAAGTCGGTTCCGACGTAAAAAACTGGTCAGCCGGCGACCGCGTTACGTTCGACTCGACCGTGTATTCGCTCGATGATTGGTATAGCCGCCGTGGGCAATATAATCTCAGCGACGGTCGCGAAGTGGTCGGCGTATCGACACCCGATTTCAAGCGACAGGGCGCTTTTGCTGAGTTTGTGTCCGTTCCGCAACACATTCTGTACGCCGTTCCCGATAATGTGAGTTTCACGCAGGCCGCTTTGGTGGAACCTGTAGCCGTTGCCCTTCACGCGCTTAGCCTGACGCCCATTCAGGTGAATGATTCGGCGGTGGTGGTCGGTGCAGGCATGATTGGCCTGTTCGTGATTCAGGCGTTGAAACTGGCGGGCTGCGGCACCATCATCGCTATTGACCTTGATGATGACCGGCTGGCGTTGGCGCAGAAATTGGGGGCAACGTTTCAGATTAATGCCAGTTCGGGCAACCTAGCGAGTCAGGTGCAGGCGCTCACGCAGGGGCGCGGGGCCGACGTAGCATTTGAAGTTGTCGGCGCTGGCCCTACCGTCAAAACTGCCATCGATTGCGTGAGGAAGGGCGCTACCGTTACGTTGGTTGGTAACCTGGCTCCAACCGTTGAAATGCCTTTACAGGCCGTCGTCACGCGTCAGCTACGTTTGCAGGGTTCCTGCGCCATCAACGGTGAGTATGAGGCTGCGCTGGTCTTGATTTCGTCGGGTCGAATAAACGTTGAAGCCATTTTGAGCGCTGAAGTTCCTCTCGAAGAAGGTGCTGACTGGTTCAAGCGACTTTACGCCAAAGAAAAAGGTTTGATTAAGGTAGTGCTGAAGCCGTAATACTCTATTTAGCCGCTTCGTACTGGTAAATTGCGAAGTGATCGGTCAACTCCAACTGATTTTCTGAGAGTTGAGTGATGGCTGCTTTTTTGTTGGTAGCACACAACCCATTGGGACAGAAATACCAACTCGTATACTGAATGGCTGTGGCCAGGAAGGTGTACGTGCGTGGGCTACAGCAATCCGCTTCTGTGAGAACATTGTTACGTCTGTAAACAATATTTCCATCGGCCTTATACTCAACGGTATAATAAGCATCTGAATCCCAGGTTCGCCAGTTATTGCTTGATAAGTCTCGTGTTCGGATCAGATGCCAGTTTCGAAAGAGAAGCGAAGGTATTGTAGGTGCTTCATCGCGTTGGCAACCCATCGCGCAAATCAATAGTAAAACTATTCCAACGGCGTATCTCTTCATCATGTTGCGTATTTATGACATGACCCTAACGGAGCGCTATTCGTTGGAATAATGTTATATCACCTATCAGCCAAAACGGCCATCAACGCTTCGTTATTGAGGACGCCACGCGGGCCGTGTGTCTCAAAATACGTTACTGATTCTGCGCCCGCCTTACGTAGCATTTGCAGGCTAATTCGTGTCCACTCAGCAGCGAACTTAGTATTTTGTCGCTCATCGGTGAGCGGAGTATAGCCAAATCGGTTGGCCGGTAAAGCCGGGTTAAACCGGGGAAGTAGCGTTATTGGTGATACGTGAACGGGTTTATCACCAGCTAGTTTTTTCGCCGAACGTACTACGTCGAAATGGGCCGTTGCGTTTTCCATAATGGTTTGGTCATCAATCGCGTGGGCCTGTGGATTAGCCGAGAACGTAACAAAATCAACCAAATCATACCGAAACGGATTCCGGTTGAATTCAGCAAAATTGGCATTCGTTCCTCCGCCAATCCGAATGTCAGGCAGGGTGTCTCGAAAGAAAGGAACTACCTCAGTTAAAAGGGTATCAGACGTAGTCTGATTGATACTATTAAATAAGGACAGACTTTGAACGGAAATACTTTCTGTTGACAAAAAAGCCAGAAAATCAGGAAGTTGATTTTTTGTGCCTTTTTCGAAAAACAAAGCCAGTTCGAGCGGAACGTTCAGTAACTGGGCATCCAGCCAGGCGTTCTCAAGATAATCCGACCACTTAGGATGAGCGAAAAATACATCGGCTCGTAAGTGCGAAAGGTCTAGCTTTTTTAGGCGTCTGGCTTCTTCGCCCAGCAACAGTAGTCCGTCGATCCGGTGGCCCAGACCTATTCGTAGTTTAGTGGTTGGAACGTCTGCATCAACTCGATTTTCGACGACTGAAACGGTTTGGTCTGCAAGTTTAATGGGTTGGAAACGAACGGCTTGCTCAATAATGGTGCCTGTCTGAACGGTTGCCGGAATTGGTATCGTCAGGGGAGTGGAATACGTTTTAAAGGACGCATCCGTCCAGTTACGCTGGTCTTCTGTTTCAAATACATCGCCTGAAAAATCGAGCCGCAACGTATCGCCGAAAGCCGTTTCCCAGGTCATGGTCTGGATATTCAGAAACGGCTGATGGGGACTGATGAATTCCGGAAAACGACTCGTTATCTGTGTTCCATCAGGACTTGTAATCTGGCATGGCTGGCCTGTTGTGGCCACAATCGGGTGTAGTATGCACAGCCCGACGCGATTTCGTTGGAACGTACGTAGTGCTTCGGCTCGAAACTGTACCTCGATACTGCCGTCGGATTCGCCCTTGATACGTATGTATCCCTGCGCTTGCATTTCAAGGTCGTTCACAAACCAATCGTACTCGATCTGGAACGTATCATCTTGCCTCTCAATACGTTCATTGCTGATACGTATCGGTGCTGTGTCCCAGTTGGGATCGCGGAAGGCAAAATAAATCATCCGCAAAAGCTCGCGGGAACCCGCCGACAGCGTCCGCAAAAAACCATTTTCGTAATGGACTGTAATAGGACCAGCGTTCAAAATCATAGAAATTTAAGTTTATTGTCAATAGTCGTCAGTCATTAGTCGATAGTCTTTTGAGATTAAGTTGATTTTAAAGTTAAAGACTGATGACTATCGACTATTTTTACCTCGTTGCTAATCCCATTATTTGTTCTTCGGTAGCTTCGTCTCCGTTTACTTCCCCGCTTAGCTGCCCTTCACACATGACCAGAATCCGGTCCGATAAAGCTAGTAATTCGGGTAGCTCACTCGAAATTAATAATATGGCTTTGCCTTCAGACGCTAGTTGACGTAGCAGGGCATATACTTCCGACTTGGCACCAATGTCCATGCCGTGCGTGGGTTCATCGACCAATAATACGTCGGGGTTGGTGAGCAGCCATCGGGCCAGCATTACTTTTTGTTGATTACCGCCACTCAATTTGCCAACCCGTTCGCGAACCGACGGCGTGCGGATAGATAACTTTTCCCGATACGTTTCGGCTACGTTTTCACTAGCTCTACTATCAAATAAACCAGTAGTAGTTCGGGAAGGGCGAATGGTAACAATATTCTGCGTGATAGTTTGGTCTGCGAACAGCCCCAGCGTCTTACGTTCTTCGGGCAAATAGCCGATGCCCAACTCAACCGCGTCAGCTGGGTGTATTGGCTGAATTGGTTTGTCGTGCAGATAAATAGTTCCTGAATTCGTTTTGTCGGCACCGAAAATGGCCCGCGCCAACTCCGTCCGTCCGGCCCCAATCAGGCCAGCCAACCCCAAAATTTCGCCCCGATTTAACTGAAAACTCACGTTGCTGAAGCCAGTTCCCGATACGTTATCAACGATCAGCACGGCTTCATTGGTAGCCGTCGACGGTTGGCGTGCCATTACTACGTCGCGGCCAACCATGCGTCGGATCAGTTCGGTTGGGTTGGTATCGCGCACTGTCAAAGTACCCTGATAACGACCATCTTTCAGCACGGAAACGCGGTCGGCCACGGCAAAAATTTCGAGAAGCCGGTGTGAAATGTAAACAATCGTTTTGCCTGAATCACGGAGTTGTGCAACCAGTCGGAACAATGTCTGCGTTTCGCGTTCGGTGAGGGAGGCCGTTGGTTCGTCGAGCAATAACAGGTCGGGTTCCTGCGAGAGTGCCTTGGCAATTTCAACCATTTGTTTTTGCCCGGTCGATAACGTACCAACCAACCGTTGAGGCTGCAAATCGGTTAAATTCAGTTGATTCAATAGATTTTCAGTTGCACTGAACAAAGTACGATATTGAATCAAACCCCATTGGTTTCGGGGTTGCCGGTTAGCAAAAATATTCTCCGCTATAGATAAACTATCGACCAAACTAAGTTGCTGATAAACAATAGCGATTCTTTGCTGCGTGGCTTCGGCTGGCCCGCTTAAGTGTATGGGATTGCCACGTAGCAACAACTGCCCCGAGTCGGGAGCAAGGTTGCCCGTCAGGATGTTCATCAGCGTACTTTTGCCCGCACCGTTTTCGCCACAGAGCGCATGAATCTCTCCCAGCTGCAAATCGAACGATACGTTGTCCAGCGCTTTTACGCCCGGAAACTGCTTGCTGATGCCCGTAAGCTGAAGAAAAGGCGTCATAAGAAAATGATTTCGTTACGTCCGGCAGATTCGTAAGCCGCATACACTAGTCGAATAGTTTCGAAATTATCGACGCCCGTGGTTTCGGCACCGCCCTGGCCCTGTAAATCGGTTAGTAGATTTCGGTTGCAGGCCACGATTGATGCATGAACGATGGCATAAGCCGGGTCGGCCCAGGCGTATTGTGGGGGAGGGGCTGCTACCGAGTAAGTGCCTGATTTTGTGGTGATACGTAGCTGGAAATCATGCATAAGTACTACCGATCCGAGATTGCCTTCTACCTGCACCAGCGTTTGCGGAAACGATTCTTTTTCGAGCAGCGATGCATACGACATTTCAGCAAAACAACTCAATCCACTGCGCATTTTCATCAGCACATTCGCTACGTCTTCGCCACGAATCGTTGGGTTAACACGCATCGTCTGACATGTCAGCCACTCCGCTTCACCAAACAGAAACCGGCATACATCCAGAATGTGAGAACCGATATCAGTCAAAATAAACTGTTCCAGATCGGCCAGAAAGGGTTGATTATCAAACACTGGGAAAGCTGAACAAAAACTCACCCGCGCTTTAAACGGCTGACCAATTTCACCTGAATCGAGAATGGATTTTAGCCGACGTAGCGGTGCCTGCCAGCGGAAATTTTCGTGAATATACAAGCGCACACCCGCCTGCCGACACATATCGCGCATCTGTCTGGCGGATTCCAGATTTGGCCCCATCGGTTTCTGACAAATGATGTCGAGGCCACGTTGGGCGGCTTTTTCCGTGAAAATTGGATGGGTATCGACATCAGTAATGATGTCCACAAAATTTAATTCATGCGTGTGCTGGTCTAGAAGCTGGTCTACGTTGTCGTATACGTTCGGTATGTTGAAACGCTGCGCTATATCGGCGGCTCTGGAGCGTGTTCGGTTATACACGGCCACTAATTCAACGCCCGGTAGTTCCTGCCAGGCTGGAATCTGATAATTCGCCCAAAAACCCGTTCCGATGACGGCAAATTTTAAATTTTGCATATATTGTTGCAATATACCGGAAAAATTTTGACATTTGCCAATACAATACTCTACTGTACTGTACTGGAAATTTTTAGTAAATATATACTAAGTTTCAGGTAGCCATCATTGTCATATGCAGGAAATGCTCCCCATACTACGTGTTGATACGGCCAATGCGCAGCCCAAGTACCAGCAGCTTGTGGACGCCGTTGTGGAGGCCATTGAACGTGGGGTTTATGACCGGGGTTATCAGTTGCCATCTATTAATGAAGTGGCTGATAAACAGGGTATTGCGAAGGTAACGGTTGCTAAGGCCTACGAAGAATTAAGGCAGCGGGGAATTATTCATGCTCAACACGGAAAGGGTTTTTATGTAGCAACGACCAACGTTCGAACACCCCTGAACATTTTTGTGCTGTTCGATACGTTGAATGCCTACAAAGAAACCCTGTATGATGCCCTGAAAGCATCATTACCAACCGATACGTCCCTGAGTGTATTTTTTCACCACTACAACCAGCCGGTTTTCGAGAGCCTGATACGTAACAACCTGGGTAGCTACAAAGCCTACGTGATTATGCCGCATTTAGCAGAAGACGTATCGGAAGTAGTGGCTTTGATCCCGAAAGATAAACTGCTCCTGATTGACCAGGCTCTACCTAATCTGATCGGTGATTATGCGGCTGTTTATCAGGATTTTGAAGCTGATACGTACGAAGCGCTGACGGCTGCCTGGGAGCGCCTGCAACGGTTCGACAGCCTGACATTGGTACTGGCGAAAGATCATTTTCAGTACGTTCCTGATGGTATTTTACGGGGATTACAACGGTTTAGCAATGAGCGGAATTACCCCTGCAACGTAGTGGATAATTACAGCGATGACCTGATTCAGCCTGGTAAGGCTTATCTGCTCTTCGCCGACCGCGATCTGGTTCAGTTCATCAAATACCAGCTTCGACGGGGATGGAAACTTGGGCAGGATGTAGGCCTGATTTCATACGACGATACGCCCATGAAAGAGATTCTGGCGGGGGGTATCACGGTGATTTCGACGGACTTTGCCCAGATGGGACGTACCGCCGGGGAGTTGATTACCGGTCGCGTCCGTCAGCAGGTAGCCAATCCGGGCGGGCTGATATTAAGGGAGTCTTTGTGAATGAATACCGATTAATGAAAAATGGATAATGATTTATTATTCTGGTTGTAATAGAGGTACGTATTGAAAAGTAAAGTATTCATTCTTCATTAGTCTATGCTGATTGGCCTGAGTTCATATTCGTTTCCGTGGGCAGTGGGCATTCCGGGCTACGTACCGACGCAGCCGCTTACGCACGATGGTTTATTGGAACGAGCTATCGCCTGGAACGTATCGGCTGTTCAATTTGGGGATAACCTGCCGCTGGACGTACTGTCGGTTGATGAATGGAAAGCGTTACGTTCGAAGGCCGAAGCCAACGGCATACAACTGGAAGTGGGGATGCGCGGCCTGAAACCGGTGAATCTGAAAACCTACATCCGGCTAGCGTGGGAAGCCCGGTCGCCGTTTCTGCGCGTGGTGATCGATGAGGGAGATTTTCAGCCGACAGTGGATGAGGTGATGGCTATTATTAAGGAAAAACTTCCGGCACTACGTCAGGCGGGTGTAATGTTGGGGATCGAGAATCACGACCGATTTTCGAGACGCGATTTGGCTAACATTGCTCGAAAAACGGATTCTGACTGGGTAGGATTTTGTGTCGATACGACCAATTCAATGGGTGCGGGCGAGAGCGTGCTGGATGTGCTGGATGCGTTAACCTTCCTGAAGGTCGTGAATCTGCATCTCAAGGATTTTCGGGCGCAACGTATCGAGTCGAAAATGGGCTTTCACGTAGAAGGTTGCGAACCAGGAACTGGGTTATTGAACATACAAAACCTCCTGTACGACCGGAAGACGTATCAACTCAATAAACAGGATCGGCCTATTACGTTGACGCTGGAACAATGGCCGCCCTTTCGAAATACGCTCGACGAAACTATTGCGATGGAGCTGGCCTGGGCCGAAAAAGGTATTCAATGGATTAAACAAGCGATAACTGACTTACCCAAATGACAAAAATTGCCCTGGTAGGCGCGGGTGGCAAAATGGGCTGCCGCCTGACCGACAACTTTCTGAAATTACCCGAATACGACGTAGCATACCTGGAAGTCAGCCCGAAAGGCATCGAAAATTTAGGCGAGCGTGGCGTTTCGGTCAGCAAACAGAACGTAGCGATTCCCACCGCCGACGTAGTGATTCTGGCCGTTCCCGACGTAGCAATTGGTGCTATTTCAGAAGAAATTATCCCCGCCATGAAGTCGGGTGCGCTGGTGATGACACTCGATCCGGCAGCCCCGCTGGACGGCGTTATTGCCCATCGCGACGACCTCGGCTACGTAATCGCGCACCCTTGTCACCCGTCGGTTTTCAACTGGGAACCTACTGAAGCTGCCTTCCGCGATTTTTACGGTGGTATTTCAGCAAAACAGTCGATTGTGGTGGCGCTGATGCACGGTACTGAAGCCCACTACGTGTTGGGTGAGCGAATTTCGCAGGCCATGTACGCACCTATTAAAGACACGCACCGCATTACGTTGGAACAGATGGCGATTCTGGAACCAGCGATGGTCGAAACGCTGGCGCAGACCTGCATGGAAGTGGTGAAAGAAGGTTACGACCGCATTGTTACATTGGGTGTTCCCGAAGCGGCCGCCCGCGATTTTGTGCTGGGCCATCTGCGAATTCAGATTGCGGTACTCTTTAAGGAAGTGAACGGTACGTTCTCCGATGCGGCTTACAAAATCTCGAAACGGGCAAAACCAATTCTGTTTAAAGAAGGCTGGCAAAATATCTTCGAGATGGACGACATTCGGCAGCAGGTGAAAGACATTACGGCTCGGTAATACTGGCCCAAACAGCCTGAGCCTGTTTGATTATTGGCAAAGGAAATCGTATGGTAAACAAGCATCCAGAGCCTGTTTGGGCCTAATAAATCCTCTTTTCATGAAAAAACGTATCATTTTTGCGGCTTTGCTTCTTTGGCAAAGTCTCGCTATGGCGCAACAACCCTTCTCCCACGGCCGCCTGAAAGTGTCAGATAACAAACGATACTTAGTTCATCAGGATGGTACGCCTTTTTTCTGGATGGGCGATACGGCTTGGGAGTTGTTCCACCGGCTGAATCGCGAAGAAGCCGACCAGTATTTGAAAAAACGCGCCGAACAGGGTTTCACTGTCGTTCAGGCCGTTGCCCTCGCCGAATTTGACGGGCTGGTTGAACCGAACCCGTACGGCAACGTACCACTTCAGGACAAGGACCCGACAAAACCAAACGAAGCGTATTTTAGCCATGTCGATTACATTGTCGATAAGGCCGCCCAGTATGGTATCGTGATTGCTTTTTTACCGACCTGGGGCGATAAGTTGTTTAAAAATAAGTGGGGACAAGGCCCTGAAATTTTTAACGTATCGAATGCTCGTGTGTATGGGCGCTACGTTGGCAATCGGTACAAAAACCGCGAAAACATCGTCTGGATTATGGGTGGCGACCGTAACCCGCGCGACGGTTCGGAGGACGTAGTAGTTTGGCGGGCCATGGCTGAAGGCATTCAGGAAAGCGTTGGCGGAGCCGATAAAGCCTTGATCTCGTATCATCCGCAGCCTAACGGTATGGATGGTGGCGCGTCGAAATGGTTTAACAAGGAAGCCTGGTTCGATTTTAACATTCACCAGAACGGGCACTGCCGTTTCACGCCCATGTATGATCACATCACATACTCGTATAATCTCCAGCCAACGAGACCTACGATGGATGCTGAGCCTATTTACGAAGATCATCCAGTATGCTTCAACCCCAAGGAGTTAGGTACCTCGAACGCGTATGATGTGCGTGTGTATGCGTATCTGGATCTGTTCGCTGGAGCGCACGGGCACACCTATGGTTGCCACGACATCTGGCAGATGTATAGCTCCAAACGGCCCGCTGTTAATGGCCCGCATATTTACTGGCCCGAAGCTCTAGACCTCCCCGGCGCTAATCAGATGCGCTACGTTCGGAAACTGATGACCGCCCGTCCTCAACTCGACCGCGTTCCTGATCAATCGCTGATTGTCGAAAATAATCTGGCATCTGCTGAACGGATTCAGGCTACGCGTGGGAAAGATTATGCGTTCATCTACACGTCTGTTGGTAAACCATTTACGGTGAACCCGGGTAAGATTTCGGGCAAAAGCATTACCGCTACGTGGTTCGATCCGCGAACTGGTAAAACCCAGTCGGCTGCTACGTTCGATAATCAGAAATCCCAACAATTCACTCCGCCCTCCAAAGGCTACGGACAAGACTGGGTGCTGGTGCTGGACGATGCTTCTAAAAACTACGCAGCGTTGTAATAGCATGTATGAAGTAGGATGTATGAGATAAGATTACAACCCAACAACACGCATTATATCATATATCCTACTTCACACATTCCACGCTCATGCTTTTACAGGAACGTATCTACTCACTGACGTTGACGATTGTGCTGGTTAGCGTAGGCGCGGCTATAGCTTTTCCGCAAACCTTCCCTACATTTGGCAACCTCAGCCAGGTACTATTAAATCTTTCTATAGACACCATTGTGGCAGTGGGTATGATGCTCCTGCTCATCAGTGGTGTTTTTGATTTATCGGTGGGATCGGTGGTGGCCTTTTCGGGGGGAATAGCGGCTTATGTGATGATAGTGTTGGGCTGGCCGGTGCCGTTAGCGCTGTTGGCTGCTCTGCTCGGTGCTGGCTTGGTTGGGATAATCAACGGTTATTTGATTGCCTACCAAGGTATTAATCCCATGATTCAGACGCTGGCCATGATGGGTATTGTTCGAGGAGGAGCCTTACTGATAAGTGGAACAGGGATTCAGAATCTGCCGTACTGGTTCAACGCCATCGGGCAGGCCAAATTGCTGGGGTTGCAAATGCCAGTCTGGTATATGCTCCTGACCGTCGCTGTGTTTGCCTTTCTGGGCAATCGCAGCGTCTTCTTTCGGCGGTACTATTACATCGGCGGCAATGAACGGGCCGCCGATTTGTCCGGAATTCGCGTCCAGCGCATGAAATTGTACGGCTTTCTGATTACGTCTTTACTAGCGGGTATGGCCGGTATTTTATTGGCGTCGCGGCTGGGAACGGCGCTGCCCACAGCGGGTCGGGGACTGGAATTGCGCGTGATTACGGCGGTTATTCTGGGCGGAGCCAGCTTATCGGGGGGGCAGGGCAAAATTGTCGGTGCTTTGTTGGGAGCCCTCTTTATGGGTCTCGTCAGTAACGTAATGATTCTGGCGCGTGTGTCGGGTTACTGGCAGGAAATTATTCTGGGTCTGATTCTCATTTCGGCCATCTGGGGCGATATGCTGCTACGTCGGAGGGCTACGTAGAGACAGGGCATGCCCTGTCTTATGACCGGATGGTTCCTTTATCAGGATGGTTTTGGCTGACGAAAAATTTTGCTGACGCCAATGAGACAGGATATGTCCTGTCCCTACACACGAAAAATAGTACGTTCAACACATGAAATCATACTTGTTCATAACCCTTCTATTACTAACGTCGGCCTGTGAACTGCCACAACGTAACGCCACCCAGACCGACGCTATACGTACTATCGAAGCGGGAGCGGAAACCGATGGTCGGCCGGAGGAGTACGTAATGGTGACGACAGCGGTTACCATGCCCATGTACGTCCATCACGACCAGGCCGCTTTCCGTCGGTGGGGGAAACAGCGCGGGGTGAACGTATCAATTCTGGGACCGGCGGAGTGGGACGTACCGGCTCAAATCAATACCATCGAAGAAGTAATTGGAACCCGGCCATCGGGCCTACTGATTAATGGAACCGATCCGGCCATTGCGCCCGTCATCAACAAAGCCGTTGCGGCTGGTATTCCAACGGTGGTCTATGATTCGGACATTGTGAACTCGAAACGACACGCGTTTCTGGGCACCGACTGGTATCAGATCGGGCAGATGCAGGGTGAGGAAATGGTACGTTTGATCGGCGGAAAAGGCAAAATTGCCTACATGGGAATTCTAGGACTGGCCAACATGGAAGCCGGTTTTCAGGGGTTGTTGGACGTAGTAAAAAAGTATCCTGGTATTGAAGTGGTTGGCAAATACGACGATAAGGCTAATGTAGAGGAAGCCGCCCGCATTACGTCCGATTTACTGGCTGCGCACCCGGATTTAGCCGGTTTATGCGGTTTCGATTCAAATTCTGGTCCTGGAATTGGGCTGGCGGTTCGTGAAGCGGGGAAAGTTGGTAAGGTGAAAATTACTACGGTCGATTGGGAGCCCGAACACCTGCAACTGGTGAAAGCTGGTGTGATTCAGATGTTAGCGGGGCAGAAACGAGAACTCTTTACGTGGTACGGCGCTCAGTTTCTATATGATATGGTTCACCAGACCAACCGCCTGACCGATCAGGCTGGGGCCAGAGGGCTTACCAACGTACCAGCGACCGTTAACACGGGTCTACTACGTATCACGCGGGAGAACGTAGATTCGTTCATGAAATAATTAAAAACAAAACGTTAACCAATTTCTTCTGCTACAGAGATTTTGCCTGCCAAGCATTAACTTGTAGGCATGAAACATCTGCTTTACGCTCTAGCAACCTGCCTTTTAATTGCAAATTCTGGTTTTGCGCAATCTGCAAACAATAATTTACCACGTATCGCCATTGCTGGTTTAGGCATTGAGTCCAGTACGTTCTCGCCGGCCGTCACCCTCGAAGAAGCCTTTCATGCCCGCTACAGTGGTGAAGTATTCAACGCTTATTCGTTTCTGTTGCCGGTTTCTCCGCTACGTAAACAGGCCATCTGGTTTCCCGCCGTTGTTGGAAAGTCGCTGCCGGGCGGAGCCGTAACGCGCGAAGCGTATGAATCGCTCGTGGGCAAAATGCTTGATTCGCTCAAAAAATACATGCCTTACGATGGTCTGTATTTCGATATTCACGGCGCTATGAGTGTGAAAGGTCTGGACGATCCAGAAGGTGATTTGATTACCCGAATTCGACAGGTTATTGGGTATAAAACACTGGTTTCTACGTCGATGGATTTGCATGGCAACGTATCATTACGGTTAGCCCAAAACACCGATTTGATGACCTGCTACCGGATGGCACCGCACGAAGATGCCATGCAGACGAAAGAACGTGCCGTGGTCAATCTCATTGAACGTATCAAAAGTGGTAAAGGAAAACCGGCCTACAAAGCCCTGATCAACGTACCGATTTTGCTGCCGGGTGAAAAAACAAGCACACGTATCGAACCGGGAAAAAGTCTGTATCAGGACGTAGCACCGTTGGTCGACAAACAGGAAGGGGTAATCGATGGAGGCATCTGGATTGGTTACGCCTGGGCCGATGAACCGCGCAATCATGCGGCCGTGATGGTGGTTGGCGACGATAAACCTAAAGTAACTCAGGCCGCCGAAAAATTGGCTGCTAATTTCTGGGACGTACGTTCGAAATTTGGTTTTGTGGCCCCAACCGGTACGTTGGAGGAATCGTTAACGAAAGCTATTGCCAGTCAAACACGCCCATTTTACATCAGCGATACCGGCGATAACCCAACAGCCGGTGGTGCTGGCGACGTAACGTGGACCATAACCCAGATTCTGAACCGTCCAGAGTTTAAGAAATCCGATGGGCCTACCCTGATTTATGCATCCATTCCTGATCCTGAATTCGTGAAAAAAGCGTTGGCTGCGGGTATTGGTGGGCGGGTAGAAGGAAAAGCTGGCGCCATTGTAGATTCCCGGTTTGCCGGTCCAGTTTCGCTTAGTGGTACAGTTGAAGCTATTCAAAAGGGTGATAAAGATGCTGAGGTTGAGGTAGTTGTAAAAGTGGGCAGTGTGAATGTAATCGTGACACAAAAACGCAAGCCATACCACGAGGAAAAAGATTTTACCCGATTGGGGCTAAATCCTCGAACGGCAGATATTGTGGTCGTTAAGATTGGTTATCTACAGCCCGAACTCTACGAAATGCAAAAGGACTGGATTATGGCGTTAACACCGGGTGGCGTCGATCAGGATTTATTTCGGCTAAAATACAAACGTATTGAGCGACCTATGTTTCCTTTTGATGGGAATATGGCAACTCCAGATTTATCAGCCAAGCTGGTGCCACTATCGGGTGCAGCGAAGTGAGTTTAAACAGTTTCATAAACCAGGTAATACAAGAAAGCAGTTCAGCAAAGCCAAACTGCTTAATCCTATCTATAAATCTAAAATCGTTGGTCGTTGTAATACGTTGGTCCCAGGTTTTACTTAGTTATGCTTGTGAAGGTTGGAAGAAGAGCCAGAATTAGCTGGCAAAAGAACCCGGCTGACCAGATTTCCGAATTACATTCGGAGTGTACTTTCTCCCAATTTAGGATGAAGTCGCTTACTGGATCAAACCGAAACGGTCTATTCCTGATTTTAGAGGGTCGAAAGTCTAATTTTGAGGGTCGAAAAATGGCTCTGATAGGGGATACCGCTTCTTATTTACCCAGCCACTTTTTAAAATCGTTCATCCGATCGGGGCTTACAAAAACCTCGTGACGCGAGGATGGATGCAATGTCAGATTTAATTTACTACCCGAGTAGGTATGAATAGATTGAATCGCCGATAAACTGACCAGATAGGCGCGGTTCACCCGAAAAAATTGATGGGGATTAAGCAGGCTGGTTACTTTATCGAGGCTGTATTCAACCACCATGTTTTGCCCATCCTGCGTGGTCAGGTAAGTCGTTTTCTCTTCATAAAAAAAGTACGCGATCTGATCCACACCAATGCTTTTGATCTTTGTGCCGACCGTAACCATAAACCGATCCTTGTAGGATGGTTGGACGGCCGTATCCTGCCAGTTTAGAAGCGTCGACCATTTGGAAGGGCTGACCATAGTTGGGCGCTGTTTTTGTTGCGTCCATTTGAACTTATTGATGGCGGCCGCCAGTTCGTTTTCGTCGATTGGTTTCAGCAAGTAGTCAACGCTGTTCGTCTTAAACGCCTGAATCGCATAGGTCTCGTAAGCCGTCGTGAAAATGATCGGAATTGTCAGTTTAACTTTTTTAATGATACCAAACGCGCTACCGTCCTCCAGATGAATATCCATAAAGATCAGATCGGGCTGATTAGCAGGCGTTTGGTCGTTAAACCATTCAACTGCTTCGGCAACGGAAGAAAGCACGGACACTACCTGTATAGACGAATCGTAATCCCATAATAGCATTTCCAGACGCTGGGCAGAGAGGAATTCATCTTCAACGATGACGACGTTCATTGTAAAAGCGGGATACTGACGGTAAAGGTATTATCCTGCTGTGTGATGAGCACAGGGCGGTCGGTTAGCAATCGGTAGCGATTAGTAATATTGGCCAAACCGATGCCGGTGGAGTTTTCCGGGAAGATTTCATCAGGCAGGCGAGGTTGAATGAAATTGCTGATCAGCAGATAACATTCCTCAATGGCCAACGTAACGATCAGGGGGTGCCTGCGCGACATCTGGTTATGCTTGACGGCGTTTTCCATTAACAACTGTAGCGTTAATGGAGCAATGTTAAAACGCATAGACTCCTCTTCAGAAATGCTATTGACGAGCTGAAAGCGATCATCAAAGCGAATCGTCAATAAAAAACAGTAAGCACCTAAGAACTCTAGTTCTGTTTTCAGATTGACGCGTTCGGTATCCTGTTGCTCCAGAATGTAACGGTACGCTCTGGAAAGGTGATTGATAAATCGAATCGATAATTTGGGATTTACATCCACTAAAGACGACAAAATACTCAGACTGTTAAACAAAAAATGAGGATTTACCTGAGTTCTTAAGGCATCAAACTGCGCTTGCGAAGCTTCCCGTTTTAGTTGCTCGGCACTCACCTGTAATTGGGCCACTACTTTATCCCTGCGATGATTAGCGGCTAAATAATAGGCCATCAGTAAGGCCATAACCGTTAGTGCCGTCGTTGCCTTATGCCGTCGTTGCCCTTCATTTTTGCGGATAAATTCTCTGATTTCTGGCGTGATTGGATTAACCTGGCCGGGATGCATTGCAGTTTCTGTTTGGTCAAATGCCTTGCGCGCCTGGCCCAAATACCCAAAAAAAGCCCAATCGAAGCCAAACGAAAGTACAGCCGCAATGAGTAACGTCGTCAATTGGACGGCAAACTTGCCATCGCGTTGGAAAAGTCGTCCAGAACGACCGTTTAATTTGTTTTCCAGCCATTCCGTAAGACTCAGCCAAAAAGTAAAAAGTGCAATGGTAATAGGGATTTCCGATAGCCAGATAAACCACCAGAAAGCACTAACTTTTTCTATATCAAGAGAGTTTAAATTAATATAAAATCGGAGTGGCCAATAAATAGCAAATACGGTAGCTGCCAGCCGGATTTTCTGGGGTAGAGTTAGATTTATATTGTCGGACACATCCATACTACGTTATAATTATGCTATTAATTAGCTGCTGAAGTATTTTGATTTTCTTAACTTATTAGGACTGATATAAATGTATTCTCGTTTTTCGTCGATTATTATATTGAATCTTTTTAGAAGATCGCCACCGAGAATACTTACTTTTTGATTGCCAATTTTACCAGTGAAAAAGCCTACAGGAACGTCAGTTAATTCATTATGTCCAATAATGAAAATTGGCAAAATGGCCCTTTTAGTTTTTACGCTATTTCCAAAAGAATCTTTTAATTCCTTTTCGCTGATGACTTCTAAATTTTCATCAATTTTATTTTTACTGACAAATGTATCATCAAACAGAAGTGCGCCTGAATAACCAGAGTGAATTAGAAATCTATTGGTTAAACTTCGATTTTCGATTTTACAATTGGCTTCTATGAACATGAAATCGTCTTCAAAGTAAAGCTTGAGCTTCTCGAATTTTTTCGATTTTTCGGGTAGACTAGTATATAGTATTAGCTGATTCTTATCGAAGTCTAACTCAATAACCTGACCAGCGAAAAGGTCAATACCAAATTTTCCGTCTGTTTTTGGCCCTGAATTTTTATTCTCCCAAATCGATACGTTTGTCCAGTTTAATGCTCCTAGTTGTAGTGAATTGCCTTTACTGAATCTTGACGAGTTTCCGCCACCACCCCAACTGCTGACGCTGTCAGCTCCAGCGAACGTAATAGTCTTTATTTTTTTTACTCCTTCTTCAGTTAACGAAACGGCATTTGCCGCTGTATGAAACATCAAATTAATGGTATCTTTTTGGTTAAGTTTAGCTTGTACGGAAATATTATTATACTCAGTTAACTGAAAAGGAATAGTGTATTTCGTCTCAATAAACGCCGAGGTTACTTGCCCAAAAATCGATTGACAATTGATAAACAATACGAGAAATAAGCAAGGATTAAATCGTATCATGGATGAAAATAGTTAGGGAAATCATATGCTTTTTTTGCTAAGAATCAGATTTCTTAATCAACTTTTATTATTTTCTCGCTCACTGGTGGTCTGGGTCTTCACTACATGCCTATCTTTCTCTTTGCAGCGGGTGGTACGTCGGTTCCGTAATACCCTATACCTTATTTTCGGGTAGCGAACGTACTACGTAGTCAGGTTTGAAGAAACTCATTTGAAAAACTGCTCATCACGAAAGTCTGTAACCGCTGACAACGTAGTAACAGTCAGTCCACTCGTTGATAATAACGCCAGAACGCTTCGGGCGGATTGCCGTAAAAAAGTTCGTTGTGAGGTTTTCAATAGCTTGTAGAATTAGATTTTGAAAGATAATACCTTATAAGACGCTATATCATACGATGACTCGATTAATTTTGGTCCGCCCAAGCCGAAGGTCACTTATCGGATAAAGAATATTATTTTGCCCATATGACACGATTGCTCTATTCCATTATACTGGTATTCAATACGTTATCTATTGGTTTCGCCCAGACGCCTGCTACGTCAGCGAATTGGACAAATCAATACTGGCCTGCTCGCTGGATCGTACATCCGACGGCTCCCGTTCGGCAATATGGCATTTTTCACTTCCGCAAAGCCATTGACCTGACGCAGAAACCCGCTCGTTTCATCGTACACGTATCGGCCGATAACCGGTATCGGCTGTTTGTCAACGGGAAATCGGTTGCGTTGGGACCGGCACGTAGTGACCTGCAAAACTGGAACTATGAAACGATAGATTTAGCCCCTTTTCTACAAGCCGGACGTAACGTTTTGGCCGCCCAGGTGTGGTACATGGGCGATGGCGCTCCGTTTGCGCAGATGAGCTATCAGGTTGGTTTTCTGGTGCAGGGCAATACCGACGCCGAAAAAATTGCCAATACCGATGCAAGCTGGAAAGTGCTTCATAACGTAGCGTATTCGCCCATTAAAAACGACATCCCGAAGCTTCGAACCTATATTGTTGCTGGCGATGGTGATCGGGTAGATGCGGCAAAATATCCCTGGGGATGGGAGCAATCGAATTTTGACGACAAAGTCTGGGTGGCGGCTAAACCGTTCGGTTTTCCTACAAAACCGCGTGGTTTGGGTACTGATGGAAACTGGGGTTTGGTACCACGTAGCATTCCGATGATGGAAGAAAGTGTGGTTCGGCTGGCAACCGTCCGACGTAGTGAAAATGCCAAAATGGATGCTACGTTCCTGCAAGGGAAAAGTCCTGTTACGGTTCCGGCCAACACAAAAGCTACTTTCATGCTCGACCAGAGCCACCTGACCAATGCTTATCCTGAGCTAACTGTCAGTAAGGGAAAAGGGGCGGTCGTTACGTTGTCGTATGCCGAAGCGCTGATTGACGCGCAGGGTAAAAAAGGTAATCGAAACGACGTAGAAGGACGTACCATGCGCGGCTTTGATGACCAATTTGTGGCCGATGGTAGCGAAAAACGGACTTTCCGGCCACTCTGGTTTCGAACGTACCGCTACCTGCAACTGACCGTCGAAACTAAAGAGGAAGCCTTAACGCTGGACGATCTGGTGGGGCAGTTTACGGGCTATCCGTTTCAGGAGAAAGCACAATTTACGACCAGTGATAGTACGTTGAAAAACCTTTGGAATGTGGGCTGGCGAACGGCTCGCTTGTGTGCGGGTGAGACGTATTACGACTGTCCCTATTACGAACAGCTGCAATACACCGGCGATACGCGCATTCAGTCCATGATTTCGCTCTACGTATCGGGCGACGACCGGCTCATGCGCAAAGCCATCATGGATTACGACCATAGCCGTTTCAACGATGGACTAACGCAAAGTCGCTACCCATCGGCTGACTTTCAGGTGATTCCGACGTTTTCGCTGTTCTGGGTTTGCATGATTCATGATTACTGGATGCACCGGCAAGACGACGAATTCGTAAAATCAATGTTGCCGGGAATTTTGGGCGTATTGAATTGGCATGAGCAACGTGTCGCCAAAACCGGGCTAAACGGTCCGCTGGAGTGGTGGAATTTTGTCGATTGGTCGAAGTGGCAAAATGCGAAAGACGAAATTTCCGGGGGCGTTCCAAATGGGGCTCGTAAGGGCGGATCGAGTATTTTGTCGTTGCAACAAGCCTACACGTATTTCCGGGCGGCTGATTTACTGTCGCACTATGGTCAGAACGAGCGGGCGGAATATTACCGTGATCTGGGTCGCCGATTGAACAAAACCGTGTATGCGCAATGCTGGGACGCCACAAAAGGTTTCTTCGCTGATACGCCTTTGATACCGGCCGGACAACCCGGAAAAAACAGCTACAGTCAGCACGCCAATATTCTGGCGGTACTCACCAACGCCGTTCCAGTTGAGCAACAGGCCGCTTTGTTGCAGAAAACCATAGCTGATACGTCGCTGACGCAGGCTACGTTTTATTTTAAATTTTACCTGTTTGAAGCCCTTAAAAAAACCGGGCTGGGCGATCAATTCATTGCTCAGCTCAAACCCTGGCGTGACATGCTTGCTATTGGCCTCACTACGTTCGCTGAAAATCCGGAGCCGACACGTTCCGACTGCCACGCCTGGAGTGCCTCGCCTTTGTACGAATTTCTGTCGATAACCTGTGGCATTCGACCCGGTGAGCCTGGTTTTAAAGCGGTACGTATCGAACCATTTTTGGGAGACTTGACCACCGTAGAAGGTAAAATGCCACATCCGCTGGGCGAGATTGCCGTGCAGTTTCAGAAAACGCCATCGGGTGGATTAACCGGTAACGTAACACTCCCCGCCAATTTACCCGGTACGTTACGTTGGAAAGGTAAATCAATCCCGCTTAAGGCTGGCAAACAGGCTGTTAATTTGTGAATTTTGGAAAAGTCGACATGTTGCTGACGCTTAGGGCTTCGACAAGCTTAGCCTGACGGGCAACTTAAAATCTACGGATCAAGCTTGACTGTCAGGCTGAGCCTGTCGAAGCCCTAAGCGTCAGCAACACACTATTAACCAAGGTGATAATCTGATATTTACCTGCAATCTATGTTAAATCACAGCGACCCGCGACGTATCATGTAGAAAGGGTTCTTGACTTTGATACGTTTGTGGTCGAGCAGGAGGGAAGCGGCTGTGTAGCCCATCGCTTCAAAATCGGTTGTGACGACCGTGATATTGAGGAGTTCTTTCAGCGTGGTTTCGTTGAAGGAAATGATGCCGATTTCCTGTCCGAGTTCGTAATTCGACTGGCGTGCTTTTTTGACCAGTTCCGACAAATCGGTTTCTTCGACCACTACATAGGCTGTGCCCGGTTGAAGTTGCTCGTTCAGGGCATTTTCCTTGATGGCAAATTCTTTGTCGTAATTCACACAGAATGAGCGAAATCCGTGCATCGTCTCCGTGCAGTAATTGCCGTCGCTGGGCAGCATGAGTACCATTCTGTTGTATTTACTCAACAAATCCTGCGCGTTTTCGAGTGCATCGCAAATGTCTTTGTCGAATTTCTGATGCACACTGAGGGGCGATCCATTTAATTCGGGTACGTCTTTATCGAGTAGCACCAGTTCATCCGACGGAATCCGTTCAAGCACTTTCATGTAATTTGCTTTGTCCAGATCCTGTGTAAAGTGGGGCATCACTACGTAGTAATTGTATTTCCCCAGGTTTTTCTCAATAATTTCCTGAAAATGATACGCACTATAATGATGTATCTGTAGGTCGACGGTCGCATGGTCACCTAAAGCCTTCAGAAATGAGTAATAAATAATTTTTTTGTAAGAGCTTAATTTGTTGAAAATCAACAGAATCTTCAGCTTTGGCGCTACGTTCACCTGAACATAATAGCCTTTCCCCTGAACCGAAATAATGTAACCCAGTTCCCGGAGTTCCCGATACGCTTTTTCGACGGTATCACGCGCCAGATAGTACTCAACGCTCAGTTCACTGATCGACGGTAACTGCTCGTTGTTTTTCAGAACACCCCGTTCAATATCGGTAATAACCGACTGTACAATCTGTTTGTACTTCGGCGTCTTGTCTTTGGGGTTAAATTGAAGTTTATAAAGCGGGGCTGATGTATATACGTCAACAAAATCGTGTTCCTGCCGACGGGATTGGGAAGTGGATTTAGCTAACATATTAGGATTTGATTATGGATTATTCTCCGACGTGCCTGGTTTAACAGTACTACGTTATTTCGAAAGAGTGTTACAAGCTTGTAAAGAATAACACAGATAAAGAAGAAAATATCCAATTTATTTATGCAAACGTTACCGATAACGTTGCCGAAAAGGATAAAAGCCAGAATGTTTATGAAAAATTATATGAAAAGTTGCTTAAAAAGGGTAAAGAGTGATTTAAAATTTAGAGGTAATATCGATGCGAATTGGATTTATCTCAGAAAAATGCGTGGCTAATTCGCTACCCTACGGGAGTTTGTACCATTGAATATTCTTTAACGGAGCCCGTCGGGGCGATACAGTCACTTGCGCCGACTGTGGGCCATAGTGTTTCTCCAGATAATCGAGCACTACTTTTTCTGATTCGCCTAAATCCCAAAGTTTGTGGTATTTCTGCATCCAACGGATGCGCTCCACCCAGCCATCTCGCGTAAAACGATGCTGTAAAATAAGTTTGGATGAATGGCAGGCTGTGCATTGTGCTTTCACCATCGTCAAACTGGGGTCGATGGCTAGCCCGCTTTCGGGGTCAGTTTTTACCGTATCAATTACTACGTTGGACGTAGCGGGTTGCTGAAGCGGTGACGTAGTTTGGAAACTAAGCATCGCTATAGACACAAGCCCAATAAAAAAACTAAGTGTTATTACTTTCATGTCAATGCTACGTGCTAAGTGGCTTTTATGGCAATTCGGTGGCAGGCGTTGTTCAGATAACCACCTGGGTTCCACTGGGGAATGACCATGGGTTGTGATGCTCCGCTACTGTCTGTAGCCCGCACCCAGACTTCGTAATAACCTGGCTTCGGAAAATTGATGTTGGCGTTCCAGTGCTGCCAGGCCAGCCGATTTTTGGGAGTTGCTACGTTCGCTTTCTGCCAGGTTGCGCCATAATCGATAGACGTATGCACTTCAGCCACCGAACGATCTCCTGCCCAGGCATGACCACGTAACGCCAGTGATTTTGTTACGTCGAACATGGCGCCCGTTTGTGGATAGGTGATCAAAGATTTTACGGGCATCGACTCGATGATTCGGAAATTTTCGGGCGTTTCGGCCAGTTTTTCACCCGGTTGTACCGGACGTATTGGTAGCCGGTAACTGTGTCCTTCCATCTTGGCGCCGTCGTGCTCTTTGTTACGTATTGCAATGGTATGCAGCCACTTACCCGATACAGAAGCTGGCCAGCCGCCAATAACCAGACGTAGCGGATAGCCGTGAGCGAGCGGAATATCTTTGCCATTTACAGCCCAGGCAATCAGGGTTTCGTTTTCCAGTGCTTTCTTGATGGGCACGCCCCGCGAAATGGCTACTTTGGTCGGGTCCTGGCTCAGATGCGGGTCTTTTCCGTAATAACCGATGTAAACGGCATCATCTTTCAGGCCCACGTCGGCCAGAATGTCTTTCAGACGAACACCCGTCCATTCGGCACAACTGACGGCTCCCTGATCCCACGGATTTCCGGTGGTTTGCGGCTCAAATCCAGAGCGGCCATTTCCGCCACATTCCAGCACCAGTTGATACGTATGCGGGGTGAAGCGTTTTTTCAAATCGGCCAGTGAGTAGGTTTTTGGCGCTTTTACCGACTCGCCATTAATGGTCAATGTCCAGGTTGCCGGATTAATCGGTTCAGATGGTATCAGGCCGTTGTTGCGGATAAACATTTTTTCGACGGGCGTAACGGCATCGTCCAGAAAATGAATAGGTGACTCTACGTTCCAGGGCTTATCGCCCAGCACTTTCATGCCTGCAACTTTGTCTTTCAGTGGGTCATAATCGAAGGCCAGCGGTACGTAGTGCTGAGGTATTTTATCGGCAAATGCAATGTCGGTGCCTGCCCAGACACTTAAAGCTGCCAGAACACTCTTCTGCAAAAATCCCCGTCGGTCGTGAAAGTTGCTTATCACTGATTCTTAGTAGTTTATTGAATGATTATGCTTCGTGGCACCGCATTTAGGCAACGTAACGTAGTGCTGGCTACAAAAGTAACGCTAGCTGACGCACATATCTGTACTTCATAAACCAGTAAATTTTGCATTTCTACTAAATTACCTGTGTAATAGAAGCGAGGCTTTTATTAATTTGGGGCTTCATTTCCCCTAACCCATCATGGCTAAAAATACCATCCGGCGGCCTCCTCAGCCTGCGCCCCAGAAAAAGCAACGGCGTCGGCTTCAACTGGCTACGTGGCTAAACGATTTTATTGGCCTCGACCGGCTTTTCGGTGAAGATAATGCCTGGCCCATTCGCTACATCGACCGGATTTTGTGGGTTACCGGCTTACTGATCATTTATATCTTCCTGAATCACAACGCCGAGCGACTGGTTCGGCGCATTCAACGTGCCAAAAACCAGACCGACGAATTGCGGGCACAAGCCACCGTTTTACAGGCCGATTTCGACAAAAGTGGAAAGCAGTCCGAGATTAGTAAGCGCGTAGCCGAATTAGGTATTGCCGATAGCCAGACACCACCCCATAAAATCGTAGTGAAATCAGATGAATATTAAACAGGACATCATTGAACGTGCCAACCACATCTTTTACATCGTGATTGTGCTGGCTATGACCGTCATTGTGCGGCTGCTGTATGTGCAATATTTTCACACGGATAAAAAAGGCCGGCCCTGGCGCGCGCATGTCGAAGCAACGGTTATTCAGCGTGATACGATTCGGGCCATGCGCGGGAAGATTTACGCGCTCAACGACAATCTGCTGGCTACGTCGCTGCCTACCTACGTCGTTGGGATAGACCCGATGTTGGCTAAAAAAGAATATTACAAAGACAAACTCGATTCGCTTTCAACAATTCTGGCCCGGATTTTTCGGGAACGTACTGCTTATGGGTATAAGGAGTTGATTAATGATGCCCGCCAACGCAAACGACGCTACGTTCTGTTAAGTCGTCGGCGCATTACGTTTCAGGAGCGACAGGAACTGCTGAAATGGCCTTTCTTCCGATCGACGTCAAAGGTGGCGGCTCGCGGGGGTGTGCTACGTCCTCATTACGAACGCTACCATCCATTTGGGCAGATGGCTGAACGTACCATCGGTAACCTCGACGCCAAAACCAATCGGGGGCTAATTGGGCTGGAAGCTAGTTTTCAGCCGGAATTGGCCGGCAAAAATGCTGTTGGGCGGGTGGAAGTACTGGCCGGTGGCGTGCGTAAACCGGTGAACGACGGCCCTGATATGACGCCGGAGCCGGGCATGGATTTATACACAACAATTGACGTTAATTTTCAGGATATTGCCGAGTCATCGTTACGTTCGGCGCTGGAAAAATATAAGGCTGCCAAAGGTTGTGTGATTGTGATGGAGGTAGCTACTGGTGAAATCCGCGCTATTGCCAACCTGACGAAACGGGGCCGTGGCGACGGACCGGATTACTACGTCGAAAATTTTAACCATGCACTATCCGAACGTACTGATCCTGGCTCTACGTTCAAGCTGGCAACTATGATGGCGTTGCTTGAAGAAAAAGCCATCTCGCTCAATCAATTGGTAGCCACAGGCGGAGGTTCTACGACGTATCATGGTCTTGGTATTCATGATGCGAAACGGGGGGGGGCCGGTACCATTACAGCCCGGCAGGTTTTTGAGAAATCGTCGAACGTGGGTACGCACCTGCTCATGAAGAGTTATTTCTATAGCCGACCTAAACTGTACTGCCAGTATCTGGGCAAGTTTCACCTGACTCAGCCGACAGGTATTCACATGAAAGGCGAAGCCACGCCCATCGTGCGAAATCCGGATATGAAAGGCTGGAGCAGTGTCTCGTTAACGTCGATGTCGTATGGCTACGAGATGCAGATAACCCCTTTACAAATGCTGGCGTTCTACAATGCCGTGGCCAACGGAGGCCGCTGGGTGCGTCCGATGCTGGTGAAACAGATTAAACGTGGTGATGAGCTAATTGAGGATAACAAACCGTATACACTTTCCGAAACAATCTGTTCCAGAGAAACCGCTCGGCTGGCTCAGTCGCTGCTGCGCGGTGTAGTGGTAGAAGGAACGGCCAAGCATATCAATAATCCACACTATGCGATTGCTGGTAAGACCGGAACGGCTCAGAAAATCATAAACGGACGTTATCAGGTTGGTAAATATTACACCTCGTTTATCGGGTATTTTCCGGCCGATAAACCAAAATACAGCATGATTACGGTGGTCGATACGCCACAGGGTGATAACATTGATTTGCTGTACGCTGGCGCCGTATCGGCTCCTGTGTTCAAGGCCGTTGCTGACCGGATTGTGGCGTCGGACATAAAAATGCATGCACCAATGCGGGCTAATCCATCGAAGCCAGTTTCGACAACGGGTATGCTGGCGGGTTATGCCAATGATTTACAGACCATTAGTTCTACTCTGAACCTGGCCGAAGAGCCTTCGACGGATGGTTGGGTGGAATCGTCTGGAAATGGCCACTGGAAATCACGCCAAACCCGCACAGACCAAGTGCCCGACGTACGTGGGCTCAGCCTGCGCGACGCTGTTTATCTGCTCGAAAATCGCGGTTTCCGTGTTTCGATTGAAGGGCATGGAAAAGTGAAAGAACAATCCGTCTCGCCGGGAATAGGCATTGCTAACGTAGCAGGTCGGGCTATCAATTTGAAGCTTGGGTAGGTGGCCCGGTCAGCATGACAAAAACGGATGAATAGCTTCATTATAGCGTGATTGAAACGGCGGTGATGTGTACTACGTTACAAAGAAATCGACGGACGAAAAAGGCTTTTGTAACCTATCAATCCGGTTTCAGATTAGGCAATTCCACTCGTAAACCGTTTTTTTACAGCCGAAAAACGGACGTATCGTCTGTTCTATAGGTATGCAACTCAAAAATCTTTTCTATAAAATTCCGCTGCTTGCTACCTCTGGTAGCATGGATACCGACGTAACGGAACTAACGATGGACTCGCGTCGGGCGGGGCTGGGCAGTTTGTTCATTGCAGTACGTGGTACGATTGCCGATGGACACAGTTTCATTGAAAAAGCTATTCAAAATGGGGCGACTGCTGTTCTCTGCGAAGAATTTCCGACTGAGTTAAATCCGTCGGTTGCTTATGTGCGCGTGCAGGATTCGGCCCGAACGATGGGGCTGGCAGCCGCTAATTTCTACGAACAGCCTTCCCGTAAACTCAAGTTGATTGGCGTAACGGGCACCAATGGCAAAACATCGGTTGCTACGTTGTTATTCCGCTTGTTTCGTCAATTGGGATACCGTTGTGGCCTCTTGTCGACGGTTCAGAATCAGATTGACGAAGAGGTAATTCCGGCGACGCACACCACGCCTGATGCTATTTCCATCAACCAGTTGCTGACCAAGATGCTGACGCACGGTTGTACGCATGTATTTATGGAGGTCAGTTCGCACGCGGTGGTGCAGGAACGTATCGCCGGTCTTACGTTTGCCGGGGCGATTTTCACGAACATCACCCACGATCACCTTGATTTTCATGGTACGTTCGATAATTACATCCGGGCAAAAAAAGGCTTTTTCGATCAGCTTCCGGCCACGGCCTTTGCTCTGACAAACGTAGATGATAAACGAGGCTTAGTTATGATTCAGAATACGGCTGCCAGAAAAGAAACTTATTCCCTAAAAACACTCGCTACGTTCAAAGGGAAATTGGTTGCGGACGGACTGTTTGGGTTGCATATGCTAGTCGATGAGCGCGAAGTTTGGTTTAAACTCATTGGTAAATTCAATGCCTATAATTTGCTGAGTGTATATGGAACTGCCGTTCTGCTGGGCGAAGATTCTACCGAAGTACTAACGCTTTTGTCGGGCATTACGCCCCCGCCGGGCCGGTTTGAGCAGGTGGTTTCGGACGATAAAATCGTTGGTATTGTCGACTATGCCCATACGCCTGATGCGCTCCAGAACGTATTGGAAACCATTAATAATTTGCGGCAGGCGAATGACCGGGGCAATCTGCCTCAAGTAATTACGGTAGTTGGTTGCGGTGGAAATCGCGATGCAGCCAAACGGCCGATCATGGCCGAAATCGCCTGTCGGTTCAGTAATCGAGTCATTCTGACGTCAGATAATCCCCGTAATGAAGACCCGATGGCGATTCTGGAGCAGATGCAGGCCGGTGTTCCGCCAATCGATTTCAAGAAAACAGTCACTATTGAAGATCGGCACGAAGCCATTCGTCAGGCCGTAGCTATGGCGCACCCACACGACATTATTCTGGTTGCCGGAAAGGGCCATGAAACGTATCAGGAAATTAAAGGTGTGAAGTACGATTTCGATGACCGGGCCGTTTTGCGAAGCACTTTCATAGAACGCGCAAATCATTAACTTTGGCCTGTAACAAAGAGCGAAAGAGTGAAAGAGTGAAAAATGCTCTCATCAACCTTTCGGTCTTTCACTCTTTCGCTCTTTCACTCATTAAAAATGCTCTATTACCTCTTCCAGTTTCTTGACGAACGATATAACATTCCCGGGGCCGGGGTTTTTCAATACATTTCCTTTCGCGCGTTGGGCGCTGTTGTTACGTCGTTATTCATAGCGGCTGTCTTTGGTCGGCGTATTATTGATACGTTACGGAATCTCCAAATCGGCGAATCGATACGTGACTTAGGGCTGGAAGGGCAGATGCAGAAGCGCGGTACGCCGACGATGGGCGGCTTTATCATTCTGGCTTCACTGCTCGTACCGGCATTGCTGTTTGCCAAACTTTCAAACGTATACGTAGTGCTGGCCCTCGTTTCAACCGTCTGGACGGGGCTTATTGGCTTTCTGGACGATTATATTAAGGTGTTTAGGAAGAACAAAGAAGGTCTGCAAGGAAAGTTTAAAGTAGTTGGGCAAGTTGGCTTAGGGCTTATTGTTGGTTTGACACTATATTATAATGACTACGTTAAAATTCGCAAATACGCCCCCCGTCGGCTCAATACGTCGGACGTACCGGATGTGTATACGGACATTAAATCGACGCTGACCACTGTTCCGTTCGTCAAGAACATTGATTTTGATTACAGTACGTTACTTTTCGGCTTTTTACCCGATAGTTACACCTGGATTGTCTACGTAGTGGTTTGCATTTTTATCATTACGGCGGTTTCGAACGGGGCTAATATTACCGATGGCATTGATGGGCTGGCGGCCGGTACGTCGGTGATTATCGGATTGACACTGGGCGTACTGGCTTGGTTATCAAGTAACAAAATCGCGTCGCAGTACCTGACGATTATGTACATCCCTAACTCAGGCGAGCTGGTTATTTTCTGCGCTGCTTTTGTAGGTGCCTGCGTCGGTTTTCTTTGGTATAATTCATATCCGGCTCAGGTGTTTATGGGTGATACCGGTAGCCTGATGTTAGGTGGCGTTATTGCCGTCCTATTTCTGGCGATACGTAAGGAATTGATGATTCCGCTGGTTTGCGGCATTTTCCTGGCCGAAAACATCTCCGTTATCATGCAGGTGACGTATTTTAAGTACACCAAACAGAAATATGGTGAGGGGAAACGGATTTTCCTGATGGCTCCTTTGCACCATCATTTTCAGAAGAAAGGCTATCACGAAGCCAAGCTAGTGACCCGTTTTTGGATCGTAGGAATTATTCTGGCGGTAATGGCCCTGGCAACTCTTAAACTGCGGTAAAAGGATTTATCGGCATACCCTTGTTTTTCAGCCTTATAACGTCTATATTTGCACTCCCGTTTTGCCAGCGGGAATGCTTTTTTATAGGCAAGTTGTTAGAAATCAACCAATTAGTCTCCATAAAGTGAACACACTCAGTTACAAAACCATCTCTGCTAATAAAGAGACGGCGCAGAAGGAATGGGTTGTGATTGACGCTCAGGGTGCAGTACTCGGTCGGCTGGCCAGTCAGATTGCATTCATGATTCGCGGAAAACACAAAACCAACTTCACCCCGCACGTTGATTGCGGAGATAACGTGATTGTCATCAATGCCGAAAAGGTACGCCTGACGGGTAATAAGATGACCGACAAAGTTTACGTTCGCCACACGGGCTACCCCGGCGGTCAACGTTTTGCTACGCCCCGGATTCTGCTCGAAAAACACCCCGAGCGGATCATCGAACACGCTGTGAAAGGTATGCTGCCTAAAAATCGGCTTGGTCGGCGGTTGTACACCAACCTGTATGTTTATGCTGGTGATCAGCACCCACACGAGGCCCAACAACCTAAAGCCGTAAAATTCTAAGTCATAATGGAACGTATTAATACCATTGGCCGCCGTAAAACAGCAATCTCGCGCATCTATATGTCGGCGGGTAGCGGAGCCATTTCGGTTAACGGGAAAGATTATAAGCAGTATTTTCCGACCGAAGTTCTTCAAATTATTCTGAATCAGCCGTTCGCAACGGTAAACGGCGTAGGTGGCTACGACGTAAAGGTAAACGTTCGCGGTGGCGGTGTGGCTGGTCAGGCCGAAGCTACGCGGATGGCTATCGCTCGTGCGCTTGTTGAACTGAATGCCGAATTCCGTCCTGCTTTGAAAAAAGAAGGCTTCCTGACGCGGGATTCGCGGATGGTAGAACGGAAGAAACCAGGTCGGAAAAAAGCCCGTCGCCGGTTCCAGTTCTCGAAACGTTAATTGGCAGAGGGCATTGGGCCATGGGCGTGGGGGTTTACCCAAAGCCCCAAACCCTTACCCCTATGCATAGTTGTCCAGACTGCGCTTAGATGATGCCGATGCGCGGTGCTGCGTACTTGTTCATTTAATCATTTTTATTGTTCATTATCAGAAATGGCACAAATCGAATATAAAGAACTCCTCGACGCGGGTGTGCACTTTGGGCACTTGACCCGTAAGTGGGATCCCCGGATGGCTCCGTATATCTTCATGGAGAAAAACGGCATCCACATTATTGACCTTAATAAAACACTGGCTGCTCTGGACGAAGCCTGCAATGCCATAAAAGGGATTGTACGTTCAGGTCGGAAAGTGATGTTCGTAGCAACTAAAAAACAGGCGCAGGAAATTGTTTCGGAAGAAGCGCGTCGCCTGAAAATGCCCTACGTAACAGATCGTTGGCAGGGTGGTATGTTGACAAACTTCGCTACTATCCGTAAGTCGCTGAAGAAAATGCAAACGCTGGACAAAATGCTGAAAGACGAGGAGACCGTCAAAAGCATTGCTAAGCGTGAGCGTCTGATTCGGACTCGCGATAAGGAAAAACTGGAGCGTGTATTAGGCGGTATTGCCGACCTGACTCGCCTGCCAGCTGCTTTGTTCATCGTCGACGTAAAGCGCGAGCACATTGCCGTTGCTGAAGCACACCGCCTTGGTATTCCTGTGTTCGCTATGTGCGACACCAATTCGAATCCTGATTCGGTAGAATTCGCTATTCCAGCCAACGATGACGCGTATAAGTCGATTTCGCTTATTACGTTAGCTATCGGCAAAGCTATTGAAGAAGGGCTGATGGAGCGGAAGCAGGATAAAGACGATCAGCGTATTCAGGAAGAAGAGGAAGCCAAACGTAGTGAAGACCTGGCCCAGGCTCGTGCTGAAGGCGAAACTCAACCTGAGGCTGAAGCGGCACCGGCGCCGGTTGCTGAAGACGAGCAAGAAGCATAAAAGAAGTTATAAAGTTGTATGGTTAGTTGACGCATAAACTTTATAACTCAACAATCATATAACTCTATAACGTCAAAAATAGCCCGTAGCCAGCCGCTATGGGCTATTCTGTAACTGACGAAGCTAAGTGTAAACTCTTTGTTAGGAAACCACAGAATAGAAAACAGAAACTTAACAACTGAAAACTTCACGAAGATGGCAATTACTGCTGCTGACGTAAACAAGCTTCGGCAAGAGACCGGAGCCGGTATGATGGATTGTAAAAAAGCCCTTACCGAAGCTGATGGTGATTTTGAAAAAGCAAAAGAAATTCTGCGGAAGCAAGGGCAGAAAATAGCTGACAAACGTGCCGACAACACGACCGCTGAAGGCGTAGTACTGGCACACGTTAGCCCAGATGGCAAATCAGGCAAAGTAATCGCTTTGGCTTGTGAAACTGAGCCTGTATCGAAAGTAGCGGATTTCCAAAACTTGGCTATGGCTGTTATCAGCACGGCAGTAGCTACCGACGCTGCGGATAAAGCTACGTTGCTGGCTACGCCACAAGCTGATGGTCGCTCATTGCAGGATCATATTACGGACCTAATGGGTAAAATCGGTGAGAAAATCGACGTAGCATCGTTCGAAACCGTATCAGCTGATAAAGTCGTTTCATATATTCACTCGAACGGTAAACTGGGTGTGCTGGTTGGCCTGACCAATACTAATGGTTCTGACGTATCGGAAGTTGGTCGGGACGTAGCAATGCAGATTGCGGCTATGAAACCGGTTGCTCTGGATAAAGATGGCGTTGATGCGACTATCGTACAACGTGAAATCGAAATTGGTAAAGAGCAGGCTCGTCAGGAAGGAAAGCCAGAGGCTATGCTCGAGAAAATTGCAATGGGTAAACTGAATAAGTTCTATAAAGAGAATACGCTTCTGAATCAGGAGTTTGTTAAAGACAGTTCACTGACCATTGCGCAACTCCTGGAAAAAACCAGCAAAGGGCTGACCGTTTCTAGTTTTAAGCGGGTGGCAATTGGTTAATATCCTTATATAATTCTTGTACAAAACCCGGTCTTCTGATCGGGTTTTTTTATGTTTATAATGAAAAAACAGTTGAAGTATTATCAGTTAAAATAACAGTAATTAATACTTATAATTATTGTATTTTTATTCAATTAACTACTAAATTTATTTGCACCTACATCAAAAGTACATCAAACCATACTTTCTGATAAAATGCGCAATATATAATGCTGAAATCCAGCCTACTTTGTGCCCCAATTAATTTACCAATTATTGTTAGAACAGCTGAGAAGATTATCAATTCTGGAATAGTAGCTAAGCAAGAGTTACTGGAAATTATCAATTTCTTTTCAGAATAGATTTTAGCGAATTGGATACACATTTTATTGGCAATACAACTCATTATAAGGAGTTATTGAGAGTAATAAAACGCCAGTTCATATGTATCCACCATTTTACTTAACCAAATTGACTACGCTGTAACGTTACTTTTTTGACTTTTTATGTCTTAATCACCATTACGTGTACTATGGAACATACTTCGGACGAGGAATTAGTGAGGCTGTATATCAACACTCAGGAAAATAGATACTTTGAGCGGATATATGAACGATACTGTGATAAAGTATACCGGAAATGTCTGTCGTTCATGAAAGACCCGGTTCGGGCAGAGGATTTAACGCATGATATTTTTTTAAAACTGGTTGTTAAATTAGGCGGCTTCCGCGAACAATCTAAATTTTCGACCTGGTTGTACTCGATTACCTATAACCACTGCACAGACCAGTTACGCTCTCCACACTTACGTCGCGAAATATATGTGGATGAAGGTTGGGAACGAATGAATGTCAGTGGTGAAGAAGAGTTGGCCGAAATGGAAGAAATGGAGGCCCAACAGCTCGAACGAGCTATTCAGCAGTTAGACCCGGATGAGCAGACGATGCTGCTCATGAAGTATCAGGATGATATCAGCATTCGTGAAATTGCCGACATTAATGGATTGACTGAAAGCGCGGTGAAAATGCGGCTTAAGCGCTCGCGTGATAAACTCCGCAAATACTACCTGGAAGGGGCTGTATTCTGGCTCTTGCTGGCCATTAAAGCTGTACTGTCCGCTCGCGATTTTTTCCGATGAAACTAGTTTGCCATGGATAAGCCGAATCCGTTTAAACTAATTGAGCCAACAGACCCTTGCCCTCCGCGTCTGAAAAGGGAGATAGTTTCTGAAATCGATTTGATTCGGAATACTATCACAGTAATAGACGTCTTCATTGGCGACTTATTTAGTACGGCTTCCGCAATGGCAAATCCACCACACTTACATGAGAAAGAAGAAAAATAGTTTATATGTATGAATCAACTACCCGAATTAACTGAAATAATAAGGAATACATTTCAAAATCTGATTGATCAGTTTGTTGATTTCGTTCCTCGTTTACTGTTTGCCATTATTATTTTAGCCATTGGTTTTGGTATTGCCCGATTAATCTCATTTATCGTATTACGGGTGCTGGGGAAAGTAGGTTTTGATAAAATTGGTCATCGCCTGAATGAGATAAAACTTATTAAACAACTAAAGACCGAAGTCAAGCTTAGCGAAATCCTCGCTAAAGTGCTCTATTACTTTATTCTGCTCGTTTTTGTCAAAGCAGCTACCGAAAAATTGGGTGTTGCGGCCATTACTGAAATGGTAGCATCGCTGATCCAGTTTATCCCCAAATTGATTGCGGCTGCCATTATGCTTCAGGTGGGTGTACTGCTCTCGGATGGGATACGGTCGGCGGTTTTAAGCGTTTGTCAGTCGTTTAATATCGCTTCTGCCCGGTTGCTGAGTACCATTGTGTTTGTTTTTTTTCTGATTATTACCATCATCAGCGCACTCGGTCAGGCGGGAATCAATACGGAATTGCTGGAGTCAAGTTTTAATCTGGTTATTGGCGGAATTATATTCGCTTTTGCAGTTGGATACGGCATGGCTTCCCGCGATTTGATGGCGAATATTCTGTCTTCGTTTTATACGAAAAATAAATATAGAGAAGGCCAGATTATCCAGATCGATAACGTGAAAGGCCCAATAGTACGTATCGATAACTTATCGATGACAATACAGACTGGTGATACAACGACGGTTCTTCCCCTGCAAACGCTACAAACAAAAAAAGTAGAAGTATTCGATAAATAAGCTTCTTTTAAGGCGCGATTATCAAATAGGTAATCCTTCTTTTACAGCTAAATTTCTATACTTCGATGGGGAAAAGTACCTTGTATATTCTGCTGATGTGGCTTAGTTTTAGCCATGTCTGGTCACAGGATTCTGGTAAGACTGTACCACCAGATTCGATCCGAGTTACCACTAATTTCAAAGACACGGTTGCCGTGAAGCCTGATACGTCTTACTGGCAAAAATCATTTAGTGGCGGTGTCAATTTTAATCAGGCCACGTTTAGCAATTGGTCAGGTGGAGGGGTAAATTCAATTGCTCTTGGAGCCATTGTTGCGGCTCGTGCGCTTTACGAGAAAGGAAAAACATCCTGGGATAATACCGCTGATTTACAATTAGGCTACGTAACGCAATTGGGCAATACTCGTAAAGCGGCCGACCAGATTATGATCATTTCAGTTCTTGGGCATCAAATTGCCCCAAAATGGGACCTGTTCGTTTCTGGTACGTTCAATACGTTCTTTGCGCCGGGTTACCGATACGATAAGCTGCCTGCTGAACAGGCTCGTCTGAAGGTTTCCAACTTTTTTGCACCTGCCCAGTTCACATTTGCCGTAGGTATCGCCTATAAACCCAACGACTGGTTTTCGCTACGTATGAGCCCGCTAGCTCCGCGTATTACGTTTCTTTCAGATCAGAGTGTGCGGGTAAGAGAACTTGCCAACGGTACGTTCGTGCCCGACCCGACGCAGAAAGTCTATGGAGTAGAACCCGGAAAAACTACCCGAACCGAGTGGCTGGCATTTCAATTACAGACGGTGCTCAATCGAAACCTGACGGAGAACGTATCATTGAATGCACGTTATCAACTGTTTACGGAATATTCACACCTCGATAACATTAACCATAGGCTCGATTTGATTTTGGCAGCCAAAGTGAGCCAATACCTTAGTACTACGTTCGGCCTGATTGCGCTTTATAACAAAGATTTTAGCTCCGAATTACAACTCCAGCAGACACTAGCTATCGGATTAGTTTATAATATCAGCTCGTTTCGAACAAAGAAAGATAGCCAGAAAGCTGCGGCTCCGTTGCCAGGGCGCTTTTAGTTTGCGTTTTATTTTTACCTTTAGCGCAATTGCTTTCCCGTCAGTTAATTCTAACCTAAAACTAATCCATCTATGTTAAGCGAATTTAGAACATTCATTGCGCAGGGAAACGTGCTTGACCTGGCCGTGGGCGTAATTATTGGTGCTGCATTCGGTAAAATCACCACGTCGCTTGTAGAAGACATCATCAATCCCATACTGGGGTTAGTGCTGGGTGGAATTGATTTCAGCCAGTTGAAGTATGTGATGAAAGAAGCCGTTGGTACAGAGCCAGAAGTAGCTATTCGTTACGGTAATTTCCTGAATACGGTTATTCAGTTTTTCATTATTGCCTGGGTTATTTTTCTGATTGTAAAGGCTGCCAATCGAATGCGTGTATCTGATTCAATAGCTAAAAAATAATAGAAATTCCTGAAGAAATTTTACGGAAATGCCCTGACCATGGTTGGGGCTTTTTTTTTTATACGTTACTTTGCCAATAGTACGTATTGAGTATGTCAGTTAAGCAATTAGTTGTTCTTGGTGGGGGCGAAAGCGGAGTAGGGGCTGCGTTACTGGCGCAGGCCAAAGGTTTTTCTGTCTTTCTTTCCGACAAAGGGGCCTTGAAGGAGAGTTACCGGACAACGCTGGAAAAAGCCGGTATTCCGTTTGAAGAAGGTACACACACCGAAGCCCGCATCCTGGCGGCCGATGAAGTCATAAAAAGTCCCGGCATTCCCGAAAAAGCACCACTGGTTCAGCAACTTCGAGCGCAGAAAACGCCTGTAATTTCAGAAATCGAATTTGCGGCCCGTTATACTAAAGCTAAACTCATTGGAATAACGGGCAGTAACGGGAAAACCACTACTACGTTACTGATTTATCACCTGCTCAAAACGGCAGGATTGAACGTAGGGCTAGCGGGTAATGTGGGCGACAGCTTTGCCGAACAGGTAATTGCTGATACGTTCGATTACTACGTTCTCGAACTAAGTAGCTTTCAACTCGACGATATGTACGACGTGCATCTCGACGTAATGCTCCTACTGAACATTACTCCGGATCACCTTGATCGCTACGCCTACAATTTCCAGAATTATATCGACTCGAAGTTTCGGATTCTACAGAATGCTTGTCCAGATGATACGTTCATTTATTTTGCTGAGAGTCAACCTATTCAGGAGGAACTTACAAAACGTAGCACGGTTGCGAATCGATTGCCTGTTTCGTTGCAGTCGCCGGTAACACCTGGTGGCTACGTTCAAAATGGTCAGCTAATAGCACAAACGACAACGCATTCATTTACATTGACTCAGGCTGATACGCCGTTACGTGGTCCGCACAACGCCATCAATATGCTGTCGGCCATATTAGTGGCGCAGACGCTGGACGTAACGAATGAAGCCATTATCGCTGGCCTGAAGTCGTTTCAGAATGCGGCTCACCGGCTGGAACCGGCTGGAACTATAGATGAAATCCAATTCATTAACGATTCCAAAGCGACCAACGTAGATTCCGTTTTTTATGCGCTATCGAGTATGGAAACACCGACTATCTGGATTGCGGGTGGGCAGGATAAAGGCAATGACTATAGTCAACTTGATGACGTAGTACGTCAGAAAGTGAAAGCGCTCATTTGCCTGGGTATCGATAATCATAAACTGGTGGAGCATTTTGGAAGTAAAATTCCCCTGATTTTTGAAACGCAGCAGGTAGAAGAAGCTGTCGCAAAAGGGCTGGAGTGGGGTGAATCCGGCGACGTAGTACTGCTGTCACCCGCTTGTGCAAGTTTTGACTTATTCAAAAATTACGAAGATCGGGGTAATCAATTTAAAGAAGCAGTAAGAAAATTAATGATGAATTATGAATGATAAATGATGAATTGGTCGAGTCGCGTAGGCTGATGCAAGCATTCATTAATCGTCATTCATCATTTATCATTCATAATTCATCATTAAAACAATGGCTCTCCGCGACTGGATTCGTACAAATCTTAAAGGCGACCGCCAAATCTGGTGGTTTGTGCTGTATCTATCTATTATGAGTGTGCTGGTCGTCTATAGTTCGACGGGAACCAAAGCATTTAAAGAGATGGATGGTAACACCGAAATATTCCTGCTGAAGCACGGAGCTCTATTACTGGTGGGGATTGCCTGTACTTATTTCGCCCATCAGATCAACTACGTACATTTCGCACGTTTGTCGAAATACGGCTTGTGGTTATCCATTCCATTGCTGCTCTGGGCTTATTTCGGGGGGGAAGTCCGAAACGATGCGTCGCGTTGGGTAACGATTCCGTTAATTAACCAGACGTTTCAGCCATCGGATTTAGCCAAACTGGCGCTCATATCCAATCTGGCCGCTATGCTGGCGAAACGACAGAAGTTCATGAGCGACCCGAGTGTGCTGTTCAATCTCATCATCTGGATTGCGCTCATTTGCTCGCTCATTATTTTGTCCAACACGTCGACCGCTTTATTACTGGGTGCTACGTGTTTTCTGCTCATGTATATTGGTCGAGTGCCGGTACGTTACCTGGGTTACATGATTGTTGCCTGTATTATTTTTGGCGGCATCGCTCTGGCAGCCGGCCAGCGACTGGGTACGGCAATTAGTCGGGTGACGATGTTCGCCAAATCAGATAGTATTCCATTCCAGGTTGAACAGTCGTATATAGCCCTGGCGAACGGCGGACTTACCGGACAGGGGCCTGGAAACAGTCACCAACGTAACACATTGCCCAACCCATTCTCCGACTTTATTTACGCCATTATTGTGGAAGAATATGGGTTGCTGTTAGGGGGGATTCCGGTGGTGCTGGCGTATTTATGGTTTTTATGGCGTGGTATGAATACAATCCATAAAGCTACCCGACCGTTTGGCGGACTTTTGTCCGCCGGTCTCACATTTAGTATTGTTTTTCAGGCATTTGCGAGTATATGCGTGGCAATTGGTATGGCTCCCGTAACAGGTCAGCCTTTACCTTTATTGAGCATGGGAGGCACCTCGCTCATATTTACGGGCATTGCTATTGGCATTGTTTTGAGCGTAAGCCGGGAAGATACCGACGAAAGCAAATTATTGGAAAAAAGGTAGTCATTAATTGTCATTATTGACAAGAGACTTATAACCGAATGAAAGTTATTATCAGCGGGGGCGGAACCGGTGGGCACATCTATCCGGCCATCGCCATTGCCAATGAACTGAAAACCATCGATCCCACCACGGAGATTCTGTTCGTTGGGGCCGAAGGCAAGATGGAAATGGAAAAAGTGCCTCGCGCCGGTTATACGATTGTTGGTTTGCCGGTTGTTGGCATCAAACGTGAACTGACGCTGGCCAATCTGGGGTTCCCGTTCAAGCTGGGCCGGAGTTTGCTACGTGCCCGGCAGATTGTTCGTGAATTTCAGCCCGACGTAGCAGTCGGGGTTGGCGGTTATGCCAGCGGACCATTGCTGCTGGCTGCGTCGTTTAAAGGGATTCCGACGTTGATTCAGGAGCAAAACTCGTATGCGGGTATAACAAATAAAGCCTTAGCTCGCTGGGCAAAGCGTATCTGCGTTGCGTATCCAGGAATGGAAGCGTTTTTCCCTGCCGAGAAAATTAAACTAACTGGGAATCCGGTACGTAGTGATATTCAGTTTGCTGACCAACAGATAGAGGCCGGTCGAGAGTTGTTTGCCCTGGAAGCGACTCGCCCAACGGTGTTGATTATTGGTGGCAGTCAGGGAGCGAGAACCATTAATGAGAGCATAGAGGCCGGTTTGCAGCGTTTCGTTGATGCCGGTGTTCAGGTAATCTGGCAAACGGGAGCGAGTTTTATCAGTCGGGCGCGGGAGGTGGTGGCGGCCGTTGGCTCACCGCTGGTGAAAGCGTACGATTTTATTTACGATATGGACAAAGCCTACGCCGTGGCTACTATCGTTATTTCGAGAGCGGGCGCTTTGTCGGTTTCAGAGCTTTGTCTGGTAGGCCGTCCGGCTATTCTGGTGCCGTTTCCGGCGGCTTCGGAAGACCATCAGACCAAAAACGCGATGAGTTTGGTGAAAAATGATGCCGCCTTGCTCGTTACCGACCGAAACGCGCGCGAAGAACTGATTACGACCGCTTTGAATTTGTTGGAGAATCCAAATCAACAAAAACAGTTAAGTAGCCAGATAAAAACCTTAGCGAAGCCGCACGCGGCTCGCGAGATTGCCGAAGAAGTAAGAAAACTAACCAAATAAGGTAGAAGGAACGTAGTAATGAACGTAGTACGTTCGCTACTTTTCTTCCACGGACATTAACGAATGACTTTAACACAGTTCAAATACATTTATTTTCTGGGTATCGGCGGAATCGGCATGAGTGCGCTGGCCCGCTGGTTTCGTATCAACGAGTACGTAGTGGCCGGTTACGACCGTACATCCACTACGTTGACAGAAGCCCTTGAGAACGAGGGTATAGCGATTCATTTTTCGGAGGATGTAGAACAAATTCCGGCCTTGTTTCGGGAGAGTCCGGCTGAAACCCTGGTTATCTACACGCCTGCCGTTCCGAATATCCATGCTGAATATCTGTACTTTGTAGAGAAGGGCGTTACGTTGCAGAAGCGTTCACAAGTGCTGGGGCTTATTGCTGGACAAATGACAACCGTGGGCGTAGCCGGTACGCATGGTAAAACCACTACGTCGTCGATGGTGGCGCATATTCTGCGGGATGCTAATGTGAATTGTGCCGCTTTTCTGGGGGGTATCACCAATAATTACGGAACCAATTTCCTGCTGAATGAGCCAGCCGACGACCTTCGTTCGGTGGTTTGCGTGGTGGAGGCCGATGAATTCGATCGGTCATTTCTGACACTGTTTCCCAAATACGCGATCGTTACGTCGACCGATGCCGATCACCTGGATATTTACGGTGCCCACGACGCTGTTCTCCAATCGTTTAGTCAGTACGTTAGCCAGATTGAGCCAGACGGAGTACTCTTCATGAAAAAAGGATTGACGCTGGCCGACAAAACATCTGCAACCGTTCGGGAGTATTCACTAGAGGAAGGCGACTATCATAGCCAGAATCTACGTATCGAACAGGCAACTTTTGTATTTGATTTAGTACATCCAAATGGAATTATTGCAGATATTCGTCTGATGATTCCTGGTTTTCATAATGTTGAGAATGCGGTGGCTGCCGGAGCCGTGGCACTGGAGGTAGGCGTATCGCCCGAAGCCATTCGGTCGGCATTGAGTGACTACCGAGGGGTACGTCGTCGGTTTGAATACATCCTAAAATCGGATTCTGCCGTACTTATTGACGATTATGCTCATCACCCCGCTGAAGTGAAGGCGTTTCTGACATCGGTAAAAGCATTGTATCCTGATCGGGAATTGACGGCGGTGTTCCAGCCGCACCTGTTCAGCCGTACCCGCGATTTTGCCGAAGGGTTTGCCGAAAGTCTTTCACTTGCCGACCATGTCATTCTGCTGGATATTTATCCGGCACGCGAATTACCTATCGAAGGCGTTACGTCAGAACTGATTTTTCGCGACGTTAAATCGAAAACTAAACAAAAATGCACCAAAGAGGAATTAACCGACGTTGTGCGACAAATGAGGCCGTCATTACTGGTAACTATTGGCGCAGGCGACATTGACCAGCAGCTTCCGGCTCTAAAAAGCCTTCTATCGTACCAATAAATAAAAATATATCGAAAACAACTCAGCTTATTTATAGATGTTTTCTACCTTTAAATCATCCCAAAAGGTGTTGCTAGTCACCACCGGACTTTTAGGCCTGTTAGGGCTTATTGCCTTTACCGAAGTTCGGCATGGTCAGAAGTCTGTTCGGCAGGTTGTGATTCAACTCGATAAAGTCGAGGGGCATCGGTTTCTGACCCGTCAGGATGTGATGGGGTATTTAACCAATGAAGGGGATGACCCTATTTTGGGTAAAGATTATGCAGAAGTCGATTTTCAACGTTTGGAGAAACGATTAATGCAACATGGGTTAGTGAAAAACTGTCAGATATCGCGTGACCTGAACGGCGATTTGCTGATCGTAATTGAGCAGCCCCGTCCACTGGCGCGATTAATGGCTTCTGGTGATGGGTTGCGGTCGGTGTCGGGGCAGTATGTTAGCGAAGAAGGACGTTTTTTCCCGATTTCGATGAACTATTCGGCCCGGGTGCCCATTTTGGCGGGTGCTTATTTCGCTCAGAATCGTTCATTGGCGAATCAACGAAATAAACCGCTGCTGGATTTGTTAAAGCGAATTCACGACGACCCATTCTGGCGTGCGCAGATTGCCGAGTTGTCGGTGAACGAACAGGGTGAAGTCGTCATGTGGCCGCAAGTTGGTAATCACCAGATTGAACTGGGGCCACCGACCGAGCTGGATGCAAAGTTTAAAAAGTTAAAGTTAGTTTATACCAACGTTTTACCGGCTGCGGGATGGGACCACTACCGTCGGGTAAACGTTCAATACCGAAACCAAATAGTTTGCCAATGACAACCACGGGCGTAGACGGAGAAATTGTAGTAGGGCTGGATATCGGTAGCACCAAAGTTTGTGCCGTAGCCGGTCGATTGATTCGCAATAAGAAAGACCAGGAGACTCTTGAAGTTCTGGGCGTAGGCGAAACCTCGCTGACAGATGGTGTTGCCAAAGGTTCGGTGGTGAACGTTCAGAACACGGTAAACGCTATTCGGAAAGCCGTGGAAGAAGCTGCTAATCAGTCGAACGTCGATATTGAACGCGTCAATGTCAGCTTCAGTGGCGCACATGTTACGTCGGTGAAGTCGAGCGGGAGCATTACGCGCTCGTCGTCGGGCGATGAAGTGCAGAGCGAAGATATTGATCATTTGCTCAATGATATGTACCGCACCTCGATTCCAGCAGATAAGGAAATCATCCACGTCCTCCCTATGGATTTCGTGGTCGATACCGAAGTCAATGTTAACCAGCCAGTAGGACGTAACGGTATTAAATTAGGGGCTGATTTTCAGTTAATTACAGCTCAGGCAAATGCAGCACGTAACATTCGTCGGTGTATCACACGTAACAACCTGACGCAGGACACGATGATGCTCTCGGCGCTGGCGTCAGGACTGGCGGTGCTGACGGATGAAGAAAAATACGCGGGCGTAGCCCTGGTTGATATTGGCGGTGGCACCACCGAAATGGCAATTTACTACCGCAACGTACTACGTCACGTAGCGGTGTTCCCGTGGGCAGGCAATAGCCTGACGTCGGATATCCAGGCGGGCTGCAAAATCCTGCCCAACCAGGCTGAATTGCTCAAGAAGAAATTCGGTAGTGCTAACCCATCGGAGTATAACCTGAATGAGGTAGTGGGCGTGCCGGGACTGAGTAACCGTAAGCCTAAGGACGTACTGCTCAAGAACGTAGCGATTATTATTGAAGATCGGTTGCGTGAGATTGCCGCACTCGTGCAGGCTGAAATTGTTCGGTCGGGCTACGATGGCAAACTACTGGGCGGATTGGTACTGACGGGTGGTTCGGCCATGATATCGGGTGCAGAGCAGATATTCAGTCGGGTAACCGGGCTGGAAGAAGTACGGGTTGGATACCCTGAGCACCTAGAACCCAATGGTCGCGCCGATTTGGTGGCGGATCCGGCTTATGCCACGGCTGTAGGTCTGGTTTGGGCGGGTTATAAGACGCTCGACAACCGGATTTCGTTCATTACTGATCCGAACCGACCCCGTAACGATGAGTCAATGGGCAATGTGCCAAGTAATGATAGACGGGATAAACCACCAGGACCTAAACCACCCATTCCGCCAAAACCGGACCCAGATTCAGATCCGGATGAAGGAGGTTTGATGGGCTGGATTCGGCGTTTGACACGCCCAATTCGGGGAAATGAGACCGACCCTTATCCGGGTCAATAAAACCGGATTTCACTTGACGTAGTAATCGTCAATAGAGAGTTATTGAAAACCAACAGACATCAATTACCCATACGATGACTAGTCAGGGCTATAGATTTGAAATGCCAGACAACAACCCCATTATTATCAAGGTTGTTGGCGTTGGCGGCATGGGAGGGAATGCCGTCAAGCACATGGACAAAATGAAGATGCAGGATGTCAGTTTTGCAGTTTGCAATACTGACCGTCAGGCTCTTATGAATAATCCAGTAAAAACGAAACTGCAACTAGGCGATGGCTTGGGCGCAGGAACTGACTGGAAAGAAGGCGAAAAAGCTGCCCGCGACAGTATAGAGGAGATTGAAAACCTGCTGGCTTCACCTACCAAAATGGTGTTCATTACGGCAGGTATGGGCGGTGGTACGGGTACCGGTGCCGCTCCGGTTGTGGCTGAAGTGGCGCGCAAAATGGGCTTACTCACCGTGGCTGTCGTAACGGCTCCGTACTGGTATGAAGGCACCGACAAAAAAGAGCAGGCTCGGGAAGGTATCGAAAAGCTGAAAGATAGCTGCGATACGGTGCTGGTGGTACTGAACGATAAACTGGCGGAGCTTTACAGCGAACTCACCTGGACCGAAGCCTACGCCCACGCCGACGACGTTCTGGCCAATGCCGTAAAAAGTATTGCTGAGATTATCACCACGCAGGGCGATATCAACGCTGACTTTGCCGACGTAAAAAAAGTACTTGAAGGAGCAGGCCAATCCGTGATGGGTTCGGCAGAAGCCTCGGGCGAAGACCGGGCGCTACGGGCTATCGAGTCTGCGCTTAATTCTCCGTTGCTTAACGACCACGACATTCGCGGTGCCAAGCGTATTCTGTTGACCATTTCGTCGAGTAAGCAGCACGCTATGTTGCTAAAAGAGCAAATGGCTATTTCGGAGCATGTGTCCAAAAAAATTCAAAGTGAAGCCAAGATGTTTAAGTTTGGCGCCATCACTGACGAAACGCTTGGCGATAAACTTCGGGTTACGATCATTGCTGCTGGTTTTGATGGTACGTCTAAATTGATGGATCAGCTTAAGCTTAAGAGTCAGGATACTAAAGAAACTGAAGACAAAGCAAAAGAAACAGTCCAACCTGTTGATGACAAGGACAATACCGACGGAAATGACGCTGAAACACAAGGTAGCGGACCAGTGGGTGTCCTGGAAGGAGAGGAAGAACCTTCGGGCGATTTAGTGCTAGTGGATGATGAAGGGGGCGAGGTTGATGTAAAACCAACGGTTAGTCTCAAAAACGACGAAAAGAAAACACCGACCGGTTACAACGGTTCAACTATCGTTTTACCCGAAGCACCCAATAAATCGACCCCTGATCCGGATTATGATGCTGATACATTGGTTCTGGAAGAAGAGGAACGCCCGGATGATAGGGACTTGATCAAGCGGACAATAGAGATGTTTGTGAAAGGTCAATATCTGGCTGCCGATCTCGACAGACCAACCTTTGAGCGAAATAAAACCGTATTGTATTCGCCCCCCATGCTATCTGAGCAAGATTTTATCCGTTCAAAATTGAACGATTAACCAGAAAATTCCCTAGATACTGGCAGAGGCTCAAATGGGTCTCTGCTTTTTTTATCCACATGGAACAGACCTACAAAGCCGTTAAAACCGCCATTATGGCGCTACATCAGACAGAAAGAGCTATAATGGTGGCTCGTTTTTTCAAAACAGGTCCCGGTCAGTATGGTGAAGGTGATCAATTTGTGGGCCTTTCGTTGCCGCAGATACGTGCCATTGTGAAGCTATACCAAAACCTGCCACTCGACGAAGTTGAAAAACTGGTCCAGGACCCGATTCACGAATGCCGGATGACTGGCCTGCTAATTTGGGTAAAGCAGAATACTAAAGCTGGCTCGGCTGAAAGGGCAGCTATTCTGGATCGATATGTAGCAAACCGGCAATACATCAACAACTGGGATTTGGTCGACGTTACGTGTCCACATATCATTGGGCGCTACGTTGTTCAGGGCGATCGTACCATCTTGTACGACCTGACTCACGAAGAAAATCTCTGGAGTAAACGTATCGCCATCGTATCGACGCTTGCACTGATTCGGCTCGGGCAGTTTAGTGATACGTTTGCCATTGCCGAACTGCTTCTGTCGCACAAACACGATTTAATTCACAAGGCGGTTGGTTGGATGTTACGGGAAGTTGGGAAACGTAACGTCGATGCGCTGGAAGAATTTCTGCACGACCACATCAGGCAACTACCTCGAACGGCGCTACGTTACGCCATCGAACGATTTGAACCCGCCCGCCGACGGTATTATCTGGAATTAACGTGAATTATGGTTAGTTGATTTTGTCATCCTTCCGCTCCGGCGGATCGGCTGCGTCAGGATGACAAAAATCAGATTTAGCGCATCATCTTGTTGAGCTTGCCAGATGCCTGCATGGTATTCATTTTCTTCATCATCTTACGCATCTCGTCAAACTGCTTTAGTAGGTTATTCACCTGCTGAATGTTCGTGCCACTACCAGATGCAATTCGTTTTTTACGACTACCGTCAATAATGTCAGGGCGCTGCCGCTCTTTAGGCGTCATGGAACTGATGATGGCTTCGATGGGTTTGAACGAATCGTTATCGATGTCTAAATCCTTGATCATCTTGCCCATACCCGGAATCATACCGAGCAGGTCTTTTACGTTACCCATCTTTTTAATCTGTTGCAACTGCGAGAGGAAGTCGTCGAAGTCGAACTGATTCTTACGCATCTTGGCATTGATACGTTTGGCTTCATCTTCGTCGAAGGCCTGCTGCGCCCGCTCCACCAGCGAAATTACGTCGCCCATACCCAGAATCCGGCTGGCCATCCGGTCGGGGTAGAAAACGTCGAGGGCTTCCATTTTCTCGCCCGTGCTGATGAACTTGATGGGCTTATTAACGACTGTTTTGATCGAAAGAGCCGCACCACCACGCGCGTCGCCGTCGAGCTTGGTCAAGACAACGCCGTCGAAATTAAGCCGTTCGTTAAAAGTCTTCGCCGTATTGACCGCGTCCTGTCCTGTCATCGAATCGACTACAAACAAGGTTTCAGTAGGGGAAATGGCACGTTTGACCGCTTCAATTTCCTGCATCATAGCCTCATCGACGGCAAGACGTCCGGCGGTATCGACAATGACGATTTTCTTACCTGTTTTCCGTGCCTGATCAATAGCGTTTTTGGCGATGGCTACAGCGTCTTTATTCTCAGGCTCCGAATAAACATCAACCCCAACCTGTTCGCCCAGCACTTTCAACTGGTCGATAGCGGCCGGACGATAAATGTCGGCGGCAACGAGCAAAACGTTACGTCCCTGCTTTTTGAGGTAGGCTGATAGCTTTCCAGAGAACGTAGTTTTACCAGAACCCTGCAAACCAGCGATCAGAATAACAGCGGGATCGCCTTTGATGTTAATGCCCTGCGCTTCGCCCCCCATCAACTCGGTCAGTTCCTCCTGAACGATTTTCACGAACAACTGGCCGGGTTCTACCGAAATAAGTACTTTCCGGTCGAGGGCTTTATCGCGAATGCGGTCGGTGATATCCTTCGCCACTTTGTAGTTTACGTCGGCGTCGGTCAACGCGCGACGAACTTCCTTGATCGTCGCTGCTACGTTGATTTCGGTAATGCGGCCCTGCCCCTTGAGGGTTTTAATGGCCTTATTTAACTTATCCTGAAGATTCTCGAACATAATTGTGGTAAACGATGGCACAAAGATAACAGTTTCCGGTAGGCAATACGTAGCCCGTTATTTAGTAGAAAAAATTGCATACCCTGACCGCTATTTTATATTTATTTTTCTGAGCTGCCACTACGCAATAAATTTTTGGCACTATAGTTGATATAGAAAATAATAGTTCATCGTTTGTGAATTAAACACAACTCTATGGGGCAATAGTACTGTTTTAGTTTATATTTGTGATGGTTGCATAGTATATGCAGGATTCATGGATAGGACGCCGTATTGATTCTAAACCAATTGCCCCATGAGAACTCTTTTGATGAAAAAAGCGACCGGCTATCTGGCTACGGCGTCGTTAGTGACTTCTTCTTTCTTTGTGTGCGTTGCCCAACCCGTACAGGCAGCCTCTGCTACGTCCGTATCAATGCACGTAGATGGTCGTAAATCGGCCGACAGCCCCGGATTAGTACGTAGTACGGCTACGAAAACGGAAACCGTTACGAAAGATCAGCAGAAGCATGATAAAAAAACGATTAGCCGGTGCTGGAAACGTATCATTACGGCGATTCGGGAAGTAAACCATGCTCATCGAAATACCCAGAAATAACCGACCTACTGAGAATAGAATCCCCGTTACGTTGTACAACGTAACGGGGATTTGCGTTTTTAAGCGAATTTAAGCGAACAAAGGATTTAGTAAAATGACAGAAACGGGTATCGAGATATGCTTACTTTTGCTTCCAAAACCCTAAATCTTTTTTGCTATGCGTTTTGCTATTTTTTGCCTGCTGAGTGCTCTATTGATGGCTCAGCCTATAGTTGCCCAGAAAATGGAACCCATTACAGTTGCCAGTTATAATCTGCGCTATAAGAATAAAAACGACGGCGTGAATGCGTGGGATAATCGGAAAGAAAATGTAAAAGCGCTTGTTCGCTTCCATGAATTCGAATTGTTTGGGACGCAGGAAGCTTTGCGCGAACAATTAAACGACGTAGCTGAACTACAGGATTTTGCGTTCATTGGAGCCGGTCGTGACGACGGCAAAGAAGCGGGTGAACACTCGGCGATTTTCTACAAAAAAGACCGTTTCAAAGTATTGCAATCTGGTAATTTCTGGCTGAGTGAAACGCCCGATAAGCCCGGCAAAGGCTGGGACGCTACGTGCTGCAACCGCATTTGTTCGTGGGCGAAATTCAACGATCTAAAAAACAAAAAGGAGTTTTACTTCTTCAGCGTTCACTTCGATCATCAAGGCGTCGAAGCGCGTCGGCAGTCGGGTAAATTGATGGTATCGAAAATAAAGGAAATCGCTAAAAATGAACCCGTTATTCTGGCCGGCGATTTTAACTCTACGCCTGAAACCGAGCAGATTCAAACCATCAAAACCCTCCTGAGCGACGCGCACGACGTAACGACTACACCGCCCTACGGCCCGGAAGGTACGTTCAATAGCTTCAAATTCGACGCACCGATGGACAAACGTATCGACTATATTTTTGTCAGCAAACCATTTCGCGTCTTAAAATATGGTGTATTGACTGATGCGAAAGAACAACGCTACCCATCTGACCATCAGCCTGTAATGACTAAAGTTGTGATGAATTAGGTAACGATACGTTGATAATTTCTATAAATAAAATGCCCCGCAAGAGTCGACTCTTGCGGGGCATTTTCTGTCATTCTGACGAAGGAAGAATCTTAAGTCATCCTCGCTCTCAAATAAGGGAACGTTAAGATTCTTCCTTCGTCAGAATGACAGAAACGTGCATTTTTGACCTATCTCCAAATCTATACTCCTAACTTCACTACGTTCGATTTACTCCGAGCGTGACGAAGAGACTTTGGCGGCACTCGATTTTTCTTTCGCTTTATCTTTTTCGAGCTGTTTTTTCACGGCTTCGCGCTGATCATCACGTAGCGTTGGGTAAGTAATGCCTAGTTGTTCCAGATAGGTTTTGTTCTTGGATGGGTCGTAATAAAACTTCTCCAGTTTTGGCTTAAACTCCGCCATAATCTTCTTATTCAGATAGATAGCAGGCTGCTCTTTGGGAGAAATCAGCGGTTCGTATTTAATGTCTTTCGTTTGCTCGTCCTTGTAGTACGTCCAGGCTTCCTTGATAATTTCCGGTTTCATGAGCAAATCCAGAAGCGTCATGGCTTCTGCTTTGGCGCCGTAGACCACACCTTTGTGTGCAATGGGCGTGGCCATTGAAATGGCATTGGCCCAGTGGTGGCCGGGTAGCCCTGGAATGTTGCTCGGGTAACGTAGCACGATCGTAGGCAGTGACCAGGAAATATCAGCAATATCGTCGGAACCACCGCCCATCGGAGTCATCGCCTGACCGCCCATCATCACTACCGGTGCCGACGACGTAGGCATACCCATCGAATCCAGTTTAGTGGCTAATCCGTCGATTTTAGGTGCTACTAACTCAATCTGTGAGGCACGCGCCAACAACTGGTCTTCTTCCGACCAAGTGGGCAAACCCACTTTTTTGATGTTATCGTAAGCTGCTGCCGCTATTACTTTGTTGGTGTGCACTGGCCAGGCCGATCCCAGAATTTCGTAAGTGAATTTGGTGTCGGTCATCATGGCCGCGCCTTCGGCAATTTTCACGCCCGTTTCAAACAGCTTTTTGATTTTCGGATACGTCCGTTCGCGGAAGTAATACCAGACGGCAGCTTTCGACGGCACTACGTTCGGCTGGTCGCCACCGTCGGGGATAACGTAGTGCGAACGTTGTGTAAGTTCGAGGTGTTCGCGCCGGAAGTTCCAGCCAATGTTCATCAGTTCGACGGCATCAAGCGCGCTACGTCCGCGCCAGGGTGCACCGGCTGCGTGGGCGGCCTGACCTTCAAAATTGAACTTGACCGAAACCAGCCCATTGTTACCATTGTCGCCCCACGATACCCCCAAGTTGTTACCCACGTGGGTGAAAATGCAGGCATCCACATCTTTGAAATAGCCATCCCGAACGTAGAAGGCTTTCGTACCTACGAGTTCTTCGGCAACGCCCGGCCAGAGCATCAACGTACCGGGAATTTTCTCCCTTTCCATTAACTTCTTCACGGCCAGTACGGCCACAATGTTAAGCGCCTGACCGGAATTATGGCCTTCGCCGTGCCCCGGTGCCCCTTCTACAATCGGATCTTTGTAGGCCACACCAGGTTTCTGACTGGCTTTTGGAATGCAATCGATGTCAGAACCGATAGCAATAAGCGGTTTTCCCGATCCCCACGTAGCAATCCAGGCGGTTGGAATATTTGCTATGCCTTTCTGAACTTTAAAGCCTTCCTTTTCGAGCAGTTCTGTCAGGTATTTAAATGATTCTTCTTCCTGAAAACCCAGTTCGGAGAAGCTGAACAGCATGTCGTTAATCTGCTGCGCCATCTTGGAATTGGCTTCTACTGCGGCTACAGCTTCAGCTTTCAGTTTGTCGATACGATCCGATGAGCCAGCCTGTTTTGAGGATTTTTTGCTTTGAGCGAGGCAGAATGTCGGTAAGAGAAGAAAGAGGAGTAATAAACGCTTCATGGCAGGTTGTTTTGAGATTGAGAAGTATTCCACTAAAGATAGCGAAAACAACCAAAAATTCTACCAATGAAGCGCTACGTCACCCTCAATTCTGATACGTTCAAAACGTTGCCAATAGTGAATCAAGTTGGGAAATGTTTCTCGATTTCTGTATCTAAGGCATTCGCACATACTTGTTCAGGCCCACCTGTACCCAAGTTCCATTGTCCGAAACCTTGTTCCAAAGGCCGTTTTGTAATTCCCACAGGGAAGAACTTGCCGTCTTGCCGGGGCCAAATCCTCCGTAGGCAGCAAGCACATGTCGGCCGGTATCGTATTCCAGCGCAATACCCGATTCGAGCGGACCTCCGCTGGCTAGTTTCGTCAGTTTTTTTCCGTTCCAGCCCCATGTTTCCCCGATCGTTCCGTGAATGATGACCTGCTTTTGGTCGGGGCTGTATGTCATGGCGCGTCCTGATATAATACCAATGTTTTCGACTGGGATATGTGTCCAGCTTTGGCCATCAAACTCCCACAAATCGGCGGGCATATCTTTACTGGAAAATTTTCCACCAAACAATACTACCTTTTTTCGGAGTGGGTCGTATGCCATTCCAAAATTGCCTCTCGCACCAGGACCGGGTAGCTTGAGTGCGGTAAACTGGCCATCTTTTAGCAGCCAGGTTGTAGAGTCGTGCTGAAAATCGACTAAGAAACCGCCGTAGACAACGAATGCATTCAGGTGATCGGCAAAAACCATTTTATGATGGTCGCGGGTGCCGATGTCGTTGGTATTAACCTTTGTCCATTTCGAGCCGTCGAACCGCCAGGTATCACCTTTTTTGTCGCCAATAATACCCTTTCCCCGGCCGCCAAATAGATAGACCTCACCGATTTTTGTGTTCAGGGCGCCTGCGTTAAGAATTCGTGATCTCGGTCCATACGCCTTGATCTAAGTCCAGGACGAGCCATCCCACTTCCAGACATTATTTTGTGTGGAATCCAGATGACTCGATGAATAGCCATCAAAAAGCAGCAGCGCCTTGCTTTTTGGGTGATAAATAAGGTGAGCGCGAGTCTTCGCATCTGGCAGCGTAGGATGCTGCTGCGCGAGCGAAACGTTTATGGAAATAATAGTAGCTAACAGAGATATCTGTATCCCTATTAGCCATTTCTAAGTTTTTGTCATAGTGCCGTTGGGGCGTATAGTTACTGGGCCTTCAATCGCTGTAGCCTTGCCTGCGCTGATCGCCGGACGCGCTCGTTAAACGACATTTCCGCACCTCGAAAATCTACCAATACGTCCAGCACTTTTTCAGAACAACGAATGGCGGCCAGTTTATCGCCAAAATCTTCGTGCATACCCGCCAGATTATTCCAGAGCCAGGCTTCTTTGGGATACACTTCCGTCGCGAAGTTCATCAACGCGATAGTTTCATTCGGTTTTTTCTGACTCTGTAATAGTTGAGCCTGCGCGTTCAGATTGTTCTGATGCAGGAATGCGGCTGCGGGGTCGACAGTCAGAAATCGGCGCGCCACTGCTAATGCGCTGTCGATGCCCTGATCATTAATAATTTTGATAAACTGCTGAGCGTTTGGGGGAGGTTTCAGCCCCGGATAGTGACGTATAGTCCAGAGTGAATCAGGATACTGACTCAGTGTCGCTTTAGAGTCTAGAATGGTCTGCGATGATTTATCCTGTTTCAATACGCTATTGAAAAATGCCAGCAAATGCCTGTTCGCCAGTTCAAAACTAGCCCGCAGACTGGGTTCTTTGTCGCCACGTACGTGCAGAACGGTGGTAGAAGCACGGCCTTCGGTTGCTACGTCCCAATGGTGAAGCCGGCTATAATTAAGCAGCAGGTGATAGCGATCAGAATAGATTTTTTTGTGAAATTCATCAAAATGAGCGTCAGAACTGCCCAGACGTTTGCCATAGATATGAAGGAACGGTACGTGTAATTGTTTAGCATCATAGAAATTGGATTTGCCCAGATAGTCCATAATGCCCTCGCCGTAGATAGCACTTTCTATGTCGGCCAGGGCACCAACCCGTTTGTCGTGCATAGCAAACAGGACCTGTGTCAGTCCGGAACCGCTGAAGCCCAACGTACCCACTTTTTCTTCGTCGATCAACCCTCTTTTTTGAAGGTAGCTAATTGCCAGTTGCATGTCCTGCACTTCCTGAATATAACGTATCATCGGCGTGGCTTCCGATAGTTCACCTGTTGTCACCATGGCCACTACGTAGCCATTACTAGCCAGCAGTTCGTTGGTTACTGACGTAGAGAGCGGACGTAACGTACCAATCAGCAGAGGAAAACGCTGGGGTAGGGACGTAGCGGCCTTACGAGCCAGCAAAGGTGAATTCGCCAGTTTTGTCCAATGGGCATCGGTAAGTTTGCCGAAAAACCGATCGAACGTAGCACGTTGGTCGTTGAGCAGTCTGGTTTTTAGCGCTGGGTCTTTGCTGCCGTTCAGTTCAGAAAAGCTTTCGGCTGCGCAGTAATCACCATACGTCATCGCTACGTTGCTACTGTTACGTTGGGCCGGATACCAGAGATGAAGTTGCACCTGCCGGTGGCGGTTGCCCGTTTCTTTCGCGCCAAAGTAATCGTACCGTCGCTTCGTCACCCGCGAATCATCGGTTAGCGTCACTACGTTAAAACCAACCGCATGTGGACCGACTGGTAAGTTGACAAAAAACGGATTTGATTGTGCTCGCGTAACCAGATTAGCTATCAGTAGTACGGAAATGAGCGTATGCTTCATGGCATTAATTCAGTTGCTTCCAGTGCCCATCTTTCCACTGCCAGAGTTGGCTGCAAAGCGTCAGTTTATCGGGAGCATCCGGCTGCGGAACTGAACCTCCGTAGAGCAAAATTCGGTTGCCGTCGTAAACCAAATGAGCGGAATTACGCAGACCGGGCGAGGTAGGTGTTTCAATGTTCGTCCAGGTTTTTCCGTCCCATTTCCAGAAGTCGCCTATCTGTTTCCGATCAGCCGTAAAGCCTCCGTGTAGGTACGTAACACCCTCGCCGGGGTGATGTGCCAGCATATAACGAGTTCGAGGAGACGGGCCTGCGACAGGCTTCTTTACCCATTGAGTGTCAGTCCATTCCCACACGACCGATTTTCCATCTTCCCAGTCAAGCATGACTAAAGCCTGGCGTTTGTTGTCGTAAGTAATCTGGTACGGACCATCCGGATGCGGTCCATTAGTGGAGAGTTTCTTCCAGGCGTTCGAGCTATATTCCCATAACTCAAACTGCTGGTCGTTCCCGTACATAAATTTGGTTTTATCGCTGGCATCGCCGTACACGAGTACACGTTTGTGCACGGGATCATAAACGGCTTTTGGCTCCTTAACGGGGCAAGTCGAACTAACCTGTTTCCAGTCTTGACCATTCCAGCGCCAGACGTCGTAGTAAATTGTGTAAGGCTGCTGTTTTTCAGAAACTCCGCCAAACAAAAGTGTTACGTTGTCAGCTTTGTGATACACCAGCGCATGGCCGCTACGTCCCCCTGGCCCCGGCTTATCATACTGTTTCCAGCCGAATGAGTCCCATTCATACACGGCCGTGAATTCGTTCAACGTACCATTGACAACCGTTGCTCCGCCGTAAACAATCAATTTGTTACGATACGTATCAAAAGCCACTGTTTCCAGATGACGAGGCTCAGGCGACGTAGCACCGATAATACCTGCCCCGAATAGTATAAGGAAAAAGATACGCATGGGAGTAAGCTGTAGATCAATTCGTTGCTGGGAAAAGCTTCTTATATCGATCCTCCGATCGCACTAATTCCAGATCCGGGTCACTATCGAATTGTTGCTTCGAACCATAGCCCAGCTTTACAGCCTGTTCCAGTGCGTCTAATGCTTTTTCTTTCTCCTTTATTAGCGAATAGGCACAGCCCAGGTTGTAATAATCTCCTCCGTGTGGCTCTAGTTTAATGGCTTTCTGATAGTAAGGTATACTCTCGCTGAATTTCCCCGATGCCAGCAGTGGGAACGCCAGACTGGCGTATAGATTTCGGTTTTCACCATTGATGGCAATGGCCTTCGATACGTAGCCGTCGGCTTCAGCAGGTTTATTTGTCAGATAGGACAAGACAGCTAGGCTTGTTAACGCACTGGGATTTTTAGGTTGAAGGGCGACTGCTTTTCGGTACGTCTGAAATGCCTCATCGTACTGTTTTAAATCGCGTAATGCTCCCCCATACATCGAAAGCGCCGTTGCATCATTGGGGTGCTTAGCTACCCAGCTTTTTAGGAGTTCAGCGGCTTTTTCGGATTGATGGCCAAAGCTGGCTGCGAAAATTTCACGACTAGCCGCCTGTAGGTCCTGCTGTGCTGGAACGGGTTCCAACTGATTTTTCCAGAATGAGATGGTTTCCAGAATGAGTTTACGCGCTTCGTCATTGCCCGAAAACGTATCGAATGCGTGTGGCATATTGGAAGCCATCAATAGTCTCCACGGCGCTTTGTTTTTCATGACTTCACTCCAGATCTTGTCGTACCCATCTCCCCGAACATCGCCTTCGGCCACTAGGAAAAGCACGGGAAGGTCTTTTCGAAATGGCCCTACTGGTGCCTGACCGTAGTAGAGAGCGGCTGCTTTAATGCCTTTGTGAGCTGATTCGCCCATTAAATACTCAACTGCCTGCGAAACATTGGCCGATGCAGCATAGACCCCAATATTATCGGAATCAATATGGTGTTCAGCCCCTTTTTGCGTCAGAAAATTAAACACACCACGTAGTGATTCCTGAACCCGGCTGCGATCAGCTTCCATCGAAACGCCGATGAACCCCTGTGCGGCCATCATTTGCGGCCAGGTTTGGTATACGCCCCAATCTTTCACTCTTCGTTCGGACGGATTTGGGTCATCGCCGATAGCATTCAGGAAAACAATGACTGGCCGCTTCTCGCCCGCCTTCAACTGGGATGGTATGTACAGATCCAGTTTTAAGGTGCCTTTCGTGTCACTCAGGTACGTAACGTTTGTTTTTACGGTTACCTTTTTCGTGTCAGGATGCGTCAGCACGATACCTAAATTACGGCCATCTAATGGAGAACTGGTGTTTGGGTTTTGAGCCATTGTGGACAGGCTCATCAGTAAAGACGCGATAGCTAGCGTTGTTTTCATGCGAGTGTATTTGTTGTCATGAATACATGATTCTGACCCCGATTTAAGGCCAGAAATCGCATGATGCTTCTATTCCGGTCGGATTGGGACTAATAATCGGCTACGTGCTCAATTTTTTAAGGAATGGCTCCCGGAATTTGGAGGGTGTAGTACCGTATTGCCGGCGGAAGGCTTCGTTGAAGCTGGCCAGCGAGTTGAAGCCAGAGTCGAACGCGATCGCTGCAATAGTGTAATGAAAATAAGCCGGATTCCTCAGTCGTTGCTGGGCCTCTTCCAGACGTAACGTATTCATGTAATCGGCGTAGGATTGCTGCATTCGTTCGTTCAGCACCTGCGATAGATGATGGCGCGACGTAGCGAGCTTTTCAGCCAACGTATCAATAGTCTGCGACGAATCGAGGAAGAGTTTATCGACTGCCATGCTACGTTGGAGTGCCTGTTCGATCCGGTCAGCCTCATCAGGTTTCAGGCTGGAGCGAGCGTATTTGGGACTTTTAGGAGAAGAAATAGACGACTGTGGTTGTGTTGGAGTCTGGTCTGAGATTTGCGTGAAAGGCCCGGCTTTTGCAATGACTTGATAACTAACCCAGTAAATCAGCAACGTAAGTGCAACGAATAATAACCGTACATCCGGAAAGCGACCGTAGTACACAACCATCAATGCCAGCGTAACGATAATAATCTGTTCGGTTATAGCGGCTACCCGAAGAAAAGGTTTCAGCGATTGAGGAGCTATTCGATAAGCCAGCCAGGTGTATATTCCCAGCGATAAAGTCTGGAAGGCAGCCTTAGCGAAGGGATGGACTTCGCGGATCTCTCCCTCTGTTACGTATACGCCAGTCATCCAGAGGGTGGCCAAACCGAATAGTACGAAATGCCACCAGTCTGCCAGCGCCCGTTTATTTGTGGTTTTGGCTTTGACATATAAGAATAGCAATGGCCCGATTAAATAGGGTAATTGGTACGACAGCATATACAGCCATAGTACGTTCTGATAGAGCCACACTTTTGCAATAACCTTCAGTGTCAGTTGCAGGCCAGCCACCAGTAAAAACAGGCTTATATACAGATTGGCCGGTTCATTACGTCGGTTTTTCAGAAACCATATACTCAGCAATCCGCCCTGTAATGCGCCAAATAGCAGCAGAAAAATAGTAACCTGTTGGACCATGATCAAATTGGTTCAGCTCTCGGCAATCTATTGATTCTGTTGGAGATGCTGTCAATAAATTACATGAGCGGATAAGCCAGAATGAACCGGCAGCTGTTCAGTAATTTGTACTGACCGGTCTTGGAGATAGCACAGCTACTAATTCGTTTTTCCGTACTTTTGCACCGCAAAGGCATACCTGCCAAGTTTTCGTTTCGTTTTCAATCGTTTATAACAAAGTCAAATGGAAAAAATTAAGGTAGCGAATCCGGTTGTCGAACTGGATGGCGATGAAATGACCCGTATCATCTGGAAATTCATTAAAGACAAACTGATTCTGCCCTACGTTGATGTTGATATTAAATACTATGACCTCGGCATTCAGTATCGCGACGAAACCGACGATCAGGTAACGATTGACGCGGCCAATGCCATTAAACAATACGGTGTTGGTATCAAATGCGCCACCATCACGCCCGACGAAGACCGCGTTAAAGAGTTTAATCTGAAACAGATGTGGAAATCGCCGAATGGCACAATCCGGAACATTCTGGATGGAACTGTTTTTCGCGAGCCAATCGTGATGAGCAACGTACCACGTCTGGTAACGAACTGGACGGCTCCGATCATCGTTGGCCGTCACGCGTTTGGCGACCAGTACCGCGCTACCGATTTTGTGGTGCCAGGTAAAGGTAAACTGACCATGAAATTCGAAGGCGAAGACGGCACCGTGATGGATTTTGAAGTATTCAACTTCAAAGGTCCGGGCGTAGCGATGGGTATGTACAATGTCGAAGAATCGATACGTGGTTTTGCGTTGGCCTGCTTCAATATGGCCCTCCAAAAAGGCTGGCCACTTTATCTGTCGACCAAGAACACGATTCTGAAAAAATACGACGGCCGGTTCAAAGATATTTTCCAGGAAATCTACGAAGGCCAGTTCAAGGCGAAAGGCGTTCATTACGAACACCGGCTTATCGACGACATGGTAGCGTCGGCGCTGAAATGGAATGGTAACTTTGTATGGGCCTGCAAAAACTATGATGGCGACGTTCAGTCGGATACCGTAGCGCAAGGTTTCGGTTCGCTGGGTCTGATGACATCGGTACTGGTTACGCCCGATGGTGGAACGATGGAAGCCGAAGCGGCTCACGGCACCGTAACGCGCCACTACCGCGAATACCAGAAAGGCAATAAAACGTCGACCAACCCAATCGCTTCGATCTACGCCTGGACGCGTGGTCTGGCATTCCGGGGCAAACTCGATGGCAATCAGGCCTTGATCGATTTCGCCAATGCGCTGGAGCAAGTATGCGTTGAAACCGTTGAAAGCGGCAAAATGACGAAAGACTTAGCCTTGTCAGCTTTCCCAAATGATACGGTTTTAGTGGCAGGTGAGCATTACCTGTACACCGAAGATTTCCTCGAAGCACTGGACGAAAACTTAAAAGCGAAACTAGCTTAAACTTATGAACCGCTCCGGCGGGCCGCCGGAGCGGTTCATAAACCCCAATCTCATGAAACACATTCTTGTCCTTGTGGCGCTGGCTTTGTTGTCAATCTCGACCAATGCGCACACCCTAACTGGCGATCCGCCTGCAAAAAAGATGAAAGCAAATGTTGTTCAGCACATTGTGCTGTTTAAGTTCAAACCCGAAACAACGCCCGAAAAGGTAAAAGAAATCCTGGCAGCTTTTGAAGCACTTCCTTCAAAAATCAGCCAGATTAAAGGGTTTCAATGGGGAACTAATAACAGCCCTGAAAAACACTCAAAAGGCTTGACGCACGCCTTCATTCTGACTTTCGATTCTGAGAAAGACCGCGACGCGTATCTGCCGCACCCTGCTCACGGCGAATTTGGTAAAATCGTTGGCCCCTGGCTCGCCGACGTAACGGTAGTAGATTTCACGAATCAGGCAAAGTAACGTAGTACGATTCTGTTTTTAGAATAATAAAAAACCCCTTCAACTAATCTGAAGGGGTTTTGTTGTGTGCGATAGAACGAAATAAATTGGATTGCCTATTGCTTCACTAATCGAATTTCCCGGCGCTGGGTGGACGTACTGACCTGCAAAAGGAGTACGCCCTGATTAACAATTGGTATTCGAACACGCTCCCTGGCTGCTACGTTCTCAAGCCGGGTTTGATGCAGCGACTGGCCTTTCAGATTCGTTACGTTCACTTGAACCGACTGACTGTCTGCTCCGCTGATTTCAATGTCCACAAATTCACCTTCAACTGGGTTGCCCAGTACATTCACCTGCAACTCTGTACTCCGTTCAGCTACTCCCTGCCGGGAGCTTCCGCAACCAACCAGCCAGTTGTACTCATAACTGGCCGACGAATTGCCCTGTTGTGCTCGTAGACGTAGCACTGCATTGTCAGTATACAACTCCAGTGCATAAGGACCCGGCAACGTAGTGGGAAGCATCTCGTTTACTATCGAAAAACTCACCGGTTCACCCGTTAGCCCACTGTACATTGGCTGGAAACGTATCGACCGACGATTGGCACCAATACTCACGCAGCTTAATGTCTGTACGCCCGTTATGGTAAACGTACCGGACGGATTACCAGCAGGTTGGACGGTCAATAAAAAACTGGTGCTGGCACTAAGACCGCTGGGGTCGGTTGCTGTTACGGTCACGCTACTTACGCCCGATACACTCGGTACACCCCCAATCTGTGTCGGTGGACTAAAATTCATCCCAGGAGGCAGACCCGTAACGCTCAGTACCAGACTATGTGGTGATTCATTATCGGTGAAGGTCGTTTGTGGAATCGTGTAGCCGAAAGCCTGTCCCACTTTGGCCGTCTGGTCGGTGAGAGGCTGGTTGACGCGGGGTGACGTATTGGGCTGTGGACTCTGACAAGTAGCCAGCCAGTTGTACGTGAACGAGACTTCATTCGGGCTGCCTTCCTGTTTAGCCTTCAGCACAATGGTTGGATTATCGTTATAGAGTTGCAGTGAGTATGGCCCAGGGGCTGTCGTTGGAAATAACTCATTCACTACCCAAAAACTCAGCGGTTGTCCGTTTAATCCCGAATAGCGTGGCGTAAAGCTGATTTCGTACCGATTGTTGGCTATCTGATTACACGTCAGCGGATTTACGCCTGTAATGGCAAATGGCGCGCTGGCCGTTGCCGATGAGGGTTGTACGGTTAAGCCAAAACTAGTGGTGGCACTAAGCCCGCCGGGGTCGGTAGCGATCAGCACGATAGTCGACGTACCACTTTGGGAAGATGTACCGGAAATTACCGCCCCGGCCAAAGTCAAGCCCGATGGTAATCCCTGCGCTGTCAAACTTAATGCGTTCGGAGTCTGGGCATCGGTAAACGTAGCGCTCACATTCAAACTAAACGGTTGTCCCTGAATGGCTACCTGAGTGGCTATCGGATTGGCCAGCGTTGGTGGCGTGTTGGTGGCCGTTGGTTCCACTACCGTCAACAGGAAACTGGTACTGACACTAAGTCCACCGGGGTCAGTTGCTGTTACGGTCACGTTGCTTACGCCCGATACGTTAGGCACTCCTCCGATCTGATAAGGTGGGCTAAAGCTGAGACCAGTCGGTAATCCATTAGCCGTAAGTGTCAGACTGTGAGGTGATTCATTATCGGTGAAGGTCGTTTGCGGAATCGTGTAACCGAACGCCTGCCCCACTCGGGCCGTCTGGTCAGCTAAAGGCTGGTTGACGCGGGGTTGTGTATTGGGCTGAGTACTTTCGCAGTTGGCCAGCCAGTTATATGTATACGAAACTTCGCCCGGCGTGCCAGTCTGCTGTGCTTTAAGAACAATGGACGGATTGTCGGTATACAGTTGCAATGTGTAGGGCCCTTGTGCCGTAGTCGGGAACAGCTCATTGACCACGGAGAAACTGACAGGCTGCCCATTGAGACCACTATATTGTGGCGTAAAACTGATTACGTACCGATTGCTGGCAATCTGCTGACAAGTGTGTTTTGTAACAGCGGTAATAGCGAAAGGACCGGTGGGGGGATTAGTTTGCAGAACATCCACAGAAGCCCGACTCTGACAACTCCCTGTAGCACCGGTAACCGAGTAGTTACCAGACGTATTGACCACGATAGAGACCGTATTGGCGCCGGTATTCCACTGATAGTTGTTGGCTCCGCTCGCCGTTAGTGTCGTGCTCTGGCCAAGGGCAATCGTGAGCGATGGATTGGCCGAAATACTAACCGAAGGCACCGTATTATCCTGACTCACTACGGCATTCGCCGTGGCCGTACATCCGTTCTGGGCTGTCAGCGTGACGGAGTAGGTAGCCGCTAACGTAGCACGAATGGTTTGAGTCGTTTCTCCCGTATTCCACCGATACGTTCCAGCGCCGATAGCTGATAAAGAAACCGACGAACTGCTGCAACTCAACGTAGCGCTACCCGGATTGATGCTGACACTTGGCGAACTCGCTTCCCGAGAAATAATCGCACTAGCCGAAGCCGTGCAGCCGTTGGCACCTGTGAGGGTTACCGAGTAAGTAGTCGCTGTGGAAACAGAAATACTCGCAGTCGTTTCGCCGGTTGACCAACGTAGTGAACCCGCTCCGACTGCCGACAGACTTGCCGATGACGTAGCGCAACTCAACGTAGCACTTGAGGGGTTGATGCTCACCGTCGGTAATGCGTTGTCCTGAGTCACCTGAACCGAGGCCGAAGCCGTACAACTATTGGCAGCGGTCAGCGTGACCGAATAGGTATCAGCTAAACTGACCGAAATACTTTGAGTAGTCGCTCCCGTGCTCCACCGATACGTACCGGCACCTGTGGCCGATAAACTTACCGTGGGAGTTCCACAGGTTAACATAGCATTGGATGGATTAATGCTTATTGTGGGCAGATCGCTGTCCTGACTCACTTGAATAGACGCCGTAGCTGTGCAACCATTTGCGGCTGTCAGCGTGACGGAGTAGGTAGTTGCCGACGTAGCACTAATAGATTGGGTGGCTGCTCCTGTGTTCCATCGGTACGTTCCAGTGCCGATAGCCGTCAGGCTCACCGTTGGATTAGCACAGGTTAACGTAGTACCGGTCGGCGTTCCGGTAGACGGATTGATCGTGACCGTCGGCAAATTAGTATCCTGGAAAACTTGTACTGAAGTGGTAGCCGTACAACCATTCGTAGCTGTCAGGGTCACCGAATACGTACTGGCTGATGTGGCAGAGATGGTTGGCGTGGTTGCGCCCGTGTTCCAGCGATATGTACCACTACCGGCCACACTTAGGCTCACCGCCGACGTAGCGCAATTCAACGTAGCAGAGCCTGGAATAATGCTAACTGACGGCACATTATTATCCTGAGTAATCGTCAACGTAGTAACGCTGGAACATCCCGACGTAGTGACGGTTACCGAATACAGTCCTGCTACGTTGACCACCGCCGTTCCTGCGCTAGGATTTTGACTGACAATTCCCAGCGTGGATTCGCCCGGTCCACCGAAAACGTATTGATTACCACCACCCGCTGTGAGGGTCAGCGAAGATTGAGCGCAGCTGAGCGTCCCTCCCGAACTGGCCGAAAGCGTAGGTACAGGTAAACTAGTTACGGTGACGGAAGTGGTAGCAGAACCGGAAAGCCCATTACTCAATACAGTGAGCGTAAAGCTCTGCGTACCTGTACCAATAGCTGGTAGTGTCTGACTTAACGCCGTTGTTGATGAAACGCCAGTCGTTGTACTGCTGCCACTGGTAAGCGTATAATTATAATTGCCCGTTACGTTGCTGACTTGGGCCGTGAACGTAATTTGACTTCCCGTACAGACAGTCCCAGCATTTGCCATAAATCCGGTCAGGGTAGGGGTGGCTTGCAGGACGTTTAAAAATGCTATGGCTCTGGTACAAAGTGAGGGCGTTCCATTATCACAGACTTGATAATCAAACCTATCCTGGCCAATAAAACCGGTATTAGGTGTATATGTAAAACTCCCATCGGGGTTTAGCGTTAGCGACCCATTTTGCGTTGTCACAGACAGAGAAGCTACCAGCGTACCACCATCGATATCGAAATCATTGGTGAGCACATTGCCCGTTATCGGTGTATTGACGCTGCCGGTTAAGGTGTCGTTTGTGGCTATGGGAGGAAAATTGGGTAAAGAAAATACCGTGATAAATGTGAATGCCATACCAGAGCAACCCGCCTGGTTGGTGCCTGTAACCGTGTAAACGCCCGTAGCGCTGACGGAAATAGCGGGGGTAGTCTCGCCCGTTGACCAGGTATAGGAATCGGCGCCCGATGCAGTGAGGGTGGCAGATTGCCCCGAGATAATAATCGGTGAGGGCGAGACTGTGATTGTAACGGAGGGTGGGCTAGTTACCGACAGGCTTGTCGTGGCCCTTGTGGTTAAACCATTATCCTGTACGATAAGGGTGTAATTCTGTGTACCTGATCCACTCGCGGTCAGCGTTTGGCTGAACGTAGCAGAGGACATAGTGCCACTTACAGGACCGCTGCCTCGGGTGAGCGTGTAGTTATAGCTACCCGTTACGTTGCCGATTTGGGCTGTGAACGTAACGGGGCTATTGGCACAGACGGGATTGGGCGTAGCTGACAGATCAGTAATAGTCGGGGGAACTACAGTCACGGTAACGTTCACGCTGGCCACAGATGAGCAGCTTCCACTGGTGCCGGTGACCGAATAGGGGCCTGTTTCAGTGGCAGAAATTGCTGCGCTTGTCTCCCCCGTCGACCATCTATACGTATCGGCACCCGATGCGGTGAGGGTAGTAGATTCGCCCTGATCAATGGTTAGTGAAGGCGAGGCTGAGATGCTGACAGAAGGTGCGCTATTCACCGACAGGCTTGTAATTGCCACTGCAGATAAGCCATTATCAACTACCGTAAGGGTAAAGCTCTGCGTACCTGATCCGCTGGCTGTCAGCGTCTGACTAAACGTAGTAGCAGTTTTAGAACCGGTTATTGGACTGCTGCCATTAGTCAGCGTGAAGTTATAACTGCCTGTTACGTTGCTCACAGTAGCGGTGAACGTAACAGGATTACCCGCACAGACGGGGTTGGGCGAAACGGCCAGATTCGAGAGGGTAGGCGAAACGAGCGAAGTGAACCTGGAGACATAAACATTCCCACCCCCATCATTACGTTCAGTATAGCCGGCGCTATACGTATTATTGGCATCCGCTGCCACCGAACGATTTATCTCTCTATCGGTTCCGCCCAACTTCCTGGCCCATACGTAGTTGCCGGATGCGTCAAACTTGCCAACAAAACCATCATAATCGCCCGCTGACGTTAGGCTGGCATTTCCAGTACCGGGATTAAAATCTACGGTATTCATAAATTGGCCAGCCAAATGGATATTGTTCGAGTTATCCAATATTAGCGAATAGCCAATGTCTCTGCTCGTTCCGCCGATACGTTTCGCCCAGACATAATTGCCGGATGAACTGAGCTTACTCAAAAAAATATCAAAATCCCCCGCCGACGTTAGGTCAACAGTGCCGCTGCCCGGATCAAAATCAACTTCATTGACAAAGTAGCCAGTCGTATAAACATTGCCTGAATTATCCACACCAATTGACTGCCCCCGATCATCAGAAGTGCTGCCCATACGTTTGGCCCAGACATAATCGCCTGACGCGTCGAGCTTACTGATGAATATATCATTATTACCTGCCGATGTCAGATTAGCCGTTGCCGGCGAAGGAGCCGGATCAAAATCCACCATACCCTGGAAATAACCCGTAGTGTAAACATTGCCCGAATTATCTACCGCTATCGAAGTGCCAGCCTCTGCATTCGACCCTCCCAGCCGTCTCGCCCAGCCGAAACTGCCCGATGGGGTAAGTTTGCTGACGAAAATATCGGTAGTACCCCCCGAAGAAACCAGACTGGCTACATCTGGCCCTGGGTCAAAATCTGCGGTATTCGAAAAATTACCTGTAGTATAGATATTGCCTGAGTTATCCAGCGTCAACGCAAGGCCATAGATAAAACCCGAGCCACTAAAATGTTTGACCCAAACGAAGTTGCCCGACGAATTAAGCTTGCACACGAAACTATTCGGACCACCACCTGCTAATAAAAAGGTTTCTCCCGGACCTGGATCAAAATCCACCCGACCCTGGAAAGTACCCGTGAAGTAGACATTCCCCGAATTATCTACTGCTATTGAGTTGCCAACATCAGAAGATGATGCCCCGATACGTTTAGCCCAGACGAAATTGCCGGCTGCATCAAGCTTACTCACGAAAATATCCTCAAAGCCTGCCGACGATAGATTGAATTCACCGGGGCCAGGATCAAAATCGATATTCGCTCCCCCGAAATTTCCTGTGGTATAGACATTCCCCGCGTTGTCTACGGCCACTGAGAATCCCCGATAAGCAAATTCCCGCGTCCAGGCAAGGTTTTGCGCCTGAGCTTCGATAATGAAACCAGTTAGACTTATCAACGCGACAAAAAGACGTAGCAGAAACTGATAGTTCAGACGAAGCAGCCCAAAACGGTGCTTCCGATGGATACGTAGCGTTTGTTCCATAACGATACAATAGATAAACCCGTGGCGGGTGAAGAGGCCACGGGTTCAAAGCTAGACGCACTATGTCCCGTAGACTTTCACTATTGTAACATTGGCTTGACTTATCGTAACCTACTTAGAAAAAATGAAGGAAAATTGATAATTAATTAGCCTGAGTGGCGTAGTCGGAAGGCGTCAGGCCATAGAGCTGGCGGAAACTGCGGGTGAAATAAGCCGGGCTCTCAAAACCCACCGCATAAGCCGTCTGGCTAACCGGCTGTCCCTGAATCAGCAATTGCGTAGCGCGCTTGAGCCGGTAGGCGCGTATGAAATCGGAGGTTGATAAACCCGTTAAGTTTTTCAATTTGCGGTGGAGGTGCATCCGGCTCAGATAGGCTTTGTCGGCCAGTTCATCAACCCCAAAGGTTGAATCGTCGAGGTGAGTATCCAGTAATGTATAAAGCTGCTCCAGAAATGGATTGGACACAGACGTATCGGTTGCCGGTAACGTAGCATCTGAACTCGTCAACACTTTTCGCATCTGGTCGCGGAAGCGTCGTTGACGTTCGAGTAGGTTCGTGATACGTAACCGAAGCTCGTGCAGATTGAACGGTTTCGTCAGGTAATCGTCAGCCCCCTCGGTTAATCCCTGTAATCGGCTGTCCATAGCGGTACGTGCCGTGAGCAGAACGACCGGAATGTAATTGGTACGTGGGTCTTCCTTTAGTTTCCGGCAAAGGGTAAACCCATCCATACCGGGCATCATTACGTCGCTGATAATTAAATCGGGCGCTCTCTTCAAGGCTTCTTCAAATCCCTGTAAGCCATTGGTTGCCTGATGAATACGATACGTTGCCGGTAAACTACTGGTGATAAATTCCAGTAGTTCGAGATTGTCTTCCACCAGAAGAATAGTAGGTGCTTCGCCGTTCTGGATGTTTGTTGACGAATCCGCTGCTACGTCCTCTTGATACGTTACTGGCTTTTCGACTACCGGTTGATTCAGCGATTCTGCAACAACCCGTCGATAGGGTAGGAACACCGTAAATGTCGAACCTCGTTCTTCCTGGCTCACTACGTTGATCGAGCCGCCCTGAAGCCCAATAAATTCTTTGACCAGCGCCAGACCAATGCCTGTTCCTTCTGGTTTGCTGACGGAAATGCTACGTTCTGAATCCGAAGTCGCCTGATAAAACCGGTTGAAAATGTGATCTATTTTATCGGCTGGAATGCCGATACCCGTATCCGAAACAGTCAGATAAATGCCGGGTTTTAACGTAACCCGAATGCTACCTCCTGAGGAGGTGAATTTGAGCGCATTCGCCACCAGGTTATAGAGAATGCACTCCAGCTTGCCCATGTCGAACCAGTAATCACCCTCAATTTGAGATTGATACGTGAGTTGAATCTCCTTCGATTCGGCTTCGGCACTAAATGACTGAATACGTTCGCCGATAAATTCGTCCAGCGATCCCCGGCTTTCGTTGACGCTCAAATGGCCCGATTCCAGTTTTGAGAGATCGAGTAACTGATTGATCAGCCCCAAAAGTTGATGCGCGTTTCGATCAATAACATCGAGTCGGCGCTTGTCGGTTTTCGACCGTTCTTCCTGCATCATCTGCCCAATGGGCGTCAGAATCAGGGTGAGAGGTGTGCGAAATTCATGCGTGATGTTGGTGAAGAATCGCGTTTTCATGGCATCGACTTCACGCAGGTGAGCCGATTCTTTCTGTTTAAAAACAACGGACTGCTGCAGAAATAATCTCCTGCGATACTGCTGCGCCAGCACATATACAATCAAAAGAGAGAGAAGCACGTAGCAGGCGTAAGCCCAAAACGTTCCCCACCAGGGCGATTGGATGGTCAGGTGAAGCGTACGCACATGAGAACTCCAGTGTCCAGACGTATTGGACGCATTCACGCGAAGTATGTAGCTGCCAGGACGTAAGCCAGTATATTCAGCCACCGGTCGATCTGTATAAATCCAGTCATCGTTCAAACCTTCCAGTCGGTAGCGGTACCGGATTTTTGTCTGGCGATTGTATTGCATGGCGGCAAATCCAACCGTCACAAAGTTCTGGTCATGGGGGAGTACCAATTCCGGCATCGCCTGTACCGAGAGCGAATCCTGGTCAGGTTTAAATGGTTTATTATTAATCTGAATATCAGTCAACTGAACGTCGGGTTGATACGTGTCTTCGCCAATTTGTTGAGGATCGAAGGCCGTAATTCCATCCACTCCGCCCAGAATAATCCGGTCGTCCGGCAGATGCAGGTTATGAAATCGGTTAAATTCATCGGCCTGCAAACCGTCCTCCTGCGTATAGGTGCGAGTACGTAGCGTTCGGCGGTCAACCCGGCATAAACCCTGATTCGTGCCAACCCAGATTCCGCCCCGCCGGTCGGGGATGGCCGAATACACTACGTTGTTGGGCAGCCCATCCTGCGTGGTCAATCGTCGGCATTGCCCGGTACGTTTGTCGAATCGGCACAGACCGCTACCGAACGTACCAATCCACAACAGATTGGTATCCAGCGGGTCGGCAAATAAGCCAATCAACTCATTGCTGCTCAGTGACGTTACGTTATTCGGCTGGGAAGCGTAGTGACGAACCTGTCCCGTGGTGCGATCGACCCGGTAAAGTCCCTTCGCTACCGTTGCCAGCCAAAGCGCTTGTCGGTCGACAACCAACTGATTGACAGGTAACCCAACTGTTGATTGAATCGAAAACGGAAACCGCTTCCAACGCCCTTCTTCCTGATAAACCACTAACGTATCATAAATAGCCCATACCCTGCCATCCGGATCAGTAGCCAGCGATGCGGAGTGCGTTAAATTTAACTCGCTGGGGTCCAGCTTTATCGGAAATTGAATCGGGGTGATCTGCTTCGTAGCAAGATTTAGCCGGAGGAAAGGCGTAATACCCGCATTGAACCACAGTTGCCCTTGTTTATCAAACGTATAGCGAAACTTATACGGCGAAGAAAGAAGCGGAAAGCCCGAAAATTGGTCGGCAGGTACGCCGAGATACGCACTCACAACATCGTTCTGAAAACCGCGGTTGTAGGGTCGGGCGTCGAAAGCAGCTGCCCGTAGGTTATACTTCCGAATACCGTAGCCATTAGTGCCCATCCATAGTACGTCGGACTGATCGATAAACATACTTCGGCAATACCGGGAACCGGCTACTGTTTCAAGCCGCTGGCTATCCTGCTGAGGATTAAAACGTAGCAGTAACGTATCGAGGTTAAAGAACGTATTGCCCCGGCTATCGGTAGCAAAATAATATTTCCACTGGCTGCGGTATGTGGGCAGGACAATGCGATTTAACAAGCCCTGCTGCGGATGCAGGATTGTCATGTGCTGATTTGACGCCAGCATCAGCAGGCCATCTGGCCGAACGTAGAGGTTTTGGATAGTATCTGGTCGCGACTGATACGTTTCGGGCTGCGTAAACCAACTGATGAGACGTCCTGTCTGTTTATCCTGTCTATATAGCTGATTTTTAGTGGCTACCCAGGTCGGTCCGCCAAGGTTCTGGCGAACGGTTATGACTGATTTTAGCTCCGGGAATCGGTGAATTCGATTCGTCGCCAGATCGATGCAGATTAGTTTTCCCGGTTTACCAAGAATCAGCCACAATCGATTTTGATTATCAGGGTAGTACTTCTCGATACGTTCCTGTCCGAGCGCACGGCGAAAGAAGGGCAAACGGGAAAAATTGATGAACGTTTCCCGGGCAGGATCAAATATGTCGATCTCCTTTTCCTCACTCAGTATCCAGAGTCGCCTGCTTGAATCGGTCTGAATATCAGCCATCGACGAGGACGATAAGGAGGCTCGTTCAGTCGTTGGCTGAAACACTTTAAAGTTTCGGCCATCGTACCGACTTAACCCATCGCGGGTTGCCATCCAGATAAATCCCTGCCGATCCTGAACGATAGCCGGGACAAACGCTTGCGGCAATCCCTGCCGGGCGGTGATCAGTTCGGGACGGGGGAGATTGAACGACTGCGCCCGGAGCGTTGGGAGAATGCACACTGTCAGTAAAAGCAAATATCCCGGCAGGAGAAACGCCTGCTTTGCCCGGTTACTACTGAACAGCCAACGTGGGTGAACCTTTAGGAGCATATATCGTCAATCGAGTGACAGATTACTTTTTTGATATTGGTGCAGGTAAAAGTTTAGGTAAAATTAATTGTTTGTAAAATACAGAAAATGATAATAACTGATTTATAATCTATCATATTCTTTTAATCTATACGTAATTTAAAATGAATAGGGTTGACAATTAAGTTGTTCCAATTTTACTTGAGAGGTGCTTTTGTCAGAATTTCTCTCCCGTTTTGAAGGAGGTTACAATAGGTCAAGCTGATGTTACAATAGTGAAAGCCTAAACTTTCTGACTCACTTAGCTTTGAACCCGTGACTCATTGCCTGTCACGGGTTTATTGGTTTTAATCCATAAGCCAGCCTGCTTTGATAATCCTAACCCTTACCCTTTACTCAAATAGCGTGCCTAACGTACTGGATTTCAAGAGATGATTTATTCACACCTGATTATGGAACACAACTACAAAAAAGTTGCCAGCTATTTCCTGGCAGAAATTTTACTCCTGTTCTTATTGGTGTCAGGGGGACGTACCGCCCTGGCTCAAACCGAGGTAGAAACGGCTCGTCAATACGTAGCGGCTAACCTGACGCAGCAAAAATTAGTACCCGTCGATATCGATGGGTTAAGGCTATCCAGCGCCTATCTGTCGCCGACTACGGGTTGGTATCACGTTTATTTCAATCAGACGTATCAATCCATCGATGTCTACAACCGGATGATGAACGTAGTACTGGTCGATAAGCAGGCGTCGTATCTCAATCATAATTTCATTGCTGGTATTGAGAGTATTACCAAAAAAGGAAATATTAAAGGCGCTATTTCGCCGTTGACTGCTTTGCAGAAAGCCGTTGCTAATGTGGGGCTGGCAACAACCAATCTGGCCCCTATTCAATCGTTGAGCGCCGTTAAGTCGGCTAGTGGTGTTCTAACCCGAAGTGTGTATGCTCTGCCTGAACTGTCTGATGAAAAAATCGACGTTAAACTTTTCTGGTTACCCGTCGAACCGGACAGTATCGATAAGAAGTCAGTACGTGAATTAGCCTTAAGCTGGCAGGTTCATTTTTTAACCAAAGACGGCAGAAATGGCTGGAATATTCATGTGGACGCTACTTCGGGAGAAATTCTACGAAAGACTGATGCAGTCCGTAACTGTAGCTTTGATTCGCCCAACCATCTGAAGGTTTCTCACGAGTGTGTGGGAGCACCATCGATAGACGCAGCTCAGTATTTTGGCGTCCAGAAAAAAGCGTTTGCCGGAAACAGTTACACCGTCTTCGATTATCCACTGGAAAGCCCAAATCACGGTTCCCGAACGGAGTCAATCAGTCCGTATACTCGCTTTGTGCCTACCGGGACAGGGCCTGGTGCCACCAATGGCTGGCATTACGATGGGGTAACCAGTTACTCGATTACAAGAGGCAATAATGTCTGGGCGCAGGAAGATGCAAACGGGAATGATGGTACCGGGGCTAGCCCTTCGTCGGCTACGCTTGATTTTAATTTTCCGTATACAAAAGGGCTGAATACGGCGGCTGGTAACCGGGATGCGGCCATTACCAATTTGTTTTACTGGAATAATCTGGTTCATGATGTGCTGTGGAAATACGGATTTGACGAACCCAGTGGCAATTTTCAAAAGAGCAATATGGGGCGAGGAGGCCTTGGCAATGATTACGTCATTGCTGATGCTCAGGACGGATGGGATATCAACAATGCTTTTTTCTATACACCAGCAGATGGTACACCGGGTCGTATGGAAATGTTCCTGTTTAGTAATGCAAACGGTTATCAGCCAGACGCTGACTTTGATAACGGCGTCATATCGCATGAATATGGTCATGGCTGGTCGATTCGCCTGACAGGTGGCCCGGCTAATTCCGACTGTCTGCAGAATGCTGAACAAGGGGGAGAAGGCTGGAGTGACTATCTGGCATTGATGCTAACAACCAACTGGGCTTCACTGAGCGCCAATGTCGCAAGTGCGAATATCCCCAGAAACATTGCGACCTATGTAAGTGGTCAATCAACTACTGGTGGGGGGATTCGCCCATATCGTTACTCGTACGACATGGCAAAGGTAAACAGTGGCGCTACCTATACTAAAGTTAATGGCATGAGTTTTGGCGATTGGCACAAAATCGGTAACCTCTGGGCTATAATGTTATGGGATATGACCTGGGAGATTATTCTGCAGGATAAGTATATCGAGCCATATATTTACACTACGCCCAGCAACGTATCAGCCATGCGAGGGAATATTGCCGCGTTGAAACTGGTGACAGAAGGGCTGCGATTACAAACCTGTAACCCTAGTTTTGTACAGGCGCGGGATGCCATTTTGCAGGCCGATCAGATGTTGTTTGCCGGTCGGTATCGGTGCGCCATCAGCCGGGCGTTTTCCCGCCGGGGTCTGGGAGCCAACGCATCTACTGGAGCTACCAGTGGCGATTATACAGTCACCGAAGACTTTACGCCCATTAATGGCCCCAGACTCAGTTCAACTATGTTAATAACGACCTGCACTAGTGCTTCATTTGCGTATCAGGCTACCTCCGGCACCAGCGGAACAACGTTTCAATGGAGTCGGGAAGCCGTGAGTGGCATTAGCAATAGTAGTGCTACTGGAAATTCGGCCAGAATCAATGAAACATTGATAAACACAACTGTACGACCAGTAATCGTTCCATATTATATCTCAATGACGTCGGCTGGATGTACATCAGTTCAGTCTGTGAAGTTAACGGTTAACCCAGGTCCGAGCCCTACAGTCCGTTCATACTCTGTCTGTCAAAATGCTACAGTACCCGCTGGACAAGGACTTGTGCTGCCTCAGCTTACCGGTACTGTTATTGCCGTGCTAACTACTGGTTCGCCTACTTATGTTCGGCCCTATGGTAACAACATAACAGCATATAGCGCATGGGGGGATGCTAACTATCAGTCATTTACCTTTACGGCCCCTTCAAGTGGTACGTTTACATTTGATATTATAGCCGCTTCACTGACAGGAACAGAACCAAGCGATACGTATCTGTCACTTTACCGAAGCTCCTTCAACCCGTCTAGCCCTGCTACTAATTTTCTTCGTGGTGATGATGATAGTGCGACCCAGGGTAGGTCAAAACTTACCCACTCCTTAACGCAGGGAACAATCTACATCCTGGTCGCTAGTTCGGTTTACAGTGGCGCAAGGGGGACCATTACGTTACGCGCGAGTCAGGGAGGTTTTGATACTGGTATAGCCCGATGGTACGCCACAGCCGCAGGGGGAGCAACATTAGCGACAGGAACGGTATTTAACCCAGTTGGCGTAACAGCCTCTGGAATAGTAAATACGGCAACACCTGTTACCAAAACGTATTACGTAACAAACAGTCATTCCACGCCCTGCCGAACCGCCACTACGTTTACTGTGATGGGTACGGAGTCGCCCGTAGCAACCAGCACCACTATTACGTTGGGAAACTCGGTTTCGCTGACGGCAACAGGTTGTGAAGGCGCCTTGTCATGGTATCAGGCGAGCGACAACGTAGCGGTAAGCATGCCTTTGTCGCCATCGGTCACTACGCAGTATTACGCCCGTTGCCAACTGACATCCAGTTCGGGTACGTGCCTTAGTAATAAAAGCCAGAACGTAACAGTGACTGTGGTTGAACCTCCCTCATTTAGTTCGGCTCAATCGGGCAATTGGGACGTACCAACCACCTGGAGTTGTAGCTGCGTGCCCGATGGTACGTTGCCGGTTCGAATTATGGAATCCCATATTGTGACCGTACCCAATGCCTACACAGCTCAGATAAAAGGAATTCGATTTATGGGAACTGGCCGGGTTCGGGTGGAAGGAACTGGAAAATTAAGGGTCTTGAATTAACGAGAATACTAAATAACGTGAGTTATGGATAACTGGCAGCGCAACTAGTTTATTTGCAACGTATTGCTGGCGCTTAGGGCTTCGACAGGCTCAGCCTGACAGTTAAGCTTGGTTCAGCAACTTCAATTGGCCTGTCAGGCTGAGCCTGTCGAAGCCCTAAGCGTCAGCAATGCACTGTGACCCAGTAGATTAACGTGAATGATGGATGTTGGTAAGTTAAATAATTGATTAATAGGGTCTTGCCGATTTTTTTGTCATCCTGACGCAGGAAGGATCTTAACGTATCCTTACCAGAGTGCTAGGACACGTTAAGATCCTTCCTGCGTCAGGATGACAAAAAGTAACTACCATAAATCACGTTAGATTAGTTCGATTACAGATTCTTTTCGATAAACTCGCTCATCATCGTGTATAGATGCAGACGCGTATTACCGCCGTAAATACCATGATTCCGATTGGGGTAATAGAATGACTGAAACTGTTTCCCGGCCTCAATCAAGGCATTTTCAAAAGCGACGGAGTTTTGAAAATGAACGTTATCATCACCAGTGCCGTGAACGAGCAGGAAAGGACCACGTAATTTCGATGCATACGTAACGGGTGAATTATCGTCGTAACCTGATGCGTTTTCCTGGGGGCGTTTTAGGTAGCGTTCGGTGTAAATGCTATCGTAATAGCGCCAATTTGTGACCGGAGATACAGAAATGCCTGCTTTAAAAACCTCCGCGCCGATGGTCATACAAAGAGCCGTCATATAACCACCATAGCTCCATCCCCAAATGCCAACCCGATTTGGATCGACGTAAGGCAATGTTTTCAGACGGCGGGCGACGGCTATCTGGTCTTCCGTTTCGAGTTTGCCGAGTTGCGCATACGTAGCGTTTCGGAAAGCAGTTCCGCGCGCACCCGTTCCCCGCCCATCGACCGACACGATGACGTACCCTTTCTGGGCCAGCGTTTGGTACCAGAAAAAGTCGCGCGTGTCCCAATCGTTTTTTACGGTCTGCGAACCGGGGCCGCCATATACAAACATGAGAACCGGGTATTTTTTAGCACCTGTACTGTCAAAATCCGCCGGACGTATCATCCAGCCATTCAACGTAGTACCATCGGCGGCTTTCGACTGAAAAAACTGTTTGGGGGCAATTTGATAGGTTGCCAGTCGACTTTTCAGTGGCTCGTTGGCTTCGAGAACACGAAGGTCATTCGTAGTTTTGGTATCACGCAGGCTGACGGTTCCCGGCGTATTGGCTGATGTATGATACAGCAGATAGTAAGAAAAATCAGGACTGAACGTAGTGGTATACGTACCGGTTTTCTGCGTAAGTCGTTCCTTGTTTTTTCCATCCAGACCAATGCGGTAAAGGTGGCGCTCAAGCGGAGACGGCTCTGTGCTCGTGAAAAAAATCATGCCATTCTTCTCATCAATACCCGCTACGTTCGCCACTTCGAAATCGCCCGACGTAATGGGACGAATGAGTTTGCCGTTTAGATCGTATAGGTACAAGTGCTTGTAGCCGCTACGTTCGCTGCTCCAGATAAACGACTTATTGTCGTTTAAATACGTTAAATCGTCGGTAAACTCCAGATCGACATACGTAGCACTTGTTTCGGTCAGCACCGTAGTAGCCTGTCCGGACGTAGCATTGACGTGCAGCAAATCGAGTTGGTTCTGAAGACGGTTCATCCGACGTACCGACAACAAATTTGGATTCTTTGTCCACTGAATACGAGGGAGATAAATGTCGATTTCTTGTGGTCCGACGTTTCGGCCCGTTTGCGCCATCACTTTTTTGCCGGTCACTACGTCGGCCATCCAAACTGAAACAATCGAATTCGCTTCGCCCGCTTTGGGGTATTTGAACCGATATTCCACCGGATACAAACCACCCCAGAGCTGCATATCATATTCAGGAACGCGGCTTTCATCAAACCGAATCCACGCTATCTTACGGCTATCAGGCGACCATTCGAAGGCGCGCGCCATACTGAATTCCTCTTCGTATACCCAATCGGCGCCCCCGTTGATGACGGCGTTACGTTTGCCATCCGTAGTCAGTTTGATTTCTTTGCCGGTTACCAGTTCCACCGCGAACAGGTTGTTATCGCGCACGAAAGCTACGCGTTTTCCATCGGGTGAGAACGTAGCGTATTGCTGTTTGCCGCCTTTACTAAGTGGAGACAACTTCTTGGTAGTTAAGTCATAAACGAAAAAATCAGCCTTGCTCGACCGACGATAAATGGGCTCTTCCTGCGTAGTGAGCAGCATTTTACGTTCATCATCAGCGAGTTGGTAGCCTTCAATGTGAATCTTTTGACTCAAATTCGCAACCGTAACTTCCCGCTCATCGAACAGCGTTTCAACCGGATTGCCCGTTGTGATATTGAACTTCACGACGCGGCCAGCATCGAGTGTTGTGTAGAAACCGCCCGCTTTCATCCAGTCGACGGCAGCAACGGTACGTGGGGTAAAAACCCCCTGATTACGTCCCCATACGTCGTCGAGCGTGACCGGTTTTTTGGATTGTCCAATGGCCGATAAAGCGACTAGAAATAGGCAAACGAAGGAAGAATAGTTTGGTGAACGCATAATTGATGAACGAAAAAATCCAACTTCGCCACAGCCTGACTGTAACAAAGTTGGAGATTTTGATACGTACTTTTTTGTCATACTAACCGCTCCGACGGCCCGGTCAGCATGACAAAGACGCTTATTTTAAAGCTATTGCCAACAATATTTTAAATGGACTCAGCTGATGAACGTATTACTTGCTCACCGTTTCAGCCGGAACAGCGCCGGGCAACAAACCTTTACGTTTAAGGATTGCTTCCATAAAACGCAAGTCGTTATCGCTCGTGAAAATGCTGAACGGCAGATAGATAAACTGCGCTTTGGCCAGCCCTTTTGTTACGGTTTTGGCAATCCAGCTAGCCTTTACGTTGGCCATCGCTTCGGCGTTGTCCAGAAACAGGATGTACGCATCTTTATCTTTAATCGCACTGTCGATCTGGCCCCATTTCAGAATACCGCCTTCTTTGGCGTTGATGCGCATCAGAATTTGGCGGCTGTCGATTTCATAAACGTATTTCTGAAAGAGCGCCTTACTTTGCTCCATCTGCGAGATGCCTGTAATCTGCACGGCCCAGAAAAGTACGTACAGGATGGTCAGCAGCACAATTACGATGTAAATCCAGTAGTTAGGGTAAACGTTAGTCAGGCTTAGTACTACGTTCAGGAGAATCAGGCCCAGCGGCACAAAGGCCCATTTCCAGTTTTGTTTTACCCACTGACGAAGGGCAATATTGATATACGTTTTTTGTTCTAAAGCGTATTTTTTGGTCTTAACAATCATGATACCTCTGCATAAAAATGCAAAGTTAGGGATAAAAGTCGGTAGTCGTCAGGGAATCGTTTTAGTTGATTGATGATTACGTACCGATGCCCCACTTTACACTGAAAATTGGGCGCTACGTCGATCATCTATTTTGAATTCGGTCCGCATAGTTACTACACGTCCTCGCCAATTGGTAAACAGACGTCGGCTTATTCTTTCCTGAAATGCAGGGCGTTAATGGTAAACTGCTGATTGGCATTCTGCCGCATCAGTACGTATACCGAAAATAGTTGACCGCCAGTAACATACGTACCGGTGCTGTACCGTAGTTTATCAGACGCGCCCCGGTAGATGAATTGAAAACTCTGGGGTGGATATTTCTTGAAGAAAGACCTGAGAATCAGTGCAGCATGGGTGGATTGTACCGACGAAAATTCAACATGCTCGGTATCGATAACCAACTCGATGTTTTTGGCAAAGCGTGTGGATAACTGACTCGCATCGCCACTACGTAGCGAGGTTCCAACCGCCTGCGTAATATCGACGTCATTCGCGGCTATGCCAGGGAATAGCCAGATCAGGGAGAAAAAGATAAAGTTAAGTATAGCGTACATGACTGGTGAGAGTGGAGATGCTTTGCCCGACTAGTAGGCGAAAACTGTGCCAACCGGATAAGCCATGCTTACATTTCATTGGCTATTCGCTTTTTCTCATCTTTGCAGCATCAATTTTCCTGTTTACGATTATCCATGACTACCAGCCAACCTACGCTTATTCTGAATGCCGAGCAGATTCGTCAGAAAATCAGGCGTATAGCGTTTCAGATTTACGAAAATAACTTCGAAGAAACGACTTTACTGCTGGCGGGTATTGCGGGCGAGGGATATGTATTGGCAGAAGCATTGGCACAGGAATTGCAAACTATCGCCCCTTTTTCGGTCACGCTGATACAACTGACGCTGGACAAAGCGCAGCCCATACAGTCTGCCGTTAAAACCGATCAGGCCGAAGTTGATTATGCCAGTAAAGTTGTCGTGATTGTAGACGATGTACTCTATACGGGCCGTACGCTGGCATTTAGCCTGCAACCGTTTCTAAACGTACCGATTCAGAAACTACAAGTCGCCGTGCTGGTCGACCGTAACCACCCACGCTATCCGGTTGCTGCTGATTATAAGGGTTATGAATTAAGTACTACGTTAACTGAACACGTAGACGTAGTATTGAGTGATGAAGCCAGAATGGGGGTGTATTTGAGATGAGTCGTTGTAGCCTGGGCGTCCACGTCCGGGTGAAAATAAATCTATCTCACCCGGACGTGGACGCCCAGGCTACAGGCAACTATTACGCTTTCGTGCTACGTATCAGGCTGACGCCTGTGAAGAAAAAGATGGCTCCCAGAATGACGTAAACGAAAGAAGCCTGCCCCACTCCGCCTTTGGTGAAGTCGATGCCGCCGTAAATTAGCCCGATCAGGCCGACGAGTGTTAAAATCATGCCAAATGCGCTTTTTACATTCATAACTACGTTGGTTTAGTGTACAGAATAGTGTCGGCTATATAACTAACGCCAACCCATAATGTCCCGGAACGTAGCGAATTCTTTGGATAATTTACTCCAGAAGCGCCATGATGTCTTCCTTCGTGAGCGACTTCATGAAGTTTTCTTCCGTAGTAATGAGGCTACCGGCGAGTTGCTGTTTGGCCCGCTGAAGCGATAGGATTTTCTCTTCTACCGTATTTTTGGCGATGAATTTGTACGTAAAGACCGTCTTCTGCTGACCGATACGGTGCGCCCTGTCAACAGCCTGCGCTTCGATGGCCGGATTCCACCACGGGTCGAGAATGAATACGTAGTCGGCGGCAGTGAGATTGTGACCAAGTCCCCCAGCTTTAAGCGAAATCAGAAACAGTTTTACTGAATCGTCGGTCTGGAAAAGCGCTACCTGACTCTGGCGGTCGGTGGTGGCCCCGTCGAGGTAGGCGTATCTAATTTTCTGCTCTTTCAGGTATTGCTGTACTACGTTCAGGTGCTTAATAAACTGACTGAAAACGAGTACTTTGTGGTGATCTCTCATGGCACTTTCCAGCCGCATCAGTACGTCGTCCAATTTTCCCGAGTCGCCTTCGTAGTCGGCATCGACCATGCGCGGGTGGTTGGCAATTTGCCGGAGTTTGGTAAGGCCCTGCAACACCACCATCTGCGATTTGGCCATCCCTTCTTCCTCGATGTGTTCCAGAATCAGGTTGCGGTAATACGATTTGGCTTCTTCGTACTGCTTTTCCTGATCGGGCGTCATCTCGCAATAAAGAACACTTTCTACTTTTTCGGGCAAATCGGTGGCCACCTGCGATTTGTTACGTCGGAGCATGAACGGCTTAATCAGACTGTAAAGTCGGGACGTTTTGGCGTCGTCGTGCCGCTTTTCGATAGGAATCTGGTACTCATTTCTGAAAAACGATTGTGTTCCCAGCAAACCCGGATTGATAAACGAGAGTTGTGACCACAGATCCATAGTACTGTTTTCCAGTGGAGTACCTGTCAGAATGAGCCGGTGCGCTGTGTTTAATTGCACCACCGCTTTGGTGATGTGCGACGATGGATTTTTAATCGCCTGTGATTCGTCGAGAATGACGTAGTTGAACCGATAATCACTCAGCAAATCAATATCGATACGTACGATTCCGTATGACGTCAGAATCAAGTCGTAATTGTCAAACTGGGCCGTGTTTTTGTCGCGATAGGTACCGGTGTACACCATCACACGCAGGTCGGGTGTGAACTTTCGGGCTTCGAGTTCCCAGTTGTAAAGCAGCGACGTCGGCATAACCAGCAAACTCGGGGACGTAGCACCAGCTTCTTTCTGGCCTTGCAGCATCGCCAGCGTCATCACGGTTTTGCCCAAACCCATATCGTCGGCCAGACAGCCTCCGAAATTATACTGACGGAGAAAGTTCATCCAGTCGTAACCTGCTTTCTGATAGGGACGTAACGTACCGTTGAAGTGAACCGGTACTTGGAAGGATTCAATGGTGTCGAAATCGCGGAGCCGCTCCAGTTTGCGACTAATGGTTGTGGTAGCGAGGTTGTTACGTTCAAGTTCCTGTACGAGTGCGATATGGTGCTTTTGCAGCATCAGCCGTTCGTCGATATCATCGTCCAGGCGTTCCAGAAACCCGAAAAGTTCGGAATAACGCGTAAACCAGGCTTCGGGGATGACCGCAATTTCGCCGTTGGGCAGTTTGAATTCACGCTTTTTGTTCAGAATCAGATTGCGCAGCTTCAGAAACGGAATCTCGAACTCGCCGAAGCGAACGTTGGCGTAAATATCGAACCAGTCGCGCCCCTCCTGAATTGATACGCTGATGCTCGAATAACCTAAGAAATACCGCTTGCCATCCTGAATCGCCTGCCGGACCAGAAAGCCCGATTCTTCAAGTTGCTGCCCCCGCTCGGAGAGCCAGGTAAATGCTTCAGCTTTGGAAAGCGCCAGCCGACCATGATTCATTTCCAGGCCCGTATCGCGCAGAAAACCAAGCTTTTGCTTTTCCAGTCGCTGGTCCCGACGGATTTTGTGGAAGATGTATTCGTCGTTTTTCTTCTCCAGACTGACGTTGGACGATGGACCGAAATTATCGAAGCGGAAGTTGAAATCGCCGTACTGAAACGACAGGTCGAAAACGATACGTTGCCCGGCTTCATCGTCATCATCAATCGTTCCAACGCTAGTCGACCCATTCTGAAACAACGGTGCCGATACAGCCCGGCTCGATTGAACCATTTCCGAAATAGTCAATACAGGTACGGGCGGCAGCACTTCCGAGCGAATTTCAAATCCTTTCGGAAACACATCGTAGGAGGCAACGAGCTGAGTAACAAAGCGTTCGTAATATTGCTGCTCGATGTTTCGGGGAATCACGATGTGATTTTTAGCGAAAAATGGACGTAGTTTTTTTCCGTCTACATTCTTGCTGAAGTGATAGAGTTTATTGCCGACCATCATGTAGGCCGGTTCATCACAAATCATCAACGCGTCTTTAAACTGAAAATCAACTCGTTCGGTCTCCACTACGTCGCGCCCATCAGCCGAACGTATCGGGTACCGGATAATAGGGAAATAATGCGTTGAGTCCGGATTTCGGACAAAGTGAAAATGTACCCGTGCGGGTTCGGGCATCCATTTGATACGTTCCCAGGCCGGGTTGCCGTCGTTGCCCATGATGTAGAAAGGCTTATCGGGCAGGAGCGCCATGATCTGTGCTTTTATAGTTTCCAGGTAACCACAAATAGCTTCCTGCAACAGCTTGTCGCCTTTCTGCGGGTCATAAATTTTCAGGAAAAAATCGACGGCAGGTAGTTTGCGCGTATTGAATTTCTTGACGATGGTATCCTGCTGAATGCTGTCGATAAGCTTGACCAGTTCAAAGTCTCTTTCGTCGAGTTCCTGGGCAAATTCGCCGACGTTCTGCGTCGACAGCGTCTGGTTTTGCAAGGTCAGTTCTCCCCGCGCATTTAGCTGAATAACAAACGCTTCGATTAAATAACCCAGAAACTCATGGTCGAGTAGCGAGTAGACAATTTGAAACGGTTGCGCGGGCGATACTTTCATGGTAATACGTCACACAGAACCGACTCCGGCAGGAGCGGGACTGAGGCTAATGTGAGGTGAACAACTGGTATAGAACTGTGGCTGGACACGGGTGTTGATAAACTATAAAAAATGGTCATAAATAACTCAGATTGAGTCAATTATGGCTTATTTACAGTTTTCAACGGTTTCAAATATACGAATCAAAACAAAATGTGCAAGGAAGATTTTAACAAAATATATAACCAATTTTTGTCACTAGCCTAAACATTATTTAACGGTAAATTCGGTTCTTCCAACAGCTTTCATTTCTTCTCATAAACCAAGCCCACCGTAAATCGAAAATCATCGTTCTGACGACCCGGCACAACCAGACTTTCGTAAGCATTAGCCACTGTCGAGCGTAGGCTAATGACCTCCGTTAGTTTCACCTGAACACTCAGACTGGCGTTCCAGCGGACATTATACGTACCGAGAGCGGGCTGGTAGAAAGCGGTATGGGTAATCGTCCAGCGGTCTTTGTCGAACTTGTATTCGCCGAAGAGACGTACTGAATTACGAAAAATATAAATGTCGTTCAGTTCAAAAAAATCGGTGTTTTCATGGAGAATAACATTCGTGAGCGAGATATAGGCTCGTTGCCGATTCAAGAGCTTGTATCCGATACCAGCGGCCGCAGTCAATCGGCGCGCGATCTGACGGAGGTTACTACGTTCGTATGATCCGAAAGCCAGATAGTACAACCGTTTTTCGTGGCGGAACGTAGTTCGCAGATCGCCAAACCATTCGCGTTCGGCCAGAAGTTCGTTTTGTTTGCCATACACAAAAGAAGGGCTGGTCGATAGTTTGAAATAATGACTTAATTGAAAATCAACTGCCCCCGTGAGTTGTAACAAGGTGCGGCTGACGTTTCCCGACGTAACAGTACCATCGGCTGTAAACTTGTAGCGATAGTCAACTTTGGTCGAATCAGCCATATCGTCTTCATCTTCGCCTTTATCGGCCGAACTAATGCTACTCGAATCGGCACTAGTCTTCGTACTGTCGGACTTGGAAGGACGTAGCGGATCGGGTTGTTCAACAATCTGGGCAACCGCTACGTATCGGGCCTCAAACAGGCCAAAAAATAGCAGTAAGAAGCGGATATTTTTCATGAAATGCTGAGTAGTGAACCCGCAACTTAGAAAAAACGATACATTTGACCGCAGTTTAAAGCCGCAAATTATTCTGTGCATCCTTAATCACACTGTTTTCTTATGACTCGTTGGGGAGTACTGGGGCCGGGACGTATCGCCCATAAATTTGTGCAGGATTTATTAACTCTGCCTGATAACCAACTTTATGCAGTGGCTTCGTCAGATAAGCAACGTGCCGACGAATTTGCGCAACAATACGGTGCACCGAACGCTTTCGGTACGTATGAAGACCTGCTGACCCTTCCGGATCTGGACGTAGTATACGTAGCAACGCCCCACGTCAAGCACCATGAACACGTATTGATGCTACTCAATGGTGGCGTAAACGTACTGGGCGAAAAACCCTTTGCCATGAACAGCCAGCAGGTTCGGGAAATGGTCGAAACGGCGCGATCTAAGTCCGTTTTTCTGATGGAAGCGCTCTGGAGTCGGTTCATGCCGAGCATTTTGCACGCTAAAGAATTGGTTGAGTCGGGAAGTATCGGCAAGCTTGTATCAGTGAAGGCTGATTTTGGTTTTAAGGCCCCGTTTTTACCTGAAAAGCGGCTTTTTAATAAAGAATTGGGCGGTGGCTCATTGCTCGATATTGGTATTTATCCACTTTTTCTGTCTTATCTAATTCTGGGTAAACCGGCTACGATCAAAGCATCCGCTAATTTCGGGAGCACCGGCGTTGATGAGCAGTGCGGTATGGTGTTAACGTACCCAAACGGCCAATTGGCTTTGCTCGACAGTACGTTGCTGGCTGCTACTGATTGTGTTGGTTTGATTCAGGGCGAATCGGGGCAGATTCGAATTCATAACCGATTCCACGAAAGCAAAAGCGTTACGTTGCATCGCGAAGGTGAAGAGCCTGTTACTACGTCGTTCGACCGTACTACGTTCGGTTATGATTACGAAATTCAGCATGTAGCACAATGCCTTGCCGAAGGACGTACCGAAAGCCCGCTCTGGTCGCTCGATGACAGCCTGAACCTGATGGAGTTGCTCGACGCCGTCCGGGCCGAAGCAGGAATTGTTTATGCGCAATAGGTTTTTTGTATCGAAGTTTCATAAATAGTTCACCTTGTGCAAGATATGAAACCAGATGGAGTGCTTATAGGTACTTTTTGGCTATGGATGAGTTTCTTAGCCATACTAGAAAGCTGTATTGGTTTACTTGATCCAGATGACCATAACAGGGGAATAATTAGTGCCAGTTACCCTCAATTAACCAATGCGGCTGATAAATGGAATTGTTATGAACCTGCGCTTTTTTCTGTCAATCTCAAGGCTGGACGAAATAATATAGTTATTGATAACGACAGTAGTTTTCGGGCTTATTTCGACTATAAAAATTATTATGATTCAACCCGTTTTGACCGGAATTTTTCCTGCCTGAATTACCAACTCGAACCAGTTAATTTCTCAAAATACTCCTTACTTGGTAATTATGCGGCTGGTGGATGCGATGTAGCTTTCACCAGAACTGTTGAACGGGATGACATGGCAAAAAAATATATTTATACAGTCAAGGTTCGTGAAGCTGGTGCCTGTAAAAAGCTGGAATACAGTATGAATTGGGTGCTCGTGCCCAAGTTGCCAATGGGTTATACAGTAGAGTTCCTGATAAAATAGGCAGAGCTTTGTGTACCTTTGCCCCATGACTGATCGCTATGCGCAGCGCGGGGTTTCCGCCAGTAAAGAAGACGTTCACAACGCCATTGCCCAACTCGACAAAGGGCTTTTCCCGAAAGCATTCTGCAAAATTGTGCCCGATACGTTAGCAGGCGACCCGGATTTCTGTACCATCATGCACGCCGATGGTGCCGGAACAAAATCATCACTGGCGTACCTCTATTGGCGCGAAACGGGCGATTTGAGCGTCTGGCGCGGCATTGCACAGGATGCGGTCGTGATGAATACCGACGATCTGATTTGTGTGGGAGCCACCGGGCCAATGCTGCTCTCATCGACCATCGGACGTAACAAAAACCTGATTCCGGGCGAAGTGATTGCCGAAATTATCAACGGCACGGAAGAAGTGCTGCAGATGCTACGTGATCACGGCATCGACATTTACAGTACAGGTGGCGAAACCGCCGACGTGGGTGATTTGGTCAGGACGATTATTGTTGATAGTACCGTTATTGCCCGGATGCGACGTAGTGAAGTGATCAGTAACGACCGCATCCAACCGGGCGACGTCATTGTGGGGCTGGCTTCGTATGGGCAGGCTTCGTACGAAACGGCTTACAATGGTGGTATGGGCAGCAACGGCCTAACATCGGCCCGCCACGACGTACTGGCGAATTATCTGGCCGATACGTATCCAGAAAGTTTTGATCCGTCGGTTGATAGTGCGTTGATTTACAGTGGGTCTAAAAAACTGACCGACATTATCTTGTCTGTCCCAGAGCCTGACGGTACTAATGTTGGCCAGCTCATCCTTTCGCCAACGCGAACCTACGCACCCGTAGCGAAAGTGCTGCTTAATGAACTTCGCACGCACATTCATGGCATGGTACATTGCTCGGGCGGGGCGCAGACGAAAGTGTTGCATTTTGTTGATAATCTGCATATTATAAAAGATAGCCCGCTTCCGATACCACCTCTGTTTCGACTTATCCAAAAAGAAAGCAACACCGACTGGCAGGAAATGTACAAAGTGTTCAATATGGGTCATCGGCTGGAAATTTATTTGCCTGAAGACGTAGCGCAGCAGGTTATCGACGTAGCGCACTCCTTTGGCATTGATGCTCAGATAATTGGTCGGGTCGAAGCGCATACGGGTAAGCAAGTTACTATTCAGAGCGAAGTAGGTACTTTTATCTATTGAGTTACTTTCTGCCCATATTTCTGTCGTAAGGGTTCACTACCCTTACGACACGATTTTATGAGGAACGTTTATACTGTTGGTGCATTACTCCTGCTAGGATTCATCTCAAAAACTTCGGGACAAACCGTCTACTTCGACCAGAATTTTTCGGCGGGTGGTTCACCGGCTTCGTACGTAAGTGCGACGCCTAACAACGGCCAGGTCAATGGAATAGCGGGCTTGAGTGCTACGATTATAAATAATGCCGTTCAGTTTTCGAGACCTACCAACAGTGGAACGGGATATATAACGCGCACGTCTGATTTTTCGGGGCCACCGACTTCCCTGCACGTTCAGTTTAGTTTTGAAGCTATCTCAAACGACGTATCGGTAACAGGTACAAATGCTGCCATTTTTTACGTAGGGAGTGGATTTCCTACCGGTCCATCTAATCCGAGTAATGCCGAAACCTACGCCCGATTTGCCATTGCGTTATCATCGGCAGGTTCGGGTCAATTTCAGGTACGTACCGTACCGAGTGGGGGAGGAGGTACGACGAGCGGTTCTTTCTCTGGCCGCCAGACCCTTACGTTTGCTATGAATAATTCAGGCGCAACGCTCACGTACGTATCGCCAACCGGTTTGATGGAAAGCCTGCCAAATGATACGTATGATCTCTGGATTGGCGGAATGAAGTTTGCTGAAGATCAAGCCGTTTTATCGCCCGGCCAGACCATCAGTAATTTCAAATTCAGGTTGAACGACGGTGTGGGCGTTATGCAGATTGGCAACATCCTCATGCGCGACATTAGTGGCGTGCTTCCCGTTACGTTGCTGGCATTCAGCGCCAAGCCTGAAGGCGACCGTGTTCAACTGGCGTGGTCCACTACGTCGGAACGTAACGCCAATCATTTTGTCGTCGAACGTAGCAGGGACCTGAAAGAGTATGTACTGGTTGGTGAAGTTCCTGCCGAAGGCACGACCGATCAGCGGCAATACTATGGCTTAACCGACTTTAACCCTGAACCCGGTGCCAATTACTATCGACTCAAACAAATCGACCTTGATGGCACGGTCCACGTTTTTAAAACGGTATCGGCTATTACCCAAACCAACGAACCCGTTATATCAGTTTTCCCGAATCCAGCTAATGCAGACCGTATTCACATTCGACTATGGAATGCCGATGATGCAGAAATTTATTTGTTAACACCCGTCGGCCAACTTGTAAATGGTCATTTGGAACATCAGTCGGGCGAAGCCGATTGGGTGCCTGACCAACCGTTATTGCCAGGGCTTTATTTACTAGAGATTCGCATGAACGGTCAACGGAGAACGACGAAGGTGCTGGTACGATAACGTGCATAAGGACTTAGTTAGGGATTTAACCGATTGTTTTACAGTGTATTGCTGACGCTTAGGGCTTCGACAGGCTCAGCCTGACAAGTAAGCTTGAGTCAACACTTTAAGTGACCTGTCAGGCTGAGCCTGTCGAAGTCCTAAGCGTCAGCAATGCGTTGAATAAGCCATTAGTCACATTACGTTGTTATTCTTTAGTTGGTTTGGCGAGTTAGTCGCAAAACCAGTTACAGGGATGTTATTATGCTAATTCCAACTCTTCGGTTGGAACGGATTGCATTTCTACTTTAGGTGGAAGCAATTTATAGAGCACGGGTGTAACAATACGAGATAGTAACGTACTGGAAATCAGTCCACCGATGAGTACCCAAGCCAGCGGTGAGTACAGTGGATTGCCTTCAAGCGCTAATGGCATTAGCCCACCGATAGCTGTCAGTGAGGTCAGTACAATTGGTACAAAACGGACTTCGCCCGCTTCTTTGATGGCTTCGACCAAAGGCACGCCCTGCGCCCGTAGTTGGTTGGTAAAATCGACCAGCAAAATGGAGTTTTTTACTTCGATACCAATCAGCGCAATTAGTCCGATTACAGCTACAAAGGAAAATGGATTACCGGTCAGCAACAGCGCGATAATGGCACCAATGATGCCCAACGGAATAACTGAAAGCACGATCAGCGTGCTTTTAATTGTGCCGAATTCCAGAATCAGAACGGCCATGAAACCAAAAATGGTAATGAGAATAATGGTGCCTAATCCGCTGAATGATTGCTCACGGCTTTCCAGTTCACCCGCAGCAACGTAGTGAAATCCCGTTGGAAATTTCATGGTATTCAACTTGTTCAGTACGTCGGTGTAGACATTATCGACCAGATGACCAGTTTTAACGAAGGCGGTTACCGTGGCAAACCGATCTTTGTCGTAGTGGCGAATCTGACTGGTGCCGGTCTCAAATTCTAAATCGGCTACCTGTTTTAAGGGTACAGCTCCGCCTGTTACGGTGTTGACGTACAGATTATTAAGTACTGATTGGTCTGTCGTCCGACCTTTGGGCAACGTAACGTTGATGATATAATCGTCATCATCATTAGGCGTTTTGAACGTACCAACATTCAGGCCAGCTACCGCCAGTCGGATGGTGCGGTTTATGTCGGCAATCGAGAGTCCTAACAACCCCGCTTTCTCCTTGTTGACTTTGATACGTAAGTCTGTTTTGCGGTTTGCGAGTGGGTTATTAACATAAATCGTACCCGGTGTTTGCTTCAGCACCGTTTCAACGCGGGCTGCTACGCTACGTAGCGAATCCAGATTTTCGCCAAATACCCGGATGGCTACAGGCGCTTCCTGCTGTGGCCCCTGCTCGAAATCCTTTACCTCAATTTTAGCGTTTGGATACAGAGCAAAACGTTCGCGATATTTATCAATAATCGCTCGTTTTTCGGCAGGTTCAACGTCGTTCAACTGCACAAAAAACTGCGAGAAATTAGCCGATTCGTTACGTTGGGCAATGTTATAATAGATGCGCGGGTTGCCTTTTCCAACATTAGTAGTGAAGTGCTTAACCGATGGTTCGCGTTTGAGCTGGCTCTCAACGTAGCGGGCTACGCGGTTGGTTTCGGTGAGGCTGCTACCATCGGGCGTTTCGATATTAATCAGAAATTGCGGTTTCTCAGAAGCCGGAAATAACCCAAAACCTACTTTGCCTGCCATTGACAAAGCTCCCCCAAAAATAGCCAGTGCTACCAGCAACGTAATAACCGGCCGGTCGAGTGCTACGTTCAACAGGCGGCTGTATGAACCGCTGATGCCTTTTTTCAGCGCCCGCATAAAGATATTCCCTTCAGAATTGTGCTCCTGTTTGAGGATTCGGCTTGATAAAAACGGCACAATCGTAAGCGACACGAGTAGCGACGCCAGTACCGTTGTAACGACAGCCATTGGCAGCGAACGGATAAAATCGCCGGATGCTTCGGGCAAAAACATAAGTGGCAGAAACGCCAGAATCAACGTAGTGGTGCATCCGATTACAGCCAGCGTGATCTGACTGGTGGCCCGGATAGCCGCTTCTTTTTTCGGGAAGCCCTCACGAATATACCGCTCGATGTTTTCGACTACCACAATACTGTCATCAACCAGAATTCCCAGTGCCACGATAAGCCCGACGATACTTAACTGATTGATACTGAAGCCAAATACGTTCAGTAGCGACAGGCCAATCGCCAGTGAGAGCGGAATGGAAATCATAACCACGACAGCAGCTCGGAAACCAAGCGGCAACAAGGTGAGCGATACCAGCAAAATGGCGATAGCAAAGTCGATAGCGAAGTGCGAAAGCCGTTTACCAACGCTGGCGGCCTGGTCGAAATTCTTGACAAGTTTGATGTGAGGAGGCAGCGTTTTAGCAAACTCGTCGATGACTGGATTGAGTTGTTTGCCAACTTTATCAATGTTTTCGCCCAACTTCTGACTGGCTGTTACCAGCACCGCCCGATGGCCATCAAGTCGGGTAATGTGTGTTACGTCTTCGAGGTTGTAATCGACATCGGCAATGTCGCGCAGGTGAATGATTTTCTGCCCGTTGGTTGATACGATTGTGTTCCGAATGTCGTCCAACGACTGGTAATCACCGGCGGTTTTTACGTTGAACTTCCGACTGCCAACCTGAATGCTTCCGCCCGGGATGGTTGCGTTTTCGGCCTGTAATGCGCCAATGACCCGGTTGGTAGGGATGCCTTCCTGCGCCATTTTATCGATGTTGAGCGCCACCCGTACTACGTTGGCTGGATAGCCCCAATCTTTCACATTTTTCAGGCTGGTAATCTTCTCCAGTCGTTTTTTTAGATCGTCGGCGTAGTTGCCCAACTCCTTATCCGAAGCCACTTCAGACTGTAGCGCTACTTGGACGATGTTTACGTCAGAAGGCGAAAATTTGAGAATGTCTATTTTGAAAATATCGGCGGGCAGTTCACTACGTAGCGCGCCGACCTCCCGAACGATTTCCTGATATTTTTCATCGGGGTCTTCGCTGTATTCATACGTTACCCGAAACACGGCCAGACCATCGTCGACGCTGGTTACTACGTGTTTAATGTTATCGAGTTCGTTGAACCGTTTCTCGGCGGGGTCAACAACCAACTCCTCCATATCGAGGGCATCGGTGCCGGGATAGACGACGGCTACGGCAAATTCAGGTGCCGTAAATTCGGGGTCTTCGCCCCGTGGCATATTCAGCAATGAGTTGAAACCCAGAGCTGCTACGCCCAGAAATAGTACCAGCATGAACTGCCAGTTTTTGACAGAGAATGAGGATAAGTTCATAGTTTCTCTAAACACAGAGGTCGCTGAGATTTTACAGAGATCAGTGCGATTTCCGTATTTCGCTGTGGCTGTATTCTGTGCTCTCCGTGTTTACGTGATTATTTTACAACAACACTAGATTCTTCGGTCAGAAAAGCCGAACCTGCGGTTACTACGTCTTTTATGCCAGTTAAGCCGTTAGTAATTAGAACTTTATCGTTTTCCAGAAAACCAATCTGAACGGGAGTTTTACGAACGTGTTTGCGGTCGTCGGCCAGTACGTAGACAAAGCCTTCTTTACCATTACCTTCAATGATGGATTCGACCGGGACCAAGGTATACGAGCGGTTTTGAGCCGGAACCAGAGTCACTTTGGCAAACAGACCCGGAGCGAATTTTACGGAGCCAGGATTGATACGTATCTCTACTTCATAAAGCTTATTGACTGGATCGGCGGCCTGAGCTAATTCACTCACGGTGCCCGTAAACGTATGACCGGGGTAGGCATCCAACATAATGGTAGCACGATTGCCCAACCGAAGGCGTGCCCAATCTTTGTCGGATACGCCAACCCGAACGACCCAGTCGCTTTGACGGTTCGACGAAATCAGGTAAACCGATGCGCCTGCCGAAGCGAACTCGCCCGCGTTGGTCAGCTTGCGCGTAACGGTTCCGTCGACGGTTGCGCGGATTTGAGCATAGTTTCGGTTGAATTGAGCAATAGTCAGATTCTGTTTCGCTACGTTCTGACCCGTTGTGGCATTTTGAAGTTGTTCAAGAGTTGCAGCGGTATCGGCGTAGAGACTTTTCACACGGCCTAAATCGCGTTCGGCTTTTTCGTGGGCAAGCTGCGCCTGACTGACCTGGGCGTTGATTTCAGTTAAATCGAGCGTTGCAAGCAATTGACCTTTACGTACCGTTTGCCCTTCTTCGACAAACATCTGGTTAATAATACCGCCGATTTTAAACGACAGTCGGGCTTCCTTGGCCGACGATACCAAACCCGAAGCCACCACCGGCTCGGCACGTACCACCGTACTGACAGCCGTTAGTTTAATGGGTACTACGTTCTCGTCGGGTGTTTCTGACGATTGCTGGCGTTGATTATCACCAGCTTTACTACCACAGGCCCAAATGCCGACGGCGATCAGAATGGGGAGAATGAATGATAGAAATTTCATGACATTGCTTGTTTTCTGAGATTCTTTTCCTAGATGGTGGTTGCTTAAACAATACGTCATTATTGCACAGCTACGGCTCGGTCGAGGGCGGCCCGTTTGATCAGTACGTCCATTCTGGCAAGTGAATGTTGCAGTTGGGCGGTTTGCTGGTCGTTCTGGTAGCGTAGAAATTCAATCAGTAAGGATTGTCCGTTACGGTATTTGCTGTCGATGACCCGTAAGGTTTGTTCGGCGTTGCGCATACCGCTTTCCGTAGCCCCCAGACTTTCCGTAGCTGCGTTGAGGTCATAATACGCCTGCAATACCTGAAGCTGAATCTGGCGCTGCACCTCGGTGAGTCGTGTCTGGAGTGCATCTGTCTGAACCTTAGCTTGTTGAACTTTCGAGCGTTTTTCGTAGCCCCGAAACAAATCCCACTGCAAGCCAAGCTGAGCCACTACGTATGCCTGATTTTTAAACGTATATCCAAAGCCCTGAAAGCCAGTGTTTGCCCCTACAAATACGTTTGGAATTTTGGCGTTGGCTTCGTTCAGTTTTACAGCTGTTTGGGCTGCGTTGATTGAGCCGTTCAATTGCGTTAATTCCTGACGGCTACGTAGTGCCGTTTGTTGTAAATCAGTAAGATTTTCTTTCGGCTCTGGGAGGATTTTCGTTAGCGAAGAGTCTACATCAATACGTTGCGCGAGGTCACGGTTGAGCAGAAAATTAAAATAGGCGCGGGCCGTTTCTCGATTTTTCCCAGCCACGGCCAGTTGCTGATCAATTTTACTGACTTCGTAGCGGGCCGACGTAACGGTTTCTTTTGTCGCTACGTTGTTGCTGACTAATTTCTCATTTAATCGAGCCAATTCGGATAAAATATGGCGCGAATTCTCGAAGATGCGGATGGCGTCGAGCGATTGTACATATTGGTAATAGGCCGTGGCGATGTTGTACCGCAACTCGTTTTCGACAACTCGTCGACGGGCTTCCTGTGCTGATAGTAATTGTTTCTGAATCAGAAAATTGTACTGAATATCCGTATTGAAAATCGCGTATTGGACACTCAGCTTCGTATCGTGGAAATTATTGGGAGCCAGCAGTTGGTTTACGTTTTCGATGTTGGTTGGGAAACGGTCGGTGCCGGTGAGCTGGTTTAAGGCTTTATAAGCCGGATTGAGCATGTCACCTACCGGAAATTCCAGCCGTCGTCCCCCGGCTGCCAGCGAATACGTCGGATTAAACGCCACGCGTGGATAAAACAATGACCGCGCCTGATTCAATGACTCCGTTACGCGGCTGATTTCAAGCGATTCCTGACGTAGCGCCAGATTATTCGATAGCCCCTCCCGGATGTAGTTCTCCAAAATAGCCGACTGACCCGATGGTGCCGATTGCGCTACTGCACTCATTGGCAGAAGTAACGCCAGATAATGGATGTATCTGTGAATTAGCTTCATAATCGATTGTTAATTAATGAACAGTGTTTAGTAAATGGTTAAAAAATTTATAATCCCCTTTTTATTGTCGCAATGAACAGTTCGAATACATTGTCCAGCAGTTTTTGGGCATCCTCTTCAAACATACTCATTCGCTTTCGAAGGTGTAAGGCTACCAGCCCATGAACGGTGCTCCAAATCATTAAACCTGCTTGTTCGGCGTTAGGATGTTTAATAGCTCCCGCATCGATACAGCGTTGCACAACCAGTTGTAATAGTCCGAATGCCCGATGCCCGTCCTCCCAGACATCATCGCGGCAGGCTAACGTATCGATAGGGGCCGTCATGATGAACATCAGGTCATACAATTCGGGGTTTTCGAAGGCAAAACGCAGGTAAATCCGCCCCATTTCGATAAGGGTTTCCATCGGATCCTGGATCGTTGCGATGGGTGTAAACTCATCGATCAGTTTTAGAAACGCTTTCTGATGCAGCGAAAAAAACAGTTCGTTCTTATCCTTGAAATACAAATAGATAGTAGCCGGGCTATATTCAATTTCGTCTGCAATGTTGCGAATGCTCACTTTATCGAAGCCATTCGTAAGAAACAGCTTTTGCGCTCCTTCCAGAATGAGCTTCCGCATTTCTTCCCGCTCCCGTTCCTTTCGCTCTACGATTCCCATGATACTAATTAATAAACGTTGCAAACTTACTGAACACTGTTTAGTAAACAAATTTTTGTCAATAAATTTTACGTAGCGGATGTGATTTTCATTTAACTGACTTGATAAGTGTGACTATTAATCTTTTTGAAGTGTTACGTATCTAAGCTGTAACGCGGGTGGAAACTCGCAATATTCGATGTATAATCGCGGGTTTCCACCCGCGTTACTGAAGATGAACACACGGATTTTCCGGCTAATCATGATTCTATCCATTTTGTTGCTGAACCAACGTAACGGATGGGCTCAATTAGCCAAAGGGTATAATCTTGGCGACGCAGTTGCTGATTTTCAACTGAAAAGCGTCGATGATCGATCTATATCGCTGGCGAATTATAAGGCTCAGAAAGGATTGATTGTCGTGTTTACCAGCAATCATTGCCCATTTGCCAAAGTCTACGAGGACCGAATTGTGGCGTTAGATCGCAAATTTTCGCCACAAGGCTATCCGGTACTGGCCATTATGCCGAACGATCCGGCTGCGTATGAGGATGATACGTTCGAGCAAATGAAAATGCGTGCCCGCGACAAAGCGTATCCGTTTAGCTATGCGATGGATGATACGCAGGTGGTAGCCCGTTCTTTTGGAGTGACTCGTACCCCTCAGGTATACGTACTGAATCAGCGCGACGGACGCTTCATTCTCGAATACGTGGGGGCGATTGATGACAATCCGCAGGACCCAGTAAACATACAGCGACGCTACGTTGATGAAGCGGTAACGAGCTTGTTGGCCGGGCGCCCCGCTCAGACTCCTCTTACCAAACCGATTGGGTGTGCTATTAAATGGAAGTAAGCGTAGTGGAGAAATGGACGTAATGCTACGTTAGCGGTTACTCTCTGGTTCCCTCCTCGACCGTTTTGGCATGTCATTTGCCAATGGGGTTTGTAACAATCAAACTACACACAAACGGTTATGAAAAAGCCACAATTAATTATGAAACGGATCAAATACGTTGCTGGTACGTTGCTGCTGGTAGCTTCACTGACCTTTACACAAGCCTGTAGGTCAGACAATAAAGATGAGTCGCGGACGGAGGATGCGCTTGAAAAAACAGGCGAAGCCGTCAGTGCTGATGCAAAAGATGCCGCTGCTGAAGCGAAAGAAGACCTACGAGAAGCAGGCGATAAAGCCGAAGCTAAATCAGACGAAATATCGGCTGATTTTAAGCGGGAACGCGATGAAGCCGTTGCGAAAATGAAGGTAGAAAAGGATAAACTGGACGCTAAAATCGCCGATATGAAGGCTGATATGAAGCGTGAAGGTGCCGAAGCAAAAGCAGAATCAAAAGAGCAGCTTGCCAAACTCGAAGACGAACGTAAAGAACTTGGTCATGATATTGATAAAGCCCAAAACGCTACAGTAGCTGCCTGGAAAGACATCAAGGCTGGCTTCAAAGAGGCTGGTAGAAACATTGGTGATGCCTTCGATAAAGCTGGTGATAAGCTGGATCGCGATGGAAAAAAAGAGTAAAAGGTCATTAGATTTCACAAAAATGCCGGCTGTCAGGTCGGCTTTTTTTGTGGAGTTATGTGGCGTTACGTCTACAGATTTCCTTAAGGGAACAAACTGTGGACGTAACGCCATAATTTTTTTTTATGTTTTTGAATGCCTCAAAGCCTCAGCTTGAATTGCTACTATGGAAAACTAGATTGTCCTACACCCACAAATTGGTTACTACGTACTGCTGTACATTTTACCGCAAAAAACTCCATTTTGTTCGACCAAACTTACCCCTGCGCACGTATTGCTGATTAATTGGGGTAAGGCTATGAATCACTTGGCAAAATTGCCGATTTACTCTAAAGTATATTGGTACGGAGTTTGCACGTTTTTGAGCTGAAATGACCAGAAGTCATTCAGTTAATTATCCAATTTTAGGAAAAAAGCCGGTACGCAGTTTCCAAAACTCTTGTATTCAAGGAGGGAAAATTGTTATTTTGCGGGCTAAATTGTTTGTTAAAAGCGAAATGTCTGTCATTAATAAGATCAGAGAGCGTTCAGGATTAGCCGTTGGTATTATTGCCGTCAGTTTAATTCTGTTCATTGTGGGTGGTGATTTGCTGGGTGGCCGCAGCCTTTTGTTCGGTGGAGATCAGCAGAAAGTTGGTGAAATTGACGGCAAATCCGTCGATTATCAGGAGTTTAACGCCAAAGTAGATGAAATTCGGGCACAGTACGAGCAACAAACAGGTCGCCCGCCGGGTGATCAGGAAATGACTCAAATTCGCGAGCAGGCCTGGAATCAACTGTTATTTGAAATTGCCTATCAAGGTGAATTCGATAAACTTGGCCTGAAAGTATCACCCGAGGAATTGGTCGACATGGTACAGGGAAATAACATTAGCCCTACCGTGCGTCAGGCCTTTACTAATCCGCAGACGGGCGTTTTCGATAAAAGCTCGATTATCAGCTACCTCAAGGGCTTGAAGAATCTGCCTCCACAGCAACAGGCTGCCTGGGCAAGTTTTGAAAAAAATCTGAATTCGGATCGCCTGCGTGAAAAATATGAAGGGTTGATGCGTTTGTCAGTTTTTACGACTACTGCCGAAGCGCAGAAAGAGTATCAGGCGCAGAATGCAAAGGCGAACGTAAAATTCCTCTTTGTGCCCTTCCATACCATCAACGACACCACGGTGAAGGTAACGGATTCGGAACTTCAGGACTATCTGGACAAACATAAAGATGAATATCCGGGTTCTGATAGCCGCTCGCTTCAATACGTAACGTTTTCGGTAACACCTTCGAAAGAAGACAGTGCTACGTTATACAACGAAATCAAATCACTGGCGCGTGGCCTGGGCGCTGCTAAAGACGATTCGGTTTTTGCTCAGCAAAATAGCGACGTTCGTGTGCCGCTTTATTTAACAGCGGGAGAAATGCCTGAACAACTGCGGGCATCAATTGCTACGTTTGCACCAGGCGGTATTTATGGACCTTTCCGGGAAGGAAATACCTATTTTATTTATAAATATGGTGGTACGAAAAAGGATACCAGCTTTACAGCCCGCGCCAGCCACATCCTGATTCAGACAAAAGGCTTGGCTGATTCTGCTAAGGTTCAGGCACGTAGCAAGGCTGAGGCTTTACTGAAACAGATTCAGGGCGGGGCTAATTTCGAAGCTCTTGCGCAAACTAATAGCGAAGATGGTTCACGGTCGCAGGGTGGTGACCTCGGTTATTTCAAAAATAACGGGCAAATGGTTAAACCGTTTGAAACGGCTGTATTTGCTGCTACGTCGGCTGGTCTGATTCCCCGTCTAATTGAAACCGAATACGGTTATCATATCATCAAAGTGACGCAGCCGAAAACTAACGTACTATATCGCATTGCGGCCATCGGTAAAACCATCTCGCCGAGCCAGACAACCCGCGATGAGGCCTTACGGAAAGCCGACCAGTTTGCGTCGGAAGTTCGTACGAAGGAGCAATTTGACGCGAAAGTGAAAGAAGATAAATCCGTGATCGTCGCTACGGCAGATCGTTTGCCCGAAAGCGCTGCCCAAATCAATGCGCTGGGCGGTTCTGAAGTTCGGCAAATTGTTCGCTGGGCTTTCGATAAAGGAACTGATATTGGTGAAGTATCAGAACCGTTTATTGTCGGCGATCAATACGTAATTGCTGTACTGACTAAAAAAACGGAGAAAGACAAAGTTAGCGTAGACGATTTCCGCACCGAGTTGACGACGAAAGTACGTAACGAACTGAAAGGTCAGCAAATTATCGCCAAGCTTGGAAACGCTACGGGTTCGCTGGAAAGTATCTCGCAGAAATATGGCGCTGGTGCATTGGTCGAAACGGCTGACGACATTAATCTGGCGACCGGTTTCCTACGTAGCGCCGGTGTTGATCCAGTAGCGTTGGGAAAAGCGTTTGGGCTGAAAGTTGGCAAGCGTTCGAAGCCGTTTGTAGGTGAAGGCGGTGTTTTGATCATGGAAACAGAAGCTCTGATTCCGGCACCCGCTATTGCCGACTATAATGTGTATAAGACGCAGCTTCAACAGAACAATACGTCGCGGGTTGGTTTCTACATTAATGAAGCTATTAAAGATGCGTCTAACGTAGAAGACCGCCGGGCGAAATTCTATTAGTCACTCGCACAACAAATAAAAACGCCCGCTTCTGAACTAGAAGCGGGCGTTTTTATTTGTTGTGCGAGTGAGAATGTGTTTAATGAATCTGTTGTTGCAGGTACGTTATCATCTTCGCCAATGCACGTGAGCGGTGGCTTATGCCATTTTTTTCGGTAATACTCATTTCTGCGAATGTACGTTTGTATCCATCAGGCTGAAAAATGGGGTCATAACCAAAGCCACCGTCTCCGCGCGGCTCGAATTGAATTTGTCCCGTAATGATACCTTCAAATTGGTATTCAACGCCTTGCAGAATCAGGGTAAAAACGGTTCGGAATTGTGCCTTCCTGTTCGTTACGTATGTTAGGTTTGTAAGCAGTTTCTCAATATTCTTCCTGAAATCCCGGCTGCCGGAATAGAAAGCTGAGTCGACACCCGGTTCGCCATTGAGCGCGTCGACTTCAAGACCTGAATCGTCAGCAAAGCAGGAAATTCCGAAATGAGTCCAGACGTATTCGGCTTTCTGGCGTGAATTACCTGGAATAGTACCAGTAGTTTCAGGTAATTCAACGTAGCAGCCAATATCACGTAGCGTTTTCAATGTAAATAACTGGCCGAGTTGGCCAGCAACTTCGTCTATTTTGTGTTGGTTGTTCGTGGCAAAGCAAAGTTCCATAGTGAACAAAAAAAGCCGTTTACAGCTAGATCTGCAAACGGCTTTCGGATAAAATAAGAAATAATTAGCGACTTGGAGGAGCTTGCGGCATACCTGGTTGTGGAGCTTGTCCTTTCTGAATATCCATTACTTCGATATCGAACAAGAGCACTGAATTTGCTGGAATCGACTGATTTCCACGAGGGCCGTAACCCAGGGTCGAGGGAATGATAAGCGTTGCCTTTTCGCCTTTGTGGAGTTGCATAATACCATCTTCCCAGCCCGGAATAACCATCCCAGCACCTAATTGAAGCTGAAAAGGCTTACCACCTCCCTGCGGATTAGTACGTGAGTTGTCGAATTCTTTTCCGTTCAGTAACCGACCCGCGTAGTGAACAGATACTACGTCTCCCGGCTTAGGGTTCGGTCCCGTACCGGGTTGATTAACAATGTAATAAACCCCAGACGGTGTTTTCTTTGCCTTATCCGTCATACCATTTTTGGTAACGTAAGCCTCAATAGTTTTGGCATCAATACCCTTTTGTTTTTCGAAATCGGCAGCTTGTGTTTTCTTGTACTCTTCTTCGGTTTGTATGTTCAGTACTTTCACAGCAATGCCAATATCAGTACCTTTTTGAACACCCGGAGGCAGCGGCTGCATGGCTTTGGTGAAGATGGAGTCGGCGCTAACGTAGAACGTAGCACTATCACCCTTGCCTAGCATGGTCAGCCCTTCTTCGTAAGAGCCCTTGAAAGGTGGAACCTGAAGCAGCATTTGAAAAGGAGCCCCTTCTTTATGCGTATCACGTAATGTTGAATCCTTATTGTTCAACAACGTAAGGTGTAGCGTCAATATATCACCAACTTTGCCTTTGCGGGCTGCGTCTGATTGTTCGTGAATTTGATACTTCAGGCCGTTGTCCGTCACCTGTACGCGGTTTTTACCGCAGGCCGCTACCACAGCGACGATTAGGGCGGCTTTCCCGAAATGTTTAAGAGACATGAGAGATTGCTTGTTTGTTTATTTTTTGTTTCAAGGTCTGGGTTTCAGTTTCCAAGTTGGCAAACGTGTTAAAACTCGAAGCCTGGAACAGTTATACGGTTTCCAAGAGTTTTTGTTGGTAAAGTGGGATTACTTCCAAGAGTTTCTGTTCAGTTTCGGCCAGTGATAATTTCGAACGGCCACCAGCAGCATTCCGATGCCCGCCCCCTTCGAAATGCCTGCTAGCCAAATCGCGTACGGAAAAATCACCAATAGAACGAAATGATAGCCGGATTTCATCAATCCGGTCGATGAGGATAGCCGCCATGGCGACTCCTTCAACCGCTAATGCATAATTGACCATGCCTTCGGTATCGCCCATTTTCGACCGATACCGCTTTAATTCAGCATCGGTTAACATAATGTAAGCGAACTTATATTCGGGCAGCACCTTCAGCTTCTCATTTAATACGTAGCCTAGCAGCCGAAATTTATCGAGCGTTACGTTATCGAAAATACGCCGGTGAATTGTACTGACATCAATCTTAAGATCGACGAGTTCAGCGGCCATCCGGTGTACATTGCCCGTTGTATTCGAATGTCGGAATGAGCCCGTATCAGTCATTAGACCTGAATACAGGCATTCTGCAATCGGTACGTCAATCAGATCTTTATCGCCCAGCTCATTAATCAGACGAAAGATTAGTTCGGCGGTGGCGGCTGCCTCCGGGTCCCAAAGAGTCAGATCAGCAAACGATTCGGGTTCGAGATGGTGGTCGATGAGAATTTTACGCGCCCGCGCCTGACGTACCATAGGAGCTAGTTCTCGAATGCGGTCGAGGCTCGAAAAATCAAGGCAAAAAATAATGTCCGCTTCGTCGAATAACTGACTTACCGGAACACGTAGTTTCTCTTCGAACGCAATGACCCCATCATTACCTGCCATCCAGTACAGATTCGATGGATAATCGGTTGGGGTAACAACGGTAACGCGATGGCCTTTTTTTCGAAGGTATCCCGCCAAGCCCAGTGATGAGCCCATGGCATCGGCATCGGGATTCTGATGGGTCGTAATCAGTACGGTTTGCGCGGGTCCGTTGGGTGGTTGCTGAATAGCCGCGCCAATCGCTTCAATATCTTGCATATGTAAACGGACACAGCCGTAATCGAAACGCAAAAGTACTAATTATTTCTGAATGCGGGACCTGCCAGCCTGCACTGTATAGCGTGTTTGTGATACGTGTTTTTTGAGACTTTGCATACACCTAAATCAAAACTGCTTACCTTTGCGGCCAAATAAAATTTGGATATAACTATTTAGAATGGCAACAAATCGCACATTCACCATGATTAAGCCCGATGCCGTAGAGTCTGGGCATTCGGGAGCAATTATCAAACTGATTGAAGAAGCAGGATTCCGTATTGTAGCAATTAAAAAAACGCTGCTAACAAACGAACGTGCTGGTCAGTTCTACGCTGTTCACCAGGAACGTCCATTCTATAATGACCTTCGGGCTTATATGTCGTCGGGAGCCATTATTCCGATGATTCTGGAAAAAGAAAATGCCGTAGCTGATTTCCGTAAGTTAATTGGTGCCACCAATCCAGCCCAGGCTGAGGAAGGAACGATCCGGAAATTATATGCCAAATCGGTGGAGGCCAATGCTATTCATGGTTCTGACTCGGACGAAAACGCTGAGATAGAAAGCAATTTCTTCTTCGCGGGAACAGAACAATACTAATCTGAAGCGAGATTTAGCTGATTGATGGATTTTCAGGATTTTACTTTCGCGTTTTCGAAGCGCTTTATCAAAAAACAAAATCCTGAAAATCCATCAATCAGCTAAATCCCGGTTCAGAAACCTTCTCATAATATTTGCAAAACCCCTTCAACTCGCATACTCCACAGCGGGGCGCTCGTGCGAGGCATACGTAGCGGCCATGCAAAATGAGCCAGTGATGTGCTTTCGGAACGTATTGTTTCGGGATATGCGCCATAAGGGCTTTCTCAACAGCTAGGGGAGTGGTTGCCGTTAATGGCGCTAAACCAAGTCGATGCGAAACACGAAATACGTGTGTATCAACGGCCATTGTCGGTTCATTGTATACAACCGACAGAATGACGTGGGCGGTTTTACGGCCCACTCCCGGTAAAGTCTGAAGCTCTTCCAGTGTTGCCGGAATTTCCCCTCCAAACTTTTCCATCAAAGCATTGGCCATGCCGACCAAATGCTTCGCCTTGTTGTTTGGATACGAAACGCTACGTATGTACGTAAACACCTCGTCGACAGAAGCGGCTGCCAGCGATTCAGGTTCTGGAAAACGGGCAAATAAAGATGGCGAAATCTGATTGATACGTTTATCCGTACATTGTGCCGACAGAATAACAGCTACCAGCAATTCGTAAGGATTGCCAAAGTGCAGTTCCGTTTTAGGCTCTGGATAATGCTGGGTAAAATATTCGAGAAAGCGCCGGAATCGCTCTTTTTTTTGCATAATAAACGAATAGCCGACTGGCTTCCGGTTGGGAACAGAACCGTGAGCCAATTATAACCAAAACAGGTAAAGATAGATCTGTCTGGTTATAATTGGTCAACAGACTTTAACCAGTTCGATTAAAGCACACCAATACCCACTCGCCTACAGTTGACGTTGGCGAGTGGGTGGATTTGACGGATGGTTCCTGGAATAATTGAGAATGGACTGAACCGTACTGACCCGTGGTTCCCGTTCTATCTTGTTCATCAGCGCACGTAATTCGAGCGCTTCCAAAAAGAACGTCATCAGGTCCGGCTCCGACATCAGGGCGTCTTCAATGAGAAGATTCTCTTCGGGCGAGGTCTCCTCATAGACATACCGGATTACATCATCTTGGGTAAAGGTTTTTATCATAACTCGGCGAACGTTTGCTCAGTTGTTTGCGCAGATTGATCAGCGCATAACGCATACGTCCTAATGCCGTGTTAATACTGACGCCGGTCGCATCGGCAATCTCTTGGAAACTCATTTCCTCGTAGTGCCGCATGATAAGCACTTGACGTTGTTGTTCGGGCAATCGCTGAATCAACTCACGCAAATGCTCGTGTGTTTCCTGGCGAATTTGTAGTGATTCAACTGAATCTTCTGCAAACTCAAGCGTGTTGAACACACTGCTTCCGTCCTCAAACACCACATTAGGGTAGCGTTTATCTTTTCGGAAATAGTCAATGGCCAAGTTGTGAGCGATTCGGATAATCCATGGTAGAAATTTTCCCTCCTCGTTATATCTACCCGACTTAAGCGTATCCACGGCCTTGATGAACGTGTCCTGCATTAAATCTTCCGCCACATACTGGTCTTTTACAATCAGATAAATGGTGGTATAGATCTTCGATTTGTGCCGTTGCACTAGTTTAGCAAAGGCTTTTTCATTACCACGTATGTACAGAGAAATCAACTCACTGTCGTTTACCTGGGTTTTTTCCATTTTCAGTAAGACAATTAGGTAACGTAGAGTTGTGTTCCGATAGTGTGCAGGTGGTTATGTTTTTTGGGAAAATATTGAGAATCCAGTTTTAAAAATAAGCACTGGCTACTTAAAATCCAAATAAATAATGCAAAAAATCTGCCAAACGGTAGTTTTTCCTCTTATAATTTAATTTTCGACAAGGAAAAATGCTGAATACTATACTTTTTGGCAAATATAGCTTATTCATAGAATTAATTGTACTTACGTTTGATAATGCAATATAGATTCAATTTAGTAGATGTTCGTTTAAATCAAAATTATCTTTTTTCAAATTACGTGCCAAGAACTATGTACCTAAAACGTAATAGCCCGAATACAAACAGTAGTGTTTTTACATAATACATTGATTTACTGGCTTAAGTGGTTATTTTAGGGTTTTATTTTGCCAGGCGTTAAGGGGCTGATTGTTTATGAGGTTGCTTTGGCTTATAACCGTACTAGTTGGCTGGCAATTGAGCTGCTTAGGGCAAAAATGCCCGGACCTGCCCGAATTAGACTTCGATCGGCGGGGCGATGCCGCTTATATGGACAGTCTATTGACGATAGGTCGCGCACATCGTCACATTTCATCCAGTCTCCCCCACAATCAACGTAACGATACGTTACGTCTGGAGGGCCTCCGGTATATGTCGCTTGTGTTTAAACAAATGCGGGGGCAACAACGTGATAGTACGTTCTTCTACGCCCGCCAACTTGAGGAGACGGCCCGGATTTACCGCAACGACTTATACGTAGTGCGCGCCATGATGTTGGAGGAACATTATCTGCGCACCGTAAAAGGCGATTACCCTCAGGCACTTGTCATAAACCAGCAGGCTTCGGAATGGTGTGTACGTTTGCCGCGTGAGAGTTCGCCCCGCTGGCAGGTGCTGATGAATATGGGCGATATATATATGGTGCAGAAAGAATACACCAATGCCCTATCCAGCTATCAGTCATCCTTGAAACTACTGGGATTTAATACGTCGATGACACCCAGAAATCGAAAGTTGCTTATCAGCCAGGCGATTACCCAAATCGGGGAAGTTTATGAAATTCAGGGACAGTTTGATCAGGCACGTCAGCAATTTGAAGCGAGTCGGCAAATTGCGGTGGAAGTACGTTCGCAAGTAAATTTGGCTTATGCTGGCGAACGCCTGGGCGATTTTTATTTAAGTCGCCATCAGCCCGAACAGGCAATTAATTATTTTCAGGAAAGTTTAGCTGTTTGGAATCAACTTAATATTCGATCAGGGAAGGCCGCCGTTTGGGCACGGCTTTCGGAGTGTTACACGTTGACAAATCAGCCGGCTTTAGCTATTGAATTTGGCGAGAAAGCAGTAGTAATAGGTCGTGAAGAAGGCTTCACTCGGATTCGTCAAATGGCGACTCAGTCTCTTTATCGGGCATACCGGGTTTCGAATCAACCGGCTAAGGCGCTTGCAATGTATGAGGAATTCAGCATGATTCGTGATAGCCTGGATAATCTTAAACAGGTGGAAGAGCTTTCGGCACTTCAGAAAAAATATGACATTAATCAGATTCGAATGGCTGCTGATAAAGAACGCTTTATCCAACAGCAGCAGTTACTTGATATACGGCGGCAGAGTGAATTGGAACGGCTGCGTGCCGAATCAGAACGGAGCCAGCTGATAGGGGAGGCCCAGATGAATAAACTCCAGCAACGTATTGAAACCGAACGATTCCGGACTAATGCCGAAAAAAATCGCCTGACACAACAGGCGCATATCGCGCGATTGAATCATGATATCGAAGAAGGATATCTGATGCGGATTATTCTAGTAGGGGGCTTAGCTATGTTACTGGGTTTTGTGGTAGTATACTACCGAAAGAACCGCCTGATTTTCAATCAGAAACGTGTGATCGAAGGCCTAAACCGCGACCTGGAAAATAAAGTTTTGGCCAGAACTATGGAGCTAAAACTGGCGAATGATCAACTACGAGCCAAAAATCGGGAAATTGAAGAAGCGTTGCTACGTGGTCAGACGCTTGAGCGGAAGCGAATGGCTGCTGATTTACACGATAGCCTTGGTGGCTTATTGGCAGCTATTAAAGCCAGTTTATCGGCCCTGAACCCTGCTAAAATGGCTGACCGCGAGCAGCAGATTTATCATAATTTGCTCAATATGAGTCGGGAAGCCTTTGCTGAAGTTCGCTATCTGTCGCATAATTTACAGCCCGATGAATTAGAGAAACAGGGGCTGGCCAAAGCATTATCCCGTTTAGTGAACAAACTGAATGTAAGTCAAGCCATTACGTTCCGATTGGATGCCGATGAGTTACCACGTCTGGATAAAACCGCTGAGTTTAACCTCTATTCTATTTGCATCGAGTTGTGCAGTAATATTCTTCGGCATTCGGAAGCCACTGAAGCCGACATAATTTTCCGACGGTTCAGTACCGAATTGAACATGATTGTAAAAGATAACGGTTGTGGCATGAACCCGTCTGACGCTACCGGTATGGGGCTTCATAATATTCAGGCTCGTATGGATTTGATTCGGGGCCGCTACGAAATTCATTCGAACGATGGCGAAGGCACTACCTTTATTTTTATATTGCCCGTTTCGGTCGACGAAATAGCCGGATAAGTATTGGTTATTCTACCTACAAGATGAATCTCCCACAGTAAATTAATTATGCATACAGTTTACAGATTCTTTCTTTTGATTAGTCTGTTTTCCGCAAAATGGGCGCAGGCACAAAATGGCATTGTAGTTTTTCAGTCTGATTTTGGGTTGAAAGATGGTGCGGTTTCGGCCATGAAAGGCGTTGCGTTGGGCGTATCGCCATCACTAAAACTGTTCGATCTGACCCATGAAATTCCGGCTTATAACATCTGGGAAGCTGCTTATCGCCTGCATCAGACCGTTACGTATTATCCAGCCGGAACTGTGTTCGTATCGGTTTGCGACCCCGGCGTGGGTACCGAACGTCGTTCGGTGGTGCTGCTAACCAAGTCGGGACATTACATTGTTACGCCTGATAATGGTACGTTGACGTTAGTAGCTGAAGACTTAGGAATTAAGGAAATACGACAAATCGACGAAGCCGTTAACCGACGGAGAAATTCTGGAGCTTCGTATACTTTTCACGGTCGCGACGTATATGCGTATACGGCTGCGCGGCTGGCGGCACACGTAATAACCTTTGCCAAAGTTGGTCCTAAGCTCCCGAACAACGTAGTACGTATTCTCTATCAGAAGGCGGAGAGAAGTGGGAACGTAGTGAAAGGGAATATTCCGATCCTGGATATTCAGTACGGAAATGCCTGGAGCAATATTCCAAAATCGCTGATCGACCAGATTGGCGTCAAAGTCGGGGATAAGATTCGTGTTCAGATTTCACGTAGCGACCAGACCGTTTACGACAAATCAATCCGCCTGGTCAATACGTTTGGCGAAGTGCCTCTTGGCGACGACGTAGCGTATATCAACAGCCTCCTAAATTTCTCAATCGCCATCAATCAGGAAAACTTCTCGGAAAAATATAAAGTCGCGAGTGGGCCGGAGTGGCTGATTACGGTGAGCAAATGATAAAATTACAAGTTCTGCATTGTACTTAGCTTCCTGTAAAAACCTTCGTCTAGCGTAAGTAATTCATCGTGCCGGCCGCGTTCAACGATACGTCCCTGATTCACAACCAGAATCTCGTCGGCATGTTGAATTGTGCTGAGTCTGTGGGCGATCACCAACGTAGTACGATTCGCCATCAGACGTGTAAGTGCTTCCTGAACCAGTTTTTCAGATTCGGTATCGAGGGCCGACGTAGCTTCGTCCAGAATTAGGATGGGCGGATTTTTAAGAATGGCCCGAGCAATACTGATACGTTGTCGTTGTCCGCCCGATAACTTTCCACCCCGATCACCGATAATGGTTTGATAACCATTAGGTTGTGCCACAATAAAATTATGAGCATTAGCGATACGTGCCGCTTCCATTACGTCGGCTTCCGTAGCATCGCTGCCAAACGCGATGTTATTGAAAATGGTATCGTTAAATAGAATGCTTTCCTGCGTAACAATACCCATCTGCGCCCGCAACGACGCCATCGTACAATCGCGGAGGTCTACACCATCGATCAGAATGCTCCCACCTGTAGGATCGTAAAACCTCGGAATCAAATCGGCAATGGTCGACTTGCCACCACCTGACGACCCAACCAGCGCAATAGTTCTTCCTTTTGGCAAATCGAACGTAACGTCGCGCAGAACAGGCGTATCGGCATTATACGCAAACGATACGTTCTGTACCGAAATGCGGTTTGAGAAATCCGGTAACGTAACGGCGTTCGGTTTGTCCTGTATAAGCGACTGCGTATCAATTAGTTCGAGAACGCGCTCGCCAGAGGCTAGTCCCCGTTGTGAACCGCTAAAGGCATTCGAAATGTCTTTAGCGGGGCGCGTCACCTGTGAGAAAATGGCGATATACGAAATAAACTCGGCAGCAGTTAAATCCGACTGCCCATTGAGTACTAGTGAACCACCATAGAGCAGAATTCCGGCTACCACTGCCACGCCCATAACCTCCGAAAAAGGTGACGCCAGCTCGCGCCGGTTGGCCAGTGAACGTACTGCCCTCCGGTAGCCTTCGTTTTCTTCTCGAAACTTGTCCAGAATAAAGCCTTCTGCTACGAAACCTTTCACGACGCGCATACCGCCGAAGGTTTCATCAAGCAAACTCACCAGCCCGCTCAATCGCTGCTGGCCGGCTTGTGCATCGCGTTTCATCCGACGTACCAGAAAGGCAATAAATCCGCCCGATACTGGAATTACCAGAATAGCGAACAAGGTCAGTTTCACCGAGATAGTCAGCAGCGCAACGATGTAGCCAATCAGCAAAAACACTTCCTTTGAAGCCGCCGACAACGTATTGGCAATCGAATTTTCGACTTCCTGTACGTCGGTGGTGATACGTGAAATGAGATTTCCTTTCCGTTCGTTGGAAAAAAAACCGAGGTGTAGATTAATAGCTCGATTAAATACGGCTTCCCGCAGTTTGGCTACCATTCGCGCTTTAAATGATTCTAACTGTCTGATTGATAGGTATTTGAATAAATTGCTGCAAAGTACTGACGTAATAATAACAGCACAAACAAATTGCAGCGCTCCCACTTTACCGTAGGTCTGAAATACCTGCGCGAAATAATAACTGAAGGCATCGACTGGCGACGTAGTGAACGAAGGAGCAGGCTGATTCAGAAAGGCTTGCATCTTCTGCGTATCGACTTTATCAAAAAGTATACTCAGAAGCGGAATCAGCAGGGTAAAATTTAATACACCAAACACACTAGCCAGCAACGACGTCAGGACAAATGGCGTCAAAAATCGCCCCAGGGGTTTGGCAAACGAGAGTAAGCGGAAGTACGTTTTCATTTATACCGCAAAGATAACCGGGATTTAACGGATTTAAGGATTTGCGGGATTGCCTGATCGGACCAATTTCTGAACCGGGATTACACGGATTGATGGATTTACAGGATTTTGTTTTCAATAGATTAATGCGCTTCGAAGAAGCGAAAAACAAAATCCTGTAAATCCATCAATCCGTGTAATCCCGGTTCAGAAAGGTGCGACTGAAAAACTCAGCTTGTCCGATGTTTTGGGAGACAGTACTTTAAAATTTATCCGATAAATCGTATCACCCCATTTAGTGATAATGCCCTGGTCTTCAGGCGTACCCAGCTTCACTTTTTCGATGGAGGGCTGCATTTGTTTGGGATTGTATTTGACTAGAAAATCTTTGGGGGCTTCCTCTTTCGGAGCGTAGTGAATAAGTAGCTCTCCCGGTTTACCGAGTTCTACGGGGTAGCACGTCATCAGGTGTTGGGTTAGTTCGGTAGCACTAGTCAATTTTACTACGTCGTCGATTTGTACGTTTTTGCCCCGATTTAGCTGAATGCTACGTTGCCAGCTTTGTACGCCAGCTTCCTTTGGGTACGCCTGTGCTACGTCGATGCCGAATTGCGTGACGGCATCGTCGGTTTTATACGTAACGTTTTTAGCTCTGAACGTAGCGCCGGAGGGCTGGTTTTGCCCATTAATAGTGGGTAAGTTGTGGTAATCCGAACAGTTGTACCAGATGTCGTAACGCTTGTTGCTGAATGTTTTAGCTGTATACGTACCACGTCCTACGTCAATCAACAGCGGCTGTCCATCAAAATATACTACGTAGTTTCCGACGTCATTATGATTGTGACTCTCGTCATTATGACCACCTTTGGCCGCTACGTAGAAACCTTTAGTTGTTCCGGCCTGATCGCGGGCGGCAAATACTTGTAAATCAGGAAGCCATACGTTTTTAGGTAGGGGTAATCCCGTAGGAGCTTTCTGAAACTCGTCCTGCATGAATAAGGCATAAAAGTTTCGGAAGTAGTGAAAACGCCCGACGGAGCCGTCTTCGGGTTTGCGGTAAAACGCACCAAATTTCATCATGTCGAGGTCGTTGATGGCTTTGCCGTAGCGGTAAATCATGGTAGCAGCCATGCCCGGTTGTGGGTCGGCATCGGCGAAATTCAGGAAGTACTTCTCACTAATCTGAGCCCTGTAAATGAATTTGCCCATGTTACGGAATTTCTCGTCGGCATATACATACTGAAACGCATTATTGCTGGCCGTGTTGAGCATAGCAATATTGTCGAAAAGAGAAGCTGCCGCAGCACCCCAATAACTCGGTCCTTCGTCGCAGCCACCGTCCTGCGGATAGGGATTTACAAACTCGTCCAGTACGTCCAGTATCTTAGCAACGGCCATCGTGCGTTTGGAATCGTCTTTCTCGAGAAGTAAAACGGCATTCAGCCAGTTCGAGCAAATCCACGGATTCCAGTTGTTAGGCGGGCGACCGGCCGATGTTTTCGTCATCCAACCGTGCGGTTTGGTCATCAATGGCTGGAAAATCCGGTAGTTGGTTTCATTATAAATCCGCTTCCGAAGCTGGGGCGAAATGGCATCCAGCTTATCGCCAACGAAGTAATCGACCCAGGCTAGGAACGTAGCAGTTTCGGCCGCGAACAAATCGACAAACGGTTTCGATACGTCCATCAATCCCGAATACGCCTTACCTCTGGGCAAATGGGCTGGCACGCCCCAAAACGATTCCTCGCAGATAGACCACACACCATCGGCAATCTGGTCCATAAAACGGCCTTTGTTTTCATGAATTTCTGCCAACAGCAACGTACCGAGAACTACCCGTTTGTCAAAACTAATGCCCTGATACTCATCGCGGTCGCCGGTACGTTCGTAGAGCAGCGATTTGGTGGCCGGGATAGATGGCCACTGATACGTTAGGTAAGTTTCGGCTTTTTTCAGGTAAGCTTTCATCATGTCCTGATCGGCACTGGCCCAACCTGCCCGGTCGTCGCGTTTCGGAAAGGGTGCCCACTGCGCCTGCGGAATCAATACCTTCTGAAGCGCATCGCTGGCGAATTTTCCGCTTAGTAAATCCTGCTGCTGGGCATACGTAAAGAGGTTGACAAAGAAGATAAAAGCTAATGTGAGTTTATTTTTCATTGTCGCAGGCAGCCTATTAGTGAAGAATTAACGTAGTGAAACGTATCAAAAAGCAGGAGCCACAACCGTTTTAATGAATTGCTCTGAAAATGATATATTGGTGAGCATTTATAGTGTATTAAAAACGCAATTAATCTATCCTGCACTATGTGTTAAAAAATATCGGATTTCTCTTATGTTAAAAAACGTTAATGCCAATCTTACGGCTGATAGTCAGTGAATTATGCTTTGGTTGATCTTAACGTATCACCTAAGAATATCGAACGAATCCGGTCGGATTTCAGTTATTAAGATGATGTATACGAATGGCTGTTTCTTTATCGTTTAATAGTCATTTGATACTAATAACGACTCAATATCCATGAAACTCAAAGGCATAATCAGCAGTCTGTTCGTCGTCGGTACGCTGGCGTCCTGCGCCCCCGCTATTACAGTTAAGTACGACTACGACCCCAAAGTGAATGTTCGGCAGTTTGCTACGTATCGTATCGAAGCTGACCGGCAACGTAACGCTGACCCTATCGTGGGCAGTAACCTGAATCAGCGTCGGATTGCCGATGCACTTGATCAATCGTTGAAATCCCGTGGTTATAAGCCTGTTACGCAAGGTGAGGCTGATCTGATTGTTCGGTTCTTTATGGACTCGAAAGACAAGCAGCAGATTCAGTCGAACAATATGTACTCACCCTATTCGTGGGGATGGTACGGCGGTATGGGCAATAACGTATATTCTCGCCAATACGAAGAAAACCGGGTAGTAGTCAACGTATCGGATGCCCGTACGAACGATATTATCTGGCAAGGATGGGCAACAGGTCAGTTGAACAGTCGTAATAAGGAACGCGACCGTGACCAGGCTTTCCGTGAAACGGTTACCAGTATCATGAAGAACTTCCCTGAAAGTGCTGGTCAGGATTATGGGGCCGCTCGATAAGGAAGCCCTACCATAAAAAAAATACCTGCTTTCCCAACGGAGGCAGGTTTTTTTATGGTTTTAGGTTTTTGTTAATTTGCGGCTTTCCCTGTTAATCATGAACGCCGTTAGTAGAGGGGTGGTTTATTCACTCGCAACAGCCATACTTGTGTTGCTGTTGTGCATTATGGCGTTATTGGGGGTGGCTTATAATCGGCATCAGCACCTCGAAGATGCGACCATCGACCTCAAACGCAATCTCTCCAAGCAGGAAACTAAAATCGTAGAATTACAGGAGCGACTCGAAGATTGCGATACCGTTGCCAAAGTCGCCCCCGCCGATACAGCATGGGCTACTCCAGCGGCTGGTACTACACAAGCCCCTCCACCGAAATGGTAAAACCTTTTTTTAACGTTTCGTCGGAAAGCATTTTTGTCATGCTGACGCAGGAAGCATCTTAATGCATCTAAACTTGAAGGTTAGGAATACTTAAGATGCTTCCTGCGTCAGCATGACAAAAAACAACAGTCAATTACTTCAGATATTTCTCGATAGTTTGCTTGATAAGCTGGCGGCTCGTGGCTGAGTTGTAGGGGCCTTTCTGAGCTGTGGCGGCCAGTTCATCTATTTCTCGACCCATTACTTGCCCTTTTACCTGGCCCTTAATACCTACGGCTTCGCGGTTGGCCAACACCTCATTCCATACGGCGCGAACGTCGGCCCAGTAAGCGCGATTTTTGGCCCACCAGTCTTTAGCGGCCTGACATTTTTTCTCATCCGTCCGCTTGTATGTATTAATCCCTTTTTCAGAAGCCAGCAGTTGGTCGCCCGCTTCCGAACGTATCACTTTATCGTTATCCTGTTCATGCACGTAGCCATCAGGACGAATTTCGTGGTGATTGGTCCGACGCATTACGTTGTAATCAGTACGTTTGGTGTACTCGCGACGAGGTAGGGGAGCGTCAACCGTACTTTCCCAATAATGACGCCCATCAGCATGAATCCAGGTGGCTGTTCCATCGTAGCGTGGGCTGTCGTCTACTTCAAACACTTTCTGTGTCCATTGGCCTTTTACCTGCGCTGGGGTCAGCTTTTGGAGTTTCCAGGAAGCATTTTGGTCGAATTTGAGCACGTTCGTGTTCTGAAAAAGCCAGTCTTCACGCCAGTGTTTAACAATCATCGAATCGCTGACAACCAGTAAGTGCTGAATCACAATTTTGGTTGGCGACTCTTCTTCCACAAACACCAACTCGGTGCCTTTGGCCGTGTAGCGATCTTTAAACGCGTAGGACTTTTCGGGAGCAAATGTTTCGGCGTAGAGGAAGTTTACATCGTGGCAACCGCACTGCCCTTTAATAGCGGCTACGTCTTCAGCTTTAGGCGATGACTGGGCCATAAGCCCCTGAGCTGTAATTGAAAGAGCAATACACAATACAGGCAAACGCATGATAAATAGGGTATTACGTAAGAAGTGAATAATGCTACAAACGTAATTCTTATTAAGACTTTTTACAAATAAATTTTTGTATTTGTTTGTAACGAGTCTAAATAACGACTACGTTTGCAGCGCCGAAGAACCGATTCATAGGAGTAGCAAGGTCGGTTGGAGGTAACGCTAACACCATTCTCAATGCCACTAGGTTTATTTCTTTGCCTGACACTCCTCCAGCCATCGCCCACCGATACGTTGAAAACACGTGCGCTGGACGAGGTTGTTGTTACGGCAACACGTAATGAGCGACCCATGGGAGCCCTGCCGTTACCCGTAACGGTTATCGGTGCGAAACAGATTCAGCAAATGGGCAGCTTGCGTCTGAACGACGTATTACGCGAACAAACTGGTCTGTCTATCGTAACCGATCATGGACAAGGGCTTCAGGTACAGGGATTTGGCCCTGATTATACACTCATTCTGATTGATGGTGAACCCGTTGTAGGCCGTACTGCCGGTACACTTGATCTGACCCGGCTGGCCGTCGGCAACATTAAGCAGATCGAGATTGTCAAAGGTCCATCGTCGAGTTTGTATGGCTCTGAAGCGCTGGCTGGTGTCGTAAATATCATCACGCAAGCGCCTACAATAACGCGGGGCAGCGTATCGGCGCGGTACGGAGCCAATCAAACCAGCGATCTTTCGGCGGATGTAAGTCGGCAATGGGTGGTGGGGAAATCGGGAAAATTGGGTCTTTATGCTTTTGGTGACCGTTACCAGTCGGCAGGTTATTCGCTGTCGCCCGAAACGGGTAGCCAGACCGTAGCACCCTTTACGAATTATACCGGAAGTGGGCGCTTGACGTACGCGTTCTCACCCAAATTGAAACTCTCTATTTCGGGGCGATATTTTAATGAAAATCAAACAAATGACTTTCTGGTTAACTCAACGTTACGTGTGTCGGGACCGGGTTCCGTGCAGGATTATAACCTGAATCCGGTGCTGACGCATCAGGTAACTGACAGATGGAAACTCATTTACCGATTCTACAGAACTGGCTATTATACGAGTACCGATCTGCGTTACGCCGATACGCGTCAGGAGTACGATGCCAGCTTTTTCCGGCAAACGTTTAACCGTCCGGAAGTAGTAACTGAACGGATGTTCAATCAGAAGAATATCCTGACTATTGGCGCTGGCTTCATCGGTGAAAACGTAGAAGCGACGCGCTATACCGAGCGAAAACAGTTCAATACTACGTATGGATTTGCACAGTACGAGTGGATGCCGACGCTACGTTGGACAGTGATTGCTGGTGGTCGTTACGATGCGCACAGTCAGTACGCCAGTCAGTTTAGCCCGAAATTATCCGCGCGCTATGCCCTGAGCCAGTCGGTGGCGCTACGTGGGAGTGTCGGCGTTGGGTTCAAAGCGCCAGATTTTCGTCAGCTATATCTGAATTTTGACAATGCCGTAGCGGGTTACAGTGTGTTTGGAACGCAGGAAGCCGCTGCCGGAATTGCCCGACTAACGCAGCAGGGCCAGATTGCCGAGATTGTCCTCAATCCCGCTCGGCTGGCTACGATTCAGGCCGAACGTTCAATAGCTTTTAATCTGGGAGCCCAGTTCAAATCGACGCAAGTTCCGGTAACGGCCAGTCTGAACATCTTCCGAAACGACATCCGCGACTTGATTGATACACAAGTTATTGCCCGGAAAACGAACGGTCAGAACGTATTTAGTTATAACAATCTGAGTCGGGTTTACACGCAGGGTGCTGAACTGGAAAGCAGTTGGCGCTGGACATTTGGCACTGGTTTGCTGACGCTGAGCAGTGGTTACCAATTCCTGCTCGCCAAAGACAAATCGGTCGAAGCCAATATTGATGCCGGAAAAGTGTATCGCCGAAATCCGACGACACTAGTGAGCGAAGAAGTGAAGCCGTCGCAGTACGGTGGATTGTTCAATCGCTCGCGGAACATGGCCAATCTCAAACTCTTTTATGAACAACCCAAATCAGGTTTTTCGGCTTCGCTACGTGGTATTTACCGAGGACGATACGGTTTCGGTGACCGCGACGGAAATCTGATTTTAGATTCTGATAGTGAATACGTCAACGGCTACGTAACATACAACGTATCGGCAGCCAAAACGTGGAAAGTCCTGACATTACAGGCTGGTATCGACAACTTCACAAACTACACCGATCCACAATATATCCCCAATCTAGCGGGCCGCTTGTGGTATGCATCGATACGTTGGGCATGGTCGGCCAAACAGATTTAACCAATCAAACCATTTCATGAAACGAACTCATTTTCTATTCACACTGCTTTTTCTGGCTCCCTGTCTGGCACAGGCGCATGGCTACTGGATCGAACTGAAAGGTTCTGGCAAAGTCAATGAGCCGGTTCAGGTGCAGTTGTTTTTTGGCGAGTATTCGCATGGGCTGCGCGAAAAGGGCGCTACGTTAGGCAAAATGTCTGACATAAGCGTGTTTGTCCGGGACGCCGACGGCAATCAGACGCCGGTCGTTATGACCCAGACGGATACCCACTGGCAGGGTGAGTTTACACCGAAAAAAGACGGTTATTATCAGATACTGGGCCTCAACGATAAACGCGATGTGCAGGATTGGACCAAACGTGGGTTCGGAATTGTACGCCCGGTTCAGTATCTCCGGGCCGACTACGTAGTGGGAAATACCGAACGTAGTGCTACCGCACAAGTGCTCGACGTAGTGGCTAATCCGCAGGAAAACACGGTTGGACTTCGGGTTTTTAAAGATAAGAAAGCGTACGCCAATACGTCGGTGAGGATAGTAAATCCAGACGGATGGGAGAGGGTTTGCGATACCAATGAGCAGGGCCGCGCCAGTTTCGTTCCTAATAAAAAGGGGCTCTACGTTGTCGAACTGGAATGGATTGATAAAACACCTGGTACGTTCAATAATAAGCCATACGACACTATCCGGCATCGCTGCGACGTAACATTTGTGGTTGATTAAGGGACGTAGTGGCAAAAACCAGAAACTGTATGAAATGCCAATGTCATTTGTTAGCCGATTCTGTCAGCGGACGTATTGTACTCTATGGAGATGCTACGTCTAACAGCTCTGACGAGTCTGACAGTCACAACATTTCGCTACAGTTTAATAACATTTCGCAATGGCTTTGCTATGAGGATTTTCTGGCGTTGGAATGGAATGTTCGGAGTATCGACACGGTCGCTTATTTTGATGCTTACCCTTACGAAGAACGTATTCATCTGAGTACACCGTTAAGTTCGTTAAGCTTCAGTTTTCGGCCTCATGAATTAATTGAATTGCGAAAATTGCTCAGTAAAGCAGTGTCGCGACTTCACTGGATTGAGATGCTGCGGAAAGCTCAGAATTAAGACGAATGAAGTATGGCTGTGCTTGTCTTTCGAACCAATATAAACACCGACGAGCGGGTCCATCGTGCAGCTTGTCGTTTATGCAAGCTTCGAGGAATCTGCCGCTGGAGTATTGACCTTGAAGACTGTGTACTACGTATCGAAGCTGAGTCATTAACCGAAGCCGACGTCATCCGATTACTGACAAAAGCAGGCCTGGAATGCAACGTACTGAATTAAGAATACAATTACCTAACAATCACAATTACTGACTAATACGATTATGCGTGTCAATCAAATTCTGCTGACCGTTTGTATCAGCACCGCATTTTTTGCCTGTAAAAAAGAAGATAATCCTGTAGTAGTTGCACCGCCCACGGCTGTCACGGTAAACAGTTTGGCCGCTAACCCGACCAGTGTTTCATCTGTCAGTGGGCAACAGCCGATTGCAGCGACGGGTAAATTTACCCTGTTCAGTTTCAAAGATGGCAAGCAGGTTGCCAACACCGATTCGGCGACTAATAAATGGGACATTGGTTTCCGATCAACGACCATCATTATCAACGGTGGCCCGCTACGTAGCGGGCAGGGGGGAGCCTACACCCATACTGGTACGTTCGATGCACTGACGGCGGTACCTACTTCTGCTTCATTCGCGCAGGATCAGAGTGCTACATCGCTAGCTATTACGGCGGCAGCGGGACAGGGTTGGTATAACTACAATCAGGCGACTAACATTATTTCGCCCATTCCCGGAAAAGTGTTCGTGATACGTACCGGCGATGGCAAGTATGCAAAAATGGAAATTCTGAGCTACTACCAGGGCGCTCCGGCTAATCCTGATGCTACCAGTGCCGCCCGTTATTATACGTTTCGGTATCTGTATCAGCCAGATGGAAGTCAGAATCTGAAATAACTATTCCGATTCCCCGAACAAAAAAAGGCATCCAGTTCGGATGCCTTTTTGCGCTTTATCATAGGTTGGTTATTCGAAAACGTTGTCCTCGTACGTAACGCTGGACAATTTTTTATCAAGGTAGTACACCTGGTCAGCTGGAATCTGGTCGATCAGATCGAGGCAGCGACGCGCGATGTATTCTTCTTCCATTTGTTCTTTAACGTACCACTTCAGCAGTTCTTCGGTGGCAAAATCGTTTTCGCGACGGCAGATAGCGATAATCCGGTTAATAGAATCCGTTACGGCAATTTCCTGTTCCAGAACGGCTTCGAACACCGAACGTAGTGAATCATACTCCTGATTAACAGCGGGAATTTCGGGTGAATAGGCCGTTGCGCCCTGGTCGCAGAGGTAGTGGAAAAGCTTCATACCATGCTTCCGTTCTTCTTCCGATTGCTTGTAGAAGAAACCAGCGCTATAGTCGTAACCCATCCGGTCACACCAGCCAGCCATCGCCAGGTACTTCGATGAGGCCGTCAGTTCCATTTGTATCTGTTGGTTGAGAGCCAGCTCAACACTTTCTTTTATCGCGGTACGTAGTCTTGCTAAATCTTTCATGATGAATGTCCGTTTCCGGTGAGCTATTCGTATGACAAAACAACACAAAAAAACCGGTCGTTGTTACACAGCCGGTTGATTCTCAGAAAATTTAGAAGAAGTCTATTTATGCCTATTCGGCCACCGTACAGCCACATTCCCGAAGCATCGAATTCAGTTCGAGCATGAGCCGGGCACCGCTGAGGAGTTCGCGTAAATGAACGATTTCGCAGAGTGTCAATACATAGCACCGTTCAGAGCGGGGAAGCGCCAGAATTTCAACGTCGTGTTCAGCCGCTGTGCTAAGTGCCATCTGACGAATATCGACCGTTTCGACCATCCGACGAAAGTGAGTAAAATCCCTCGCTGAAAACTGCGTGTGTGTATCCCAGAATTCGAGAATCAACCGATGAGTTGCATCACACTGATAAACAACACCTTTATCTGTTTTGAAGACTTCCTGATACGTTACGGGTATGTTACTGGTCATGACTGCGAAAATGAACGTACAAAGATAGAGCGCTTTCGTTAATTAAGATTATTTCTAAACAGTATTTTTAGCACATTTTAACGAACGGTCGTTTTCGTAGGTTTATTGGTTGCCAGCGGCAAGTAGAGCCAGCCCGTTTGCCCATTCGTATTACGTACCAGTTGATACGTATTGGTTTGCGCCAGTACATCGATGGCGGCCCCCGCAGGCAGCGTATTCATGACCGATGCCTGCGTATCGGCCGCATCCAACAAGTTGCCTGATGCAGCTAACGTAAGCCGACGTAACGGGCGATTAGTAACTTCGGTAGTACTACCTGCTACGTATCCAGTCAGCCCATCAGGAAGTTCAACCCGAAGCCAGGCCTCCGTACCGCCCACGATGGTCATGGGTGAAGATTTGGGTAAGTCACGTAGTATGAGTGCATCACCGTGAGGAGCCAAGCGAACCGGCGAACGAACCGCCGATATACGTACCGAATCGCCCAAACGCGATGGCGATAACATCACCTGTTTGGCCGGACCACGACCGAGCCGGATATACGGTAAAGGGTCAGTAGCGCCGTCATTGAATCCATAAATACCAAAATGCAGATGTGGGCCGGTGGTACGTGCATTACCGGTATTGCCCACAAAGCCGATGGTATCGCCAACCGATACGCGTTGCCCGTTCGTTACGTTCCAGCGGTCGAGGTGGGCGTAATAGAGCCGGATGTTACGTTCGTCGTCCGAAAGGAATGCTACGTTGCCGCCCAGACTATTCGTGCCAACGCCTGTGACAATACCATTTACCGATGCCACAGCAGGTGTTCCTTTGGGGGCAAAAATATCGACCCCTTCGTGCCGCCGACGACCACCATCACGGGAGGCACCAAAGAAACTGCTAATCTGGCGGCTGTCGCGCCCTTTTACCGGAAAAGCCAGCGACGGTTCGCGGGTGATGGTAATGGTGTATTGGGCGTTACGTAGCAATTCGGGCTGAATACGGATCAGGTGCGTTTGCGTTTGGCGAGGTTCCCAAATCAGTACGTTCGTATCGGCTTTGGAAGCCGTAATCAAGTCCAGCCGATTTTTAGTATCGATAGAAAATACATCGATAAAAATCTGGGCGGTTTTTTGGCCCTGCGTTTCCACTTTCACCAGAAAACGGTCGCCTTTTTGCGCATCGAGCCGGTAACCCACAGCAAATGCTTTACTAGACGAAAAATAGCCACTTTCGCGGTAGGGAATTGTAATCTTAAGCGAGTCTCGAAGGGCGCGTTCACCTGCTGAAATCCAGTCGGTTCCTAAAGCTGTGCGATCGAGTTTGGCTTCCTTCAGCGATTGCCCGTATTGTTCGTGGGGCGATGAGGGGCGAAACAGATTCGAACCGGGGCCCACGCCCGTACAACCGCTAAACCAGGCCGCTAGTAAACCAATCGTAAGAAAACGGAGTGAGTTATTCAATACCATAGTTGTGCTATAGTCTTAAACGGCTTTTTGACTTATTTAATTCCATGTTGAGACGTTGAGCCGGGTAATACGTCTATAGAACGGCACCTGGGCAATTTTGTGTCAGTAAAGCTAAAATTGCCCAGCAACGGCTGACCGTATAAAATTTGACGATATGATTCGGAACATGGACAAATACATTGATGCAGAGAACGATTATCTCTACATCAGAGGACACCAAAAAGCAGAGGAAAAATTCGTGAAGAATCTGCTCGAAAAATTAAACCTGACAACTGAGCAAATTGCCGATGTTGCGGGCGTATCTGCCGATTTTGTCAAGAAAGTTCAGCAGTCATTCAATCGCTAAACGCTACGTTCCTTAAAGCCATCGGCTGATAAACTCACCGAAAACCTCTTTGTACTGGTCACTGACGGGAATGGTAGTCGGACCAATTTGTACGCTGTTGCGGGTGACGGCGTTGATGCGATCGAGGGCGACGATGAATGACCGGTGGACACGCATAAATTGACGGGCTGGTAATTTCTCTTCCAGCGTTTTCAGGCTGGTTAACGACAATAAAGGCTTTCCGGGTTCGCTTTGTCGATAAACTTTTACGTAATCCTTCAATCCTTCGATATACAGAATGTCGCTGTAAGCTACCCGCACCAACTGATATTCAACTTTTAGGAACAAATAATCGTCGGTAGCCTCAACAGGAACCGTAACCGGAGGGGTAGAAGGTTGGGCAACGGGTATTGTTTCGGTACGTTGTACCAACTCGAAATAGCTACGTGCTTTGCTGGCAGCGCGCAGAAATTCTTCGTAATTGAATGGTTTTAGCAGATAATCCAGCGCATCGACCCGGTAGCCGTCGAGGGCAAACTGATCGAAGGCGGTTGTAAAAATGATACGTGTGGTTTGTGGCCCTCGATTGCTACGTTCCAGTACACGAGCCAGTTCAAGGCCGGTGAGATCGGGCATCTGGATATCGAGGAAAATTACATCGACCGGATTTTGCAATACATGTTGTAATGCTTCTACGGCACTGCTGAAACGGCCTGTCAGTTTCAGAAATGGCGTTTTTTCGGTAAAGGCGCAAACCAGCCCCAGCGCCAGCGGCTCATCATCGACCGCAATGCAGGATAGCGTCATTGGAGGTTCAGCGTTAGGTGTACACGGTATTCGCCGTCGCCCGGCTGGTCATCAATATTTAGTGCGTATTGATCCGGATATAGTAGATCGAGCCGACGCCGGGTATTCACCAGACCAATGCCATTCCCCACTTCGAGCGAGGTCGATTTTTGCGGAAACAACGTATTACGGACTTCCATCAATAATTGTCGCTCCCGTTGCTGAATATCAATGTGAATCCAGCTTGGTTCGAGGGCGCTGACGCCGTGTTTGAAGGCATTTTCAACGAATGGCAGAAAGAGCATTGGTGCAATAGGCTCGTCGCGTAGGGGCGAGGGCGTATCGAACGTAACAGTTACTTTGTCCGTCAGCCGAAGTTGCATCAGTTGGATATAGTCGCTTAGAAAAGCAATCTCTTTACTTAATAACGTAGTACCCGACTGGGTTTCGTAGAGGACGTAGCGCATCATACGCGAGAGTCGGTGGAGGGCTTCGCGGGCTGTTTCTACGTCGATCAGCGTGAGGGCGTAGATGTTATTTAACGTATTGAAAAAGAAATGTGGATTAATCTGCGCTTTCAGAAACGAGAGTTCCGAGGTAGTTTTCGCCTGTTCAAGTGCGGTTCGAATATTGGCGTCGGTTTGCCATTTCTGGAGCATCGCAATACTCGTACTGATGCACAGGACCAGTATAATCGCGAACAAAGTTGGTTGAATCCAGCCATACAGTTTTGGTCGTCCGTCGCCATTTGGATGGAATGTCCGGTGCATCACTTTGGGCAAATCGAAGCCGTACTCTATACCGGCTAAAATAGCCATTAACAGAGCAACCATACCCAAAACGGTCAGCGTGTACCGGGTTGTCTGGCCGGGAAGCAACAATCTGGGCACCAGGATTTGCGTGTTCAGATAAAATGCACCAACCATCAGACTGAAGAAAATAATCTGCCGAACCCAGAATACATCCGGGATACGAAAGTCAGAGGTAATGATTTGAAAGAAAAGGAAATAGCCCAGCAGGAACCAGCCCAGTACATGGCTCAGCAGCGGAACGTATCGGCGGGGAAATAATGTACTGGCCATAATCAATTGAAAGCTACAAGTTTACGGCGAATTGACGGCTTTTGTCTGTTCAATCGGCTGTTCCCCTGATTTTCCCGATAGTTTGGGCCTTTCTGCCGATAAACGGCGTTACTACATTAATTGCCTGTGTATAAAACCATTCATCGGCTAAAATCGACTTTCTGCCGATTTTTTTGGCGACTCAGTCTATTCCATTTTATGGATTAAAACCCCGTATGTTGTTTTGCTTCCGAATTTTTGAATCGAAATAATAATGCGTAAGCAACAATTACTTCTCTTATTAACAATCGGACTCTGGAGTGGTTTCACAAAAATCCAGGCAACTTACGCTCAATTTGGCCCTCCGGGTGGTGGCCCCGGCGGTCCGGGTGGGTTTGGTCGGCAGCAGGACGGACGCCGTCAGAAAGAGGAATTTACGGGTGTGGCTGACGATGCACCAAAAGGCAATGGTAAAATATCGGGGCTTTTGGTCGATTCATTGTCCGGTAAGCCTGTCGAATTTGCCACTGTAGCGCTTATCAGTACGAAAACGAATAAACCAGTCGACGGTACTACGTCCGATGCGAAGGGGAATTTTACGTTAAGCAAACTGGCTCCGGGCGATTTCCGGCTTCAGTACTCGTTCATTGGGTATAAAAATTCGGATTCCAAACCTTTCACCATTGTCAAAGGAACCGACTTGAAAATGGGTTCGGTTAAACTGGCTCCCGACGTTCGCACACTGGGTGAAGTTGTGGTAACGGGTCAGGCCGCGCTCATTGAAGAGAAAGTTGACCGGCTGGTTTTCAATGCCGATAAAGATATTGCAGTCAAAGGCGGTGACGCCAGTGACATTCTGAAGCGCGTACCGATGCTGTCAGTCGACCTCGACGGGAACGTATCACTACGTGGTAGCCAGAATATTCGGGTGTTGATCAACAACAAACCGTCGACCATCGTAGCGGCAAGCGTAGCCGATGCGTTGAAACAGCTTCCCGCCGATATGATTAAAACGGTGGAAGTAATTACCAGTCCGTCAGCAAAATACGATGCTGAGGGAGCCGCTGGTATCATCAACATTATTACTAAAAAGAATACGCTGCACGGTCTAACGCTGAACGTAGATGCTGGCGTTGGTCTGCGGGCATCAAACCTCGGCCTCAATGGGTCGTATCGGCAGGGTAAGTTAGGTATTACGTTGGGTGGTTTTGGCCGGATGATGTACAACCGGGCTTCGTCGACGCTCGATCAGACGACACGTTCTGGTACGCAACCCCTACGTACCCTCCAGGATAATTCAGCCTTCGATAAGCCCATATTTGGCCAATATAACTTAGGCTTCGATTACGATCTGGCGAAAAATCAGTCGCTGTCGGCCAACGTGCGGTTTGGTACGCGGAATTTTATCCAGGAGCAAAACCAGTTGACCAGTACGTATTCGGGCCAATCACTGATTAGTCAGATGAATCGTGACGTAGACCGGAAAGATTTGTCGAATTCGGTGGACATGAACCTCGATTATATCCGCACCTTCAAACCGCAGCAGGAGTGGAGTATTTCGACCCAATACAGCCGCACCAACCTGACCAATAATTTCTTTGCCGACGTTCTCACCAGTACGGGGGCTCTAAGCGCGCGCCAGCAGAACCTGAATAACAACGTCAACCAGGAAATGACAATTCAGTCTGATTATCAGACGCCCATCAAGAAAAATCAATTGCTTGAATTCGGTGGTAAAGCCATCATGCGTAAAGTTGACAGCGATTATCGATACCTGATTGGTGGTGGATCTGGTGAGTTGTCAATCGATCCTAACAACCCAACTGGCGCTTTATCGTACAATCAGAATATCGGCGCTGGCTATATTTCGTATACCTACGTAACGCCGAGCAAATACACGTTCAAAATCGGGACGCGGTACGAACACACGAGCATTACGGCCAACCAATCGACGGAGGTTGTGAAAAACAAACCGCTGAATATTCCGAGCTATGGTAACCTGGTGCCGAGTATCAACGTATCGAAAAGCTTGAAAGCCGGTACTACGTTAAAAGCTGCCTACAACCGCCGTATTCAGCGACCTGGTTTACAGCAACTTAATCCGAACGTAAACGCTGCTAACCCGCAGATGATTATGCAGGGTAATCCGAACCTCAGCCCCGAACTGACCGACAACGCAGAACTGAGCCTGAGTTCAACCATCAAAAAAACGTATCTAAACGTATCGGTATTTGGCCGACTGACCAACAACGCCATTACGCAGGTTCGAATTCCGGTTGATACGTCGCTGTATGATTTTCCGGCAGGGGCAATCCTGACTACGTTCCAGAACATCGGGGTGCAACGTACCATGGGTGCTAACGTGTTCTTCAACACCAACTTAACCTCAAAATGGAGTTTGAACGGTGGATTTGATGGGTACTACGTGTATATGCAGGGTGCCACGCCCGGATTGGATGGTAAGTCGATGACAATCAGTAATACCGGTATCAGCATTGGCGGACGTCTTATGAGCCAATTACAACTCGACAAAGGTTGGAGCGCACAGGTTTTCAGCTTCTTCCGTGGACCGATGCCACAATTGCAGGGAACGCAGGGCGGGTTCTACATGTACTCGCTCGGTATCCGGAAAGATCTGGCCAACAAACGAGGTAGCGTTGGTTTGGCGGCAGAAAACTTCATTGGCAATGGCGTTGTGATGCGTACCCAACTGGATTCTCCGATTCTATCGCAAGTGAGTGTGAACCGGTTATACAATCAAAACGTAAAACTGACCTTTACGTACCGTATCGGTAAAATGAGTTTTGACGCACCTCGCCGGAAAGCTCGCTCGGTAAATAATGATGACGTAAAAGCAGGCGAAGGTGGTAATGATGGTGGTCAGCCCCAGCAGCAACAGCAATCGGCTCCGACTGGCGGTGGCCGCCCTCGGTAAATTTTAATGTAAATTGACTTTAGATTAAAACCAACAATAAACCAACCACTTATTTACCAATGAAGAACCAATTCAAACCTTTGCTACTTGCGGCATCGATGCTGCTGGCTTTTTCAACTTCTTACGCTCAGACCTGGGCCCTGGACAAATCCCACGCTAAAGTAGGATTTACGGTGACGCACATGATGCTGGCGGAGGTAGACGGTCAATTTAAAACATTCGAAGCCAAAATAACGTCGTCAAAACCTGATTTCTCGGATGCTGTGTTTGAATACAGCGCAGACGTGAACAGTATCGACACTGGCAACGAACGTCGTGACGGCGATATGAAGAGTGAGAAATGGTTCGATGCTGCCAAATTCCCAACGCTGACCTTCAAAAGCAAGTCATTCCAGAAAGTGGCTGACAACAAATTCAAGTTAACCGGCGACCTGACTATACATGGCGTGACCAAGCCTGTTACGTTGGATGGAACGATGGTAGGACCCAAACAAATGCAGGGTCGTGATGGAAAACCTGGACCAGAAAAAGTAGGCTTTAAATTAGTTGGAACAATCAAACGTACGGATTTTGGCGTTGGTGGTTCTGGTGCTATGCCTGTGAGCGAAGAGGTTGAACTGAGAGCAACCGGTGAATTTACAAAACAAGCTATGTAATCGCGGGAACGTATTAAACAGTAAATCGGGCTTCTTAAGATTTCTTCGAGGAAATTTTAGGAAGCCCGATTCGTTTTAGGTTGTCATGCTGACGCAGGAAGCATCTTAAAGCATCTTTACTGACCCGTTTGGATGCTTTAAGATGCTTCCTGCGTCAGCATGACAAAAAGCATCAGAATATACTACATGTCAATGTCAAACGGTTTGGCCTAAAATTTGACTAATATTTTTCAACGTATCATACTAACATCATTCTGGTTTTACTTAAGTTTGAAAGAATATTCATAAACTATGTTTACGCGAAAAGTTTTATCGCTCTCTACAGCGCTTATCCTCTCTATTGTAGTTTCCAACAGTCTTACGAGTTGTCAGTCAAAAGGGTCGACCGCCAACGAAGCTACCACCGAAAAAACGGCTACGTCGGCTTCTGCCGACAAACCTAAAGGGGCCGAAGCTGCTACGTCAGCCCCTGATCCATCGACCATTCCAGCGGATAAAATCGCTAATGCGGCAACGATTCTGGCGCGGCCACAGGTACCTGTTTTGTGTTACCACCAGGTTCGCGACTGGCGGGCCAGTGATTCGAAAACCGCGAAAGATTACATCATTCCGGTAGCATCATTTAAAGAACAAATGCAGATGCTGGCCGATAGCGGCTATCATACCGTTCTGCCCGATCAGGTGTATGCGTATCTGGCTACAGGTGCCAAACTGCCATCTAAACCCGTCATGATTACCTTCGATGATGGCGATTTGGACCAGTACGAAACAGCCGCTCCGATTCTGGAGAAACACGGTTTCAAAGGCGCATTTTTCATTATGACCGTTGCGATTGGTCGTCGTGGGAAACAGCCATATATGGACAAAATGCAGATCAAGGACCTGTCGGATCGTGGACATACCATCGGTGCACATACCTGGGATCACCACAACGTAAAGAAATATCAGGGTGACGACTGGAAAATCCAGATTGAAGAGCCAAAAGCTAAACTTGAAGCCATCACGGGTAAACCAGTAAAATACTTTGCATATCCGTTTGGCTTATGGAACAAACAGGCACTACCTGAATTGCAGAAACGGGGTTACGCAGCCGCCTTTACGCTAGCCGATAAACCAGACGATCAAATGCCACTCTACACCATCCGTCGTATCATTGCCGGTGGTCAGTGGAAAACATCAACGATGTATCGGAACATGATTCAGAGCTTCGACGGAAAATAAATTTTTGTCTATGACTATTTTTTCATCCTGAGTAACGAAGGATCTTTAAGCATCTAAATTCGCGGATAAGGATAATTAAGATGCTTTGTTCCTCAGCATGACAAAGCGAAAAAAGCGGCCATCGAGCCGCTTTTTTCATTTTTAATACATTCACTTAGAAATGGCCAGCCCACTCAATACCCGCTACAATGTGCGGGAAGGCATTTTTATCAGTGAAGGTTTCGTCGGTATGGCCCATGCCCGTATAGAAGATACGTCCTTGCCCAACGGTATTGATCCACGAAATCGGATGATCACCACCCATGGCTTTGGGCCACGTAGCTTTATACGTAGCTTCGTTCAGTGTCAGTAAAACTTTAATGCTGTCTTTGCCGCGAACGCTCTGTTTGAAATTATACCACTCATCTTTTCTACGCCATGTTGAGGGCAAATGTTTGGTTGTCGGGTGCGTCCGGTCGTCAGTGATGATTTCGGCTTCGGGCGTATGTTCCGGGTAAAGCGGGTGGTCGCGGAAGTGCGTGCCGAGCATGTGATCATACCAGTCCCAGGCGTATTCCGTGTCGGAAGCCGCGTGAATACCGACGTAGCCACCGCCGTTTTCAATAAATCTCTCAAAGGCTTTTTCCTGCTCCGAAGTCAGAATATCGCCTGTAGTTGATAGAAAGACCACGACTTTGAATCGACTCAAATAATCGTCGTTGAAAAACGCGCCATTTTCGATACTACGTACATCCCAACCCTTACCAGCTTTTTTCAGCGCTTCAATACCCGGTTCGATGGATTCGTGCCGAAAACCGTTTGTCTTGGAGAAAATTAATATGCCTTTGTCGCCCACCGCGCCCGGATCGGCGGGGCGAGCCGTATCAAATACAGGTTTCTGCCAGGGGAGCGTCCGGGTAACATACATGCCAAAAACGACAAATCCACCGATTAGGAATACCAGAACACCTACGATGCCCAGGAATATTTTCAGTAGTTTACGTGTCATGATTTTGTAGGTTTAGGCACAGAGATGCAAAGAGGAGACACGGAGATTCACAGAGGTTTAACTATTTCCTCTGTGAATCTCCGTGTTACAAAAAATTAAGCTAATTCAGTTCGAACACGCTCCAGCAAAACCTTAGTAGCACGAATGCCATCGGTAGCGGATAGGTAACCGCCAGTTGGGTTGTACATATTCATTACGCCACCTTCGTATTCAATACCGACGTAACCACTGAAGCCAGCGTCTTTAATAATCTTGAACATGCGTCGGAAATCGATATCAGGTTCGTTGCCCTGAGCGTCGAACTTGTGCGTTTTGGCGCTGATACCTTTGGCGTAGGGCATCATTTTCTTCACACCTTCATATTTGTCAAATTCCTTCAGGCATTTGGTGCCCATGATACCCTTTATGTCATTGGTTTCGGGTTTGCTACGTTGCTGGCAGAAATTTCCAAAATCGGGTAGCAGACCAGCGTTAGGCATGTTGACCTGTTTCAGAACGCCCACCAGCCAGTCGATATCGGTGGAGTTACCGAAATGATTTTCGACGATTACGTTCATTTTTGACTTGGCGGCAAATTCGAGCAATTTGTGATAACCATCAGCTGCTGCTTTAGCGGCTTCTTCAGCCGGGTCGTCTGGTGTTCCGGTCAGGGCTTTGGAACTGTCACCCAGATTGACCCGGATGGAACTACATCCCAGGAATTTAGCGGCATCAACCCAGGCGTAGTGCGATTCTACAGCTTTTTCGCGTTTAGCAGCATCTAAATCGGCAATGTTGGCTCCATCGACCATGATGAGATTGTTTTTCATCCCCAAATCATCGCAGCGTTGTTTAAGGTCTTTTAGATACGCTTGATCGGTATGCTTGTTATTGAAAAACATCGATACGTATTCCAGTACATTGATGCCGAAATCCTTTTTTGCTTTTGCCGGAAAATCCAGATTTGTCATCTTACCCGACATGATGTCCGGGAAATACGAAAACTCCGCCAGCGAAATCTCAAAGTTGAATTTTTTGGCAGACGTATCGGCGAAGGAAGGCATAGGAAGCACAGACGACAGACTCATACCGGCGGCTGTCAGGCCGAGTTGATTCAGGAATTGGCGACGTGATTGGGTCATGATTTTGATAAAAAAGCCCCCTCCTGAATTCAGGAGAGGAGAGGGGTGAAATCAGTTAGAAAATTCAACAGTAGCTGGGACGAACAACGGAGACTTGCCCGCTTTTTCATTCTTAAACACAAAATATAGATCGTGTTGACCGCTAGCTGGCGTTACGTTCACCTTAGCCTTGCTGAGCTTAAATATGTCGGCGGGATCATTGCTTGGATTAGGAGTAAGCTCCTCTGTTTGACCAAGTAATTGCCCTTCGGGAGAATCAAGGTGAACTTCGATACGTCCGCCAACGCAGATGAGTTGCGCTTTGGGAACCGCCACCGCAAATTCCATCGACCGAATACCTGTCATATCAATTTTGTTGAACGCTACGTTGGTACCCGACGCCATCACAATAACAATCGGGAAAGGCTGGGTCGCCATTTTGAATAACGTAACACCCTTCGATTGACTGTTGCTTGAACCCAACGCCACAACCGGATTACGTAGCGTCAGAGCCTCTTCCGTGGTTTGGGCCGCAATTCCATTAGCACCTTTGTCTTTGTACGATGCCTGCAAAACGAGATTTCCTTTTTCTTCCTTGCCAGGGGTATACGTTCCTTTTGTGGGAAGCGTTGGTGTAGCGACTTTCTTGTCTGATAGAGTCAGGATGTATTTTACAATCTCACCAGCATCGGCTGAGGCCAACTGCGGGTGGGCTGTCATGATGGCATCGCCCCAGACGCCCCCACCACCTTTGATGATTTTATTCGACAGACTTGCTACGGCATTGGCGTCGCTTTTATAGCGTTTCGCTACGTCGATAAACGATGGACCAACGGATTTTTTGTCGGTGAAATGGCAGGCTTTGCAATCGCTTTTTTCCATCAGTACTTTACCCGTACCGAGATACGTCGATTCTGAAAATTTGTGTCCTGCCTCACTGGCTCCCTGCGAACCGACTTCATTCTGGTACGTTGCCCGAACCATTACCTGTTTCGGAAGGATTTTTCCACTTGCCAGACTGCCGTCCTCTTTATCTGCTACGTTCACCTGATACGCAATTGGCTCCCCAGGAAAGTAAAAGCTCTTATTACCCTTCGTAATCGCTAACTCGACAGCCGGGGGCTGATTGCCTGTCAATACGTCGATTTCGCGTGAATCTTTGAGGCCGTGCGCATCCGTTACGGTCAGAATCGCTTTGTACTGACCGGGTTTCTGGAATGTAAAGGTTGGATTAGGCCCGTTCAAAAGCGTTGGCTGACCACCAGCTTTCGACACGACTCGCCATTGATACGTCATCGCGTCGCCATCGAAATCTTTCGTCCCTTCCGATGATAAGGTAACTTTCAACGGAACTGCGCCCACTTTCTGACTGGCCGAAGCCACTACGTTCGGTTTTCGATTTCCGGCGTTGAATTCAATTTTGACCAGCCGGGAGTCGTCGTTTTTCAGGAACCAGCCGGTGCCGTATTCCAGTACGTAGAGGTCGCCGTTTGGGCCGAACGCCATGTCGATGGGATGGCTGAATGCCATGTTGGGCAGAAACCGCTCTACGTTATTCATTTTGCCTTCGCTATCGTAGCTAACCGACAGGATCATGTCGCGCATCCACTCGAAGAGGAACGTTTTGCCGTTGTAATATTCCGGGAATGCACGCTTGGCACCTTTAAAATCATCCTGATAATACGTTGGACCAGCCATCGCACTACGTCCGCCCGTACCCATAAAGGGAAATTTCTTGCTGTCGGCAGCCGGGTAAAAAATCATAGCTGGCTGAGCAGGAGGGAGGTCGCGCAGGCCCGTATTGTTCGGGGAGTCATTGAGTGGATGGGCCGGGTCGAACTTATCGCCGGATTTATTGGTGGTAAAATCTACGTCGTTGTAGGCTTTATTGTCGCCTACGAAATAAGGCCAGCCGAAATTCCCAGCCTTTCGCGCCTGATTATATTCGTCCTCAGCCTGTGGCCCGACACCCGCCGAATCAGCACCCGCATCGGGACCTACATCGCCCCAATATAAGTAACCCGTGTGTTTATCGACTGCAATACGATACGGGTTTCGGTGACCCATCGTATAAATTTCCGGGCGCGTTTTGGCGGTGCCTTTTGGAAATAGGTTTCCTTCTGGAATTGTATACGTACCGTCAGCTTCGGGGTGAATACGTAGTATTTTTCCACGAAGATCGTTTGTATTCCCCGACGATTTCTGCGCATCCCAGGGACCACGACCGGGCCGCTCGTCGATGGGGGCGTATAACGTAGCACGTGGGCTGGTGTTATCGCCGGTCGAAAGGTACAGATTGCCGTCGCGGTCCCAATCGATTGAGCCGCCGGTGTGACAGCACTGTTCTCGCTGAACTGCCACTTCCAGTAGCACCTTTTTCGAGGAAAGGACTAGTTCGTCGCCTTTCATCTCATAGCGGGTCAGGATGTTCTTGGGTTCGGTACCAGCGGGCGAATAGTAAAAGTAAATCCAATGGTTTTTGGCAAAGTTTGGGTCGATGTTTACCCCTAGTAAGCCATCTTCGGCCTCAGTTTCAGTCCCTTCCTTATCTTTATACTTCGTACTGACCGGAATCGTCGCAATAGTTTTTACCTGCTTCGTCGTTGGTGAATAAAGCTGAACGTTTCCATGCCGTTCGATAAAAATAATCCGCTCATCGGGCAGAATGGTCATTTCTAGAGGTTCATTCAGTTTCTCGGCTAGTACTATTTTTGTGAAACGATTTTCATCGGGTTTATCGCCGGGGGCCGTCAATGGCCTTGTCGAGTACGCCCAAAGACCGATGGCACCTACACTAAGCATAGCTGCCATTCGATATGGTTGTAATAAAGATAAATAACGTATCATAGGAGATGTGTAAATTTTACACAATGATACGTATTTCTTAACCAATGTGTATTCTGTACACACTATATTTGTTATTAAAATTTCTTCATGGAATACAAAAAACAAGTACAGCGGTTAATTCAGGAGTTTAAAACGGATTTTTTGCCGTCCGTATCGGTAGACCTTGTCATTTTCGGTTTTCACGATGGGCAGCTAAAAGTTCTGCTGCTACGTTGGAAGAACACCGAAGACTGGTGTTTGCCGGGAGGACGTATCCGCCATGAAGAGAGTCTGGACGATGCGGCTTACCGGAGCTTACACGGACGTACTGGCCTGACCGAAATTTTCTTACAACAGTTTCACACCTTTGGCGACACAAGGCGCTACGTTCATTTTAGTCAGGAACAGACGATGTTAAGACTAGGATTGGCTGAGGAAGATTTGCAGGAATTTTCCAATCGCGACGTATCGGTTGGGTATTACGCGCTGGTCGAATTTGCCAACGTAGTACCGACGCCCGATTTCTTCACGGACGAATGCCGCTGGTGGGACATCAATCAGGTGCCACCGCTCCTGTTCGATCATAACGACATGATTACGTTGGCACTGAAAACGCTACGTCGGCAATTGACGTATCAGCCGATTGGCTATAATTTGTTGCCGGAGAAGTTCACGATGCCTGATTTACAACAACTTTACGAAACCATTCTGGGCCAATCGCTTGACCGGCGAAATTTTCAGAAGCGGATGCTCGGCTACGACATTCTGGAGCGCTTGGAGGAACGAAAAACCGGAGGAGCCCACAAAGCGCCTTATTTGTACCGTTTCGATAAAGAGAAGTACGAAAAAGCGCTGGCCGATGAGATTTTGTTTGTGGGGTAATAAAAAATGCTCAATAATTAGTACGAGTACGTAAAACTCAGGTTAAATCGAGCCCCGTTAGCGCGGGTATACGTAGCGTTGGCCGCATAAAACTGCGACACTATCCAAAAACCGGAACGAGCAAAAGTTGCCTGAATGGAGTTAATTTGTAACTCTGTACAAGTCAATCATGCCCTCGTTTACTACGACCCTTCTCAAGTTCGGCGAAAAAGGCGATAAGACGCGCTGGATGTATATTGAAATTCCGATTAACGTAACGGATGAACTGAAACCCGGCCAGAAAAAAACGTTCCGGGTAAAGGGAACGCTCGACGATTTTCCCATTCACCAAATTGCACTGTTACCCCTCGGTCGTTCTGTGGAACGTATCACCGACGGCCTGGAAGGCGGCTTTATGATGCCCATCAACGCAGCCATGCGTCGGGGTATGGGAAAGCACGACGAAGGAACGACCGTCCGTGTTACGTTGGAAGTTGACGATGAGCCACTTGCCCTTTCGGCTGACCTGCTCGCCTGTCTGGACGATGACCCCGGCGCGAAACGACATTTCGATACGTTGGCGAAAAGCCATCAGCAGTATTTCAGCAAATGGATTGAGGATGCTAAAAGTCCGGAGACCAAAGAAAAACGGCTCGTAGAGGCAATACGTGGGCTGGCAATGGGTATGAACTTCGGCGAAACGATTCGGTATTTCAGGAAACAGAAATTAGGTTAACCGCAAAGAGCGCCAAGGATTTCGCAGAGGATCGCAAAGTATAGTCAGTGTTTTTTGCGATCCTTTGCGAAATCCTTGGTGCTCTTTGCGGTTAATCAATTACTCTTCACTGGTAGGTAATTCGGCTGACTGCCCCCACGTTTGCCGTTCGGCTTCGGTCCAGAGTTCGGGGAAAAATAGAATTTGCTGCTGTTTAGGCGGTAGGTACGTTTGCCAGTTGGTGCCGCCTGTTGCCTTAATATCCTCAGGTTGCTTGTGTAAATACTGCACCGCCGACCGTAAATGAGCCAACTTCCAACGAATATTCACGCGCCAGTCGTATTCGCGAAGTGCCTTTATTACGTCTGCATTAACCTGATTTTGCTGTTTCAAAAATTGATAACGCTGATACAGATTTTTGCCTTCGTAAGCTTCAGCTAGTTGAATAAGTTTCGACGCATTGTGCTGATCGAATTGCCGGAGCGTGAGGGTACGTTGTTGAGTAGCGAGTTCAGTAGCGCCCTGTTTCCAGTACATAAATTCGTACAGATCAGAAATGTAAGCTGGTTCTTCAGGTGGCGAAACCAGTAAGTTTCGAAAGTTGGTCGAGACGATTTCGATTTGCCGGAACTGCACCGATTGAAACCCGCTCGATGGTAGCAGGGCCATTCGAAATTTCAGAAACTGTTCCCGCTCCATACCCATAATCATCACGCCAAACGATTCTTCCAACAGCGTGAAATAGCGATTCAGGCGACCTACACGTGCCACAAAGAAATCGGCGGTCAATACGTCGATGTTGGCAATCTGTTCGACTTCGTGGAGTATTAGCTTGAAATACAGTTCTGTAATCTGGTGATACGTAACGAAAATCAGTTCGTCTGGGTAGGCAGTTTTAGGATTTTGGAGTGATAATAATGTTTCGAGGTGAATGTAATCCCAATACGTCAGGTAATCGGCCTGGAGCAGCCCTTCGAGATACGAAGCCATATCCTGCCCCATAGCTGCGAATTTCTGTTCCAGTTGATTTAGCTTGTCAGTGAGTGAATCGTACATGGTTTTGTTGTTATGAAGCGAACGTAAAGGTCGTAAGTCGCTACGTTCTTTGCGAACTTTGCGTGTACCTTTGCGGCCTTTCTGAACTAAGAATTCTGTATGAACGTAGAAAATAAAACCGTCATTATTTCGGGTGCATCGCGGGGAATTGGCCGCGCAACGGCCCTGATGCTGGCTCATCATGGTGCCAACGTAGTGGTTACGGCACGTAACGCCGACGAGCTAACTGCGCTTGAAAAAGAAGCTACGGAGGGCCACGTTCGGGGCAAAATCGTGGCTGTTCCGGGCGATGTGAGCAACGAAGCTGACATGGCTAACGTAGTAAAAACCACCCTCGAACAGTTTCATCACATCGACGTAGTGATTAACAATGCCGGGTACGGCGTTTTCAAAAACATCGACGAGATTTCGGCCACCGAATGGGACGATCTGATGGCGACGAATGTAAAAGGTACGTTCCTGCTGACCAAAGCCGCGCTGCCTTTCCTGAAATCGCAACGTAACGGTCATATCGTAGTGGTTGCCTCCGACGTAGCAAAACGGACGTTTGCGGGCGGGGCTTTATACACGGCCAGTAAGTATGCACAGGAAGCCTTTACGGGGGCGCTACGTAAGGAAGTTCGTCCCTACAACATCAAAGTGACGGGCGTCTACTCTGGTCTGGTCGATTCAAGTTTTCACGCCGAAGGCCACCGGCAGGAGAGTCGGGGAAGCTGGCTCAAAAACGAGGACATGGCCGAGTCGATGCTGTTCATCGTCAGCCGTCCGGCACACGTAGTGATCGACGAATTCATGGTTCACCCGCTTTCGCAGGAGTACTAGGGGATGTATGAAGTAGGATATATGATGCAGCAACTCATGCATCATATATCCTACTTCATACATAAACCATTATTGGCTCCAGCTCGTTGGCGTCCTATCCCAACGGTGGCCTTTCAGGTCACGGAGCGATTCAGGAGTGAGAGCATTGCCATCGCTGGCGGCAATGTTGGCTTCTACGTTCCGTATCTGACGCATACCCGGAATGGTCGTGTGAACATCGGGATTGCTCAGAATGAAACGTAGCGCCATTTCGGGCATAGTCATCCCGTTTGGAATGAGTGGCTTTAACGCTTCAGCATGGTCGACGCTGGCGTTGAGATTTTCCGGAACAAAATACGTAGAACGCCAGTCATTGGCCGGAAACGTCGTTTCTTTCGTCAACGTACCCGTAAGCGTTCCTTCATCGAACGGTACGCGGGCAATCACTCCGATGTTCAATTCCCGGCAAAGCGGGAATAAGTTGTCTTCGGGATTTTGATCGAAAATATTGTAGATAACCTGAACAGCATCGATCAGCCGGGTACGTAGCGTATTGAGGCAATTCTCTGGCTCCCAGCGATTAACCGATACGCCCCACGCCTGCACTTTCCCCTGTTGTGTGAGTTTGGTAATGGCCTCTTTCCATTCATCCTGCTCAGCCCAGCCGTCTTCCCAAACGTGAAACTGCTGTAAGTCAATTGTTTCGACGCCAAGATTTTTCAGGCTTTTTTCGGTGTATTCTACGATATAATCCGCCGGAAAAACATCGCTCAGCTTATAGTCAGGCCTTGAAGGCCATTTGCGGTTTTTGGGCGGAATTTTGGTAGCTGCGTACAGTTTTTTATCAGGATGATTTTTCAGGAGCTGGTTCAACACTTCTTCGCTGACACCATCGCCATACGCCCAGGCCGTGTCGAAAAAGTTGCAGCCCAATTCTACGGAGCGTTCGAGGGCGCGAAGAACCTCCTGTTTATCGGAGCCTGTCCAGCCGGCCAGCCCCCACATACCGTAACCAATTTCAGAAACCTGCCAGCCCGTTCGGCCAAATGTGCGATAGTTCATAGTTTAATGAAAAATGAATACCGGATCGCCGGTGCGATGAAAAATGAAAAGCAAAGGCTATCTTGTTTTTAACCGCAATTGAAAACCATTATTCATTAAAACTATGCTCGTTCGTATTGTTCGCATGACGTTCCAGCCGGATAAGCTGGCCGATTTTCAGGCTATTTTCGATACGTCGAAACAACAGATTCGGGCATTCCCCGGAAATTACCACCTCGAACTTCTCCGCGACCCCGACCAACCCAATGTTCGCATGACGTACAGTTTATGGGAATCAGCGGATGCTCTTGAAGCCTACCGACGTAGTGAATTGTTTCGAACAACCTGGGCCGCTACCAAAGTGCTATTCACGGAGCGAGCCGTAGCGTTTTCGGCAGAGAAACTGGAGGAAGTAACGTAGCAGTTTCGTCGTACCATTGGTTGCTACGTTGTCTGATGCTGAAATCTTGTTTTCTTTATCTCTTAGGTTTTGGTCAAACGTTTGAAATTCAGTATACTTATACTGATTTTAGCCGCCGTGCTACGTTGCCTCTATAGGTATAATTACGGAACTGAGTTCTTATTGGAAGGGTAACTTAATCGCTATGCGTTGCTCGTGCTTCATCGGTTGGATAACTGTCGTTCTGCTGCTAGGATCGACCCTGCTGGCTTATGGGCAAACAACCACACTAACCGGACACGTAGTAGATGCCACGACGGGAAAACCCATGCCGTTTGCCAACGTCTATGTGAACGGAACAACGCGTGGCGCAATCGCCGACGAAAACGGCTTTTATACGTTGGCTGGTATACCGCTGGGTACGGTCGAAATTGCGGCTTCGTTTGTTGGATATCAACCCACAAAGAATACATATCGATTCGACAATGCGACACCCCAAAAGGCGAATTTCCGCCTGAAACCGAGCGAACAAACTCTCAATGCTGTAACCGTCCGCGGCAATCCGAAGCGTTGGGAACGCCATTTACGTCAGTTTAAAAAGCAACTTTTCGGCGAGCCATTTGGCGGACAATGTCTTCTTGTAAACAGCGAGGTCCTCAATTTTAAAGAAGATAGAGAACATCTGTATGCAACGGCTACAGAGCCGTTGATTATTGAAAATCAGGCGATAGGTTACCGTCTGATCTATGATTTACAGCATTTTGATGCTACGGGAGAGGGAGTTTTTTATGCCGGAAATGCCCGTTTTGAGGAACTGAAACCTGAGAACGAACGGCAAGCCAACCGATTTCGACGTAATCAGCTCACTGCTTACAAAGGATCTATTCGCCATTTAATGGCCAGCTTGACCGATAATTCGTTCGAGCAGGCAGGTTTTCTGGTCTATCAGGAAGATATCACCAAAACGATGTCCCTCGAACGTCGGTCAATTACTCTTGCGGCTATGGTCAACGACTATAAGCGCCTGATTCCGATTAAGGTTTCTACGTTGATTCAACCCGGTCGTTTATCGACCGAACGGCGGCTGGTTTCGCCCATGAAACTGATCATTTTCAATACGAATGCCTTCTCATCGTACTCGCCTTATCCCGACGCGCGTTACGCTTATTCTGAAATGAAACTGCCTAACGGTCAGCTGCAAATGACTGTCGATGGCGTTATCACGATGCCTGAAGGTATGGAAGTAAAAGGCTCAATGGGTAATGACCGGCTATCGACTATGTTGCCAGCCGACTGGAAGCCCGAAGGTAATGAGAAGGAGACGCTTACAAACGGGCCATTGGCTATTCAGGGAAAACTCGCACCACCCGACGCCCGCATGGGACGTATCACTACCGCTTTCAACGAGCGATTCAAGGTGCTGGCCCCGCTAGTATTTGTGCACATTGATAAGCCCTTCTACGCCACCGGCGACCGACTCTGGATGAGTACGTATCTACTCGACGCTGCCAGTTACCAGCGGCCCGGTGGTGAAACGGCTATTCATGTCGATTTGCTTACATCGGCTGGCAACCTTGTGCAGCATCAGTGGGTACGTATAGTCGATGGAAGGGGTGAGGGTAATTTTCGCCTGTCGGATACGCTCGCGACGGGAACGTATCGTTTACGCGCCTATACCGATGAAGATGATGCCCAGCGACGCCCTGCTTTCGAACGATATGTAGCTGTTTACAACCTGTTTCAGAACAACATATCGTTACGTACCGACTCCGTTACTCAGCAATTAGACATTCAGATTTTGCCGGAAGGAGGCCGCTGGTTTGTGGGATTACCGGCACGGTTGGGTGTAAAAATTGTACAACCCAATGGGCACGGCTTGTCCATTGCAGGACGTATCGTCGATGATCTGGGAGCAGAAGTGGTACGTTTCAAAACCAATCAACAGGGAATGACTAGTGTGTTGATGGAGCCAAAAGCGCAGCATACGTACTACGCCGACGTAACGTATAACAACCAATCTCAACGTGTTCCTCTGCCCAAACCGGAAACCGAAGGAATTTTGCTTTCTGCCGATGCAATCAGTGACACTACTCGCCTGGCGTTGACCGTAATGAGTACGAATAAAGCCGTTAGCGACTCCGTGTACATGCTGATTCAGCAGCGCGGTCGGGTAATCGATCAACGAAAAATTCTGTTGCAAAATGGCGTAGCGAAGGTAAGTCTACCCATGATGACCTGGTTGCCGGGACTTACGCAAATAACTCTTTACGATGCCATCGCTAAGCCTCAAGCCGAGCGGTTAGTTTTTGTGCCCGAATTTATTGCGCCGGTGCGTGTGCTGATAGGATTCAACAAAACGCGGTATCAGCCACGTGAACAGGCCATCCTAAGTGTCAATCTGAACGATAATGGATTACCGGCGCTGGCCGCTTTATCGGCGTCGATTACCGATGCCGGGCAAGTGCCCAACGACAGTGCCGATGCTACGTTCCAGACGCATTTGTTGCTAACGGGCGAGTTGCGCGGACGTATCGAAAATCCCAACCAGTACGTGGTGAATCTCTCTGCCGAAACCCGACAGGCGCTGGACGATCTGCTCCTGACGCAGGGGTGGCGACGAGTGAGTGGCACGCCAGAAACGGAACAGCTTGGTGGCGTTTCGCTGATTGGGCGTATTTTGAATGCGAAAAACCAACCAATACCTGGAGCGCAGATCATGGTGGCGTCGACAGCTGCTGGGCAATCGTTCGTAAAATCGGCTGGTGCAGATGAAAAAGGGCGATTCCGATTGGCGGGTATGGCCATTACTGATACTATTCAATTAATGACGCAACTCACTGATCGTCAGTTGAAAGATATTCCGGCTAAAGAAGCCTTTCTGGTTCAGGAAAGACCAGGTAAACTGTGGGAATCTGGTAAAACAACCACTGCCCCAAACTGGTCGACATTGCGGGCTCAACTGGAAGCTGCCCGAATTCGGCAGGAAGCAAACACCGATTTTTACCGCGATAAAACGGTGAAAGTGTTGAAAGAAGTGACGGTTCGAGCGCGAAAAAATGATGAACGCCCTGATGATATTAAACGGCGTAGTTTGCACAATGAGGCTGATGCCGTTCTTGTGTTCGATGACAAATCGCCAAACTACCCAAATCTATACGAAATGATCCAGGGACGATTGGCGGGCGTGACGGTTACCCGAACCAGTCCGCCACCAGGCGGGTCAGCACCGCCTGGATATCAGGTTCTTATACGGGGCGTGAGTAGTTTTAAAAGTGGTACACAGCCACTCTACTTACTCGATGGCATGCCCATTCAGGACCCTGATGGAACGGCTTTGCTAAGCTTCAATCCGGGCGATATCGAACGTGTCGAAGTGTTGAAAAATGCTGGTACAGCTGGTATATATGGGGTTCGGGGAGGTAATGGCGTTATTGCTTTTTACTCCAAAAGCGCACGTTCCATGCAGGGAAGCGGAAAACCCAAAGCGGGAATGACTCCGATTCAGTTCATTGGCTACCCGTCGGTGCAGCGCGAGTTCTACGTCCCACGCTACAATACAGAAGTAACGACCGACTCCATCTCTGGCCCCGTCGATTACCGGGACGTATTGTATTGGAAACCACTGATGCAAACCGACAGCCAGGGGCACAGCCAGCTACGTTTTCCGCTATCGGACGTAGTGCGGACCTTACGTGTGGTGATACAGGGCGTTACCGCCGATGGTCGTCCGGTGCTGGGTGTTCAGTTGGTTCGGGTTCAATAACGTAGTGACTTACTTTCCCCAGGTGGGTGTCGGTGTAGAGGAGTCGAACAGCTCATCGATGTAGTAACTTCGCCGGGGGCGTTTATCGCATTCGTCGTCCCCAATCGGGTAACGGCACGTAGCATACACCGTTACGTTGTCAGGATTCATCAGACTTATGAAAGCACCGTTCGGAAATTTATCGGTTTTGTGCGCACGGTTAAGCAGACAATGACCTAATTCGTGAAATATCAGACATTCCCGCTCCTGCTGGCTGGCCTTCTGCCAACAGAAATCGTCGATATTCAGAACGATACGTGGTGTTTTCCCCGGAATACATTCTCCGCAGACATCTTCTCCTAAAGTAGTTCCAAACGTAACGATCAGATTATTAGTAGCCACCGTTTTGTTACGTTGCTGGGCTTCCTGACGAAATGCCAGAATGAACGGCTCAACCTCGGCTGGTACGTTGTACTGAGGAGGTTCAGGCTGTGAATTGCTCTGACAACTTAACAGGCTAATCAGCAGGAAAAAGACCAGCAACTTATACATAAAGCCATTAGGAAAACGTCATAACGTAGTACTGACAAAGAAACGTCTGGCCAAACTCATGAATCTGTCGCTGATACGTTGGCTGGAATCCGTAACGTTCGTAAAAAGCCATTAGCTTCGGTCGCGTAGCATCCGTTTCGAGTTGTAACGTAGTGATTCCCCGTTTAAGACATTCCGTTCGACAGAAATTAATAATATGACTGAATAGATTTTGTCCGGCAAAAGGTCGGCGAATAGCGAGTTTATGGATGAAGCCGGACATATTGGGCGGTACGTCGGGCCAGAATAGCGGATCTTCCCATTGAAGAATCAGGACGGCGGCTGGTTCAGGCGCTTTACCCACTTCTTCTGCATACATCACGTAGAGATTGCCTGTGGTGTATTGATCCAGTAAGTTTTCGGGCGTAAGCGTATGAATTTCCCAAAGCTCCTGATTATTGTCAACGAGCCATTGACCCACTTCGCCCATGATGTCGATAGCCAGATCGGGTTGGTCGTTACGGAAAGAAAAAGTCATGGATGGTACGTTACTATCGTTCAGGTTGGCAAAATGACCGCTGATGCTACGTTTGAGTTTAACATTTAGCGACGTTGGCAAGTTAAGCACGTATGACGAAACTAAACAAAACAATCTTGCCTGCGCTGGGTAGCGGCCTGGTAGGAGCTACGGTGCTGACAGCGCTTCATGAAACGGCTCGCCAGTTCATTGACGAGGCCCCTCGTGCTGACATTCTTGGCGAACGTGCCATCAAAAAAGGGCTGAAAAAAGCGAAACTGAAAGTCCCTCCTAAAGATGAACTCTATTTCTGGACGTTGGGTGGTGATCTGCTTTCTAATGCGTTGTATTATAGCCTGGTTGGGCTGGCGAAACCAAAACATGCCGTACTGGCGGGTGCTACGTTGGGACTGGCTGCCGGAGCCGGAGCCGTAGGGTTACCCGGTCCGATGGGCTTGGGAACAGCTCCCAGCAGTCGGACGACAGCAACGGCTGCCATGACGGTAGGCTGGTATCTGATTGGAGGATTGGCAACAGCGGGGGCTTACTTGCTGCTGAAGCGTCGACTACGATAAAATGCAGCTATTTATGACGCTTCAGATGGATAACCAAGTGTCATAAATAACTACATTTCAGCAGATACGGAAAACTACAAATTCATTCGTTTTAACTCCTTCACGGCAAAATCGGCTGCGCGGGCAGTTAGAGCCATGTATGTCAGGGATGGGTTCACGCAGGAGGATGATACCATAGCAGCACCGTCGGTCACGAATACGTTTTTCGCGCCCCAAACCTGATTATTGGCGTTCAGTACCGACGTTTTCGGATCGCGACCCATGCGAGCGGCTCCCATTTCGTGAATGCCGATTCCCTGATTTTTATCGTTGTCGTTACGTGTTTTTACATTTTTGAGGCCAGCAGCTTCGAGCATTTCGGCAGCATCGTTCATCATCGCTTTCCGCATACCAATCGTGTTTTCGCCCCAACCAGCATCGAACTCAATGATCGGTAAGCCCCATTTATCTTTTTTATCGGAAAGACGCATGCGGTTGGTGGGGTCGGGGAGGGTTTCGCCAAAGCCGCCGATGTTAAATTCCCAGCGCCCCGGCTTGGTCAGGCTATCTTTAAACTCCGGTCCGAAACCATCTTTCGAAGCCCCAGCCACCCAATCCTGACGGGCACCGCGCCCCTGGTAACCAAAGCCGCGGACAAAGTCTTTCCGCTTATCATCGCCCCAGTTGGCGAAACGGGGAATGTAAATGCCGTTGCCGCGCCGACCGTAGTAATACATATCTTTCAACCCATCATATTCGCCCGATGCACCTGCTCCCAGATGGTGGTCCATCAGATTGCGGCCCAACTGGTCTGAGTCGTTACCCAGACCATTCTGGAAACGCTTCGACGTCGATTGCATCATAATCCAGGCGGTGTTCATGGTCGACGCATTCAGAAAGATGATTTTGGCGTAATATTCCTGATGCTGCTTTGTATTCTGGTCGATGACGCGTACGCCAACAGCTTTGTTTTTCTGGTCGTCGAAAATCACCTGATAGGCAATTTTATCGGTAATGATTGTCAGTCGACCGGTTTTCATGGCCGCTGGCAACGTAGAGGATTGCGTGCTGAAATACGCTCCAAACGGACATCCTCGAACGCATAAATTGCGGAACTGGCACGATGCCCGCCCGCCGTCTGTATGAATTTTCTGTGCGACTGAAAGAATGGCCGGACGACCAATAACCAGATGCCGACCTTTGAAATTCTTTTCAATGCCTGCTTTCGCATGCAGTTCGATGCTGTTCATCTGCATGGGCGGCACAAAATCGCCGTCGGGTAGTACAGCAAGGCCGTCCTTATTACCCGAAACGCCGGCAAATTTCTCTACGTAGGAGTACCAGGGCGCAATGTCTTTGTAACGTATCGGCCAGTCAGCACCATGTCCATCCTCAAGATTGGCGGTGAAGTCGCGTTCGTTAAGGCGATAACTTTGCCGTCCCCACATGATCGAGCGGCCACCCAGATGATAGCCCCGAATCCAGTCGTAGGGGCGTTTTTCGATGTACGGTACGTCGACATCTTTGGTAAACATGTGTCGCTGATCTTCGCCGGGTTTTCCGCCCGACCGGGCATTGGCCCAATACTCTTCGGCTGCCCATAATTCAATCTTGCCCCGGTGCGGAAACTCCCAGGGATCTTTCATGGCGGTGGGATAATCTGTTACGTGTTTGAGATCAGGCCCACGTTCGAGCATGAGCACTTTAAGGCCCTTTTCAGTCAGCTCTTTAGCTGCCCAGCCCCCTGATATACCGGAACCGACCACGATAGCATCGTAGGTCATTCCTTTTTTAGCGTCAAGATTAAGGTTCATTGAAATTAGTCGTTAGTCAAGAGTCAATAGTTTTTTAGAATTGGATTTAAACAATGGATAGTTGCCAGCCTAAATACACTTGACTGACGACGATCGACTATTGACTAAATTTTACGTTGCCCAAGCTTTCTGGCCTTCTTTTAGTTTAACGACGCCTTCGTAGCGGCCGGGGATTTTTACGTACTCAAGTGCCTGTGTACAGCCAATCTCCGAGCTAAAATAGCCCAGAACGGTTAGTTCTTTCACGAGTTTGAAGAATGGAATAAGGGGCGCATTTTTCTTTTCATCCTTCACTACAGCGCCAGTTTCGGCATCTACGAGTTTTGCCTCAGTTTGGTCGCTGCCAGCGGGGGCAAAAGCGCCTAATGTCGTTTCCGGGTTTTTGGCTAGTTTTTCCTGGCCCTTAGGTTGTTGCTTGGCTTCAGTTTTAGCTAGTTGTTCAAACTGCTTCAGGATGGCCGTCTTCTGATCAATCGGCAGTTCCACGAATGACTTGCTGTGGGTTTTCTGACTTTCGGCTTCAACAGCGTCCAATCCTTTCATGAAGTGTTCCTGCTGGTCGGGCTTGTAACAATCTTTCAGAATCAACTGGATAGTTTCGCCCACTTTCGCGGCCTTAGCACCCGGCGTAGACGTAGTAGGCATAATAACCTCCGTTATTTCGTCCAGTAATACCACCTGTTTAGGTTTCAAGGCAAATGCGGAAGGTACTCGTTTAGTAGCCCTATGGGGCTGGTATCCTGCGACAATGGCCGCCATTGATGGCGCTGAAAGGGCGCTTCCCATCGTAAGGGCTACCTGCAGAATGGCTTCTCTACGGTTCATGATACGTTCTGATTAACAGCCAGTAATGTGTATCTGTGTATCGGCTATGACCGACTGGATTACCATTATTCAGCTTTCTGTAAAACTACAACACTTGATTTACAAGTCGTTCTTTAAAGAAGAAAAAGAATGATAAACCTACTTAGGATGGCCAATTGTATCTGGAAAATAACGACTATGATGAGGTTACTAAATTAAAGGCGTTAGTCAAACAACTACTGGAGAAGAAATGATCAGTATTTTATAGTCAATCCCTTATAGCCCAGCTGCCCATTAGGATTTTTACTTGTACAAGTGGTCGCTTACGATATCAGGTATGAAAACAGCACCCTAAATTCCCTCACTCTTTGGGAACTTTAGGGTGCTGATTAACCGAGTGACAACTTTAAGCAAGAACCGGCTCCAGTTGCTTCACCAGTTGAATTTCACTGTTAATTTTGACTTCTTCACTGAGTGCTAAGCCGCCTGTTTCTAGCACGCCATTGAAGTTAATCCCCCAATCGCTGCGGTTCAGTTTTCCGGTGATGGTAAAACCTGCTCTTACTCCTCCCCAGGGATCTTTGGTAACTCCACTGTACTCAACTTTTAATTGAACTGGTTTACGAACACCTTTCATGGTCAGGTCTCCATAAACCGTAAAATTATCCTCATCCTGTTGCTCCACCTTTGTAGATTGAAAGCTTAACCGGGGATAGGTTTCGGCTTCAAAGAAATCTGAGTTACGCAAGTGGTGGTCCCGTTGCTCATTGTTGGTATGGATGGAAGCAATCTCAGCAGCAGCCCGTATCTGAGCCGTTCTGAAATCGTCGTTTTCGGTTTCTACTTCTACCTGAAATTGTTGAAAAGAGCCCGAAATGTTGCTGATCATCAAGTGTTTGATCTTAAATCCGAGTTCGCTGTGAGTGGGGTCAAGGACCCATTTATACGTTGTCATAAACCTAAAAATTAGTAATCTGAAATAATTGAAAAAATGCTTGAAACGAGGTAGGTCGGACCTACCAGAGTATCCGTTGTGAGGCTGGAACGGTTGAAATATGGCTCATTTTACCCTGTCTGTATTCCTGGTAGAGCCGTCGAATGTCTTCCTGGGTATCGGCAATGAAGGGGCCGTGTGATACGATGGCATCACCTTGAGGCTCTCCGGCGTAAAGTATAACCCGGCTTCCATTTTCACCAGCCGACAGCTTAAGGTTGCTTTGAGAGGTATCCGAATATCTGTTGAGCCAGCCCACCTGATCCTGCTGTAAAACATTGGTGTCATCGCCCACCTGTACGCTTCCTGCCAGGATATACAAAAACGCCGTGTAGTTGCCTGGTATCTGTTGTATGGTGATCACGTTTGGCTGTAATCGGATATCCGCGATAAGTAGTGGAGTGTAATTTTGAATCGGCGAAGTCAAACCAGCCAGGGAACCACTGTAAACTCTTATGTCTACTCCGTCCTGGTTTAATCTGGGGGCTTTCTCTAATGAGATATCCTGTACTCTTGGCTGAGCCCAGCGGTCTCTCTTCGGTAGATTCAGCCATAACTGTAACAGCCGCAGCGAAGCTTTGCCCTCGATGGTTTCCGTATGAATGATCCCGCTCCCGGCGGTCATCAGTTGTAAATCCCCACCCTTTAGTTGATGGACTTCGTCGCCCATTGTGCCTTCCAGGAGTAAGGATACGGTTTCAAAACCAGCATGAGGATGCGGGCCTCCGGCGGGATGATCATCCTGTTTGTTGAGTCGATCATCCATCAGCATGATGAAAGGATCGCTTTCTGTGAAATCCACCTGGATTACCGGGCTGGCTAAATGACCAGCTCCTAAAAACCCCTGTTGAGTGGGTGGTGTATATCTATTGACTAGTTTTCTGGGTAAGAACATGTTGTATAGGTTATTTATGAATGGCCATTAGTTTTGCCTTCAGTGATGATGCAAAATTACCTTGTTTGCTATATATTTGTAAGGACTATACTGAAGTATAGTTCTATACTCTAGTATAGTGAGTTTTAAAGAATTATCAGCTCTATAATGCTGTTGATATGAGAATGGAAGTTACGGATCGCAAGCACGAGGAATGTGTGAGCATATTACGCCCAATTCGGGATGCGCTGGATGTATTGAATGGCAAATGGAAACTGCCCATCATTGTAGCACTTACGTTTGGAGAGAAGCGGTTTGGCGAAATTGCCAAAGAAGTGCACGGCATCACTGACCGAATGCTCTCGAAAGAATTACGGGATATGGAGGTAAACGGGTTAGTGAAGCGAACGGTGTATGATAGTTATCCTGTAAAAGTCACTTACACCCTAACCTCTCATAGCCAAACCCTGGGAGGAGTGATTGAATCCTTACGTAGTTGGGGTGAGTTACACCGGAAAAAGATCCTCACAGGTGAAGTGTGAGTGATCAGCGTTTCGTTGAATAAAGTAGCATCTCTACCTGTCGGTCCGTCCACAATGCCTTAGGATTCAGCCAGACCGACAGTAAAAACTTTTGGCCTGTAAGCTACCAGCCGCCTGTACAGATAAAAGAATTGGGTTTTTTGTTGTCAGCTTAGATGCCAAATGTCTGTCCATTGCCTTAGGGATTGTGGGTAGACCGCACTCCATGACGGGAATCAGCAGCGTGACCATTACGGATATCGACCCAGTAAGAGTGCAGGTGATCAGTAGCTTTGTGCGGACGGTGGCTCCGTCTCAGCCTTCGGGCTTTGGTACCTTGGGGGTGAACCTGGCCAGATGTGCTGATCCCAGCCTGGTGGAGAATAACGTTCACTCCTCAGTACAGTGGGGTCAATGGCAGTCCGATCAGTTTCTCAGTGGTCAATGAGATGTTACCCACCACTCAGCCAGAGCCTTACTAATTACCGTTTTACACAGATAACGCGGTGATCACCTTGCGGGCGCAGCAGGGCAGCTCATCGGTTGTTTATACCTACAACTGGCTGGTGTTCTGCAATCTGTCGGCTCGTCAGGGTGTGGCGGAAGCAGGAACAGGTTTACAAGTGAAGGGGCCAGATAACCCATTTCAGTGCCAGGCGTTCTGTTGTTGCAGGTAAGTACGTCTGATCAGCGTTGGGTGATTCGGGTAGTGAAACCCTAGACATTGTTAAGAAAGCGCTTACGCAAAGCCGAGCCCATGGACTCGGCTTTGCTGTTTTTGATACTTCTCAAGATATTGGCTTAGTCAGAGAAGGCTTTTTTATCTATTCTTCAAGCCCAATACTTAAAGCCTGTTTTTGCTGTGTATACCTCTGAAAATGGTTCAAATGCGATAGAAATGGTTCAAATGTGTTAGTTTTAGTTGATATGTATGAAAGAGATTTGTGCCTGATAAGCTGGTAGTCTATTTAGCCAACGTCACTTTTAGTTCTAAAAACAATCAGTCTTATACTATTTTGCTCAAGCCGATCTGAAAACTCATAACCACAACATCACTGAGGAATAGGGTGTCCAAAAGAAAACCAACCTGAACGGCGTCATAGCCCTGTCTGCTACTTCTTTCTAGTTGAATCTTTGCCTAGTTCTCTTGCCGCTTACGAATTATTATTAATCAGTACACTTTCAAAGGAAGCCTTTACTTTTTAACCAGTTCGTTTTTTATGAAAAAACTCTATCAAACTCTTTGTCAAGTACTTATTTTAAGTGCCCTGTTGCTCCCGGCCACGATCACCCAAGCCCAGTGGAGCTCCACTACCCTCTCCCAACCTCGGACAGAATTAAGTGCCACTAGTGCAGGGGACAAGGTTTTCTTTGCCGGGGGTACACAGGTTCCGGTAATTCGGACCGGGTAGATATATATGATACAGCGACGGGAACCTGGAGTACAGCCGCACTCTCACAACCCCGTAGTGAGTTAAGTGCTACTAGCGCAGGGGGTAAGGTCTTCTTCGTCGGTGGGTTTGCGTCGACGTATTCGGATCGGGTAGACATTTATGACACGGTTACGGATACCTGGACTACGTCCACCCTCTCTCAGCCACGGCGTTCGCTCAAAGCGACTAGTATCGGAAGCAAGGTTTTTTTCGGTGGGGGAATTATAGGCGGTGGTGTCCGTTCGAATGTAGTCGATATTTATGATACAGCGACGGGCATCTGGACTACGGCTGCCCTCTCTTTGGCTAGGTATGATTTGAGTGCTACCAGCGCCGGAGGTAAGGTTTTCTTCGCCGGAGGAGACGCAAGTACAGGCTATACAAACCGGGTCGATATTTATGATCTGATGTTACGCCACCTTTTGAGCGACTGGTTTAATTTTGACTATGCGTACGACACTCGACCTCTACACAGACTATCTGTTGAGCAGCTTTGGCCAAACCACCGCTACGGGCTTATCCCGCCTAACCGATGGAGCCGTAGGTCATGATGCGGTGACCCATCTACTCAATCAACTAGACAGCAGCAATCGAGCCTTGTGGCAGCCTGTCAAGCCCCTAATTCGCCAGATTCAAGAGCTTGATGGAGTGCTATTAGTGCTATTAGTCGATGATAGCATCGCTCACAAGCCTCACAGCGACGAAAACGGGCTAATCACCACCCATTATGACCACACGACCGGGCAATATATTCGGGGCATCAACTTCGTTAGTCTACTCTATCAGACCTCCAAAGGCCAGTGCCCACTAAGCTTCGAGCCGGTAATCAAGACCCAACGTTGCGCGTTGAAAACCCGCCAAGTTGTCTGGCGGTCTGAACGCACCAAGCACCACATGTTTGGTGATATGCTTCGCCAAGCTCATCAGAACGCTGTGCCGTTTCGCTATGTGCTGGCCGATTCCTGGTACACTAATGCCGATAACATCAACCTGGTCCTGAGCCTCAAGCACCACTATTTGGGGGCTGTTAAGTCCAACTTAGAAGTAGCCCTTTCCAAACACGACCGTGCCAATGGTAAATTCGTTAAAATCAGTACCCTTAAGTTGCAACCCGGCACTATACAGACCGTTTTCATTCGCTCGGTGCAACCGCCCGTGGTGATTTGTGGCGACGTCCTCCCCAACAAGGACGGGTCAGTTGGTGAACTCTTGCTGTTGAGCACTGATGTAATGATGTCGTACCAACAACTCCTGACTACCTACCAAAAACGGTGGGGCATCGAGCAGTATCATAAGTCACTCAAACAGAATGCGTCGCTGGAAAAATCCCCGACGCGCACCCACCGCACTCAGGCCACTCATCTGTTTGCCAGCATCTGCGCTTATGTCAAGTTGGAGCGTTTACGGCTGACCCAACATGTGAATCATTTTGCCTTGAAAGGGCGGTTATATCTTAAAGCGATGCAAGCCGCCTTTGCGGAGCTAACCGCCCTCAAAAATCAACTCACCCAAAGCCAAACAACTGGGTTGGCGTAACATCAGTTATGATGTAGCAACAGATACCTGGTCGTTCACTAACCTCTCTCAAGCCCGAACGCTTTTAAGTGCAACCAGTGCGGGCAGTAAAGTTTTCTTCGGAGGTGGGCATACGGGTAGCCCTTCGAGCCGGGTGGACATTTATGATACAGCTACGAACACCTGGACTACGGCTAATCTTTCTGAGGGCAGACGTTTATTAACCGCCACCAGTGCCGCAGGGAAAGTTTTCTTTGCCGGAGGAACATCCAGCTCAGGTTTTTCAAGCGTGGTCGACATCTATGATGTGGCTACAGACACCTGGAGTACGGCCAATCTCTCTCAGGCACGGCGTTATTTAAGTGCCACCAGCGTAGGCAGTAAGGCGTTCTTTGGGGGTGGTTTTTTGGGGTTGAGTTCCAACGTAGTAGACATTTATACTACACCCATTCAGATCACACAACAGCCTACTCCTGCCAGCCTGTCAGTCTGCGCGGGTAGCTCGGCTACCAGTAGCCTGAGTGCCACCGGAGCTGGTACACTCAGTTATCAGTGGTATCGTAACCAACCTAATACTGGTGAGCCTGTCGCTGGTCAAACGACGGCTACGCTAAGCCTAAGCAACGTCCAGTCTGGTGATGCAGGCTCTTATTTCGCTTTGGTGACGGGGGACGGCAACAGCGTCTGGATTGATGCTTTCACCTTAACCGTCAATGCCCTGCCCACAGTGAGCATAAGTCCCAATTCGTCAATGCTAACCTGCGCCACTTCCAGTGTAAGCCTGACGGCCAATGGTGGAGTCAGTTATTTATGGGAGAATGGTAGCTCGGAAGCTGTACGGAGTATAAGCAGTGAAGGTACCTATTCAGTCTCTGTTACCAATGGATCAGGCTGCACGGCTACAGCTATCACAACCGTCCAGAGCAACACGACCTTAGCCGCTCCGACGCTGGCAACCCAGACCGGCCACCCCTACCCTGGTGGAGTCAATAACATAACTGTACCCCAGTACTCCCCTGCAGTGGTGCTGGTTGGGGCTAACTGTGCAGGCACTATCAATTGGACCGGGCCTAATAATACCGCTGGCACGAGCACCATCACAGTCTCAACCACTCAGACTGGCCAGTTCGTCTACCAGTCTACTTGTCAGGTCGGTAACTGCATCAGCCCACCGGCCAGCGCGACGGTTACGGTTGGTCCCCCAGTATTGCAAGTGTTGCACCATGACAACGACCGCAACCTGACTAATAACGTCATCCATCCCTACCTGCAACTCCAGAACAGCGGAGCCAGTCCCATCCCTTACGGAGAGATCACCGTCCGCTACTGGCTCACCGCCGAGCAGTTTGCCCCCATGACCAACCTGTCCGTTTACTGGGCACAACTTGGTACCGATAAAGTGAAGATGACTTACGTAGAGTTGCCCCAACCCCGTCAGGGTGCCTTAGGCTATATCGAATACCGTTTCGAGGGTTCGGCTGGTAATCTGGCACCGGGTGCTAACTCTGGTCCCATCCAGAATGGCGTTGCCAAATCCGACTGGACTCCTTTCAACGAAGCCGACGACTACGCCTATGCTAACAACGCCAACTATATGATTAACACCCGCATCACCGCCTACCGTAATGGTACGTTGATTTGGGGAATCGAACCTAGCGGGGTCGCTCCTCAGCGACAACTGAAAATCCTCACTCAGAACAAGAGTGCGGCTACCACCCATTCGATCAGTACGTTCCTACAGCTCAACAACGAGGGCAACGTAGCGGTAAACTACAGCGATGTGAAGGTCCGTTACTATTTCACATCGGAGGGCAGCCAACCGCTGAACTTCTACCTGGATTTTGCCGTACTGGGTAACAATAATGTGAAAGGTACATTTGTGAAGGTAAACCCTCCGCTGGACAACGCTGATACGTATCTGGAATTTAGTTTCCCTAATTTGGGGAAATTATATCCACTAAGTGGTACGGGTAACATTCAGTATCGGATTGCTATGTCAGACTGGAGCAATTTTAGTCAGAGTAATGATCATTCCTACCAGAGCGTGAGCAATGCTTTTGTGGAGAATAATCGGGTAGTGATCTACGTAGCAGGCCAGCGGGTGTATGGTACAGAGCCGGGGGCTGGTGCTCGGGAAGGGTATTCTGAAATTAGTCCGGATTTAGCCGTGCAGGTGTTAGGTAACCCGGTGGCTGGCCAGACGCTGGAGCTTGAGATTAGCGGTGTGGAAGGTCAGCGGGTTGGCTTGGAGTTAGTTGATTTAAATAGGCATCGATTAGGTGGTCAGCAGGTGGAGCGAGCCGGTGAGATGGAGCGGGTAAAGCTAGGGGTAGCTACCCTGCCTGGGGTGTTTCTGTTGCAGGTGAGCACGGATACCCAGCGGCAGGTGATTCGGGTGGTTAAGCCGTAGTGAGTTTTGATCGAGAGAATAGGCAAAGCCGGGTCTTCTGATTCGGCTTTGTTCATTTTATATAGGATGCTGTATCCCCAAACTATTACGTGCGTAATAAGACAGGAAGGCGTTCATAAACGACTCCAGGTCTCGCTTTTGCAGTTGACGTACCCCCGGTGGTCGAATAGAATTAAGGTACCCCTTCCGCTGAAAATCAGCTATTGGCTTCGAGTTAATCCAGCGCAGAGACAGGCTGGGTTGATACGGCTTTCTGTTGTCCTTTTCTCACAAAGCCTGTAATATATGGGGAGGATGTGAATTAGACGAAAATTAAAGTCTACTGGCCTGAACTCATAAAAGTGAGCCAGTAAATTATTTAGTAAAAAACTTTAATTTCATTGGTAAGGAGAAATGAAACAAGCTCGATTCACTGAATCGCAAATTATGGCGATTCTTAAGCAGCAGGACAATGGCCAAACCGTTACCAAGATTACCCGCGAACATGGCATCAGTGAGGCCACGTTTTATAATTGGCGTGTGCTATGAACAGCTGATTATAATAGATCAGCGGATGCTACGTAGAAGATGGAAGTAGGCCTTCCGGAATCGACTTACAGGAGTAGGTTCCAAACCGCTGTGTGCGGCTCTAGTTAAGAGGTAGGGTCGTGAGCAACACAGTAAAAGGCCGTTCAAACGGTCAGGTACCCCTTCAGAAGGTGACTGCAAAGGAATCATCAATGAGGTGTCGAAATAGAAGAGACGATGTCAAAACCTGTTCCGCCAGTTGAGCAGGGAAGAGTCTGAGAGCTACCTGTTTACTGCTTAGACGGCATCCGGCACATAGATGGCACGAGCTGTAGGGAGGCTTTTACGTGGAACATAGGAACCTGTCGACTGAATGACAAGGGAAACCCTCAAGCAGACCCCTGCAAGAGTCAACGTACCGATGGCAGTCACAGGGGCGGACTGGCTGGTAGTAGTGAAGAAGTCCTTGTAATGAGGGTGGAGCGAAGCGGTCAGCTTATTCAGCCGTTTGAATGGATCAACTGAGAAATTAGGAGGAGTTTATGCAAGCGGCAAAGTCATTTACCATTTCCAAACAACTGGTCTGGCAGGCTTATCAAAAGGTCAAAGCCAACAAAGGTTCTGCTGGTATTGATGGCCTTACCCTGGAAGAGTTCGACAAGAATTTGAAGAACAACCTTTATAAGATTTGGAATCGAATGAGTTCGGGGAGTTACATGCCTTTACCGGTGAAGTTGGTCGAGATTCCCAAAGGCAATGGCAAAACCAGACCCTTAGGTATTCCCACGGTGAGTGACCGCGTGGCTCAAATGGTCGTTGTGTTGCTGTTGGATCCCTTGCTGGAACCGCACTTTCATGCTAATTCGTACGGGTATCGACCTGGCAAATCCGCTCATGATGCCCTGGCGGCTGCTAAGCAGCAATGTCGGGCGCATCGGTGGGTGATTGATTTAGACATCAGCCGATTCTTTGATACGATTGATCATGATTTGTTGCGGAAAGCGTTGGATCGACACACAACTACACCATGTATCCGGCTTTACATCGACCGGTGGTTGGAGAGCCCTTATCAACGAGGGGATGGTTCCCTGATTGATCGAAGTCAAGGAGTGCCCCAAGCTCAGTCATTGGTCCACTACTGGCGAATCTGTTTTTGCATTATGGTTTCGATGAATGGATGAAGCGGATTTACCCGGAGGTGTCCTTTGAACGGTATGCCGATGATATTGTCTGTCATTGTGGGACCCAATGGAAAGCTCAGGATGTACTGACTGGCATTGACCAGCGTTTACAAGCCTGCAAGTTATCGTTGAATACGGGCAAGACCCGGATCGTCTATTGCAAAGACAGCAATCGCAAGCAACAGTGGCCGGTGATTGAGTTTGATTTTCTGGGTCATACGTTCCGTCCTCGACCTGTGAAAAGCCAGGCGGGCGTTTACTTGACGGGCTTTAATCCAGCGATGAGTGGCAACGCGTTGAAACGGATTTGTGAAGTGATTCGGTCATGGGAGGTTAACCAGTGGGTGGACTGGGGGCTGAATCTGGCGGAGATTGCCGCCAAGATTAACCCGGTGCTACAGGGCTTGATTAATTACTATGGGAAGTTTTATCCTTCAATCCTTCGCAAGCATTTGCGGTACGTGGATTTATGGCTGGCTAGTTGGGTGCGGGTAAAGTTTAAAGGGTTTAGACGCCACAAGACCCGATCCATTTATTGGTTAGGAGCAGTAGCCAGGCGCAGTCCGGGGCTGTTTGCTCACTGGCAGTGGGGTTATAAGCCGCCTGTAGAAAAGGGATTTATACTGGGATGACTGAATAAGAAGAGCCGGATGAATGGAGACGTTCACGTCCGGTTCTGTGAGAAGCTAAGGCTGAATGCCATGGCTTACTCGACGAGCCAGAAAGACTATGAAGCGATTACCTAGTGCAGTTCGTAAACCGTTGCCTAAAGCTACGGCTTGTAATCACTGCTGGTCGCTGGACTTTACCTCGGATAGCTTAACAGGCGGCCGTAAGTTCAGGACGCTAAATGTGGTTGACGACTACAATCAGCAAGCCTTGGGTATTGAAGTTGACTACTCCTTATCAGCCCTTCGTGTCACCCGCTTGCTGGATCCACTGGTGGAACGCTACGGCAAACCCGAGCGGCTACGGAGTGATAATGCGGGGCCTCCTGTGCGGGCCTGAGTTCATCAGTCAGGCCTTGCAGGATTGGTGTAAAGAAGAGTCCGTCGAGTTGTGTTGGATCGAACCGGGCAAGCCTACTCAAAACGCGTATATTAAGCGCTTCAATGGGACTTATCGGCGAGTGGTATTAGATGCTCACATTTTCACGAGTATCCGCTAGGTACGGTGTGTGGTCAATGAGTGGCTAGTGGAGTATAATACTGAACGGCCTCATCAGGCCTTGCAGTTTATGAGGCCGGTTGAATATCGGCAGGTGGCTTAAATTCCAGCCAAAACTGGCTTACCAAACGGGGTAAGGACAGAGTGTCTATTCTCAAAAAAGGCTCCCATGTGAGCCGGAGAATTTTTCATTAATCTGCTCCAAAAATGGGGCGTTTTCATAAGATTTTATTGATCGTAATCAATTTGCTTCCAGGGATTTCAATTTATCCAGCAACGCCTTCCGCAGTTGTTCTTTTGGGGCCATATCCAGTGCCTCATCCTTAGCCAGTAAGGTAAGCGCTGTTTCGAAAGAGTGGCGGGCCTGGGTTTTGTTGTTTATCGCCTGATAAGCATTCCCCAACTGTTCCCAGCTACGGAATGAGTGGGGGAACGCTTCAGCGGTTAATTGACGAATCGCCAGTACTTTCTCTGGTTTCGACTGGCGGGAAAATCGAAAGGCATACAGGTTAAGCGTCTGCTCATCAAAAAGTATCAGATGCGGATTCCGTCGTTTACCCTCCCGATAGATGAGGGTTGCCCTTTCGATGTCGCCCACCATGACGATTTTTTCAAATTCCTCTCTTGTCGGTACAGCTGGGAAAGCCCTGCTTGTGACCACAGATTTGATGATGGATTCCGGAAATCCATTTTGCGGAGCCGTTTGTTTCAGAAAATTTACACTGACGGGCGTTTTTCTGATGGAGGCTTCGAAGAAAGAGAAAATAGTTTGATACAGAAACTGGTAAGCAGTACGCTTTTCAGTCGGTATATTGGGCAGTACGCCCAGATTGCCGGTCAGAAAAGCATGGTTCATGCCCCTCAGCACGTAATGGTAGCGGTCGGAATAGGCAAACGCATCAAAAATACTGGAATTGGGTTGTAACGAAGGGCCAGGGTGTTTCTCGTCCTGTAACACAAGTAAATACGGTACCCGCATTTTAGTGGCCTCAAAGTAGGGCGATTCTTTTAGGGTCTGACTTCCTGCGTTTTTCCCTTCCCAGCCATCGATACTGACTACCGCATCAGCCTGCATGTTTTTCATCTGAAACAACAGGGCGGTCATTCCGTCAAAATTGATTCCCAGCACTCCTAGTCGCATGGGGTCGGTCTGGGCGAGCGTATGGGCAAAGGCTAGCAGGAATTCCAGATTGTCGATGCGTTCGCCTAAAGCAACCTGCGGCCGGGTGGCCTGTAATGTGGCGGTCCGATTTATACTCGGTGTCGATAAAACGACATATCCCTGACTCGCTAAGTACTCGTAAAGAATATGAGCCGAGCCAGGGCCACCGTCCAAGCCCGAAATAATGACCGGGAATGGCCCTATAGCCGGTTTGGCATCCCGATACGCCGTTGTAGGCGTCCGTCGAATAGTTTGTAGATCGGTGTCTGACAAGTCAATATCGGCACCGACTTTTGCCAGAAATCGAATTCCTTCGGCGGCTGCTTTTTTATCGACTTCGCTAAGGGGCTGAAAGGTATTTTTTTGGCCATCTAAATAAAGGTACTCCTCAAACCGCATAGCGGTCTTCCCCGAGGTAGCTTCGGCTGGATACCATATACTCACTTGTAGGGGCAGCGCTTTTTCACCCACATTGGTTTTGCCTTCAAAATCAATTTTGGGTTGAACATATCGTCCCCGGTCATAGTGGCTAATAACCTGGAACCCCACGGTGTAAGGCCCTGGCTTTATCGTTTCGTGCTGTATCTGAACAAAGCCAATTCTGCAGGCGATGCTTATAAGAAAAACCAGAAAAGAGGGTGCTATCAACATGACTAAGTTACTTATTTCCGTTCCGAGTTAAGGCCAGAATTCTGCTGACGCTTCCATTCCGGTCGGATTGGGAGTATATTTTTAGATATACTCCATTGAGTGCAATAAGAACGGCCATTGCCTATTACCAAGTTTCGGCCGACCAGCCCTGAAAAAGCGGGTCAGGTCTTGATGCCTAACTTGGAGCTGTGCGTCTTTTTGCCGAGCGGGAAGAAATACGGTAACCGCCCATTTTACCGTGATCGAGAGCAGCAAGCTAAACAAAGGGCCGCCGTTGTTAGCTGCGCTCGACCGAAGCTGCAAAAAATCGGATGCCAATTCATCCCAGACTCTAGGGCATTGAGCAAAACCACACGGCTTCAGGTTCCGTTCCTATTGGTGTATCGCCCGTCCCCCGTCCCTACAGGAAGCCGCTGGGGTTGATCACTTAATCACTTTCGAAAGCAGATTGCATCTACAGACTTTATAATCTCAAAATACCCTCCCCAAAATGAGGCAGAAGAGCCTTCATATGTCGCATCAATATTTGGGCGTTAATTGAGTCAGCCAATTGGATCAACTCCTAACAGAATCCTTATATAGGAGTTAGTGAGCTAAGCTGTAAAATAAGGTATGAAAAACTATTTTATGCTGGCGGCATTACTGCTGTCCACCTTGATTGGCCAGGCCCAGATCAAAAAAGGAAAGTACTCTTCATTGGCATCGATGGCTGCAAAGTAGTCGTACTTAGAGACCTGGTTCAAACCGGACAATCCCCTAATGTGGTCGCTCTGTTACCCAACTATTATTGTACGCAAACTCAATTAATGGTAATCGACTAATTGTCAGGCAGAAACCGTTAATTAAATGCACTCAAATGCTCTGTGAACGTACCGTTACTATAAGCTATCAGCCTCCTCACAAGACTATGAAAACCTTACCGTATTTCATACATCGTGGCGGACAAAATAACAAACCATACCCTTATTGAACGCGTCTGGGATATTGATGGATACCCCGACTATTTCTTCGCTGCTGATCACCAGTTATATCGCTTTGATTCACGAGGGCAACTACAACGAAACAAGCGCATTCAGATTGGCTACACGCAGGGCTACGTCTTAAAGAGCAAGTTCTTTAGCTTAGCGAAACTCCGACCGATGTTGCGGAGACACGTCCCTATGGCATGGAAAATTCAGGCTCAATAACTGCTTTCAACTCATAAATTCTCCGTAATCCCCCTCCACTGGTTTGTTCGAGTTTCGCCAATTGGGTAAATCACTAGCTAAATTCTTTAAGTTTCAATTACTGTACTCGACACCAAAGTTGGAGCACAATTCGCTGAAAATTTTACATATGTTTTACCCAGAAAATAAACAACCCTCTAACTCGCTGTGAATTAGAGGGTTGTTGAATGTGATGGTGGTCTCGACGGGAATCGAACCCATATCAAACGTTTAGGAAACGTCTATTCTATCCGTTGAACTACGAGACCAAAGTTAATGCTTCTGAGATACGTTCTCGACAGGAATCGAACCTATATCAAATGTTTAGGAAACGCACGGTCCGGCGTTCCGGTTCTATCCGTTGAACTACGAGACCAAAAGTATCCCCTCCTCTGAACCCAGAAGAGGGGAGTATTGTACAAAAATGCCGAAAATCCCTTAACTCACCAAACCATCGCCATACTCGGCTGATTCTGAAAGTGGTACGTTTACCCAGTTCGGATAAATCTGGTAGTGTTTCTCTTTAACTAACTGATAAAGCAACTCCCGTAATTCGCCCACATTCTCACCAGTTTGGGCAGAAATGAACGTAACGTAGTCAGCTTTCGCCGATAAATACGTTTTACGAAGATAATCCAGCGCAGTACGTCTCCGTACAGCCACCGGAATCATGACTTCTTCCGACGTGTCATTTTCTGGATACGTATCATCTTCGCTTGAGGACGATGGTTTTTCAGCCCATTCTTTTTTTGGAGAAAATTGGTCCATTTTATTGAAAACCAAAACCATAGGCTTTGTTTGGGTCGGCGTTCCAATGGCTTTGATGTCGGCCAACGTAGCGTTGACAACATCAACCTGTTCCTCAAAATTCGGGTGCGATACGTCGACCACGTGCACAAGAATATCAGCCTCGCGGACCTCATCAAGCGTTGATTTGAACGACTCGATTAACGTAGTGGGTAGCTTACGAATAAACCCAACCGTATCAGTCAGCAAAAAAGGAATGTTGCCCAACGTCACCTTGCGAACTGTCGAATCGACCGTAGCGAAGAGTTTGTTTTCGGCAAATACGTCGGCCTTCGCCATCGTTCGCATTAAGGTCGATTTGCCGACGTTGGTATAGCCCACCAGAGCAACACGTACCAGCCGGTCACGCTCTTTTCGTCGCGTTACGCTCTGCTTATCAATTTTGGCGAGTTTATCCTTTAAAAACGCGATTCGGTCTTTTACAATCCGACGGTCCGTTTCAAGCTCTTTCTCCCCAGGACCCCGCATGCCCGTTCCGCCTTTTTGGCGGCTTAGGTGCGTCCACATACGGGTCAGTCGTGGATAAAGGTATTGATACTGAGCTAGCTCCACCTGAACACGAGCTTGCGCTGTTTGCGCCCGCATCGAAAAAATGTTCAGGATAAGCAGACTACGGTCAAGTACCTTAATCTCCTTGAACTCCGCTTCGAGGTTACGAACCTGAGCGGGCGTCAAATCATCATCGAAAATGATAGAGTCTACTGGATTATCGAGGATAAATGTCTGGATTTCTTCCAGTTTTCCCTTTCCCACAAAGGTGCGGGTATCGGGTCGGTCGAGTTTCTGCGTAAACGATTTAACGGTTTTTACGCCCGATGTCTCGGCTAGAAACGCTAATTCATCTAAATATTCTTTGGTCTGATCCGCCGATTGCTTTTGCGTAATCAGCGCCACCAGCACAGCGGTTTCGGGTTGTTTATGTGTATCAATCATATAAAATCAGGTTTGCGAGTGAAAGGAACGTAACGAATAATGCTTTCTAATCTCGGGGAGCGGTTGACCTACTCAATTATACATTTTCACTACGTTCCTATCGCTCAGTTAACAGGTCTTTTTGGGAAAAGTTTCGGGATAAAATCACCACGATACGTAGCGCTATCTATACCTGAACTGTTTTCCATCGACCCCGACGAAATACAAGAATTGCAATGATAGCCAGCAACGTTTCGCTGATAGCTACCGACCAGAACACGCCCGACGGTCCAAAGCTGAACGAATTAGTTAACATGAAGGCTAGTGGAATTTGTACCATCCAGAAGCATACAATATTAATTAATGTTGGTGTTCGGGTATCGCCCGCTCCGTTGAGTGCCTGACTCAATACCATGCCATAAGCCATGAACAGGTAACCTAAGCAAAACACTCGTAAACACTGTACCGCAATATCAACAACGCGCGTGTTGCGGTCGAACAACCCCACGATTTCGGATGCCCACAAGTAAAAGCCAACCCCAACGGCAGCCAGAAAAATCATGTTGCAGAAAGCCGCCCGCCAGGCCGATGTTTCAGCCCGAGCCGGTTCGCCTGCACCCAGATTCTGTCCTACCAACGTAGCAGCGGCATTAGCCATACCCCACGACGGCAAAATCGTAAACACGATAATCCGAATGGCAATGGTGTATCCCGCCACTACGTCGCTGCCGTAGGTCGACAGGATGCGTGTCAGGAATATCCAACTCGCCGAACCCACCAGAAATTGACTCGTTCCACCAACGGCCAGACTGAGCAGGTTACGGATAATGCCACGATTGGGCACAAAATCGGCTTTTAACACCTGAATACCCCCTGTTGAACGTGTCAGCGCATAAATTTGATAAAGTACGCCAATGGTCCGTCCGGTTGTCGTGGCTACGGCGGAACCCATCACGCCAAGGGCCGGAATTGGACCGAATCCGAAAATAAATATCGGACACAGTACGATGTTTACTCCGTTTGCAATCCACAGTGAACGCATGGCTACCGAGGCATCACCTGCCCCGCGCAGGCAACCACTGAGCGTATAAAGCAGGATAATTGCTGGCGAACTGGCGAAAATCATCCGGGTGAAGTTGGAGCCGTTCGCAATGAGTTCAGCTTTGGCGCCCATTAATTGGAGGATATTTTCCGCGAACAAGAAGCCGGGTAAACCCAGAAAAATGGCAAAACCCAGCGATACCAAAATAACCTGCCCTACCGTTTCAGCTGCGTCGCGACGATTATCTTCACCAACACGTCTGGCAACCAGCGCAGTAGCTGCTGTACTCAGTCCAATAGCAATGGAGTAAACGATCGTCAATACAGATTCCGTCAGGCCAACGGTGGCAATGGCTTCGGTGCCGATTTTAGCCACAAAAAATACGTCGACGACGGCAAACAAGGATTCCATGACCATCTCCAGGATCATTGGAACCGATAGCAGAAAAATAGCCCGGTTTATACTACCGGATGTAAAATTGGTTTCTGAACCACGTAATGCGGCTAGAAATAACCGAAAAAACTTGGTCATTAGTGATAAGAATACGACGCTGTGACCCGTAAGGACGCAGGTAGTGAATGAAGTAAAAAATGAAGAGAGCTGCCTGAGTGGCAGAACTGACTGAGAAGAAAGAAAACCTGCGAAAGGTTTTAAGCGAGGAACTTCATCGGCGTTGACCGTCCGACTGTAGCGGACGCAGTTAAGGCTGCAAAGATAGAGATTTCATTTTTAAAAAGCCAAAATGTATTGAGTAAACGGTCAATAAAACGAGTTTCAATAGGTAGCGGATTGGCCCAGACAATGTTCCTATAGTTGGCCTGGTCTGTCTTTGTTAAACGCTTGTAACTTTACCTGCTACGTCCAAACTCATGAGACTGCTACGTACTACGTTTCTCTTTATGTTCACGCTAAATGCCTTCGCGCAAGGCCCCAAAATGCTTATCGTAACAGCCCATCCCGAGGTTGAGACAATGTTTCCGGTAACGGTTTTTAAAATTACCCACGAGCTGAAAAGGAGTGCCGATATTGCTTTATTAACTGATGCGTCGAGTGGGTTCAATGGCATGGTGGCGTCCAGTTATTTCGGGATGAACATGCTTGACTCAGCCGTGGGGCGTAAACATCTACCCATTATTCGCAAGAAAGAAATGCGGGCTTCGGGCGAAATTCTGGGATTGAAAAACTATTTTTCTTCGATCAGCGCGACGACTTTTACAATCGCGATGAAAAACCGTATCTGGAAAGAAAACGGTGGAATATAAAGTACGTCGAACGACGATTGGATAGCATTCTGGCTACTGGGCAGTATGACTACATTTTCTGTATGATGCCGCACGAAGGTCAGCATGCGCACCACAAAACGGCCTCGCTGAGTGCGTTACGTGCCATTCAACGCTATAAAGGATCAAAAAAGCCGATTGTTCTGGGCGGTCAATCGCAGAACAAAGGTGATACGTTCCGATTTACAGAACTAGCTGGTTACCCGGAAAGTCGCATCAGTAACATGGCACCTGTTTTCGAATTTGACCGGTCTTATAGCTTTGGTGAAGACAACAAACACAGTTACATGATTGTGGCTGACTGGGTAAAATCTTCGCATAAAACGCAAATCGGACCGCCGAAGCGGTGGCGATATGAACCAGGCCATGCACCGGGGTGATTTTGAAACGTTCTGGTACTTCACCCTGAACGGCGGCCAACGTATTGACGAGGTAAAACAGTTGTTTACAACTCTTAAAAAGACTGGCTTTCCAACGAAATAAAGACCTTCTTCAGGATAAATAGTAAATTATTTACTCCTGAATGCTGCGTTATATTCTCTATAGATAACTATAAAGCTACTTTACTCAAAAATCATACAAACGAAAAAGTCAGATATAGTATATTCTTTTTGCACAATTTAAGGTGACATGATAACTATTTGTCGTCTAAAGCACTAGAGTATCGTAGCTTTTTTGCTGCGTAGTTACCTACCCATATTTGATGTAAACATGAATATTGACTGTGGGCCTTGCGCTATTCGCTCATGGCGGTTTGGCGATGAAGACAATTTGCATCAACACGCCAATAGTAGGCCCATCTGGCTTAATCTTCGCGATACTTTCCCCCATCCCTATACAGAAATTGACGCCCAGCGGTGGATACAATACGTTGTTGACCCTGAGCTAGAAACCAACTTTGCCATCGATGTCGGTGGGCAAGCGGTGGGCAATATTGGCCTGCGCATCGGCGAAGACATTGAACGCTATTCAGCCGAAATATGGTACTGGTTGGGCGAAGCTTTTTGGGGGCGGGGAATTGTTTCGGCAGCCTTGCGGACCATCACGGAGTATGCATTCACGGAGTTTTCGCTAACCCGGCTCTATGCAAAACCAATGGCCCATAACGTAGCATCCATCAAAGTTCTTGAGAAAGTGGGTTTTCAGCGAGAGGGGTTGCTACGTTGGAGCGTCGTGAAAGACGGCGTGATGATGGATACGTTCATGTATTCGTACCTATCCAGCGATTGGCTGGCTGAGAATGGTAACCTTACCTGACAAAGAATTTAATTATAGTTGACGCTTTATCCCTATTGAAGAACGTAACGGAATAATTATGAAACAGAGTACGTAGTGAATTTTGATACTACCCATAAATGGATACCACTTTATATTTATCGTCTGTTGCGTCAGAAGTAGTCTCCTACCCGAAGCATAAGACCCTTGTCGATCTGTTGGTCGAGCAGGCTCACCGTACCCCGCACAACGTAGCAGTTGTGTTTGAGAACGAGCAGCTTACGTATCAGGAACTCGATGCGCAATCGAACCAGTTGGCCCATTACCTGCGCAAATTAGGCGTGGCTGAAGAGTCGTTGGTGCCTATCTGCCTGACTCGCTCCATCAACATGATTGTTGGAATATTGGGTATTCTCAAGGCCGGTGGTGCTTACGTACCCATTGATCCCGACTACCCGGCCGACCGAATCATCTATATGCTGGCCGACCTGAAGGCGACTATCGCTGTAACGGATGTGGCTTCCCGGCCGATGCTGGAGCGGATGGTCGAAGGTGTTAATCTGGTGTGTCTTGATCGGGATCAACAAGGTATTCGTAATGAGGTTACTACGTTCGTAGCCACGCAGTTAACGCCAAAAAGTCTGGCATACATCATTTATACGTCTGGTTCGACGGGCCGTCCTAAAGGGGTGATGATTGACCACGAAAATGTGGTAAGGCTTTTCGTGAACGATGCTCCTCTATTCGATTTTGGTGAGCAGGATGTCTGGACCATGTTTCACTCGTTCTGCTTCGATTTTTCGGTCTGGGAAATGTACGGCGCTTTGCTGTTTGGCGGTCGGTTGGTGGTGGTTCCGAAGAACGTAGCGAAAGATGCTACGTTGTTTGCTACGTTACTGGCGACGGAAAAAGTAACGGTACTCAATCAGACACCATCTGCCTTCTACGTCCTTCAGGAACAGGCCGTTAGTAAATACCAAACGTTGGCGGTGCGCTACGTTATCTTCGGAGGAGAAGCACTGAATCCGAGTAAGTTACGTTCGTGGAAGCAGGCTTATCCTGATTGTGCGCTGATCAATATGTACGGCATTACCGAAACGACCGTACACGTTACGTATCTGGCTCTGACGGATGAGCATCTTTCGCAACCCAGCAGCCTGATTGGGCGTCCGATACCAACCTTGTCAACCTATATACTTGACGCTGAGCAGCAGCCCGTGACAGTGGGAGAAGTAGGCGAGTTATACGTCGGTGGAGCCGGGTTGGCACGGGGCTATCTCAACCAGCCAGAGTTAACAGCAAAACGATTCATTCCCAACCCGTTCAGCAACCATGCCGGCGACCGACTCTACCGAAGTGGTGATCTGGCGCGACTGTTGCCCGGTGGCGATCTGGAATACATGGGGCGAATTGATGAGCAGGTTAAAATTCGCGGGTTTCGGATTGAACTGGGTGAAATTGAGCAGGTTATGCTACTTTGTCCGGGCATAAAACATACCGTAGTCGTCGCTAAATCGTATGGCGACGACGATGTCCGACTGGTGGCTTACGTAGTGCTGGATGGAACTTTCGACAAAAAAACTATTACAGACTTTCTGGCGACTCGGCTCCCCGATTACATGGTTCCCAGGTTGCTGGTTCCCATCGAGCATATTCCGCTGACCAGTAACGGAAAAGTCGACCGTAAAGCGTTACCAACTCCCGATGCATCTACGAGTCTAACCACTTCCTATGCGGCTCCGGGTAATCCAACCGAAGAAAAACTCATTCAGGTTTGGAAGGACGTATTGGCCGTGAGTCGGGTGGGGGTAAACGATAATTTCTTTGAGTTGGGTGGAAATTCGCTGCTGGCTGTGCGGACTGTTACCTTGCTGAAGCAATTGCACACGTACGATACTCCGGTTACGAAATTATATCAGTTTCCAACGATACATGCCCTGGCGAATTATCTGGATGGCGGTCATCAAACAAAACCACGTAGCACGGGCCGTACGACAAAGAAATTAGAGTCAGATGACGTAGCGATTATTGGGATGGCTGGCCGTTTCCCCGGCGCTGATTCTGTCGAGGATCTGTGGGACGTACTGAAGACCGGCCGCGAAACCATTCATTTCTTTACTGACGCCGAATTAGATTCATCCCTATCCACCGACCTCACAGGTGATCCGGCTTACGTAAAGGCGCGCGGCATACTCGAAAAAGCGGCTCAGTTTGATGCCGGTTTCTTCGGATTGAGCGCGAAACTGGCCGAAGTGATGGACCCGCAGCACCGGGTTTTCATGGAAATTGCCTGGGAGGTACTCGAACAAACGGGCTATCTACCTAATCAGTACGGCGAACGTATTGGCGTTTGGGCCGGATGTGGTAACAATACGTATTACCTCAACAACGTACTGGCGAATAAAGAAGTACTAAATCAGATTGGGAGTTTCCAGGCGATGACCGTCAATGAGAAGGATTTCATTGCGTCTCGTACGGCTTACCAACTCAATCTGGGTGGGCCAGCGGTCAGCGTTTATTCGGCCTGTTCTACGTCGTTGCTGGCTGTTGCTCAGGCTGTTGATAGTATTCGGTTGGGGCATTGTGAACTGGCGTTGGCGGGTGGGGCCAGCGTAACGGCTCCCATCTACAGTGGTCATCTTTACGAAGAAGGAGCCATGCTGAGCCGCGACGGTCACTGCCGACCGTTCGATGCGCAGGCCACCGGAACAGTTTTCAGCGATGGGGCGGGTGTTGTACTGTTGAAATCACGAGAAGCCGCCGAACGTGATGGTGATACAATTTACGCCATCATTAAAGGAGTAGGCGTCAACAACGACGGTGGCGGGAAGGGGAGTTTTACGGCACCCAATGCCGAAGGCCAGGCCATCGCTATTCGGACAGCCCTTGAAGACGCTCGTATCGACCCATCGACGATTAGCTACGTAGAAGCGCACGGAACGGCCACTCCGCTGGGTGATCCCATTGAAATTGAGGGTTTAATGATGGCGTTCGGAGATGTAGACCAACGTCAGTTCTGCGCGTTGGGTTCTATAAAAAGTAATCTCGGACATCTGACGGCAGCGGCTGGAGTGGCGGGTTTGATTAAAACGACGCTCGCCCTGCGATACAAAGAGTTACCGGCTTCGCTCGGTTTCGATACGCCTAATCCGGTTATTCCGTTTGCCGATAGCCCTTTCTACGTGAACGATACGCACCGCGAATGGACGACCACCGGACCGCGTCGGGCGGGAATAAGCTCGTTCGGGGTAGGGGGGACCAACGTACACGTAGTGGTGGAAGAGTACGCGCCGTTGGAGCCGGTTTCTCAGCCGAAAACGCCAGCTAAACAACGGCATTTCCAGCTTTTCCCCTGGTCGGCGAAGTCAGAACAAAGCTTGAATAACCATGCCCTAAATCTTGCTAACTACCTGCGTGAGCAACCGGATTTGAACGTAGCAGACGTAGTAGCTACGCTTCAGAATCGCCAGTTAACGCATAACTACCGGCGTTACGTTCTTGCTCGAACGCAGGATGAATTAATCGCTACGTTGACCGCACCGGCCATTCCGCATTCCGTTACGTCGGCTGCTGCTACGCCCAATGAAATCGTCTTTTTATTTCCGGGACAGGGGGCGCAGTACGTTAATATGGGGCTCGAACTGTATGAAAATGAGCCGGTTTACAGGCAAGCTGTCGATACGTGTGCCGAGGGATTACTTCCCCATCTGGAGGCTGATATTCGGGACGTATTATTTCCCGAAACGGTTGATCAGGAGGCTGTTGAGCGACTGAAAGACACTCGTTATACGCAACCAGCCCTGTTTACAACAAATTATGCGCTGGCTCGACTTTGGCAAAGCTGGGGCGTAGAGCCAACCGTTTTTTGCGGACACAGTATTGGCGAATTCGTAGCCGCTCATCTGGCTGGGGTTTTTTCTTTACCAGACGCGCTGTCCCTGATCGCGGCTCGTGGCCAACTCATCAGCGAGCTACCATCGGGAGGGATGCTATCGGTACGTCTTGGGGCCGATCAGGTGACTGCTATGCTGCCTGATACGTTATCGTTGGCTGCCGTGAACAGTCGTCAGCTCTGCGTGGTGGCTGGTCCGAATGAGGCCATTGCTACGTTTGCGGGCGAGCTGGAAAAACAGAATATACCGAATCGACTGCTGGAAACCAGCCACGCCTTTCACTCATCCATGCTCGACCCGATTCTGGATGAGTTTGAGAAAACGGTGCGAGGTATTACGTTACGCCGTCCACAGAAACCAATTGTCTCGACCGTAACTGGTACGTGGCTGACCGATAGCGACGCAACAAATCCGGGTTACTGGACCACACACATGCGGGCAACCGTTCGATTCGCCGATGCACTGGAAACGCTCTTTACGTTGGAAAATCCGATGCTTCTGGAAACTGGGCCAGGTAACGTAACGGCAACGCTGGCCCGCCAACAGGCCACTCCGCGAAAGGTCAACGTAGTGGCCAGTCTGGACGGTACCAAAAACGGGCAGACTGATTACGAATCGGTGATGAAAGCGCTGGGACAACTGTGGATCAAAGGGGTGAACCCTGACTGGCAGGCATTTCGGGCTAGTCATCCCCAGCGGATCATTACGTTACCTACGTATGCCTTTGACCGTAAACACTGTTGGGTCGATCCACCCAAACCAACTTCCTCTATTTCGATAGATTTACCACCGGCAACGGTCAGTTCATTACCTACCCAACATGTGATAGCTCAGCCCATAATGAGAAAAAATAATATACAAATTGCTGTAAAAACGTTGCTGCACGAAATAACAGGCGTCGATGCAGGTGACGTAGTACCAACAACCAGCTTTCTTGAACTGGGGCTTGATTCATTGATACTCACCCAATTTTCATATACACTCCGAAAGAAATTTGGTTTACCTATCTCATTCCGGCAACTGAATAATGAATTCGGTACGTTGGAAACGTTGGTCGATTACCTGGATCAGGGACTTCCTGCCGATGCGTATCAACCGGAAACGCCTGTCTCTTCGCCAGTTGTATCCCCACCGCCCGCACCGAATCCGGTGATTGCTACGTCGGTACCACTGATGCCGCCAGTCGTTCGTCCTGTTAGCGAGGGATTGGGTACTACAGATTCTATTATGACTTTGTTTGAGCAGCAGTTGCAGATTATGGCTCAGCAAATGGCTGTGCTACGTGGTCAGGAAGTTGGAGCAATGCCTGCGCCAACTTCGTCGCCAGTAACTGCCGAAGCGCTTCGGTCAACGTCTGTTCCGACAGCTACTGGTTCAATCAAAGCGCCTGTAAAACCGACCGGTGCTATACAAGCGTTTGGTGCTGGCGCCCGTATTGAGCGGCAGGCGTCGGCATTGAACAAAACACAGGAAGCTTTTCTGCAACAACTGATCCAGCGCTACGTCCGCAAAACGTCGGCGAGTAAAACTAATACGCAGGAAAATCGGCAGTGGCTGGCTGATCCACGAGCTGTTACCGGATTTAAGCCGCTCACAAAGGAATTAGTCTACCCACTTGTTGTCGATAAGTCGAAAGGGAGCCGGTTGTGGGATATTGACGGAAATGAATACATCGACGCGCTAAATGGCTTTGGTTCAACACTGTTCGGCCATCAGCCGGAGTGGCTTACCAGGGTTTTGCATGAGCAGATTGAGCAAGGCTATGAACTCGGCCCGCAACACAAACTGGCTGGCGAAGTAGCACGTTTGATCTGTGAATTTACCAGTTTCGATCGGGCCGCTCTGTGCAATACGGGTTCCGAAGCGATTATGGGTACCATCCGCATGGCACGTACCGTAACGGGTCGCTCGCTGATCGTTACGTTTGCTGGTTCCTATCACGGCATTTTTGATGAAGTAGTTAGCCGCGGGAGCCACGACCGGAACGCTACGCCGGCTGCGTTAGGCATTATGCCCGAAGCGGTTCAGAACGTATTGGTCCTGGATTACGGTACGCCGGAAAGTTTGGATACTATCCAGACGAGGGCATCTGAAATCGCAGCCGTATTGGTTGAGCCTATCCAGAGCCGACGTCCTGAATTCCAGCCGGTTGAATTTCTTCGAGAACTTAGATCCATTACGTCTGCCGCAGGCACAGCCCTCATTTTTGATGAAGTGATAACGGGGTTCCGAATGCATCCGGGCGGTATGCAAGGGTTTTGGGGTATTCAAGCCGATCTGGCTGCGTACGGAAAAGTAGTTGGGGGCGGTATGCCCATCGGCGTGATGGCCGGTAAATCCCGATTTATGGATGCCCTGGATGGGGGCTTCTGGCAATACGGCGATACGTCGTTTCCTCAGGCCGACATTACGTTCTTTGCCGGTACGTTTGCGCGTCATCCGTTGGCGCTGGCAGCTTCACACGCTTCACTACGTTATATGCGCGAACAAGGACCCGCGCTACAGGAACGCCTGACAGCCAAGGCAAAACGGCTGGCCGATACGTTAAACACCTTTCTGACTCAGCGGCAATTGCCCATATTGATAGCGCAGTTTGGTTCTCTCTGGAAAATAAAATTCACGCAGGACGTACCCTATGGTGAACTTGTGTTTACGCTGATGCGGGAACGAGGCATTCACATCTGGGATGGCTTCCCCTGTTTCATGACCGAAGCGCATACGGATGCTGATATTAAACGAATTGCGGAAGCTTTTCAGGAAAGTATACGGGCATTAATTGACGCGCAATTTTTGTCTTCTCCAGCGCCTGTATTACCCAAAGCGGCTCCAAAACCGACCAATATGGTTAATAGCGTGGATCATCCACCAGTTGCCGGAGCTAAACTCGGACGCGATGCTCAGGGGAACGTAGCGTGGTTTTTTAAAGACCCGTCCCGACCTGGGAAATACCTTCAGTTGGTCATTAACAAGCCTGAAAGTCTTGTGAACAGCGGTTCGGCGAATGGGTCGAGTAACGGCACGCATTAATGGTTCGGGAAAGTAGAAAGACCGGTACTGTTACCTTATGAGGAGACAAAAGCGCCCTATGCTTTTGGCAGTATTCTTCTTTCTCACTTTTGGAAACCCTATGAAACGGATTACCTTTTTATGTTGTCTATTAGCGGGTATTACGTCCGTGAGCCAGGCGCAGCCTTTTGGCAAACTCGTAAAGCAAACGCCTGGTATTGTGTCGTATACGATGCGTGATAGTTTTGGCAAAGACGTACCTGGTACGCTGGACAAGATTAAAGCCTGGGGAATTACCAACATCGAATTTTCGTCATTGTTCGGTAAAACGGCCTCTGAACTACGTGCCCTCCTCGATCAGCGTGGTATGCGCTGTAGCAGTTACGGCGTCAGTTACGATGCCATCGACCAAAAACCAGATTCTATTTTGCAGAATGCCAAAACGTTGGGTGTGAAATACATACGTATCGGATCGATTCCGCACAAAGGCCCCGCCACGCTCGATATTATTCAGAAAGCGGCTGAAGTGTTCAATCGTTTCGGCAAACAGGCAAAGGCGCAGGGCTTCATGTTCTGCTACCACAATCACGGCTTTGAGTTTCAGCCACACGGAGACGGTACGTTGTTCGACCTCCTGGTGACGCAAACGAATCCTGACCTTGTTGGCTACGAAATGGACGTAACGTGGACCTATTTGCCCGGTCAGGACCCGGCGAAATTGCTGACGAAATACCCTAATCGCTTTCGGCTTATACATCTGAAAGACGTAGCGAAAGATGTTCCTCACAGCGATGCGGGTGGAATGCCAAATGAAAAATCAGTGGTGTTGGGTACCGGACAAATTGACTGGCCCGCTGTTCTGAAAGCCGCCAGCAAAAGCTCCATCGAATACTACTATATCGAAGACGAAAGCAAAGCCGTCGAACAGCAGGTACCCCAAAGCATGGCTTATCTGAAGAGTTTGTAATAGCTTTTTGTCGTGCTACGTGTTTGTCTACGTTTCAAATTGAGAACAGCGTGTTAACCAAATCGCTTTAATGTTGGTTTAACACGTATCAACTACTCAACTTGAACCACGTAGTGTCGTGGCACCGTTATGAAAGGACTATTCGCTATGCTGTTGCTGGTAAGTCTATCGGCAACCGCGCAAACAAAACCTGAATCGGCAGTTCCGCCTGCCATTGTCGCTGTTGTCGAAACTGTTTCTGGGAAACACTTCGTACCCGATACAACCTTTGCCAGTTTTTCGGAGGAGGATAAATCGCTGTTAGCCAAAGAGCCTGTCGCGAACTGGAGTCTGCTTCAGGAGTCGGACAACATGGCTTTCTCTAATTTGGTTGTTGGGACTCGCTCTTATCAATTGGTGATCAGACGCTTACCGAAAGCGTCGTATCCAACGGCAACCGTGCTACGTTACACGACGCCCCAATCTAAACCTGAGCCGATTGTGCGAGGAACGCTTCAGGCAAAAGAGGAAGCGAAGGCGAAGTAAAGATTTGACCACACGAGAATGTCAAGTCAAACAAGCGTTTTTTTGTCATTCTGAGGAACGAAGAATCTTAAAGCGTCATAGCTCTCAAGTAGTTAGCCTTAAGATTCTTCGTTCCTCAGAATGACAAAAATAGCGTCACTAAAAATATTACTTCAAAAATACTTCGTCATTGTCCGTCAGAAACATACGGGTGCTTTCGGTGTAAGTGCCACCCGTGGGCGATTTATATTTTAGGTCTACGTAAAACGCCCGATAGCCTGATGCTGGATAAGCTTCGCTTACAGAAATCTTGTTCTTGTTGTTGATACCCAAGCTTTTGCCCTCCCACTTCTCGTCCTGGAAAATTCTATCCGTCGAGTTGGCGGCCCAAACTGTTACGTCCTCCAGTTTATCAGACGTTGCTTTAATGGTGAGATCCACGCCTTTTTTTGTGCTCGTAACCGTGTATTGGCAAGTTGGATAGGGTTGTTTGGTTAACGTAGTACCGAAAAATGCATTCAACGCTTCGAGTGCCTGACGTTTATCTCCCAAATCATGACCGACGTTGGGGACGTAGTGAATGTAATTCTCGCCCGGAATCTGGCCGATGTAATGCTTCACCGCATCGACGGTCCAGTATTCATCGTTTGTGCCCATGAACAGCATTTTGGGCATGGTCAGTTTTTTGCGATACGAATACGGATCAATCATTTCGTTGATGGCATCACCTTCCTTGCTATGTACAGTTTGCGGAATGCCCAGCTTTACGTAGTCGTCGATCTGCTCGCTGTATTTATTCCAGCTTTTCATCTGATAATCCAGGTTAACCGGCATATTCAAAATGTCGATAACCATGGGTGCAATGGCAACCGCCCGTTTGTCGCTGGCACCAGTCAACCAGGTGGTCCAGCCGCGTTTTGAAGCTCCCGATACAACAAAGTTTTTAACCTCCTTTTGAAGCGTTTTTTGGGCTAATTCCTGCACAGCGTCCATCGCCCGAACGGCACTTTTTACCATCGGAAAAAGCAGCGGCCAGGTGTAGTCGCCGTCTTTCTTAAACTGGTGCAACGTATACGAAATCAGTGCATCTTCAGTCAGATTGTTGTAAAGCGGCTGATTGGGCGTTTGGCGCAGTACCGCCACAATGGCGTTGTTTTTAGAGGCAAGCGTGCTGATGGCTCGGTTAAATTTATCATCGTGACCATTCCATCGTGGCTCACCATCCTTAAGCGAACCGCCTGTAATAAACAGCAAGGCACCGTCATGCTTGATTTCTTTCGGCACAAGCACCGTTAGTTGATGTTTCCAGGTGTGTTCGCGCCATTTTTGGGAAGTCAGCAGAACTTCGTAAGCGGTAATGTCGCCGTAGGTATAGGTATCTTTGGTTTCCCATTTGAACGACTTGTCATCATTGTGAAGGTAGCTTTCAAGTGCGGTCGAAGGGGTGATTCCATCGGTTTTTTCAGGAAGATCAAAAGCGAATAAGGCGCTGAGAAGACCGGCAACGGCAACTGTTTTGAGGAAGTACTTTTTCATTAGGGTATTGGAATTGATTACAAAATTTTTGTCATCCTGACGAAGGAAGGATCTTAACGTGTCATCATTAGAGTGCTAGGATACGTTAAGATCCTTCCTTCGTCAGGATGACAAATCGACTACCTAATTTCTGTTATTTATACCCATCAGCTTTGGGTGAATCGGCGATTAATTTCAGGGCTTCGTCCATGTAAATTTCGGCGGTATTTTCGCCGAGGCTGGTTCTGCTGATGTAGTCATAACGCTTGAAACTCCTGAAATCGACTTTGGTAAGCATGTAACCAAATGCGTCGTTGGTCAGGCCAAACAGCAACGGTACGTTGGTTTTCATGTGTCGTTTAACGTAATAGCCGACATTGGGTAACGCTTCGCCCGGAATGGTTAGTACCTGGGCAGTACCGATATTCAACAGATTGACCTGCGCCACCACCTTATCGTCAGGTGCTATGTCGTATTTCAGGGGCGAATTCTTTACAATGTATTTCATTACGTCGGAATCGATCGGAAATGTAACCTTGCGAACTGTGCAGTAAAGCGAGGGATTCGATTGAGCTTCGGCGGGGCTGATGATACGTAGCGCTTCGTCGGCCAGTAATTCGCCGATTCGGATGCATTCTTCCCACGTATTAGCTTCTTTTCCGGCCTCCCGCCGGTTGTCCGCCGTTACCATGCCGCCCTGCGCACCATTGACAAACAAAGCTACTCCGCCAACTTTTGATTCAATACGTTCATAGAGTGGGCCACATAAATCAGGGCTCAAAATACCTCGACCCGACCCAATGATTTCGGGGTGAATGGCATAATTCACTAACGTAACGATCGGTTTACCTGCGTCCTGACCTGACGTAGCAATGGCCTGAATAACGCCACAACGTGGGTCGAATAAATCGGGAGCGTAGTAGTTGTAGGCAATTTGGCCTTTCGCGTCGCCAACCGCCGTTTTTAGCGAGGCTGGAGCTAGTTTGGACACGGCTTCGTTTACTGCATCAGCGATGGTGTGTACGCATTTGTCTAGGTAGGCGAGATCAGCGAAGGATTCTCCTTTTTCGTTCGGGAAGCCGTAGGCATCGGGGCCGCTATGCGTATGCGTACAACCAATCAGCACATTTTCAGGCGGAATGCCTTTAATGAGCGCTCTGGATTTATTACCCAATACTGACGGCCAACCCAAATTATCGACGCTCACAATAGCGACGCGGGTACCTGCTTTTTCAAATACGCAGGCTCTTACGAACAAATCACCTTTCTTCTCAACCGCTTTTTTAGGCGTACCAATTCCTCCCGAAACGGGTAAAAGTGGGTTGGGGGTGATCACGCGAACGGCTGCACCCGCTTTGAATCCCTGCGCGAACGACGAGAAAGAAAGGCTTACAAACGCCAGTAAAACAAGGAGGTTTTTCATGAAAGCCTTTTTATAAAACTTCCCGAAAGCCCAGAGCTCTCGGGAAGTCGTTAGGTACGCTGTAATTATGTGCGGATGGTTTCTACCAAGGCTTACCCGTTCCCTGAACGAGCCACTGTTTCGACCAGGCGCTATTTTTACCATCAGCCTGCGAATTCGCGGTGATTTCGAGTTTCTCGATCGCTGTACCTGAGTTCGTTTTATTCAGATTCAACTCATCCCGCATATAGTAGAATCGGAGCGGTAATACTTTGCGTTTGGCAGTGGGGCCAGCTTGTAGAGCAGGTAGACCCGTCCGCCGGTAGTCGAACCAGGCTTCGGTGGCGCTGGTCCAGCTCGAAATCCATTTCTGGGTTAAAATCTGTGCCTGCGTACCGTCGTAAGCCACGCCTTTTTGCGCGATGAACGCATTGTAACTGCTGGCTAATCCCCAGGCATTTAGCGATGCTTTAACGCCATTTTCGTAGCGCGTTTTCGCGTCACCAGCAGCCCAGCCTTTCTGCGCGGCTTCGGCCAGAATGAAGTTAACTTCAGCCGCCGACACCAAACGAGCTTTCAACAAAGCGCCTTTGGCCTCTTTGTAGATTTCGTTGAGGTACGATACGTGCGGATTGACCGAAGTCTGTCCAGGCGTTGGGTTGAAATTATAGCCCGATGGTAACTGCGAAATGCTCGGTGGTAAGCCAACGTAGTTCGGGTCCTGATCGATAGGTGTAGTACCGACTTTATCAGGCGAGATATACCGAACGCCACTCGTGATTTTGTCCGTACCAGCGGGCAACGTAGCATCCACTTTGAGTGGAATTTCTACTTTCTTGGCCCAGATAGCTAACCGGGGATCGTTAGTGGGTTGCATAGCTTTCAACAACGTAGAGCACATTTTGATACGTCGGTAATTGCTGCCGCTGATGTCATAAACCGCATTAGACGGCCAGGAATCACCTGCATTATTTCCCGGAAACGCCATCGTAGCATCAGCCGACGCATCGTCAATGATTGGGTACTGCGCTGGGCTGGCAACAATTTTCTCGATGCCTGCTTTTGCTACGTCGGGCTGCTTGGTCGAAATGCGCATCAGATACCGAAGTTTGAGCGAATTCGCCAGTTTCAGCCATTTGGTAGGATCGCCAGCGTAGTACAAATCAGCCGATTCGACAATACTGGTATACCCACTTTTGGGCTTCGAGAGTAACGTACTGGCTTTATCGAGATCGGCCAGAATGCCTGCGTAGATCACATCCTGACTATCGTATTTGGGTGCAATGTCATCGAGGCCGCCCAACTCGCCTTTCAGGGCGTTCGTGTACGGAGCATCTCCCCACAAATCAGTGATCAGGCCAAACAGCATCGACTTCATGACCAGCGCTACGCCCTGCTGAAATTCCATGTTCAGCGCAACGGACCGTTGATAGACCAGATCGTTGTTACGTAGCAGGTCGTAATAGGCCGTCCAGCTTTGGTCGCCACCCCAGTCGTAATCGTTATGGCCACCAAACCAGGCATCTTTCTGCGTATGCTGTACTACCCCGGCAACGTCCTGAAAGCCAAGGTTGGTGTACAGTTTCGCCGTCTCAGAGAGCACGGTAGGCAGAACCAGATTGGGGTTCACCGTTTCGGGCTGAACACCGTTGGGGTTCACGTTCAGTTGTGTCAGGTCTTTGCAGGCAAACAGACCGGCCAGAAACAGCGTGAGTATGGCCGTATATTTTATTGTTATCTTTTTCATGTTGGAAAATTTTTTAGCAGAGGGGGTTGAGCGTAGGACAGAGGGACTGAAAAATCTATAATTCCCTATGCCCAAACCCCTCTGCCCCATGCCTTTAGAATGTGAGACCAAGTTTGAAACCAACCGGAATAACCCAGGGCGTTACGTTGTAGCGCTCGATACCTTGCTTAAACTGTGTACCAGCCTGAGGCCCGGCTTGTGGCTGGAACGCCATTTCGGGATCGACGTTGATCTTGGCGGCTGTCCACAGAATGATGTTGCGGCTATAAACCGAGAAGTTGGCGTTCTGCAAACCAATCGATTTCACGAAACGAGCGGGCAAATCGTAACCAATCGAAACTTCCCGCAGCTTCACAAACGACGCATCGAACGTAGCGGCCCGGGTGAAATCCCACGGATAGTTGTCGCCGTAAGGAATGATCTTGGTGCCAGATGCGCCCAGGTTTTCGGTGTATCCAGTGATGTTCCCCTGCGCATCATATTGTGCAATTACGCCCGGGTTGAATACGCCATACGCGTAGGTTTTACCACCAAATTCAAATGGATAACCGCCGTACTCAGCCGTTGGTCCGCCCACAATGGGGAAGTAATTGCCGTGAATTTTGATGTACTGATCGGCATTCTCAACCAGCCAGTTACGTAGCGCATCGCCGGTACGACCGCCTGGATTGATCAGGTTATCCAGGAACCGCTGCGACCGTAGATCCGATTCGGAATACCGATACGTTTGCGAAACAAAATCGCCACCCGACCGCCAGTCAAGCGAGAAATTCAGCGTGAAACCCTTATACGACAGGGAGCTTTGTGCGCCCAAATTAAAATTCGGGTTGAAGTTTCCGATTTTGTTTTTAACCGTGCTGGCGCTACGTGCCTGCCAGGACCCATCGCTGTTCAGAATTGGATAACCAAAATATTTTGAATTTGCATCCGTGACGGTAATGATTTCGGCATCGTAAATATCACCGACTTTATCGCCTACGTAGGTCCAGGCACCGCCTTTGGCATCGGTCCAGAGCGTGTAGAACGGTATGCCGGGAGCCAGCTCTTTAATTCGCGTTACGTTCTTCGTAAAGTTGGTCGTCAGGTCCCAGCGAAGGCCGCCTTTGTCGATTAGCGTACCACCGAGCGAGAGTTCAACACCACGGCTTTCGAGTAGGCCAGCGTTGATGTTTTTGGTCGTAAAACCTGAAGATGGGGCAATTTGCGACGGCAGAATCTGGTTGCGGTTTTCCGATACGTAGTACGTTCCCGAGAACCGAAGCCGGTTGCGGAACATGTTGTAATCGATACCCACTTCATACGACGTAGCAATTTCCGGTTTCAGCTCGGGAAGCAGAATGCTGCCGGGTTTCGACAAGCGCGTTACACCATTCCATGCTCCGGCATCGCCAAGAGTAGGATAGAGGCTGTAGGGATTGGCATCGTTACCAACCTGTGCTACACCCGCCCGAACTTTGAACATGTCGACGGCGGCTGGCATGTGAAATATCTCGTTCACAAGCAAGCTCAACGAAGCCGATGGGTAGAAGTACGAACGGTTGTTGATCGGCAACGTACTGGACCAGTCGTTACGGGCGGTCAGATCCAGGTAAATCATGTCCTTATAGCCTAGGTTCGCGGTTCCGTAGACGCTATAAATGGCTTTCTTATACAGGTAGTTGTTGTATACGAGGTTATTCGGCGCAATGTTCTGAATCGTGTACAGCCCCGGAATGATCAGACCGGCTCCGTTTCGGCTGCTGGTGCTGATGTCCGTCGATTGCGAATAGCGGTCGTTACCACCAGCCGAAACCACCAGACTCAGGGCATTGAACCGCTTGGTATACGTAGCGAGGACGTCGACGTTACGTTCATACCGTTTCAGGTTGATCAGACCGTATGCACCATTGGGTTCGCCGGTGTAGCTTTTGGCTATTTTAGTTTCGCGTTGTTCGTTGTACGTATCAAGTGAGTAGCGGCCCATCAGTTTAATGTCGGGCGTGAGCTGCCATTCCGCTTTCATATTCCCAAATATGCGGTCGCGAACAAAACTGTTATTCACTTCATAAGCCAGGAACCAGGGATTATTATAGTTACCCTTGCTGGTCGTTTTCTGTTGAATACCTTCCTGACCTGGTACCCAGTAATCGCGCAGTTCATTGATGTCGACGTGCGAACCGACTCCGTAAGCCCACTGCATCGGGTTAGTACCCCGCTCGCCGGCCGGCCGGTTGTTGGAATTGCTCCGGCTGAAGTCCAGATTAGTGCTCAGACTCAGTTTGTTATTGACACGTACCGTTGTATTGAGTGCCAACGTATTTTTAAACAGGTCTGAATTGGGGATAATACCCCGGCTGCTCATGTTGGAGTACGACAGCCGATACGTTACTTTCTCCGAATTGTTCGAAATCGATACGCCATTCGTGGTGGTAACGCCCGTACGGAAAAAGTCTTTTACGTTGTTCGGGTGCGAAACGAGTGGCGTTGGAACCGGCTTCCCATCAGCACCAATCGGGCTGTTCCACTGAATAGCTTTATAACCCTTATCCAGTTCAGGACCAATGCCACCAGCCGAACTTTCGTCGATTTGCAGAATGCCGCCCGGATAAGGGTTCGCATCGGGCGTGAAGGGAAGAATACCCGTCGCGAAGTTTTTCGTCATTTTTAGATAACGGTACGGCTGATCGAAAACCGTATTCGACGTAACGGAAACGGTCATTTTCTGCGAGCGTGAACCGCTTTTGGTCGTAATCAGCACGACGCCGTTACCCGCCCGTGAACCATACAGAGCGGCTGCGCTGGGGCCTTTCAGAATCGAAATATTTTCTACGTCCTCAGGATTAATGTCAGAAATGGCGTTTCCGTAGTCAACACGGTTGTCGCTACCGATCTGGCTGACGTTGTTGAGCGAGTTCGCTACGGGTACCCCATCGACCACAAACAAAGGCTGGTTATCGGTATTGAGCGATTTGGCGCCCCGGATGATCATACTAACCGATGAACCCGATGGCCCCGTTGAGCTAATCTGAACGCCTGGTACGCGACCCGCCAGCGAGTTCAGTACGTTCTCCTGCGCCACTCGGCTCAGGTCTTTGCCTTGTACTTCACCAACGGCATAACCCAGCGAACGGGCTTCCCGTTTGATACCGAGCGCCGTCACGACGACTTCGCCAAGCACTTCGTTATTTTCAACCAGTGCTACGTCGATAACTGATTGACTACCAACCGGTATTTCCTGCGTTTTGTGACCTATAAATGAGAAAACCAGCACCGCTTTCTCGTTATTGACAGTGATGGAATATTTCCCGGATTGATCCGTAACCGTTCCTAACTGCGTGCCTTTTATCAGGATGTTGGCGCCAGCGATTGGTTGGCTGTTTGTTGCCAACGTAACAGTTCCGGTGATGGTTTTGGCTGGTTTACCTTTGGCCAGCGCGGGTATAAAGCAGACACTTACCAGTAATGCGACGGTAAATAGGTGCCTTATGATCAACTTAATAGGAGAAATTAAGCTCATACGTGTTCAGCGATAAGTGGTTCAAAAAATCGTTCGAAAAGAATAGTGTAAAATGGATGATACGTACTGAATGAGTCGAATAAGCCGGGTTAGTGGTCAGAATGCTGGTATTATGCCCTCTTCGCGGTACATTCTTCATTATCCATTGAGCGGGTATCCGTCAATCCGTCCAATTCAGATTGGGGACTGTATTGATTTAGCAGTTCGTTAAAATGTGTTTCCAATGCATCTGAATAGGTCTGCAAACTGGTTTCGTTATGCAGCCCCGCTAAAAATTCGTCTAATTCTGCCCTCGACAGCTTATTATTAAGTAGCTGTTCGATTAGATAGCTGCTGCCATGATTCGACATTATCTCTCATCCGTTAACAGTTTTTCCATAGTACTGCCGAAAACTGCTAAAGGACTACTAGCGAATGCGTTAATTTTTTGTGAAGCGGAGAGAAAGGATAATGTAAAATGAAAGAGGTTAGCAGGAAGGTTTATTTCAAGCTGCGTTTTTTGTCATGCTGAGGTACGAATCGGACCGCCGAAGCGGCATCTTAAAGCATCCAAACCAGCGAGAAATGAAACATCAAGATGCCGCTTCGGCGGTCCGATTCGTACCTCAGCATGACAAAAAAGCTAGATAAGGGCAAAGTCGACTTTTTCGCGGAGGAGTTGCTTGGCTTTTACAAGCTGATTTTTAACGGTATTCTTGGAGATCCGTAGCATTTCCGCGATTTCCTGATAGGATTTGCCGTCTTCTACGTTCATGCGTAGAATCAGTTTACGCTTTTCCGAAAGCGAGCTGATGGCAACCTGAAGCAATTGAATGCGGGCTTCCTCATCGTCGGGATGCTCGTTGTTCATGACCTGCATTCGCTCTACGTAGCGTTGCTTCAGGAGTTGACTTTTTTCCAGCTGTTTCAGATGGTCGAACGCCAGATTACGGAGGCAGGTAAACAGATACGAATTGAAATTCAAGCTTGGATTGATGGTCGCTCTACGTTCCCATATCTTAATAAATACGTCGTGCACCATATTTTCGGCGTCTTCGGTATCTTTCAGCAGCGACGTACAGAACTTGAGCGCTGGCGTGCGGTAATGCCGATATAGTTTGGCAAAGGCAACCGGATCGCCTTGAATAACTTGATGAAGAACCGATTCGAGGGTATAGTTAACAGTCATATAAGGAAATGGTAAAGTCGTAGTACGATGGGTATAAGAGTAATCGGCAACGCCTGATTCAACCGTATTGTCAATTACTCATAATTCTTAAAATTGACTGGTTTGATGAAATTTTATTATTTATTCAAGCTGATTGTCCAAATAATAATTGGGAAACACACGCAAAAGGATTTATTGATCATTGTTAACAAATCCTTTATATTATCTTAATATAGCCTAAATAGCCAAATAAAATTTGGATTTCGCTAGCTTATTGAACAAATATAGACGACTTGATTTCAATTAAATTTCGCACTTTGCGTAAAATAACCTTCAATTTGCGCAATGAAGCGTTAGGACAATTTTGTTTGCTTTTTTGATATTAAAAACTTTAACCAGAATTCAGCTAAACATACCGGATGAACGGTAGTTGGTGACAAAACTGCCTTAGGATAAATAAATGAATTGTTACTAATGTGTAGATATATTTTACCTGAAAATGGCCTGAAATTTGACAGAAGTAGAGCAAAATCTCTGCCGTGGTGACAAGAAGATAGTACTTATTATGGCTTTTAAATAGAATTAATTTTAGAATTGATTAGCTGAAAGACTGTATTTGTAGTAACAAATTCTAAACTAATAACATAATAAGCCAAGCGCATTGTAATAAAAGAACGTGAAAAATGGGCAAAATCGGCTTACGCAAAAGATAGTTACTTAATTTGGTCAGTTCATGGTATTGAAACGCGTATTCATGTCATTATCGAATTAAAAAAGCCCTGCTGCCCGTACCCTGTCACGGATTTTGTGTCCTAATACGGCAAATGACCAGAACAGGTTATTCTGCTAACACCGAACAAAGGAGCACGGACATGAAGAAAAATATTTACGTACTACTGCTGTTGATTCTACCGGGGCTCTGTCTGGCTCAGAAAGGACGATTTGCGGTACAATTTAATGTGAAATCCTTGGATTGTAATACGGGGAAGGTTGTGATCCGCGTACAGGTGAAGGCCAACTCGGCGGATAGCACATTCCTGATGGGCGACGCTAACTACCGGTTCGATTATGACTCCCAGATTATTCGCAATCCCCAGATTGTTAGTCAGGAGACTTTCTCGAACCAGGCACCCGCCAGTGATAACCGATACAACCAGCAGAATCTGAACGGGAGCACAGTAGGGCCAACCATTGGAACCGTTTCGCTGAATACCGTGTATGGAGGTAGCGGAACCGGGGCTGGGCTAGTCGGTCCTAACTGGATTACGGTAAGCTGTATTCAGTTCGATATCATCAACACGCAGGCCGTTCCAAATAACTGCTTTGGGTTGCGGTGGCATACAGATACTACGTTCCCGGTTACCGGGATGAATGAGTACATTGCCAATACGCAGTCGCCAAACGGCTACACGCTGCAAAACGTAACATCAGCCAAGGTTTTCGGTAATATTCAGGTTTGTTTACCGCAGTACTGTGCGATACAGGCGGTTAACGATTACTACACAACTCCATTCAATACGCCTGTTTCGGGGAATGCCCTTACAAATGATCTGACGGCTCCTCTGGTTATGACCACTACGCCCGTCACCAACCCAAAACACGGTAGCATCGTTTTAAACGCGAACGGTACGTTCACCTACACACCTACCACGGGCTACACAGGTCGGGACAGTATTCAGTATCGGGTGTGCAAGCAGCTCAATCCTGATCTTTGCGCCAATGCCTGGATTTACATCACCGTTGGCGCTCCAGCTGGTACGGATCTGAGCCTGACCAAAACGGTTAGCAAATCACGGCCTTTCCTCAATGAAGTGATCTCGTATAGTCTTACGGTACAGAACTCGGGCGGTATTGCCGCTACGGGTGTAGAAGTGAAAGACTCATTGCCAGCGGGTGTGCAATACCAAAGTATGTCGGGGCCGGGTACTTATAATCCAGCAACAGGCATCTGGACTGTTGGTACCATTGCCGCCGGGGGAACTGCTACGTTGGTCATTACCGTAAAGGTGATTGCCGAAGGAACCTGGTTCAACGTTGCCGAGGTAAGCAAGGTGAATGAGCAGGATCCTGACTCGACTCCTGGCAACGGAGTCATGACGGAAGACGACATCAGTACTGCCTGTTTTTCGGTGCCAATTCGCATCTGTGCAGGAGACGTATATACAATAGCGTTACCAAATATTTATAGCGGTTTGCAATGGTATAAAGATGGCGTGGCCATACCCGGTGCAACCAGCAGTTCGTACATCGTAACGGGCATTGGTCAGTACACCTACACCGCTACCAACGGAAGTTGTCCACAGCAGGGTTGCTGCCCGGTCATCTTCATCGAAGGCGACTGCTGCAAACCGACCATCTGTGTACCGATTGTGATTACGCAAACACGGAGACGGTGATTCTTGTCCTGCTGGTTTTTTGTCATGCTGACGAAGGAAGCATCTTAAAGCATCATAACTCTCTAATAAAGAAACCTTAAGATCCTTCGTGCCCGCTCCGGCGGCCCGGTCAGGATGACAAAAAACGCAGCGGGCCAAAAGCATAGCACGACCAAACCAATATAACGAAAAAGTCAAAAAGAAGAAAATGATAACTGAACGCCATGCATAACTACGCCTTTTACGTCTACATCGTCACAAATCCAGAGAAGACCACACTCTATACTGGAATGACGAATGATTTAGCCAGACGTTTGAGCGAGCATTATGAAACGTGTGGGCAGTTAGAAACATTCACAGGTAAATATTACTGTTATCTGCTGGTTTACTGGGAGTTTCATCTATATGTACGTAATGCGATTCTGCGTGAGAAGGAAATTAAAGGATGGGTGAGAGAGAAGAAAGTAGCGCTGATCGAGTCCGTAAACCCCGAATGGCGCATCTTAAATGATGAGATTCAAGGGTGACTGATTTTTTTGTCATGCTGAGGCACGAATCGGACCGCCGAAGCGGCATCTTAAGGCTTCTGAATGAGCTAGTTAGGGTGCTTTAAGATGCCGCTTCGGTGGTCCGATTCGTGCCTCAGCATGACAAAGACGCTACGTAACAGAAGTGAGTGTGTGAATTAGGAAGCTTTAACCGGGCCGCCGGAACGGATCCTTCATACCTCAGGATGACAAAAACAAAGCCCAGCAGGGCAAAAACGGAACAATAGAGAGATTTTTTATTTATGGGATGCTAGCGATAACCGGGCTTTTTGAGCCCGGCGATCCTTTTCTTCTCATAAAAACAGGAATAAAGTATGGCGTTTTCACCAACATATCACGCTACGTATCGCCGATGGGTAATCTGGCTTTGGCTGGGACTGCCACTGGTGACCTGGGCGCAGCAACCGGCTGATAGTCTGGCGACTAAGCAGACGGGTGTGGGTGTGTTTGGACCGGCGATGGGTATTCTCGCTGATACGTTGGGCGTTTGGGGTGACGTAGTACTGGATAGCGCCAGCGTGACCGGCAACGGTGTTCTTTCGTTACGTGGACATAGCCCGAATGAGCCAGCGATGCCGCAACGTATTGTGGCACAACGTAGTGAGGTACAGCATCTGCATCTGGCTAGTTCCGGCAAAACGGTGCTGCTGGGCGACTTGCGAATCGGAAAAAGCCTGACGGTGGAACAGGGCGTTTTTGACGTATCGGCGGGGAAACTGGAACAGAGTGCTACGTGCCAAATCCGCCTGTTGCGGGGAGCGCGGTTAAGCAGTCAGCCCACCTGGACGGTACAAAATACAGACCCGAAAACGCGGCTGACGAATACAGAACAATTGGTTGGCCTGAATGCAGACGAGGCAATTAGCCTGTTCGGCTTCCTCGACGAGCCGCAACAAGGATTGAGTTATGAATTGACTGATTACCAATTAATTGAAGCAGAAAACCCTGCGCCACCACCGAAGGCCAGCGTCCTTTAGGGCAGTGTTTTGTCTTTTTTGTCATGCTGAGGAACGAATCGGACCGCCGAAGCGGCATCTTAAAGCATCCAAACTTGAGAGTGAAGACAACTCAAGATGCTTCGTACCTCAGCATGACAAAAATAGCATGACAAAAAAAGGTGCAACGTATATATCAAATTGATTAACAAGATTTTACAAGCATAATTATGAAACTGAACTCTATTTTTTACGCCCTCACCCTCGCGCTACTGACCTCAACGGCCTATGCGCAGGTGAAGATTGGCACCAACCCCGGCACCATCGGGGCAACCAGTAATTTGGAAGTGGAATCGTCTAATGGAACGAAGGTAGTAGTAGACAAAACAAATGGCAACTTAGGCGCTGGTGTTACTGACCCAACGCACTCAATTGATGGCGCTGGTACTGCCCGATTGCGTAATATACCAGTCGGCACAAATAATCAAATTTTAACGACAGACGCGAATGGAATTATTTTTAAACAAAATGCTCCAGCGGCTACATTGCCAGTTGTTTATGGCGTAACAACTGGCGCGGGTGTGAATTTATTGCCGGACGACATCTCACGCTATACAGGAACATACATCATCTTACCCGCAAATTCAAGATATGTGGTATCAGCCACTATGTTGATGACAGCTGGGGCGCAAATAACTGGCATCACGGGTGCATATATAAGAAGTTATTTTTCTGATTCTCCGACAGGTCTTGCCCTTACAGGCGACATAATTAACAATAATTCATTGATAAGCGGTAGTCTTTCAACAGGGCAATTTTACAGCTTGGTAACAGGTAGCGTCATCCTTCAAAACTCGACAAATATCCCTAAAGCCTACTACTATGTTGCCTATTTAGGTAATCCAAGTAGATCAGGTAGTGGTTCCGTTAACCTGCCACCCGCATTTACCATAGCATATTTTGGAGGAAATACTTGGGGTGAAAATCAACTATACGCTGTCCCAATCAACTAAATGAACACGTATTTATCATCGTATAGAACAGTCCTCTAAGTGTAAACTACCATTTGTCTGTTGGATCAAAAACTACTACTCTAGATAATATAGGCCAGTAGAATTATCCACAGCCTCCGCCCACCGGCAACCCGTTCTTTTTGGCGGGCCGTGGATAACCCGAAACAGGGATGGGGGAGGGGCATCCTGATTCCCGGCCCCCTACGATGAGAAGCCTGCGTCTCGCCAGGACGGTTTCCCGGTACGTTGGACGTAGTACGAATGAATGAATTGACTCACAAAGTTTTACGACAAAATAAGTATGAAACTAAACTCTATTTTTTACGCCCTCACCCTCGCGCTACTGACCTCGACGGCCTATGCGCAGGTGAAGATTGGTTCTAACCCCGGCACCATCGGGGCAACCAGTAATTTGGAAGTCGAAGCGGCTAACGGTAATAAAACCAGTGTGAATAAATCCACTGGTCAGGTGACTATTCAGGATGGGACACAAGGAGCTGCCAAAATTTTAACCTCTGACGCAAATGGTGGGGCTTCTTGGCAGACGTTGACTCAACAAAATATTCCGATAGTTGTTTTGATCGGCGCTCAATCAGGTGCATATACCGTAACACCACGAACTGTGATAGGTATAAATGGGTATGGTCAACCTAAGGATCGAATTCCCTTGACAATTCGCCCTGGATCGTATTCTGGATACGATGCTAGTACAAAACAATATACTATTCAGGAATCTGCTTATTACAGAGTTTATGCAGGTTCAAAATTCAAGGGAGCAAGCTCGACAGCCCCTTATTCTGGAACCAGTGTTAGACTATACTTATACCCATTTGGTGTCTTACAGCAATACGATGATATAAACGTTTTTACAGGACCGGTTCTGTCGGTCTTCTGGGAGGGGTTTTTAAACGCCGGGACGGTTCTAAGCGTTGCTGGATATGTTTTTGAAAGTCAAGTTTCAAATGGGAATAGCGCATTGCCCTTGGATAATGTAATTGCTACTGAGGCCTTTATGTCAGTAACTAAATTGTTCTAAATGAATGATTAGGTGCTAGTAATAGTGAAATATTACTCTTCAGGTTATGAACTACTTGAAGAGCCACCACAGGTTGCGCCCACCTGTAAACCGTTCTTTTTGGCGTATCTATTTCCCGTTTATCTAAGCGCACTCAGCTTATGAAACCACGATTCCAAGTCCATCACTCCGCCCCGGCGGATGCAGAACCCTATTCCCTTCGCATTTTCTGGCAAGGGTACTACGTGTCCACTTCACTCAACCTAAGCCAAATACGCTCGCTTTAAAATCACATCCATTTATGAAGAGAACTCTCTACTTAGCTACCCTGCTTTGGTGCTGGGCGCTACTGGTTCAGGCGCAAAGCCAGATTAATGGCACCGTACAGGTCCACCCCGGTGGTCATATGGGTGTTTTTAATAACCTGAACTTCAACACCGGCTACGTGATCACCCCCCGTAATTTACCGGGCGATAACATCTACTTTGCGGTGGGGGCGTCCCACACAGGCGCGTCGGATGCATCCCACGTCAACGGCTATGCCGAAGAAGCGGGTCATGCTACGTTTACGTTTCCGATTGGTAACGGAACCACGTATCGGTCGGCGGGTATTTCGTCGGCCAGTACCGCCGTCAACTACCGGGCGGCCTACTTTTCGGTCAATCCCAGTTCTGCTACGTTGCCCACGGGCGCACCGTTTTCTACGGCCGCGCGGGCTGCTGGCGTCAATGCCGTCAGTACGGTAGAGTATTGGGATATCGACGGGAGTAGCGCAGCGAGTATCACCCTGAGCTGGAATGCCGCCAGCAACCTTACTACGTTAACCGGCGGTAACCCAAACCTGCTCATTATTGTCGGCTGGAATGGTAGCCAGTGGGTAAACCTGGGACGGGCGGGCGGTGTTTCCGGTACGTTAACCAGCACCGGCACCATTACGGCTACCAACGTAACACCGGATACGTACACCGCCTATACATTCGGTAGTAGTGTCTGTCAATTGGCCGTAGCCGCCAGCGCCTTATCGAATACGATTTGTGCGGGCGGCTCCATTTCGCTCAGTACCTCCACAACCGGCGCAGTCGGTTCGTTGACGTATGCATGGACCGGGCCGGGCGGCTATTCCGCCAGCGGTAGCGCCGTAACGATCAGTAATGCCAGTGTATCGGCTTCCGGTACGTACACCGTCGTCGTAACCGACGCGGGCAATGGCTGTAGCGCCACCGCTACCACAAGCGCGGTAACCGTGAGTCCGCAACCCACCATCAGCAGCGTCAGTACGTCGAATCCAACATCCTGCGGCACGCCCACGGGTAGCTTGACACTGAACGGCTTAGCCCCATCAACCGCGTACCTCATTAGTTATAGCTACAACGGCGGAGCGGCTACCACGGCTTCGTTAACGAGTAATGCATCGGGTCAGGTTACCATAGGTAGTCTGGCGGCTGGTAGTTATACGAACATTACGGCCAATAATGGAAGCTGTACCAGTTCGGCCCAAACGGCCAGTTTGAGCGATCCGTCGGCTCCGGCTGCCCCATCCATCACGGCCAATCCAGCAACGTCGGTTATTTGTTTAGGTCAATCCATTACGTTGACGGCCAGCGGATCGGGTACGAGCTTTACCTTCTCGGGGCCAGGAACTATAACTCCATCGGGCTCCTCGGTAATCGTTACCCCAACCAGTGTAGGCAATGCGGTGTATACCGCCACCCAAACCACAGCGGGCTGTACATCGGCGGCTGCTACGTATGCCGTAACGGTCAATTCGCAACCCGTTATTGGCAGCGTAACGCCAACGAATCCATCGTCCTGCGGCACGAACTCAGGAAGCATCACGCTCAACGGCTTAACGCCATCCCTGCAATATACAATCAGTTACAGCCGAAATGGTGGTTCGCCGACCACCGGTACGTTCACGGCCAACGGATCTGGTCAGGTAATCATCAGCGGTTTGTTCGCTGGTACGTACTCAGCGATTACGGCCAGCCAGGGTGCCTGCGCGTCGGCACCATATTCGGCCAGCGTTACGTTGGCTGATCCTACGCCCGCTGCACTGACCGCATCACAAATAACGGGCTTTAGTCCAACCTCCTGCGGCAGCAGCACCGGACGTATCGAAATCACCGGATTGCCGGCCAACGCCAGCGGTATCGTTATCAATTACACCAAAAACGGCGTGGCTACCTCGGCCAACGTATCGACTGACGCCAGCGGGAAAGCCACGATTTCGAGCCTTACGGCAGGTAACTATTCCAATTTTACGTATCAAAGTGGCGGCTGCACGTCAGCGCCTTACACGGGTAACGTAGCACTGACCGATCCGGGTCTTACCCCCCTCACCAGCAGTAACATCAGCAGCCTGAATCCAACCACCTGCGGAGGCACGGATGGGTCGATCACGGTGTCGGGTCTGGCAGCGAATACAGCCATGACGCTGTCGTATCAACGTAACGGCGTCAACGGATCGGCCAACGTAACGACCAACGGATCGGGGCAGGCAGTGATTCCCGGCTTATCGGCTGGTAACTACACCGTTATTGCCTATACGATTGGCGCTTGTACATCGGCTCCTTACAATGGCGCCGTGTCCATCTCCGATCCTGGCCTTGCCCAGTTGACACCAGCGAACGTATCGGGTAAAGCGCCATCGTTCTGCGGAGGAGTCAACGGACGTATCGACATCACCGGATTGGCAGCTAACCAACTGATTACGGTTAACTATAAGAAAGATGGCGTGGCGCAACCCGCTGTCACGGCCATTTCGAACGGTGCGGGTCTGGTGACCATCGCTAATTTAGGACAGGGTGTTTACACGGACATTACGTACACCATCGGAACCTGTACGTCGGCGCCCTACACCGGAAGCATCAACATGATGCAACCTGAGCTGACCGCTCCTCAGTTTACGGGCATCAACCCGGCTATTTGCGGAGCCAGCAACGGACGTATTGAAATCACCGGCTTAGGCAGCAGCCAGTCGATCAACATCAACTATTCGTTCAACGGTACGCCCATCGTGGTAGCCGTAACGACCGATCCGACGGGGAAAGCCATCATTTCGGGTCTGGTTTCCGGCACCTACACCGCCTTCAGCTATTCGCAGGGCGCTTGTACGTCAACCTCCTACCCCGGCCCGATTGTCCTGAGCAATCCCGCCCCAACGATTCTGAATGCATCGAACGTACTGGGCATCAACCCAACACGTTGCGGACAGGCCGATGGTCGGATTGAAATTACAGGGTTAGCCGGTAACGTATCGACCACGATCAACTACCGCCGGAATAGCATCGTACAGGTAGCGAACGTAACAACGGATGCGTCGGGCAAAGCGGTTATCACGGGTTTGACAGCCGCTGTGTACTCTGATTTTACCTACACACAAGGCACCTGTACCTCAGCTCCTTACATCGGACCCGTTACGTTAACCGATCCAACCCCAACGGCGCTGACCGCTGCGAACGTAACACCGTTTAATCCAACCAGTTGCACCGCTACCGACGGACGTATTGAAATTACGGGTCTGGCCTCGAACGTAACGACCACGCTTTCCTACACCAAAGACGGCGTAGCGACAAGCACGACAGTCGTAACGGATGCCAGCGGAAAAGCAACGATCCCCAACTTAGGCGCAGGCAATTACTCGAATTTCAGCTATTCGCAGGGAACCTGTACGTCAGCGCCTTACACGGCTGTGTTGACGATTGGTGCCACGGGTTGCGGACGTATCAGTATGCGCGTATTCCTACAGGGCTCGCTGTTCAACAACGGCGGATCAATAGGTGCCAACAGCCTTCCCCTGATGCGGGATAATCTACGGTCGGGTGGGTATCTGCCCCTGAATGATCCATACCGGACTGCTACGTATACCTCGGCCTTTACCCACGTCAATAACGCTCAATTCCAAACGATTCCCGCGTCGATGACCACCACAACCGGCGACAAAGCCATTGTAGACTGGGTATTCATCGAACTACGTGATAAATCGAATCCGGCCATTGTAAGCTACACCCGTTCGGGTCTGGTGCTACGTGATGGAACGGTCATCGACACCGATGGTCAAAGCAGTCTGAATTTCACCGGCATTCCAGCCGATAATTTCTACGTAGCAGTTCGTCACCGGAATCACCTGGGCGTAATGACGGCACAAACCATCACCATCCCCAGCAGCAGCACGGTCGATTTCATTACGATGACCGATGCCCAACTTTGGAATACGACCGGCTACGACGGCGTTGAGCGGAGCACAATCACCGCCAGTGGTATCAGTGTTCGAGCGTTGTGGGCGGGTAATTCGGTACACAACAACAAGGTCAAATACATCGGTAACGGTACGGATTTGCCCGGCATTCTCTCGAATGTACTCAGCTATCCGGGCAGTGCCGGTGCCTACAACTTCAGCAATGCATTCGGGTATTTCATCGGGGATATCAACATGGATGGCCGGGCACTCTACATCGGTTCGGGTAACGACGGAGCCTTCATCCTGAGTAACGTACTGAACTATCCGCTGAACAGTACGAAAGTGTATAACTACGATCTATTCTTCCAACAAATCCCCTAGGTGCTCACCCAAATAAAAACGATCATGAAAAAAGGACTGTTTAATGTACTACAATTTCTGATGGCCCTTATAGGCTGGGGCGGGTACGAGGTCGTTGCGCAGAATCGAATTGACGTAACCATAAAGTACAACACGACCACGACGCTATACGAGGTGTATGGCCGACCAAACTTCACCGACCCCGCGTTTGGGGTTGGGGCTGGTACGCAGATTTCGATTGTCTTACCGGCCAGCGTCGCTGATAACGCCCTGACGGTTACGTCGGTGAACGGTGGTGCGTGGAGTGATGCCTCGCGTGTGTATGCCCCTGCCGCTGATCCATCCAATGATTTCCACGGAATCGCTACAGCAGGTAACTACGTCTCACTCGTGAGCGGTCAGGAAATTCTGTTTTTCACCTTCGGCGTAACGGGTGTCTGTTTGCCCGGTATTCGACTCTTCGAGAACCTGACAGATCCGTCGTCCAGCGCCCCCGGTTTTAGCGGTGGGGACTACAAAAACTACATCGGTGACGCGCTGAATTTTGGTGATGATGTATACCAAAGCAATTACTACGCCCCCGGCGGCCTGTGCGCGCTGCCGCCAACCATCGCCATCACGACCCCGCCAAACGGAACAACAACGACGAACACAACACCCGTGGTCAGTGGAACCGCTACTCCGCTATCCAGCGTAACGGCTGGCGAAGGTGGCAATATCCTCTGCACAACCACGGCTGATGCTAGCGGAAACTGGTCCTGCTCAGGTAACACCTTCCCAACGGGACCGCATACCGTAACCGCCGTCACCAGCAACGCAGCAGGCGTTTCGCCCACGGCTACAACCAACTTCACGGTAGTAACGGGAACCACATCCCTGACGGGTGGCCCCGGTAGCGTATTCAATGACCTGAATGGCAACTGCGTAGCGGATGCTGGCGAAACCTTAACGGGCTTGCCTGCTACGTTATTCGCCAAGGTGATTAATACGGCATCACCGACCGTAGCGCAACAGGCTGTGGCCGTAGCGCCGAATGGTAGCTTCGCCTTTACTGGATTGGCCAATGGAACATACACTGTCATCATTGACGACAATTCGCTAACGACTGACGTAACGCCCTTAGCGGGTTACCAGAATGCGTCTCGCGGTCCCTGGGTTGCCAATAATGGCGTAGTTACGGCCCCCACGCCGTCGCAGTTCTGCCTGCAATCCAATTGTCCACCGTTCACACTGCCAACGCTGTCAAAATAACCATCAGGCTATTGCTGGGTGGGCTTCTCAGGAACTCACTCCGCTATAGTTTGGTGAGGGTAACCCCTCATCAATTACTATAAACCACCCAAGTTATGACAAGGAAGTATTCTACTGTCTCCTCCCCCCTGCCTGCAAGCGGCCTGGTCAGATATGGGTTTACAACGGTACTGCAAACCATTTGCGTACTGGTTTACCTGTTTCTATCGGCGCATCAGACAGCATCGGCTCAATGTGATAGTCAAGATGGTACTATTACGGTAACGGCCTCTGGTGGTGCTATGAATGGGGCTAATCTGGTTTATGTACTCACTAATCCAGCAGGAACCATCCTGAACTATAGTGTAACCCCAACATTTACAAATGTAGCCCAGGGCAGTTATCAGGTATATGCCGTAGGTTATCAGGGTAGTTCTCTCCCTTTTTCGATAGGGCAGGGCATTAGCTCGATAACAACCGGCAATGCTTGTGTGCAATATTCGTCAACACCGGTAACGTATAATGTCTGTTCGTCAACGAATACCGCTTGCGATACCCAGAACGGAACGATTACATTAACGGCGTCGGGCGCATCGATGGGTACGGCTAATCTGACGTATCTGCTAACTACTGCAAGTGGCGATATTATAACAACCAGCAGTAATCCCACCTTTACTGGCGTTGCGCCGGGTACGTATTACATTTATGCATTGGGCTACACAACAGCTTCTCCGCCGTTCAGTGCTGGGCAGAATATCAGTGTTATTCCGACAAATGATGCCTGCGCCCGACTCACTCAGCCAGTAGGGGTCAAATCTTGCCCACCAACGCCACAGAATCCTCCATTGATCACGGGCAAGCCGCTGGTAACGAACGTGAACACACCGGGTAGCGTGTGTCTGCCGGTAAGTGATCCTGATGGCACTACGTCCTTTACAGTGGCTATCTGTGGTCAGCCTGCTAATGGAACGGTATCCGTACCGGCTACAGTGAATGGCAGTGAGGTATGCGTCAACTATACGCCCCCGGCTAACTTCACGGGCAACGCCGGAACCGCCTGCGTGATTGTGACCGATCCTACAGGTTTGACTAGTGTGGCCTACGTGCCGATCGTGGTCAACCCACTCAGCGGTACAACGGTTAATCCCCAACCACCTGTGGTGACGGTGGTGCCGATTACCACGCCGATCAACACGACGGCCACGGTGTGTCTTCCGGTCAGCAGCCCCAACGGGTACACCAGCTTCACGGCTACCATCTGTGGTCAGCCCGCTAACGGCACGGTTGTGGTAGTGGGCGGTGGTACGAACACAGTGTGCCTCAACTACACGCCCCCGACCAACTTCACGGGTAATGCGGGTGATGTGTGTGTAAAAGTAACCGATCCGGCCGGCTTGACCACCGTAGTGACGGTGCCGATTAAGGTAACGCCCAAGCCCGACCCGAGTGGCCCTAACCCGCCCGAGATCATTGGCGCCCCGATTGTGACCTATGTCAACCAGCCCGGCAGTGTGTGTCTGCCGGTGACTGACCCTGACGGTACGACAAACTTTACGGTGAGTATTTGCGGCCAACCGGTTAATGGTACAGTAACGGTTCCTCTTACGGTCAATGGCAATAGTCTGTGTGTAAATTACACCCCGCCGATGAACTTCACCGGCAATGCAGGTAACTTATGTCTGATTGTGACCGACCCGACGGGCCTAACGGCTCAGGCCTATGTGCCCATCACAGTACTGCCTGCCAATACGACATGTCCAACCATTACGAATGTAGCGGCTACTAATACCAATCCATCGACCTGCGGTGGTGCCGATGGCAGTATCGTAGTCTGTGGCGTAACGGCGGCTACCAGCTATACGATTAACTATAGCAAAAACGGGATAGTCCAAACCAGTTTCATCCAAGCCTCGAATGCGAGTGGCTGTTTATCACTAACCGGTTTAACAGCCGGTACGTATAGTGCTATTCAAGTAGTTAACGCTTCCTGTACGACGGGGTCAAATACGCTCGGCCCAATTAGCTTGTCAGACCCCGGCTCACCCGCTGCTCCCTCACTTACACTGACTGCGGCTTCGGTTACGATTTGCTCAGGGCAGTCCATCACATTGACAGCCGGCGGTGCGGTAGGTGCTACATTCACCTTCTCCGGCCCTGGTTTAGGAACTGTGAGTGGCAATAGCGTAGTGGCTACGCCGGGTAGTGTCGGTGCGGCTATATATTCCGTAAGCCAGAGTGTAGCGGGCTGTACTTCACCGGTAACCAGCGTGTCGATAGTTGTCAACTCACAGCCAGTTATCAGCAGCGTAACGCCAGCTAATCCAACCACTTGTGGTACGACAACGGGTAGCCTGACACTAAATGGCTTAACACCTTCAACTTCGTACACAATTAGTTACAGCTACAACGGTGGAGCACCTATCACAGCTGCGTTAACTAGCAACGCATCGGGCCAGGTTGCTATCAGTGGACTGGCGGCTGGAATTTATACGGGCATTACGGCCAGCAATGGAGGCTGCACCAGCTCAGCGCAAACCGCCAGTTTGAGCGATCCGTCGGCTCCGGCTGCTCCAACCATCACGGCCAATCCGTCGACGCCAGTTATCTGTTTAGGCCAATCCATTACGTTAACGGCTAGCGGGACAGGTACGAGCTTTACCTTCTTGGGGCCTGGAACTATAACCCCGTCTGGTACATCGGTAATCGTTACCCCAAGCAGTGTGGGCAATGCAGTGTATACCGCTACGCAATCAGCGTCGGGCTGTACCTCACCAGCGGCTAGCCTTACTGTTATAGTCAATGCACAACCGGCTATCAGCAGCGTAACAACGGTTAATCCAACGGCCTGCGGTACACCAACCGGTAGCCTGACATTGAACGGTTTAACGCCTTCAACTTCGTATACAGTTAGCTACAACTATAATGGTGGAGGGGCTATCACGGCTACGTTAACCAGCAATGCATCCGGTCAGATTACGATCAGTGGACTGGCTGCGGGTAGTTACATCAATATCACAGCCAGCAATGGAAGCTGTGTCAGTTCCGCGCAAACGGCTAGTCTGAGCGATCCATCGGCTCCGGCTGCGCCCACGCTGACCGCAAATCCGGCTTCATCGGCTATTTGTTTAGGTCAATCGGTTACGTTAACGGCTAGTGGTTCAGGTGGAACCTTCACCTTCTCAGGGCCAGGCCTTTCGTCAACGACGGGCTCACCTGTAACCGCTACGCCAACCAGTGTAGGCACTGCGATTTACACCGTGACGCAAACCGCGTCGGGCTGTACCTCACCAGCAGCTACGTATACTGTGGTGGTTAATGCCCAACCCGCCATTACCAGCGTTACACCCACCAATCCGACTTCGTGCTCGGGCACCAATGGTAGCTTGGCTCTGAATGGCTTGGCCTCGTCGACATCTTACACCATCAGCTACAGCTATAATGGCGGAGCTGCTGTAACCCAGACCGTGGTGACTAATGCCAGTGGTGTAGCTACTCTGACTGGTTTACAAGCTGGTGCTTATACGAATATTACGGCCAGTGCCAATGGTTGTAGCAGTGCCGCCCAAACGGCCACACTGTCGGACCCCGGTGCGCCATTAGCGCCAGTGCTTACCTTTAATCCAGCCTCAGGCAGTTTGTGCCTGGGTCAAAGCCTGACCCTGATAGCTAATGGAGCAACGGGTGCTACGTTTACGTTCTCCGGTCCAGGACTTGGTACACCAAATGGCAATAGTGTAGTGGCTACGCCGAATAGTGTTGGTACGGCAGTGTATACCGTAAGCCAGAACGTATCAGGTTGTACGTCATCAGCTGCGAGCCAAACGGTAATTGTTAATGTGCAACCCGCCATTACCAGCATTACTCCGACTAATCCGAGTTCGTGCGGTACACCAACCGGTAGCCTGACACTGAACGGCTTAACGCCTTCAACTTCGTACACAATTAGTTACAGCTACAACGGTGGAGCACCTATCACGGCTACGTTAACCAGCAACGCATCGGGCCAAGTTGCTATCAGTGGATTGGCGGCTGGAATTTATACGGGCATTACGGCCAGCAATGGAGGCTGTACCAGCTCAGCGCAAACCGCCAGTTTGAGCGATCCGTCGGCTCCGGCTGCTCCAACTATCACGGCCAATCCGTCGACGCCAGTTATCTGTTTAGGCCAATCCATTACGTTAACGGCTAGCGGGACAGGTACGAGCTTTACCTTCTTAGGGCCGGGTACGATAACGCCATCGGGTACCTCGGTAATTGTTACACCAGGCAGCGTCGGGAATGCCGTCTATACGGCTACGCAATCGGCGGCAGGTTGTACGTCACCAGCGGCTAGCCTTACTGTAACGGTTAATGCACAGCCCGCTATCAGCAGCGTAACGCCAACAAATCCGAGTTCATGTTCAGGCACGAATGGTAGCCTGGCCCTTAACGGCCTGACACCATCGGCCTCCTACACGATCAGCTACAGCTATAATGGGGGTGCTGCTATTACGCAAACACTGGTAGCTAATGCCAGTGGTGTAGTCACACTTACTGGTTTACAGGCAGGAGCCTACACGAATATCTCGGCTAGTGCCAATGGTTGTAGCAGTGCTGCCCAAACGGCTACGCTGTCAGACCCTGGTGCGCCTGCGACTCCAACGTTTACATTTAATCCAGCCTCAGGCAGTTTATGCCTGGGTCAAAGTCTGACGCTGACCGCTAGCGGAGCAACCGGCGCTACGTTTACCTTCTCCGGTCCTGGTTTAGGACCTGTGAGTGGAAATAGTGTGGTGGCTACGCCGGGTAATGTAGGTGCTGCTGTATACACCGTAAGCCAGAGTTTATCCGGTTGTACCTCATCGGCGGCTAGCCAGACGGTAGTTGTCAATGCGCAGCCTGTTATCAGCAGCGTAACGCCCTCGAACCCAGCGTCCTGCGGTACGCCAACGGGTAGCTTAACACTAGATGGCTTAACCCCTTCAACGTCCTATCTAATTAGTTACAGCTATAACGGTGGAGCAGCGACTACAGCGGCCTTAACCAGCAATGCATCGGGGCAGATTACCTTGAGCGGACTAGCTGCGGGCGCTTATACGGCCATTACGGCCAGCAATGGTGGTTGTGTTAGTTCGGCACAAACCGCCAGCTTAAGTGATCCATCGGCTCCGGCTGCGCCCACACTGACCGCAAACCCAGCTTCTTCCGCTATTTGCTTAGGTCAATCTGTTACGTTAACGGCGAACGGTGCATCGGGTGCTACGTTTACGTTCTCTGGTCCGGGACTGTCGTCTACCACTGGAACGAACGTAACGGCTACGCCCACTACTATCGGTACGGCAATTTACACCGTAACCCAGACTGCGGCAGGTTGTACATCACCGGCTGCTACGTATACCGTTATTGTTAATGCGCAACCAGGTATCAGCAGCGTAACGCCCACCAACCCGACTTCGTGCTCGGGCACAAATGGTATCCTGGCGCTGAACGGCCTGACTCCGTCGACCTCTTACACAATCAGCTACAGCTACAACGGTGGCGCAGCAATCACCCAAACAGTGGTGACCAACGCCAGTGGTGTAGCTAGCCTGACGGGTTTACGAGCAGGAGCGTATACGAACATCATTGCCAGTGTTAACGCTTGCAGCAGTGCCGCCCAAATAGCTACCCTGTCGGACCCTGGTTCGCCTGCAGCTCCTACGTTTACATTCAATCCGGCTTCGGGTAGCTTATGCTTAGGTCAAAGCCTGACCCTGACAGCCAGTGGTGCAGCGGGTGCTACGTTCACCTTCTCCGGATCTGGTTTAGGGGCTGTGAGTGGAAATAGTGTGGTGGCTACGCCGGGTAATGTAGGCGCTGCTGTATACACCGTAAGCCAGAGTTTATCCGGTTGTACCTCATCGGCGTCCAGCCAGACGGTGATCGTCAACGCCCAGCCTGTCGTCAGTAGCATTACGCCTACCGACCCGAGTTCTTGCGGAACGGCTACAGGAAGTTTACTGCTGAGCGGATTGTCGCCTTCGGCAACATATGTCGTTAGCTACAGCAAAAATGGAGGTTCGCCAATAACTGCTACGTTAACGTCGAATGGCTCAGGACAAATCACGATAAGTGGTTTAAGCGCTGGTAGTTATGCGGCTATTACAGTAGCGCAGGGAATCTGTATGTCTGCACCTTCTTCCGGTACGATCACCCTGACAGACCCAACGCCTTCGCCATTAACAGCTGCACAGGTAACAGGTATCAGTCCTACGTCCTGTGGAAGCCCAACCGGTCGAATTGACATTACAGGTTTACCGGCCAGCACGAGTGGTATTGTCATCGGTTACTCAAAGAATGGAACCCCGACATCGGCAACGGTGAGCACTGACGCCAGCGGTAGAGCCAGTATTATTAACCTGACATCAGGAACCTATACGGCATTCACCGTACAAATTGGGGCCTGTACGTCGGCACCGTATGCCGGGTCGGTTCAGCTAAGCGATCCAGGGCTTATCCCATTGACAGCGGCTAACATTGCCAATACAAATCCAACCAGTTGCGGTAGCAGTGATGCGCAGATCACGCTGTCGGGTCTGCCAGCCTCAACGACCATGACCATCACGTATCAGGTAAATGGAACGGCTGTATCGGCTAACGTAACCAGTAACGCATCGGGTCAGGTTGTTATCCCTAATTTAAAGGCGGGTAATTACAGCGTAATCGCCTATACGATTGGCGCTTGTACATCGGCTCCCTACAACGGAACGGTCGTTATCAATGACCCAGGCGTTACACCGCTGACCGCTGCCAATTTCACGGCCTTTAATCCAACGAGTTGCTCGGCAACCGACGGTCGTATTGAGATTACCGGTTTAGCCTCGAACATCTCAACGGTCATTACATATAAAAAGAACGGGGTTACTGTTAGTACTACTGTTACAAGCGACAACAGTGGAAAAGTAACGATTCCAGATATTGGAGCTGGCACCTATACGGATTTTAATTATGTACAAGGTGCCTGTACCTCAACTCCTTATACAGGATCCGTAATAGTTAACGGAGTTAACTGTAATCTGAATCCGCCATTAATTACAGGCAAGCCGTTAGTGACGAACGTCAACACACCAGGTAGTGTATGCTTACCGGTAAGTGATCCTGACGGTACGACGTCGTTTACAGTGGCTATTTGCAATCAACCTGCCAACGGAACGGCTAGCGTACCAGCTACGGTCAACGGCAGTGAGGTGTGTGTGAATTATACACCCCCAGCTAACTTCACCGGCAACGCCGGTACAGTCTGCGTGATTGTGACCGACCCAACAGGCCTGACTAGTGTGGCGTATGTGCCAGTGGTAGTCAACCCACTCAGTGGCACGGCCACTGACCCTAAACCACCGGTAGTGACGGTCGTTCCGATTACCACCCCTATTAACACCACAGCCACGGTATGTTTACCGGTGACTAGTCCTAATGGCTACACCAGCTTCACGGCTACCATTTGCGGTCAACCCGCCAACGGCACGGTGGTAGTGGTAGGGGGTGGTACTAGCACGGTGTGTCTGAACTATACCCCGCCGACCAACTTTACCGGCAACGCGGGTGATGTGTGTGTGAAGGTGACGGACCCAGCGGGGCTAACCACGGTAGTAACGGTGCCCATAGTGGTAACACCCAAGCCTACTACAGGTGGACCAAATCCGCCGGTGATCATTGGCGCCCCAATTGTAACCTATGTGAATCAGCCGGGTCGCGTATGTTTACCAGTCACTGATCCGGATGGGACTACAGCCTTTACTGCAGCCGCTTGTGGCTTACCCACCAATGGTAGTGTTATTTTCCTCGGTGCATTTGATGGTAACAGCCTGTGTATTGACTATACGCCACCAACTAACTTTAGTGGCTTTGCGGGTACATTGTGTGTGAAGGTGACGGACCCGACAGGTTTAACCAGTGTAGCTTACGTACCAATCACGGTCATTCCAGTCCCGGTGCCAATTCAGCACCCACCACTTGTAGTTGGTCAACCGCTAGTAACGAATATTAATACACCGGGCAGCGTGTGTCTGCCCGTGAGTGACACGGATGGTACTACGTCGTTCATAACTGCTATCTGCGGGCAACCGACGAATGGAACGGCTTCAGTGCCTGCGACGATCAATGGGGACCAGCTATGCGTGAATTACACGCCCCCGGCTTCCTTTACAGGTTATGCCGGAACCGTCTGCGTGATTGTAACTGACCCCACAGGTCTGACCTCAGTAGCGTACGTGCCGGTAGTTGTAAACCCAATTAGTGGTACGACGGTTATTGAACAGCCTCCTGTGGTAACAGTAGTGCCCATTACAACTCCTGTTAACACGACCGCAACGGTTTGCCTGCCGGTGAGTGATCCCAACGGCACTACGTCGTTCACAGCAGCCATTTGTGGTCAGCCGACAAATGGCACCGCCAGCGTACCAGCCAGCTTTACAGGTAATCTGTTATGCCTGAATTATACTCCACCGATGAACTTTACTGGGAATGCAGGCACTGTATGCGTAGTAGTTACCGACCCCACAGGCTTGACAACGACGGTGCAGGTGCCAGTGACGGTAATTCCCAAGCCAACGCCAGAGCCCGGAGTTCAACATCCTCCCGTGGTAATTGGCGCTCCAATTGTGACCAATGTAAACCAGCCAGGTAGTGTATGTATACCGGTTACGGACCCAGATGGTACAACTAACTTCACGGTGAGTATTTGTGGCCAGCCCGTTAGTGGTACAGTTACAGTTCCAATCACGGTGAACGGTAATAGCTTATGCATTAACTACACCCCACCGGCTAACTTTACGGGGAATGCGGGTACAGTGTGCTTAATTGTGACTGATCCAACGGGGCTAACTAGTGTAGCCTACGTACCAGTGACAGTGATTCCGGTTAACGTACCAATCCAGCATCCTCCTGTGGTAGTTGGTCAGCCTTTAGTGACTAATGTCAATACGCCCGGTAGTGTATGTCTGCCAGTAAGTGATCCGGATGGCACGACAGCCTTTACGGTAGCTATCTGTAGTCAACCTGCCTATGGTACAGCTTCAGTACCCGCGACGGTGAACGGCAATAGTCTGTGTGTGAATTATACGCCACCCACTTCCTTTACGGGTTACGCGGGAACGGTATGCGTAATTGTCACCGATCCAACGGGGCTAACCTCAGTAGCCTATGTACCAGTTGTGGTGAATCCGAAGAGTGGCACTACTACCACCGGTCAGCCACCCGTGGTAACAGTTGTACCGATTACGACGCCTATTAATACAACAGTTATAACCTGTCAGGCAGTGACGGACCCTAATGGTACTACATCATTCACTGCTGCTATCTGTGGTCAGCCTGCTAACGGAACTGCTGTAATAGTGAGTACGGGTACTAATAGTGTGTGCATCAAGTATACACCACCGACTAACTTCACAGGCAACGCGGGAAATGTGTGTGTGATTGTCACTGACCCAACGGGATTGACTACGGTAGTGACGGTGCCAGTGACGGTCATTCCAAAGCCGAATCCGGGTAATCCAAATCCGCCAGTGACCATTGGAGCGCCGTTAGTGACTAATCAGAACCAGCCGGGTAGTGTATGTATTCCAGTCACTGATCCTGATGGTACCACTAATTTCACGGTGAGCATCTGTGGTCAACCTGTCAATGGCACGGTTACAGTTCCTCTCACAGTGAACGGTAACAGCCTATGCATCAACTACACCCCACCGGCTAACTTTACGGGGAATGCGGGTAATGTATGCTTAATTGTGACCGACCCGACGGGGCTAACTAGTATAGCCTACGTACCAGTGACGGTAATTCCAGCCAGCCAGACAACGGGTCAACCGCCGGTTATAACAGGACAACCATTGGTGACCATTATTAATCAACCAGGTAGTGTGTGTTTACCAGTGAGTGATCCAGATGGTACTACGTCCTTTACAGTGGCCATCTGTGGTCAACCCACAAATGGAACGGCTAGTGTACCGGCGACGGTAAGTAATGGTAGCGTGTGCGTAAGTTATACACCACCGAATTCATTTACGGGTTATGCAGGTGACATCTGCGTAATAGTGACAGACCCGACTGGCCTGACCAGCACAGTACAGGTACCGGTAATCGTGAGCCCTGTGTGTAGCACGACAGCTTCACCGCAGCATCCGCCTGTTGTCGTCGTTGTACCGATCATTACACCTAAAAACACACCTACTACAGTATGCTTACCGGTGAGTGATCCCAACGGTACTACGTCGTTTACTGCGGCTATCTGTGGTCAGCCTGCTAATGGTACAGCTACGATTGTGAGTACGGGTACAGCGACGGTGTGTATCAAGTATACACCACCCGCTTCCTTTACAGGCTATGCAGGTACAATTTGTGTTGTGGTGACTGATCCCACAGGTCTGACTACCACCGTACAGGTACCGGTAGTAGTAACGCCAGCTTGTGGATGTACAAAGCCGCAACCACCAGTAATAACCAGTGCGCCGATTGTAACCAACGTCAACATGCCGGGTAGCGTATGCTTACCCGTCTCAGACCCTGACGGAACCACCAACTTCACGGTGACGATCTGCGGTCAGCCGACCAATGGTACGGTGACAGTACCTGCTACGTTGAACGGTAACAGTCTGTGCGTCAATTATACACCACCGACCAACTTCACGGGTAACGCAGGTACGTTCTGTGTGATTGTGACAGATCCAACTGGATTGACGGCTGTGGCATACGTACCGATAACGGTGATTCCGAATGTAGTACCGCAACATCCGCCGGTGATTGATCCAGGTTCGATAACGACGCCAATTAATACTACGGCGCAAATCTGTCTACCAGTGAGCGATCCTGACGGTACTACCAGTTATACGATTACGATTTGTGGACAGCCTGCCAATGGTACAGTTACCACGTCAAGTGCGATAGTTGGTAATCAGGTTTGCATTCTGTACACGCCCCCGACCAATTTTACGGGGAATGCGGGTAGTGTCTGTATCAAGATTACCGACCCAACAGGCTTGACGGCTAGTACACAGGTGCCTATAATGGTAACCCCTGTGCAAACTGCCTGCGTAACCCTGAATCTGAAAGTGCTCCTAGAAGGACCTTACAATTCATCGACTGGGCTGATGAATACGACGCTCAACCAGCGAGGACTGCTACCAGGGCAGACGCCAATAGGCAATTTCGCTGTAGCTACACCGCCGGGGCAACCGTACAATGTGGCTCCCTGGAACTACACGGGTACGGAAGTGCAGAATACGTATGCAGCAGATATCGTCGATTGGGTATTGGTATCACTGCGAACAGATTCGTTAACCACGCAATCAGTATTTAAGGCTGCCGGTCTCTTACATAATGATGGTAAGATTACGTTTGTGAAGCCCTGCTTTACGATACCGGCAGGCTCTTACTTCGCTGTAATTGAGCACCGCAACCATATGGGCGTCATGTCTTCACGGAAAGTAAACGTGACCAACAATAGCTTTACGTTCGACTTCACCCAGCAGGATTCGTATGTAATCACAGATCCACCATCGTTTGGTCAGATTTTGATTGATGGTAAATGGATGATGTATGGTGGTGATGGGAAGAAAGATATCTATACAGACAACTTCGATATCAACTTCTTCGATTCATCGCTCTGGAAAGAAGAGAGTGGCATCTTCGACCAGTACCGGTATGGTGACTTCAACATGGACGCTGATGTTAACTTTAGTGATAGCGTTCTGTGGAATAAAAATAACGGTCGTTACTCAAAAGTGCCTCATTGATTATAAGCCCACTCGGCAGTGCAGTCGACCGCCGAGTGGGCTTATTCTATTACAGTTTTATAATCCTTAAAGACAATGATTATGGTACGTTTTTGCCTACTAATCTTACTTGCTTTTGCTTTTGATAAGCATCAGGCGGTTGCGCAGAAAGGCGTATTTGATGTTCGCTTAGGCTTGAAAAAAGTAGACTGCGAGAGACAGAAAGTGCTTGTTGCCGTAGAAATCAAGGCACACGATGGTTCTTCCGAGTTTCTGATGGGCAACGCTAATTTTCGGTTTTTATACGATGCGCGTTTTCTGCAACATCCCGTACTCCTCGAACAGCATAATTTCAGTAGCTACAATGGAGCAGATCTAAATTACAGCCCTCAGTCATTGACAGGCTCTAGTGAACGCCTGGATAAAGGGATTATCTCCTTGAATATTATTCACAGCGGCACCGAACAGACAGGGTCTATGGTTGGCAGCAATGAGTGGACTATGGTGTCGACGATTCAGTTCGATATAGTTCATTCGGGCTTGTCGCAAAGTACCAACCTTGTCTGGAATGATGATAAAACATTCCCAGTGACAGGATTAAGTGAAGTTGTTGCAAAGAAAAATAGCTCAGCTATAGATAGCTACGTAGTGAAAGCGGGTGGGGTTTTTCAAAATCTGACCCTTAATCCATTTACGGAAATTTGTGGAGGTCTTGGTTTGGGCAATACAGACAATCTAATGATTCCGGAAGGTTTTTCGCCTAATGGCGATGGTATTAATGATGTTTTTGTTATCCACAACTTAGGTGCGCTGAAGGCTGACGTAACGATATTCAATATGAACGGACATATCGTTTATACCAACCCAAACTATCAGAATGATTGGGGAGGGCAGTCAGAGCAGGGTACAATACCCGACGGAACGTATTTCTATAGTATACGCTTTAGCGATGGCCGTTCTTTCCGACGATCAATGACGATTACACATTAAAAGCGATGGTGTCTCAGTTTATAAAAAAAAAGGTGTGGGCAGTTGCGTTGCTGGTAATTATGGGGATTACCAGTAGCCAGGTGCGGGCTCAACAGGACAAGATGTTCTCCCAGTACATGTTCAACATGCTGGCGTTGAATCCAGCGTATGCAGGGAGTCGTGATGTGTTGAGCATGTCAGCCTTGTATCGCAATCAGTGGACGGGCGTCCAGGGAGCTCCCCAGACGGCGACGTTCACGATGGACATGCCCCTGAATCAGGAGCGGATCGGCGTCGGACTGCAACTCTACGGAGATAAAGCTGGAGTTATTCAGGAAGCAGGTGCATTTGCTTCATATGCTTTTCGTATGAAGGTTGGAGCCAAGTCAACACTGGGCTTAGGTCTGCAAGCAGGCGCATCAAGCTATCAGGCAAATCTGGCGGATGTGAGAACTGCTCCCGACGGCTCCAGTTTGAACGACCCTGCTTTTGCCAGCAACATTTCGAAGGTGCTGCCCAACTTCGGTACAGGTATCTATCTGAGCAACGACCGGTCATACTTGAGCATCTCGGTGCCACGGCTGATAAAAAACAAGCTGAGTGAGTACAATTCGGGCGATTATCGGTCGGTGCAGCGTCGTCATGCATATCTAGCGGCTGGTTTTGTAGTAGGCTTGAGCCCAAGCATCAAGATGAAGCCTTCGATGTTATTGAAGTATTCCGAGGGGGCACCGTTTGGTTTCGATGGTAATATTAACTTCTGGTTTGCCGATCGCGTCGCTCTGGGGGCTTCGGTCCGACGCAATCAGTTTTCGACTTGGAGTAGAAACACAACCGATGCTATTGTTGGAATGCTCGAGGTGCAGTTAACGGATCAGTTCCGGTTCGGGTATTCGTACGACCGGACAATGAACAATTTTCAGAGTGTAGCACCGAGTTCGCACGAGATCATGATCCGTTACGAATTCGGTTTCGGTAAAAACCATGTCCTGACTCCGCGCTATTTTTAAAAAAGTTTGTCAAAGTAAGTTACTATTAGCCTCTATATCCGTCTAGAGATTTTCTGTTTATTAATCACTTTTGACGTTAGTTTACTAAAGAGTCAATTCAAAATTTCCTAATTCCCATCCGGTAAGCCAGGGCACTGGGCCTGTACTTACTTTCAGGGAAATGGTTTGTCATTCTCTAAAATGAATCGTTTTGATAATAGTTGGTATTACCAGTATGTGTTTTCATGGATTATTAAATTTTTACGTTTAATTCCAACTTATAGAGATCGCCTTTTTTTAAGCTGGGGTATTTGTTCACTCAGTTTAGTGGTCGGTATAACGCAGTTCCTCTTCTTTCTTGGATACGCATTAATTAATTGGTGCTCGTTTCGGCAACTTATTTTTTTACACTGGATGGGTGTAATGACAACTATTTGTTTGCTAACTACCTGGTTATGGGGAATCTGGTATTTTTGCAGACTCGCTATTCTCTATTGGATTAAAGATTGGTTACCCATTTGGATGAATGGCTCAATAATTAGTTGCGGGCTTATAGCAATCGGCGTTTTTAACCTATGCTGGAATAAAACAGTTATACTAGCGAGCGGCCAACTACCGCTTCATCAGTTTCATATTCTGCTACTTATCAGTTTCTGCTTTGGCGTTTTATTACCTACCCTTAACAATCAACGTGTTCCCAATATTTATTTTGCTTGATAATATGAAGAGATTAATTCCTCGTTAGCATGCAGCTTAGCGCATATGAGAATCCAGATGGGTTTTAACTCAATTGAGGAATTTATGAATCTTGATCATTATTACTAAAAAGCCTTAAAATGCCCTCCAGCTTAGAACGAAAAGATACCCCAATGGGGATTTTAAAATTATGAACCCAGAGTGCACTCCGGTCATAACTAGTGATTTTAGCTATATTGATAATAAATGATTTATGTACCCGTAGAAACATATGATTGGGCAATAAATTTGTTAGCATAGCTAATCGTTCGTTAACAACGGATGAATGATTATTTGAATAAACCTTCGAGTATATACCGTATGCTTCAATAAAGTCAATGTTTTGAAAATCAAATCTTTGTACTTTGCGCCCCATTTTTAGGAAAATATAATCCAGGCTAGAAAAACTTGTCGGAGAGGCTTGTATACCTAAAGCACGGTAGATAGCAATTAAAAGTCGCTCAAATGAAAAAGGCTTTAACAAGTAATCAGCAGCCTTTCCAATCTCATAGCTTTCCAATGCAAATTCAGGATATGCACTTGTAATAATAACGGGTGGCAGTTCGATACCCGATTTGAGCAGGAATAAACCTGACTGGGTGGATAGTTTTATGTCGAGTAAAATAAGGTCGACATGTTCAGTTGCCAGCAGTTCAATAGTTGTTTCAATAGTTGGACAAATACCAACTAATTGCAAAAAAGGCAGTTTCGCCAATTGCGCTCTAAGATCTAGCGCATCGGATTCCATGTCATCAACGATGATGTATTTTTGTATCTTCATTTTAAAGGAACTTGCTATTGATAAGGAACAGATTATGCGCCATGACTTATAGAAAATATTAAGTGTAGATTGTTCTGCTACAAACACATGCATTACTAGAAATATTAGCGTATATGCCAAAGGTCTTTCTACATGAGTCAACAGCAGGTTTCTTCATTATTCAATCAAAATATAATAGGATCGAAATACTACCTAGCTGTTAAAGTCTAGTTAGTAAAATAATTTATTAACATCTAGAGGCCAATACATCACTTTAATGGCTTCTTAACGAAAACGAATTTTAGATTAAGCCGAATTTCATTTCTTCTAATCTCAATACAAAATTTTAACCATTTTTTTAAATAAAACCAGAATCATAGCCAGGCTATCACTATTAAAATCGAAATTCATGTATCAGTGATATTACTTAATGTATTTAAAATCAATATTAGTGTGTTTTTGCGGGATTGACTGATGATGCCCTATCTAAAATAATGCTCTGTCAAATTTGGTGTGGTTGCATAAGCCAAGAATGGCGAAGAACCGTAATTAACAAATAAGATAAAATATATATATTATAAACTAATGAATCTAATTTGTAAACTTATTAGGTAACTCTATATTCACTATGTTTAATTCTTTATTGTATTTAATAAACTAGCAGTTTAAGTTAAGTTACTCTGCATGTATCTATATTAGGCAATATAATTGCTTTATTATGTTGTAGTTCTGCTTTCTCACTATCCAGCAGGCTCCTTATCGCATGAGCTTTTCTAATGAATTACCACGTTTAAATAACTGGCCTAGCCAATGGAGTAACAAACCTCAATTTCTTTATGAATTGGTTGCTCTGAATAGTCACGTTATTAAACCACATGTGCTACGTCAAAGCATCCGTAAGTCTATAAAAAGTCAAAATTCCCTCATCGACAGTAATTTGTCTGTCTTTTTCCGCCAAGGTCTGTGTGGTGGCACATGCGCCACGGCTATCCCTGAATTTTGTCAGTTTGCCAACCAGCCTGGCCGGTCGGTCATTCGATTGCAAATCGACGTATCACCAGCACTTTCTCTATCATCACATCAGTGGTATTTAATCATCCATTATTGCCTCTTCTGTTTTAACCTGTCAAATTCAGCAGCTATCGTACTGTTTCCTCCTGATGGTCTATCAGAATTGAATCTGTTTATGATTAGTCCGGTACATTACTCTTGGGAATTCGTTAAGGCTGAAGACCAGAAAGTTATCTATCAGATGATTTGCTTACAGATTGCCATGTGGTACGTTAAATCAAAAACCGGGTATAATTCGATGATAGTTAATGAGGAGAACGTATTACCTTTCAATGCAGAGTCGCCTGCTACGTTCATGACCTGGGCAATTTTCAAGCTACTGACAGTTCGGCGGGTTGAAACAATTCATCAGTTAGCCGAACATCTACAACTTAACTATCAAATTGAATCAGATTATCTACACAATGATTACTCATTCAATCGGTTGCGTTTTCGCCAGAATCACTCAGCATGGATACCTGTTGAGGAGCTTTTACTCCATGCATCTGACCTGAAAATTTGGCTGAATTTCAATCGGTTAACCCGAGGTAATAGTATCGCTAGTCGGATATTGGCTGGAATAGCTAACATGGGGTAATGCATTACAAACTGCTGATAATCTGCTCGGAAAAGCGTCTTTTAGAAGAAAAGCAGAAATTAATGTAGGAGTAAAGTTTTAACCGTGCTGGTTAGCGACAGATGGTAGATTGGGCAGGGGTGATTCTTCGGCGATTGCCAATCGAATCCGAACGAAAGTACCCTTACCTACACGGCTCTGGATCTGTAAATCACCATTTTGTCGCTCCAGCATTTCCCGGCAGATTCGAAGCCCAAGTCCTGTTCCTTTCTCGCCTTGCGTACCGGTACGTATCTCTGGTGCGGTGTTCAAAGCGATTAGCTGTTCTGCCGACATCCCTAACCCAGTATCTCGGATTTGTAATTCGACCCAGTTTTGCTCGATTAGACTTACCAGGCGAATGAAGCCTCCTGCCGGAGTAAACTTAATGGCGTTTACCACTACGTTCCGTACAACAGCCCGGATTTGATGCGGATCGGCCAGGGCCAGATGTGCTACGTTGACTTGGTTGATAACATTGAGTTGTTTCTGTTGGATAAGGTCGCTGGACTGGCTAATCACTTCGTCGGTAACATCGGACAAACGTACTGGTTGTAAAATAGATTGAAATCCCTTAAGCTGGATCATTGACCAGTCAAGAAGATTCGTTAACAGCGTCAGTACATTATCGACTTGCTTGTCCAAACGGTCCATAGCAGGAAATTGATCGACCTGTTGGTTGAGCGTCCTCATCTGACGAAGGCCGTTTTTTAGGCTGGCAACCGGACTACGCAAATCGTGGCTAATGAGTGAGAACAGCTTATCTTTAACTGAATTAGTCTCAGCCAATTGGCTGGCCGTTTGCTGGAGTAATGTTTTCTGTTGGGTCAGGAGGGCGTTACTACGTCTGGATTTTCGCAGCCCGTATACAATCAAGGCAATCACCACAATTAGCAAGCCAATAAAGAGACCTGCTACTAGTTGTGTTCGTCGGGCCAGGGCCAGTTGCTCCTGCTGACGAAGGGCATTGAGCCGGTCTATTTGCGCGTCTTTTTGTAGTAGCTTAATCGTATTTTCCTTGGTTTCAGCATCGAATTGAGCTTCCATCTGGGCTATTTTCTGAATAGTGGCCTCTGTGTATTTCTGCTCTTTCAATTGCTGCTCCTCCTGGTAATTTTGTAAAGCCTGTCTATATTGACCTTGGTCCTCTAAAATGGTACCCAAGCAATTGAGTGAAGCTATAATACGATCTTTGGCCTTACTTTTCCTTGCTAACAATAAGGCATATTGTGCTTCACGATGAGCTTCATGAGGTTTCTGCATTGCTAGATAGGTGAGAGCTAATCCCCGTTTAATGCTACTCATATGAGACAAACTTTTCAAGGATTTGGATTTGGCAAATGCCTGTTGAAACACCTCAATTGCTTTCTGATATTGACCTTGTGTTCGCAAGTTAATCCCTAGATATCCTAATGAGATGGCCACCGATATATCTGGAGTTGGTGCTTGATAAGCATAAAAGAGTGCTTTTCTAAATTGTTGTTCGGCTTCTTTTAGTTTACCTTCTTCTTGTAAAAATTCACCTATGTTTCCATAAGCTAACATCTTATCTTCTGCAGGCCACGAGCGTTTATCCAGAGCTACATATTTTTGCCAATACAGCTTCACCATCGATTTATTTTTCAACCCCTCAAACAGATTCACCATTAACGTATAATTTGCAGCCCGTGTTGGCCCATCTTCGTATTGTTGTAAATACCGTAGATTAGCTCCAATTTGATCCACTGCTTTCGAAAGATCGCCAGCATCTGTATAGATCGCGGCTAAGTAATATTGTAGTTCGGCGGTTCGTTTTGGGTCATGATTTTGCAGGGCATGTTCGACAGACTGCTGACTAAATTGAAGCCCTTTTTTGTATAGGCCCTTATCCCGATAATACCTGGATAGAAGGAAATATAGCTCACTGGCGTATGTGTGCGAAGGTGATTTCGTTAAGAGCTTTAACCCACGTTGCACATAGGGATAAAGACTATCAAATTGCGTTCTTTCGTAATACTGCTGAGCTATCGACAGACAACGTGATAGCCGGGTACTGTCCTGTGTGGCATTGGCTAACTGTTGTTTTAGTGTTTCGACTGTAAACGATCGTTCAGGCTGCGCGAGAAGTATTCCGGTTTGCAAAAGCAAAACCAACGCCAAAAAAATCCGACGCATGCATCGCATAGGTAAACGGAAGAACAAACTAGTAAAGGGTTAGGATTAGTATGGTTTGTCGAATAGGGTTTGAACGCAACCTTTTGGTATAAATGTATTACTAATTTATTGGTTACTCAAATAAATCTATTGGCATACTAGGACAAAAAATATTTATTTTCTTTATGAATAGTCAAATTTAACATTTTGGTTAGTTGTGTAATCTTGTAGAAATAACAGAGCGTGAATATCCGCCGAAAAGTAACATGCTAAATGAACGTAGCATGGCCACTTAAATCAAATTTATCTGTTTTCAAATAGCCCGATAATTGGCTTGTTACGTATAACAACTGACTACGTACCGTATTTCATCTGCTGCTCTTTATTGGTAAACATGCGTCAATCCTATCGTCAATACCTTGCTGTTGTGGCTGCCTGGCTGCTTTGCAGTGCCTGTCGCTGGGGCGATACGGGGACTGATGTTACGTTAGGCGCTAAAGCAACGTATCAGGATAAACCATTCGAACAGGAGTATCATGAACCTTATCCGATCATTGTTGACGGACAGGCGATTGAGGTACGTAGCGTTTCTGTTGATGATCAATTCAACGTATGGGCTGCTACGTCGGTAGGCATGTTCAGGAAAGGGGCCAATCAGCCGAACTGGGTAAACGTACTGCCCGAAAACGGTCCGGCTTTTTCGGTGACCGTCGATGCAAAGGCAGATGCTTGGTTTGCTACGTGGAATGGATTGTATCGTTATAAAAACGGCAAGCCCGAACGTATCGAAGGAGTGAAAGCTCCCATTTCGGTAGTTTGTCCAGCGAAGGAAGGAATCTACACATTAGGCCCCAAAGGCGTTTGGTTGGTTACCAATGAGGTTATTCAGGAAAAGACGTATAACCTGCCCCGTTCAATACGTAATGCCATTTCTGATAACACTGGTGGAATGTGGGTTGCTACGGATGCTGGCCTTTACCACGTAGCAAATGGACAAACGAAGGTCATTCAGAAAAATGATGAACTGCTGAGCGCGTCGGTGAAAGGGCTGGCGATTGATACGCGCCAGAACCTGTGGGCGGCTGGTCTTGGGGGGGTAACGCTGCTGAATCAAGACAAGAAAATCCAGACGTTCACACCTAAAAAAGGAATTCCATCTGTCTATGTCAATTGTGTTGAACGAGCTCCCGATGGAACGATGTGGGTCGGGACAGATGTAGGCGTAGTACGTTACCAGCCCAATGGGAGCCATTCGTTGCGCTTTACCCGTCGTTGGCTGCTGGACGACCGCGTGAACGACATTACGTTCGATGCGCAGGGGACGGCCTGGATTGCTACGGCCAAAGGCGTTAGTGCTATCCGAAAACGTAGCATGACTTTAGCGCAGAAGCAGGATTATTTCTACGACGTAATGATGAAGCGCCACATCCGCGACCCCTGGATTGCTGGTCAGTGCAAACTGAACGTACCAGGCGATACGACTACGTGGGCTCCCGACGATGACGATAACGATGGTGAGTATACGGGCAATTATCTGGCAATGGAAGCTTTCCGGTACGCGGCCACTAAAAGCCCTGATGCCAAAGCGAAGGCCAGAAAAGCGTTTCAGTTTTTAAAATTGCTTCAGGACGTAACGGGAACCGACGGTTTTTTTGCCCGCACGATTGTGCCCGCCGACTGGACCCGTGTTGATGATGCAAACCGAACATTTACACCCAGAGAACGGGCCGATGAGTTGGTAAAAGAACCCCGATTCAAGCCCGTAGAAGTTCGCTGGCGACTGTCGAAAGATGGAAAATGGCGCTGGAAAGGCGATACGAGCAGCGACGAGCTCTGCGGCCACATGATGGGCTATTATTTCTATTACGAGCTCGTTGCCGATGAAGCAGAGAAAGCCATAGTTCGTAAGCACGTAGCACGTATCGTCGATCACCTGATTGCGCATAATTTCACCTTGACCGACATTGATGGCACGCCTACACGCTGGGGAGTCTGGTCGCCGGATAAACTGAACCGCGATCCGGACTGGGCTCCCGACCGAAGCCAGAATTCAATGGAGTTGCTGGCGTTTTTAAAACTGGCGTATCACCTAACGGGGCAAGCGAAATATGAGCAGCAATATCGCCATCTGATTGATAAAGAGGGTTATCTGGACAATATGGCCAACATCAAAAATCAGAATCCGGCATGGTTTATCTACTTCGATGTCATGCTGGCGGCTTATCTGTATCCGATTCTGCTGCGCTGCGAAAAAGATCCGAAACTGCTGGCATTCTACGAAAATCATATCGATCAATGGCTGGAACAACGTAGCGGAGACAAAAATCCATTGATTAATTTTCTCTATTGTTATTCCCGAAATAAACAGGTTGAGTTGCCGGAATCAGTTGATTTTCTGGTTGATGCGCCACTCGATTTGGTGAACTGGACGGTCGATCATACCAAACGGGAAGATGTTCAGATCGTTCGAACGCCTGTACTCGATGAACTTCAAGTAAGTGAGCTACCACCCGCCAGCATCCGAACGGTGGTACGTTGGGACAAAAATCCCTGGGCTGCCGTAAACGGTACGCCCGATATAGAACGCGAACCTGTGTTCTGGCTGCTGCCTTACTGGATGGGTCGCTACCTGAAAATGATTCAATAACCGATTGAAAACAACCTCTTTTATGCGATTACCAATGTTATACAAAACGGTTTGTTTACTCACGTTGACATTTCTCTCAACTATTCCTGTCTGGGCGCAATCCGTTTATCAGGACAAACCGTTTGTCCAGGACTACAGTATCAAATACTACGTTAACAAACCTGATGCAAGTCTTACAGGACTAGCCTGCGACCGGAACGGCGTTATCCAGATGCTTTCAGACGATGGGTTACTACGTCCCTCCGGTGGGCAGTTTTTGGTGCCCGGTATGTTGCTCCCTGACCGAACGTATCGCCCAATCACGGATATGAAACTGGCGGCTGTTGGCGTATATGATCAGCAACTGGTATACCTCGATAACCGGGCAGTGTTGAGCAATGCCTGGGCTGGAAAGTTATTTACCCAACACCAACTACCACAAGCGAAACTGTTTGCGGGCGGAGCCGATTTTGCTTTTCTGGTTTCGGATGGAAAAGCGTTGCATCTGGTGAAAGGCGCCGACGTAGCATGGAAGGGCAATTTGGCTGACGATGAGGCTATTCAGGTTCGATATCAACCCACGAAAGATTTGTTCTGGATATTAGGCAAGAAGTCGTTGTACACACTTTCGGGCAAGGAACACAAACTGACGAAAGTTTTTGAGGGCCCCAATTTCACCTCGTTCGATCTGTCATCTAAAAGCCAGAAAATCATCATTGGTACGTCGGACGGCTATCTGGAAGTTGATCCACTGACGAAAAAACAGATTGGTGCCGTTCATCGAAAATTGCCTGTAACGGATATTACTGCCGTGGCCGAGGTAAACGGAAAATTATGGTTTGGATCGAAGGAAGGCGCTTTTTCGCTACGTCCCGATGGTAAATTTGATTATTACAACGGCGAACGCTGGCTACCCGGCAACCACGTAACGGCGATTATGGCTGGTCCCGAACGTAGCGTATTACTGCTGACTACGGCTGGTTTGACAAAACTTGAGTTCAAATCCATGACGTTGCACGACAAAGCGAAATTGTACGACGCGCAGGTACGTACCCGACACATCCGAAACGGCTTCAACGCATCGCTGGTAGGTATGGAAAAAGGGAACGTAGCGACGGGTTATATGGAAGATTCGGACAACGATGGTTTGTGGACATCGATGTATCTGGCGGGTGAGATTTTCCGGTATGCTGTTACGAAAGATAAAGAAGCCCTGCAAAACTGCCGCGAATCGCTGGATGCGATGGAACGATTATACACCGTAACACCCGTTCCGGGTTTTCCGGCGCGGTCGTTCGAGCGGGCGGGCTATATCGCGAAACTGCACGATACCGAACGCTGGCAACATTCACCGCAACCGAACTGGGACTGGAAATCAACTACGAGCAGCGACGAGGTTATCGGGCACATTTTTGCCTTTGGAGCGATGGCTGAACTGATTGATGATAAGGATATTAAGAGCCGGTCTATTACGTTGATTGATACGTTGATGAGCCACATCATCAGTCACGATTTGTATCTGATTGATTTCGACGGGAAGCCGACTCTGTGGGGCAAGTGGAATCCCGAATACGTAAATGCTTTCCCGATTAACGTGGGCGACCGCAAGCTGAATTCATCCAATATTACAGCGATGCTGCAAACGGCCTATCATTTCACGAAAAAGGAAAAGTATAAAAAGAAGGCGTTTGAGCTGCTACAAAAGCATGGCTATTACGAAAACCTGATGCGTTCCATGAAAATCATTGGTAAAGCGCCGGATAATGCCGATGAGCACAGCAAACATATGTCGGACGGCTGGAACCACTCCGACGACGAGATGTATTTTGTGGGGTATTGGGGACTATATCGTTATGCTTTCAATGATACGTTGAAGGCCAATTTCAAAAAGGCTATCATTGATCATTGGGAAGTCGAACGTCCCGAAAAAGATGGCGCCTGGAATATTTTTACTGCCTTAACTGGCACCAAATCGTTCGATTTAAACGAGGCTGTCTGGTACTTACAGGAGCATCCGCTCGATCTGGTCGACTGGGAAATCAAGAATAGCCATCGCAAAGACATCGAGCCACTACCCGAAAATTTCCGTCGGCAAACCACCAAAGAAGTGCTCCCACCCGACGAACGGCCAATCCAACGCCATAACGCCAATATGTTTGACCTGGACCGCGCTCGTGGCAACGGTACGTCGGAACACAGCGCGGGCGACATCTGGCTATTGCCCTACTGGATGGGCCGCTATCTGGGCGTAATTAGTGCGCCAGTGCGATAATAAAGAGCGAAAGAGTGAATGAGCGGCTGTAATCAACCGTCTAAAATTAATCTGATGAGCATTTTTGTCATTCTGACGCAGGAAGAATCTTAAAGTATCCAAACGTATTTGCTGGGGAACATTAAGGTCCTTCGTGCCTCAGGACGACAAAAAATCGCTAACTATATCTGAAAAATATGTCAGCCAACTTTACTAAGCCTAAAGCAAATTGGCTGTTTTACAGCGCGCTCTTTCTCTCTTTCACACTTTCGTTCTTTGCCTTCGCTCAATCGATTTACAAAGACGCTCCCTACTTACAGGATTATAGCGTCAAATATTATACGACCGATAGTACAATTCAGTTAAAAGCGGTTTGTACAGATCGGAATAACGTAACACAAATACTTTCCTCGAAAGGGTTACTACGTCCATCGGGCGGCCAGTTTCAATATCCCGGTACGTTGGCGGCCGACCGCTCTTACCGCCCAATTACCGACCGGAATCTGGTGGGGTTAGGGCTGGGTGCGCATCAATTTGTTTATCTGGATGACACTGCGATTCTGAGTAATGCCTGGGCTGGAAAACTGTTTAATCGTCATGATTTGCCAAGTGCCCGCCTGTTCTGTTCAGGTGCTGAGGGAACGGCACAACCGTCTACGTTTTTGGTTTCGGATGGGAAAATTCTGCATTTGTTGAAAAGTGATTACGTAGCATGGAAAGGCTCGCTGACTGAGGATTCAGTCAGCGATTTACGATACGAAGCAGCCAGGAATCGTTTCTGGATATTGGGCAAACACTCGCTGAGTTGGCTGGATGTAAAGACAGATAAGCTCCAGACAGTGTTTCAACAACCGGGTTTGACCTGTTTTACCATTGCTTTGAATATGATTTACCTCGGTACGCACGATGGGTATCAGGTTCTCGATGCTACGTCATATAAGCCAATTGGCGCAATTCAGCGAAAGCTCCCTTGCCCGGATATAACTACGATTTCCCACGTTCATGGCAACCTTTGGTTTGGCTCACCGATGGGTGCTTTTATGCTACGTCCCAACGGGAAGTTTAACTACTATTATGGCGAACGGTGGTTGCCGGGAAACACTGTGATTGCTATTGCTGAAGGGCCCGGGAAGACGGTTGACATTCTGACCAACACAGGTTTAGGCGAGCTCCATTTCGAGCCAATGACCTTGCAGCAGAAAGCCCTTATGTACGAGAAACAGGTTCGGCAGCGGCACATTCGGTACGGGTTTAATTGCGACGTAACGGTTATCCAAAACGGCGATTTGTCGACAGCGCAGATGGGCCAGCGTGATAGCGATAATTTGTGGACGTCGATGTATCTGGTTAGCCAGTTGTTTCGCTATAAAGTCACGGGCGATAAAGAAGCACTGGCTAACTGTATGGAGTCGTTTGAGGCCATGGAACGTCTGTTCAGCATTACCAACATGAACGGCTTTTTTGCTCGTGGCTTCGAACGACAGGGCTATCATAAATTTGAAGCCAAAGCCTGGGACGGCGGCCTGACCAACGGGTGGAATCACGCGAAAGATCCACAATGGGATTGGCGCGGAACAACCAGCAGTGATCAGACGGTAGGTCAAATGTTTTCGCTCACGCTACTGGCCGAACTGATGGATGGCGACGTGAAAAAGCGGGCTATTGAGCTGATCGACAGCTTGATGTCAAACATTATCCGAAACGATTGGTATTTGCTGGATGTCGATGGCAAACCGACGCTTTGGGCCAAGTGGAATCCTACCTACGTGAATTCGTTCGATAAGTCAGTCGGTGATCGGAAAATCAATTCGTCCAATATTATCGGATTTCTACAGGCTGCGTATCACTTTACGGGCAAGCCGATTTACAAGCAGAAAGCCTATGAATTGATGCAGAAACACGGCTATCTGGAAAATCTGATGCGGCCTATGAGCGAAATTGGAAAAGCGCCAAAAGGGTCTAGCGACTGGGCCAAAATGCTGTCGGAAGGTTGGAATCATTCGGACGATGAAATGTATTTTCTGGCGTATTGGCCACTCTATCGCTATGCGTTCACCCCTGAACTAAAAGCAAGTTATGGCAAAGCGATCAAAGATCATTGGCAGGCAGAACGTCCAGAGAAAGACGGGCTTTGGAATCTCTGCTACGCCATGACAGGTGCCAAAACCTTCGATCTGCCCGAAACCGTCTGGTATCTCAAAGAATTTCCGCTGGATATGATCGAGTGGCCAATAATGAATAGTCACCGGAAAGACATTGAATTCATTCCCGAAAATTTTCGTGGGCAAACTACTAAAGAAGTCCTTTCGCCCGACGAACGACCGGAGCTGAAGCACAATCGCAATCTCTTCAAGTTAGATCGACCGGGTAAAGTGATCAGCGAACTCAGTGCGGGCGATTCATTCCTGCTGCCGTACTGGATGGGACGCTTTTTGGGAGTAATTAGCGCACCGGTGGGTAAATAAGAATTGATAGCCATTTTTGTCATGCTGAGGCATGAAGCATCTTAAAGATTCATAACTCTCAAGTCAGGATGCTTTAAGATGCTTCATACCTCAGCATGACAAACCCCTCATTTTTAACCTAGTTTTCGAAAGTTTAAGTGGCTGTTTTGTAAAAAGTGCTGAACTTGCAGCCGTCCCATCTGAGCGGACGTTTTAGACGCAACAAGAACATGAAAGACCGTAGATATCCCATCGGGCCGTTTGTTACGCAGGATACGTATTCAGCAGATGAACTGGCTAACCTCATTATCATCATTGAAAATAGTCCTGCTACGTATCGTCAATTAGTTGAAAACCTGTCACCTGATGATTTAGTGAAGACGTATCGGGAAGGTAGCTGGACGGTTCAGCAACTCGTTCACCACGTAGCAGATATTCAGTTGCTGCACTTTTTGCGAATGAAAAAAGCGTTAACTGAGCCTGATTACGAAAACGTTACGTTAATAAATATGAATGGCTGGGTCGATACCGCCGATTCATTAGAAGCGCCAATCGCCGATTCATTGCTGATGTTTGAGTCGATCACCCGCCGTTACGTCTGGCTAGCTAAATCGCTGACGGAAGATCAGTTGGCCATTACGTATTACCATACCGTTCGGCAGCGTTCTTTTACACAAGCGCAGGCGCTGGCGATGTCGGCCTGGCACGTGCAACATCATCTGGCGCATATTAAGTTGGCGCTGGAAATTTTATAAAATTCTCCCACGTTTTTGTCATTCTGACGAAGGAAGAATCTTAACGTATCCTAGCTAATGCGTTTAGGTACGTTAAGATTCTTCCTTCGTCAGAATGACAAAACGCTCGTCTGATAACCATTTTCAAAAGCTTAAACAGCTTCATTTCTATAGCGACAGACTCCAGCCAGCGCGGTAGTCGCGCTTAACAAACTGGTTGGCCAGGTCGTAGTTCGTAATTTTCATGTTTGGCGCGTCGTAATACAACTTTTTCCGTCCGTTGTATTTGTCGACGCTACGTTTGGCCGATGGATTGTCGCGGAGCATCCAGCTACGTAGCGCCAGATTGCCAATCAGAATACTTTCGGTAAACGGAGCTGCATACTCGAATGGCGAACTGGTTTCGCCTTTGCCATAACCTGCAATACAGGCATTTACCCACTGGAGATAGTGATTTTCGTCGGGTACGCGCGGTATGGTTTGGGCAATGTTTAGGGTGTCATTTGCTTTTAGGGGAAGCAGACGCGGATTCGCTCCGTAGCAGTCGGCCATAAGTTTGCCTTTCGAGCCAATAAATAACACCCCACCATCCGAGTTGCCAAAGCTTTCGCCGGGAAGTAATTCTTCGGGCAGTTCGGGCAAAATGCCGCCATCGTACCAGCTTACTTTTATGTCGCCTTTACCGTCTTTACGTGGATAATTGAGGTGGATATTACTCGAGAAAGGCGTCCAGTCGGGATTATCGTCTTGCGGACGTAGCGTAAAGGCCCAGGTTCCAGCCAGACTACATTCTACTGAATTGGGATAATCAATCGGTAAAATGCGGAATACGGGGTCCATAATATGGCAGGCCATATCGCCCAGGGCACCGGTTCCATAAGGCCACCAGCCGCGCCAGTTCCAGGGCAGATAAGCTTCGTTATAAGGCACTTTTTTGGCCGGACCGAGCCATAAATCGAAATCAAGTTCTTTCGGAATGTCAAACGTTTTGTCAGTCGGAACAGCTTGGGGCCATACCGGGCGATTGGTCCAGGTTAGCACCTTATGTACTTCGCCAATAATGCCCGAATCGTAGATTTCTTTCATACGCCGAACCCCGTTGCCAGAGCCGCCCTGATTGCCCATCTGCGTAATGACCTTGTATTTTTTAGCGGCCTGACCCAGAATCCGGGCTTCGTAAATGTCGTGCGTAAGCGGCTTTTGGGTGTAAACGTGTTTGCCTAACTGCATGGCTGCCAACGTAGCAACCGCGTGCGTGTTATCGGGCGTCGAGATGGAACAGGCGTCGATATTTTTGTTTTCCTTGGAAAGCATTTCCCGAAAATCCTTGTAATACGTCGCCTTCGGGAATCGGGTACGCGAGTCAACAGCCTGCCGATCATCGACATCGCACAAGGCCACAATATTTACATTCGGACTGGCGGAAAACGACGCCAGATCACTTTTGCCTTTGCCGCCTGCACCAATGGCCGCAATATTGAGCTTATCGCTTGGCGCAACAAAACCTTTGCCCAATACGTGTCGGGGAACGATAAAAAAGGACGTAGCGGCCAGCGATGAGGTTTTCAGAAAGTCGCGACGGCTGTTTGGGGATGCATTTTTTTCTTGCATAATGCAGTTACGAGGTTAAAAGGGGTGAGAAAAGGGTGTTTTTAAAGAGATATTTTGTCATGCTGACGAAGGAAGCATCTTAAGGTTTCCTTACCTGTGAGTGATGATACGTTAAGATGTTTCCTTCGTCAGCATGACAAAAATGCTACGTTAGGAGGGCCAGTATTCGGCCATTTTTTTGCGGAGGAACGTTACGCTACGTTCCAGTTGGGCCATGCCATCTACGCCGTCTTCAATGCTGATCCAGCCATCGAAACCAACTCGTTTCAGTTCAGTGAAAATGGCGTCGTAGTCGTTCAGTCCTTTGCCGATTTCGCCATGACTGAGCCGTTTGGCGTACCCGGCCGCTCCACCTTCTTCCCGGCGCAAATCGTCGATGGTACCTTCGAGCAAATAACGGTCGCTAGCGTGCATCGTAACCACCCGGTGCGATACGCGATAGAGCAGTTCGAGCGGATCTTCGCCCGCCAGATACGTATTGCTGGGGTCGTAGTTCACACCAAAATTGGGATGGTCGATACGGTCGACTAACTGGCAGAATACGTCCATTTTCTGGGCAAATTCGGGATACGTCCAGAAGTCGTCTTTGTAATGATTTTCGAGGATGAGCGTAATGTTACGTTCCTGCGCATACGGCAAACAGGCTTCAATACATTCGGCGGCCAACGCTACGCCTTCATCAATCGAAAGCTCTGGCCGACGCTGCCCCGACAGCACGCGACAATAGGTCCCGCCAAGAACGTAGGTCATGTCGATCCAGCGTTTTTGTTTCTCAATTTCATTCGCACGAAAATCGGGATTGGGGTGCGTAAAATCGGGCGAGCAGCACATCATCGGAATAACCTTTCCACTGGATTCGACTTCCTGCCGAAATAGCGGCCAGTTAGCTTCGTCGGCCATTTCCAGAAAACCAGCGTACCATTCCAGACCGTTGATATCGAGTTGGCTGGCCAGGTCAATCCATTCCGAAACGCGCATGGTTCCATCTTTACATAACTGCTGCATAAATGCCTTCGGAAAGGCGGCTAGTTGGGGCATAGTTTAATGAGTGAAAGAGTGAATGAGTGAAAGAGCGATTGAGTGAGTGAATGAATGCGTCAGCCACTTTCACTCATTCACTCATTCACTCTTTTTAAAGCTTTGGTAAAAATCTGCCAATCACAGGAAACTGCTCTAGGTCAACGATTTGGCCGCTGATAGGGCCGCTTTCGTCGGCGAGCCAGTAGATGGCTGCGGCTGCAATCTCGTCGGGCAAAAGCATTCGGCCAGCGGGTGATAACGATGGTGGTAACGTAGTGTACCAATTGTCGGCGAAACCTTGCTCACGTTTGCGTTCGAGTTCGCGTTCGGTCAGTACCCAGCCGGGGTTGATCTGATTCACGCGTACGCCGATTTCCCGGTGCAACGTATCACCCAGATTACGGGTCATCGTCACCAACGCTCCTTTCGATACGCTGTAAGCCATCAAACCGTATTCGCCAGACCAGGCATTGACCGAGCCAATGTTGAGCGCACAACCCCGTTGGGCCTGTAGGTGCGGCAAAGCAGCTTTTAGTAGCGCAAACGGCGCTATCGTATTAACATCCAGTACCTTTCGAAATAAAGCCAAATCGGTGGTCTGAATCGTTGACGAAGCCACCAGTGCCGCATTGTTGACAATGGCATCCAGTTTGCCGAACGTAGCAATCGCCAGATCGACCAGATGCTGGGGGGCTTGTTCGTTGGTGATCTCTTCGATGTGCAACACCGACCGATCGGCACCTAAATCGGCAACGAGAGCTTCACCTAAATCGCGTTCAAGGCCGTGAATCACTACGTTGGCACCCTCGGCAACACAGCGTTTGGCAATGGCTTTCCCGATACCCGTACAACTTCCGGTCACGATCACCACTTTATTCTTAAGACGCATGGTTTACAGAGGTTTAAGGACACTTTTCACTACGTCGCCCCGGTGCATTTTTTCAAAAGCTTCGTGCCAGTCGGTAATCGACCAGACTCCACCAATGATGGGTTTTACGTCGAGTTGTCCACTGGCAAGCAAGGAGATAACCCGTTCCCAGATAGGCCAGTTATGGCTGAAACTACCCTGCAACGTAACGTTTTTCTGAACCAGCGGATCGAGCGAGAAATTGAGCGGCTGGGGTCCCCAACCTACTTTAGTAATGTGGCCATTGGGACGTACCAGTTGCATGGCAATTTTGAGCGTAATGCTGGTTCCGGCAGCATCGATCACACAATCGGCCCCCAATCCGTCGACTTTTTTGGCCCATTCCGTAGCGTCGCCAACAATGGCCGTACAACCATATTGTTCCGCGATGCTCAACCGATGGCGGTCGGCTTCCAGTCCAACAACTGCTACGTCGGCACCGCACAGTTTAGCTACTGCCGCACATAAAATGCCAATCGTTCCTGGTCCTAACACAATTACCCGGTCGCCGGGTTTTAGCCGCGAATTTTCAACAACCGCATTGAACGCTACGCAGCAGGGTTCGGTCAGGCAAGCTTGTTCAAACGCAAGTTGGTCGGGTACGTGGTGCAGGCAGCGGGCCGGTACGCGGACGTAGCGTGTCATGGCTCCATTAACACCATAGCCAAAGCCTTTGCGGGTCGGGTCAAGGTTGTAAAGGCCCCGGCGTGTCATGGGGTTTTGCGGGTCGATGACGGCAGCCGTTTCGCTCACCACTCTATCGCCTTCGCGCCACCCCGATACGCGGCTCCCGAGTTCAATAATGTGGCCGCCAAACTCATGCCCTAGCACAACGGGGTAGTTGACGGGCCAGCTATGATCGGCCGTCCATTGGTGGAGATCGCTGCCACAAACGCCGACATTGGCTACCTCCAGCAATACGTCGTCGTCACCGATTTTGGGTCGCTCAATTTCCCGAATTTCAACAGAGCCTTTTTCGGGAGCGTAATTAACAACCGCAGCAGATTTCATAAAAAGTTTGAAAAGAAAGGATTAGGAAAACGAGTTAAAAATGAGCGTTTTGTCATGCTGACGAAGGAAGCATCTTAAGGTTTCCGAAAGAGCAAGTAAGGATGCTTTAAGATGCTTCCTTCGTCAGCATGACAAAAACTTATTGGCCAACCACTACGTCACCATAAGCATGGATTTTTTCGCAGATCAGACGTAGCGATGCTTCCAGATTGCCATCGGCGGTTTTAAACGCGTCGGCGTCGATGGTTAGCGGAGCACCCAGCACAACCAGCGGAGCACCGTATTCGGGACAGCGAATGGCCTGTTCCAGACTAAGCCCGCCCACGGCCTGAACCGGCACACGAACCGCCTGTACTATGTCGCGGAGTTGATCGAGCGGGCTGGGCATCCGGTGACCCTGTGCGGCAATACCCCGCCGTTCGTCGTAGCCGATGTGGTGAATTACGTAGTCGCAACCCAAATCCTCAAGCCATTTGGCACCAGTTACCATGTCGGGGCAAACCATATTATCGCCCATCACTTTCACCCCAAAATCCTGACCAGCTTTCACGACGCATTTGATGGTTTCGGCGTGAGCGCGGGCCATCACCACTACGTGCGTAGCGCCGGCTTTGGCCATCATTTCGGCTTCCAGATAGCCGCCATCCATCGTTTTTAAATCGGCCACAATAGGTACACCCGGAAACGCTTCGCGAAGCTTTCGGACGCCATGAAGCCCCTCGGCCAGAATAAGTGGCGTTCCGGCTTCGAGCCAGTCGACACCAGCCCGCATGGCCAGCGCGGCTGTTTCCAGAGCCTCGTCAATATTGGTCAGGTCAAGCGAAATTTGAACAATCGGTTTCATCGAAAAAGATACGTAGTGGTCGTGTTAAGGATGAATAAACCATCGTGGGCGGCTGCATTTAGCGGAATAGGAAATCTGTTTTTTTGCCTATTCGCTTCTGGAATAATACTACTCGTAACGTAGCGTTTCAGGCTACTCGATTTGCATTAAATTTCGATGAGGGAGTAGCCTGAATGAACCATGCGAACGTAGTATGATTAGTGCCAATAGACTTCCTGATCCCTTGCTTTTCTGATGAGCAATTCGTCCAATTTAAGCCTGCTCCAAAAGCTCAAAAACGGCCAAAACGTTTACGGAACCTGCATGACATCGACTGGGCCAATGTGGCCGAAAGCGGTTAAGCAGATTGGCCTCGACTTCGTCTTTCTGGACACGGAGCATATTCCCCTGAATCGCACCGAACTGGCTCGTCTTTGCCAGCAATTCCGGGCTTATCATATTACCCCCATCGTGCGCATTCCGAGCCCTGACCCGTATCTGGCTTGTCAGGCGATTGACGGTGGAGCGATTGGTATAGTAGCTCCCTATCTCGAATCCGTCGAACAGATTCAGGCGTTGGTGGGCGCGACCAAATATCGCCCGCTGAAAGGTGAAAAATTAGCTAATTATCTGAATGGTAAGGAAACGCTGTCGCCGGAAATGGAGGCCTATATCAAAGCGTACAACGCCGATCACATCAGCATTGCCAACATCGAAAGTGTACCCGCACTGAATCAACTCGATGAATTATTGTCCGTTCCGGGGCTCGACGCCGTATTCATTGGCCCACACGACTTATCGGTAAGCTTAGGTCTGCCCGAACAATACGACCATCCTGATTTTGAAGCGGCTGTGCGAAGCATTATCCACCAGACGCGCCAGAAAGGATTAGCGATTGGTGTACATTTTTCGCTCGAACCCGAACGTCAAATCAAGTGGATACGGGAAGGCGCGAATATCGTGGTACATAGTTTCGACATTGCCCTATTCAGCCAGCGTCTGCGCTATGACCTAACGGTGATTAAAGACGCTATTGGTGATACGTACAATTCAGAATCCGATACGTCTCTAATCGTCTAAGGGATATGGTTGCTGTTAAAACCTTACAAGCTTCTATCTGGCGCAAACCGGCTATGCTGCTGAGCGGCCTTGCGCTGTCGATTGGATGGGGTATTCGTGGCAATTTCGGTCATGAATACGGAGCCGCTTTTTCTGGTTGCCTGTCCGCAATCGTCGTGGCACTCGTATCGGGACGTAGCGACTGGCGGCAACGGGTATTATACTTTGCGTTTTTTGGCGCAATCGGTTGGGGATTTGGCGGTTCGATGTCTTATATGCAGGTGATTGCCTACACACAGAGTGGGCATGGACTGTCGCAATGGTACGGCTACGTAGGGCTGTTTTACATGGGTTTTTTATGGGCGGCACTAGGCGGGGCTGGTACGTCGTTGGCGGCTGTAGCTGAACGAGAACGTTTGGTGCAGTTGTTTAAACCGATTCTTGTGCTGTTTGGGGCCTGGTTCATACAAGATTGGGTTGAGGACCCCATCGCCGAATGGTTGCAGTCGGGTCTTGCTTTCGATAATACATGGTCGCGGCACAAAAATCCACTGTACTGGCTCGATGCTGATTACATGGCCGCCTTATGGGCATTGCTGGCGATGGCGCTTTACGATTTGTATGACCGGGCTGAAAAAAACGGCTGGTTATTACCTGTTTTTGCTGCTGTAGGTGCCTTGGCAGGCTGGGGAATTCAGGCTCTTTTGAACGTAACAGGATTTGATACAAAACTCGCTTCCTGGCTGACGTATCCACTGGGCGACCCGACATACGTAAATCCTGAAACCGGTGCGTTGGCGTTCGATGCACACAATTTTCTCAACAACTGGCCGCAGTGGTTTGGTGATTATCCGCAGCATATTGGCTGGATAATTGGCTTATTATTGGGCGTTACGTGCTACTTTGTGCGATTTGGGAAATTTCGAGATGGAGCTTCGCTGATTGTCTACATGGCGGCTGGCTGGTTACTTTTTTTTCTTGCCATTCCCGTATTGGGTAGCGTCTTAGTTGCCGATTATGGCGGCCTTCGTATGACACCACCACGTAGCGACGACTGGGCGGGAATTACAGGCGTTTTTATCGGCGCTATAGTCTGGTTTCGACATAATAAATTGCTTCCGGTAGCCGTGGCTTCGGTCATCTGCGGCACCATTGGCGGACTCGGTTTTTCGGGAGTTCAGTGGATCAAACAGTTAATGATGGCACCCGGAAATCCGCGTCGATTGATTGGAAACGGCCTTTCTCCTGATAGTGCTGAATTCAAAACCATTACGTCCAACTGGGCCGATTGGCAACATCAGAACTGGCATAGCTTTCTGGAACAGACATACGGATTCATGAATGGCATCGCACTTATAGTGGCCCTGGGTTATCTGGCTACACGTATCCCGATTCACGACGAGCCGCGTGAATCGAAATCCATAACCGGTAAATGGACGTTAGGTGTTGCGGCTGTTTTTGTGTGGCTGGCTCTTCCGTACGTCAATCTGGTCAAAAATGTGGAAGACTGGAGTAAAGGCTTAAACCCCGACGTATGGACGCGCTCTGTAACGCCTGGCTCAACAGAAACCACAACTGCCCTGTGGGATGTTCCTTATGTGGGTAAACTACCCGGCGTTGATTTGCAATTAACGCCAACGGGCTGGTTCAACGTAACGTGGCTACTCGTTTTAGTGCTGTTCATTGTGTTGATACGTCGGCATTTCCGGGAATCGTTTTCCATCATCCCAACAACCTGGTTAGGGCGTGGGCAACTGATTTATCTGGTATTACTCTGGCTGATGGTGGTTGGGAATTTTGAACGCGCTCTGGTCGTATGGCATCCGAGTCGGCTGCTGACGGAATGGGTCATTACGGTCAACGCCATTTTATCCACGTTATTGGTGTTAGTTATTCCGCACGAACGCGAAACGGTTTCGGTTCAGTCGCCCGCATCATTTGCTCCGTTTTATCGACAAGTCTGGATTCGTGCTGTGGCTGCCGTTGCCATTTCAAGTGTATTTTTCGTGGTGACAAACCGACTTATCTACCACTATCCCGTGAATGAAAAAGCGAGTGCTATGATTCACACTCGTTTCGGTCCCGAAGCTGACTGGAAGGCCAAACCCAACCTGAAAAACGCACAGCATAAGTGAGCGTGTATAACGTAAAATGACGTGAACTATGAGATTTCTTTGACTAAAAAGCTGACGCACGGCCCTTCGACAAGCTCAGGGTGACCGCCACTTTGATGCTGTTTACTTAAATGATTCAACTGTCCTGTCACCCTGAGCTTGTCGAAGGGCCGTGCGTCAGTTAGTTTCAACTCAGTCTCTACCAACCAACGTATTATTGCTTCAGAATCTCATAGTTCGCGTTAAAATGGATAATAAGCAATGAAATTTTTTAAACGTAATCTATTCGTTGTGAAATTTTTTGCATTGTTCATTATTCATTTTACATTATACATTTATGGTTACAGTCAGCCTTCTTCCGATTCGATTGATTATTTCCGAAACCAGTTTGTAACACACCCCAAAATGGGCGTTTCGACGCATCGGGGAAATTCGAACGTAGCGCCCGAAAATACATTGGCAACGTATCGGGCAGTATTGCAGATGAAAGCCGATTATATAGAAATTGACGTTCGGACAACGAAAGATGGTAAGCTGATTATTTTGCACGATGGTACGTTGGATCGCACTACGAACGGTTCTGGCCCAGTAAGCGAACGGACGCTCGATGAACTCAAAAAATTATCAGCGGCAAAAGGGGCTGATGATACGTTCCAGACAGAACAAATTCCTACTTTAGACGAAGTTTGCCAACTGGTTGCCGACTGGAACGCGCATCATTCATCAAAAACAAACCTTTATGTCGATTGCAAGGCCGCTGCACCTGAACCTATGGTTGCTATTCTGACAAAATACGGTTTACTGAATGATGCTGTTTTTTATGGTTCAGACAACTATTTAGCCTCTTTGCGGAACGTAGCACCAACGGCCAAACTGATGCCTTCGCTACGTAACACCAGGGAAATGATGGCTAAAATTAATCAGCTTCATCCGTTCGCGTTTGACGTTAGCTGGGCATCGCTTACGGATACGTTAGCAACTCAAATTCATCAACAGGATATTCGCGTTTTTGTGGATTTATTGGGTAACGATGATACGTCGGAAAACTACGCCAAAGCAGCTCGTTTGGGCGTTGATGTTATTCAGACAGATCATCTGTTAAACGTGTATCGAACTTTCTCTACGAATACAACCAGATAAGTATAACTTTCTCATTATGAAACGCTTCCTCGTTACGTTGTTAGGATTGCAACTGGGAATTTCGGCCTGGGCGCAAACGCATAAAGACTACGTACCAACTGTTTATCCTGATCGCCTGATATTAGGCTGGCAGGACAATCCTGCTACGTCGCAATCAGTAAATTGGCGTACGGATTCAACAGTTACGAACGCCGTAGGTGCCATTGCCGAAGCCGATCCATCTCCCGATTTTGTCAGCAAAGCCACTGTCGTTCCAGCCACAACCGAACGTATCGTACTCGACGGAAAAACAAAACTTTACCATTTCGTCCATTTTAAAAATCTGAAACCCGCTACGAAATACACATATCGGGTAGGCGATGGTACGTACTGGAGCGAATGGTTTCAGTTTAAGACGGCGCAGAACGGAGCGGCACCATTTTCGTTTCTGTACTTTGGTGATGCCCAAAATGATATCCGTTCATTATGGTCGCGGGCGATACGTGGCGCCTATTCGACTTTGCCGACTGTAAATTTCATGATTCACGCGGGCGATTTAATTACTACGTCGAATGCCGATTGGCAGTGGGGTGAATGGTTTGAAGCAGGTGGCTGGATTAATGGTATGGTGCCCACTTTGGCGACTCCGGGAAATCATGAATATTTCAGGGATGAACAGGGGAAATCGCGGGTGTCGCGGCATTGGCGACCTTCGTTTGTTCTGCCCGAAAACGGTCCGAAAGGGCTGGAAGAAACAACGTATCAGTTTGACTATCAGGGAACGCGATTTATTTCCTTAAATTCACAAGGTGCCCTGCTCGATTCGGCGGTATTGAATGAACAAGCTAACTGGCTCACGCAGGTATTAAGTAACAATCCGAATCGCTGGACAGTGGTAACGCACCATCATCCAATTTACTCAACGAAACAGGGTCGCGACAATGACGAATGGCGCGCTAAAATGGAGCCGATTTACAAAAAATACAACGTGGATCTGGTGCTTCAGGGCCACGATCATACGTATGGCCGTGGGCTAAATATGCCACTTGGAAAGAGTCGTAAACATCCCGATGGACCAATTTACGTAGTGTCGGTAAGTGGTCCGAAAATGTATGATATTGGATTACAGAACTGGATGGATCGGGCAGCATCCAATACGCAACTTTATCAAATTATCTCGATTGACGGCGATAAACTGTCGTATCAGTCCTACACCGTAACGGGTGAAAAATATGATTCGTTTGAATTGACCAAGAACGGTAAAGGGCAGAACACACTGGTCGATCAATCGCCTGCGTTAGCCCCCGAACGGCTGGAATTACCGGCTGAGTATCAGAAACGATATAAACCTGAAGAGATGGAGCAGTACCGAAATCGATTCCAGGACTATAAAGCACGTAAGGGCATCAAATAAAGAATAATTCATTAGGTATGAAGTGTGATATAGGGTGTATCAACAATCAGCAAATTATATCACACATCACACATAAAAACTCATGCAGAATACTACCAATGCTACGTCGTCAGTTGAGCCGACCATTGCTCAACCCGCTCCTGTTAAACGCTTACTCTCCCTCGATACGTTACGTGGTTTCGACATGTTCTGGATTATGGGCGGTGAAGATATTTTTCATGCGTTGGCGAAAACAACAGGTTGGGCCTGGACCCTTGTTATCGCCGACCAATTCAACCACCCTGATTGGAATGGCTTTCGGGCATACGACCTGATTTTCCCTTTGTTTCTATTCATGGCGGGCGTATCAACGCCATTTTCGATTGGTAGCCGACTAGAGAAAAATGCGAACAAATCGGAAATTGCCCGGAAAATTATTACCCGTGGGCTTATTCTGGTTTTATTGGGAATAATTTACAACAACGGTCTGTTTGTGAAAGCACTTCAGGACACACGTTTCCCGAGCGTGTTGGGTCGGATTGGGTTGGCAGGTATGTTTGCGCAATTGATTTACCTCTACACTCAACCGCGCACGCAGTACATCTGGTTTGTGGGAATTCTGCTGGGTTACTGGGCGATCATGATGTTAGTTCCGGTGCCGGGTTGTGGGGAGGGTTTACTGACAATGGAATGCAATCCGGCCAGCTATATTGATACGTTGTTAGTACCCGGCCGCCTGTATAAAAAGATTCACGACCCTGAAGGTTTGTTCTCAACAATCCCTGCTATTTGTAACGCACTGATGGGCATTTTTGCGGGTACATTCCTGCGGACGCATGGTCGAAGTGGCAATCAGAAAGCCGTTCGATTGCTAGGCATTGGTGCCGGGTTTATCGTGCTGAGTTTGCTTTGGGATTTTGTTTTTCCTATCAATAAAAACCTGTGGACCAGCTCGTTTGTGCTGGTAACAGGCGGCCTGAGTTTGGTGCTTTTAGCTGTCTTCTACTGGATTGTTGACGTAAAGGATATAAAAGGCTGGACGTTTTTTTTCACCGTTATCGGTATGAATTCCATTCTGATTTATCTGGCGGGCGAATTCATTGATTTTGGTTACGCGGCCCGTTTCTTCTTTGAGGGGATTCTTAAATTGGCCTCATCTGAAGCTGTTCTGAAAGTAGGCATGGCCCTGGCACTCATTGCTGTAAAATGGGCTTTTCTGTACTTCATGTACAAAAAGAATTCCTTTCTGCGGGTATAACGTAACACGAAAACCAGCTATCGCTATTTTCCAGCCAGATAGCGATGGCGGTATTCGAGTGGTGTACACCCCTTTATTTGCTTGAATTGACGGGCGATGTTTTTGGTATCATTGAGGCCCAGATCCATCGCAATCTCAAAAACGGCCTGATCGGTCTCCAGCAGTTTCTTGGAAAACTTTTCAATGCGCAGGTTCTGGATGTATTTGTAAATCGGATAACCCACAACCTGCTGAAACCGCATTTCCAGCGATCGTCTGGACAATGGAACCTGCTTCACTACCTCGTCTACCTGTAAATTCTTATCGATATGCTGGTGAATGTATTTCAGTGACGACGCAATGTATTCATCATGCGTGGCGTAAATATCGGTCGATTGGCGGGTAATGACTTGTGTGGGTTCGACCACAATATCATAGAATTCGGTTATTTCCTTACGTATCAGTTTATCCAGCAGTTGCGCAGCGTCGTAGCCACCTTTTTCGGCATCCTGCATAATACTAGATAGGGGAGGGTCTGATAGTTCGCAGAGAGTCTCATCGTTATCGACACCTAACACGGCTACTTCTTCAGGGATTCGAATGCGTGAATGTCGGCAGGTTTCAGTGATGTGCTGCCCCATACGGTCGTCACAGGTTAGAATAGCAATGGGCTTCGGTAAGGACGACAGCCATTTACTCAGCGAGCTGGGTTTGTAGTGCCATAGGTCACTCGAACTATATTCTTCATGTTCGAAATAATGCACCTGGCAACCCGATTGTGCTACCCGCTCATCGAATCCTTCTGCCCGCTCCCGCGACCAAACAATGTGTTTGAATCCATAAAATGCGAAATGCCGGAAGCCCTTCCGTAGAAAATAATCGGCCGCCATCGCTCCCGTTGCCCGATGCGCACCCGTAATGTTTGGAATTTCCGTAAAACGCTCTTTGAAGTCCTGCGCAATCACGGGTATACCCGCCTGAACGATTTTCTCAACGCTGCTTTCGTTGTACAACTGCCCGATGATTCCGTCAGCCTCCCAATCGCGCGCCCAGTTCAGAATACCATCCACCCCCAGCGTTTCCCGGTGAAAAAGCGGCATCTGACAAAACACCCAGGGGCCATGTTCGCGGGCATATTTAGAAATCCCTTTCAACAGGCTACGGCTGTAATCCTCCGCAAAGTCGATAAGTAAAATGATTTTGTGCATAGGATTAAAGAGCGAAAGAGTGAAAGGGTTAATAGTTGGCTCCGCTCTTTCACTCTTTCGCTCCGGTTCGGCGTCCCGATTCACTCTTTAAATTAATTGTTGCATTCATTACTAACGGCTTGGCCCAGAGGCCTATACTGAAAATATAGCCTAATGTAATAAGCATAACCAGCATAGCCCAGCGTAAGCCAAACCATTCGGCCAGGCCTCCGATAATAAGCGGAACGATGGCGCCCCCGACAATACCAGTACACAAGATACCCGAAAAAGTGCCATGATGCTGCGGTATAGAATTAAGCGCCAGCGAAAAAACAATCGACCACATAACTGACGCAAAAAAACCGGTCGCAGGTAGTGCATAAAGTGCCCACTCTTTGGGGCCAAATAATCCCAGTAACAATAAACCAATGGCTCCTACAGTGAAGATCATCAGTACTTTACGACTATCGGCGAGTTTAAGGAGGACCAACCCTAGTACGCAGCCGATGGTCATCAGCCCCCAGAAATAGGCGACGGCCGTAGCACCTTCCGTAGCTGGATCGACGCCGTGATAAAGTTGCAGAAATTTCGAAATCCAGTTGGCAATACCTTGCTCAGTTCCTACGTAAGCAAAAATTCCCGCAAAAAACAGCAGCACCGTTTTGTTACGTAGCAGCTCGGAAAATACGCCCCCTACCTCAATCCGTTCGTCATCTTTCAGTGTTACGTTGGGGAATTTAATTATGGCTACTACTACAATCATCAGTAACGTAGTGAGTGCGAACACCCAATAGAGCGATACCCATTCGAAATGTACCGGTACTACGTTATTTAACCACTGAATCCAGAACGACGTATTGTTGGTATGAATATTTTGAACAAAATAGCTGTAAAGCAACGGACTAAAAAAGGAAGCCGCCCCCGAAAACAATTGTGCCAGTACTGAATTAAACGCGAAATGTTCTTCGCCCCCGGCGACACGTAGCAATGGATTGATTGCCACCTGCAACATCGCCATGCCAACGCCAATTGAAAACAGCGATGCCAGTGCCACCGAAAATTTCGGAATCAGCGCAAAAACCAGTGAGCCCAGAAATGCCAGAACGAACGCGCCGATCAGAACGGGCTTCTCCCGGTATGTTTCGACCAGAATACCGGATGGAATAGAAACACCATAGGCCACAAAAAACGCAAATGGTAGAAATCCTGCCAACCCGATACTCAGGTCAAAACTTTCGACTAAGTCTGGAATTATAGGTCCCAGAATATTAGTTAGAAACGAAATGACGAAGAAAATTAACAGAATCAGGATGACAATCAACGTGTTTTGTCGCATAGGGCTTCGGGCATGGGGCGGAGGCTTTTAGGTTTATTTGAGGGCTTCGTGAACAGCGTTTCCGACGGTGCCACTTGGCGGCAGAATGTGTAGTAAATTCGCGATGGTGGGAGCAATGTCCGCAATCGTAGTGTAACGTAGCGTTTCTCCTTTTGTAACCCCCCAGCCAAACAGCACAAACGGTACGTGCGTATCGTAGTGATAGGGCGAACCGTGATTAGTGCCGGTGCCGCCATTTTCGATCCAGCCGGGTTCAGGAATGAGCTGTATATCGCCACTACGTTTGGCGTGGGTCATATTTTTATACAGTTCAAGTATGTGCGAGTTCAGATTAGACGTACTCATACTTTTCAAATTTAGTACGTCGGCAATTCCCGGCATAGGCAGCAGGGCATCGCGAACAACGGTATGAACAGCATCGACCGTCAGCTTCTTTTTGGCCAGTACCGAACGATTCAAGTACAACTGCGCATTCTCGAAGGCTTCTACGTAATCGTCAGTACCAAAAGCATCTGTCAGAGCTTTGTTGATAGCATCATTCACCTTTTTGCCGCTCAGCAAGCCGGCTGGCAGATTATGCTGTTTCCAGAAGCCCGGTACGTCCATTACGCCGTGATCGGCAGTTAGAAAAACGGTATAATTTCCCTTGCCGGTCCAGCTATCCAGAAACGAAAACAGGTTGGCAAATTCCAGATCGAGACGTAGATAGATATCTTCTTCTTCGACGGAATTTGGGCCAAACGCGTGGCCAATTCGGTCGGGTGTTGAGAAGCTAATTGCCAGGAAATCAGCTGCCTCACCTTTCCCCAGATTCTCGCCTTTAATGGCCGCAATCGCCATATCTTTGGTCATGGTATTTCCGCCCGGCGACGACAGGACAGCACCAAACGCATCGCCCGCCTGTGCCATCAATTCATATGGAAACACGGGTTTGGCGGAGCCTGACAATTTAGCTTCATAGGGTTGGTCATCGGGCGTGCTTTCACTGTATTGATCAATAGGCAAGAGTGTTTTCCAGCCCTGTTTAGCGTATTCAGCAGGGAGTTTACGGGCGTTTAATTCAGAAACCCATTGCGGTAAATCAGGTCGGTAGTACGTACTGGTTACCCAGTTCCCGGTTTTTGAATCGTACCAATACGCGCCTGAAGCAGCATGGCCAGCCGGTAAAATAGAGCCCCGATCTTTGACCGCAATTCCAATGGTTTTTGACCGAAATTGAGTGGCGATACGTAGCTGATCGGTAACTGTACTGACCAGCAGATTTCGGGGAGACATTTTCCCTACGCCGGCGTTTGTACTGCCCACCGTTTTAACCGTACTATCTTCGACGCAGTACACGCCTTTGTGGGAAAATGGATCATACCATTCGTTGCCAATCATGCCGTTAATGGCTGGCAATGAGCCCGTGTACACAGCCGCGTGGCCAGCCGCCGTTACAGTATGGGCGTAATGATAATGATTGTTTCGACAGTTGAAACCTTCGTTCAACATTCGTTTAAAACCACCTTCACTGTATTTATTGTAAAATCGGTAGAGGTAATCGTAACGCATTTGATCGACAACAATACCGACCACTAATTTGGGTTGCGGTAACTTCGTCTTGCGGCCATCCTGCGCCTTAACCAGTAACGGTAGCGCAACGTAGAGAATAGGGAAAAGAAATTTCTTCATAACTAGTAACGATTGAGTCAGACCAACTGCCGAACTAACGCAGCGGCTCCTAATAAGGCAATATTTTCGTTTTCAGACTGAAAAATCTTCAATCGACGTAACGTTACAGGAAAAGCAAAATCAGACATACTTTCAAACATAGTCGATTTGAAAAGTGGGTACGCTTTTGCAATGGAACCGCCCAGAATAATTACCTCTGGGTCGTAGGTATACAACACCACTTTGACGGCGTTGCCGAAATGTTTTCCGAACTCCTTCCACAAACTAAGCGCTTTTTCATCGCCTTGAAGAGCCGCCTGATTGGCTTCTCTGGCTGTTGTTCCGTGGACAACTTCAAAGAAATCGCCAGCGGCATACGACTCGATATTTTTATCGAGGTAGGGCAACAGACCAATTTCGCCAGCACCGCAATTACTCCCGGTATATAATTGATTATCAGCGATAATTCCAGAGCCGAGCCCGGTTCCAATCGCCATTCCTACCGCCGACCGATACCCTTGCGCCATACCAAACTGATGCTCGCCGAGGATAAAACAGTTCACATCATTATTGACGAAAACCGGTATATCAAACTCTTTTTCCAGAATGTCTCGCAGCGCCACTTCTTCCCAGGAGGGAATATTTGCTACGTTATAGACTACGCCCTGCTCAATGTCGACCACCGACGGAACGCCGATACCAATACTGCTGACAGCCGGCTCGATGAACGGTCGAATCAAATCCATCAATTGCGTTAACGTCGCCGAAAGGGAATCTTTCTGTTCCAACACTTTGCTTCTTTGGTGAAGGATAACCCCGTTCCTGACCAGTCCTACCCGCACATTTGTTCCGCCTAAATCAACCCCGATAGTCATGTTGGAAAACTATGTTTGTACGTAATAACTTGATAACCTGTATGGTTATTAACTCTTATAGATTTACCACCGCCGACCGGCTCGACCGACCGGCAGCATCAAAACTTTTTAATTTTACTGTGCCGGAAACCTTCACGGGTTTTGCGTATACCGTTGATTGCGCAGTCGGTTCAGAACCGTCGGTGGTATAACGAATGGCAAGACCCGGTAATTCGACATTTGCCTTTAACAAGCCGTTTTCGATAATAGCGCCGGGCAAAGGTAACCGGTAATTGTATCCGCTATTGATACGTGCCAAACGCGGTAAATCTTTTTGCGCTAACGTATTGGCAAATACGTTCCAGCCTGTATCCATCGCTTTTTCGCGGGCTTCGCGGTTTTCGATGGTTTCCCACGAACGTTCGGGGGCCCAGGCACTTTCGGCAAAACCCAGCAATTTGGGCAAAATGTCGTACTCTGCCATTTCGCGACCTTTCACGGTTTCGCTCCAGAGCTGCGACTCGATTCCCCGGATATTTTTGCGTGCTTCCGGTTTCATACGTTCCAATCCTGTAAACGTAAGGGGTTTCCCCATAGCTGTCCGATACGTTGTCTTGAACATATCGTAGGGCGCAAAAGCCCAGTTATTCCGCGTATCGACGTAGCCAGCCCAATACAAACCCGGCTCCTGTGGGTCGTTGTTATAGGACATATCGAAGTAGAAATTCGATACGTTGCAGAGCACGACTGGATACCCCGCATTCACCAGTCGGTTGCCCAAATCAATATCGAACAGATTGTTCCAGACGTAAGGCACTACGTTCTTGCCCACAAATTCAGGATTCGGTACGTATTTTCCGTCGGCGGTTTTATTCAGGATGGCTTCCTCCCACGCATGGACTTCCAGATTCCGTTTGGCAAGTCGTTCGCGTAATTTTCGGAAGAAATACGTCTGTAAATTTTTCGGATCTTTTATGGTCGGATTCTCTTTCAGAATTTTCGCAGCCTCCGGTGATTTTGTCCAGACGCCTTCGGGCACTTCGTCGCCACCGGCGTGCATGACGTCCATCGGCAAACCAGCTTCTTTGTACATTTTGGTGATTTCGTCTACCACTTTTTCGTAGAAATGATACGTCGATTCACGCCCAACGCTCACTACGTTATCTTTATAACCCTGCGCCGACAGATAGACCGATTTATCGTCAGGATCGATGAGCCGATATTCATTGGCTTCCTGCTCTTTACCTTCCTTCATAAGCCGCTGATAACGAGCTTCCATTGCCTTGATAGCTGCCCGCGCATGGCCCGGTAAATTCAGTTCAGGAATAACCTTGATATGGCGCTCTTTGGCGTATTTCAGAATTTCGATGAAATCGGCTTTGGTATAAAAACCACTACCATGTTTACCTTCAGCGTACGCTTTCGGTCCCGAACCATAGGCAGGATGCAGTACAGGCGTGTCTTTCCCCGACGTATGTTCGCGTTGAGCACCTACCTGCGTTAGCTCGGGTAAACCATCGATTTCGAGCCGCCAGCCCTCGTCTTCAGTGGTGTAAAACAGGAAATGATTGATTTTGTAAAAAGCCAGCAAATCGAGGAGCCGCAAAATGGTTTCTTTCGTCTGGAAATTCCGGCTGACATCCAGATGCAATCCCCGGAAATGGAATCGGGGCGCATCCTCAATCTGCGTATAGGGTAACGTAACGTTTGACGATGGATTCAGATACGTAGCAGTCGGTATCAATGCCAGCAAACTCTGAATACCATAGAAAACACCAGCGGCATCGCTTCCTGTAATCGAAACGCCTTTGCCGTCGATGGTAAGCTGGTACGCTTCCTGACCTATGCCTTTTCCGTTAACTGAACCTGTTTTCAGGGAAATTCCCTTCGCTGCCGATGCTCCCGAAGCGACAGAAAAATCTTTACCTGTCAATGCTTTCAATTTTTGACTCAGCAGTTTAGCTTCGTTTTCAAGCCCTCTGTCTGCATAAATGGATAATGACGCATCGAACGCCAGCGTTCCGGGCAACGTAGTGATTTTAACGGGCGACGGAATGATTTTCTGCAATTGGCTGGCTGGTAACAACGTAGCATTCAGATTGTTGCGATACGTATTTTCGGGACTTGCCAGCGCATACATATCTCCGGGGCCACGTAGCATCTGCTCTTTACGCGTAAAAGGCTTAATAGTGTAGTCGGCGATTTCGGCCATTGATTCTTCCTTGCCCTGCGCATCATACATAACAACGTAGAGGCCCAACGGTGCGTCGGTAACTTTGGTAACGGCTTCGGTACCTTCGTATTTAACCTCGGTCGATGCGCCCGGTTTCAGGCTAAATCCTTTGTTAGGTACCAGTTTATACCAGTCGCCATTGATGTGCTGAACGGTAGCGGATTGTGGATTTTTGGCTGGAAGAATTGGTCGGGGCGACATATTGAAAAACAACGCCCAGTTGGTATCGGTCAATTCCCGGTCGCTGTTGTTTGTCAGGTTGAAACGCGCTTCGAACCCGTCTTTAACCGCGGTGAAATTGCTAACCAGCTCCCACGAAACAGCCAGTTGCTTTCCTGTTTCACTTCCTTCCTTCGCCGTACGCTGACAGCTCACACCAAGAATAAAAAGCAACGACAGAATAACGTAGAAGCCAGCACGCATAAATAGTCAGGTTAAGTAGCCTTAATAGTACGGAAATCAGTACTAAAGATACTATTGCCGGAACTGTGCTTTTTTCACTTTTTAATGACACAACAACCTACCCGACTCATTTCGTTAGATGCGCTACGTGGCTTTACTATTGCAGCCATGATTGTGGCGAATTTCCCGGGAAGTGAAGAATATGTGTATTTTACGTTACGTCATACCAAATGGAATGGTCTGTCTTTCACGGACTTAATTGCCCCGACGTTTCTGTTTATTGTTGGTGTGTCCATTGCGCTGGCGTATGCGAAGAAACTGACAGATGGCAGCCCCAAAGGTGAGCTGTACCGAAAAATCATAATTCGGTCGTTGAAGATTTTCGCGGTGGGTATGTTCCTGAACATGATGCCTGATTTCGATTTTTCGACCGTGCGCTGGACGGGAACACTGCACCGGATTGCCATTGTGTTTCTGGTCTGCGGTATTTTATTCCTGAACACAACCTGGAAACAGCAACTCTGGATTGGCATCATTACGTTGGTCGCCTACTGGTTAGCCATGACCCTAATTCCTACTCCCGATGTAGGCTACGTCATCCTGGAACCTGGTCAAAATCTGGCTGCCTGGCTCGACCGAAAGTTTTTGCCTGGCCGTATGTGGCAGGGCACCTGGGACCCCGAAGGTATTCTTAGTACGTTCCCATCCATCGTAACGACAATCACAGGAATGCTGGCTGGTCGTTTTATGCTTACTAAAACTACGCCTACTGAAAAAGTCTCGTATCTGATGACCGCCGGACTGTTTACGGCAGCTACGGGTTATTTCTGGGGGTTGACATTTCCCGTCAACGAAAATCTCTGGACCAGTTCATTTGTACTCGTTACGTCGGGCTTTGCGGCTATGTTATTGGGGGCTGTTTACTTCCTGGTCGATGTGCTGGGCCATACAAAGGGTACCAAGACCGGCATCATTTTCGGCGCTAATGCTATCACTGTATACGTACTGGCTGACATTTTTGCCTTGTTTTTTTATCGATTTAAGTTCGGTGCCCAATCGCTGAATGAACACGTAGTGGACGGCTTAATTTCGATTGGTGTACAACCTGAATTGGCGAGTTTGCTTTACGCGCTGTTTTTTATCGGCATCAATTTTATTCCGGCCTACCTCCTTTACCAGCGAAAGATTTTCATCAAACTATGATACGTTCCTGTATCCACTTTACAATCGGTTTCTTCCTGTTTCTGACCAACGTATTCGCTGCTTCAATCGACCTGTCGAAAGCACGTATCGTCACTACCGTAACAGATAAAAAAATCCTCGGCCGCACCGTTGAAATTCTCCAGCAGGAAGTTCAGAAACGTACTGGAATTCAGTTGCCTGTTGCTGCTAAATTTTCGAATGATAATCAACCTGTTATTGCACTAGCGCTGGAAAGTAACGTAGCGCAATTGCCTGCTACGTTCCGAACGGCAATTCAAACGCTACCCCAAACGAAGCAAGAAGGTTTTAAGCTGGTAACATTAATCCCAAATAACGTAGTACTAATCGTGGGGTACGATGCACGCGGGCTGCTGTATGGTGTTGGGAAACTGCTACGTAATCTGGAGATGCGGCCGGGCAAAATCAACGTATCGGAAAACCTGTCGATAGCCACTAGTCCACGTTATCCGATTCGCGGTCATCAGCTAGGCTATCGCCCTAAAACCAATGCTTATGATGCTTTTTCGGTAGCGCAATTCGACCAATATATTCGTGAATTGGCGCTGTTTGGCGCCAATAGCATCGAGATAATGCCGCCACGTACCGACGATGATTTCACGAGTCGGCACATGAAATTGCCCGCTATAAAGATGATTCACGAGCAATCGCGGATTTGCGCCGAATATGGGCTGGATGTCTGGATGTGGTATCCGAACATGGGCGAGAATTATACACACCCCGATTCCATTCAGAAAGAATTAGCGGAGCGCCATCAGATTTTTGCCGCCGTTCCGAAACTGGATGCGGTTTTTGTCCCCGGTGGCGACCCTGGCGAACTGGAACCTGACGTATTGTTTGCATGGCTGGAAAAAGAAGCGCAAGTCTTGCGTAAATATCATCCGAAGGCCAAAATCTGGGTTTCTCCGCAGGTATTTCGGCCTGCACAGCCGTGGTTTGATGCTTTCTATAAACACGTAAATCGCGGATACGACTGGTTCGGCGGGGTGGTTTTTGGGCCGTGGGTCAAGGTGCCCGTTGATGAACTTCGGAAACGTATCAATCCGAATATCCCCATTCGGCATTATCCCGATATTACGCACAATTACAGCTCGCAATATCCGGTACCGCATTGGGATCTGGCCTGGGCCATGACGCTCGGTCGGGAGAGTATCAACCCACGCCCGCACGATGAAAAAGCGATTCATAATGCGCTTGATGAATATGGTTCGGGTAGCATCAGCTATTCGGAAGGAACGAATGATGATGTCAATAAATTCGTCTGGAGCGATCAGGACTGGAACCCTGAAACGCCTGTTGTTGAGACGCTACGTGATTACGCCCGGTTATTTATTGGTCCTGATTACATCGAATCCCTAGCGCAGGGAATAGTAGCGTTAGAGCAAAATTGGCGAGGTAACCTGCTCACCAATGACGCTGTCGACCGGACGCTGATGCAGTGGCAGGCAATGGAAAAAACGGCTCCCCGTAACGTACTGCAAAATCCACGTTTTCAAATGGGGCAAATACGGGCGTATTATGATACGTACACCCGCCATCGACTCCAGTACGAAACCGATTTAGAGCGGCAAGCCCGTGAGCGACTGGAGTTTATTGGCCCTAATGGTTCATTAGCAGCTATCCGCGAAGCCAATACGATTCTGGAAAAAGCCTGGCAATCGCCCATCCTGCCAACGTATCGACAAACATGCTTTGCCTTAGCTGACTCACTCTTCAAAAGTATCGGCGCTCAATTGACCATCGAAAAACATGGAGCCATGTCGGGGCGGGGGAATTTTGTGGATAATATTGATATTCCACTTAACGACTCGCCCTGGCTGCAATCGCAACTGGCGCAGATTGAAAAAATAACGAATGAACAGGAACGGCAATTGAAAATTCGGGAGATGTTACACCGTACAGATCCTGGCCCCGGCGGATTTTACGACCATATTGGCTCACCAGAAAGTTGGCATCGTGTTGTTTCGGGTGAGCCTTGGGCGGAAGACCCCGGCAGTTTGCGTTCGCCCAGAACGGGATTTGGCGTGGGGTTGGTAGGTGTCGAATGGGTGGACGAAATCAAAGCAACGGGTTTCAAAGGTCAGATTACGCCCCGCGTCTGGATGAAACAGGCCAAAACGTTGTACGACCAGCCCCTAAAAATCGCCTATTCCGAACTTGATCCGACTGCTACGTATCGCCTTCGAATTGCTTACACCGGACGCTTCCGTTCGCGCATGAAACTCTCCACTGATGATGGGTCAACCATCCACGAATTTATCCAGACAGGCGAACAACCCATTTACGAATTCGACGTACCGAAAGCGGCTTCAGCCGACGGTTCCGTTACGTTCATCTGGACGTGCGGAGAAGGCGAACGCGGGTCGCAGGTAACCGAAATCTGGCTAATCCGGAAACCATAAAAAATCGCTCTGTAGCTGTTTCTAGCTACAGAGCGATTACAGTATCTACCTCGATTACTGATTGGTTTTCTTTATTTCTTCTACGAATTCTACAGATACGCCAACCAATCGGGCCATCTCTGCCGTAGAGAAATTAGTTTCCCGAAGGAGGGTTTTGGTAAACGTAGTATCTTTTTCTTTCGCCTTTTCCAGACCTTCTTTTAGGCCCTCTTTTCTGGCTCTGTCGAGCAAAAATTCTTCGATGCCCATTGGTTTGTTACTTTGTATTATGAAATCAATCTCTTGTTCAAATTTATCATTTGCTGCTGGTTTTCCAACCGAACATAGTAGCGCAGAAAAGTCAGCAAACGCCGAACTTTGCTCTTGGACAAATGGCTATTTAACAAACCTTTTGCTAAGCTTAACTTCAAATCTAGCAGCTCGTCCTTGTGTAGAGATTTGCTTTTCAGCGCCGTTTTTACTGTTAACACAACCAACGCAAAAGGGTTAGGATCTGCCAATAAATCAGCCTCGTTCTGATCACGAATTTTATAAGTGTTGTATTGGTAACGTAGCATCGTGCCGAGACACGCCTGCTCATACTTATCGGGATGATATCGTTTGTGGCCGTCCGTAAAAATAGCGAAAGCAGTAATGGGCTAGCGATACTTGTCGAATATGCGGTAATAGTACTGAAACATCCGTTCGGCAAAATGCGGGTCTTTATAACCCTGTACTTCAATATGAACCAGAATCCACTGCTCTATTGGTTTGCCAGCCTTTTGGGTAAAAACTTTTACCAGTTTATCGACGTAGCGGGGCTGGTACGTGTCCTGTTCGGGTGGGAACAACTGTTCAAGTTCTTTATCGAGGTATCCAAAGCCTTTGTCGAAATCAAACAGGTCGTCGGCGTTTGGGTAAAAGAATCGCAGAAAATCGTCGAATACATCTTCCAGAATGGCTTTCCACAACGTATCATCGCGTTTAATCAGTGCTGAAATACAGCTTTATAGTTTACTGTGCACGTTAGACGCCAAAAAGCCGGATTGGTTTCTATCTAGCCAAAACATAAGCTGAATAATCAAAATGGCTTTTCACATTACGTACTGTCTTTCGCTAACTTGGCCCTAACTATTTAGCCGATATTCCGATTGTCGATGAAACACACATACTGGCTCCTGATTCTTGGTTTTTTGATGAGTTACACTCTGCCCAATGACGTAGCACATACTGTTGAAGACCCCGCCTTTCCAAGTGAGTTAGTCAATTTTACGTCTTATAAAAACAACCCTGTTTTTAATGGAACAGGTACGGCTACCTGGGATGAGATGATTCGCGAGCGAGGCTACATTCTACATGAGGGTGATACGTATCATTTATGGTATACAGGCTATAAAAAAGGCAAAGGTGAGCCAATGAAACTAGGCTATGCTACGTCGACGGACGGACTGAACTGGACGCGCTACGTGGGAAACCCGATTCATACCGAAACCTGGGTCGAAGATATGTCGGTGATTAACGTTGATGGAATGTATTATATGTTCGCTGAGGGCAAGGGCGACATCGCTCATTTACTGACCTCAACAGACCGGATTCACTGGCAGGAACGTGGCCCGCTCGATATTCGCTACGTTAATGGCAAACCACTCAGCGAAGGACCTTTTGGTACGCCCGCTATCTGGAAAGAAAAAGATACATGGTACCTCTTTTACGAACGTAACGACGAAGCTGTCTGGCTGGCAACCTCGAAAGATTTGAAAACCTGGACGAACGTGCAGGATGAGCCGGTCCTGAAAAAAGGGCCTGATGAATATGACAGTCACGCCGTAGCAATGAACCAGATTATTCGCTACAAAGGTCACTACTATGCCTATTACCACGCTTCAGCCTTCAAAGATTGGCGCGAGTGGTCGACCAACGTAGCGGTGTCGGATGATTTGATTCACTGGAAAAAATACCCCGGAAATCCTATTGTTGGCAGCAATTGCTCCAGTAGCATCCTCGTCCCTGATGGTGATACGTATCGTTTATATACCATGCATCCGGCAGTAAATGTGTATTTGCCGAATAAATAAAAAAGTGCAAAAGAGACTATTTAGTTGGGACGTTTCAAAACGATAAGATATGAAACGTCCCAATAAGTATATTCCAAGTACAACCAAAGCAAAAATTAGCGAACTGGATCGCCAATTCGTTTACTACGTTTGGTTTGTATTAGCACGAAAGGAACACAAATCTCGGCTGGACAACCACAAGCTGTTGGAGTAAACAATACCGTTACGTCCGTGTAACACCCCGCCTGATTGTAGACGCGTACCGTATACGCTTGTGCCAACGTAACACTGGCGAGCGTAGAGACAATGATCCCGTTAGCTGGAATGGCTTGTGGTACTCCAGATAAAGAGCCGGTGAAGCTAGACCCCTGCGAATATTGATACGTATAATTGCTCTGAAAACCAGCCAAAACAATCTGTCCGTTGCTTTGTGCTGTGTTTCCCACACAGGTAGCCGGAATAGCCTGAGCCTGGTAGTGCGGAATCGAGTCCTCTTCAATAATAAATGGACAGCAGCTAAAGTCAGAACATTGACCATTTTGGTTGTCGACAACCAGCGAATAAGCTCCCACTGCCGTTACGTTAACTATATTACTCGTAGCGCCCGGAATGGGTTGGCCATCTTTAAACCACTGATAATGACTACGCCCGGTTGGCGCAGTCAGCTTAAACTCAAACACTTCATCGGCACAAATTCGAGCCGGGATAGAGGTACATACAGATACGGTATCGCCGGGAATGAAGGCAGCATTGTGTACTATCCCTGTACTATCAGCAACGCCCTGTAAGGTTAGCGACAGGCTTTGGCCTGCACCAATGGATGAGATAGTCCATGTACTCACCGGATTTCCTTTTGTAAACGTAGTGCCAATTGGCGACGTAGCTGAGTTAGCTACATAGGTGAGTCCTACGCTCATCGAATCCTTAACCACTACGTTGTTGGCCGACGTAGTACCCGTGTTGGTCAGAACGACAGTATACGAAATAATCTCGCCAAGCCGCGCTTTGGATTTGTCAACCATTTTGTGGAGTTCTAATGAAGCCGTAGTACAACTCATTGGTGCTGTGTAGGTGGTTGATGACGTACTGCACGAAGCTAAAGTAGCCGTCACCGTATGGCTGGCTCCGTCTGAAGAAAGTCCATTAAAATGAGCCGTATAAGTAGCCGAATTAACGGCGGACGTGGCGAAGGTGAGGCTTTCGCTCCCGTGGGTAACCGTCAAAATACCTGTAGTCGGGTTTTCAACCGTAACGACTGCGGTTGCTGAGTAAGTGTTTGTTGCCGAGGCACAAAGCCCGGCTGTGACGGATGCTGACAAGTTACAAGGTGTAGCTACATTACAACTGGCTTGAGCTAACGTAGTGCTGACAACGGTATAGCAAGAAGGACCATTATAGAGTACTACGTTGTATGCTGTACCGATACTGCTCGTCGGATTGCTCAGACCCGTAAATGATACGTATGAAGTGGAAACCGGCTGACTACCAGCCGCTGTATACGATGGAATGCCGCTTGTGACCAGAAAAACTTTGTCGGCATTCTGAATAGTACCAATTGTAATGCTGGCATTACTTTGGGCAGTGCCAGCATCACAGGTCGCTAACGTAGTACTGATAACACCAATTGTAGTGGGTGAGCACGTAAAACCTACATCGAGTGTATGATCGATACGTCCGTAAGCACCTGTTGTCAGGCTAATGACTGGTGCTGTAATCCCTGCTACGTTGTCGACCTGGGCATCTGAATCGTTTCGATCGTTAGCTGTCGCTGAAGCGCTATTGGACGTAGTAAGCAAATACTTCCCATTGTTGAGCGTAAGTACGCCGTCTGCAAATTGGCTACCTGTGCCAAACACAAGTTGATAAGGCGTATTGGGTAGCAAACCAGTCGTTGAAACTGTGCCGGTTACCGTGCTGCTGGTTGGCACATTATTGAAATAATATTCTCCATTTGTATTCGTAACGGTTGCCGTAACCAAAGTTCCGCTTCTATAAAGCGAAACGTGTACACCCGGCAAAACGGACTCACACGCTTCCTGAACACCGTCTTTGTTCTCATCCAGCCAGACGCGGTTACCAATTTCAAGCAGTTGTTGCTGATCGCATAGTAGTTCCAGATCACCCAAACCGGCTGCCTTACCAAATGTACCATCACGCGTCCCCGATGTTGGCGACGAATAAAGTGCGAAGGCGTTATTAACCGAGCCATTCGTATTATTCATGTGTCGAATCCCCCCTGAAAAAGGAATAAAGTTGTAGGGGGTATTAATGCCCGTTGGGTCCATAACCCCGGCAACTACCTCACCTGAACCGGGCCGCAAGGCTAATGTCCCTAAACCAATTTCTGCATGATACAGACCGTCTGAGCCAGCACCTGCTCCTGAGTCATCCACGTAAAACTCACCAAAACCCGGTCCCTGATTATTGCTGGGTCGACTACCAACGGAAGGTCCTGCTTTAGCCGCATTTTCTAAAACGAATACGCCTTGTCTAGAAAAAGCCCGTAGAATGTCGCCAGCGACGCGTCCACTATAATCACCACTTCCCGACGGACTATAATTTCGATGCCCCTGCTGTAAACCGGCCCGGTCGCTGAGCGCCAGGATCATGGAGCCGTCCGTGTCAAATTCGATATCTGTCAGGATCGGTTGTGGATGGATCAGGGTAATAGAAGCATTCGAGCCGCTGCTGAATGTTATGGATGTAATCTGACTTGCGAATGAATTAGTCCAGGGAAACCAGCCTGTTATGTTTGCATCTGCCCAATCCGCGTAGCCTTTGGGGTAGGTGAGGGGAAAGTCAAAAATGGGTTGTGTGTTGAACGTATTGGTCGTTGGGTCAAACGAAAATACGCCAGCTCGTAAATTTGATTTGGTACCCGATAACGCATCACAAACTGACCCAACATAGACCTTACCTTTTGAAAACTTGACAGCCCAGGAGCGTTGCGTACCTCCCACGCAGCCTAAACCCGGAATGGCATGAGGGCCGCTTTTGAGGCTTATATCACTGGTATTGAGTGTTATATTGTAAACGCTTAGATCAAGTGCATAGAGCGAATTGTTCTTAATATTCATCAAATAGAGCGTGTTACCATCACTGGACATACTCATACCGCCAATCCCAACGGTCCCGATCAAACTAAACGACTGTGGATCGGCTGAAGGCTGGGCTTTATCACCCACCAGTCCCCGCGCCGTGTTAGAAGGAACGCTACTTGCACCGACATCAATCCCAAAACTGCTCAGGTTAATGTAAGTAGGTATTGACGGACTGTTCTGGTTCGTCAGGTTGGTAATATAGATCGCATCCAATCCTCCCGGACCTAAACCCGCGTGACGTTTCAGGGTAGCCGCGCTAAAAAGTCGCTTCGTGATTTTATTGTAAGCCTGCGCCCATAACGTACCCGTCTGCGATGTGGCCATACTGAACGACCTTGCCGTACTTGTTCCATTTCCCGCTGAATTGTAAGGAATGCCAATCAATCCCTGGCTCGTTCCAGCAGTGCCTGCCACCAGGGGATTTCCACTTGTATATAAAGGTAAAACCAGAAGTGGGTTATCCTGACAATAATCTGTTGGATCACTGACGCCCAAGTTTACATTACAGCTACTTTGAGTAATAAATTGTACCGTTGTGCGGCTATCGATACCTTGCCGTGTAGAACTACCGGCATACATTTCAGGAATTGTTGAAAATTCAACACGTACCGGATACGTCAGAGATGCGCTCGTTGTCCAGACACCATACATATCGGTTGTTGCTGAAACCGGATTGCCGATGCATGGATAGATTGTTATCGTAATCCCAGCTACTCCATTGGTCTCGCCAGCGTCTTTGATGCCGTTCGCATTGTAATCATTATAAACCTGCCCGCCTAAACTTCCTGATGAACATACAGTTGCTAAACAGGATGCTGGCGTGGTATACGATCTTGTTGCTGAGCAAATTGCACTATTTGAGAACTGTGCAGTTACAGTGCCGGTTGCTCCTGTTGCATTTACTTCAAAGGCGATAACCTGGGGCGAAACAATTGTCTGTGATCCAGTTGGAGTCGATGTTCCGCCATTTCCGTACTTAACTGTAATTGCGCCAGGTGTAATCGTTCGGCTCTGCGCTCCTGTAGTTATAACGATATGCCTATTTGTAGGAGCGTTTTGCCAGGCGACTTCAACGCTAACCGTTGCTTTACTGACTCCACTCAGGGAGTAACAGCCTGATGTAGTGACTCTACTAATGGTAAGCGAGCATTGCGCTTTTGTTGAATCAATGGGAAAGATGAATACTACTAGTGTTATGAATAACTTGACTAATAATGCATATTTCTCGTGATGAGCTGTTCCTGAATAAAATGTTTTGACGCAAACAAGTTGAGTTGGTAAAGCGAATTTGTAAACAGAATCTTTACTCTTAGTACAAAATAAAGTGACCATAATCGTGAGATTTGTATGCTAAAAGAGTTACGTAATAGGCTCTTTTATGACAAAGCTCATGCCATCACTTCTGTATATTTATTTACTTAGTATTTTTTATCACAGAAACTGTATATAAATAGCAATTGAGTACACTGAATTGTCAGTTTCACTCAAAAGGATTCCTTTCGTTACAACATACATGCCAAGTGTATACTTATGAAGTATCAAAGTGGATAAAAGTTAAAATGAAAGTGCCAAACAGGGATTCCTGTACTATGGATTAATAATCATACACGTGCTCAATTTTGACCTGCTGCTCCTGGACGTAGCGGATGGTTTTATCCAGTCGGCCAACGGTAGTTACCAGGGCCACGCGCTTTAAGCCGGGTTTAGTGAGGATTGGTTGCGTGAAAACGACCTGAAAATCGGGCAAATTTGGTTGCCAGGATTCTGGCCCAAGTGTAGTAAGTAGCAGAGCCGAATTGTTACCAGCGATCTCTCGGAACGTAACGCCTTGCTGTACCAGCGCCGATGCAGCCGGATTGAACGCTTCGTAACGGGGGAGCAGCAGCAGCGCTGAACCGTCGGGGTATGTTTTTAGCGATTTAGACTTAGCGGGTAACGTAGCAGGAACTTTATCGACAATAACCGCGGTGGTGAGCAAAGCTTCGTCGTAAGCCGCTTTGGTGCCCAGTTTAATCAGGTATCCGTAACCTGCTTTTACCAGTAACTCCGTCAGTAACATGTATTTCCGTTCGCATTTTCGGAAAAAGTGCGGTCCCCAGAAAGATGTTTCACGAAACAGTCGGGGAATGCGGGAAGTGAAATCAAATTCATACCAGGGCAGCTCCCGAATAAAATCGACGTAGTCCTGTGTGAACTGCGCGTTGAATTTGTCTTCGTCAGTTACTACGTCGCCGTTTGGCGGATCTGTCAATCGACCGACTACGGTTTCGTAGAGGGCTTTCAGGGCATATTCGACGGTTGTGCTCACGCCAATCACCCAAATCATTATGTGGTAGCCCGTATTGAACGGAAACGCTTCTTTAATCTGGTCGTACATGATGCCGTAACTCTGCCAGATCTGCCGAACATGACTCATGTATGGGAACGTAGTGGTCGTGTGAATCTGGGCGTAGTCGGCAATTTCGGCGGGACTATGCACCAGAAACCATTCAGGATACGTCAGAAACGTCTGATCGGCGGGGCGAATGTGTTCCTTTGGCGTAACTGGATGTGGATTGCTCACGAGCCAGTCTTTGGGCACAACGCACCCTTTTCCGGCCGGGATGGTCAGGTTATTACGTTTGCCGCGAAAAAACAGGAAAACGGCCAGCACGACCATAATCACGGCCAGAATCGGAAGTCGGAGCATGCGTTACGAATGGTTAATAATTCCACTTTAAGTTGGCGATTCGGAACATAATCTGGCGCGTACCCTGCCCGGCAAATTCAACATCAACAACCATACTTCGGGACGATTTTAGTTGCTTGATAAGCGCCTTTTCCGAATCGAAAAAAATGACGTTAGCGCTACCATTCTCAGCCGCCGAAAATGAATAATTGACAGGCGGACGACCATCGAAACGGATGCGGGCATTTCCACCCTGAAAGCTGCGGTTAAACTGCCCTTTCGACACCTGAATATACACGTGCGTATCGCTTTCCCGTTTGCGCAGGGTCAACGTAGCAACCGAACCACCCGAGTAAGGAAACTCAAATTCAAGCAGTTTCGGCGACGTTATCGACGCTTTATAAACGGTACGTTTTTCTTTATCAACCCGGTTACTATACTGCCACGTATCACTTCCTGCTACGTTATTTTTGACATAAATCTGCGTTTCCGATACGTTACTGACGGGCTGGCTGGTGTTCGTATCCGACGTAACAGCAACTGGGTTTGTGATGGTTGATGTTGTCGGTTTCTTTTTATCAGCACAACCCAAAAAGGCAAGTACGTTTAACAGAAAAACCAAGTTCCTAAAACCCAACGTAGCATTGTTCGACTGACCATTCATCACTTTTTGGTGAACAGGGCCATCGTATTATCCGATGGATCGTTGGCCTGGAGCAGTCGTTTCCCGGCGTCGGTAAACCCTGCTTTTTCAATGATTTTACTCCACTCCTCAATCGGCTTGAAGTCTTTATAATCTTTCTGATCAGTTTCCCAGGTAATATTCAGCCCCAGATTAAAGACCGTATGAACCAGCGATATGAACGTAGCCATGTCAGGGGTTTTAACGTCGTGGTCGCGTAAGATAAACCAGCCGCCAGGACGTAGAATCCGGTGAATGGACGCCAGAAAATCCGGAAGTTTTTCGGGACGAGTATGGTGTAAACCAATAAGACATGTAACCAAATCGACACTAGCGTCAGGAATTTCACTAGGTCTAATCGGATCAAAATCATGCGATTCAATGAACGTACCGAATTTGGTCAACTGACCGCGCTCCATAATATCGGCCGGGCCGTAGGTGGGTGCTACGTCGTTGATAAGGTAAATAGGTCCGCTGACGGGTAGGTGATTCCGTAAATCGCTGATATATCGACCTGTAGAGCCAATTTCGACGTAGCCATTTACCTGCGCTCCGGTGGGCAATAGTTCCAGCATTTGCCGAGACATTTCCTTCTTCTGAACCTTAAGCGCAGGCAATGCATAGGTCAATTCTGACAAAAATGGCTTGATGCTGGAGAGCCTATCCTGGATTTTTTTATAGATGCGTTCGTCTGTGGTTTCGGTTTTGGTTACTTCGCCAATCAGATGATGAAACTTGTCTTCGGGGTATAAGTGAAACACAACCTGGAGGAAGCGGTAGAATGCATCGCGAGGCTTTGTGTTATCGAAAACGGCGTGAAATTCTGAAGTTGCCATGAGGTTGTAAAGGGTTTTAGGGTTGTTGTAGAGACAAGGCATGCCTTGTCTCTACAACTGATAATACGTATCCCAAAATACATTTCGGAACCGGAAATCCGGGTCTAGTTTTTTCTTGATTGCAAACAGTTTTTTCGCGTTCGGATAAGCCTGATGGAACTGTTCCGACGTAGCATGTGGCTGATAAGGAAGGTAATACGCTCCCCCCACCGACACAGCCGTATCAATCAGTTCGCGGGTCCATATAGCAACTTCGTTTTTGGCGACGTTGTTTGTCCGCTGCTTGTAATACACCACAAACGCAAAGACCTCCTCGCGGGCCCAGGCCAGATACGAACCCGCGTCGGGAAGGGCGTGACGTACCGATACGTTGATGACATTGACCCGATATCGATTGAAAATCTCGCTCATTTTTTGGGCAAATTCCTCGAAATGACGTACCGGAACAAAGTACTCCTGCAATACGTACGTGCGGGATGATCGCGAACGGGGTTCGAGTTCGGCTACGTCGTAACCAGCTTCATAATTGCGCCAGTGAACGGGTTTGGACATGTATAGAAGCGGATCGACAATGTGCTCGCGACGCCATCGACCAGACATGGTTTCGGTAAACGCCCACATAAAATACCGCTCCAGCGGATACGATTCCCGCAAAGGCATCAACCGGGTTTTTACAGTCGGTTTCTTCGTCGTTTTTACCCACGTAACAGCCCGCATGTTGGTGAAAGCGGGCGGATACATGTCGCCGTTGTGAAAAACGGCTTCGTTATTATCCCGGACAGAATCGAAGAAATATTGACGATAATCCGAATAAGTTAACTTTTGAAATTGCCGCTCAACGGCAATGTTATCTTCCAGATCCAGTTCGGCAGAAACGATAACGCCAAGCCCATTATACCCACCAATAGCCCCAAAAAAAATGTCTGGATTCTCCGTTCGACTCGCTTTCACCAGCGACCCATCGGCCAGCACCAACTCTATGGAACGTACTGAAAGAATCAGCGGTCCGTGACCCATGTATCGCCCGTGAACATTCACACTCAGTGACCCGCCCACGGTGAAGTTCGCGTAGGTCTGCATGATTTTGATACTCAGGTCATGTTGATCGACGTAGCGTTGGATGTCGCACCAGCGAATGCCCGTTTGCACCTGGATCGTTTTGGCTTCTTTCGAGAACTGAAGCACCTGATTCAGTCCACGCATATCGATATGCAAACTGTTCGGGCTGGCCGTTTGTCCGCCCATGCTGAACCGACCGCCACCGACTGAAATTGGTCCCGTAGTTGTTCGAATACGTTCCTGCAATTCCGCCACCGAAGTCGGACGAAATACATCGGTTACAACGACCGGATTCAGGTGTGTTACGTCGTTGATGATACGTTCCGACGTAGTACCGCCCGGAACCGGCTGCCCGTTGTCGTTCTTCAGATAATCGGCGGCTTCGTTGGGAACGGTGCCGAAGACGTTTTTTTCTTTATCGCCCCGCCGTAATCCAAGTCGATAAATTAACCAGATGGCTCCCACTATTGGAATCAAAACAACTGACAACCAGTAACCTGAGCGGTTAGTGTCGTGTAGTCGTTTAGTGGCCGTTGCTACCAGAGAACCAAGCAGAAGTGGATAGAGAACATACGTAGCACCTTCACCGAACCCATCATATAAAAGCGTGTGAATCACATAAAACGTACTCCAGATAAATACCGAAACGAGCCAGTACGTCGACCGGTTGATACGTCCACGGAGGGTAAACAGAAGATAAGAAAGGGGTAATTTATCTTTCAGACGCATAGGTCTGGCAAATATAGCCGGAAACCAATCAGTTGTCTGATTCACAAGGGAACACCTTACTGAAAGGCAATGCTGAAGTTGGTTAATCCTATTGGTATATGGAAAAACAATGTTGCCAACATCAACTGACTAAAATGCTGGTTTGTTGTGGGAAGACGCTGGGAATTGGGGAACGTAGTAACATTCAGCGCGGTTGACTGCGGTCCAGGACGCGCTTTAAACCACCGCCGATGAAACTTCCTACAAAGGATAGTATCATAGAGCCGTACAGGCTAAAAACTTCTACTTCACTGTCCGAATTATTGGTCGGGTGATCCAGAAAAAAGGTGTAAACAATCCAGATTGTAGCAGCCTGCACAATGGCTAGAAACCAGCCTCTACGCGGCTCCAGAACCCCAACTGCCGTGGCCAGCAACGTAGCAACCAGAAAAGGCAGGTGAGCGGCTATGGCAATCTTGATACAATAAAGAAGTAGCGCACAGCCAATTAGCGTTATTACTACGTTCAGGACAAGTCGACGGTCGAAAAAAGAAGCATTCATGGACTATAAAAAAAGAGTGAATAGTGGAAAATGCACAGCCTCAGCATTTTCCACTATTCACTCTACATTTTTTAGCCCTTACTGGTTCACGTAAACGCTGCCGCTGCTAGCCGATAACGTAACAGGAATGCCACCACCATTGAGTGTGCCTTTGATACGGTTTTTATCGGTGTCTCCACTAAAGTTGTTCAGTGGAATTTTGATGTGGTTTCCGCTCAGATTCAGCGTCAGCCCTTTATCGAGCGGCATTTTTACGTGGATACTACCCGCGCTGGTGCTCAGCCGAACGTATTGCCCGAGTTTCGACAATGATACGTCGACGCCACCGGCGCTGGTGCTGGCATCGATGCTGCCTGCTACGTCGGCCAGCCGAATCGAACCGCCCGATGTACCCGCTTTTACGTCGCCTTCGATGCCTTCGCCGTGTACACTACCGCCACTGGTCTGCGCATCGACGTTACCTTTCAAATCGTTCAGGCGAATGCTGCCTCCCGACGTATGCAGGCGCATAGCTCCCGATGACGATTTGGCTTCAATCGAGCCGCCCGATGTCTGGAGATCAAGCTGCCCCGATGGACCGGCCATACAACGGTCGAGGTGGATGCTACCGCCGGAGGTTTGTCCGTTTACGTCACCTTTGATATCGTTCATGTGCAGACTGCCACCGCTGGTGCGGAATTTCTGATTGCCTGTCAGCGATGCCAGATGGATGCTTCCACCCGATGTACGCAGGTCGGTTGTTACGTTGCGGGGGGTGTAGAATTTAAAACCAATGCTTAGTGATTTTTTCCAGTTGTCGTTGTTACTCCGACGTTTGGCGATGGCTACAATGGTGCTGCCTTCCTGGGTGATGGTGATGTCGTAATCCTTGAGCCGCTCTTCGATTTCTTCTTTGTCGAGTTTGTTGTTCCAGTTGTTGGCTCGCACATACATTTCGACTTTCGCGTTCATGTCGGTGCCGCCTTCGATGGTCAGGCTACCACCCGACGTTTCGGCCCGTACTGAGTTGATGTTGCCCGAGAATGTCTTGGTTTGGTACGGCGTATCACGGTCGTCGTTACCGTTGTTGGCTAGAGCAGTTAACGAGAGGGAGGCTACGCCAAGCAAAGTCAGAAAGAATTGGTTCCGTTTCATACAATGTTGTTTGATATATGGCTGAAAGATGCAATTCGCTTTTCGAAGGTTGCACGACTCTAAAGCGGTTTTCTTTCGACCGATGACTTTATGTGTTCATCAACCAATTGGCAAGTGATGTGCCACTTTAATTAAGTCGTTGATAAGCAAAAGTTTACAGTGCTTCGTGGGGATGTAGGTTGTCCGTCATCGGACACGTATTGTTCACTTGTGGACACGTATTGACGCGCTACGTTCATCGAATGGTAATCTCGACGCGCCGATTTTTACTACGTTCACCCTCGGTTGAATTGCCAGTAATTGGTTGCTTTCCGCCGAACCCTTCAGTTGTGATACGTTGCTCATTGACGCCCCTCCGAGTCAGGTAATTGGCCACTACGCGCGCCCGATTTTCCGACAGTGCTACGTTGAGCCGGGGATCACCGACGTTATCAGTATGGCCTGCTACGTGAATATGCCATTCCGGATTCGCGTTCATTGCCTGAACCACCTGGTTTAACTCATCAGCCGATTCGGGTAGTAATACGTAGCTACTCTGCTCAAACTGGACATTACGTAATATGACTGTCTGACCGGGTTTTAAGGCTAACGTAGCATCGACGGCTGGTTTGGGAGCGGGCGTAGGCACCGCTGTCGACGTATCACGAGTATTTGTTTTCCTGATATGGGCAGGCCTGACAACTGGCTTTTTCAGGTTAGTAATCAGTCGTTTCTGAGGAATCGTCTTTGGTGGTACAGACACTATGAACGTCGTTTTAGGGGTTGCAGGCTTTGGCGATGGGGGCGGAGTGGGTGTTTTCTGGATAAAATACTTTGCGGAAATGAGCTCTCCTGGCGTAGTAAACTTATCGAATAAAAGGCGTTTCGTATCAGGGCGTTGCCAGTAGAGTTGAATTTTCCCGCCCAGCATGTCGTTGAAATAATCCACACGTAAATCATAGGTACGTCCGCCTTCCAGCAGAATGCTACCCGTGTAATTTCCGGAGTCGTTCAACTGCCAGGATTCAACTACTTTTTGGTTCCCTATCCAAACCCGAATGCCATCATCGACACGGGTATAAAACTGATAACGACCTGTTACAGGTGCCAGCAGTTTGCCCGTCCACCGAACGGAATAATACGAGCGAGGAATTCCTCGACCGGGACTTTTAAACTCCCAGTCGAAGCTGATTTGCGGATCGATTCGCGAAAAGACCTTTCGTACAAAATTCATATCCGCGTAGTAATCACCTCTCAACCCCGGTTGCGCGAACGCGTGTCCAGGAGTCAGTCCAAATACCAGTATCCAGAATATAGCTAACCGTTTCATCGGTAACTTTTTATAATAAAGTTGACACGTAGCAAAGGTCGAAGCAAAGGTCGAATGTTTAGTGATATTCAGGCTTTAAGAAACGTTTTCTGTGCGATTGCTTTTCGCTGGATTGATCAAGGCTGCCTTGTGAGTTGTTACTACGTCGAATGATCCTACAAATTGATGTGACTCAAGAGTAGAAGATAATGATGTATAATTTAACGGCAGTGTTACTTAATCGTTATCTCAACCCGCCGATTTTTACTACGTTCCCCTTCCGTCGAATTGTCCGTAACGGGTTGCTTTCCCCCGAAACCCTCTGTTGTGATACGTTCCGCATTGATGCCATACCGGGTGAAATAATTGGCAACCACGCGCGCCCGATTTTCCGATAGTGCTACGTTCAGTCGAGGATCGCCGACGTTATCGGTATGGCCCGCTACATGAATATGCCACTGCGGATTGGCAGTCATGACCCGAACAACTTTGTTCAACTCATCGGCCGATTCGGGCAGCAGTACGTAGCTACTCTGCTCAAACTGAACATTACGTAATACAACTATCTGGCCGGGTTGCAATGCTGAAGGTGCTTCGGTAGGTGGTTTGGGGGCGGGTTTTGGCGCAGATGGTAACGTATCAACAGGAATTAGCGTCCTGTTTGTCACAGGTGTAATCACTGGTTTTTTTAGATTGAGAGCCAGTCTTTTTGATGGAATTGTTTTCGGTGGTATCGAAACTGTAGTAGTCGATTTGGGGGGTGCGGGTTTTGGCGGAAGGGGAGGAGCTGGCGTTTTTTGAGAGAAATACTTCGCTGTAATCAATTCGTCAGGATTACTGAATCGATCCCAAAAAGATCGTTTGGTATCTGGCCTTTGCCAGTACAGACGGATGTTGCCCCACTCGATATCGTTAAAATAATCTACTCGTAAATCGTAATAACGGCCTTCTTCCAGCGTGATACTTCCCGTATAATTCTTGTTACTGTTTAGGCGCCATGATTCAATTACTAGTTTGTTACCAATCCAAACGCGGATACCATCATTGACATGGGCATAAAAACGATACTCACCGCTCACGGGTGCCAGTAGTTTACCTGTCCATCGAACGGAGTATTCTGAACGGGGAATCCTTGGATCAGGACTGGTATATGCCCAGTCGAAACTAATCTGCGGGTCGATTCTGGATAAAACTTTTTGCTCGAAATTCACCCCCGTATAGTAGTCCCCCCGCAATCCAGACTGCGCCAATGTCTGGCCCGTCAACAGCCAGAATAAGACAATTGATATGGTGGTCAATTGATACATTTTGAGCTATTTATGAGTACTAAGAACGGAAAGTATTTGCTTGAAAAACAGCGTTTAAGATACTTTAACGTAACAGACAGTTGACATGAAAATTGCTTGTTACGTTGTCAGGCTTTTTATTCTGTGCGAATACTTTTTGCAGGGTCAGCCATTGCCGCCCGCAGGGATACCCGACCGACCGTCAACAACGTAATACCCGAAACTAATGCCAGCGTAAGCGCAAATACCCACCAGCCGAGATCAATGCGGTAGGCGTAACTTTGCAGCCAGCCATTCATCAGAAACCAGCCAACTGGAGCAGCGAGTACAAAGCCGATAACCAGAAGCCACGTAAACTCACGCCCGAAAAGCCAGATCAGTTGTTGAACACTGGCTCCCAGCACTTTCCGGACGCCGATTTCCTTCTGCCGGGTTTCGGCCATAAACAGCACCAGACCATATAAACCCAGACAGCCGATCAGGATGGCTACCAGCGAGAAAATCTGTGCCAGAGAAAGTAGAATCCGTTCCGTTACATAAAAATTGTCCAGTTGTTCGTCCACAAACGAAGCTTTGAAAACGTATTCCGGAAAGAGTTCATTCCAGGTCTGATCGATGGTAGACATTGTGGCCGTTACGTTGGTGGGGTCGATACGTAGCGCGGCCATATCGTTCTCTTTGTAATAATTCAACAGCACCAGCGGCTGAAGACCGATACGTAGTTCGCCCATATAAAAATCATGCACGACACCAACAACGGTTCGGTCGGCGCCCCAGATATTGAGTCGTTTGCCCAGCACGCTATTGGCAGACGGTACGCCTAATTGCTTCACCATCGTTTCGTTCACAATCACCTCATTATTCGTGGTGTCGTTGTTGCGGAAATTTCGTCCGGTAAGCAGTTTTATGTCAAACACCGACAGGTAATTCATGTCGCCCACCTTCACACGAGTCTGAAATTTCTCAGGCTGTGTGTGGGTGTCGAACGTAAACGGTAACGGCGGGCGATGGGGCGCAGCTGGTGGCTCAACCCCCAACGTAACATCTTCGACACCTGGTATTTGCCCTAATCTGGCACGTAGCGTTTGTTGTTTGATAGGACTATCAGTAGGAACGGGAATGGTAAGAATGGATTTTTTCTGGAATCCCAGATTTGCTACCTGCATATAACCAACCTGGGCCATCATGACAATAACGCCGATACAGAATAATTGCGTGATAAAGAACTGCGTAACCACCAGACTACGACGCACCCGCAAACCGCCTACCTGTTGCGTCGTCATCCGGCCATGCAGCGCCACTACCGGTTTGAAACGAGCCAGCACCAGCGACGGATATAGCCCCGCCAGTAAGATAACCCCGATAATCAGCCCCAAAAACCAAATCAGTGAACGTGGCAGGAAGAGGTCCAGGATTGATAAATCGGCGTTGAGCATGTGGAGGGCGTTGTTGAGCGCCGGTAAACCCAGTTGCGCCAGAAGCATGCCCAGCAGCACAGCCACGAGTGTCAGCAGGCTGGTTTCGGTCATGAACTGCCCAATCAATTGCCAGCGTGTACTGCCCACCGCTTTCCGAACGCCAACTTCCTTTGCCCGTTTTAAGGCATGAGCAGTTGCTACGTTGATGAAGTTGATGCAGGCACCGCCCACCAGAAACAACCCCACCGCGATGAGCACATAAAGAATCATGTAGGGTGACTCGCCCCCGTATTGTGGGTTATGGCTCAGGTCGCGGAGGGGCAATACGTGGAAATCAAGCGCTTTAGCTTCTTCAGTACGTAGGTATTTCTGGCGGATGGCGGGCAATACGTTCGTGAGCTGCGCGAGGGGCGTACCTTCGCGCAACGTAACGAAACAGACGGTTGTTACGTTGTCCCACGATTGCATGGCTTGCTGACCGTTAGTGCCTGATAATGTGGAAAGTGTACTATAGGAAATCAGACATTCGTAACGAAGCTTGGTATTTGACGGCGGATTTTTGATAATTCCCGTTACGGTCAGGTTAACCTGGTTATCGAAACGTAGCACGCGCCCAACTACCTGCGATGTACCAAAATACTTCTGAGCGTATCGTTCGGAAAGCACCACCGTATTGGGAGAGGACAAAGCTATTTTCGGATCGCCCGCTATCCACGTTACGTCGAATACGTCGAAAAACTGAGGTTCTGTGAAGCAGAGCGTGCGCGATTCTTCAAACTTTTTGCTCATACGGCCCTTCCCGTCGGGCACACCCACCACGCGTCGGAAAACATTCTCCAGCCGAACGGCGCTCTCCACAAATGGATAATTCCGACGTAGCACTTCGCCCAATGGCCGAGGGGTAGCATCGGTAGGTGTTACATTCTCGTGGCGAATATCCGTTACGATCCAGTAGGTACGTTTCGCTTTGGAATGGTACTGGTCGAAGCTGAACAAATAGCTGACCAGCAGAAAGATAACGATGCCACAAGCCAGCCCAACAGATAATCCGACAATACTGATAAGGTTAACCCGGCGATACCGCCAGAGATTACGTAGCGCAATTTTGAAGTAGTTCTGGAGCATGGTTTAGGATGAATCGATTTATATTGAGCAAATATATAATTATCTTTTATATAAAAGAATTGAATAGGATATTTCTTCCCTTGACATTTTGAAATGCTATTAGGGCCTGAAAAAGAAGAAGCTCCTGTATCAAAAATGACACAAGAGCTTCTGTTCCTTTCGTAATAGGTAGGGCTACTCCCAAGGCATTGAGCTTGAGTTTAGACAATAAGCCAGCCGCTGTAATGGTAAACCATTACAGCGGCTGGCTTTTCTGTGAAGGTAGCTTTAGCTTGCCATCCGCAATTGACGCTGTATGGCAAGATCTTCCTTCCTGACGAACGTAATGGGTACAAAATCATCGGTCGGTGAGCCGATGTAGTAGAGTGTCCAGTCCTGGTCGTAGCCAGCCAGCATCTGCCGGATGCACTCGACCCGGTCGAAGGTGGGCACTACGCAGTCGCTCCAATAGAACAACTCCACGCGGTAATGGAGGGCCTGTTTTTGCCCGTTGATGGTTACGTCGATTTCGATTTCCTGCTTACCAGGCATCGAAGAAATGGGAATGGCGATGTACGACATAGTTATAGGAAAAGGAAATTGTTAAAACTTATTTTTTGCATGGTACATAGGGCTTTGGGCATAGGGTAAAAAATTAGTTATGACCCTCTACCCCGAGCCCTTTGCTATTCTGACCGCAAACTATCGCTCGGATTCGCCAGCGCGGCTCGGTACGTTCGGAGGCCAATCGTGAGGCTACCGAGCACCAGCAAGACTGCGAAACAAAGGCCAAGCGTTTCAATACCGATGGATACATGATACGCGAAATGGACCAGAAACGCGTACCCTCCCAAATATCCGAGCGGCAAAGCAATGGCACCCGCAATGAGCAATAAACGCACAAAATCGCGGGACAGCAGCCAGATGATCTGACGCACTTCGGCGCCCATAACCTTCCTGATTCCCACTTCTTTGACACGGCTTTGCGTTGTATAAGTTACCATACCCAGTAAGCCCATATAGGCGATGGAAAACGCCAGGCCAATCAGCAATCCCATAAAATCGGTATCGGTGCTATGGGTATGGAGCTCTTCCAGAAAATTGTTATACCATTGCCCGGTAAAGGGTTCGTAAGGGCTAAGTCGTTTCCATACTCGTTGAATGTCAGTCAGTACGGCGGTTTCGGCACCGGCGGCAATACTAACAGTCACGTAGCGAAACTGACTCGGTACGCTACGTAGCATCAATGGCTTGATAGGTATGTGGAACGTAGTAAAGCGAAAATCTTTCACAACGCCTGCAATAGTTACTTCGGTGCTATCATTAAGCCACAACGATTGCCCAACGGCTTCCTGGGGGCTACCCAGACGGAACACTTTAACCGCTTCTTCGTTGATAACCACCAGCCGCCCAGACGTATCGGTAGAAGAAACCGGTAGGTTCTGACCCGCCAGCAGGGTCAGATTCATGGCAGGAATAAACTGATGATTGACCGAAGACATAAAAGAGAGCGAAGAATCCATTTTCGACCGGTTCCGTTTTACCCATCGTAGATTTCCTCCTTGCGAACCCAATAACTCAGAAGAAGTAGCTACCCGCTCAACGCCCGCCAATCGGTTCAGCTCATTGGTTAAACGTTGAACCGGTACGTCATTAGTGGGAATAGTAAGGATACGCTCCCGCCGGAAACCGTAATCGCCCGTAGCCATATAATCCATCTGACGAATCATGGTTAATAGGCTAATCATAGCCACGAGTGAAATGGTAAACTGCGCAACAATCAGTGACTTACGTAACGAAATACCACGTAACGTGCGCAAACCCGTCTGACTACGTAGCACCTGCGCTGGTTCGAAACCCGACAATATCCGGGCTGGAACAATGCCTGCTAATAAGCCAGCTATAATGCTGAACAGAATAAACGTGATCCAGATCGTCCAGTCCCATTTAACACCGCCAATGAGCCATTGCTGCACAAACGGCATCGGTTTGACGAGTTCCAGCATCACGACGGCCAGACCTAGGGCCAGTAATGAAAAGGTCACGGATTCGCCCATAAACTGGCCGATCAATTGCCAGCGTACTGCCCCACTTACTTTGCGAATACCTACTTCGCGGGCACGGCTCAGCGAACGCGCCAGTGTCAGGTTAATGTAGTTGAAAGCCGCCAGCAACAGCGTCACCAGCCCCACGCCGAACTCAGCCAAAAGTCCGGCAATTTGGGGTTCATACGTACCATACATCAGCTCTTCGCGACCGGGTGAAATATGGTTGAGAGGCTGCGTACGGAAGCTATAACCTTTTATCTTTTTGAAGTGTAAATCCTGCGTTGCTCGGCTTACGATTGCAGGTAGCGCTTTATCCAAAGCATCGACAGGCGTGCCTTCTTTCAGCAGTACGTAGGTATGACCGGGAAAATAGTTTTCCCAGGCCGCGTTGGCCGGCTGCGATTGAGAAGACTCCTTCAACGCAATCAGCATATCGAATACCAGGTGCGATTTCGTGACCTGCTTTGCTAAAACGCCCGTTACGGTCAGACTGCCTAATTCTGTGTGCTGTAAAAGCTTCCCGATGGGATTAGCGGTTCCGAAGAATTTTTCGGCGGTTTCGGGAGTTAGAACAACTGTATTTGGTTGCGTGGCGGGTAAACCTTTCGCCAGTTTGAAGCCGAAGATTCGGAAAAATCCCGGATCAACCGCGAACGACATTACGGTCAGTCGTTTGTGATTTCCCAAAAAATCCCCATACGTTCGAACAACGCGAGCGGTTTCATCAACAAAACCATACTGCTGTTTCAGTACGTTTCCGAGCGGCTGGGGCGTAGTGGCAAATGGTGATACGTTGTTTTCTAAACTGACTACGTCGGTCAGAATTCGATACGTTCGGTCGCGGTTGGGGTGGAACGTATCGTAATCGAAAGCCCCTTTGATATGGGCAAGCGCCAGCAGGCAGACGGTTAATCCCGATGCTAGCCCAAATACGTTGATCACTGAAAACAGCTTGTGCTTCCAAAGATTTCTTAGGGCGATATTGAGAAAATTACGTAGCATCGGGTTGCGGCACGGGGTTAGAAGGCATACGGATAAAACCCTGCTTATTATTCCTGATTTGTGTTGTATCTGGGCTACGCTCAAATATTATACCATTGCTTTTAACTACTTGATAATCAAAAAATTATAAAGAAAAAGTGAACGTAATACGTCCGGTTTCGGACGTATTACGTTCACTTGCGGACAAGCGAAAAAATAGGGCGTGAAGGTGGGGTGGAGCAAGGTGCAGGGAGCGTGGAGTAGGGATTCACTCTTCCCCGCAATCCCTGCCATCCACGCGACCCCACTCCCTGCCCGAATCTACCTGGGTAACAAGACAGCGCGTTCGTCGAGGGCTTTGGCGATTTGGTTGGTCATCGACGTAACACGTTGGGCCGTAGTGCGATCGCATTCATTGGTGAGCACGATGATACCCAGATTAAGTTCAGGATAATTGACGCATAAACTGCTGAAACCCGGAATGTTGCCGTCCTGCCAGATGACCCGGTTAGTACCCGATTGAATCATCTGCCAGTTTAGCCCGGCCGAATACGTAGCACCGTCGCTCCACGTTGGCTGGTGCGTCAACCGGACCGGTTTGCTCTGTTCTGCTACGTTCCAGTACACAAATTTTAGCATATCGTCAACGGTCGATTTCAGTGCACCCGCTGCCTGAAGTTCATCGGCATCCGAAGCTGTTACGTTGCCACAGACGTCGTAGCCCTTCGCCTGACGGGCTTGTTCGGCTGGCGTCAGTGAAATTTTGGTACTACTCATGTCCAGCGGTTGTGCAATCTTCTGACGGACAAGCTCTTCGAACGGCATACTGTATACCTTTTCCAGAATATACCCCAGCAACTGAGCACCCGTATTGGAATAGCGGAAACGATGCCCCGGTATGGTATCGAGTTTGACCTGATGCAGTTCGGCGTAAAAATCGCTACGTGGGTTTATCCGTTCCTGCTGCATGGAAATCGCCGAGGCCGACGTATTAGCGTTCGTTGCTACGTCCGGGTGACTAGGCAACAAAAACGGCAGTCCTGATCGGTGATTCAGCAGATGATATAGCCGGATGGGATGGCCTTCATACGCCAGATTCGGATAATTGCCATCGAGGTATTTCCGAACATCGTCGTCCAGATTCAGGCGTTTCTCCACAACTGCCTGAGCCAGTAGCGCACCCGTGAACGTCTTGGTGATCGACGCAATGGCATATAGCGTTTGGCTCGTTGGGAGTTGCGTCCGCCCTTTCTCGACCGTACCGTAATTGTAAACCTGCGTTTGCCCATTCTGGACAATTCCCAGCGAGAGCCCAACCGCCTGTGGTGTTCCCATGAACTGCTGAATGGCCTGATCGACAAGGGAATCAACCCGGTTTTTCAACGAATTATCGGAAGATATTTTTGGCGGCTGGGTTGTCAGCTCAGCCAAAGCATTTGGCTGAGCTGGTTCTACCAACGTAGTGACGAGTAGCAGGGCGAGTGTGAACCAGGCATTCATGGGTAATCAGTGGGTTTGGAAGGGTACAGAATCTGAACTTCGATTCGCCAGTTGGCTGGCTCACCACGTAGTACTGACTGCCAGATGCTATTTGTCTGCGCAGGGTTGCTTACTTCGCTTTCCGGACGTAGATATTGCCGTTCATGTTTTTCATCATGATCTCCCGGCCACCTCCGTTCACTTTGCCCTGTACCCATTCTTCGATAGCGACCCGGTACATACCGTTTTGATTGCTCTTGTTAACTTTCGAAGCCGTTTTATCGACGTCCAGATCGAAATCAGTGAACATATCGCCCCGGTCCGATTTGAGTTTCAGATTCATTTTGCTCGAAGCCGGAAACGTTACGTCGACATTACCGTTCAGGGTCGAGAATGCCATTGGCGCTTCGGCGTTTACACTTTTGAACGTAGCAAGCACGCCACCATTTACGGTGTTGGCAACCGCCGAACCCGATACGTTGGTCAGTTCAATTGAACCGTTTACGTTATTGACTTCCAGCTCACCCGATACGTTATCGACCGTAATCTGGCCGTGATTGACCGTGCTGATACGTAGCGAAAAATTCTGAGGCACTTTGATATTTAGGTCAATCGTTTGATTTATGGAGTTTGACTCAATCGTAATCGTGTTACTTTTCTCGCGGGCGCTCACATCGAACGGGTTACCTGGGCTGATACGTTTCATGCCATTGGATGGCCGATCGTCACTGTCATCGCGTCGACCCCGCCGTGAATTACCCGAAGCCGAAATATCGATGATCACATCTTTGCCTGTGTGTCCCGTTACGTGTATCGAGCCATTAACCAGACCAGCCCGTAACGTACCGGGTTTACCAGGATCGCTGAGCGGAACTACCAGTTGTTCCTTCACCTCGTTCTGGGCGAACAGTGAACCGGTAGAAATCAGGCTTATAATCAGAATTCCAATTGTCAATTTAATCGTTTTCATCAGGATTGTTTTTTAATGTAAATGCTGCCGTTTAGTGTTTCAAATTTGAAAGTCTTGCCGCCACTACCGATGCGAACGGCAGTGTTTTTGTTGAGTCTGTAGGTCATACCGCTGCCCGTTTTCTGTTCGGTTTTTGTCGGCTGCATGGGGAGTGCTTCCGCATTGGGAAAGTCGGTGTAAAATCCTCCGTGCATGCTTTTAAATTGTAGATCTGCCGATAGGTTAGCGGGGTACGTTACCCGAATATCCCCGTTGATGGTGTGATAATAGGAGTTTTCGGGTGGATTGGCGAGGTAAGTGATGTCGACGCCACCATTAACCGTATTGGCGTCTGTAGTGCCTTTCATGTTTGTCAGCGTAATGGCTCCGTTAACATTTCGCGCTTTCACATAGCCACTTACATCTTTCACGACAACTTCGCCCCGATTGACAGTCGACACCACCAGATTCATGTGATTAGGTACTTTTACCGTAAAATCGAGGTTGAAATCGTACTCAATATCGCGGTCGTTATTCCAGTCGTTACGTCGTTGCCGACGAGGACGTGAATCGAATGGCTGAGCGATGTAAACAGTTACGCTATCGCCTTTCTGGTCGAAGCCAAGTTGAAATTCCTTTTTGCCAATTTCCAGATCACCGTTGTTTTTAGCGGTAATGGATTTGTTAACTTCTACGATAATCTTATCGCCTGAATAGCCTTCGACTTTAACAAAGCCGTGGATATTGTAAAGAGCGAATACGTTGTTGGGGCCTTTCGAAACCGTAAATTCTTTACGGATATTCTCTTTGGCTTCCTGAGCATTTGCTGGCAATTGGGCACAAGAGATGGCCACCCCCGCCAGCGCGGAGATTAGTAACAGTCGCATAGGTGTATTGGGATTTACGTTTTAAAATCAGGATAAGTCCCGGATGGTCTGTTCGATTTTACCCTTGACCATGTGGTTTGTATTGTCATCGTGGAGCAATTGCCGAAGTGGTTTGATGGACCGTTTTTCCTGCAATTTTACCATCACATCAGCCAGCGCCGATTGTACCAGGGGCGAATCCTGACGGGTAATCGACTGAACCAACCCTTCCCGAACCGTCGGGTTATCAGCCAGTTTGGCCAGCGCTTCCAGCGTTACCAGCCGGACGTTCACATTTGCATCGTTGTTTAATGTTGTCAGCAGGGCATCAATTACTTTACTATCGACCTGGTTAATTTCTTCGGTATAACTCACCGCCCGAAGCCGCTCCGAAGCCGCCGGATTTTCCAGTAGCGAGAGCATCATCATCTGCCGCATTTCCTGTACCTGCGTCGATAACGTATCGATCTGCTGCTTGTACGCCACGTTAGGCCCAGTAGCGTGATTAAACCAGTAACCCGCAAGAATACCAACTCCCACCAGTGCTACGCTGTAAGCCAGTCGAACGGCCAGTTTCGGCGTAAAGAACTCCCGGAATTTTGTGAGCAGATTATCCAGGGCGCTCTCCGGTTTATCGGCAATTGTTTCTTTATACGTATCAAGCATCGTCTGGAACCGGATGCGGGCCATCGGACTCGGCTCGGGCGTGGGTAACTGACCCATCATTTGCCAAAGCTGCCGTACCGAATCGGCTTCTGCCTGACAGGCTGGGCACTGGGCAAGGTGCGCGTCCATAATAGCTCCTTCAGCATCGGGCAGCTGATTGCTGAGCCATTCGGTCAATTGCTCTTGCGTTTGTTCACAGTTTATAGGCAGTTTTCCCATTTTCAATAGTCAAGTAAATTTTTTTTAACTCATTCATGGCGCGATGCACCCGTACTTTTATGGCACCTTCGGTCGTGTTGAGTACTCGTGCAATTTCTTCGTACTTCAATTCCTGAAACCGGCTCAGTACCAGTACTTCGCGATTTTCTTCACTTAATCTGGCCATCGCCCGGTGAAGGGTCTCCAGTTCCTGTTTTTTCTGAAACTGTTCGTCGGCGGTGGTTCCTCCGCCAATTTTCTCTGCTACATCGGCCAAATCATAATGCTGGGACGAACGCTTGTTTTGCTTGCTGTGATCGACTATTACGTTACGTGCCAGGTGATACATCCAACTTCTGAATTCACCGTCCCCAGTAAACGTATGGCGGTATTTCAACATGCGGTAGAAAACCGTCTGCACCATGTCCTCGCTGGCTTCACGCTGCCCCGTCATGTGAAACAGGAAACCGAAAAGCGGCCGATTGTAACGCTCGAATAACAAACCCATCGTATCGATACGACCGGCTTTTACCTGCAGCATAAGCGCGTTGTCTGTCAGAGCGTTCAAGCGAGAAAGAACTGGTTTAATGGATTTTGGACTGGAAACTTCGGAAGTTAGGGAAGGTTACAGAAAAAAGTGAAAAATTTTTGGCATGGGGCAAAGCACATAGGGTGAAAGGGTAGAGCCGGTTTCACCCTATGTGCTTTGCCCCATGCCAAAAAACAAAAGCTGCCCCAAGTGAGCAGCTTTTGTCTGGTAGAAATTAACGTGTAAATCAACTAACTTAATCTATAATCTTTTCTGGGTTATTGATTGCCCAGCTTAATGCCAAAACTGCGTTCGGTTTCTTTGATGATGGCCTGCTTCTCGCGCTCGCTCTTGCCTGTTACGTTGGCCGTGCGCTCAATGATCAACTCTTCGCCGTCTTTCTCAAATGTATACTGCATCCAGAGACGACCGTTTTCTTTATCTTCCTGCACACGTACCGACGCTGGTGCTACGTCGCTCGGCGAAAAGGTGGGCGACGAATTTGCCTCTGTCGTGAATTCGTAGGAAAAATTGTTTTGCGCCGTTTTATCGGTGCAGGTGCTCTTCTTTTTCGAAATTTCAGGCTGAGGATCGTTGGAGGCAACCATTGTCTGGGCAGCGGTTGCCTGCTCCAGCGAATCAACGATGCGGTATTCCAGTGCTTTTACGGCGCTGGCCTCCATCTCCGCTACGTTGAACGACGCATTGAAATGAACTGAACGACCGACGTCTTCAATATCAACGCGGATACGTAACTGCCGACCATCGGTCGTTACGTGCTTGCTCGACGACCGTTGGGCTATTGCACCAAAGCTAACTGCGATTAGGAGGGCGGTAAATAGCGTTTTCATGAGCTGGCAGAGAGTTACTAAGTTAAGTAAGTAGAATTACTCTTATCTATCATCGTGCCAAGACTGCAACTGTTTGTATATCAGTATGTTTAGTATATATGAAGAAATGGAATGTCCGATTTCGGACAAATTCGGACAAATTTTGTACGCCAGTGGACAGAACTGAATATACACTTAGAAAATATTAGTTGGGTTAGGGCAGGTTTATACCGTAAAATCATAACTAACACGAAAATCGATTCGTAGTGAAAAATACTGGTATATTGTTAGTTAGTTGTATTTAATAATGACCAATCTATTTTGTTGTTTTTGTCAGAACCGCAAATTCGGTACATAATTGTTTAATGTAACCATAATATAATTAGTCGAATACTCTTTTTTGAAAGCAATACCTTTGTTCTAACTATTTTCTCACAAACTATTCTATTTCTATGCTCAGGTTCAATAACTCGAAAGGTATCTATGTTGCCTGTCTGGTAGCAAGTTTAGTAGTCGGTTGTAACTCTACAGACAATCTGACGCCCGCTGTCAATGATTTTTCAGCCAGAGGCTCGGCGAAACTTCAAGCCATCTCGCTAAACGAAGGATTTGAAGTCGGCTCGACCAGCCCCAAAACGGCGTATGACGTAGCACCGACAGGCTCATCGAGTGGCGACAACGTAACACTACAGACAAAATCCTGGAATTTGTACGATGCATTAATTGGTAACTTGAGTGGTGATAAGAAAGCCGGTTCGTGGTCAGCACGCATTCGGAATACGGGTAAAATTACCATGCTGTTCGATGTTACGTCGGGGGCTAGTACGGTGACGGTTAAACACGCTACGTATGGCACCGACGGTCCAAGCCAGTGGGGGCTGTGGTACTCAGGTAATGGTGGTGGTAGCTGGACGCAATCAGGATCGAACGTTACGTCGGGTTCTACGCTTCAGACACAGACCTTTACGCTGAACGTAACGGGTAATGTTCGAATTGAAATCCGGAAACTGACGGGTGGCTCTGATCGTGTCAACTTCGATGACATCGTCATCAACGACAACGGCGGCACCAATCCCCCAACCGGAAAATCATTCCTGTTCGATGCTACTAAGCGTGAGAATGCGGGTAGTGCTGACTGGCAAATCGATGCCGACGGAACGGAGAGTGTCCCCATTTATACTGGTGGAACTACAGTGGAAACGAAGGCGCAACGCGTTCCAACCCCTTCGTATACGGGTATTACGGCCAGTACGTCCGAAACGTATTGGAAAGGCGCTATTTCGGCCTGGGCTGTTGATCTGGTGAAGCGCGGCAATCTGGTCGAATCGCTGCCGAATGGTGCGTCCATTACGTATGGTAACGCATCGAACCCGCAGGATTTGAGTAATTATGCCGTCTACGTAGTGGTAGAGCCAAACCGTTTATTTACAGCAGCGGAGAAAACAGCCATCATGAATTTTGTGTCGAATGGAGGTGGACTGATGATGATTGCCGACCACACCGCACCATCGCTAACAGGTACCGATCCAAATGGTTACACACCCTCCGACCGCGATGGCGACGGCAACGATTCACCCCGCGTCTGGAATGATTTGATGTCGAACAATGGCATCAATAACAACAAGCCATTCGGTTTTGTAGTCGACTACATTGACATCGATGAGCAGCCAACTACGAAAGTTTATACGGGCGCTAATACGAATGCGCAGAAAGTGCTGGGCGGAATAGCTGGCACAGCGTCGAAACTGGCGTTCTATGCTGGCTGCACGGCTACGTTATATCCTGCCAATAATGCTAACGTACAGGGTTTGTTCTGGCGAATGAGCAGTTCGGTGGGCAGCACTACAGGCGTCATGGCACTATTATCGACCTACGGCAACGGACGTATCGTTTTTGTTGGCGACAGCTCTCCCGCCGACGACGGAACGGGCGACACCAACGATAACCTGTTCAACGGTTGGTCGGGCGATGCGCCATCGGGTTACACGTCGCACCCTGCCTTGCACATCAACGCATCGTTGTGGTTAGCGAAGATTCAATAGGATAGGGGTAAGGGCCTGGGGTTGTAGAGACAAGGCATGCCTTGTCTCTACAACTATTCCGAACGTAGCGACTTCACCGGATTCGTCAGTGCCGCTTTGATACTTTGGAAGCTGATTGTGAGCAAAGCAATACCAATTGCCAATAAACCCGCCAGTGCGAATAACCACCAGGGCATGTCGATTTTGTAGGCAAATCCGTTTAGCCAAAGATTCATACAGTAGTAGCCAACGGGAACAGCTAGCAACAGAGCGATAAGTACCAGTTTTAGAAAATCTTTCGATAAGAGTGTTGTCAGGCTCATGACCGATGCGCCCAGCACTTTCCGAATACCGATTTCCTTGATACGCATTTCGGCGGTGAACGTAGCAAGGCCGAACAAACCAAGGCACGAAATCAGAATAGCTATAACCGCAAACGCATTGAACAACGTAGCAGTTCGGGCTTCAGTTTTGTACAATCGGTCGAACGTCTCATCCAGAAACTTATAGTCCAGCGGTCGGCTTGGAATCATATCAGTCCAGATTGACTGAATCGCTTTTAATGCTTCCGCTTCTTTGCCTGGAACAATTTTTACATAAACCCCACTTCGCCAGCCTGGGTTGTTGAACAGGACCAGTGGGGTTATTGCTTCGTGAAGGCTTTTGAAATGAAAATCTTTAACAACTCCAATCAGAACGCCCTTCATACCCTGAAAATGAAACCGTTGACCAACAATGGGTTTGCGTAGATTAAACTTGCGGACAGCGGTTTCGTTGAGCACTACATTTTGCTCATCAGCTGTATTATCTGGTTCAAACCAGCGACCCTGCGCCATTTTCAGATTGAATACTTTCTGATACGTTGGCTCCACCGAAAGCTGGCCGACTGTAGGTTGAAAATCCGCCGGACGACCATCCCAATCAAGACTGCCGCTGTGCGAACTTTTGATTTCGACGATATTCTGGCTGGCAAGGGTTGCGTCGGCAATGCTGGATTGCTCCAAAAGTCTGCTTTTAAAAACCGCCGGATCGACCTTCGGCTTGGCATTCCACGGAATGGTGAGCGCCACAATATGGTCGCGATCATAACCGAGTTTAGTGGTCCGAATGAATCGAATCTGCTGGTAGACAACCAACGTAGCAATCAGGAAAATAATGGAAATCGTAAACTGAACCACCACCAGACTCTTCCGAAAAACGCTGTTACTCGAACCTAATATGTTGAGGCCACGTATCGCGCGAACGGGCTGAAACGACGACAGCAGCAACGCTGGATAAACGCCGGTAAGCACAACAGTGAGCAGGGCTGTTCCGCCTAGTACAAGCCAGATAGAGGGCGCTCCGAAACTAAGCGAAAACGTCTTGTTGGTCAGGTTGTTGAAAACTGGTAGAAACCCATAAACAAGAAGAAGCGCCACGCCCAATGCCACCAGACACATGAGGATCGATTCAAGCATAAACTGTCCAAAGAGCTGCGTGGAACCTGCGCCGATGATTTTTTTGACGCCAACTTCTTTGGCCCGGATACTGGCGCGGGCGGTTGTCAGATTCACGTAATTGATACAGGCCATCAGCAGAATCGCCAGCGCAAGTCCTAAGAAAATGTATACAGTCCGCCGGTCGCCTTGCTCAACGTTGCTGCCGTAGCGGTCAATCGTGTCAAAATGAATGTCGGCCAGTGCTTCCAGCTCCAGCGTTATACTCGTCTCGGGTTTTCCCGTTTTTTCGTCTTTTTTGTCCTGGCGGATTATTTTGGTAATCTTCTGTTCGGCCTTTTTAACATCGGCATCTGGACGTAATACTACGTATGTTTCGTAGTTATAATTGTTCCAGTTGTAATCGTTTTTATACGTCTCTGGTTTCGCCAGATGAGCGGCAAGGGGTACCAGACAATCGTACTGAAAACTGGAATTAACCGGATTGTCTTTCATCACCGCCCGTACTACGTAGTCTAGCGTATCGATACGTATCAATTGGCCAACTGCTCTGGCCGAACCAAATAGTTGAGACGCTTTCGATTCGGTCAGGGCGATACTTCGGATATTTCGGTTAAAATCAGTGAAACTCCCATCGACAACAGTATAATCGAATACCGAAAACCAGTTTTCATCGACACAAGCCGCTTTTTCTATCCGGGTTAGCTGATCACCGATCTTCACAGTTAGATCGGGATAAAAGGGTTTTGTGATCAATGTATGCTGTTCAATTTCAGGTACCTGTTGGAGATTTTTAGCTAATAGGAGAGGGGTTGTTGACCAGTGCCAGGTTTCTTCCTTATTGACCTGATTGTGCGTAATAATCAGCTTGGTACGTTCTGATTTCGCATGATACGTATCAAAACTCGACTCATTCTGTACCCACAGCAAAATAAAAACCGCAGCGGCCATGCCAACCGCCAGACCTGTTACGTTCAACAAACCGAAAACTTTGGTTTTTAAGAGATTACGAATAGCAAATCGAAGCATAGGGGAGGAGGTTTGAGGTAGAAATTAATTGTTTCTCCGCGCATCGCTGCGTAATAACCTAATCGGAACGTAGCGACTTCACTGGGTTCGCCAGCGCGGCTTTTACGCTTTGGAAACTTAACGTAGCGAACGCAATCAAAATGGCTAGTAAACCCGCCAGCACGAACATCCACCACTCCAATTTGACTCGATAAGCAAAATCCTGGAGCCAACGATCAGCCGCCCAATAAATCAACGGACTGGCAATCAGAATAGCCAGCAGGACCAGTTTGAGGAATTCGCGCGAAAGCAGAACAAGGATACTACTTACCGATGCGCCCAACACTTTGCGAACGCCGATTTCTTTCGTTCGACGTTGAGTGGAGAAGGCCACCAGCCCAAACAATCCCAGACAGGAAACCAGTACGGTTAAACCGGCAAAACCATTAAATACCGAGATCATCAAACGATCTTTCCGGTACTGTTCTGCAAACGAATCATCCAGAAATTTGTACTCAAATGGATAAGCCGGGTAGTGCCGTTGCCAGATTGATTTTACAACGTCGAGATTTGCCGGCTTGATACGTACCATCACGTTACTAATCGGGAACGTATTGTAAATCATGACCAGCGGCTCTACCGGATTGTGCAACGATTTGTAATTGAAGTTTTTAACCACGCCAACTACTTCGCCTTTGTGGCCAAATCCATCAATTGTCTGACCAAGCCCGTTTTTCCAGCCCGCCAGCTTCATGAAGGCTTCGTTGACCAAAAAGCCTCCTTTCTGGTCAGATTTCGTACGTGACGATACGTTCCGTCCGGCTTTCAAACGAATATTCAGCAAGGGCAGGAACGTATCGTCGATGAATATGTAATTACACATCACCTCCCGCTTTTTGCCATACGACTGAATATTTGTAGAAGCCATTGCTGTGGGGCCATTCGCTAAACCCGATCCCAACGTAACGGCTCCTACTTCACTACGTTGCCGCAGACTATTGGCCATTGCTGTGGCGCCAGCTCGCGCTACAGAATCATCGGGCAGATAAACGCTGAGCACCTGATCGCGGGTGAAGCCAATGTCGTAGGTTTGCATGTAATCCATCTGCCGGTGAATAACCAACACGCCGGCAATCATGGTAACGGCCAGTACAAATTGAAAAACGATGATTGATCTCCGAAACCAGGGCGCGTGTCCATAGCCGCTCAACGTACCTTTCAATACGGCCACAGGCTGATAACCTGATAGGACAAGTGCAGGATATAACCCGCCTAAAAACGTGACGATCAGCCAAAAACCAATGGCTAGCTGAAGCGATTCCAGCCAGGAAATCTGTAATTGAATAGTCAGTAATTGATTGAAAAACGGGATCGCTAACTGCGTTAACGTAACAGCAAAAAGCAGAGCTAAACCGCTTAACAAAAATGACTCGAACAGAAACTGGCGAACCAACTGACCACGTTTCGCACCGTTAGCTTTGCGGATACCCACTTCTTTCGCACGTTCGGTAGCTTTGGCTGTCAACAGATTGATGTAGTTGAGTAGTGCAATTGCCAGCACAAATGCGGCCAGAAAGGCAAATAAATAACTGTACTGCTTATTCCCTTTTGGTGTGTCCTCTATCATGCCCTGACTATAGTGAACGTCGCGCAATGGCTCTGCCGGAAAACGTATTGAATAGCCTTCAGCGCCCATTTTCTTGAGTTCAGGATTGACATATTTTGCAGCCAGGAAGTCTAGTTTTTTGGCGAAATCTGACAGATTGGGCTCATTCCGAAAAAGTACGAAAGTATACGCCGGAAAATCTTCGGCGAGCCACGCCTGACTTACTGGCGGTTTCTGGCTAAGCAATGCCCGAATCGGTAGATCTGAATTGCTCGGTGGATTCGCAATGACGCCCGTAATCTGATACGTCTCCTTGTTGATTTCTATGGATTTGCCCAGTATATCGGTTCTTCCAAAATATGAACTGGCAAATCGCTCAGTGACCACCGCACTGTTGGGATTAAGCAGTGCTTTTGCCGGGCTGCCCGATAGAAAATTGAAAGCGAACACCGAAAAAACGTCATTGTCGGCGTAGTATACATCGGGTTCACTTATCAACTTGGTTGGCGTCCGGACAGTTGCTGAGGTAATGCGAAAACGAACGGCTGTCTCCACTTCTGGATAATCCCGTTTCAGTACTTCGGCCAGCAACATCGGCGCAGAAGCAATCGACAACGGTGACTCCGGCGTTTTCATGTCGGTCGTTAGTCGGAAAATTCGGTCGGCTTTCGGATGAAACGTATCGTAGCTAAACTCGTGATTCACATATAGAACCATGATGAGACAAGCCGACAAGCCAATTGCCAATCCGCCAATGTTCAGCCCTGTGTAGAGCTTATTACGCCAAAGATTTCTGAATGCGATTTTGAGGTAGTTGAGTAGCATAGGGTTTAGGGCTAAGGGCATAGGGTTCGGACTAGCAGTTTTTTTACCCCACGCCCCCAACCCTATGCCCTATGCTATTTATTCAGAACGTAGTGACTTCACGGGATTCGCCAGCGCGGCTTTCAGGCTTTGGAAACTGACGGTGGCCAGCGCAATAATCATCGCCAATAGACCCGCCAGCGCGAAGACCCACCATGAAATGGGTTGCTTATACGCGAAATCATGCAACCATTGGCTCATGGCGTACCAGGCAATGGGCGTAGCGATGACAATGGCAATAACAACCAGTTTTAGGAAATCCTTAGACAGCAACGTAACGATGCTAATGACCGATGCGCCCAGCACTTTCCGGACACCAATTTCTTTGGTACGTTGTTCGGCGGCAAAAGCGGCCAGTCCAAACAGACCCAGACACGCAATCAGAACGGCCAGAATCGTGAATGTCAACAATACCTCGCCCTGCTTCTGTTCAGCTTTATACTGCTTCGAAAAGTTCTCATCCAGAAAATGGAAATCGAGTGTGCTGGCGGGGTCGAAGGTGCGGTAAACCGACTGGATATAGCCCATTGCTTCACTTGCTTTTTCTGGCTGAATTCGGACATAAACGTTGTCTTTTTCGGCAGGAAGGGGCATTTGCAGCACCAGTGGCTCGATTTTATGCTGAAGCGAATACGTATGAAAATCCTTAACAACGCCCACAACGCGAGCGTCGGCGGTATGTTTCTCGTTATCGATGTAGTACCGTACGCGTTTGCCAACGGGCTGCGTCCAGCCGAGTTGTTTCACCAGCGTTTCATTCACCAATACAGCACTTTGCAGGTCACTTTTGAACGATTCCGAGAAATTACGGCCACCCAACAACTTGATCTGCATGGTGTTAATAAAGTCGGAATCCACGGAGAATTTCTGAACGACCTGTGATGTGGCCGATATAGCTCCGTTTTGTTCAAAAAACATCCCGTTGCCGCCGATATTGTTATTGCCAATTGGGTTGCTGGCTCCCGAAGCTCCCTGAACAACCGGGTTTCGGAGCAGCGCTTCTTTCAGCGCATCGACCCGCTGCCGAACATCTTCGCTGTTGATGTGAAAGGTCAATACCTGTTCTTTATTGAACCCTAAGTCCTTGCTCATCACAAACCGCATCTGTCGGTACACAATGCCCGAGCAGGCAATCAGCGCAATCGTGGCTACAAACTGAAAAACCACAAGCCCCTGCTTAAACACAATACTCCCCGCCTGACTACCAAGCTGTCCCTGCAAAGCCGCCACGGGTCGGAAGCTGGATAATCGCAGGGCCGGATAAAGCCCACTCAGTACGCCAATAACCAGCGAGAACACCAGCACCGTGAGCAACGTAGTAGGCAAACCTCCCAGCGACAGCGATTTGTCGGCAATTTGATTGAAATACGGTAAAGCTACCTTAGCTAGCAGCGCACTGACGAAACCAGCCAGCAACGTCATCAACATCGATTCGGTCAGGAATTGTCCAACCAGTTGCCCCCGATGCGAACCAATAGCTTTTCGCACGCCCACTTCACGAGTACGTTTCAGCGCACGAGCGGTGTACAAATTCACGTAGTTGATGCAGGCAATAATGAGGATAAGAAGGGCAACTACCGCAAAAATGTACACGGTATTGGCATTGCCATTCGCGCTGAGTTCATAATCAAGGTGCGAGTGAAGGTGGATGGACGTAATGGGCTGAAACTCCATCCGATAATCGACACCCTCACCGATCTCCTTTTTTACGTACTTCTGGAAAAAGCCGGGCATTTTGGCCTCAAGCGTTTTGTAATTACTGCCTTCCGTCAGAAGCAGGTACGTATAAAGTTCGAAAGCCTGCCACCCGTTGGTGTAATTCTCCGGAAGGGAACGTAGCGCCCGAAACTGCAAATGCGAGTTGGTTGGTACGTCTTCGATAACGCCCGTAACGGTATTTGGAAAGTGATTACTGAGTTCAATAACCTTCCCAATCGCCTTACTCGCATCACCAAAAAGGGTTGCGGCCAGGCTTTTAGACACAACAATGCTTTGCGGTTTGCTCAGCGCTGTAGCTGGGTCACCATACAGAAAAGGGAAAGTAAATACATCAAATACAGACTTATCGGCGAAGTAAATGTCGTTCACCTCAATTTTCTTGTCCTGAAACGTTAAAACGTCACCTCCTTCGGGATTTAAGCGAACGGCTTTTTCGACTTCTGGATAGTCATTTTTCAGGGCCTGCGCATACGGTGCCGACGTAGGGGCGAGTTTCAGATTGCCACCCGGCCACTGCGCGTAGTGAACAACCCGGACAATACGGTCGGCGTTAGTGTGAAACCGGTCGTAGCTTACCTCATTCAGGACATAGAGCACCATCAGCCAGACAGCTGCCATGCCAATTCCTAAACCTACTACGTTCAATCCGCTGAATAGCTTGTTTTTCCAGAATGTCCGAACCGTGATTTTTATGTGATTGCTAAGCATGACGGGTAACTAGTTGAGGTTAAGAAAGGAGCGCCCGCGAAGGTACGTAACGCTTTCATTCTATAGATACCCAAATGCCATACCAAACCGCTAAATGATTGATTATTAAGGAAATTTAAGAATTATATGAAAGATTATGTCCGCAAACGGACGTAGCAGCCGACCATTTGCGGACAATTATTCTGAACCGCTCCGCCGGGCCGCCGGAGCGGTTCAAACTATTCACTACGTAATGATTTTACAGGATTCACTAACGCGGCTTTTACACTCTGATAAACCACTGTTGCCCAGCAAATAAACAGCGTGAGCAGGCAGGCTGCTATAAAAACCCAGACACCAATGTCAGTTTTGTAGGGGAAGTTTTGCAGCCACGTATACATCGAATACCAGGCAATTGGAATGGCGATAGGGAACGAGAATAGTACTAGTTTCGTGAAGTCTTTCGAAAGCAGCAGCACTACGCTACCAACCGATGCGCCCAGCACTTTGCGAACACCGATCTCTTTGATACGTTGCTCGGTTGTGAACGTAGCGAGACCAAAAAGTCCCAGACAGGCAATCAGAATGGTCATTCCCGAAAAGGCAGTGAAAATTCGACCACGGAGTTCGTCGGCCTTGTACGCCGATTCAAAATCCTGATCCAGAAAACGGTATTCAAAAAGCCGGTCGGGATAAGCATCGTGCCATTTCTGACCGATAAAGGCTACTGTTTTCTCGACGTTTTGGGGCAGGATTTTAATGTGTGTAACCGGAAGCGCCCGACCACATAGCATAATCAGTGGCTCAATAGGGCTATACAGCGATTGCTGATGGAAATCCTTCACAACACCGATAACCTGCGCCGTTGGTGGACCTTGTTCACCATTTTGCGGTAAGCTACCCAGAATTATTTTTTTGCCGAGTGGCTGTTTCCAACCCATCCGGGTTACAACTGCCTGATTGATAATGACCGAATTAAGTGTATCGGCTGGGATTTTCTCGGAGAAGTCACGGCCACTCACGAGTTTCATACCCATCGTTTTCAGGTAGTCGTAATCAACGCGCATAGGCCTGAATCCCATTTCTTTCAACCCGGTATTCGACTCGACCGTGAAAATGACCCGTCCGCCGATGTTGCTGGTAGGAGACGAGGCCGAAGCAACCTGACGAACGTTCGGATTAGCCAGTAGCTCATTTCTGAATGCGTTGTACGCAGCACGAGGTTGTCTGTCCTCATAATTTATTGTTAACACCTGCTCCTGATCATAGCCAAGGTCGTGATTACGCATGAAATTCAATTGCTTATACACAATCCAGGTGCAGATGAGCATCGTCAGCGAAATCGTAAACTGCGCAACGACCAACGCTTTCCGGAAGAAACTTCCGCCTTTCACGTTGAATGCGCCTTTAAGTACGGTAGCCGGTTCGAATGCCGATAAATAGAAGGCGGGATAACTGCCGCTGATGAAGCCTGTAAAGACAATTATAGCCAGCGCAATCAGCAGAAACTGAGGACGTAGTAACTCCCGAAATTCAATTTCTTTACCCGAAACGGTATTGAAAAAAGGCAGCAGCGCAACGACCAGAATCAAACTAGCAGCCAGCGCTATGACCGTCATCAACACAGATTCGGTCAGAAACTGCGCCATCAACCGACTACGTAGCGAACCCATTACTTTTCGAAGCCCAACTTCTTTCGCTCGTTTAGCTGATCGGGCAGTCGCCAGATTCATATAGTTGATGCTGGCAATTAGCAACATAAAAAAAGCCACCGCGCTAAACGTGTACACGTACCCAATATTGCCGTTCGATTCGCCTTCCATACTCGAGTAGAGATGGATACGTGTCAGCGGTTGTAATTCGTAGGTGACTTTAATGCCCATTCGCTTGAAAATGGGGCCGATGTATTTATCGTACACCTCCGGAAATTTGCTTTCGAGAACTTTCGTGTCGAAGTTTTCGGGCAAAACCAGATACGAGTAGAGGTAAAAACCGCCGAAGTTACCAGCCTGGCTACGTTCGTTTTGGCCGATGGACATTAGCCCGTTAAACGTGAGATGGGAATTCTTCGGGACGTCTTCCAGCACCGCCGTTACTTTATAGAACGTAGTATCATTGGTTTGCAGCGATTGCCCAACTGCGCTCTTTGAACCGAAGAATTTCTGTGCCGCTTTCTGCGTCAGTACTACGCTGCCGGGTTGTGCCAGTGCCGTTTTAGGATCGCCTTCGATAAATTTATAGCTGAACACATCGAACACGGTGGAGTCGGCGGCATAGATATCCTCTTCGTAAAACCGCTTTTCGCCCTGCCGAAACATCACCCGACCATACGGGAAAAGCCGAACATAATTTTTAACGAACGGATAATCTTTCTTTAACGTCGGAGCTATGGCAGGTTGCGTACTGCTCCAGCGATTCACTTTATCCGGCTCGGTGATGTGAGAAACGATTCGATAAATCTGGGAGCCATTTGCATGATAGCGATCGTAACTCAATTCATCCGTTACGTAGAGCAACAGAAGCAATCCACAGGTAACGCCGATTGTCAGCCCCAGAATGTTAATTAAACTGTAGAATTTGTCTTTGCGCAGATTTCGCCAGGCAATTTTTAGATAGTTAAGCAGCATATAGGTAGGGGTTTAGGGCATAGAGGTAAGGGCATAGGGTAACACATCGTCAGTTTACCCTATACCCTTACCTCTATTATCCGCTCTAAAACCGGCGCAAATGCCTTGCCAGAACGTAGCGGGGCTTTTCTGAGAATACCGAAGCCATTTTTGATAAATGTACCTCTGAGTAAATGTCCGATACTGGACAATCACTGTCCCCAGTCGGACGGCCATTTCAACGCAAAAATCCCGTAGTCTGACGGAATCCATCGAACTACGGGATTTACTACGTATCAAAACTAACGTATTTGTGCTGATACGATCCGTTTAATTTGGAATCATGCCGTGCGGGTCGATCACAAATTTCTTGGCGGCCCCCTTGTCAAAATCCTGATACCCTTTTGGAGCCTGATTCAAACTAATGACCTCTACGTTAACAGCTTTTGCAATCTGGATTTTGTCGTACAAAATGGCATTCATCAACTGCCGATGGTATTTCATTACCGGGCACTGACCCGTATAAAATGCATGAGATTTTGCCCAGCCCAAACCAATTCGGATGTTCAGACTTCCTTCCTTGGCTGCGTCGGTACGTGCGCCGGGATCGCCCGTTACGTATAAGCCTGGAATCCCGATAGCACCCCCGGCGCGGGTTATGCTCATGGCGGCATTCAGTACGGTAGCCGGATGCTCGGTGCCTGATTCAGAGCCATGTCCTCTGGCTTCAAAACCCACGCAGTCGACCGCCGAATCGACCTCGGGCGTACCGACGATGGCGGCAATCTGGTCGGCCAGTGGCGTGTCTTTTCGCAGATCAACCACCTCGCAGCCGAAGCTTTTCGCCTGCTCCAGCCGTTCAGGAATCATGTCGCCCACGATAACGACAGCCGCACCCAGCAAATGACAGGAAGCCGCGCTGGCCAGACCAACGGGGCCAGCCCCGGCGATGTACACAATAGATCCTGGTCCAACACCAGCCGAAACGGCACCATGATAACCCGTCGGGAAAATGTCGGAGAGGAGTGTCAGGTCGCGGATTTTGGCCATCGCCTGATCTTTATCCGGAAATTTCAGCAGGTTAAAATCAGCGTAAGGCACCATTACGTACTCGGCCTGTCCGCCAACCCAGCCACCCATATCTACGTACCCATAAGCTGCGCCGGGACGGGACGGATTGACATTTAGGCAAATACCCGTTTGTCCTACCTTGCAGTTCCGACAGCGTCCACAGGCAATGTTGAATGGCACTGATACCAAATCGCCAACCTTGATGAACTCAACGTCACGCCCGGCTTCAATAACCAGTCCCGTAATTTCGTGCCCTAATACCAGCCCGGCCGGAGCCGTTGTTCGGCCACGTACCATGTGCTGGTCGCTGCCGCAGATGTTCGTCGAAACGATTTGCAGAATAACCCCATGATGACACTGCCGGTCGCCCAGTGCCAGTTTAGGATACTCAATTGACTGTACTTCAACTACACCGGGTTCGATGTAGGCTACACCATGGTTTTGACACATAAGAATAGGGTTTAGAAGTTATTGAGAGTAAGGCCGTAACGTATCGAATTTACTTTGCTACGTTGCAGGGTAGGAGCGCGGAGCAGGGATGGCTGGCTAGCTCAGGGCGTCAACACCAGCTTGGGCAACGGTATGGTCGTTATCGACGGTACTGCCCGAAACGCCAATGGCTCCGATGATTTCGCCGGAATTATTTTTGATGGGAATGCCACCCGGAAATGTGATGAGCCCACCGTTGGAGTGCTCAATATTATAGAGTGGGCCTCCGGGTTGTGATAGTTTCCCGATTTCGCCCGTGGGCATGTCGAAATAGCGGGCGGTTCGGGCTTTTTTCTGGGAAATATCAAGCGAGCCCAGCCAGGCACCATCCATTCGGACAAAAGCGGTGAGGTTTGCGCCTGAATCAACTACAGCGATATTCATCAGCGTACCAATTTCTGTGGCTTTCGCTTTAGCGGCCTGTACGGCTTTCTCAGCCTGTTCGAGGGTGATAGACATAATGCAAATTGTTGAGTTGTAGAATTAAATAAATGAAGCTTCAGCGTATCGGCGGTAAACCCATCGATATGCTGAAGCTTGCCTTTGTTCTATACTACCAACAGATACTGCAATTGTTCAGAATTTAGTGCGGTATTCGACTGCACCAAATTCTGATTTTCCTCATGCCCTTTATCCTAAACCCTAATCTTGTAGGGGTTTTCGTTTTGTCGCGTAGCGACCTAACAACAAGTGCTGTTTGGTCGCTACGCGACGGAAGGTGAATCTTACAAGACTAGGGTAGGAGCTATTCACTACGTAGTGATTTTACGGGATTCATTAACGCGGCTTTGATACTTTGGAAACTCACTGTTACCAGGGCAATACCAACGGCCAGCAGGCCCGCCAGCACGAACATCCACCACTCTAGCTCAATTTTGTAGGCAAATCCCTGTAACCAGCCCCTGGTCGCGTACCAGGCGATGGGCGAAGCAATGACGATGGCAACCAACACCAGTTTCAGGAAATCGCCGGAAAGCAACGTAACGATGCTGCCGACCGACGCGCCCAGCACTTTTCGGATGCCAATTTCCTTGTTACGTTGCTCGGCGGTGAAGGCGGCCAGCCCGAACAGACCCAGACACGCAATGAAAATGGCTAAGCCCGCAAATACGTTGGTCAACGTACCAACAATACTTTCACTTTTATACAGAGCCTGAAAATCAGTATCGACGAACGAATACGTAAAGGGGTATTTTGGGTTGAACTTGCGATATAGAGCTTCAACACTAGCCAGCGCCTGCTTCGTCTGACCGGGTGCTGTTCGAATCAGAATGTTGTCGTAATTCCAGGTTTCGGCAAGTCGGATAATGAGCGGCCTGACTGCTACGTGTAACGAATTGAAATGGTAATCTTCGAGCACACCGACAATCTTTCCAGCTGTTCTGCCAAATGTGAGCGGTTGCCCAACGGGGTCTTTATAACCGATACGTTTCGCAGCGGCTTCGTTGATGAGGTAATTTGCCGAATCCATACCGAAACTCGGTGAAAAATCGCGTCCACGGAGGATCTTGATTTTCATGGTTTTCGTGAAATCGTACCCTACCCACGTATTGTTGAATTGAATGGCCGACGTCGGGTCTTTCCCAACCCAATGGACGCCATCGGTCGTATTGCCGTTCTCCAGCGGATTGGTCTGAATGTGTGTTACGTTCTGAATACCGGGCAGTTGAAGAAGCTCCTGTTTGAATGTGCGGTAGTTCTGAGCCAGCCCCCCTTCGCCGGAAATTTTAATCAGATTTTCGCGGTCATAACCCAGGTTTTTGTTTTGTATGTATTGAAGCTGGCGGTATACGACGATCGTACCAACAAGCAGTAGCATTGTCAGCACAAACTGAAATACGACCAGTCCACGTCGGAATACCTGTGTTCCTGCACTAAAACGTAGCGTTCCTTTCAGCACACGTATCGGGCTGAGCGACGACAGAAAAAGGGCCGGATAGCTACCTGCCAGCGCGCTGGTTAACACGAGTAGTCCCAGCAGTAGCATCCAGAAAAGCGGATTGTTTAGCGGCAGGATAAGTTGTTTTTCGGTCAGTAGATTAAAACTAGGCAGCAGCATATTGACTAGCACAAGTGCCAGACAGAGTGCCAGCAACGTAACGAGCAACGCTTCGCCCATAAACTGCCAGATAAGCGATGCACGATTTGCACCCACCACCTTACGCACTCCCACTTCGCGCGCCCGTCTGAATGAACGCGCGGTGGCCAGGTTCATGAAATTTATGCCTGCAATTAGCAGCAAAAACGCAGCTACTACGACAAACAAACGAACGTAGTCGATACGTCCCCCGTCGCGGTGACCATTGCTAAAATTGGAATACAGATACGCTTCGGTTTCGGGTTGCAGAAACAACTGAATGTTGAAATGGGCGTCGATGTCTTTGTTACGTCCCTTCAGAAATGTCAGGAGTTTCGCGTTGACTTTAGCGGGATCGGCATCGGGACGGAGTTGTAAGCGCGTGCCGGGTCCACCATTTTCCCATTGTTGAAGCCAGGGCTCACGTTCAAGATATAAAGGCCAGTTCAGCAGAAATTCGTATTTGTCGGGAGCGTTGGCAGGTAAGTTTTCAAATACCGCCGTTACCTGAAAATCAAGATAATTATCAAACCGAACCGACTTGCCAACGGCCTTTTGATACGTACCAAAAAGTGCATCGGCCAATCTTCGTGAGATAGCCAGGTTGTTGGGCGAACGTAGAGCAGTAGCACGCGTTCCGGCTAACAGCGGAGTGTCGTACATGGTTAACCAATCGGCTCCTACGTAATTCCCCGTTTGCTTCACTACGTTGTTGCCAACGCTAAACAGATGCTGTTCAGGTGATGAAAAACCCGCTGCATACACGACTTCTGGGATCTGTTTTTTGAGTTCCTCAGCCAGTACGCCCGGTGTGTCTTCATCGGTCACGATACGTCCATCCGCGATTTCATGCTCCATCACCCGATACAGATAAGGCGCGTTCGGGTACTGCGTCCCTATGGTCAACTCGTCCTGAATCCAAAGCAGAATCAGCAGGCTCGAAGCCAGTCCGAGGGCAAGCCCCAGTACATTGATGGCTGAGAACGTTTTGTTTTGAATGAAATTCCGCCAGGCGATTTTGAAGTGATTACGTAGCATAGGACTTTGGGGTTAAGAAAGGGTGGCACGTAGCAGGGATAGCAGTGGCAGGGATGGCAGGGAACGCGGAGCAACAATCCCTGCTCCCCGCCATCCCTGCTATTCAAAACGTAGTGACCTGTTGGAGAAACGACGTAGTGGCTTTGGTAAAGACGGCTTTATCCAGGGCTAAAATGGGGTTTGCCGGAATGCACTGGCGAATAATCCGAAGTCGCTTGTTAATATCGCGAAGTTCTTTCCGATACCGTTCATAACTGGTAGGGTCGCTTGATTTAAGCGATTGATCAGCCAGAAAATGCTGACTGATAGCGTCTCGTCGGGTGCACATCTGGTGATAGACTTGTTCGAGTGTTTTAGCGTTCATGGTCGTATTTGTGTTTAAGAGGTAAGGGAAAGAGCATGGAGTAGAGGGTTGGGGCAGGTTTTACCTTTGCCTAAAGCCCTATGCTCCATGCTAGTTACTTCGCCGGAATGCCGATTGATTTTTCAATATCTTCAATCATTGTCTCCCGTTCTTCCTGCGATTTATTCGGAGCGTCAATTGTGCGTTCATAAGTAACCTCGTCACCATCTTTCTTAAAGCGGTAGCGCAGGTACAATTTTCCAGATTCGGAATTGTACCGTACTACTTTTGTAAACGGTTTTTCTCCACCTGCTGTAACTGTCATTGCCTGATTATCAGAACTATTGATCGATACGGTCGAGCCGTCGCTACTGCTACTGATTGAAACTGACTCACTGTGTCGAGGGGCTCTGGGTGCGCGTGGCGCTCGGGGTGCTCTGGGCGCTCGTGGTGGCTCAGGCATACTTACGTTTAGCGAATCCAGAACCCGTTCAGTGAGCGCCGTTCGCTCTTCCTTTGTCAAATTCGTTACGTCAAATGTGCGGTCATAATCGACGTCCTTACCGTCGACAGTACCGTTTACCTGAATCGATAAGGAGTTGCCATCATGGCGTATACTACGGCTGACGGAGTTGTGATGCTGAGCAATGGCGAATGAACTGGTCAGTACGAGGGCACTAAGGAGGAGTGTTTTCATGTCTATAGTTATGTTTATTCTGACCGTAAGGACGTAACAGGATTGCGTAACGCTGCTTTGATGCTCTGAAAACTTACAGTAATGAGGCTAATTCCAATCACCAGCAATGCCGCCAGCACGAACAGACTCCAGGATAGGTCGATACGATACGTAAAACCTTCCAGCCATTTCGTAGTACCCCACCAGGCCAGGGGTGAAGCAATCAGTACGGCAATCAGAATAAGAACCAGGAAATCTTTGGAGAGCAACGTAACGATATTGCTCACCGACGCACCCAGTACTTTCCGCACACCGATTTCCTTGGTTCGGCGTTCGGCGGAGAACGTAACGAGGCCAAACAGCCCAAGGCAGCTAATCAGGACGGCGATACCCGTAGCCAGATTAATCAGCTTGCCGAGGTTTCGTTCATTTGAGTAGAGTTCGACTATCGCTTCGTCGAAAAACTTAGCTTCGAAAGGCTCGCCCGGATACGTAGTGGCCCAGAGTTTTTTGATTTGTGCCAGTGTCTGATCGAACGTAGCGGCTCCGCTACGTCTGAACCGTACATTAAACATATGGAGATTGCCTTTTTGGGACATCAGCGCCGTTGGCTGAATGGTATTGTGGAGCGAACGGTGGTTAAAATCACGAATGATACCAACAATAGGTTTTTTGCCCAGCAAATGACCAATCGCCCTGGCGGGTTGTTGAAAACCCATGTAGCGGGCAAGCGTTTCGTTGATTACGTATTCCCGGGTGGTGTCGTTCTCGATCAGATTACGTCCGGCCAGTAGTTTCAGGCCATACAACGCGACGAAATTGGTATCGACCTGTTTGCGATAGACATTGACTTCTGACTTGCCTTTTTTGCCCGTAAACTCCAACGTAGAGGTAGACCAACTGCCCGAAAGTGGCGTTTGATTTGCCATACTGACCCGTTCAACGCCCGATAGTTTGCGAATACGTTCGGCCAGCGTAAAACGAACGTCATTATGATCGCTGTTGAAAAAAGAACTCATTGGGGTAGAGAAGGTCACGATGGCTTCGCGCTGAAAACCCTGATCCGAATTAATCATGTACCGAATTTGCTGCCCTACCAGCAGCGCCCCGATAATAAACATCTGCGCTATCGTAAACTGCCCCACAATGAGCCCTTTCCGTAACGTAGCAATACCAGCTGCCTGCCCCGTCTGATTTCGTAACGTAGCAACGGGCGAAAGTCGGGCGAGTAACGTACCGGGATAAAAGCCAGCCAATAGCGCCGTGATGAACGACGTAGCGAGCAGAAACAAATACAGTGTTGGGTTAGTAAGATCGAGGGTTACGCCTTTCGGAACAATTTCGCCCAGGTAGGTTAAAGCGCCATTAGCCAGCAGGAGCGATGCACTGGCTGCTAAAATCGTGAGCAGTAAGGTTTCGCCTAAAAACTGTACTATCAATTGCTTCCGTTCGCTGCCCAGCGATTTACGTATGCCAATTTCCTTGGCCCGCCGGGTCGATTGAGCCGTGGCCAGATTGATGAAGTTGATACAGGCCAATAGTAGTAAAAAGCCACCGACCAGACCCAGTATTAATAAGGTTGGCCGATGCGCTACGTGCTGCCCACCCGCAAAATCAGCATTGAAATGAACGTCGCTGAGGGGTTGTAACAATAACCAGCGATCACCTGTTTTTTCGCCGGCAGGTACGTTTGCATCCGCCAGCTTAGTAATCTGATCGCCAAGCCGTTTCGGATCGGTGCCGGGAGCCAGTTTAAGCAGACACTGCGACGAAGAATTCGTGTTATTCCATTGATCGATTCCTAGATTATCCCGGCGTTTTTTACTGGTTGTTTGAGTCGCCAGCGATACAAAGGCTTGAAAATCGAAGTTGCTGGGTTCAGCAAGGTCACTTAGCAATCCCGAAACGGTCAGCATAAGGGTATCTTTATACTGCCTTCCAATCAGCCGACGGCCCACAATAGCTGGACTGGCTTCGCCAAAATACTTCCGGGCCTGTTTTTCAGTCAGGACAATTTGATCGGGTTTGGAGAGTGCGGTTTCAGGATTTCCGGCGATCCATTGCCGCGGTAAAATGTCGAAAAACGCCCCGTTTGTGCTGACAAACTCGTCCTTTTCATCTTTGGAAGCTCGAAACTGAATTGGTTCTTTACCCGGACACGGTATTTCAACGATTTGAAAGCTGCCACTGTGAAAAGGCGCAACCGTTTTTACACCCGTCAATTTTGCCCGTACGGCGTCTGGAATGGGAGCCGCCAAACCAGGGTTATGATAGAATTCATCCCCAAACTTAAATTTCGACACCAGCCGATAAACATGCTCACTATCCGGTACTCGCTTGTCGAAATGGAGTTCATACTGCACAATCAGGTAAATAACCAGACACGAAGCAATACCAACCGATAAACCTGTTACGTTAAGCAGCGTCGTCAGTCGATTCCGGCTGAGGCTGCGCAGAGCGATTTTGAGATAGTTACGTAGCATAGGGCAGAGGTTTTTTTATGTAGAGACAAGGCATGCCTTATCTCCTGACCGGATGGTTTTCATTGCCTTGGTTTATTGCTGACGCACAGGAGACAAGAGATGTCTTGTCTCTACATTATTCGGAACGTAACGATTTAACCGGATTCATCAACGCAGCTTTGATACTTTGGAAACTCACCGTAAGTAGGGCAATACTCAATACAGTTAGACCAACCAAACCGAAAATCCAGCCAGTAAGCTCTATTCGATATACAAACGTATCGAGCCAGAAACGAGCAGCATACCAGCCGATAGGCGCACCAATCACGAAAGCTAATGCAATCAGTTTTAGGAAATTGACAGATAGTGCTTGAGTAACCTCCAGTAAACTGGCGCCCAGTACTTTCCGAATGCCGATTTCCTTAATTCGCTGTTCGATGGTTAAGGAAACCAGACCGAATAAACCTAACCCGGCGATCAGAATGGCCAGCAACGTAGCATAGGTAATGAGCTGTTTCCAACGGGCGTCGTCGGCGTAATCCTCTAAACGGTCGTCTTCCATAAAATGATAGGAAAACGGTTGGTAGGGAATCAATCGTTTAAAGGTGCGCTCAATCGTTTGTAGCCCTGTTTGCGCCTGGCTGGGCGTTAGTTTGACGTATAACTGATTCATTTGCTCGGGCTTGCCAAGCTGAAACAAAACAGGCTCCGGTTTGTCGCGTAGCGAGCGGTACTGATAGTCGCGAACTACGCCAACTATGGTTAGATCAGAGCGAGTATTGTCATCCGTTTGCCGTTGAATGATCTGTCCGACAGCCGATCGATTCGCTGCCAGAAATTGCCTGGCAAACGTTTCATTGACCAGAATGTTGGATACACTATCTGTAGGATTAGCAGCACTTAGTCCTCTGCCCTCCAGAATAGGAATATTTACAAAGTTTAGATATTGGTCGTCAATCCACTCATTTCCTGATTTGACCGGTTTATTATGAACGTAATACGTACCGGCCCGATGCCCCCCCGACTTTCGGGCAACCGACTCAATACCGATTTGTTGCCGGAGCGTCTGCTTTACCAATTCGCCCTGTTGTTCACGGCCCCAGGGGACGTAGACTCGTACACGGTTGGCGCGTTCGTATCCCACATTTGCCGTTTGAATGTACTCGAATTGTTCATGCAGCACGACCGCTCCAATCATTAGAATGATAGCAATTGAGAACTGAAACACAAGCAGGCCCTTTCCTATTTGATTACTTCCGGCTAATCGAAGGCGACTGGATAGAACCTGCGTAGGGTTAAAACGAGATAGCACTCGTGCAGGATAAAAACCTGCCAGTAAGGTAACCAGTACGACTAAGCCAGTAAATAAACCAAGAGTTTGCGGATTAGTGAGATACGTTATTTCTAATATTTTATTGGTTAGAGATGAAAACTTAGGAAGTAGGAGATAGACCAATCCGATTGCTGGAATTAAAGCTAATAGTGTGAGTAGAAACGTTTCGCTCACAAACTGCCCGATGAGTTGCCAACGGGTGCTGCCCGTTACTTTACGAACACCGATCTCTTTCGTTCGACGTAACGACCGGGCCAGTGTCAGGTTAACAAAGTTTATACTGGCGAGCAACAGAATCAGCCCGGCAATACCACTCAGTATGTACGAGTACACTGACGATGAACCACGTTGCAGTCCATTGCCCATGTCGTAACGGGCATCAAGATGCATAGCCGTAAACGGTTGCAGATGATACGTCAGGGTAAATGAGTTATGTTCTTTACGAAGTTGAGAGAGTTGCTGGCTGGCATATTTTTCAAACACCGTTGCCAGTTTTCGTTCCGACCTAGCGAGATTGGCGTCGGGACGTAGTAGCAAAAATGTATTCAGAAATCCATCCGACCAGTCCTGCTCGTGCCAGTCTTTGCGGTCGGGTGGGAGCGAGGCTACAAAAGGACGTAGTACGTCGAATCGAATGCTTGAGTTGACGGGTGGCGTTTTAACAACACCAGTTATACGATACTTTTCGAAACTACCTCCTGCGTCGATAGTCAGAAGCTGATTTAATACGTCTGTTGTAGCAAAATAATTACGGGCCATCTCTTCGGTAATAACAACGCTCCTTGGATCGTTCAGGAGAGTATTAGGATTGCCAGCCAGTAACTCGAAACTAAACAGGCGTAAAAAGGAAGGATCGACATACATCACCTGCTTATACGCTACGTCTTCTTTCTGGCGAATCAGCATCTCATAACCTTGTACCCGGCAAAATTCAGTTACTTCTGGCAACTCAGCCGCAAAGGCTGGCCCCTGAGGAAGACCCGTTGCGCTTGTTAAGACCTCGTTGCCATCCGGAGTGATTGTGTTCAATACGACCCGATACAGTTGATCACGTCTCGTATGAAAGCGGTCATACGAAACCTCATCCTGCACAAAAAGCAGAATAAACATGACTGCGGCCAGGCCAGCACTCAGACCAACGATGTTGATCGTACTGATTGCGCGATTACGAATCAGGTTTCGCCAGGTGATTTTTAGATAGTTGGTTAGCATAAGCTTTTGTAGAGACAGGGCATGCCCTGTCTCATGACCGGATGGTTGTTGACCTTGATGGTATTAATGATACGTTATTATTGCTGACGCCAATTAGACAGGGCATGCCCTGTCTCTACAATTATTCAGAACGTAGTGACTTCACCGGATTCATCAACGCAGCTTTGATACTTTGGAAACTCACTGTCAGTAGGGCAATACCGACAGCTAACAGAGCCGCCAGAACAAACATCCACCATTGGATATCGATTTTATAGGCAAATTCCCGCAACCACCGGCTCATGACGTACCATGCAACCGGACTCGCCAGAACAATGGCGATGGCCACCAGCCGGAGAAAATCTTTGGAGAGCAACGTAACGATACTACCGACCGAGGCACCCAGTACCTTGCGAACGCCGATTTCTTTGGTACGTTGTTCGGCCGTGAACGTAGCAAGCCCAAACAAACCCAGACAGGCCACAAAAATCGTCAGCCCCGCAAATAGTCCCAGAATACGGCCAGTCTTTTGCTCGGCCAGATACGTATCGTTGAACCGTTTGTCGAGGAACGAATACATAAAGGGTGCATCCGTGGTAAGTTTTTTCCATTCTTTCTCCAGGGACGTCAGCAGACCAGACATATCTGTAGTTTTCGCCTTGATAATCACTGCTCCAGAGTTCTGACCGAGCGTCATCACCAGCGGAGAAATCGACTCGTGCAGCGACCGGAAATGGAAATCTTTCACAACGCCAATAACTTTGTATGTTTTCCTTGTTCCTTCATTCTCGGCATGACCAATGGGTTTGCCAATGGCATTATTCTGCCAACCAAGCGTTCGGGCGGCTGTTTCGTTGATTATCGCACTCGACGAATCGGTGCTATATTCTTTAGAAAAATTTCGTCCAAGCGCCATCTGCATCCCTAAAGTCGGGATGTAGTCGTAATCAACATTGTACCGAATTCCCTTCACAAACTGTGTCGGATTGCTTTCCGGATACATCATGTAATTGTTGTTATAGCTTGGCCCCGCTGGCAGATATCCCGACATACTGACGTTCACCACACGAGTATCCTGCATAATCTGGTTGCGGAAAACCTCTTCATTTTTGGCCAGTTGCCACGTATCGGGCAATACCAAAACCTGTTCTTTGGAATAGCCCAACTTCTTGTTTTGAATGTAATTCAACTGCTGATAAACAACGGTAGTCCCAACCATCAGGATGATGGAAATGAAAAACTGAACCACAACCAGACCACTACGTAGTCCGATACTTTTCCGATCGCCCGTAAATTTGGCGCCTTTCAATACGGCGATTGGCTTGAACGAAGACAGGAAAAAAGCGGGGTAACTTCCGGCCAGAATACCCACGAATACGCCCAGCAAAAGCAGACTCGGTACTATCCAGATACTATCGCCAAGATTCAGCGTCAGCGCCTTACCAGACAGTTCATTGAAGAGGGGTAACGCCATATAAACAAAGCCAATCGCCAGCACCAGCGCAATCATTGTCAGGAGTAACGATTCGATCAGAAACTGATTGGTCAGGCTTTGCCGTACTGAACCCATTACTTTGCGAATACCAACTTCCTTAGCCCGTTTCGAAGCTCCGGCCGTGCTGAGATTCATAAAATTGATGCAGGCAATCAGCAGCATAAACAGCGCAATAGCTCCAAAGATGTACACGTACTGAATATCACCATTAGCTTCCAGTTCGCCCGTCAGATTTGAGTTGAGATGTATATCAGTTAAGGGTTGTATTACAAAACCAACGTCGTTCCCTTTTTGCCGGAACTGAGCCATACTCATACCAAACGCCTGTTGCAGTTGAGGTCCCATGTACTTGCTGGTCATCTGCGAGAGTTTGGCTTCCAGTTGTTTTGGATTGTAGCCCTTGGCCAGAACCAGATACGTATAGTAAGACGATGTCATCCACGAAGGTGATTTCGCATCCGAAACGCCCGCCATCGACAGAAACATGTCGAAATGAAAGTGGGAATTGACGGGCACTTTGTCGATGACACCGGTTACTTTAAAGAGCGCGTTCCAGCTTTTAATCGTGATAAACTTGCCGATGGGATTTTCATTACCGAAATATTTCCGCGCCATTGCCTGCGTAATAACGGCCGCATTGGGTTGAATCAACGCCGTTTTGGCATCGCCCTGAATAAATGGCAATGTGAATACCTGAAAGAAATTGGAATCGACTTGAGCCAGTTGATCATCCCGGAACGTTTTATCCCCAACTGTAATACTTGGCGATCCGGCAGTACGAATTCGTGTTGCCGCTTCGACTTCCGGATAATCTGCCTTCATTGTCTGCGCAACGGGCGGCATGACAATCGCTTCATTAATCTCTCCACCATTCATGACGGCGTGAAACACAACACGTACCATCCGATTGGCTTTCTCATTGTATCGGTCGTAGCTCAGTTCGTCGAGCAGAAACAGGCTGATGAGCAGACACGTAGCAAGTCCGAGGGCCAGCCCGACGATGTTAATGGCCGAAAAAGCCTTATTACGTAGCAGATTCCGCCAGGCGATTTTTATGTAGTTTGTCAGCATAATACACCGTTTTTGTATCTTTATTGAAAACTTCGTTGCGCTATGGGGACTCTAATTGAGCTTGCCTCCGACTTTGAAGACGAAAAAATGTCGAGCCTTAATCGTTCAGCATTACAGAGTCAATTTGCCTATTTATTGATGCTGGCTTATCGAACTCAGTACAGTATTCTCACCGAACTTGATTTCAATTTTGCATCTGGTAAAACTCGCCCCGACCTAGCTATCATGCCGAAACGTCGGGCCAATTGGTTAGCTGATGAAATTATTGTGCAGGACGTACCGCTTACCACCATCGAAATTCTTTCTCCCGAGCAAAGCCTGAACAGCCTGACCGACCGCATCTATAAAAAGCACTTTCCAGCAGGTGTAAAATCAGTATGGTTAGTTGTGCCAACTGTACAAACCGTTTCTATTCTGCTCCCCGACCGTCAACAACTCAACTTCTCATCAGGAATTGTCGCCGACCCAATAACAGGCATTCAGCTTAACCTAAACGAAATCTTCGAGGGCTAATATGAATCTGTCAGATGTAGAGACAAGGCATGCCTTGTCTCCTGTGCGTCAGCAATATCAGCCAGTAAATAAAACCATCCGGTCATGAGACAAGGCATGCCTTGTCTCTACGTAATTATTCCGAACGTAACGATTTCACTGGATTCACCAGCGCGGCTTTGATGCTCTGAAAACTCACCGTTAGTAGGGCAATAACAATAGCCAGTAGACCGGCCAGCGCAAACACCCACCATTCAATTCCTATTCTATATTGAAAATCCTGTAACCAGGACTGCATTAAGTACCAGGCAATTGGGGAGGCAATGAGAATAGCCACAACAACCAGCTTCAGGAAGTCTTTTGACAGCAGTGAAACAATACTGACGACCGATGCCCCTAGCACCTTGCGAACGCCAATCTCTTTGGTACGGGCTTCGGCTGTGAAAGCGGCTAATCCAAACAGACCCAGACAGGCAATAAAGATGGTCAGACCAGCGAATACCTGATAAAGCAGGCCCATCTGGCGTTCGGCTTTATAATAATTGTTGATGCTTTCGTCGTAGAATTTACCGTTAAAAGCTACTTCCGGAAATGTTTTCTCGTAGACCGACTTAATCCGGTCAACGGTTTGTGGCAAATTCTTCGACTGGATTTTGATACCTCCATCCCAGTAAAATTTATCGGCAATCGTAATTAGCATTGGATTGATCGCTTCCTTGGCCGATTGCGTATGGAAATCTTTCACAACTCCAACAATCGAAGTAGGTTCCGAGCCGCCCACACGAAGTTTCTTACCAATTACAGATTCTGGATTTTTGATGTTTAACTTTTTGAGTAGCGTCTCATTCACTACTAACTTGTTGATTGTATCATTGACGGCATAAGGTCCGCCAGCCAGAAACTTCATTCCATACGTAGTGAAATAATCACCATCCGCGTACTTCATCGAAATTTCGAAATCTTCTTCTTTCGAGAGGTTGGTGAATGCAAAACTACTTCGCCAGTTATTTTCAGAAGAAGGGTGATCAGACGAAAATGACACGGCTTTTACCTCCGGCAAACGTAACAGCTCATTGCGGAACGTATTATATCGTGTACGATACTCAGTATCCATGTTGAGCGTAAATACGCCTTCTTTTTCAAATCCAAGGTTAAGCCGACTCACATAATTCATCTGCCGCAGATTGATAACCGTACTGATTATCAGTACGAGCGCGGTAGCAAATTGAAATACAATCAGTCCCTGACGTAGTGAGACGCCCCGCATCCAGCCTTTCGACAAACTCTTGCGAAATACCTCCAGGGGTGAAAATGACGACAGAATTAACGATGGATATGCGCCCGAAAGCAGCGTGAGCACCAACAACAATCCGATCAGGTAAAGGCCTATGGCTGGTGTAAAATACAGTGATGGGTCGGTTGGTATGTCAAATACTTGTTCAATTAATGGGAGTGCCCAGTACGCCAGCATGACGCCCAGACTAACCGACGCCAGCACTACCAGAAACGTTTCGATCAGAAACTGGAACACCAGCTGCCATTTCTGGCTTCCCAGCACTTTCCGAACACCCACTTCTTTGGCTCGTCGGGTAGCCAGCGCCGAATAAATATTGATAAAATTGATGCAGGCCATCAACAGAATCAGAATGCCAACTACCGCAATATTCTGAATACGTTGTTTGGGTACTGTTTTGCTGGTGAAATTGGACAGGCGATCATCATAGTGCATATCGGCCAGCGGACTTAGAAAATGCGTTTTTCGGTCGTTGGATTTCCGATTCTCGTAATGTTTGTTGGCGAATTTATCGAGCAGGACATTAGCCGAAGCCACCGAAAATTTTTCCGGCATCAGCACAAAAATCTGGTCATTGCTGCTCGTGCTGCCCCAGTTGTTGAAGTCGCCAAAACCAAACAGATCCGGTCGGGCGCGTTTGGAGGCATAAGAAATCACCAGATTTGTCGGGAAATCAGTGGGCTTCGGAGCGTCTTCCAATACGCCGACCACCTGCATGGTCGTCTGGTTATTGATACGTATATATTTCCCGATAGCCTGCTGATAATCATTGAAATATTTCTCCGCGTAAGTCTTCGATAAAACCACTACGTTTGGGCGGCTCAATACGTCGGGCCGACCAAGAATCCAGTGGAAATCGAAAAGGTTGAAAAAGTCCGGTTCAACCAGAAGCCCTTCATTTCGCTCGATAAACTTTGAATTTGAATTGGTCGCTTTGGAATCACTCCCCAAAACCGTAACCTGCGGATCGAGTGTACCATAAACGGGCACAACTTTTTCAAACTGTAGGATATCGGTTTTTAGGGCTGCGGCAACCGGAAGCGCACTGCCCGGCGTGAAACTTTCGTTGCCGTTCGGATAAATATCGTGGCGTGCTACCCGATAAATCCGGTCGTAATGCGTATGGAACGTATCGAAACTCAGTTCATAACGTACCACCAGAAACAATAACAGCGCAGCCGCTACGCCCACACTCAGCCCCAACGTATTAAGCAACGTAAAGGCGCGTTTGCGGACCAGATTCCGCCAGGCGATTTTGATATAGTTAAGAAGCATAATCGTTGCTTAAATTTGTAGAGACAAGGCATGCCTTGTCTCCTGTGCGTCAGCAATATCAGCCAGTAAATGAAACCATTCGGTCATGAGACAAGGCATGCCTTGTCTCTACGTAATTATTCACTACGCAAACTCTTCACCGGGTTCATCAGCGCGGCTTTGATACTTTGGAAACTCACCGTAATAAACGCAATGCCCAGCGCCAATAATCCAGCCACTACGAATATCCACCACGGAATATCAATCTTGTAGGCGAAATTCTGCAACCATTTGTCCATCGCATACCACGCCACCGGCGAAGCGATCAGGATGGCGATAACGACCAGCGTCAGAAAATCCTTGGAAAGCAGCAGGACGATGTTCGTAACGGATGCGCCAAGCACTTTGCGAACCCCAATTTCTTTGGTACGTTGCTGAGCCGCAAAAGCCGCCAGACCAAATAAACCGAGGCACGAAATCAGAATCGAGATAGCTGTAAAATAGCTTACAATACGTGATGTGCGGGCTTCGGCTTCGTAATTCTTCTGAAAATCTTCGTTCAGAAAGGTGTACTGAAAAGGCTCGTCGGGACGTAGCGCTTTCCATTTTGCTTCCATAAAACTCAGTACGTTCGCCATATTAGACGTATTGACGTGCGCAATAATGTAATTGTATTCGGGCTGGCTGTTCAGTAGGAACGTAAACGGCTCGATGGTTTGATGAAGGTTCTCATAGTGGAAATCCTTAAGAACGCCCACAATCTCGAAATGGTGAGTTTCGCCCTGCCAATCGAAATTCAGTTTTTGCCCAACGGCTTTATTCAGCGGAATCTGAAATTTACGTAGCGTCGCTTCGTTCACCACGAGCCGGTTGGCCGTATCGCCCGGAAACTGGCGGGAGAACATCCGCCCCGTAGCCAGTTTAAACCCCATTGTTTGCAGGTAATCATAATCGACCCGATTCGTTTTGACACTTTGGCCGTTCAGCGCCGTTTGTTCAGGTTTGTACAAAAGAAAATCAGTCGCATTATTTATGCCTGGATAGTACTGGGTTCCGGCTGCGCCAACTACCTGACTATTTTGCAGAATTTCGTTTCGATAGGCTGTATAAATTTCGTGAGCCTCCCGGCTACTTAGCGGAATAGCAATCTGTTGATCCTGCATAAATCCAAGCGATGTGTTTCGCAGGAAACTCATTTGTTCCTGAATCACGAACGTAGCAAGTACCAAGCCCACCGAAATCACGAACTGAAACACCACCAGTCCACGACGTAACGCGACCGCCGATAACGTATTATTGAACTTACCTTTCAACACCTGCGCCGGATTGAACAACGACAGATAAAAAGCCGGGTAGCTTCCAGCCAGTATACCTGTCAGCAGCGCCAGGCCAATAAACGTAGCTAAAATACGTGGCTCGAATAATTCAAATATGTTTAATGACTTAGCTGTCAGTTGATTGAATACGGATAAGGATGCTAAAACCAGCCCCATCGCAATGACCAGCGCCAGTAAGGACAAGACAATCGATTCGCCCAGAAACTGCCCAATGAGCGAGCCACGTTCAGCGCCCATCACTTTCCGAACCCCAACTTCAGCCGCCCGTTTCGCTGAGCGGGCCGTGGATAGGTTCATGAAATTTATACAGGCAATCAGCAACGTAAACAGCGCAATCGAGGCAAGAATGTACAGATACGTAGTGGTGTTGGTGGGTGTAACGATGGTATTTATTTCGTCGAAAAGATGCAGCTCGGGCACCCGGACAAGAAACAGTTTTTTGTCGAAACCCACCGCTTTCAGATCATTGCTGGCGTACTTCTCCATAAAGGCTGGAAACTTTTGCCGCAACTTGCCTGCATCTGCACCGGAACGTAGTTTCAGGTACGTAACGAACATATTGTTGCAGCAGAAATCCAGTTTACCCTCACGCAGAAAATTGCCGACCCAGCCTGACGACATTGGTAAAAAGAACTTGGCATCGATGTGTGAACGAGCACTTTCGTCACGGTAAACGCCCGTTACTTTAAATTCTTCGCCGTTGCCGGTTGTGCCGCTGATACGTATCAGTTTGTTCAGCGCCGACGTAGTACCAAATAGTTTGCGGGCAATTTCTTCCGATAATACTACCGAATTGCGGTCGGCTAAAGCAGTACGTGAATTTCCTTCTGTGAACTGATACGAAAACAGGTCAAAAAAGGTAGAATCGACCTGGTATCCTTTGGTTTCGTAGAATGATTTGATGGCTTTGCCTCCTTCCCGAACCTGGAGCAGTGCTTTATCGTCGATTAGATTGATCCATAATCGGGACACCTGCTCAATTTCCGGGAACTCGGATTTCAGGGCAAACGCATAGGGAGCCGATGCGGTGGCGTTCTTTTCGCTGCCTGCCCCTTTATTACCCCTCCCAATAATGGTTTCCTGGCCTAACAGGTACAGTCGATCAGCATACTGATGGTGTTTATCGAACGACAATTCGCTACGTATATAAAGCAACAGTAGCATGCAGCAGGTCATGCCAACCGACAAACCGAAAATATTAATGGCTGAGAACGATTTGCTACGTAGCAGATTCCTAACAGCGATTTTGAGATAGTTAAGAAGCATGGAAGTTTGATTATGTAGAGACAGGGCATGCCCTGCTCCTGACCGGATGGTTATATTATATTGCTGACGCGTTCGAGACAGGGCATGCCCTGTCTCTAGAATTATTCGCTTCGTAAACTCTTAATTGGATTCGTAAGCGCGGCTTTCACGCTTTGGAAACTTACTGTTAACAGAGCAATCAGGACCGTCAGACCGCCCGCCAGCACGAATACCCACCAATGAATGTCGGTGCGGTAGGCGAAATCGTTCAGCCAGTTGTGCATGGCGTACCAGGCAACGGGCGAGGCAATAACCAGCGCGACCAGCACAAGTTTCATGAAATCTTTAGAGAAAAGCGCCACCAGACTGATTTCCGATGCACCAAGGACTTTCCGAATGCCAATCTCTTTGGTACGTTGCTCGGCCATGAACATCGACAAACCGAACAGCCCCAGACACGAAATCAGAATGGCAATACCGGCGAAAACACTGAATAGCGTTTGCTGCGTCTGCTCGCGGGCGTAGAGCCGACCAAAACGTTCATCCAGAAACTGGTAGTCGAAAGGACGACCTGGGAAAAAGCGTTTCCAAACCGATTCTACGTTTTTCACCGCCGTCGGTACGTCGCCTTTTAGCGGAATCGACAGCCAGTTGAAATCTTCCGTCGACATGACCATGGCCAGAGCCGCCATTTGCTGGTGCAGCGATTCGAAGTGAAAGTCTTTCGTTACGCCAATAATCTGCCCTTTGGCCCGGCCATACTGGAAGGGTTTGCCAATGGCCTGCTCGGGTGTCCAGCCCAACTGACGTACCGCCGTTTCGTTCAGCACAACCATCGATGTATCAGTCGAATAATTGCGGGAAAAGTTACGACCAGCGGCCATTTGGATTTGATACGCCGGAATGAAATCGTAATCGACACGTAGCCCGCGCAGGTTGATTTTTACGGGAGCCATCGTATCGCCTTTCATCGCCATCGCCCCCTGCGAATCGAGTAGCCGACCAGATGGTATCCGCGACGAGCGACCTACGTCACGTACTGAACCGGTTTGTATCAATTGCTCTTTCAGCGTCTCATGATTCGTTGTCGAATCGCTCACATCGTAGATAATCAGCACCTGATCTTTAGCGTAGCCCAGTCGATAATCCTGAATGTATTTCATCTGATTATATACAATGGCGGTGCTGATAATGAGTGCAATAGCAATAGCAAATTGCGTCACCACCAATACCTGCCGCAGTTTACCGCTACGTAGGTTCGATGCGATCTGCCCTTTTAATACGCCCAATGGCCGGAACGATGTCAGGAAGAAAGCCGGATAACTACCTGCTACTAACCCCGTTAGCAACGTAATACTGAGCAGGATGGTAAGAAAAACCGGATCGAGTAATTGATGAAGCGCCAGCTTCTTATTCGTGAAATCGTTAAGCGCTGGCAGTCCGAGTACCACCAGCAGTATGGCTATTACCAGTGCGAAAACGACTAGTACAAACGACTCACTCAAAAACTGACTAATGAGCTGGGTGCGCAAAGCCCCTACAACTTTGCGCATTCCCACCTCTTTGGCTCGCCCCGCTGACCGGGCCGTTGCCAGATTCATGTAATTGATGCAGGCAATCAGCAAAATGAACAAGCCGATGGCCGAAAAGAGATAAATATAACTGATGTCGCCAGTAGGTTCTACCTCCGAATCCGTGTGGGAGTAAAGGTGAATATCTGCTACGTTTTGCAAGTTCAGCACCGACCAGGTCGACGGCTTTGAGCCGTCTCCGGCGGGTATATGTTTGTTCTGAAAGGCTGGGAAAGCCGCTTCGATACGTTTCGGGTCGATGCCGGGCTTCAGCAGCATATACGTATTGAATGAGTTATTACCCCAGTTGGTACGTAGCTGTTCGGCTCCGTAAATGCGGTTGTCGTTGAACGTACTGAACGAAACCAGAAAGTTGGGGTGAAAGTGTGCCTGGTTCGGCAAGGGTTCAAAAACGCCCGTTACGGTCAGGTCGAACTGGTCGTTAATCCGAACTATTTTCCCCATCGGATTTTCCTTACCGAAATATTTCTCAGCCATAGGCCGGGAAAACATAATCGAAAATGGATTGACCAGCGCATAATTCGGATTACCGCTAGTAAGCTTAAAATCAAAGACTTTGAATAGATTAGCTTCCGCAAAAAAAACTTCGTCTTCATTGAAGGAATGCTCTCCATACCGAATCAGCCCACCGTTGTCGATAGTTCGCACCACTTCTTCTGCTTCCGGAAAATCCTGCTTGATCAACGGCCCAAACGGCGGTGCGGCTTGCGCTAACTTCAGCGAGGCTGTTCCTTCCGATGAGAGAAAAGTTCGGGTAACCCGATAAATACGGTCGGCTTTGGTGTTATAGCGGTCGTAGCTGAGTTCGTCTTTAACGTAGAGCGCAATGAGCAGGAAACACGCCAGCCCAACGGCAACGCCTACAATGTTAATGAAGCTGAACGCTTTGTGTTTCCGCAGATTGCGAAAGGCGATGAGCAGATAATTTCGTAGCATAACAACTTGAAGCAGGGTTCCCTGCTAACTGCCCAAATGCCGTACCAGAAAATTAACTAACTGATTATCAGTAACTATTTTGATGTTTATTAACCCCTGTTGTCCGCAAACGGACGTAAATCGGACGGTTACGGACATGAGTTTTTATGCAGAGATGCCCAGAGGAACACAGAGATACGCGGAGGATATATAGAAATTTTCTCTTCGTATCTCTGTGTTCCTCTGGGCATCTCTGCGTAAAAACCTCCTTTACCCTTTTAAAACTGATTCTTCAGTGCCAACGTAGGATAAACCTGCACCTGATTGGCGTTGGTCAGGACGTGGTAGAATAGATTTATTCGGGTGCCAACCGAAACTGTTTTCCCCACTTTGACCCAGCACTGCGGATCACCGAAAAAGGCTATTTTCTTGCCGTTCAGGTCTTTCGTGAATTCATTACCCTGATTGCGGTTTTCACTCCAAGCCACCAGACTTCCCGCGATCATAATCCGGTAATTGAAAAATCCCCGCCCGAAGTAAAATGTAAGCTGTGGATCGTAACTGGGTTTCGGAAAGGCATTATAGCGATAAACCAGACTTGTGCTGAACCAGGCACCCCGCCATTGCCACGGATACGCTATGCCAGCACCAAACGTATTGGTCAGGTAATAGCCATAGAAAGGGGGTGCAACACCCAGCCCACCACTATAGGTTAAAGCCAGATATACTTTTGGTTTCCAGAAGCGTATGTTTTTTGACAGCTGCAAAAAAAGCTGCCCAACATTATTATTTTCGCCCGAGAAGTCGGTTTGCATTTTCAGCAGAAATGATCCCGTTGAATCGTTGCTTTTGAAATATTCGTACGACAGCGACGCGAAATTTCTTCGATTCAGACTGGGATCGATGGAATGCCTGAAATCGTAATGAAACTGGAGTTGTTGGGCCTGAACGGGCCAGTAAATAAGGCAAATTATTGCCGGCAGTAGGATTTTCATGGACGGCGTTTTTTTAGCAAAACTTCGTCGTAGAGCGTAAAACAGGCGGAATTCGGGCGGAAACGTAACGGAATTATAAATACCGGCCAGCGATTGGCGTTAAGGCTAGACAGAACCCTCAGTCTATGGATGATTTTGACCGGCGAACCTTTACCAGTCTGATGAATGCGGTGGTGATGAAATGTTTCGGCCACCCGCTAGAGAGTCCATTGTCGGAGCCGGAAAGCAAACACCTGAGCAACATAATTGAAGAACGAACTGGCCTGGTTATCGGCTGGCGTAGCTTAAAAAACTATGCTACGTTCGTACTTAATCCAATAGCAGAAAAGCAGGAAAATCCGTCAACTGCTACGTTCGATACGTTGTCCCGCTACGTATTCGACGCTCCTGCTACGTCGGAAGCCGATCGAAAAAAGACGGGCGAACATTTTCCGTATTGGTTTCGCTACCGCGACCAAAATCTTGTTTCGCCTAAGCACGAGCGTGCTACGTCTCAGTCGGCAAAGAATGACACAGTTTGGTACGTAGTGGCTTTGGTCGTAATCGGAATGGTTCTCGGTTTTTTGTTTCTACAACAGACCAATCTGGAACAAATTCAGGACGATTTTCGAGCTGTAGATGAGGCTTCTTTGACACGTAACGGCTGGTTTCTGAAAGATAAAAATGCTACGTATTGGGATAAGCGGGGACAAAATGCTGGTTTTCTGACCTTATTTACCCTTCAAGGCGACAACTGGCCAAAAGCTGGCGAAACGCCCCGTGTCCAGAATTTACTGCTACGTCCTATTCAATCGGAATGCTTCCGTACGGAGGTGCATTTCAATAATTTTGTTCCGGGCGGTAATTGGCAGCAGGCGGGCATTCTATTGCTGGAAGATACCCTGTTTACCCGGAAAAGTATTCGGCTGTCGCTCGCCTACAACAACTTTTTCGGTGGTCTGAAGCAGCCGGCCGAAATTCTGATTCAGGCAACGGCATCTTACGGAAAAGGCGACCGAAATCTGGAAGAATTCATTCATCAACATTTGTTTCGAATTGGCAACGTCAACGACCAACGTATCGCCGTGACTAATCTGTAGAACGTAGCGTTCAGAATCGAAAAGCAAGGACAGAAATTTCGCGTTTTATACTCCGCCAGCCCTGTCGATAATTTCTCGTTTAAGGAAGTTACTACGTATACATTTGGCATGACTCCCAACTATATTGGCCTGTTTGCGCTGAAGGGCTACGTCGATTCAACGGCGATAATGCCGGTTACGGTTAAGTACTTTCGTCTGGATGGGCAACGCTGTGAATGAGCTATTTATCCGGCAATAAAGCAATGTCCATAACCTTTCGATAAAAATCAGCGAACTGTTCGGCGCTGTACGTTGACCGCATCGCGCACAATACGTCGAACGCGCCCAGATGCACCCATTCCCACAGCATCGTACCAAAATTATAGGCATACAGTTGCTTTCCCACTTCATCCCGAATCGACGTAATGATTTCTTCCGTCAGGCCGTACGTAGCGAGCCAGGAAACAATGCGCTGATGCGTTACGTCGGTGTATTCGGTATCCAGAAAAGGCTCCAGCAGCCCATCCCAAACATCATCCCGCCTGACGATGGGAATCTGGTTGGCCTCTGCAAACAGAACTAAATCATCTTTGTGTTTGGCTGAAATAAAAATCAGTTCATTGTTTACACGTATTGCTGGAGGGGCGGCCGATACGTCGATATTCATTACGTCCGTAGCAATAAATCGATCCTGCCGACAGGCGATGGACGGCTTGAAGGGGTAAGAGGGAATGATAAGGCTAGTCCCTTCGATTAGAATATCAGGTATGGAAATGAGCATCTGAATTGCACCGGCAACCCGGCGGGATTTAACAGAGTTAAAGATTGGCAGGATTTTGTTTTCTGAACCGGGGTTATAAGATCGAAAGAATTCACAAGACGAAGCGCTTCGAAGAAGCGAAAAACAAAATCCTGCCAATCCTTAACTCTGTTAAATCCCGCCGGTTGCCGGTGCAATTCAGACGGCAGCTCAATCCTGGTTCAGACTTTTCACCGGATTCACCAGCGCGGCCTTAACACTCTGATAGCTAACAGTTAGTAAAGCGATTCCAATAGCCAGCAGACTCGCCAGCACAAACACCCACCAGGGAATGCTGATGCGATACGCGAAGTCCTGAAGCCACTGATTCATAAAATACCAGGCAAGTGGACTGGCTAGAATGATAGCGATCAGTACTAGCTTCAAAAAATCTTTCGAAAGTAACGTAACGATGCTGGAGACTGATGCTCCCAATACTTTACGTATGCCAATTTCTTTGGTGCGCTGAGTAACAATAAATGATACGAGTCCATATAAGCCAAGGCAGCAAATCAGAATAGCGATGCCCGTAAATGTATTGACCAGCCGGAACAGCAGATTTTCATTTTCGTAGAATTGCGCCAGTTGATCGTCCAGATACGTGTATTCGAACACGTCGTTTGGGTATAATTTCTGCCAGACTTGCCGGATATATTGAAGCGTTTTGGCAGGATTCTTTCCAGATACCCGAATGCCCGCCTGCTTAAACGATGGCGAATGGCTCGCGATGAAACAGGGGCCAATTTCTTCGTGTAACGAACGTTGGTGAAAATCTTTCACTACGCCAACAATCGGTAACAGAACCGGCGATAAATAGTACTGAATCTTTAGCCCGATTGCCTGCTTTGGGGCGCGAATGTTCAGTTTCTTCAGAAAAGTTTCGTTGATCAGGTATTCCCGGATCGTATCGCTGGCAATGATGTTACGTCCGGCAATAAGTTGTAAACCATAGGTTTGCAGGTAATCTTCATCGCCGATACGTTCCCGGAGCGAGTATTTTTCCCAGTCACCACGTCCTTCTACTTTTACCGAACCGCCGTACAGAGACTGATTCGAGGGAGGTCGTTGACTCGCACTCACCGATTTAATGTCAGGATACTGCATTAACTCGTTTTTGAGCGCTTCGCGTTGGCTCTTCTGCGATGTCGGCAGATTCACCATAATGACATTGTCTTTGTTAAAGCCCAATTCGGCTTCGCGCAGATAGCGAACCTGCGAGGCTACGACCAATGCACCGACAATCAATGTCTGACAAACTACAAACTGCACCACAATCAGCGAATGACGTAGCGAAAAACTCCCCCGACGACTCACCGAAAGTTTACCAGTCAAAGCCGCCCACGGACTAAAACCCGATAACACAACCGCTGGATAAACACCTGCCAGCACAATTCCCACGCCGTTGAGCAAGGCAATAAAACCAATCGTCACTACGTCCAGACATAGCGATAGATAGGTAGATAACCACGTATTGAGCAGGGGTAACGTAACGATAGCCAGCAGAATGGCAAGGCCAGATGCAGTGAGTACAATGAGGGACGTTTCGAGCAGAAACTGCCGAACCAATTGCCCACGGCTACTACCCAGCGTTTTACGGATGCCTACTTCTTTACTTCGACGTATCGCCTGAGCAGTGGCCAGATTGACGAAATTGATGCAGGCCGTGAGCACCAGAAAGAGACCAATAAGCCCCAACGACCAGAGTAATGATGGTCGAATTGAGCCACCGACAACCCGTTTTACGTCGAAATGAACATCGGCTAACGGTTGAATATGAAACTTATAGTATTTGGCCAGCTCGCCATAATGCTTCCTGGCGAGGGCAGGCAGGGCTGCATCCATACCAACGACTGATTGCGGATGTTTGAGTGTAATGAACAGGCGATCAGAACTGTTCAGGTTGCTCCACTCATTCAGGTCGTAGGTAGGGTCGAGTTGAGGCAGAGTAGCGATTGAAATGAATAAATTGATATCGGTATCGGTCGTTTTGGGCGGATCAGCTAGCAGACCCGTCACTTTTGCGCTGACCGTATGATTCAGTTGAAGCGTCCGACCAATGGGGTCGCTGTCACCGAAATACTTCTTTGCCCACGATTCGGTAAGCACAACGCTGGCTGGTTCGCGAAGTGCCGTTTTCGGATTACCCCGTAGCCATTTGTAATCAAAAATGTCAAATAATTCAGGCTCTACCAGGGCTGTACTTCTGTGTTCCAGAAACCGCAGGAGCTGTTGTGAACCATTAGCCGTTACGTTCTGCGGCACCGGTGCACCGACTTCTACGGTTAACTCACGATTCATTTTCAGGTAGGCCGCCTGTTCCACTTGTGGGTAATCGGTACGTAATGCTTTCGCCATCGGGAGTGGCGCTTCAGGAAAGTATTGTACCGAACCATCGTCGAGGTGTAAATTAACCACGGCACGGAAAATTCGGTCGAATTTGGCGTGGTGTCGGTCGGTGCTGAGGTGGTAACGAATAAACAAAAAAATGAGCAGTCCGCCGGCCATTCCGACGGTTAGTCCTGTTACGTTGAGAAGCGTATAAACTCGCTGTGAGCGAAGATTTCGGAAGGCCGTTTTGTAATACGAACGTAGCATGATTTCTAGTAAATTTGCCAAAATCGAAAAAGTATGTACTTCCCTTCTACTGTAGAGCCATCATTGATTGCTGAAGATCTAGGCGTATGGGCTCCCATTGACCATCAACGTGTTATCTCCTTGTTGACCATCGGTTTAGGGGTTTTATATCATCGCGAAAAGACGATTTCACTAGAGCCGCTACCTGAAACGATGCTCGATGAAGGTAAGGCAAGTCAGGTTCCCGATTTATCCCTGCGAGACAACCAAGCGTTTCAAACGCCCATCATTATTGAAGTCTGTCATACAAATGGCTTAAAGGGCGATCTGCATAAACTGATTCGGTTGATTGATGAAGATATATATGGCATTCGCGAAGGTTTTATCTACGACTACCGAACATTCCAATGGCTCCGGTACCGCTTCGGTGACGGTGGATTAACGACCGAATCATCATTCTCCGAAATTCTGCAACTCGATCTTAATCAATTTCTCGTCTGAATCGGGATTGAGCAGATTTAGGGATTTACTGGATTTTGCTTTTAATTCAGCGCTTCGAAGAAGCGAAAAACAAAATCCAGTAAATCCCTAAATCTGCTCAATCCTGGTTCAGACTTTGCACCGGATTGGCCAGCGCGGCCCGGATGGCCTGCGTACTCACAACGAAGCCAGTCAGCAAGGCTAATACCAGCGCGACTACCGCAAATGGCGTCCACGAAAGCGTTGTCCGATAAGCGAAATGCGTTAACCAGTTTTGCAGCAGATAGTAGGCAAGTGGCCCGGCAATGACATTGGCGATAAGCAGAATCAGCACAAATTCTTTCAGGAATAAGTTGACAATACCGGCTGTCGAAGCGCCTAACGTTTTGCGAATCCCAATCTCTTTGGTACGGCGTGTTACGTTCAGCGATACTAGACCAAGCACGCCCAGCAGCACAATCACCAGTGCCAATACTGTAGCCAGTCGAGCCGCTTTTTGAAGCTGAATTTCGGTCTGGTACAATTTCTGGAGCGTATCATCCATAAACGAATACTCGAACGGGGCTTCCGGAAACAGCCGCGACCACTCCTTATTGATAGCGGTTACGGTTTCAGGTAAATTGCCCGAAGAAGCTAGTTTAAACGTGACATAGCGATAAATAGGATTAGCCCTTGTATGCAGAAAAATGAGCGGACCGATTGTTTCGTGTAAAGAGCCAAAGTGAAAATTCTTTAATACGCCATCCACCCTGTAGGCTCGATTACTACCCTGAAATCGAACCGTTTGTCCAAGTGCTTTGGCGGGGTCATTCCAGCCTAGGGCCTTTACTGCCGATTCGTTCAGAACCACCCGCGTCGAATCATAGCCACCGCCATCGGCGTGGAAAAACTTACCTTCCTGCATATGAAGTCCATAAGTCTGTGCAAAGCGCTCGTCCGTAGTCATGACCATTGCAACGGATGCGCTGCTACTGTCGCGCCCTTGCTGAAAGATTCGACCACTACCACTGGTTTTGCCGTCTGGAATTTCAAATGAATAACTGACATCGCTCACACCTGGAATACGGGCCAATTGATTACGGATACCTTCCATACGTAGCACGCCCGCTGGCGACCAATCGCGCGGGACCGAAGCCACCGTCATGATCTGACTTTTTTGATAGCCAAGATCTTTTGTGAAAAAATAAGATACCTGTCGACTAATGACCACAGCGCCCACAAACACGAGAATCGCGACCGTAAACTGAAAGACAATCAACGCCCGACGGAAGCCTATTCCCTTCTGCACCGATGGCGTTAGTTTACCTTTTAGAGACTCAACCGAGGGCAATCTTGACAGTATAAAAGCCGGATAACCGCCCGCCAGTAAGCCAATACACAAAATCAAGCCGAGCAACCCGAAGTAAGCTGCCGCCGACCACGTACTAAGCGACGGAATCGGTCGTTCCAGTACGTTGGCGAATAGCGGTCGGAACAGCTCATGGAAACCTAGCGCCAGCAACGTAGCAACTGTAGACAACAGAAGACTTTCGGCCAGAAACTGGCCAATGAGTTGCTTTTTGAGCCCGCCCAGCACCTTTCTGACGCCAATTTCGCGGAGTCGGGTTGCCGACATACCAATAGTGATGTTTACAAAATTGACAACTGCCATCAGCAGAATAAACAGTCCGATGAGCGTCAGCGTCAACACCATTTTCTCGACCAGTCCATTTTGAGCTTTTAAGTAATACGTTGTCAGCGGACTTAAGTAGGCATGCAAATTTTCTTTAAAACCAGGTGGCGCATACGTAGCAAGTACCTGCTCAATTGGCTTGGTGAGCTGGTCGGCTTTGACTCCCGGTTGGAGTTCCAGGTAGTTAGGAATGTATTGGTTTTGCCATGAATTTATGCTGGCAAGCGGTGAAAAATAACCAACGTCACGCATTGGAATGAACATATGGTCGCGATTAGGCAACAGATCGGTTACACTATTTTTAGGAGGATTGTCCAGTACGCCGGTTATCGTGAACAACTGCTTGCCGCCGATGGGTGTCTGGACAGTTAATTGTTGACGTAGCACATCGGTTCGCCCGAAGAATTTCTGCGCCATTTCCGACGTAATGACAATAGAGTTTGGGGCCAGCATCGCCGTTTTGGGATCGCCGTACAGCAAAGGAAAGCCAAACATCGAAAGCAGCGTCGAATCACCAATTTCGATCCCTTCCCGAAAGTGCTTCTGGTCTTTAGAGACGATGGCTGTTACCCCATAAAATCGGTAATAATTAGCGACCAGATTTGGATATAACTGCTTGAGTGTAGGCCCAATAAGCCCCAACGTAGTGATGTCCATCCCCATCGTTTCTTCCTTCCATCGACTCTGGACTAAGTACTGCCGATCGGCGTGACGTAGCGTTTTGTTAACGGCCAGTTCGCCCTGAATGTAGTTGCCGATGAGTAGGAGAAATGTAATACCAACCGTTAGGCCGAACAACGTAACAAGGGCGTAAAACTTTCGACGTAGCAGATTTCGAATGGCGATTTTAACGTAATTCCGAAGCATAGGATAACCGTTTAGCGATACGTTCGTTTGTCGCCGTGAAGGTATTTACGTTTGTTCTATGAGTTGATTTTTAGTACGTTAAAAGATGTTAAGGGACAAGGGTTGTAATGCAGAGATGCACGGAAGAGTACAGAGATTCACAGAGGTATTCTATTATTTTCTCTGCGAATCTCTGTACTCTTCCGTGCATCTCTGCATCACAACCTATTCGGAACGTAGTGATTTCACTGGATTCATGAGCGCGGCCCGGATGCTCTGAAAACTGACTGTGAACAGGGCAATGCCAACTGCCAACAGTCCTGCCAGTACGAATACCCACCATTCGATGTCGATCTTATAAGCAAAATCGGTTAGCCAGTTGTTCATCGCCCACCAGGCAATGGGAGAGGCAATAATAATGGCAATGAAAACCAGCTTCAGGAAATCTCTGGAAAGTAACGTAACGATGCTGGCCACACTGGCTCCCAATACCTTACGAACGCCGATCTCTTTGGTACGTTGCTGCGCGCTGAACGTAGCAAGGCCGAACAAACCCAGACAGGCAATGAAAATGGCAAGGGCTGAAAAGATACTGAACAACAAGCCATACTGTTTGTCGGACTGGTATTGTTTGCCATAAAATTCATCAAGAAAGAAGTAATCCAGCGATGATTCTGGAAAGGTATTTTCCCAGATAGTAGATACCTGACTTAGTAGGTTTTGCGGATCATCGGTACGGAATTTAATGGAATAATATTCTATCGGAATCCAGCCGAATTTTGGGTCCATAAACAGAATAATGGGCGTAAACGGTTGATGGAGTGAGCGTTGGTGATAATCTTTGATGACGCCAATAATTTCGTTAGCTCGATCGGGTGTAGTTTCCAGCGCGATTTTCTGCCCAATCGCCTGCTCGGGCGACGTAAAGCCAAGCTGCTTGACAGCCGATTCATTGAGAACCAATGCTGTAGAATCGGAAGGGCGAGTTTTATCAAATGCGCGTCCGGCCAGTAGTTGCAGTCCATAAGTCGGCATGAAATCAAAATCGACGGTTAACATTTCGAAAAGTCGGTTGCTGGCGTCCGGGGCTTCAAACCGCCGATTAGCCAGAAATTGCCCAACCTCTTCGCCGGGAATCGCTCCCGAACCGGTTACGTTCGATACGTTGGCCAGCGTCCTAACCTGCTTTTTGAAAAGCTCTACCCGCTCAGCATGATTAGGCGAATTGACAGGCGCTTTGATAGCAATAACCTGATCGGTCAAAACGCCTGGCCGCTGATTCATCATATAGGCCGTTTGTCGGTATACCACCAACGTACTGATAATCAAAATGACAGAGATTACAAACTGAATCACTACCAACCCTTGACGTACCGTTCGTTCCGATCCCGAAAACAGAAATCGGCCTTTCAGCACCGACACTGGCGAAATCCGAAGCAGTGAAAAAGCGGGATATAGGCCTGTAACCAAAATACCGACGCTCCATAGCAGGAACATGCCGAATAGCATAATCGGATCTGTCCAGACAGCCTGTGCCGAATGCAGATGTAGCGACTCGGGAAGTACCTGAGTAGAAAGCAAAAGCAACGGTACGGCTACCACTAACGCTAGCGTATGTAACAGCATCGACTCAATCACAAACTGTGTCAATAACATCCTGCGCGACGAGCCAATCATGCGCCGTACGCCCGCTTCTTTCGCCCGGTAAAGCACCCGCGCTGTTGTCAAATTGCTGTAATTGAACCAGCTAATCAGCAAAATAACAAGCGCAATAATCGACAGAAACCGCACCACCATTCGGTTGCCTTTTGCTTCAATTTCGTTGGGTGTGGCCGGGTTGAGGTGAAGGTTGTGGAGCGGAATAAGTTTAATCCCCCACGTAACATCTTTCATGGCCTGCTCAGTTTTGTGCTGCTCGGCAAGGGCTGGAAATTTGGCTTCTACCCGACTGGGGTCGGTATGCGGTTTTAGTTGCACGAACGTATAACTCGCGTGCTGATACCAGAAATTCCAGAACTTGGACGTAGCGGATTTTCCCGAAATCAGCATGTCGAACTGCATGGTCGAGTTGACAGGTAAATCGGCAAAAATGCCCGTTACTTGATACGTCTGGGTTTTGTATAACGTACTGATTTCGAGTGTTTTTCCTAGCGGATTCTGCGTGCCGAAATATTTCTTTGCTGTTGCTTCTGACAAAACAACTGTGTTCGGTTCATTCAGAAACGTTTTTCGGTCGCCCTGCCGAACGGGGTAATCGAAGAAGGTAAAGAAATTGGAATCGACCAGGCAAACGTGCGGTTCCCGAAACTTCTGGTTTTCGTAACGTACCACTCGCTCGGAGTTACGCCAGAAAATCCGGGTAAAGCTTTCCACCTCCGGAAAGTTCGCTTTCATGGCTGGCGCATAGCCGTTTGTACTCGTTGCCCAGTGTTCACTTTTATGGCCCGCTCCGTAAAACAGGCTTTCAACCCGATAGATGGGTTTATCGCCTGCTACGTTCCTGTCAACCGCGATCCGGTCATAACTCTGTTCAAATCGAACGTATTGAATCAGCAGTCCGCAGGTGGCCATTCCCAGAGCGAGGCCAGTGATATTGAGCAGACTATACAGGCGTTGCTGACGTATCGTTCGCCAGGCGATTTTGATGTAGTTTTTTAGCATAGGGGTAAAAATCCCGGTTCAGATTATTCGCTACGTAGTGATTTTATCGGATTCATCAACGCGGCTTTGATGCTCTGAAAACTCACGGTCGCTAACGCAATTCCTATTGCCAGTAGACCCGCGAGGGCGAACATCCACCACTCAATCTCAATTTTATAGGCGAAATCGGCCAGCCACTGGTTCATCATATACCAGGCGATGGGTGTGGCAATGAGAATGGCAATCAGTACCAGTTTCAGAAAATCTTTCGAGAGCAAACCAATCAAGTTGGGAATCGATGCGCCCAGCACTTTACGGATACCGATTTCTTTGGTACGTTGCTCGGCCATAAACGCAGCCAATCCAAATAAACCCAGGCAGGCAATCAGAATCGCCAATACCGCAAATGTCAGCGCAATGGTACCGATACGTTGTTCAGCTCGATATAATTGATTGAAGCTATCGTCCATAAATTGATAGCTGAAGGCCTGACCAGGTGCAACCTGCCGCCATTTCGCTTCAATTTGTTTGATGAGTGCGGGCAAATCGTTGCTACTCAGCCGGAATGAAGCGGCTCCCGAATTGGAGTCGAGAAACATCGATAAAGCGCCAATGTTACGTCGGAGCGACTCGAAATGAAAATTCTTAACGACCCCAACCACGGTAAACGTTTTGCGTTCTTTTAGTTGAGCATCATTATAACGCCAGACGCGCTTGCCAATAGGGTTTTTAAACCCAAATACCTGCACGGCCGCTTCATTCAGAATAATACCCGACGAATCTGAGCCAAAATTCCTTGAAAAATCGCGACCCTGGACGAGTTTCATTCCCATTGTCTTGACATAGTTATGATCGACCGCCCAGCTCTGCATACTAACGCCTTTGTTCATATCTGACTGACCTTCAGCAAAGAACGAATTATCACTACGATTAGAGGGCGTCGGTAAGTAACCTGAGATGCTACCATTCACAACGCCCGGCAGTTTCAGAACTTCCTGCCGAAAACTTTCGGCCTGATTACCAATGCTATATACGCCATAAATGGTGAGCATTTTGTCGCGGTTGAAACCCAGACTTTTGCTCTGGATATAGGTGATCTGCCGGTAGACAATGATGGTACCGACAATCAGAATTACCGACATCATAAACTGAAAAACGACCAGGCCACTACGTAGTCCAGCGCTTCGAAAACTTACGTTGACTTTGCCTTTCAGCACCGTAATTGGCTGAAATGATGATAGAAACAGAGCCGGATAACTACCTGCCAATAAGCCAACGACGATCGGTAACAAAATTAAAAGGGGCACGTAATAGGGCGATGCTAATTGGCTAATTGACAGCTCTTTAGCTGCAATCGAATTGAAGCCCGGAAGAGCCAAACCAACCATAAACAGGGCCAGCAACATTGCCAGTATGGTTGTCAGCACCGACTCCGTCATAAATTGCCCGATCAGTTGCTGACGTTCCGATCCCATTACTTTCCGGACGCCTACTTCGCGCGCCCGATTGGCCGAGCGAGCTGTTGCCAGATTCATGAAGTTGATGCAGGCAATCAGTAGAATAAACAGAGCCACCGCCGAGAAAATATAGACGTACTGAATATCGCCATTCGGTGCCAGTTCGACCTGTTGTTTGGAATGTAAGTGAATGTCTGTCAGTGGAATAAGCCAAAACCCAATGCTATTCCCTGCCTTACGAAACTGATCCATAGATGAACCGATAAATTGCAACGCCTGCGGGCCAACGTATTTCTCAATAACTGTATCGAAGTTTTTGGCAAATGCCTGTGCGTCCGTTCCGGGTTTCATCAGAATATACGTATGGTGATTATTGCTGAGCCACTGCCCCCAGGTATAATCATCGTTCAGCATACTCAGAAAGAAATTGCTCTGAAAATGCGCATTCTTCGGCATATCACGCATTACCCCCGTGACTTTAAACGTTCGCCTATCGTTGAATACCAGCGTCTTGCCCATTGGGTTTTGATTGCCAAAGTGCCGTTTCGCAGCCGATTCGCTGATGACTACAGAATTGGGTTCGGCCAGTGCCCGTTTGGAATCGCCGGATACGAGCGGCAACGTAAAGACCTCAAACAGCGTCGAGTCAGCAAAGGTAATGTTGTCTTCACGCAGATTTGTCGGCTCACCCGTCCGTTTTACGGACCAGGTTCCCTCCTGATGTAGACGCGCAAACTGCTCTACCTGTGGATAATCTTTCTTGAGAGTTGGGCCGATGGGGTCGGGCGAAACAGCGAAGTGCATATCGTTTCCGCCAAACTTGATGTCTGACTGTACTCGGTAAATCCGGTCGGCCTTTTCGTTGTAACGGTCAAAACTAAGTTCATCCAGTACGTAAAGCATGATGAGCATGCAGCAGGCTAGACCCGTAGCCAGCCCAAAAATGTTGATAAAGGTGAATCCCTTCTGTTTCCGAAGTGTCCGCCAGGCGATTTTGAGATAATTAAGTAGCATAGTATTGAGGATTGATGTAGAGACAGGGTATGCCTTGTTTCTACGTAGGCTTAATTGATGACAGGCTTGCCTTCTGAGATGGCTTTTATCATGGCTTCTACGTTACTCTTGTTCAGCGGATTTGGTGCCTGTGGCAGAGCTGCCTGTAAATAAGGAAGAGCATCTTTAGATTTGCCAATAGCTACCAGTGCCCGACTCATTCCCAGGTTCGTCGTAAACTGATTCGGGTTTTTGTCATAGTTGGTTTTAAATACTACGTAGGCCTCCTGATTTTGTTTTCGATTCAGCAGACTGCGACCGTATTGGTGCAGTTCATTCATGTTTCCTAACGGCATGGCTTCGGCCATAAGAACTCTGGCCTCGTCGGGTTTATTAAGGGCAGTAAGTACAGCTGCTTTGGTGCTGAGCGTCTGAAAATTTTTCTGACCAACGTAGCGGGCATTGATGGCCTGGTCGGCCCAGATGAGTCCTTGTTTGAGATCGTGACTGGTTTCCAGACAGTACGTAGCAGCCTGCACGAGTGATGGCCACGTAAAGCCCGGTTTCGAGAGCAATTCACGACGGAACGAGGCCATTTGCTGATCAACCAAATCAACGCTCACTCTAAACGGAATCATGCGCTTTTCCCAACTCAGTGCTACGTTCGCTGAGCTATCGGTCTGATTCACGAACGAATACGTCAACAACTCCACAGACCTGTCGAGCGGCTGATTTTTCACCGTAACACGTAGCACGTCCATCGCCGGGTCGTAATAAAAGCTGCCCCAGGAAACGACGATTTTAGAGAAGATAACGGTCGTTTCCTGTTCGCCGAGATTCATAAACAGGCCATATGTACCAGCGTCTAACGACTTCCCTTCCACGTATACGTCGTCAGAGAACGTAATGTATGTGGTTTCATTGGCCCCTGCCCGCCAGGGCGCCGGCTGTCCTGGACCGTAACCGAGATCCTGAAAGCCATAATGGGCAATTGGCGTTCCCCAAATTTTTCCTTCGCGCCCTTTCACGCCGGGTCGGTCGTAGTGAATGGTAACGGTCGTCAGGCCAATCTGCTCGGATACCGACGCTTTTTTATTGCCACCCCCAGGAACTGTAGTAAGTTGAGCCTGGCCAACTATTGAATTGATTACTAAACTAATAAGTAGAACGTAACGCATAGAGATATTGGTTTGAATCAGGATTTAACTGATGTCTGAACCAGGATTTAACGGATTTATGGATTTTCAGGATTTTGTTTAGCTTCTTCGAAGCGCTTATTCTGAAGTTGTTTAAACTTTTATTCGAACGTGCTTTTGTCATTCTGACGAAGGAAGAATCTTAAAGTATCCTCGCTTATTGGTAAGGAATCTTTAAGATTCTTCCTTCGTCAGAATGACAAAAGCAGCCAATTAGAATCTATTTTCAAAAGTTTAAACAGGTTCTCTGAAAACAAAATCCTGAAAATCCCTAAATCCGTTAAATCCAGGTTCGGATTATTCACTTCGTAAACTTTTAACCGGGTTCACTAACGCGGCTTTGATAGACTGAAAACTCACCGTCAGTAGCGCAACAAGCACGGTCAGTAAGCCTGCGAGGGCAAACATCCACCATTCAATATTAATCTTAAAGGCGAATCCTTCCAGCCATTTGTTCATGGCCCACCAGGCAAGTGGGCTGGCAATGATCAGAGCAATCAGCACGAGCACCACAAAATCTTTAGAAAGTAGCCCTACAATACTCGAAACCGACGCACCCAGCACTTTCCGGATGCCAATTTCTTTGGTTTTCTGTTGAGTTACCAGCGATACAAGTCCATACAAGCCCAGGCAGGAAATCAGCACGGTTAGTATAGCAAAGTAGCTGATGAGTCGGCTGAGCCGCTGCTCGCGTTCGTAAAGCTGAGCAAGACGTTGATCAACAAACTGGTAACTGAATCCTTTTTCCGGGAAATACCGATCCCATTCCTGCTGTATGAATTTCAGCGTTTCGGCTTTATTCTGGGCCTGGATTTTGATGGAAAACAACGACAGTCGGGGCTGGTCGATGGTCAGCATCATGCTGGCAATTGGGTTTTGCAGCGACTGATTATGGAAATCATGCAATACACCAACAATCTTGCCTTCCTTGCCCTCCAGATTTACCGATTTACCAATGGCTTCCGCTGGCGATTTCCATCCGAACTGCTTCACGCCGGTTTCGTTAATTAGAAAAGCAGAGGTTCGGTCGGTCGGGTAGGTTTCGGAAAAATCCCGCCCTGCCACAAACTTCAGCCCGTACGTTTGGGCAAAGTTGTGGTCGACGCCCATCGCACCAATAAACAGATTGTCTTCGGGTTTGTGGCCTTCCGGTACTACGTTCCGTCGGACGGCTCCTTCGCCCATTTGTCGGGTGGAAAGTGTAACCTGCTGAATCTGTGGGTTTTTGAGCAGAATTTCCCGGAATGTACGGAGCCGCTGATACGTACTGTCGTTGCGGTCAGCGAATACATTCGTGATACGTTCATTGCGTGTATTGGCCGTAATGATAAGATCTTTATCAAATCCCAGCGACTGATTCTGCATATACCGGAGCTGTTGAAACGCTACTACCGTGCCGATAATCAGCGCAATAGACGCTACGAACTGCACACCCAGTAACACCTGACGTATCGCTCCTCCTTTGGCTTTCCCACCAACAAAACTACCTTTTAACGTAGCAATAGGCTGAAACTGCGACACAAAAAAGGCCGGATAACTGCCCGATAATAAACCAGTTAGCAGTGCAATCGCTATAAATCCTACGAATAACGAGCCATCCGAAAATAGATACCTAATGGTCAGATGCTTCCCGGTCAGATTGTTCAGGATGGGTAGTAAAAGCCCAATAAATACAAATGAAAAGGCTAAAGCAATCACACTCAGCAGCAACGATTCGCCCAAAAACTGGGCAATCAATTGTTGTTTTTCACTGCCCAATACTTTTCGAATGCCCACTTCTTTCGCTCGTTTCAGGGAGCGGGCCGTCGATAGGTTCACAAAATTGATACAGGCAATCAGCAGGGTCATCAGCGCAATGCCGATAAACACATACAGATACGTAATACTTCCGGCAGGCTCTGGTGGTACCTGGGCATCTGAACGTAGATGAAAGTCACGCATTGGCTCCAGTTTGTAGACGATGTCTTTGGCAAACTGCTTGTTAGCGTATGTCAACAGAAATCGCGGAAAGCGGGCGTTTACCGTCTCGGGCGACTTGCCGGGACGTAGCAATACGTAGGTGTATCCGTGTGAAATCACCCAATTCTGTGGCAGATTCTGCCGAACAGTTTCGCTTTCGGTGGCAAACATTGTATCGTAGTTGGCCAGCAGGTCGATGTGAATGTGCGAGTTATCCGGGAACGCATCGACCACGCCCGTCACACGTAGCGGATAACGCCCTTCATATAGCAGCGTTTTGCCGAGCGGATTTTGCTGGCCGAAATATTTAGTGGCTATTTCGTCCGTAATTACTACGGTAAACTTATCACGTAGCGCCGTAGCCGGATTCCCTTGCCGAAAATGAAACGTGAAAATGTTGAGCAGGGATGGGTCGCCGAAGAAAAAACGTTCTTCATCGTATTTAATCGTTTGATCGCCCGCCTGACGGTTGGTTACTTCAAGTGTCGTGCGGCTCTGAAAGAGTCTCGCCGATGTTTCAATCTCCGAGAAATTAGCAGGTAGTAGCAGAGAAGGCGGAGGTGGCGTCAGGGCCAAAGGCTGTTCAACACCGGCGAATTTAGGCAGGTACGTAACGCGATAAATCCGGTCGGCCTTCTGCTGGAACGTATCGTAGCTAAGTTCGTGTCGCACAAACAGCAGGATCAGAAAACAGCATGTTAACCCGACTGTCAGTCCAATAATGTTGATAAGTGAAAAGGCTTTCTGACGTAGCAGATTTCTCCAGGCGATTTTAAGGTAGTTTGTGAGCATAGGAGTAAGGGTAGGGAAGTGCTTTATAAAACTTCACTCACTACGTAACGATTTGACCGGATTCGTTAACGCGGCTTTGATGCTCTGAAAACTGACGGTGAGCAAGGCTACACCGACCGCTACTAAACCAGCCACTAAGAATACCCACCATTGGATGTCGATCTTATAGGCGAAATCGCTCAGCCATTGATGCATAGCCCACCAGGCAATCGGCGAGGCAATAATAATAGCGACCACGACCAGTTTCAGGAAATCTCTAGAAAGCAACGTAACGATACTGCCTACCGACGCGCCTAACACTTTCCGAACGCCAATTTCTTTGGTACGTTGCTCTGCTGTGAAGGCCGCCAAGCCAAACAGACCCAGGCAGGCAATCAGAATCGCCAAAGCCGAAAAGACCAGAACAACCTGAGCAGTACGTTGTTCGGAGCGATAAAGCGTGTTCAGGAAATCATCCAGAAATGTGAACTCGAACGCTGAATTGGGCAAGTCTTTCTGGAAGATACGTTCCAGTTGACGCATGGTTTCGGGGAGTTGTGCCGTTCGGGTCTTGACCAATAGATACGGACGCCATTCGGAATCGTTGTTATGAAAACCATACGCACCAATGGGCGTGTGCAATGACTGGAAGTGGAAATCGTCAACCACCCCTACAATTTCGGCTCGGTCCCAGCCAAACACATTATGCGCTTTCTGGCCAATGGCTTTTTCAGGTGTATAGCCTAAGTAATCAACCGCCGTTTTGTTCAGCACGATTTGCACGGTGGTATCTTTCGCATCTTTCACGGCGGGTAACGACTTGCCAGCGAGCAGTTTTAATCCCAATGTCTCAATCACCTGCTGATCGGCTCGGTTGGTTGTAATAGCCATGCCTGAGGTCGGGTTCGCTGCATTTTGAACATCGGGTTTAGCGAGCGTTCGGCCACTGCCACCGTTGCCCGGATACGCCTGAACGCGCGACACCTCCACGACGCTGCTCATGGCGCGATAGTCATTCATCAGGGCGTCAAGCTGTTTGTTGTCGCGCGTTCCGGCTGTTGTTATGGATACTACCTGTGTCGGTTCGTAGCCTAATTTTTGTGTCTGAATGAATGTCAATTGCTGGTAGAAAATGGCTGTGCAAACGATTAATATCACCGAAGCCGCAAATTGAATCACCACCAGCGACCGCCGGAACAAACCCGCTCCCGACTGATTGCGGAACGTAGTACTGAGCAGGTATTTAGGTGAGAATGAAGATAGATAAAACGCTGGATAAGAGCCAGCTATGAGCGTAATTGCCAGGCCAATTACCAGTAAGCCAATAAGGACCTCAGGCGTCAGTAGCGCAATGAACGGTAATTGCTTGTCTGTGAGCTGATTAAAAATCGGTAAGCTAATCGTTGCGAGCACGATTGCCAATAAAATAGCAAGGCTCACCATTAAACTGGTTTCCAGATAAAACCGACTGACCAGATGCCGCATCGACGCGCCAACGGTTTTAATAACGCCTACTTCACGAAAACGAATCTGAGCCTTCGCTGTAGCCAGATTCATGTAGTTGATGCAGGCAATCAGCAGAATGACAATCGCCAGAATAAGCAGGATTTTAACTTGCCGGAAATCACCGATACGGCTGGTACTGATATTGCTAATATCGGCCGAATGCAGGTGAATATCCGTTAAAGGTTGTAGCCAGAGCGTAAACCACTGATCCGTTTTCGGTATGTTCTTATCGACAATAGCTGCCATTTGTTTTTCAACAGCGGCAACCTTTGCCTGCGGATTAAGCAGCACGAACGTACCGAAGCTGGCGTTACTCCAACTCAACTCTTTAGCCCAGCGAACGCTACTAAACGAACCAATCAAGTCCGCATCAAACGTCGACGTACCGGGGAAGTTTTCATATACACCCGTCACTTCCAACGTATCTCGACCGTCGACGTAGAGTACCTGGCCAACTGGGTTGTCACCACCAAAATACCGGCTTGCGGTTTCCTGACTAAGCACTACTTTGTTCGGGCTATCGAGTGCTGTTTTTGGGTTTCCTCTGAGCAGCGGAATGTCGAAAACGTCGAACAAACTGCCATCTGCCCAGTAAACATTCTTTTCCGCAAACTTTCGGTTATTGGAGTTGACAAAAGCAGTTTGCCCAAAATTGTGACGTAGCAAACGTACCTGCTGTGCTACGTTCGGAATAGCAGCTTTAAGCGCTGGTCCTACGGCATTCGGTGCGTTTCCCCACTTCATGCTTTTTCCATCGAACGTAGCAGTTAGACCAACCCGGTAAATACGGTCGGCATTGGCGTGATACGTATCGAACCGAAGCTCCTCTTTTACGTAGAGAATCAACAGCAACGCAACGGCTATCCCGGTTGCCAACCCAATCAGGTTTAGAAACGTAAACAGGCGATTTTTCAGGAGACCCCGCCAGGCGATTTTGAGGTAGTTAGTGAGCATAAGGCATTGCGTTAAGGGCATAGGGCACCGGGTTCGGAGCTGGAAGCGTATTTACCCCATGCCCTGAGCCCTTTGCTAGTTAATCTGCATTTCTAAGCGTTTCGGCTAATTGAACATAAGCAGTTTTCCAGGTCTGACGACCAACCGCAATCGCGGCTGTTACGAATACAATCAGGTTGGCGATCAGGAACGGCGAAAGACCCGGCTGATACGTTCCGGTAAATTCTTCTGTTTGCTGGAGCGTTAGGCGGATACCAACGTAGCAGAGCATATTGGCAATGAGTCCGGCTATCGACAGCAGGAGAATGAATCGGCGATTGACCAGTACAATAATCTGTGATACCGAAGCCCCCAGCACTTTTCGAACGCTAACTTCTTTTAAACGCCGGGCAAAATGCTGAGCTGCTAACCCATACAAACCCATGCAGGCAATGAGCAACGCCAGGCCGGCAATATACCCAAAGCTTTGACCCAGCCGCTGGAACGTAGTGTCGAACGAATTGAAGACCTCTTTCTGGTAGAAATAGGAGAGGGTGGTGCGCGGGAATTTCACTTTCCAGGTACGCTCCAGCGTAGTAACCAAACTCGGACCGCTATTTGGCTCAAAACGAGCGACTAAGTACTGGAATTGTGACTCAGTGGCCGTCGTGAACATAGCCGGACGAGCCGCTCCCGACCCAATCAGTTTGAAATCCTTCACAACGCCAATCACTGTGTATAACTGCTTGTCAATACGTAGCGAGCGACCTTCGACGGTGCCTTTCCAACCCAGCCGCTGAACAAATTTCTCGTTGACAACCGTCGATTGCGCATTTTCGGCCAGTCGGTCGCGGCTAAACAAACGGCCCGATGTGGGTGGTAAACCTAACGTCTGGAAATACGTAGCGTCGACGTTGTAGCGTGCTACGTTGATCGACTCGCTTCCTTCATGAATCTCCTGCAAGATCATCGATTCACCGACGTGCTCTTCCGCCCCTGAAATCGCCGAAATGGCTGGATTTTGGGTCAACTCGTTTTTCAGAATGCCATATTGCGTACTGTCGCTCAGCCGCACAACCAGCAACGGATCAGGGTTATAGCCCCAATCAAGCTTTTTCCAGGCAATTCCTGTCGTACTTATAACTACCCCCAAAATAACAGCAATAAAAGCCAGTGAGAATTGGGCTGTCAGCAAAATTCCGCTAAACGTACTTTTATGACTACCAACCTGTCGGCTGGCGAAGATCATAATAGGACGTAGTGCCGACAGATATAAAGCTGGGTACGCACCTGAAGTAATCGCTGTAAACGTCAGAATGCCAGCCATAAATAACCACAACGGTGCGTTTTGGGCAAATGAGACCGAAATGGTCATGACCATAATGCTGTTGAACAACGGAACCAAAAACACCTGCGTGATGAGCAGTCCAAGTAACAGCGACACAAAACAGAGCAATACGTTTTCGATCATGAACTGCGCAATGAGTTGCCCGCGCGTGCCGCCCATCACTTTCCGCATACCGATCTCTTTCAGGCGTTGCGTAACGGTGCCCAGTGAAATGTTAACGTAGTTAAAACAGGACAATCCCATCATAATCAGCGCCATTGCTGAGAATAAAAGAGTTGTTATAGGATGGTTGGCTTCAGCAGGCCGACGACGAACATCATAGGCATTAGGTGCCGGGTGGCGCAGGTTATCGAATAAGAATGATTGAATCGGACTTTCGATATTTTTAGCATTATATACAGCGACGTACTGACTCATTTGCCGAGCCAGTTTTTGCGCTTCTTCTGGATGATTGATTTCTACAAAAAGCCCCCTGATGTGAGTAGTCCAGTCCTGCTTTTTGAGGATTGAGTGGCTTTGATCATAACCTGTCAGCAGTTCGAATTTCATACCGGCGTTACTGGGGAATTTTTCAGCTACGCCCCTTACCACAAACTGCTTTTTTTCCTTCCCTTCAGTGACGACCATAAAAGGTTGACCAATCGGGTTTTGATTTGGGAAGTACTTCTCAGCTGTTTTATGGCTCAGTATCAGAGCGGCAGGGTCAGAAAGGGCAGCGGGATTGCCGTACTTGAGCGGAAAGGTGAACAGGCTAAAAAAAGACGTATCCGCGTAAGTCAGCAATTCACTGAACACACTCTCTTTATGATAAATCGATACGCCCTCCTGCTCCACGCGAACCATTCGTTTTACCTGTGGATACTGTGCCAGAGCGGCTGCCATCGGAGCAGGAGCATCCCCAAAAGTTCGCACTTCATCCTTTGCCTGCGTAGTGTACTCAAGCATGTAAATCCGGTCGCCGTTGACGTGGAAATCGTCGAGCGTCCAGAAATTTTTGAGGATTATAAAAACCGTAATCGCCGATGCAATCGCAATCGATAATCCAACAATGTTGATAAACGACGCGACCTTATTCCTCAGCAGATTCCGGTAGGCGAGGATGAAGTAGTTAGTTAGCATGGGGTAAGGTTTCTGAACCGCTCCAGCGGTTCGGATTATTCACTTCGTAAACTCTTCACTGGATTCGTCAACGCGGCTTTGATGCTCTGGAAACTCACGGTGAGCAGAGCGATGAGCAGTACAAGGGCAAAGGGTAGGGCAAATAGCCACCATTGAATCGTTGAGCGGAAGGCATAGGTTTCTAACCACTGATTAACGGCATACCAGGCCAACGGTGTTGCTACCACAAAGGCAACCAGAATCAAAACAGCAAATTCGCGATAAAGCATCTGAACAATTTCACCCACCGATGCGCCCAACACTTTCCGAATACCGATTTCTTTAGTACGTTGTGCCGTTGTGAACGACGCCAGCCCGAACAGTCCCAGACAGGCTACCAGAATTGCCAGTGCCGTAAATAGGCCAAATACCTGGCCGAAACGTTGGTCAGCGCGGTATTGCTCGTTGAAACGCTCGTCTAAAAATGAGTACTCAAACGGATTGCCGGGAAAGAAATGATTCCATTCGGAGCGGACCGTCGCCAACGTAGTGTTGATGTCCGAAGTGGCCATCTTGACTGAAAAATAGCCTCTTACGTCGGGAATCAGACGTAGTATAAGCGGTTCGTACGCATCACGTAGCGATTGCTGGTGGAAATTGTCGGTTACCCCAACGATTGTAAAAATACCTCCCCAGAAATCGATTTCTTTCCCAATAGCCTCTTTGGGATCGTCGAATCCTAACTGTTTGATCGCCTTCTTATTGAAAATGACGGCTTTCTTTTCCAGGCCGTAGTCTTTCGAAAAATCACGACCGGCAATCAATTTTAGATCGAATGTTTTCAGGAAATCGTAATCGACTGCTATAACTCGGTATTGTGTTCCTTTGCTTTCGTCGGTGCCTTTCAACCGGATACCCCCCGCATTCCAGTCCGAAGCCTGTCCGGGTACAACCGATGAAGCCGTAATATTCCGAATGGAAGGCCGACGTAGGAGCTCGTCTTTGAAGGCGACCATCTGCCGCATAAACGTAGAGTCGGTTCGGATAATGGGCGGATTAATAACCAGCGTCTGATCAATATTGAGGCCCAGACTTTGTGTCCGCATAAATTGAATCTGATGGTACACGGCCAACGTACCGACAAGTAGAAACAGCGAAGCCGCAAACTGAAACACAACCAGCGATTTACGCAACAAAATACCCTTCGACGTAGTGCTGACTTTCCCTTTTAAAACCGCAACCGGCTGAAAGCCTGATAACACAAACGCCGGATACAAACCCGACAAAAAGGCTCCCACCACAAACAACCCGACTAGTGGTAGCCAGAACGTAGCACTACCCAGCAACGAGAACGACAATTGCTGGCCCGACAACTGATTAAAAGTAGGTATCGAGACGGCCACCAGCAGCAAGGCCAGCACTACCGAAATTCCGTTGAGCAATACCGACTCGGTCATGAACTGCCGAATAAGTTGCCCACGTAACGAGCCCACCGCTTTCCGAACGCCCACCTCTTTAGCCCGATTAATGGCCCTTGCCGTAGCTAAGTTGATGTAATTGACCCAGGCAATGACCACGATAAAGAACGCAATACCCAGCAACAGATAAGCTGTTTTGCCATCGCCGTTGGGTTCGGCTTCCTCCATAAAATGCGAATACAGGTGGATATCACGTAGTGGCTGTAGTTTGTAAATAGCATCGGCGTCATATTTTTTGAGTTCCGCGCCGATGGTTTTCTGGATATACGGCACAAACTTCGCTTCGAGTGCTTTGGGATTGGCGTCGGAACGTAGCAATAGATACGACATCGCGCCATCCCACATCCAGGCATTATCGGGGTTATTATCCTTGCCCATTTCCTGGATATAAGTCAGGTGAGGAATCAGTAAATCGGCGTGGAGATGCGTGTTGGCGGGCATATCCTTGTAAACGCCCGCGACTTTCACGGCCTGCCGCTGATTGAATTTAATGGTTTTCCCCATGGGATTCTCGTTGCCGAACAAGCGTTTAGCAACCGATTCGGACAGGACAACCGTATTGGGTTCGGACAGCACTGTGGCTGCATTGCCTGCTAACAATGGGTAGGAGAAAATTTTGAAGAACGATTCACTGGCAATAAAAACATGCTCAACTTTCAGGCTTTTTTCGCCATAGTCAGCAATGAGTGTTCTACGTTTCAGGACTTTTACGTAATCCTCAACTTCACCAAAAGCCGCTTTAAAGGAATTGCCAGCTGCCTGGGCACCGCCCGCCCACTGCGTACTGAGTTTACCCTTATCGTAGCGATCCTGAAGAACGCGGTAGATACGATTACCCTTATCGTGAAAGTCGTCATAGCTTAGCTCAAACGTTACGTACTGTAAAATGAGCACGCAGGCAGCAATGCCAATAGCCAGCCCCAGAATGTTAATAGCCGAAAAGGCTTTATTGCGGGTCAGATTCCGCCAGGCGATTTTAAAATAGTTGCGTAGCATAGGGCAGAGGGGTTTGGTCAGAGGACAAGGGCATTGAGGTAAGAGTGGGGGCTAGCATAACCCTATGCCAATCACTCCGATGATAGTGACGTAACGGGGTTGATTTTTAACGTTTGCAAGAGTTTAAGGATAATGGTAAAAAAGGCTATCGCCAGTACACTGATGGCTGATAGGATAATGACAGCCGACGACACGCCGTTGTTGATTTTAAAGACGCTGTTCATCAACGTAATAGCCAGAAAATAGCCGAAGGCACACCCACTAAACGTAGCAATAACCAGAATCCAGAGGTAGTTTTTGTGCAAAATCCAGCCGACTTGCGGGCCGGTTGCGCCCAGTACGCGCCGGATAGCTACCTCGCGCATACGTTTGAGGATGTTGAGAGATATAAGCGAGAACAAGCCTGAAACGGCCAGCAAAACGGTTACGAGGGCAAACACACCCATCGTCTCGGCAATGTTGGTGGAAACCGATTCGGCTTCGGCGAGGGCATTATCCTGGTAAAAACCGTCGAATGGTTTGTAAGGGAAAAGACGCTTCCAGGTTTTTTCGAGGTCGGCAAGTACCTGTTTCTGATGGGGCGCTTTTACGCGGGCAATGAAATACGTGAATTTATCGGGCAGCACAGGACGTATCATAGCTGGCGTAATGGGCCGAAAAGGTGTATTGGTCATAAAATCATGCACCACGCCACCAATTTGATACGTTGCTGAATCCATTTGAATTGACTGACCGATCAGAGGTTTATTTTCTCCAAATTCGCGGGCAAACGTCTCGTTGACCAGTACCGTTTGGGCGGATTGCCCATCCTGAAGAGAGAGAAGTGGTTTACCTTCGCGTAACTGGATTTGAAGCATCTGAGTGAAGTCGTCGCCTACATCAAAGAGTATGGCTTCGTGGGGTTGGCTGCTCAGCTTAAAATTCTTCATACTGTAGCCAAAACCGGGGAGATGCTTCGTACCACTGACGGACTCAATATTCGGAATGTTCTGCGCAGCGGTCTTAAATACGCGCCAGGTCGATTCGTCGTACACATACGCGCCAATGAGGTTGTGTCGGTCGTAGCCAACGTCGGCGGTGCGGTTGAATTCGGCGTTACGTTCAAAACTAATACCAGAAATGACAGCGGTGAGGGAAATGGCTACCTGTATTCCCATCATGATCCGCGAAAAAAGTCCTGATCCACCAAAACGTAACGTACCACGGAAAATATTTGCCGGACGAAACGCACTTACATAAAAAGCAGGATAGGAACCAGCCAGCAACGTAGTGAATAACAGCATACCTCCCACAAAAGCAAGTAGATACGGGTCGCTGTAGTCGATGATCAGGTTCATATACGACCACATATGGTTATACCAGGCGGTGATCGGGTAAGCCAGTATCATACCCAGCAGAACGGCTAATCCGCAGATTATACCCGATTCGGCCAGTAGTTGAACCATAAGTTGGGTCCGTGTGCTTCCCATCACTTTCCGAACCCCCATTTCACGCAGGCGCCGATTACAAACCGCAATCGTCATGTTGGCAAAATTGAGCGCAGCGGTAAGCAGAAGCATAATCGCCATAGCGAGCATCCCCCAAACGGACGCCGGTGGAAGCGACGGGTACAGGGCATTTCCTCTTAAATTACGGCCATTAAGCGCCACCGAACGTAGCGGTTCCACGACAAACCGGCTGATTTTCCATTCTGGGTCAGCTAGCTGTTGGCGGGCCACAAAGGATGCCAATAGGGTTTCTACAGCAGCGCGGTCGGTCGGGTGTTTAAGTAGCAGAAATACGGCATCGATCCGGAATTTCCAGTCGGTGTAATCAACTGGTTTATCGCCTTCGAGCTGATTAGTCAGATTGGTCAGAAAATCGAATCGGATGCTCGACCGCTTAAAATCCCCGTCAATTACACCCCCCACCACAAGTGGCTTGCGGGTAGGTTGGTCGGCATATAGAATGATCGCTTTCCCAACTGGGTTCTGATCGCCAAAATATTTTGTTGCGATTTCTTTGGAAATCAGCACTTTCGTCGGGTCAGATAAGTCAGCGGAACCGTTCAGCAGATCGAAGTTAAATACCCGAAAAAACGATGTGTCGGCAAAATTGATGACTTCGTTGAAAATATGTTCGCCGTGTTTCACTACAACGCGTCGACTGTCGTAACGAACGGACGCTTCAACAGGAGCAAGCTGCCGGGCATCCAGAGCCAGTGGTGAAGGGCAAACACCATAAAGCGCATCATTATCTGCCTTCACGGCTTCTATGCGCACAATCCGATCCCGGTTTTTGTGCCAGTCATCAAACGAATTGGCGTAACGATAATTCTGAAACGCCAGAATACCAAAGCCAAGTCCAATTCCCAGCCCCAGCACATTAACCAATACGTACCGCAGATTACGGGTCAGATTCCGCCAGGCGATTTTAAAATAGTTGCGTAGCATAGGGTTAGGGGATTGTCTGATCGGACTGCCGACGCGGCCAGGATTTGGCAGACTACTCACTTCGTAAAGACGTAACAGGATTCATCAACGCTGCTTTGACCGATTGAAAACTTACCGTCAAAACGGCAATAGCAACTGCCAGCAAACCCGCAAGCGCGAACATCCACCACTCGATGTCAATTTTATAGGCGAAATCCTGCAACCACCGATTCATGACGTACCAGGCAATCGGGCTGGCGATGACGATTGAAATAAGTACCAACTTAAGAAAATCCTTCGATAACAGCGCAACCAGCCCTGGAATGCTGGCTCCTAATGCTTTGCGAATGCCGATTTCTTTGGTTCTAAGCCGGATAACGTACATAGCGAGGCCTAACAGACCCATGCAGGCAATGAAGATCGCTAGCATAGCAAACACGCCAAAAATGCGTTGGGCCACTTGCTCTGATCCATATAATTCGCTCCAGTCGGTAGCCAGGTAAGAGTAATGAAACGGCTGATCGGGCAGGTAATGTTTCCAGACACGCTCAATCTGGCTGACGACAATACTCGCGTCTTCGGCCCGAACACGTATCGCAAGTTGATTGTCGTTACGTTGAAATATCCGATTATTCAGAATGAATAAAGGTCCGATACGTTGGTGTAAGGAGCCAAAATGAAAATTGCGCACAATTCCCACCACCGTATACGTAACGGGCGGCCCATCGCGCTGAGTAAAGTTATCGGGGCTGGTAATTTGCTTGCCGACAGGACTCTCCAGGCCAACTTGTTTGGCCGCTTCTTCATTGAGAATCACAGAGAGCGAGTCATCAAACTGACGGCTGAACGGGCGCCCAGCCAGCATACTCATTTGCATGGTTTGCAAATATTGTTCATCCACTACACAGCCTTTGCCCGTAACGGTTTCATTTTCGCCGTTTTTGCGGAATGTAATGCCAAAAAAGCCTTCTTCGCCCGGAGCACTGCTGGTGCCTCCCACACTGGAAACACCCGATAATTTCGAAACTTCCTGCTTAAAGGCTTCGGTATTTTTATCCAGAAAAAAGGCGCTTTTTACCCTAACCACCGATTCTTTGGTAAACCCTAATTCCTTCTGCTGGATGAAGTTCAACTGGCTGAATACCACAATTGTACTGACAATTAATAGCACAGAAATGGTGAACTGAAAAACCACCAATCCATTACGTAACAGATGCCCTTGCCGTGTCGACGAAAATTTGCCTTTCAACACTTTTATCGGTTCAAAGGCCGATAAAACACCAGCCGGATAACTACCTGCCAAAAGTCCGACGGCAATCGCTCCACCTAATAATAGGGGTAGCGTTTCCGGTCGAATCAGGGAACGTAGCGTCAGTGATTTACTAGCCAACGTATTAAAGGGAGTCAGCAGGCTTCCAACCAGTAAACCGGCAACGAGTAGACTAAATAGACTCAACAGGATCGATTCGGTCAGGAACTGGGCCGCTAATTGCTGTTTGGTAGATCCAAGCGATTTCCGAATACCCACTTCCCGTGCCCGCTCCGACGACCGGGCCGTCGCCAGATTCATAAAATTGATGCAGGCAATTAACAGCACGAAACCCGCAATAATCGAGAAGATGGAAACCAGCGAACGACTGCCATTGGGTTGATGCTCAGCCTCCAGATGAGAATCGAGGTGAATGGCCGGGACGGGTTGCAGGAAATAATAATAGCCATTGCCAGCCTTGACGTAGTCACGGTATGACATACCAAAAGTGCGCTCCACTTCTCCGGCTGCGTATTTTTCTACCACAGCCGGGAGTTTGGCCTCAACGGTTTCGGGACGAGTGTTGGGACGTAGCAGCAGGTACGTATGGGCGGCAAAACTAATGTGGTTGGTACGTTCGGCCTGCTGGAATCCGCGTGTAGACGACAGGAAATTAAACGAGAAATGAGCATTGTCCGTGGGGTCAGCGCAGATGCCGGTTACTTCCAACTTTGGTCCCTGCACGATTTCGAACGTCTTTCCAATCGGATTTTGCGCGCCAAATAATCGCTTCGCTGTGCTTTCGGTCAGGACAACCGTATTGGGCCGACTCAATACTTTGTCAGCTATCCCTTTCAGAAAAGGCATCTGAAACACCTGAAAAAAAGTAGAATCTACCACCAGAAATCCCTTTTCTTCGATAGTCTGACCATTTAGTTTAAGCAGCGTCGGTTGATCATTTCCGAAGGTAAAAACGCGCGTCGTTTGCTCAATTTCTGGAATTTCCTTCTTCACCGACTGGGCGTACGAGGGCGGAATGATCGCGTACTTCGTACTACGTCCCGGATACTTCCGTTCCAAAGCCATTCGGTAGATACGTTCCCCATTTGTCCAGTGCTGGTCATAGCTCAGTTCATCAGTCACGTAGAGCACAATGAGCAGGCAACAGGCCATGCCAATAGCTAAACCTGCAATGTTGATAGCCGTATTCGACTTGTGTTTCGTTAGATTGCGAAAAGCAATTTTGAGGTAGTTACGTAGCATACGGATAGGAGTTTTACGTAGAGACAAGGCATGCCTTGTCCCTACGCTATTCGGAACGTAGTGATTTCACCGGATTCATCAAAGCTGCACGGATACTCTGGAAACTGACGGTTAACAGGGCGACGCTGACGGCCAATAAACCCGTTAGGGCAAATACCCACCACGATACGTCGGTTTTGTACGGGAAATCGCTCAGCCACTGATTCATGCCATACCACGCAATAGGCGAAGCAATGACAAGGGCAACTAAAACCAATTTCAGGAAATCTTTCGAGAGTAATAAAACGATACTCATAACGCTGGCTCCCAAGACCTTGCGCACCCCAATCTCTTTAGTACGTTGCTGAATCGTCATCAGCGCGATGGCGAACAGACCCATGCAGGATAACACAATAGCAATACTTGCCGCCACACTGAACATCTGCGACAGTTTTTCTTCTTTGCGGTACCAGCGATCGGTATTTTCGTTCATAAAACTGGCCTGGAATTCTGATTTGGGCGCAATCTGCCGCCATTCCTGTTTGAGCGTTTCCATCATGGGTAACAGGCTCTGAGGAATCACCCGGACAAACAGGTAGGTGATTCCTGCATCCTGATGCATGTGCATGGCAACCGGCTTGATTTCATTACGTAACGCATACATATGGATGTCGGGAATAAGGCCGATAATCTGATAGCGGGTTCCGGCGGAATCGGTTTGGAAAAAAGCGCCAAGTGGTTGTTTTTCGCCCAGTTCTTTCGCAAAACTGGTACTAACAATCACCGAAACAGTCGAATCCATCGGATGTTGCGGACTGAAATCACGCCCAGCCAGGAGTTTGATATCCAGGGTTTTCAGGTAATCATAATCCACTCGTAACCAGTCGCTGGTCACGTCTCGGCCGTTGTGTAAAAAGCCCACCATGTTCCGGCTCGAGGAGCCATCCAACCCACGGCCGAGGTTAACGCCCGTTCCGGTGATGGACATTACGTTAGGGTTATTGGCCAAGCGATTACGTAGCTGGGTCAGCGCGTATTTGCCTTCCACTTCGCTACCCACCGGAATACTAATGACTTGCTCGGTCCTAAATCCCAGTGGTTTCTCACGCAGATAGTTAATCTGACGTAGCACGACAAACGTACTGATTAGTAATAAGCAGGTAATAGAAAATTGTGTAATAATCAGCGAATTGCGTAGCAATCCCGGTCGGGCAGCCTTAACAACTCCTTTCAGTACCTGTACCGTCTGGAAACGAGTCATGACCAGAGCCGGATACCCACCTGCTACCAGCGTAACCAGCAAAAACGCCGACAAAACAATGACCAGCGTCATAGGTTGCAGCAGGTAATCCAATGTCAGTTTAGCGTTGAAAACCGCGTTAAACTTCTCGCGAAGGCTAACTACCAATCCCGCGCCGATAAGCAACCCCGAGCCGCAGGTAAGCAGCGTTTCGCCCCAGAGCTGCGTAAACAACTGTCCCCGTTGCGCCCCCAGCGATTTTCGCACACCCACTTCCCGTGCTCGCGTAAATGACCGTGCTAATGTTAAATTTACAAAGTTGATAGCCGCAATGGCCAGAATGAATAACCCAATGAGCATCAGCGTGTACACATACATGCGATTGGTACCCAAGCCCTGAATCATGGCTGTCTCAAAATGCACGTCGAGTAGCGGTTGCAGGCGAGTACTGAAGATTTCGCCCCGCTCATCGGGTTTCGCCCCTTGCTTCTTTAGTTCGGCAATGTTTCCCTGGAAGTATTTCTGAGTGAAGGGTTGCAGGCGTTTTTCAAACGAAGCCTGTGACGTGCCAGACTTAACTTTCACATAGACCGAATGCTGCGTATTGTCCCAGCGATCTTTATTGACGGGATATTCAGGAATGTTTTCGATACGGACAAAGGCATCGTACTGAATACTGGAATTGTCAGGGAAATCAGCAATAATGCCCGTTACGATAAAATCCTTCCAGCCCCCCAAACCATTCACACGTAGTGATTTGCCCATTGGGTTGGTCGTCCCGAATATGTCTTTTGCTACGTTCTCGCTCAGGACGATGCTGCTCAGGCTATTGAGCGCCGTTTTAGCATTGCCTTGCCGCATCGGAAACGAAAATATCGTTAACACGTCGGCATCAACCCCGTCGACTTGTTTTTGAATTTGCTTGTCGCCGTACTGAATCGCGCCATGCCCTTCCTGATACCGCGTGGCTCCTGCCAACTCTGGAAATTCCTGCTTCAGTGCGGGTACGAACGGATAGGGCATCGACGCGCGTAATTCCTTGCCTTTAGGGTTGTTGATGGAGAAATAGGTACGATAAATGCGATCGTGGTCGGTATGAAAGTGGTCAAAAGAAAGCTCGAACGCAGCCGACAGAAACAGCAGCGTAGCACTTCCGAACGCCACCGACAGCCCTATAAGGTTGATAAACGTAGACGATTTATGCTTCCAGAGGGTTCGAAAAGCAATTTTGAGGTAGTTTGTTAGCATTGTTGTTTAGGAGTTTTATGTAGAGACAAGGCATGCCTTGTCTCATGACCGGATGGTTTGCTGACGCATAGGAGACAAGACATGTCTTGTCTCTACATTATTCCGAACGTAGTGATTTTACAGGATTTAGCTCTATTTCACTTTCACTACGTTCGCTTCTCCTGCTTTCACCGTAAACGTCGATTGTATATGTAGCACCTTATTTTGCCAATACATCAGTCGGTATTCGCCGGGGTTTAACTTTAGTTCAAGTGGAAAAGCTGGTTCTTTCTCTTTGCTGGAGTCAAACTCCCGAGTTGACGTAAAGCCATTTCCGTAAACTTCCAGCCGATTTTTGCCGGTGCAGGATTCGCAACTAAACGTAACGATTTCTGTCCCGGCTTCTGGTGATTTGGGAGAAGGCGGTGATTTTGGTTCTTCATTTACACCCAGCGAATCGAGCACATGATTTTTTAACGCTTCTTTTTCAGAGGTCGACAAATTCGCTACGTTGAATGAGCGTTTGTACCGGAGTTTCTGGCCATCAATCTGCTCACCCCGTATGTCGAGCATCAACGTTTTTCCATCGTCATCAAGCGACTTACTTAACTGTCGGTACGCAACATTCTTTGCTTGCTGCGCCATCAGCGACGTAGTGATCAGAAGGCCGATAAGAGTTAGCGACGTTTTCATGATTTATAACCTAGGGAACCCTTTGTCATCCCATTCACTCCGAACGTAGCGATTGCGCTGGGTTAATGATAGCGGCTTTAATGCTTTGGTAACTCACTGTCAACGTAGCAATAGCAAGCGATAAGAGGCCAGCCAATCCAAAAATCCACCAGGTTAGTTCGGTTTGGTAGGCGAACGAACCGAGCCATTTATCAAGTACCCACCATGCCAGCGGAAAAGATAGCAGCAGGGCAATTAATACCAGTTTCAGAAAATCTGTTGAGAGCATTCCTACGATATTCGTAATGCTGGCTCCCAGCACTTTTCGAACGCCAATCTCTTTTGTGCGTTGCTCGGCGGTGAAAGCTGCCAGGGCAAACAATCCCAGGCACGAAATCAGAATGGCAATAATCCCAAAGTAATTGACAAGGGTATGAATCTGTTGTTCGCTGCGATACAGACTCTCATATTCTTCGTCCAGAAAGTGAAAGCTAAAGGGATAATTCGGGTTGAAATGTTTTGAAACTCTCTCCAGATCAGCCAGCGCCTGCTGAGTTTGCCCTGCCTGAGTTTTTACAAGTAAATAACTCGTATTCTGATAATTATAGCAGAGTACGAGCGGCTTAATAGCCTGATGGAGTGATTGCAGGTGAAAATCTTTCATCAGCCCAACAACGGGGCCTTTCCCCATCCAGAACTTAACTTCTTTACCAACCGGATTTTTCATTTCAGGCGCGGATTCGGCCATCATTCTGGCAGCAGCTTCGTTGATAATATAACTCGACGAGTCGGCGCGGCTGTTAGCCCGAAAATCACGCCCTTCCAGTAACGTAATGTTCATGGTACGCATAAAATCACGTCCCACAAACATGCAGGCTACATTATTATCTTTTTTAGGATCCATGCCCGGCCATTCTAAATCGCCTGATGACCCCTGTATGTTGAGAGGTAGCGCCATGGTCGTTGTGGCGGAGGCAATGGTTGGTAACTGAGTAACTTCATTCAGAAACGCATCAAATTTTTTCGTGTCAGTGAAGCCTTCAATGATCCAGTAAAGTACGTTTTCTCGGTTAAGACCGAGGTTTTTAGTACGTAGGTAATTCATTTGTTTACCCACCGCTAACATACCGATAATCAAAAAAATCGAGAGCGTGAATTGAAACACAACCAAAGCCTTCCGGAAAAACGCCGGACCTGGCCCAAACTGTAATCGACCTTTAAGGATTTTAATTGGCTTCAACGACGACAGGAAAAGAGCTGGATAACTTCCTGCCATCAAACCGGTAACGAGCACCAGACCCAGAAGAAGGAGCCAAAGTGCCGGATCGGTGAAATTGAGCGCTAACTGTTTTCCAAAGACCGTGTTGAACGTAGGTAGTGTGTACCAGACCAGCAGTAGCGCCAGGATAGTTGACAGTAGGCTCGTTAAAAGCGATTCACTTAAAAATTGCCTGATCAGCGCGGAACGTAACGCTCCAACTGCCTTACGGATGCCGACTTCTTTCGCGCGTGTAGCCGACCGTGCGGTGGCCAGGTTCATGAAATTAATGCAGGCAATCAGCAGGATAAATAGGGCTACAGTAGAAAAGATGGTAACATATCCGATACGTCCGCCAACTGATTTGCCATCCTTATATTCACTGTATAAATGCAGATCGGTAATAGGTTGTAAGGTTGGTCGGCCTGCTGCGAAGTTTTTACCGGCAAAGCGCGGATAAATACTTGCCATCGCTTTCTCCGCTTGTGGTAGCGTTGTTTTCGGCTGTAGTCGGACGTAAGTCTGAAAGGAACTATTGCCCCATGTCTTCATCCAATCCTGTTCCTGTTCTTTCCAATTGACCAGCCAGTCGAATTTTAGGGATGAGTTGTGCGGAAGGTTCTCAATAACGGCGCCAACAACGTAGTATTTATCGTTATTGAGTTGGAGCGTTTTTCCTATTGCTAAACCGTTCGGGAAGAATTTCTCAGCAACTTTTCGAGTAATAACGATCTGATTTGTCTGGGCAAGAGCCGCACTGGGATTTCCGTAGACAGCGGGCAGGTCGAATACCCCAAAAAAATCTTTAGTGGCATAATACCCTACTTCTTTCGCTTTTTTCTCACCGACTTTTATCAGATAATCAGCGCCGTAATTGATCTTGGTAGCGGCAGCAACTTCGGGAATGCTTTGGGTAATCGCTTCCTGCAACGGTCCCGGAGTAACAGTGTTTGTTCCAATTTCGCCTGTATTTGGGTTCAGAAAATTAACTCGGACGAAACAGATGCTGTCGGCGTTGGGCAGAAAACGGTCGTAACTCAATTCATCACGTACCCACAACCCAATCAGCAAGCTACAGGCAATGCCCAGTGCCAATCCTAATACGTTGATCGAAGAATAGAGTTTGTGCTTGAGCAAACTCCGAATGGCAATTTTGGCGTAGTTGCGGAACATAAAAAGTAGGGAAAACAGAACCGGGATTTCAACAAGATTGAAAAGATCAATCAAGATTAGCTGACGCTTAAATAATCTTGATTGATCTTTTCAATCTTGTTGAAATCCCGCCGGGCCGCCGGTGCGGTTCAGAATTAAACGTGGAAATTCTCGGTCACCACTTTACCATCGAACAGGTTGACAATACGGTGGGCGAAACCAGCGTCATATGGGGAGTGCGTTACCATGATGATCGTAGTGCCTTCATCGTTCAGTTCACCAAGCAGCTTCATCACTTCCTCGCCGTTTTTCGAGTCGAGGTTACCCGTCGGTTCATCGGCCAGAATCAGCTTTGGTTTTGCGACTACGGCCCGTGCAATAGCCGTCCGTTGCTGCTGTCCGCCCGATAGTTGCTGCGGGAAGTGATTACGCCGGTGCATGATGCTCATTCGTTCCAATGCTTCTTCTACGCGCTTTTTCCGTTCGTCAGCAGGAGTTTTCAGATACAGCAGTGGTAGCTCTACGTTTTCATAAACGGTCAGTTCGTCAATCAGGTTAAAGCTCTGAAACACGAAGCCGATAGAACCTTTGCGAAGCTGAGCCCGTTGGCGTTCGGTCATTTTGGCTACCTCGGTGCCGTAGAAATTATACTGCCCTTCGCTGGGGTTGTCGAGCAGACCCAGAATATTGAGCAGTGTGGATTTTCCGCAGCCGGATGGTCCCATGATGGCTACGAACTCACCGTCTTTCACATCCATGTTGATGCCATTGAGAGCGGTGGTTTCTACTTCTTCGGTCGCGAAGAGTTTCTGAAGGTCAATTGTTTGAATCATTGTGTAGGGGTTTGTCTGACCGGGATTTAACGGATTTAGGAATTTTCTGGATTTTGCTGAACGCTTCTTTGAAGCGCTTTACCAATAACAAAATCGTGTTAATCCTTAAATCCGTTAAATCCCGGTTCTGATTTTAGAATTCAAGTACTTCGTTATCACCAAAATTTTCGTAAGAACTCGTAATGACTTGTTCACCAGGTTCTAAGCCGGTTAAGACTTCATAAAACTCCGGATTTTTGCGGCCTAACGTAATGGGTCGTTTCACGGCCCGTTTCCCTGATTTATCCACTACGTAAACCCAGTTACCGCCTGTGTCGGAGAAGAAACCGCCAACGGGTAATAAAGTAGCTTTAGCTGCCTTTCCTAACTCTAATTGAATTGGGGTTGACTGTCCTCGTTTAATGCCTTCCGGAGCCGTTTTTAGAAAAATCATATCGACATCAATACGTCCATTACGTGATTCTGGATAAACACGGGAGATTTGGAGTTCATGATTTCCACCATTGTACTCGAATGAACCTTTTAATCCTGTGAAAATCCGGCTATTATAATGTTCATCGATACCGACACGCATTTTGAAACCATTCATGTCATCAATCTGACCGATGTTCTGCCCCCGGTTGATGTTCGAACCTACTTCAACGTCGATACTTGACAATTGACCCGAAACGGGCGCCTTCACCACCAGATTGTCGAGCGTCTGTTGCCAGAGAGCGACATTTTTCTGTGTACGTTGCAAAGTGCCCTCCAATTGTTTAATCTGGAACTTTGCATTTTCTTCCTGGTATTTCTGCGTTTCAATCTCAATGGTACGCTGACTGTTGAGCCGGTCGTAAGCGCGCTTGGCTTTCAGGTAATCTTCTTCCGAGACAACCTTATCCTTGTACAGTTTTTCCTGCCGTTCATAGGTGTCTTTCGCCTGAGAAATTTGGGCATCTACATCCGCCAGTGTTTTACGTAATGTAAATCGTTCGATCTGAATTCGTTGACGGGTGTTTTGCAGGTCGTTAACGAGTCGGTTCGCTTCCGTTTCCGATTGTAGGAAGCTAAGTTTCAGGCTTTGGTTTTCGAGCTTGAGCAGCACTTCGCCTTTCTTCACCATGTTACCGCCCTCTACCAGTTTCTGCGTTACGTATCCGCCTTCAATGGCGTCAAGTCGGATGGTTTTCAGTGGTTGAACGACACCCGTTACGGCAATGAAATCTTCAAAAGGTCCAGTTGTTACGTCGGATACGGTTATTTTATCTTTTTCAACATTCAATTTCGACCGACGGTCGGCAAACAAAAGAGTGTAGGCAAGTAAGCCAATAATGAGCGTACCACCACCAATAATTGCAATACGCTGTGTTGTCCAAAATCGTTTAGGTAAGACGCGATCCATTTGTTAAGAAGCCAATGAGTGAAACCGAGCTGCCGAAGCAGAGCGAACGTGTGAATATACTATTTAAACTGTTAATATTCGCCTTGGACTCTTTGGCATGAATCCTTATGCCAATAGTCATGCCATTTGAGTTGTGGTGCTGATTATCAATAATTTGTCATTGAAGTGATATGTGGCCATGTCCGCTTTCGGACGAGATTTGTCCGCTTTTGGCGTATGATTATAATGCCGTTCACGAGCATCTGAAATTATGGTTTCGAACCGACGCCGATCAATACGTAAGATTGAAGCGTTTGGGGGCGAGTGACCGGATCTAGAAAGGCGTAAGTCAATCGACTGACATGGTAATATGGGAACGTAGCAAGATGCCGCACGGTGAAGCCCCGACTGCTAAGCGAATCAGCCTGCTCGGTAGTCGTGAATACGTTTTGGGGGCCTTTCGAAAGCTGGTAACGTAGCGTTGAATCCGAACGAACGTAGCGCGTGGGTGCTCTGGCGTAAAATTCGTACGACCAGAAACTGCCACCCCCAACGCCCGTACCCGGCATATACAGAAACGTAGGTTTTCTGACCAGATTTGGTTGCTCGTTAACGTATCGGGCGGCATTCATACCGGCCTGGTAATTCAGAAAAGTAGGATACAGAACCAGATTCAGCGAAGCCGCCAGAATCAGCATACTACCCAACATGCGTCCCATCAACGACGCCAGATTATTCTGCCGGAAAATGGTGAACGTAGCAAACGCAATGACGGCAATCCAGCAAACCGTGCTCACTAGTTGATTCGGACGTACCAGTACCAGTAAAGCGATGGTCAACCCGATAATCAGAATGCCAATAACAGTCTGCCCAATCGTCCAGCGACGTAGCACAGTTGGGGTGAGACTCGTTAGAAAGTGCGCCGTCAGAATGGCATAGAACGGGAATACAATATTCAGATAATGAGGCAACTGAAATCCCGATAACGAAAACAAAGCGAACGTAGCAAGACCACTTCCAAGCGATACGTATTCAGGTGCGTTACGTTGTCGTTTAACTAGTGCTACCAGTTGTTTCCCAACTTCTACATATAGGGGCAGCGACCAGGGTAAAAAAGCCCATAGTAAAGTGTGAACGAAGAAAAATTTATCCCCGGAACCTTTAATGGGACCCGTATTAAAAAATCGCCCGAACTGACTGTCCCAGAAGAAAAACTGAATACCTGATACGTTCGTCCTGTCGAAAACAACTTTTTCCGGGTGAATATCAAACTGTTGATATAAACAGTAAATCTCCGGTAGCGTAAACACGAACGACAGGGCAACGGCAACGTACCAGCGCCAGTGTAGTAACTCCCGCCAGTGGCCCGTTAGTAGCCAGTGAACAATCAGACCTGCTCCAATTGGAATAAGCACAAAAACGCCTTTCGTCATCAGGGCGCACCCGGTCAGCAACGAACCGATGAGCAGGTGATAGAACCGACCGCCCAAAAAGACGCGGTAAAAATGATAGACCGGGCCAATGATAAGTGGCATCAGATAAGGTTCAGCCCGCACGTCGCTGTTAGACAATACACCGTGAAAAGCTGTCAGCAGCACCAACGTAGCAACCTGCGCTACCCCTTTCGAATAGGTTAATTTGGCAAACTGATACGTATAGGCAACGCTACCGAGAAAGAACAGTAGCGCTGGAAACTTATAACCAAACGTATTGATACCGAAAAGTTTATAGCTACTGGCAGCTATCCAGAACGGGAAATGGGGCTTGTCGAGCCAATCGGCTCCAACGGCGTATAGATTAACAAAATCACTGGACTGAGCCATGATTTTGGCGATGCAGGCATACAGAGCGCCATCAAGTTCCATAATGGACGGAAATAGGCCGGTTGCATTCAGCAGTACGCCAACCATCACAAGCCCATAAAACAGGCGATTATCAAAGCCAGCGTACGGACTAGTCATTCCCGTCGTTTGTTGCTAAATTAGGGCAATTATTGACAACCGCCCGTGACATGTCGATAACCGTTCGTCTAACTATATAAATGACCATCTACTTCTAATAAACTACCACTTAACACATATTTAACGGCCAAAATACGGAAGAAAACCGTAATTCGTTGTGGAATCAGATGCCCGTGCAACCTATTCTCTTGGTCTGTCATCTTTGGATATATGCAAGACGCTAAACTTCTACTGGTCGACGACGACCCCGATGTACTACTGGCGGCCCGACTGCTACTGAAACGCCACGTAGCTGCTGTTGACATCGAGAAGAATCCAGAAAAGCTCCCATTTCTGCTCAATAACAACCAGTACGATGCTATTGTGCTGGATATGAATTTTCAGCGCGATGTGAGCAGCGGGCGGGAGGGATTTGCCTGGCTCGACCGAATTCTGGACATCGCTCCCGACTCAAAAGTTATTCTGTTCACGGCCTATGGCGACGTAGAGATGGCGGTTCGGGCTATCAAAGCGGGTGCCGTCGATTTTGTGCTGAAACCCTGGCAAAACGATAAATTTCTGGAAACCATTCGGAAAGCTGTTGAGGCCAAAAAAGAAGCCAGCGAGGAGGCCGGATTTGCCAATGGAAAAAAGAATGGCAAGGATTCTGGTGATAAAAAAGCGTCGAAGCAGACCAATATCATCGGCTCAGCCATGCGCCCCATCCTCGATACGGTTGAGCAAGTGGCTCCCACCGACGCTAACGTATTGATCCTGGGCGAAAACGGTACGGGTAAAGACCTGATTGCCCGCGCTATTCACGAGCACTCGGACCGGCGCGACAAGCCATTTGTGAGCGTCGACGTGGGCGCACTGACCGAAAGTTTGTTTGAAAGCGAGCTGTTTGGACATGTAAAAGGCGCCTTCACAGATGCCCGCGACGACCGCGCCGGACGTTTTGAGGAGGCTAACGGCGGAACCATTTTTCTGGATGAAATCGGCAACCTGACACCATCGCAGCAGGCGCGTTTGCTCACGGTGCTTCAGCAACGGCAGGTAACACGCGTCGGCTCTAACAAAGCACGACTAATTGATGTCCGGCTCATCTGCGCCACCAACGCTGATCTTAATGAACGAGTAGCGGAACGGGCTTTCCGGCAGGATTTGCTATACCGCATCAATACGATCGAACTGCACCTGCCAGCGCTCCGGGAACGACCGGGCGATGTTGGTCAATTAGCCGAGTTTTTCCTGAAAAAGTACGCAAAGCAATACAATCGCTCGGTATCGGGTCTGAGCCCGGCACTGCTCGCCGAAATGAAACAGTATCAATGGCCGGGTAACGTTCGGGAGTTACAGCACGCTGTTGAACGGGCAGTTATTCTGGCCCGCCCTGAGCTTACGACCGGAACTTTGCTTGAACCGATAAATTTTGTATTCAAAAACGGAGCGACGGTAGCTACACCGGTCAGTGATACACTTCAATTGGAAGACATGGAACGCCAACTCATCAAGCAGGCGATGCAAAAGTACCGGGGCAGTATTACCGACGTAGCACGTGAGCTGGGTCTGTCACGTCAAGCATTGTACCGTCGATTGGAGAAATTCGGGATGTAACTGACTGACGTAAAACCTTCTTATTTCAGCCGATCCAGTAAGAGTGTTAGAATTTGTTGCTGGGTTTGTTCAAACTGCACAAATTTTTGATTCATTTCCTGACGTAGCGTCTCTATTTGCATTTGCTGTTGATCAAATCGTTGGTCAATTTGCTCGAATCGCTGATCAACTTTTTCAAATCGACGATGCATTTCTATCGTCAGGCTGGCAACTCCTCGGGCAGCGAGATGGGCATTCGAGTCAGCACGAAGAGCGATTTCGAGAATCCGCCCGTTCGACTCGATTAAACGATCTGTTTTCTGTACTACGTCAGCCAGAATGAGCTCAATTTGGTCAAGGCGCTTATTGAGGGTCAAGCAAAAACTAATTTCGGACAAAAATACAGACAACTTTTTGTGATATACAAAAAAGCGTAATTTGTTGAGTTAGCTATGCCCTAACTCCCTGGCAATGGCGTCCTGCGCCTGTTTAACTACCTCGTCGGGTGTTTGGCCAGTGGGTTCAATGCCGGGCAACGTAGCCCATGACATACGAGTAAAAGAAGTCAGTGGAAAAAGGCCAGTTGGGTTAAAACGACCGGTTCCCCGAACCGCAATGGGCACGACAAGGGCATTAGGTGCCCGCTTTAGCAACGTAGCGACGCCACCGACCACGAAGGGTTTCATACGCCCGTCAGGATCTCGCGAGCGAGTACCTTCTGGAAAAATAACTGCGGATCGATTCGTATCCTTGATGAGTTTCCCCAGACGGGCAATTTCCATAATGGCCTGTTTCGGGTCTTTCCGGTCAATGAGGGCGGCTCCGCTTTTTCGCAAGTTGTAGGATACGCCGGGAATGCCTTTCGCCAGTTCGATTTTTGAGACGAAAATGGGGCCGTGCCGCCGTAAGAACCAGATGATGGGCGAAATATCGAACATACTCTGGTGATTGGCCACGAAAATGATAGGACGATCAGTGGGAAGGTTAGGCGGGATATGGAAGCGGATGCTGCTTCCGGTCAGATACCAGCCGTAGGAGATGAATGCGTTCATCCAGTCGACCGTATTTTTATGCGCCTGTTTTCCAAATACGTTGAACGTAACGACTTGTAGTACGTGGAAAATAACCAAAACTAATCCAAAATAGAGTAGATAGACGCAACTCAATAGATAATCCAGCACTTTTTTCATTACAAAATCAGCAAGCAATTTCTGGTCAAAATTAACAACCCGTTTCATCATGTTACAGAGAAAAATGCATCACGACATAAATCATCAGCGATTTTAACGGAACTTTGTCCCTTATTTGGATTAATTATTCATTTTCTACGTTGTTTTAAGTATGAGCTTAACAGGTGCACGTATTGAGGTTATGCAGTTCGTCGGTGAAAAAGTCGATAACTCCATTGATGAATTTCTCAAACCGATTGAGACGTACTGGCAACCGTCTGACCTGCTGCCTGATACCACAAAAGAATCATTTCTGGATGAGGTAAAGCTGCTTCGGGAAAGCACCCGCGAACTATCGTACGATTACATTGCTGTATTAGTGGGGGATACCATTACGGAAGAAGCTTTACCCACCTACGAATCGTGGCTGATGGACATGGAAGGCATCGACCAGAATAACCCACACAGTTGGACGCGCTGGATACGTAGCTGGACCGCCGAAGAAAACCGCCACGGCGACCTGCTTAATAAATTCCTCTATCTGTCGGGCCGGGTGAACATGCGGGCGATGGAAGTATCGACCCAATATCTGATTGCCGATGGGTTCGATATTGGCACGGGCCGCGATCCTTACCGCAATTTCGTTTACACATCGTTTCAGGAACTGGCCACCAACCTCTCACACCGACGTACTGCTACGTTGGCTAAACAGGCAGGATGTACACAGTTGTCGAAAATCTGCGGAGTTATCGCTTCGGATGAAATGCGTCACGCAAAAGCTTATAAATCATTTGTTGATCAAATTTTTGAAGTAGATCCGTCGGAGATGATGCTGGCTTTCGAGGATATGATGCGTAAGAAAATTGTGATGCCCGCCCATTTTCTGCGCGAAACGGGTGTAAAACTGGGCGAAACATTTAGCCATTTCTCCGATGCTGCTCAGCGGCTGGGCGTTTATACAACTCAGGATTACATCGACATCGCCGATTCATTATTAACTGACTGGAAAATAGCCTCGGTAACGGGCCTGAATGACGCTGGTCAGCGCGCCCGCGATTACCTGATGGCATTGCCGGTTCGTCTGCGTCGCGTGGCCGAACGTACTAAAATTCCGGCGCTTGAATACCCCTTTAGCTGGATAGCCGCCTAAGCGTATGAACCGTTTCGCTATCGGTATAGGCTGGCGTATTGCAGGTGTCATCGTGTTGTCCGGCGCTATTACGTATGGGTACGTTCGGGAAACGAATGGCCTCGTGATGTTTCCGCTGTTTATTCTGGAAATTGTTCTGACCGCCAATCTGTATCAATACGTAACGAGTCTGAACCGAAAGCTAACCCGCTTTCTAGAATCGGTACGTTATTCCGACTTTGCAGTAGCTTTCCGGGCCGATAGTAATCTGGGCCCTACGTTCTATGAACTCAACGACCAGTTCAACGAGGTGCTCGATGCTTTTCGGCAGGCGCGGGCCGAAAAGGAAGCCAATCTTCACTACGTTAATACGATTATTCAGCATGTTAATGTAGGTCTGCTTACGTTCGATGCGGCTGGGCAGGTGGAACTGGTCAATCAGACAGCTCTCCGCTTGTTGGGCATTTATCGGTTACGCACCCTTGCTGATTTAAAAAGTACCCATGCTGAACTCGCTACGTTGTTGAAAGCTGCCGCAGCATCACCCACGCCGATGTCGTATCAAACTGGGGCCGATGGTGAACTGTCGATACGTTGCACCGCCGTTCGGTTGCGGGGAAGGCTCGTAACGGTTGTGTCGATGCAGAATATACGTAGTGAACTTCAGCAGCGTGAACTCGATGCCTGGCAGAACCTGACGAAAGTACTACGTCATGAGATCATGAATTCGATTACTCCAATTGTGTCACTGGCGGGTACCATGCGGGATATCGTTGAGACGGATTTAGTACCCTTTACCTCGGATGAAGCAGAACATTCAATCCCGAGGTATGTAAGTGAGTCTGTGAATGATTTGCGCGATGCCCTGTCGACCATTGAACAGCGTGGAACAGGGGTGATGCAGTTTGTGGATGCATACCGAAATTTTACGACCATTCCGCAGCCAATTTTTGCAGATGTAGCCCTTGAACCACTGCTACGTAACGTAGTTCAACTGGCCGAAACCAACGCCCGTAAACCGACGATCACCTGCGAAGTTTCATCGCCCAATCTGGCCATTCGGGCAGATGCCGCGCAGATTGAGATGGTTCTAATCAACCTGATTAAGAATGCAGTAGAAAGTCTGGACAGGGGGCAAACGCCAAGTATCGACATTCTTGCTGAAGCGGCTGGCCCGCGTGTGATCATCCATGTAAAAGACAACGGCCCCGGCATAGAACCTGAAGCACTAGAGCAGATTTTCATTCCCTTTTACACTACTAAAAAAACAGGCTCTGGTATTGGGTTGAGTTTATCGCGGCAAATTATGCAGTTGCACAATGGACAGCTTACAGCTGAGTCGACACCAGGCCAGGGCAGTACGTTCAGTCTGGTTTTCTAAAATAGTTTGTCTTTGATAGTCAGGTATTGTTATAACTCCATCTAACTTTCCCGCATCCAGAAAATATAATCGGTTACCGGCGCCGTTTCGACCATTGGACGTATCAGTTGCACGACCTGTCCACGGTGGTAAGCCGCATGATGGCTTGTATGAGTCAAAATGTCAAACACCGTATTCTCAAAGGGTTCACCTCTGGACGTATTATAGGCAATCAATTTTGAAAAGTCCGTTTCGGAAAGAGACGTTACGTAACTTACCAACTGCCGATGCTGCCGTTCGGCGATTTCACCCATCCAACTTACCGGAGTATCCTCCCAGATAGCCACGAACGCCGGATCGTTGGTAATACGTCCAAGCCAGACATGCTGCGCCGACAAAATATGCCCCATTACCGCAATGGCTCGAGCAGGCGGGTTCTTGATCGTTTCGAGTGCGCCGATAACGCGCTGGTTGGCCCAGAGTTCGTAGTTCAGCAATTGAATCAGATGGTCTCTCATTGAATGCCGCGCTTTGTTGCCCGATAAAGTGCTTCTACGATATTGGTTCGGGTATTTAACGTAATGACTTTATTGTTGTTACGTGTTGGATAAACCCGGTTCGATAGAAAAACGTAGGTGATGTTATAGGCCGGATCCGGTTCAACCCAAACGAACGTACCAGTGAAACCAGAGTGCCCATAGCTGGCTTTCGTGGCCGACCGTGGACCATTGCCTGAATACGTGAACGACGGTTTGTCGAAACCTAATCCCCGTCGGTTGCCAAGTTCAGGGAATTGATAACGGGTAAATTCGGCAATGGTTTTCTGGGAAATGAATCGCTGTCCGCCGTAGCTACCCTGCTGCCGATACATCTCATACAACTTCATCAAATCATTAGCGGTGCCAAACAGACCCGCATGACCCGATAAACCGTCGAGCATAGCCGCACCTTCGTCGTGTACGCGCCCCCAGATGAGCGTTTTACGGAATAGAGAGTCGTACTCTGTTGGAACAATTTGACTTAACGAATAGAACCGGCGGGGTTGGAACGTAAGCGTCGAAGCACCCAACGGGCGGTAAAAACTGCTTTTAACGTATTCTTCGAAATCAGTGCCCGTGATACGTTTCACAATCTGCGGATACAGGATGAACGACAGGTCGGAATAAACGTACTCTTTCTTTGGATTGAGTGGAGAATCTCTGATTTGCTCGAAAATGGTTTTTGGATACCGCCGGAATTCGTACAGACTGTCGGTCACTTCAATCGGGTATCGACCGCTACGTTCTTTTTGAAACGTTTTGGATTTCCACGTACCATCCGGGTTTTTGGTGTCCATCCAGAACGGAATCCAGGCTTTTAGTCGGGCCTGATGCGTCAATACGTCCCGCCAGACCAGATCCGCTTTGTTTGATTTTTTAAAGCTGGGCAGGTAATCGGCCATTTTTCCGTTCAGATTGAACTTGCCCTCATCGACCAGTTTCATCAGCGAAGGCGTCGACGTACTGACTTTAGTGACCGATGCCATATCAAATAAATCGTCGAGTTGGGTGGGCTTAGGTTCAGCACCGAGTGAGGCATCGTAGGTATGGTTCCCGTACGCTTTGCGGAAAATAACTTTGCCATCTTTGGCCATCTGCACTACGCAGCCTGGAAATGCATGTTCGGTAAGACCGACGTTCACCAGCGAATCGACCTGCTGGGCCAGGTAACGGCTGTCAATGCCAACTTCTTCGGGAATGGTGTATTTGAGCCGCCCAATCGACTGAACAGGCAGGCCATCTCCCGCCCGGAATCGTTGATTGACTGTTACGGGCAATTTCCCCGACGCGCCAATCGCGCCAAAAATCAACTGCGCCGATAACTCTTCGGTATAATTGGTTAGTTGATAGGGCATTACGATAGCTCGCGCGTCTTCGATATTTCGACTGATTTTGACCGTATCCATCGGAAAAGTCAGCTTATCCAGTACGTAGGCGTTGCCGAATACCGTTACGACCGCTTTCCCGGTAGACACCATTTCACTAACCAGAGCTGCTGTTTTAGCCTGCATCCCATATTTAGCGGCCGGGCGGATGTTATTCAAATGAACATCAACCAGAATCAGGTTGTAGTTTTTGAGCGAATCACGTACCGCTGCCAACGTTGAATCTGGTGTGCGCGATGTTACGTTGAAATGATCGACTTGCGTGTAGTTGCCAGCCATTTGCTGAAACGCGGTGATCTTATCACTTTCGATGGCTACCGAAGCAATACGTAACGTATCGAGTCGCTGCAAAGGCAGGATATTTTTATCGTTTTTCAAAACGGTCAGGCTGGATTCGGTGAGTTTCCGATTCAGCAAATCGTCTTGCACGGAGTTAAGATCGTTGACCAGATTTTCCATCACAATTGGCTTGTACTGATCGAGACCTGCCCATGCTTTGGCACGTAGCACTTTCAGGCAACGAGCATCTAACGATGCCTGCGTGATACGTCCATCGGCTACGGATTGTTTGATTTGGGCCAGTGCAGCCGGTACGTCCTCCGTAAATTCCAGTACGTCCATGCCCGCTTCAATACCCAGTTTGTCAGCCTGCCCCGATGGGAAATATTTGGTTACACCTTTCATGTTCATGGCGTCGGAAAACACCAATCCCTGAAAGCCCAACTCGTTTTTGAGCAGATTTGTAACGATAGCCGGTGAGAGGGTAGACGGGCGATTTCGGGTTGTATCCAGCGATGGAATGCTCAGGTGTGCGACCATAACGCCCGACGCTCCTGCGCTGATTAATTGCCGAAACGGATAAAGCTCCAGCGAATCGAGTTGCGCCCGGCTTTTGGCAATCAAAGGCAAATCATAGTGCGAATCGGTACCTGTATCGCCGTGTCCAGGGAAGTGCTTAAGGCTGGTTAACAGGCGGTTATCCTGCATTCCCCGCATATACGCGAGGGCTTTTCGTGCCACGTCGTATTTGTTCTCGCCGAACGAGCGGAAGTTGATGACCGGATTATTCGGGTTGTTATTGACATCGACTGTCGGGGCAAAATTGATTTGCATTCCCAACCGGCGCGCCTGTCGAGCCAGATTTGCGCCCATTCGGTAAATTAAGCTGTCGTTCCCCTGAATGGCTCCCAGCGTCATCTGATACGGATACCGTACCGTACTATCCAGCCGCATAGCTATTCCCCATTCGGCATCCATAGCAATGAGCAGCGGTACGTTTGATATCGCCTGTAATCGATTCGTGAGCAATGCCTGACGTACCGGTCCGCCCTGAAACATAACCACCCCACCCAGTTTATAGGTTTGCACCAGACGTATCAACGAATCTTCGTAAGTAGGTTTGCGGTTGGAGTAACCAGCGACCATAATTAACTGGGCAATCCGGTCGTCAGGATTCATATTAGTGAACACCGAATCGGCCCAACACGCCTGACGCTCATTGAGTTGTAGAAATGAAGGTGATTTAGTTTGCGCGAATGAAGTGAACGACAACAGCAGGCAGCAGAAGCCGAAGAAAATGGACCGGCAATAGGGCATAAGTAGGCAGAATTGAATATTGGTCTCCCAAAAATACAAAACTATTCTACAGCACCCATGAAAAAGCCAATCTGGCGCTACTACGTTACGACGTACCGAGTTGTTTCCGATACTGCGCGGGCGACTGACCCATTTCCCGCCGGAAGAGTTTCATGAAATACGTAAGGTTGTTGAAACCGCATTGCGTGCTGATGTCGTCCAGGCAGCGGTTGGTGGTACGTAGCAGTTTCGATGCTTGGGTGATACGTTGTTGATTGATATAATCGACAGGTGTCAGGCCGAAAGTTTGCTTAAACGTGCGGTAAAAATTGGGCTCACTCATACACGCCTGGTCGGCCAGTTCCTTGATTTGCAAATTCCGGTGCAGGAATTTGTTGATGTACTGTGCTATGTGTGCCAGCCGGTTAACGCTAACCAGCGACGTAGCTGGACTAAGTAATAGCGCCCGCGCCTGCGTCTGCATGAGTCTGACAACCAGTTCCTGCAATACCAGATTAGCGAATACGTCTTTGGCCTTATTATTCTCCGTGAAAATATAAATCAGGCGGGCGATGAGCTGGTGAATGGGGCCATCATTGGTCAGAAAGAAGTTTTGCTGACCAAATTGCCATCCCTGAGGAGTATCTACCAACGGTGTTTGATCGTTGAGCAGGTCGGTAACCTGCCGTACTTTATCGGGAGCAATCGCCAGGGCCAGGCATTGGGTCGGATTCTGCAATTGCGCTTCCGGGAAATCAATTCGCATGGTCTCATCACCCGGAACGATGACCGACTCTCCGGGTAGAAAATCAAACGATGGCGTATTGGGCAAATGCATCACCTTCTTACCACGTATCATGCTGGCCAATACTGGACTACCAAACGTAAGTTCAACCTTCTCCGCTACGTGTTGCGTTTCGTAAATATTCAGTTCAGCCGTGTCGATAGTGTAGGCTGTCCGGTTTTCTACCTCCTGTTCCAGCCGTCGCGACTGCAAATGACGAGAAACATCGAAGGAGGGCATTTGTCCGCTTTTCATAGGGTATCTGTGAAGGAATTGCCTGATAAATAAGCATTTGGCTAGCTAAATGTACGTATTTATTGGTAATTAAAAATTGATATAATACAATTAATAACCTCTTTCAGAACAAATCGTTTGATTTGTTACATGCCCGTTTCTGGTTAAAAAAACGTAAAATCTGGTAAATATTCACTCTGGAATACATAGGGGCCGGTTAAACCTAATTAGTACGTGCATTCTTAAACAAATTCGTTGCCCAAATTACTCTGGCGATTAAATGATTCAGTCAATTTTGATAGAATCGTTCAGTCGAATGATACGATCGCTGAACTTTCCATTGACTAATTCCAGCAAACTTTGTGACAAATCCAATTTTAACTTTTTTCTGCATTAGTTATGGAAGTCCTGGAAGCCCCCAGTAAAATTCTGCCCCGGCCAGAGTTTAAAACGCAGTACGAAAACTACATTGGTGGTAAGTGGGTTGCGCCGGTTGGTGGCGAATATTTCAACAATACGTCGCCGGTCGATGACAGCCTGATTGCTCGTGTACCCCGTTCGAAAGCTGCCGATATAGAATTAGCAATCGATGCGGCTCACAAGGCATTTACGGGTTGGTCGCGTACGTCGGCTACCGAACGTAGCAACATGCTCATCCGTATTGCCGACCGTATCGAACAGAATTTAGAATTCTTAGCGCGTGTCGAAACGGTTGAAAATGGCAAGGCTGTTCGTGAAACGATGGCCGCCGATTTGCCGCTGGTGGTCGATCACTTCCGGTATTTTGCGGGCGTTATCCGGGCCGAAGAAGGTTCAATCGCCGAACTGGATACTGATACAGTTTCCATGATTATCAAAGAGCCAATTGGTGTTGTCGGACAGATTATTCCCTGGAATTTCCCACTGCTGATGGCGACCTGGAAACTGGCCCCGGCCTTGGCGGCTGGTTGCTGCGTAGTCATGAAACCCGCCGAACAAACGCCAACCTCAATTCTGGTACTGATGGAAATTCTGGAAGGCTTGATTCCACCGGGCGTAGTGAACATTGTGAACGGGTTTGGCCCCGAAGCTGGTAAACCACTGGCGCAGTCGAAGCGGATTGCGAAAGTTGCCTTTACGGGCGAAACCACTACGGGGCGACTTATTATGCAGTATGCGTCGGAAAACCTGATTCCCGTTACGATGGAGTTAGGCGGCAAATCGCCCAATATTTTTCTGGAATCGATTGCGGATGCCGACGATGAGTTTTTCGACAAATGCGTAGAAGGCGCCGTGATGTTTGCCCTGAACCAAGGTGAAATCTGCACTTGTCCCTCGCGCTTGCTGATTCACGAACGCGCTTACGACCGGTTTATTGAGCGCGTTATCGAACGTACTAAAGCCATCAAAATGGGGCATCCGCTCGACCCGGATACCATGATGGGAGCGCAGGCTAGCAACGACCAGTACGAGAAAATCCTGTCATACATCGACATTGGTAAACAGGAAGGTGCTGAAGTGCTCACGGGTGGCGGACCCGCCGGACTGGTTGGCGATGGCCTTGACTCCGGCTATTACATCCAGCCGACCATTTTCAAAGGCAATAATAAAATGCGGGTTTTTCAGGAGGAAATCTTCGGGCCGGTGGTGTCGGTTGCTACGTTCAAAGATCAGAATGAAGCGATTTCAATGGCAAACGATACGTTGTATGGCCTCGGCGCTGGCGTCTGGACGCGCGATGCACATGAGTTATACCAGGTTCCGCGTCAGATTCAGGCGGGCCGAGTTTGGGTCAACTGCTACCACAACTATCCGGCGCATGCACCGTTTGGTGGCTATAAAAAATCAGGTTTCGGCCGGGAGAATCACCACATGATGCTCAATCACTATCGACAGAGCAAAAACCTGCTGATTTCGTACAGCAAAACCAAATTAGGTTTCTTTTAACAAGTAGACAGCGAAGGTGAGGGGAGGAGGTAACCGTAAAATGTTGCTTTCCTCCCTTATTTGCTTTTATTCATTAACCCACTGATTATGATAACTGAAACCATTTCTCGAGTCGACGTAACGCCTGCCGCCCTGGAGGTTATTGAGAAACTTCGTGCCGAGAACGGACCGCTGATGTTTCATCAGAGTGGCGGTTGCTGCGACGGGTCGTCGCCCATGTGTTACGCGCAGGGCGACTTTATCATTGGCTCGTCGGATGTGTGGCTGGGGCAGATTGACAGCTGTGATTTCTGGATGTCGGGAGATCAGTTCGAGTACTGGAAGCACACGCATTTAACTATAGACGTAACACCCGGACGCGGGGCCAGTTTTTCGCTTGAAATTCCACTTGGTGTGCGTTTCCTGATACGTTCTCGCTTATTCACCGAAGATGAATTTGCTCATCTGACGCCGATACGTATTGGTAATGAATAGTAGCGCGGCCGGTCGGCCGCGCTATAACTTATTAATAACGTAGTGCCCAATATGGGTTGCGGTGAGCGGTCATACTTTCTGCAATGTGCTGTTTAATGAGCGTATCGTAGGCCGCATCATTGATTTTCTTGCCCTTCATTTTAGGGAGTTTAAGCTCTTCAGGTGTCACTTTTTTGAGTGTTACCTTGGTCGCTTCGATCACTACGTCGTCGTTGAGACTAAGTTCCAGAATTGCACCGGGTAAGCCATTATAGCGCTCCGGCCCCGCTGATACTGGAATATCCTGCGCAAACCAGGCCGTAATTTTTTGTTTTTTGATCGGATCTTCGGTTTCGGCCTTCATGCACACATAACCAGCAATGTCTTTAATCTGATTGCCGATTTTCCAGGTTGGAGTACGTAGCGAGTCCTCAACAATGTAGGTTTTCCCCAACATTTCTATCAGGTCGATTTTTTGATCTTTTGCAAAATTTCGATAAAGTACCAGTTCGGAATTGCGCCAGGAATACCGACCGTCTTCGGTTTCTCCCTGCCCAGCGTAGGTGTATAGGCTCTCATTTTCTGTAAAGGTTAACGTCATCTTTTCTTTGGACTCATCATCGTTCTTCCAGGTCTGGGCGGCCCGATCTTTTTGTTCCTGGCTCAGATAAGTCAATCGGGTAATGAGTTTAGTCCAATACGTTTTGCGCTCGTACGTAATGACGCCCTCGGTGTTTTGCGCCCACGAGGCAGTACTTAACAGAAGAAATAATCCAATCAAGTAAGGTTTCATGTGTTTTTGTTTCAGGGTTTCATTAAACATCTTTTTGTCATTCCCGCGAAGGAAGAATGACAAAAAGGCTAAACAAGGTTGCAATTAATATCCTCCATCCCGGCGCATTTTGGCCTGCACCCCGCGCATATTGTACGTGAAACTAAGCATAAAATACCGAGCCAGCGTCTGTATGCGCTCTTCCTGCACATAGTTCTGTCCGGCATACTGCGATACGTTCAGGTTGCGATTCAGCATATCGACGCCCGATAGTCGAATTTCGGCTTTTTTCGCTTTGCCCACAATCCGATACACGGAAGCGTTCCAGATCGGAATGCGCTGGTCGAAACCGAAGCGATCGTTCTGGTAAACGCGATAGTTCATTGTCGTATTGGCGTAGATACCGCCCGGCAGTTTGAGTGTTAAATCGCCATTGTACGTATTGTTCACAATAGACTGATTTTGACCTGAGTTGATCGAATAACGCGTGTTCGTCCGGCCAATGCTGGCGTTTCCATAAAAAGTAAGCCAGTCGGTAGGAGTCAGTTCGAGACGCGCACCAAGTGTGTAATTCTCATTATTGGTTTCGTTCCTGATACCGTTGATATTGGTCGGGTTATTCCCAAAATTCAACTGCGTATTCAGGTTCAGGGTCGCCTTTGTTTTCTTCAGCGGAAACCCAAAACTCATATACGAACCGAGGTTTTTGCCACCCTGTAAATTCTCCGGTCTAGTAGTAGTGATTAACGTCTGTGGGTCAACAGACTGGCTATAAACAATCTGGTTGACGTAGTACGTTCCGTAGAGATTTACGAACAGATTCGTGAAACTAGCTGGGTTAAAATAACTAAAACCGGCGTTCATGTTGTGCCCGAGTTGCGGCAATAAAGTCGGATTCCCTTCATTGATAAACAGCGGGTTAGTGTTATTGATAATCGGCTGTATATCGCGCGAAGACGGAATCCGTACGTTCACGTCGTAACCGCCATAGAGATAGCGGTTATTTTTCATGTCGTAATTAAGTGATACGTTCGGTATCAGCGTTGTAAACGTCCGGTTGATGGTATTGAACGTGCGCGAAGTTTGATCCGAAGCGTACTGACCATCGAGCGTAAACTGCTGACCAGCAGCACCCGCCGACAAATTCAGTCCCTTGTAGGAATAGCGGATGCTGCTACCCAGCCGGTTGAACGTGTAATTGTTTTTGTAATAGCGACTCAGCGAGTCGTTACGTGTACCCCCACCGACTTCACCCACGTTCAATACGTTCCGATCGACTTCGTCGTAACGGAGGCTAAAATTGTAGAAGCTTTCCCAGAAGAATTTCTTCGCAAACGGTTCGATGTACAGCAAACTAGCCCGGTATTCGTTACGTAGGCTGTTGGTATTCTGGTCCTGACGAATGATACGAAGCTGGTCGTTGATATTGGTGGCCTGAAAGAATTCGTTACGTGCCCGAAGTGCCAAATCCCCATCGTTGGTATTGATCTGATATGTAGCGCTGGCGGCAAACGAGCGACCTTTCTTCTTGAATTTCAGCCGATAAATAAGCGAGTTAGCCGAGCCGAACTGGTTCGTATTGCTGAGGTTGTTGGTGGTGTTACGTGTCGAAAGCGTTTCCGTAAGCGAGGCAATTCTGAGGAGATCCTGCCGGGTGCCAACGTTGGAATTGCCACTACCAAGCCGGCTGTTGTTCAGGAAAACCAACGTATTGAGCGAGTCGAGCTGCTTCTCAAACCGAATACTGACGCGGTGGTTTCCGTTAAAATTTATCTGGTTGCTATTTTCTTCCGTGCGGAACGAGCCTGACTCCAGGAAGTTTTTCCGGTTACGGAGCGAGTTAAGTTCGAGCCGGGTCTGGTTGTAGTAGTAGCTGGTGCTGAGTTTGGTTTTCTTGGTGTCGTAGTTGTAGTTAGCCCCACCCGCAGCGTTGTTCGAGAAACCCCGGCCACTACCGCCATTTACTGGAATTCCCAAGGTTTCTTCATCATCACCGAACGAAATAAAACGGTTCCCGCTGCTAAAACCGAAATCGGCATTATCGTTCCAGTTGAAGGAGTTACTACCTCTAAAGTCCTGATAATCATTCCAGGAAATGCCCTGCTGATTCGTGTTATTTCCTAATCCGACAAGGGAAAACTGTTGTTTCGAGTTGAATTTGTTGTAGTTCCCCTTGATTTCGGCGCGTGGGGCTATGTCGTTGGAAGCAGGTCCAACACCAGCGGTTATTTTCCCGAAACCACCTTTTTTAAATTCTTCTTTTAACTCCAGGTTAACCGTTTTCTCTTTCTTACCATCTTCAACGCCTGTGAGTTTTGCCTGCTCCGTTTTGTCATTGTAAACCTGAACTTTCGTAATTGCATCGGCCTGTAAATTTTTGGTTGCCAGCTTCGGATCGTTGCCAAAAAAACTCTTACCATCGACCGTCACTTTTTTCACTTCCTGGCCCTGTGCCCGAATATTCCCATCCTGATCAACCTGAACACCGGGTAGTTTACGTAGCAAATCTTCAACTGTTGAGCCCGGCGGTACTTTAAACGAAGCCGCATTGTACTCAATGGTATCGCCTTTGATCGTGAGCGGTGCCCGTGCCGTTTTTACGACCACTTCAAACAGTTCTTTGGTAATGGGCTTCATTTTCAAATCACCCAGATCGATAACGGAGTTGCTTTCCGTTTTAACCATCTGATTAAAAGGGATATAGCCGACGAAAGAAATTTTCAACAGATAGGTCCCCGGTCGGAGATTTTTAAACGTGAAAGCCCCTTTGTCAGTAGCACGGGTGAAATTTACCATGGACGAATCTTTCGGACTCAAGAGCATGACCGTTGAGGACGGGAGTGGTGCCGCCGACGTATCGACAGCGCGACCCTGAAGCGTAAAACGTGTAGGACTGCCCGGGTTTTGGGCATAGAGCGAGGTCGATAGCAGACACAGCAAGGTCAGCAGGAAGAGGTTCTTCATGGGAAGCGTTTAAGAAAAAAGAGCGATCGTACAAAGCTATATGAACAGCACACAAACTATATATCTCGTTAACGATTTTTAACTAAATTTATAGTAGCTAATTTCGTAAACGGTCTATTGCCTTCACAATGAGCCATTTTTACAGACAGATGTTGCATGACTCATATTATAAGAGAAGAAAATTATGAGAATTCCACAAAGTGGAGTGGAGAATTTTTAGTCATCAGTCGATAGTCATTAGTAGTCAGTCGTTAGCTGTCGCTCAAATGTCTTTTACTAATGACTATCGGCTGATGACTAAAAGCTATCGACTACCCTCCAACACTTCCCGAATCGCTTTGGCTTTCAATAGGCATTCTTCCCATTCCTGAACAGGGTCGGAGTCGTAGGTGATGGCACTGCCGACGGAGAAAGATAGGTACTGATTCTGTGCGTTATAGAGTAATGTCCGGATAACCACGCTAAAATCGAAATCACCAGCGGGCGTTACGTAACCAATGGCTCCTGAGTAAACACCCCGTCGACTAACTTCCAGTTCATCAATCAGTTGCATAGACCGGATTTTGGGAGCGCCGGTCATGCTTCCCATCGGGAACGCGTTACGTAGCGCATCCATCCAGAAAACGCCGGGACGTAACGTAGCAGAAACCGTCGAGATCATTTGATACACCTGCCGGAACCCGTAAATCCCGAACAGTTCATCGACCTGAACCGAGCCGGTTTGAGCCGAGCGGGCCAAATCGTTACGTACCAGATCAACAATCATCAGATTTTCAGCCCGTTCCTTTTCAGATTGAAGAAGCTGGCTACGTAGCAGAAGGTCTTCTTCGGGCGTTTGCCCACGCCGGATGGTACCTTTAATGGGCTGAGAGAGGATAGTTTGGCCTTCTTTTTTCAGGAACCGCTCGGGTGAGGCACCCATAACGTAGTGATTATCGATCTTCAGGAAGTTTGAAAAAGGCATCGGCGAACGTTCGTTGAGCGCCTGATACGTTGCCAATGGATTGAACGGACGAGTATCACTACGTTCCTTCTGGGCAAAAAACTCAATGCAATAATTCAATTCATACACATCGCCCGCCCGGATGTGCTGCTGAATCCGCCGAACGGTAGCCTGGTATTCGTCGGGCGTTACGCGGCACTGGACGTAGCAAGGCTCAGCAGATGGTGACTCCGCTGCTACGTGGGTTTCAATGTGATGCAGCAGTTCGGTTGGATCGCCATGGCTCTGAATGAGAATACTACGTTCCTCAAAGTCAATAATCCATTCTGGTTCAGCGAAATAGATATCCGGGAAACCTGTTCGGTTGGGGTTGCGGCTGCTGAGCGGTTCCAACTGATTTTTTAGATCGTAACTCAGAAAGCCAACCAGATAGGAGGGACGTTCGGCGTGGGCCTGATATAACTCAGTTAGCGAATCCGAGCCGGTAAACGAAACAACCCGTTTCGCACCGATAAATAATCGATTGGGAAACGGGTCATTTGGATAAGGAAGCTCATTGTTGTTTAGCAACGCCACAAAACTGGTGCCCTGTGGTTGATACGTCATAGCCCAGTCGACTGCCTGCCAGCGCCAGGCCAGCGGATTTTCGACAGGAACGCGGACGCTACGTATCATGCGCCGTGCAACAGCCGCACATCGATGGCAATATCCTTGCCTTCGGCATTCTGACCGATGGAAAACTCAACGTTATCGTCGACCTGTAATTCGTTGAAGTCCGTATCAATGAGGCTTGTATAATGAAAAAACAGGTTATTCGGGGGATAATTCACGAAGCCATAACCGGTTTTCAAGCTACGTATCGTACTGATTTTGCGCCCTTCGGCCCCTTCTACGTCGGCGACGTTGTAATTAGGCTCATCGGAAGAATACTCGTCATACGTATCGCTAAAACCATTCACGTAAGTTCCACCGTTACCATTACCGTTTCCATAGCTGCTGCCATTAGTGGCTGAAGCTGAGAATGTGCGGGTTGGTTGGGGTTTTACAAACAGATTTTGAATAATCACGTCGTTACGTCGGCTTCGGTCATCGATAATGCCATGCATACCAACGGGGTAGGAAACTTCTTCGAGCAAATCCTGCGAGGTACGGGTCACCTGTTTTTCGCCCTGCTCATTCAGGAATTCAAAATCCCAGCTCAGCACCATAATGCGTGAACCTAACGTATTGAGTTTGCGAATCAACGGTACGTAGTCGCCATCGGACGTAATGAGTACCACTACGTCGAATTTTTTATACTGTGCCAGTTCGAAGGCTTCCAGTGCCAGCCAAACGTCGATACCTTTTTCCTGCCGGTATCCCTGATACGTTTTAACGGGTAAATAGTGTGTAACTACGCCTTCCGACATCAGAATATCGTCGAAAAGGCGGTCGTAAAATAGTTGATTACCACGTTGATTAGCTTCGTGTGCATTCAGACGACCCCGAAAATAATGGGCATCGACAATCTGACATAACCGTTCGTTAACGCCTTCTTCGTCGGCTACCTGACGCCGGATAAAAGCATGTAAACCCGAAATACTGATGCGGCTGCGTCGTTCGTGGGAATAATTGTAGTAGTTACTTACGTGTAGAAAATAATTACCGTCATAGAAAACCCCAATACGGGTTAGTCTGGATTCTGCTGGCATGTTTTACTTAATATAAGAAAGTGTATGAGAATGTGTTCGCAATTTCCTGTATTATGGATTAGGTTGATAGAGGCTGAATTACTTTTTAAGAAAATCAGTGTACAAGTTTTTGGGGCTACGTATAAAAATTACTACAATAGTTACAAGGAAGGTATAAGGCAATCGGTACGGATGCGTATATAGAACGGTATGAATAGCTAGTATGCAAACATAGTACATTTTCGCGGGAAACACATGGGAATACTATCTTTGTCGGCTCATTACCCACTATTATGCAAAAAATTCTGTTTATCGACCGCGACGGCACCCTCATCGTTGAACCCCAGCCCGACCAGCAGGTCGATTCGTTAGCTAAACTCGATTATATCCCTAACGTCATTTCGGCATTACGTAAAATTGCCGAGGAAACCGACTTCGGTCTGGCGATGGTGACGAATCAGGACGGGTTAGGAACAGCTTCATTTCCGGAAGATACGTTCTGGCCCGCCCACAATAAGATGATGAATACCTTCGCTGGCGAAAACATTCATTTCGAAGCGGTACACATCGACCGACATTTCCCGCGTGACAACGCCCCTACGCGTAAACCGGGTATCGGTATGCTGACGGAGTATTTCAATGGAAACTACGATCTAGTTAACAGCTACGTTATCGGCGACCGCCTGACCGACGTACAATTAGCGATAAACCTCGGCGCAAAAGCAATTCTTTTCCTACCGCCCAATGGCCTGGCAACCGTGCAAACAGCCGATATCGGCGGCATGACCGACGAGCTACGTAACGCCATCGCGTTTACGACTGACAACTGGAACAAGATTTACGAATTTCTGCGCCTTCCCGCCCGAACGGCCACGGTAGAACGTAACACCAAAGAAACCCAGATTAAAGTCGAGCTAAATCTTGACGGACAAGGGAAAGCCGATATACATACAGGGCTCGGTTTCTTCGACCATATGCTCGATCAGCTTGCCAAACATTCGGGAGCCGATTTGTCGATTCGGGTCAACGGTGATCTGCATATTGACGAGCACCACACGATTGAGGACACGGCGCTTGCTCTCGGCGAAGCGTACCGACGCGCCCTTGGCGATAAGCGCGGCATCAGTCGGTACGGGTTTTTACTACCGATGGATGAAGCGCTGGCGCAGGTCGGTATTGATTTTTCAGGACGCCCCTGGCTAGTTTGGGATGCCGAATTCAAGCGTGAGAAAATCGGCGATATGCCGACCGAAATGTTTTTACATTTCTTCAAATCGTTTTCCGATACAGCACTCTGTAACCTGAATATCAAGGTTGAAGGTGAAAATGAGCATCATAAAATCGAAGCCATTTTCAAGGCATTTGCTAAATCCATTAAAATGGCCGTTCACCGTAACATAAAAGAACTCGATAATTTGCCGAGTACGAAAGGAGTGTTATAGTCTGGACCCGACAGCCAGAGCCTATCAAATCCTTACTACTATCAACTTTTTCTCCTTACTTTTGCCTCTGAATTCAACTGAATACTGACATGGATTTATCGACTCCGTTAACCATTCTCTTCTACGTTGTGCTACTGACCGCTTCGTTTATTACGGGCCGTTGGCTGGAGCGCAACGATCGGAAGTACTAATTCAGTGCTACGTGTCCGGGAACATAATTGCTCGGATACGTAGCACCAACGACCGAACGCGTATGCTCAGCGCCATTCTCCGCTGGTTATTTCACATTGCCGGGTGGCGATTGGTCAATCCCGTTCCCCAGGTTCCCAAAGCGATTTGGGTGGTAGCTCCACACTCAACCAACTGGGATTTCCTGATTGGGCTTGGGACCCGGGCGGCTACAAGAGTCTGGATTCAATACCTTGCCAAAAGCTCGTTATTTACGTGGTATGCAGGCTGGTTTTTCCGGGCTACAGGTGGTAAACCCGTCTACCGCGATAAGTCGCATAATCTGGTTGATACCACCGTAAATATCTTCAACCAGAATGAACGTCTCCACATCTGCATCGCGCCCGAAGGAACACGTAGCAACGTGGCCAAACTCAAAACGGGTTTTTATTACATCGCCCTTAAAGCCAACGTACCGCTAATCCTGACTGGCTTCGACTGGCCCCGCAAACAGGTTATTTTCAGCGAACCGCTATACGTAACGGGTGATTATCAGCGAGATATGCTGGTTATTTATCAATTCTTCTCGCAGATACACGGAATCAAGAAAGACTGGCTCAAACGCTGGGAAGAAACCGGCGTGATTGATTGATTCCGATACGTTGCGTTGACTATGCCGCGTCTGATACGTTAATCGCTTCTACACTTGCTTGTAGCAGTGTCATTGTCGTTTTCCAATAAAATTCCAGGTGTTTACGTATGGTTTCTGTCGGAAAACCTTCGATGTGAAGTGTCAACAGGGTTTGCTCATCAATTGGGGTTAAACTAAATTCAAAAATGGAGTAATTTTCTGGCTTATCCGGTAGCCGGGACACCGAACTCAATTGGGTATAACGTAAGGTTTTCTCGTTGTCGTTTTGAAGTACAACACCCTTATTTTCAAAGGCCACATGGTGAAAACCGCGAATGATAACTGGCGTATTGACTTGCCAGTTAGACAATACGTTAATGTTCATTTCTGGCTCGCCCATCCATTGCGTCATCCGTTCAGGATTTGTTAGCGCAGCCCATACTTCTGCCGGACTTGCATTTATTTGAATTGCCGTTGAAAATGTATCAGGCATAGAGTGAGTATCTAAAAATGTCGGATGAATATTTTGTCATGCTGACGCAGGAAGCATCTTAAGGTTTCCTCACTATAATGTTAGGATACACTAAGATGCTTCCTGCGTCAGCATGATAAAAAATTAACTATTCATAATTCTCCTGAGTTAGTTTGCCAACTGCAATTTGCCGCCATTCACGTAGTTGATTTTTCCTCTTAGATCCAGTTTTTTGGCGTTGACAGTCACTGCATTAATCGTTACGTTGTGCCCTGACTGAATCAGTACGTTCTCAGTATTAGTCGGAACGCGTCCACAGGCCCAGGTCGTTGGGTCGTTCCAACTGCCTGATTTTACGCTGGCCATTACTTCGGTACCACAAGGTGCTACGTCGATATACTTCATAGCTTGCGAGAGCAGCCGAATGTATGCGCCCTGTGTGTAGATGGCCGGTTCGTTGATTTGCCACGAATTTTCGGGATAGCTCGTATTCCAGGCTTTATACGATTTCTGAATGGGCTGATTCTGAGGAGGGGAAATAATAATACCCGCATCGTTTGTGTAAGTCGGATTGGCTCCGCCCATCACATAACCCGGTGGGGGATTCGTATCGAACACCGTTCCATCGGCAAACCAGGAATGATACATGGTGGGGGCCGTAAACTCTCCGCCATGCTCTTCCATATTGGTCAGATAGCTGTAAGATGTCGGGTTGACACCATGCAGATAATGCACAAAGCCCAAAGCGGCATCACGATAATTTGTTTTGTTGGTAGTATCCTGATTGTAGACGTTCATGCTGAAAAACATGTTGCCCTGATGCGCTTTTGTTTCGTTGCTGCCCCAGGTATAATTGTCGTTTTTCAGGAACGCCCGATACGCATCCGACTGATTCAGGTAGGAAGGCAGGTTATCTGAGTTACCAGTTTTCAGGTTGTTCGCATACGTTGACAGGATATTGTTTTTAACAGACGTAGTAGCTCCCGGCGCTTTGGTATAATACAGCAGCGCATCCTGATACGTAGCTTCGAACGGGTATGCAAAGCTCCATTGAATGAGGTGAACCTGGTTATAGTTCGCATCAAAATACGTTTTATACGTAGCATTTCCGGTCAATACGTACAAAAAGGCGGCTGCAGCCACTCGCCGGGAGATCCGGTCATGATCGGCGCCAACAGCGGCTGCACTTGAGAAACCTGAGTTATTGAAAATTACTGACGGATTGCTATTTGCCCAGTTATATGCGTTTATAGCCGCCGTTTGCAACGTATTACCGAAAGCCTGCATCGTGGGATTGCTGAGCGATTTAAACTGAATCGCAGCCAGCGCAAACACGGCAGCCCCGGTAGCCGTAGCATCCGTGCTAGCCGCTCCGTACCGGCGAAAATTCGTATCGGCACTCGGTGGCGACGTAGCACTGAAGTCTGTTACCGATACCTTATGCAGCAATGAGCCATTGGCCTGTTGCATCCGGAGCAACCAGTCGAGTTCCCATTTCACTTCGTCCAATAAGTCAGGAACACCGTTGCCCGATTCAGGAATGTTGAAATCGTCGGTCCAGACCGTCGGATTTTCCTGATACGACAGCAGCATATCGACCAGCGGCCCGTAGGTAAAGGGAACGTATTTGTTGTAGTCACCCGCGTCGAACCAGCCACCGCGCAGGTCTTTCGACGTAGCAGCCGACGTATTACTCACCAACCGGCAGTCGGTGTCCTGCTGAGTTCCGAGAAACGCTGCGCCATCAGTCCAGGGGCTTTCGGCGTAAGGCGTTTGCTTGGCAAAGCCGCTGCGCTGGTAGTAGAAAACCCGGGTAGCCTGTTTCAAAACGTCCTGATAAACAGTGTTGTTTATCGAAAACGGGTACGATTTTTTATCTTTTCCAACATCATAAACGTAGTACGTACCGGGCGTCTGCACCGACGAAAAATCGAACCACCAGACTTTATCTCCCGATTGCGCATGTGTGGCTCCGCTATTCCAGGCGACAGGCGTTCCCTGAAAAACGACGGCGTCATTAGTGGCGTTTCGGAGTTGATACGTAGTGGATGGTGTAAACGTATCACTCGCGTTGTATCCCGTTTGTGGACTACTGATAACAGCAATTTTTTTCGCCAATGGCAAATAACCAAACTGGTCAATTTTCAGGTGATTACCGAAATCTGAAGAAACTGGCGCTGCCGGTAATTGCTGCGTTTTAAAGAAATTCCAGATGGTTTGCGCTGCGTTGAACGCCGATGGCCAGCCGTGCGTCGCATCTTTCGTTATAACAAACACAGCTTTTTTGCCTGAACTACAGAAGGTTAATGAGTCTACATTCGGATTAAGGGCAGTAGTTGTGTACGAATTCCAGTTGTTGCAACCCAACCCCGCGTAGGTCGATATCGGCCAGACATAAGCGGGCGTTTTTGGGTAAGGTTGAATAGGTGGCGTAACAGTAGGGTCGCCCGCACTGTGAATGTGCATCACCGGAATTGGCGTGTAGTTACCTGCCGTGAAATAGTTGGTCTGATACGTTTGATTAGCCCATAAACTGGCAGCTACCGGCGCAATGGCGGCAATTTTATTGGGCAGTGCCATGCTGAGAAAATAGCACATAAATCCTCCGCCCGAATGCCCGGTGGCATACACGCGGCTGCGATTGATCTGATACGTCTGCGCGAAATAATCGATTAAATCGGAGGTGAGTAATACGTCATCCGGCGCATTGGGGTCAATTGGATTAGGGCCGTTACTATCGCCTGCCGAGCCAAATCCTGGCGACGTATCAGCGTACTTATTGAATTGAATACCCCCGCCGACAGTTACGGCATTCGGATAGACGACGATAAAATTCTGGGTATTTGCCACGTTGTCCAGACCCGCGTATCCCTGCAAACCAGCCCCCGTTCCGCCATCGCCATGAAACGCAATCACAAGTGGGAGATTCGTTGCAGGAGACGTAGTAGGCAAGTGATAAGCGAACGTACGTGTCCGCCCGCCAGACGTAATGCTACCCGTGCCATTGACCGGGTTCTGTGACTGGCTTTTATGCGCGAGGCATAAACTCAAAATGATGAAAATGAGAAAAGTGCTTTTCATAACCACTACGTGTTTTAAATAGGCTAGCTTCGGTAGCTAAAACGCCTGATAACGTAGCAAATAAGAAAAAAAGTAAAATTACATTATTTGTTTTCTGCTTAAACGGTCATCTAATTGCATAAATAGGAGCTATTTGTAATGAAATCGCCCCGACCAGCGCTGGTCGGGGCGATTTCATTACAGCTGTTATACGGATCTAAGCAAGGTTATGGAGTCATCCGCTTCAAAGACATCTAATCGAACCGCTGATTAAGCTTGGATATTGTTTACGCACAGCATCAAAAAGAAGCTTATTTACCAAACTGTGTATTGCCCAATTAATACTTTATCCTCAGTAATCTCAATCGTACTTAATAAATGGAATTTTGCTAGCATGTTTAGTAAATATTCGGCCCTCTTTTGTAATTAATATTTCACCCATTATTGGATCATAATTAAACCCTTTGTTTTCGTAAGAAGGTGGTCGCCCTTCTTTTCGATTTACTTTGTCTACCTTTAATAGGTAACTGTATTTTTTCAATACGTAATTATAACATGCTGGCGCGGTTTTAGCGATTGACTCTTTACTTTCATAAAGCAATGTTTCTCGGTTATTAACTATTACAATAGCAATTGGGGGATTCTTTTTAATCATGTATGTTGCCAAAAAAGCACTAACAAAATAATGCGTCGTATCGCCTGAAGTTTGCATCGCTATTATGGGTATTTCGTAGGTGCCAACATATTTCAGATATTCTCGAATGCTGTCTGATAAGGCACGGTTTTCGAGAAACAGCGGCTTAGTGCAATCTTTGTTAGTTATTGCTTGCTTTGGTTGCTGTGCATCTACGTCGGGTAAAGTCAGCATTATCAAAACGGCCCAAGTAGTGAATTTTAAAGTATGTTTCATCGCAATTCTTCGACTATATTTTGGTCTAGATCACAATTAAATATATTCCCATAATTGTAATCGATAATACCCAAATTTTGACCATTCGCGTTTACTTTATATATCCCACCATCTGAAATCACGTAACCAGGTATTTTCCAATTTTTAGCAAAGTTTAAATCAGCATTTGAAGGAGAGTCCTCCCATTGAGGTCCTGTAGGATGAGTGTGAATGTTGGCCAGAATGTAATAAACTACACCGTTTAATACAAACCACTGTTTACCTGGTTCACCGCCATAATCAGTGGTAGGACCACTATAAGCATGATTTATATCATTCTCATTATCAGGTAGCCAAAATATACCTTTATCCGTAATGAAAGCACTCTGTTCTTTATGAGTATCGTTATTTTGTCTGTCCCACATAGCTTTAAATGTTTTACATCCATCACTTTTTGATGATTGCTTCGCTCTCTTAATACGATCCGGAAGTGCTGCCTCTACGTCAAGATCCCTCAGGGGCATAGTCCAACGACCACTTATATATTTATATTCAATAATATAACCCAAAGTTTGATCTGCATGGCTGGCGCAAAATTTTCCTAACCGCAAGACTATACCTATTCCAAATGTTTCTATCAATAGTCCTTTTTCGACTATTAGTTTACCAGTTAAAGGTATATAAGTAAAAAATCATGTATACTATACGGCTTAGCAGTGACTTATTCCGTTATTTCAGTCTTATGAGGGCTCTCAATATATTCTTGATCCCTACTATGAATAACTTACCGCAACGAATCCGTAAGCTCCGTGAATTTGTTGGTTACCGACAGCATGACGTAGCTGACAAATTAGGGATAACTCAGTTTGCTTATAGTAAGCTGGAACGGGGAGAAACTCGCCTGGATATAGAACGAATTGAGCAGATAGCTGATTTTTATGGACTAGCACCTGTTGATCTCATGTATAAAAAGCTTACGGAGCTTCGCCTGTTGCTTGTGGCTAATGTAAAGTTTGAAGAAGTCTAGCTGTTGAACGTACTACGTAGTAAAATCAATCGCCCGACCATCAGTGATAGTCGGGCGATTGATTTTACTACGTAGTACGTCGCTGAGTTACATGCCTTGATTCGTAAATTGAATCTTGTCGACAGCAAACAAAGCATTCTGACCAGCATTAGGGTTAACAAAGACAAGATAGAGCTTTTGCATGCCCTGAACTGGCTGTCGAATCGGTATATTCACAGGCCCCATGGTTCCCTGCTTCACTTCTGCTTCACCAATCAGCGGACCCGTTGGCGAGTTGATACGTGCTTCCAGCTTACCACCAGCCGTTTGTGAGGTAGACGCAAAAACCGTCGGGGAAATCTGCTCGATACCCGTCATGTCGATGTCTTTGAAAGCTATGTAACTTCCTGATTTTATGCCAACAGCCGCAGGACCCATTTTAGGAATATCGTACTGGAAAATGTCCTGCTTCATATCGGCAGAAATCGCTTTTACCGAAGGCGAACGTAGCGCGAGCGACGTAGAACCCGTCAGAGGGCCAATCACGCCATTTCCTTTGTCGGTATAGGTAGCGGTCAGGATGTAAGAGCCATCTTTTTTCTGCTCTGCCGGTACATAATCACCAGCTATCGGCTTCCGATTGGCGGCTTTACTGTCGGCCAGCGACAGGATGTAGCTAACCATGTCAGCCACTTCGCTTTCTTTCAACTGTGGGTGGGCACTCATGGCCTGTTCTCCCCAGACACCGCCACCACCCGTAATGATTTTACGAATCAGTTTGCTCTCTGAACCAGTGCCTTTATACTTTTTCGCTACGTCCATGTAAGCAGGTCCAATCGACTTCTGATCGACGGTGTGGCAGGCTTTGCAGTCGCTTAAATCAATCAGACGTTTGCCAGTCGAGAAACCAGTATTCGCCTGGTGACCCTGCGCCAACATCGTTTTATCGAACCCTTCGAGGTAGTCGATGGTCATCGTTACGTCGTCGGGGCTGATACCTTTCTGCAACGTACCATCTTCTTTGTCCATCACCTTCACGGAGTACTTAACGGGTTTATTCGGGAAATAAAACGTCTTGTTTCCGGCCACTGTCACTTCCACTTTCGGCTCGTCGTTACCGACTTTGATATCCATCGTTTTCGTTGCTACGTTCCCGGCGGCATCAGTCACTTTTAACGTAGCAGGATATACGCCGGGTTTGCTGAACGTAACGGTAGGCGAAGCTGAAGTTTGTTTCGGCATGGCTTTCCCAAACGACCATTCGTATTTCAGTACGTCGCCATCGTAGTCAACCGATTCTTTTCCGTCGAATTTCACAGTCAGCGGGGCAGCTCCTACCATTTTATTGGCACTGGCCACGGCTACCGGCTTGCGGTTTCCGGCGTTATACGTAATGTGCGACAAACGAGCGTCGGTGTTGGCACCAAACCACTTCTGACCGTATTCAATTGTATAAAGAGACCCGTCATTGGCGAATTGCATGTCGATAACGTGCGAGAATTTCGTGTTCGGCATGAAGGTTTCCATCTTCACGAAATCACCGTTTTCTTTCATCGTAACCGGGTGAATCCAGTCGCGAATCCAGTCGTACGCGAAGAATTTGCCGTCGTAATGGCGAGGAAATTTGACCGGCGTTTCTGGATAATCATCGTAGTAATAAACCGGGCCACCCATTCCGTTACGTCCGCCCTTGCCCACGATTTCGCCAAACTCGGGCGAATCAGCATAAGGATAGTAAATGAACGCTTTTTGGGCGGGAGGCAATTCGCGCAAACCCGTATTGTTCGGCGAATCGTTGATCGGCTTCATCGGATCGAAGAGGGCTCCCGTGGTGCTATCGGCAAACGTACGTGTGTGATACGGCCGGTTGTCAGCTACAAAAAGCGGCCACCCATAATACCCCGCCTGACGCGCCTGGTTGATCTCATCGTGACCGCGTGGGCCGTATTTATCGCTGTTTTCGCCGGCATCAGGACCAACTTCACCCCAATACAGAAAACCGGTACGTTGGTCGACTGAAATTCGGTAAGGGTTCCGGTTGCCCATTACGTAGATTTCAGGCCGGGCTTTCGGATTGCCTTTCGGAAACAGGTTTCCTTCGGGAATCGTGTACGTACCGTCGGCTTCGGGGTGAATCCGAATGATTTTTCCCCGCAGGTCATTAGTATTACTGGACGTCAAACGAGCGTCCCAGCCGCTACGTCCAGGACGCTCGTCGATTGGTGCATAACCGTTGGAATTGAACGGGTTCGTATCGTCGCCGGTCGAGAGATAGAGATTTCCTTTTTTATCCCAGGCAATCGAACCACCCGTATGGCAGCAGCCGTCGCGCTTCACCGGAATGGTTAGTAATACTTTTTCGGTATTCAGCAGAACGGTGTCTTTTACGTCGTCATAAACAAAGCGCGACAGATGCTGCGCCGTATCGGCCACAGTTTTGCCCGTTACAGGCGAATAAAAAACGTAAATCCACTTATTCTGCTTGAAATTCGGGTCGATGTTCAAGCCCATCAAACCGTACTCGAACTTGGTAAATACCGGAAAGTTAGCGACCGTCTTTACCGTTTTTTTTTTCGGGTCATAGACCCTTAGTTCACCTTTTCGCTGTGTGTAGAGCACCTTCCCGTTGTCGAGGACGGCCAGTTCAGTTGGCTCGTCCATGCCTGCAATCAGGACCTGTTGTTCAAAGCGGTTTTCTTCGGGATAAGGCTTGGTTTTGGCCTGACCGAATTTCAGGCTGGTCGCCATCACCGATTTGATGCCGCCGAGAATGTGCTGCAAAAACATGGCGTCGGTATAGGACTCGTCGGTATGGCCGCCACCGGTATAAAACGCTTTTCCGCCATCAACTTCATGATGCCAGATAAAGGGGTGGTTATCGCCGTTTTTACCGCCTTCGTAGGTTTTCTCATCCAGTTTGCCCAGCACTTTCAGGTCAGTCTGAATGCTTTTGTAACTGTACCACTCATCCCAACGTTTCCAGCGGTCGGGCAGCATTTTGGTTGAGGGGTGGCTTTTATCAACAATTTCGATTTCGGCATTTTGCTGCTTGGGATGGTGCAGGAAATACGCCCCCACCAGTTTATTGTACCACGGCCAATCGTACTCGGTATCGGCAGCCGCGTGAATCCCCACGTAGCCACCGCCCGCCTGGATATATCGCTCAAAAGCAGCCTGTTGCGCGTCGTCCAGTACGTTGCCGGTCGTGCTGAGCCAGATTACCGCGCCGTATTGCTTGAGGTTGGCTTCGGTGAACTTGCCTGCATCTTCGGTGGTGTCGACAGCAAAGCCATTTTCTTTGCCGAGTTTCATAATGGCCATTTTCCCTGCCGGAATCGACGAATGCCGGAATCCTTTGGTTTTTGAGAAAACCAGCACCCGATTCAGGGCAAGAGGAGCAGCCACTGACGGGGTCGCTGTCGTACGTCTGGCCATTGTCTGAGCCAATGCTGTCTCCGAAGTGCCAGCTGTAGCTACTGCCAGTGCACCCGTCAGCATCAACAAGCGCGAGGGGAGCCGTAGGTTTTTCATAGAAATTAGTAAGTTATACAGATTGGTTGGGCGTATCGACAATCGAAAGGGTTAACTTATTCGGCGATACAATTGGCTTTTTATAAGAAGCAAAACTACTAAAAAAGCGAACGCTATTTTGTAATCGTTCGCTTTATTCAAAGGTTAAAAACCGGTTAATCTACTTTTTTGAAGGCCATTATCGACGTACCACTACGTAGCATCATCAGTTTCCCCTGACCAATCTGATACGTCAATGGGGTAGCCAGCGCATTCAGAAAAGTCTTCTCGAATTCGCCAGCAGTGCCCATACAAGCCATTTTGGTGGTGATTAACGGGCCGAACAAAATTTGGTGCGTATCGGCAGTGATTTCACCACTCAGTTGATTGCAGCCAGTTGTGCCCGTTACCCGTCCTTCGGTGAGCGAAATTTCGAGTCGGGGTAGTTCGTTACGTGGCCCACCTGCGCTAACGGGTTTCCCCTGAAATTCGGTCAATACCCAGATGTCCTGCAACGTAGTAAGCTGACGTAATGAAACCCCACAGCCCACATAATTTTTGCCGCGTAGGTCAATTTCAACCCGGTAATCGAGTCGATAGCCGGTTTTTTTATCGACGCAGCTATCGGGTCTGAACAATACGTTCATGTGACCAGCGTCGACGGGGATGTTATAACGTAGCACGCCATCGGAGTCGTTCTGGCGTTCCGGTGCGGTTATCTCAAGACTATCTTTTCCGGGCGCTTTGAAACGTAGCGTTCCCTTCGACGGATTGACGGTTAGCGTCCAGGCCGGGTCATTTCCGAAAGCTACTAGTTCGTCACCTGATTTCAGATATTGGCTGTAATCGGCTGGGGGAGGAGCAGGCGTGAGCATTGACGCAAACCGGGTCGATGGTCGGCGGCAGGCAGCGGTCAGAAGTAGCAGGCCAAACAGAATCGTGCGCATGGCAAACGGCTGAATACATTATATGGATAAGACTATCGGCTGACCGAAAAGTTTAATTATACCAGATGTTACATCACGGTAACTGCTTAAAATGTGAATCTATGAACGCTAACGCTAATCGGGGAAAATTTAGAAAGTGGCCAATTCATTCGTTTCTAAGCATTTAAAAAAACACTACGTAACTCTGCATGTTGATATACCTACGCTACATTGGATGATACGTTATGAAAAAAGGATGGATAATTGTGTTGGTCGTGGTGCTGCTTATTGGGCTAGGCGGTTACATCTGGTACAGTCGCCTGAAGAATAATGCTGCGGCCGAAGGTGGCCCTTATGATAATACACTTAAGCCCCGGCTGGAATTGGCGAAAATGGCGATCACCGACATTCGTGAAGAATCCATCCGCATGAATATGTATCTGCTGATCGACAACCCATTACCGGTGGGCTTTAAATCGCCCCAGATGGACTATACCGTGTATATTGCTGATACGCCGGTCGTGAAAGATACGTATCGCAAAGCTATTTCGGTGGAGGCAGGCGACAGTACGTTGATCATGTTGCCCGTAACTGTATTAACTGACAAAATGACTAACGTATTAAAAACGCTCGAACGAAAAGGGATCGATAGTACTACGTATAAAGTGCAGTCGACGTTCGAACTTGACGTACCAATAGTAGGCGAGAAAACATTTGTTGTGACCATCGAGCGACGAATGCCTACCTTTTATATTCCCAAGATTAAAATTGAAGATATCGATTTCGGTCCGCTCGGTTTAAAACGTACCGACGTAGCAACGAAGGTGCTGGTAACAAATAAAAACAAACTCCCGTTTAATATAACCGACGCTAAGTATACGGTTACTATAGATGGAAAGGTGATCGCCGACGGGAAACAACCTGACCCAATTCTGATTAAAGCACAGGCCACTACACCCGTTATTTTTCCAGTTACGGCCCGACCCGGCAAAACGTTGAGTGTACTGCCCAAAATGCTGTTCGACAAAAAAGATACGCCTTACGTAGTGGATTTTCAGTGCAAGCTGATCGACAAAGAGAAGAACCCAATGATTCAGCAGAGTAAGTTTGTGGCTAAAATCACGGGTACGTTGGATGACTTTAAGAAGCTTAAAAAGTAGGTCATTTTTAAACCGCAAAAAACGCTAAGGCAAAGGTCCACGAAGTACTCTGCGGTTTAAAACCCTTTCGAACAGGATAATAGCAAGAACATTTATAGAATATCAATAAAGTAAATGATTATATTTTTACATACTGAAAGAAATGAATAGTAAGTAATGAGCATATTCAAGAAAATATTCAGTATAAATATCTGATAACTGCCATATTTTATACGTTCGAGGTTGTAAATTAGAGCAAAAAATAAGAACGTATATACTTGTATAATTTCATGAAGAAATACTTTTCGGCTTTAGCTGGTCTGGCCCTGGGAGGTTTGGCCGTACAAAATGCTTCAGGACAAGTAGCCACACTAAACGCCAAAATGGATAAACTGGCTGAAGGACTGGATAAGAAAGTAGTAACATGGCGTCGTGATTTTCACCAGCACCCTGAACTGGGCAACCGTGAATTTCAGACGGCGGGTAAAATTGCAGCTCACCTGAAGGAACTGGGGATGGAGGTGAAAACGGGCGTCGGAAAAACAGGTGTAGTGGGCTTGCTAAAAGGCGGTAAACCTGGCCCTGTAGTGGCGCTGCGTGCCGATATGGACGGTCTGCCCGTTACCGAGCGCGTCGATCTGCCGTTTAAATCAGAAGTAAAAACCGAATACAATAACCAGCAAACGGGCGTAATGCATGCCTGCGGACACGATACGCACGTAGCGATGCTGATGGGCGTAGCTGAAGTGTTGACCAATGTGAAAAGTGATCTTCGGGGAACGGTCAAATTTATTTTCCAACCCGCCGAAGAAGGCGCACCAGAAGGTGAAGAAGGTGGCGCATTTCTGATGGTGAAAGAAGGCGTTCTGGAAAACCCGAAGGTCGACGCCATTTTTGGCCTGCACATCAATTCGCAAACGGAAGTCGGTACTATTAAATATCGGCCGGGCGCTACGATGGCGGCAGTTGATTCATACGCCATCAAAATCAAAGGCCGCCAGGCACATGGCGCGGCCCCCTGGTCCAGCGTTGATCCAATTGTTACGTCGGCGCAGGTGGTGATGGGTTTGCAGACCATCGTTAGCCGGAATCTGACGTTGACGGAAAATCCGGCTGTGGTAACGGTTGGAGCACTGCACAGCGGCATCCGGCAGAACATCATTCCCGAAGAGGCTAATATGATTGGTACGATTCGGACGTTCAGCCCGCACGACCAGAAACTGGTTCACAAACGTATCAACGAGATTGCCACTAACATTGCTGAAAGTGCTGGTGCTAAGGCTGATGTGAAAATCGACATCATGTACCCCGTTACGTATAATGACCCCAAACTGACCGACCAAATGGCTCCTTCGCTCGAAGCGGTAGCGGGTAAGAACAACGTGAAACTGACGACGGTGCAAACAGGTGCTGAAGACTTCTCGTTCTATCAGCAGAAAGTGCCGGGATTTTTCTATTTCCTGGGCGGCATGAGCAAAGGCAAAAAAGTAGAAGAAGTGCCTTCGCACCACACGCCCGATTTCCAGATTGACGAAAGCTGTTTTGTATTGGGCATGAAAACGCTTTGCCGACTAACTACTGATTACATGGAGTTCGCGAGCAAAGGCACGGCGGTGAAAGAGCTTACGGCTAGCGGGAAATAATTGAAAGTCATTGCGTTACATCGGGGTGATACGTTTTCTTGATATGTATCACCCCGATGTGCTTTATACACCCGGTCGTTTCTTCAACATCCAGGAGAGCAGACCCGGCAGAAAACGCTTGAGGTAGATACCATAAATTTCTTTACCACCAATATACACTTCTTCCGTCTTCTGTTCTACAGCCTTAACGAGTCGTTTTGCGAACGTATCGGCTGACATGCCCTGATCCTGATTATCATCCATTTTGCCGTGCTGACTACCATCACCACTAAGTGCGTTGAACGAAATCGCCGTTCGGATGTAGCCGGGGCAAACGATCGTTACGTTCAGACCAGTGCTGGATGTCTCGGCACGTAGCGAATCGAAAAAACCGTGCAGCGCGTGTTTACTGGCGCAATACCCCGACCGAAATTTGGTCGCCAGTTTGCCCGCTACGCTGCTCGTGACGACAAAATGCCCGCTACATTGCGCCAGCATAAGTGGCAGAACTGCCTTCGTGAGGGCGATAACCCCGAAAAAGTTAACGTCCATGATTCGCTGATAGACCGAAAAATCGGTGTCAACAACGCTGCTACGTTGCGTAATCCCTGCATTCTGAAATACATAGTCGATACGTCCGAATCTCCGACGTACCGTTTCTACGTGTGCGGGCAGGCTGGGTATGTCTGTTACGTCTATCGGTAAAATCAGTACGTTACTTTCGGGCAAACCTAGTTTATCAGCCACACGCCGTAACTCATCTTCGCGCCGGGCCGATAGCACCAGTTTGGGCTTATACTGCGCCAGTTCAATAGCAATAGCCTCGCCAAGCCCCGACGAAGCCCCCGTAATCCAAATGACAGAATCGGTGTAAGGCATAGGATGATAGAGCTCTTAAACCTTGAGAATAAGTGCAAAATGAACGTTTCTTTGTCAGCATGACAAAAAATTCTACATAAAATTGATACGTCCATTCCCTTTTTTTACTACCAGCTCTACCTCTTTGCCCATCGGTAAAGCCAAATTGTATGGTACGTGGCCAGCCGGGAAATTGTAGAGTACGGGAAAGTTATAAGCTGCTACGCCATCGGCAATAATCTCGTACGAATCTTTTCCGAAAGGCAGGGACGTATTAATCCGCATATCGGTAAACTGTCCCACCACTAATCCTGCTAATTCGGTCAGACAACCCGAACGGCGCAATTGCATCATCATTCGATCAAGGGAGAAAAGCGTTTCGTCGATGTCTTCGATGAACAGAATTTTGCCAGCGTAGTCGAAATCAGTAGGCGTACCGAGCGAATTGATCAGCATAGTCAGGTTGCCGCCGATGAGCGGGGCCGTTACGTTCCCGATTCGATTCAGCGGATGGCCGGTGATAGCGTAGTGGCTGGGTGGTTCACCAAACAACCACTGACGTAGTGATTCCAGCGATTCGGCCCGGTCGAAGCCGCCGAAATTCCGGGGCATCAGGCCATGCAGACTCACAATCCCGGCCTGATTGAATAAACTGAGCAACACCGTTATGTCACTGAAACCGACCATCCATTTTGGGTTCGCTTTCAGGGCTGTTACGTTAATTCCATCAGCAATTCGATAGCAGCCGTATCCACCCCGAGCGGCAAAAACCGCCCGAACAGTTGGGTCATCAAAAAGACGTTGTAAATCGGCCCGGCGCAGGTCGTCGGAACCGGCAAACGGCCCGTCTACTGCGTGTAGGCTTTCACCTTCAAGTACGTTGAGTCGCCAATCTTCACGCAGGATGCGCAATCCGTCGGCTAATTCGTCATACGGAAACCAACTGGCTGGCGACACAACCCCAACGGTATCACCAGGACGTAGAAAAGGAGGGACAATCAAGTGAGTTATTTGTTTCGGATTATTTTCCAGGTTTCAGCATTCGCTAGCGTACCTGCTTAAATTAGTGTTGTGAGCTTTTTTGTCATCCTGACGAAGGAAGGATTTTAAAGTCTCCTAACGTGAGAGTGAGGAAAGTTATAAGATCCTTCCTTCGTCAGGATGACAAAAAATCGCGTTAATTTAACGGTACTTCTTCCGTGTCATCCAACGTATCGAGGTCAATCGTTACGTTGCCGCCTTGTTGACCACCGTCGAACATCGGTTTGAATTTATGACCCCAGCGCACTTCGTTGTAGCGATACGAAAAACGAGTATGGACGCTTTGTACAAACGTATCGTCTAAGGCCTGAAGCGATACTAAAAACTCGGTATCCGATTGTTCAAGATCCTGTAACATAGTGCCGTACAGGGGACTTTGTTCTGTAAGGGGATGAACGAGCGTCCAGTTAGTCGGGAAAAAAGCCACTTTGTTACGTTCCAGTTGCAGGCCATAATACTTTCGGTAGCGCGTACCATCCGCTTTGGTTTCCAGCCGCGACATCGTTACGGTAATTTCCAGATTGATCAACTGATTAGAACGCGTATTGATAATTCGAAACATCCAGGCATTTACGTCCAGATAAGGCGCCAGTACCGATTGTTTCGAAAATCGGACGTGAGCTTTTGGTCTTGAAAATCGCCCGTAAAGTAGTCCCGTAGCCAGCGCGAAAGCCAGTAAACCCAGCATCGATTCGAAGGCGGCAATGCAACTGGTCAGGAACGTATTAGGCGAGATGTGGCCGTAACCTACCGTCGTAAGCGTTTGCGAACTGAAAAAGAAGCATTTCCAGAAGGGCCCATTCAGGTTTTCTTCGCTGACTCCGACCAACGTATCGGCCCCGGCCAGCATGTAAATTCCAGCAAACAACGTATTGACCGACAAATAGGAAAATACTAACCAACTCCAGAAACCCACCCAACTCATCGTAATAAGTCGGTTGTAGATATTCAGTTGGTCCCAGAGCGACGCATTAATTCGCCGGATATTAAAACTACCGTCCTGATTGACAAGACGTGATTGAGAATCAGTGATTTTAGTGCCAAATCCCAGGTCACTACGTTGACCTTCCTGCTCAACCAGCTCACTAGTTTTAGGTACGTGGTCAGAAAGTTGGTTTGTGGATGAATTCATAGTGAATAGATTTGTTACGTAACAAACCGTAACAGGATTCTGACAAAGGTATAGCAAAATGCCTAGTCCTGATGCGTTACGTTACTTCGCCACCCTCTACGTTACGGTATGCACCCCATAGAAATTGTTACGGGTTTACTCGGCCTGACCACCCTGATGACAGTTGTTGCCCGTTGGGTACAGATATCCTATCCGATTCTGCTGGTCATTGTAGGGTTATTGATTGGCTGGATACCGGGTTTGCCACCTGTAATTCTATCGCCGGATGCGGTTTTCCTTATTTTTCTGCCTCCGTTGCTGTATGCGGCTGCCTGGCAAATCGACAATGTCGAACTGAAATTGTATAGTCGTCCGGTGTCGCTGCTGGCTGTTGGACTGGTATTGTTTACGTCTACAGTGGTAGCTTTTGTCGCTCATATTTATATTCCCGGTTTTTCGCTGGCGCAGGGCTATTTACTCGGAGCTATTATTTCGCCCCCCGATGCTGTGGCGGCTTCATCAGTGATGCGGGGTCTGACCATACCGAAACGAATTACAACGGTACTGGAAGGGGAAAGCCTTGTCAATGACGCAACCAGCCTGATTATTTATCGCTACGGATTGGCCGCGATTCTCACCAACCAGTTCGGGTTATGGGAAGCCAGCCTTCAGTTTGTCGGAATTGCCCTGGCCAGCGTAGCGCTTGGTCTGGCTATCGGCTGGATTATAATTCGAGTCCATAAAATTGTGGGCCAGGATCGAATCAGTAGTACGGCCATTACGTTACTGACGCCCTACAGCTCCTATCTGATTGCTGAAAACCTGCATATTTCGGGCGTTCTGTCGGTAGTAACTACGGGCCTTTTTCTGTCGGTACGTACCGACCAACTGTTCACCCACCAGAGTCGGCTGCAAACCAATTCCGTTTGGGAAGTCGTGATTTTTCTGTTGAATGGGCTAGTATTTGTTCTGATTGGACTACAGCTACCGAGTATCGTAGCTGATTTAAACGGCTACACACTTCCTGAGGCTGTCAATTACGCGCTGTTAATCAGTTTGGTAGCCATTTTATGTCGACTAATCTGGGTTTTTCCGGGAGCGTACGTACCACGCTGGCTGAGTAAAGGTATCCGTAAACGCGAAGAGCGGCCGACCTGGCAGCAAATAGCAGTACTCGGCTGGGCCGGCATGCGGGGTGTCGTTTCGTTGGCGAGTGCGTTGGCTTTGCCGAACCTCTTACCCAATGGTACGCCGTTTCCCGGCCGCGATCTGATTCTGTTCATTACGTTCATCGTCATTTTCTGTACACTCGTGATACAAGGGTTAACCCTCCCCCTGTTGATCGAGGGATTGAAGGTAAAAGAAGACATTGATGAGAAGCGGGAAGAACTCCGGCTGCGTCGAAATATGGCGCTGGAGGCCATTACGTATCTGGAAGCCAATCACTCGGCTGGTTCGGTGCATGACGACGTACTGAACTACGTTAAAAATGCGTATGAACTACGTATCAATGAATTAAACGGAACGTTACGTGCTCAGAACCAACACGAACGCCCAGCCGAATTGTACCAGCAAGCCGTTCAGCTTCAGTTAGAGTTGATTACCGTAGAGCGCGACGTTCTGATTGGCTTGCGGAAAGGAAGTTTGCTGGATGGCGAAATTTTTAGAAATCTGGAACAGGAGCTGGATTTAGAAGCGGCCCGCTTATCGTTAGTACGCCAAATGGAGGATAGCCTCGAAAGCGGGAAAACCTGAAAAATGTTACTATTTGGTAAGCACCTTTATCACGTAATGTGCATAATTTTTTTACGGAAATAGGTATTTTTCTGAGTAAAACTACTTATATTAGCGGACGCTTTTTAAAAGCATTCCGTAACTTCCTTGAAGATCAAACCTATGAGATTTGAATCAGGTATGATTAGTCTGATTGTACCCGCTTTTAATGAAGAAGAAAATCTGCCTGTACTGGTTCACCGACTGATGGCCGTCATGCAGCAGTATAAATCGTATGAAATTCTGATTATTGACGACGGCAGTTCCGACCAGACGCGCCACGTACTTCGTCAGCTCAGCAAAGCCTACCCCGTCGTTCGATTTCTTTCTTTTTCGCGCAATTTTGGCCATCAGATGGCGCTACGTGCAGGCTACGACAACGCTCGTGGCGAAGCCGTTATCTGCCTCGATGCTGATCTTCAGCATCCCCCCGAACTGATTCCGGCCCTTATCGAAAAATGGCGTCAGGGGTATGAAGTGGTTTACACCGTTCGGCAGGTTGATAAGAAGTTGTCGTGGTTCAAACGTACTACGTCGGCTTATTTTTATAAGTTGCTACGCAACGTATCGGGACTGGAAATTGAAGACGGGGCCGCCGATTTTCGATTGCTCGACCGTAAGGTAGTCGATACGTTAAAGCAGTTTAAAGAGAACGATTTATTCCTGCGCGGAGCAATTTCCTGGGTTGGTTTCCGGCAGTGCCGCATTTTGTATGAGCCAGCCGCCCGCTACGCTGGCCGCTCGAAATACTCATTCCGCAAGATGCTGAAACTGGCGGCTATGGGCATTACGTCGTTCTCGACCAAGCCGCTGTATTTGTCGGTGTTGCTGGGATTCGGAATGTCGCTGTTTGCCCTATTGTTTGGTGCTGAAGCTACGTATGAATACTTCTTCACCAATGCGACCGTATCGGGCTGGACTACGCTGGTGGTACTTTCGGTGCTGATTGGTGGGGTGCAGTTTATCATGATTGGCATCATCGGCGTTTATTTAGGGAAAACTTTCGTTGAAGTGAAGAGCCGACCGGCCTACATTGTCAGCGATACAAGTGAGATCGAGGAATCAGAAACAAAATGGCAAGTATCGAATCAGGAGGAAGACGATATATTTTATTTACCGTTGACGTAGAAGAGTTCGATACCGCCGTTGAATTTGGGCACGATATTCCCCTGAGTGAGCAGATTGACGTATCGACACGCGGTTTAAAACCACTAGCCGAACGTTTCGACGCGGTAGGTGCCCGTACTACGTTGTTTACGACAGCCAATTACGCGCTTCATGAGCCAGCATTGATACGTAAACTGGCAGAAAAGCATGAAATCGCGTCGCATGGCTATTATCACACTACGTTCGAACCTGCCGATTTACTCAAATCTCGTCTGGCACTGGAAGAGCTTTTGCAGAAACCAATACTAGGATTTCGACGGGCAAGAATGGGTTTTGTGGACCATAACGATGTCCAGTCTGCTGGTTATCAATATAATTCATCGCTTCATCCAACATGGCTTCCGGGCCGTTATAACCACTGGGGTGAGTCCCGGCTCCCGTTTCAGGAAGCGGGTGTCTGGCAGATTCCGGCTTCCGTAACGCCGACGCTACGTTTGCCACTGTTCTGGCTCAGTCTGAAAAATTTCCCGTTAGGGTATTACAAATTGCTTTGTCGTCAGACGCTGAAAGCCGATGGTTTTTTAAATCTGTACGTACATCCCTGGGAGTTCACGGATTTATCCAACTACGAAAAAATTCCGGCCTACGTTCGTCGGTATTCACGCGACGTACTGCTCGACCGCGTGGAGCAACTACTACGTTATTTAAAACCGCTGGGCGAGTTTAGCACAATGAGTGAGTTTGCCCGCCAGCTCAATTCTGAACGTATATAGTCCCTGATAGGCTCCGGCTGTCGGAGTCGCGACCACGGCTAATAGGGTAGCTATAAAATATCCGACAGCCGGAGCCTGTCAGGGCCTTAATTCCAGAATTACCAAGTACGAACTATCAATTGAAACAACTTTTTGTTTCTGATGCTATCCTTTTTTCGAAAGCCGATTTTCAGCGACTATCGGTTCATTTTTGGTGTGTATAGCGCACTGACACTGTTTGCCAGTTGTCGGATTGTGTTTGTGTCGGGGTCGAACAATTATAAAATTTTCTACTACTCGCTTCAGCATCTGCTCGAAGGTATTAGTCTGTATGAACTCTATCCGGCTCAATACTCCGATCATTATCACTACGCACCCACGTTTGCAGCGCTGTTTTCGCCGGTGTTTGCGTTACCATTTTCGGTTGGATTGTTTCTCTGGCATTTCCTGTTTGCCGCTATCTGGGTATATGCTATTTACCGAATGCCGCTGACGCATGGGCAAAAAGTATTTGCGTACTGGTTCAGTCTACACGAGCTGTTTACGTCGCTTGTCAATAGTCAGACGAATCCGTTGATGGCGGCAATTCCCTTATTCGTGTTTCTTTGTTTTGAGAAACGTCAACCTTTCTGGGCGGCTTTCTTTATCATTCTCGGGTTTAACATCAAGATTTACAGTCTGGTAGCCGGTGCGCTCTTTCTGCTCTATCCCGGAAAAATTCGGTTTCTGGCGTCTCTGGTTGGTTGGGGGATCATACAAGGTCTACTGCCACTGTTATTTACTTCGCCGGATAAACTGCTCTGGCAATATGATCTGTGGGTTAATCAGTTATTTATAAAGTCCGACGTCGATAAGTGGGCCAATACGTCTATTCATCGACTGGTGCATACGTTTATCTCGCCAGACGTCACCACGCCCGTGATTATTGGCCTGGGTGTATTGCTTTTCTGTACCGTATATGCGCAGGTGAAGAAGTTTACAGAACGCTCGTTCCGGCTGCTGATGGTTGCTTCGGTACTCATCTTTCAGGTGATTTTTAATCCGGTGGCGGAGTCGCCTACGTACATTACGGCTGTTACGGGCGTAGTGCTTTGGTGGATCTATTGTCCGCAGGCAGTGCTCGACAGAGTGCTTTTAATTAGCTGCCTGATACTCACCGTTTTGTCGCCAAGCGACATTTTTCCGGCTTTTCTACGTGAACAATTTGTGAAACCCTACGTATTGAAAGCCCTTCCCTGCGTACTCATCTGGTTTCGAATTATTTACCTAATGCACGTATCAACATCGGAAACCCAGACGCGCCATGAGGTAGACGTACCAGCATACTCGTAAAACTCTTTTTCCATTAACGAACCTTCCTAAACGTAACGATTTGTATGGCCTCGACCTGGCTGGATTTCTGGCAGCAAGAAAATAAGTTCGACAATGCCATGTCGACCAATTACGCTTACTTCCTGGCGAAAGTCAAGAAATACGTTACGTTATCGAAAACCCAAAAAGTGCTGGACATTGGCTCAGGGCCGGGAAATCTGGAAGATGCGTGGCATGATCAGGTGGGAGAAATTCACGGTCTTGATATCTCGCAGCGTTACAACGAGATGGGTCGTGCCAAACACGCGGAGCATCCGAATGTTTTCTTCCACGATTTATCGCCCGATGACTATCTGAATTTCAGCCCGGTAGCTAATCAAAGGTTTGATGTCATCATTGTGATGAGCGTAGTACAGTACTACCGCAACGCCGATGAAGTGGAACAATTGCTACGTAACATTGCCCAACTGGCAGCTCCCGGAGCAAAAGCCCTGATTTGCGACATCATGGTGGGAAGTAGTATTGCAAGTGATATAATGGGGATTGTGACTCGGTCGATACGTCAGGGTGAACTTTTCTCTATGATGAAATTGCTGGTCGAGCTGCGGTTTTCATCCTATCATGAGATTCGAAAAGCAAATGGTTTTTTGGTGCTACCAGAGCTGCAATGGCTGGCACTTGCCAAACGAGTGGGGTTAAATGCTCAGTTCATTAAGTCACCCATCACGTTACAGAAAGAACGTAAGAGTTTGCTAATACAGTTTTGAGCAAGGGAGAATAACGTAGTATGTTTGTGGGCTTATTCTGACAAATCTGCTTATTATTATCCTGCGTTATGCTCGTTAATATTATTCGCTTTTCTCTGACAATTAGCCTGTTGCACGCGAGTTTTACTACGTTCGTGAGTGCGCAGCAGCGCCCGGCCATGTATTTTGCCGATACTACGTACCGCAAAGGAGGGTATGCCAAAGACCCACAGGTAGTATGGTTCGGTGGTCGGTATTTGCTTTATTATTCGGTGCCTACGGGCAAAGATTCAACTGGAGCGGACCACTGGGGTATTGGCATTGCGGAGAGCCGCGATTTAACAAACTGGCAGAAAGTAACCATTATACCGCCCGTTGCTGAATATGAACGAAAAGGCTTCTGTGCACCAGGAGCACTGGTGCGGGACGGTAAAGTTCATCTGTTTTATCAGACATATGGCAATGGCAAAAACGACGCTATTTGCCACGCCGTTTCCTCCGACGGTATTCATTTTGACCGAAATCCAACCAACCCAATCTTTCATCCGGCAATCAGTGATTGGTCATGCGGACGTGCCATTGATGCTGAGGTTTTCTTTTTCAAAAATCAATACTTCCTCTATTTCGCAACCCGCGATCCGGCCTATAAAATCCAGCAGTTGGGTGTAGCGGTGGCACCGGTTACAACCAATTTTAATCGTGAAGACTGGAAACAAGTAGCTACGGATGGACCACTCCTGAAGCCAGAATTAGCCTGGGAAGGCGAGTGTATCGAAGCACCGTCCATTATTCAGCGTGGAAATGAGCTGATCATGTTTTATGCAGGTGCTTACAACAACTGGCCTCAACAGGTTGGCATAGCACGTAGCAAAGATGGTCTGCTCTGGGAACGTATTCAAAATGAGCCCTTTCTGAAAAGCGGCTTGCCGGGGAGCTGGAACAGCAGCGAGTCGGGACATCCGCATATTTTCAAAACGCCGACGGGCAAAACCTATCTGTTTTTTCAGGGTAACAACGACAAGGGCAAAACCTGGTTTCTTTCCAATCACGAAGTGACGTGGAAGAAAAATATTCCAGTTTTACAAGCTAACTAACGTGACTAGTTCGGTAATTAACAGGCAAATTAATTACGTATTAATTTTTCTGCGAGGTGCGGGCTGTAATTTTGTAGGCGCTAACCGTTGTTGTCGAGCGGCTGGCGTCTCAACGCTATGAAACAGTTTTTCCAGCATCCCTTTTTCTTCAGTAGGCGTAACATCATTATTATCTGGACCTTGTTAGGGGTTCTGACGGGTGTAAAGCAATATTATCTGGGTGAACCGGGTTCGTTTATCAATAATTTCCTGCTGTTCGTCAACAGTTTCAAGCACCTGATGGCGCACCAGAACCTGTTTCTGGATTACCCTGCTGAAACGTTCGACTCCTACCACTACGGGCCAATTTTCGCCCTGCTGATTGCACCGTTTTACTGGTTGCCTACGCTGTTGAGTGTTACCATCTGGAACGTTTTTAACTCACTGTTTCTACTTTACGCCATCTACGAACTTCCCCTGACCGACCGGCAGCGGGCCGTAGTGAGCTGGCTGGTGCTGAATTCGTCATACACCTGTCTGCTGAATACCCAGTTTCATCACATTTGTGCGGGGATGATTATGCTGTCGTACACGCAATTGCCTAAGCGTCAGGAAGTTCTGGCAGCCACGAACGTAGCGTTAGGGACGCTCATCAAATTATACGGCATTGTCGGACTAGCTTTCTTTCCGTTTGCGCAGAATAAAGTTCGCTACGTTGTTGGGGGAATAGTATCGACAGTGGTATTCGTTACGTTACCGATGCTGTTTGTTGGGTTCGATTATACCGTTCAATGTTACTACGACTGGTATGAATCGTTGTCGTACAAAAATCAGTTGAATGTGAGTCTGGAAAATACCCGCACCGATGTCTGCGTTATGGGCATGTTTCGTCGACTATTCAACGATGGTACGTTGTCGAACCTGTACTTTATTATTCCGGGATTACTGATTTTTGCGACGGCCTATCTGAAAACCAATCTATTCCAGAACGTTCGTTTTCAATTGAGTATACTGGCCTCAACGCTATTGTTTCTAAATCTGGCTAGTACCGGTTTCGAATCGCCTACGTTTATCATCAGTTTCACTGGCGTAGCAATCTGGTACGTAGTATCGGCTAAAACGAGGCTGGATAGTTTGCTGCTGGCCTTTGCCCTGCTGATCTCCAGTTTTTCACCCACCGATATTTTCCCCGCCTACATCCGCGATCACTACGTAAATCAATACGCGTTAATGGTGCTGCCACTGCTTTTTGTCTGGCTGCGACTACACTGGACCATCTGGACTGGAATACCAGATGTACAAGTTGCTGAGGGTGAATTAGCTAGATGAACACTACGTCGTCGATGACCTCGCTGCCCATGTCTTTGTTGACAAGTTGAATCAACTTCTGTTTGGCGTTGACGAGTTCGTTACGTAGTGGAGCCGACGTAATGTCGATGTGGAGTTTCCGATCTCGAACGTAAAGTCGATTGGTACGTGAAGCAATCGCTGGCCCCATCATACGCCCCCAAAAGGCTTCAAGGTAGGTTTCGTTGAAGCGCGCCTGAAGCTGATATGCTTTCAGCAACTGACCGATTGCGTCTTTCACGGTGGTAGTTCCGGCCACGCGGGTGGCATTGTCGCGGTTATATCGGTAAGTCTGGTTCATTACGGAAGGTGTCTTACGACAAAAATAAACAATCCATTAACTCGGCAAGTAGCTGTTTCGTTTTAATTATAAAAAAATTCGTAAGCGGATAGAAAAAGCGCCCGACGTTTGGAATACCACCGTTTGGCTCGTATACTTGCGGCATCAAGTCAATTCTTACGCGTCTTCCAACGCGAATTGATTTATAAAGAAGCGGGGAGAGAACAGGCTCTTTGAACCGCTGGCAACCTACCTCACGGCAAGGTGCTAACTCCTGCCTAAAAGCATTTTAGGAACTATAAATCGCAATTTACATGCTCTACATTCGATGCTGTATGCCCCTGGGGGCCAGCTAAACTCACCTGACTCCACCACGAAAGCTGGGAGGGTTTGTCGTGGGCATTTTTGTGCTATAGCATATACGGTTGTAAAGTTTGAATACGCCAGTCTGCTCTATATCGCAAACCGTACAACCCTACAACTTTACTACTAAACCATGTCACAACTTCATTATCGAATACATTGAGGATATCATACCCGATCTGGCGCAGGTATTTGCACAGATAGTAGAAAGAGTAACTATCTAAAATTGTTTCAACCTCATGGGTACGGACTTTATCCAACCTGTAACCGTGAAGCTGAGATTGAAATCGTTTTTTCGTTGGACATTCAATACTTCGATTATAAATATTCGTTTCCGCTTGAATCGGGCGGGAGCCTGCCGGGTTTTCGTCTGGCCTACACTACACGTGGTACGTTGTCGCAAACGCCCGACCACTCGAACGTAGTATGGGTATGCCACGCCTTAACAGGTAATGCCGACGCGGGCGACTGGTGGTGGGGCATGGTGGGTGCGGGCAAACAGTTTGACCCAGCCAGAGATTTCATTGTCTGCGTGAACGTACTGGGCTCCTGCTATGGATCAACGGGGCCGTTATCAACAAATCCGGTTACGGGGCAAACCTATTTCCATGATTTTCCGGCCATTACCATCCGCGACTTGGTGAACGCAATGGATTTGCTACGTCAGGAACTAGGTATCGAAAAAATTCATACCTGCATTGGCGGTTCGGTAGGTGGTGAACAGGCTATGGAGTGGGCGATTTTACAACCTTCGCTCATTCAAAACCTGATATTGATCGCAGTTAGTGCAGTGGCCTCGCCCTGGTGCATCGCCTTTAATGAAGCTCAGCGCATGGCTATTGAAGCCGACCCCACCTGGCCCGAACGACGTGACGACGCCGGACGTAACGGCATGAAAGCGGCCCGGGCCATGGCCATGATTTCGTATCGCAATTATGATACGTATGGCTTCACGCAAGCCCTCGACAATAATGAGCAACTGGACGAGTATAAAGCGGCTGGCTACCAGCGCTATCAGGGCGATAAATTAGCCGACCGTTTCAACGCCTTTACGTACTGGACGCTTTCGAAAGTTATGGATTCCCACAATGTCGGGCGGAATCGGGGCAGTATCCTGAACGCGTTGGCGCAAATCAAAGCCCGAACGCTGGTAGTGGGCATCCTATCTGACCTGCTTTTTCCGCCGTCTGAACAGCAGTTTCTGGCGCGTCATATTCCCGATGCGACCTACGAAGAAATTGACTCGCTTTACGGCCATGATGGCTTCTTGATCGAATTTCGCCCACTAACCAACATTATCCGAAATTGGATGGCGAGCGCCGAACCCATAAATCGTCCGGAAAAAGTAACGGCTACTGAGTAAAACGTAGTGTGGGAGACAGCTGTGCAACTACTTCTCAGGCAATTTTTCCGCCAGATACAAATAAGGTGGGTGAAAATGATGCGTGAAAATCTTCTCTTTGCTGTTAGGGTATTTGGCAAAATAAGTGCTATCCGTCTGGAGTACGATGGTTGTGCCAGTCCGAACGTAGTGATTGCTGTTATAATACTCCGGTGATACGTAGCCATTTAGATTCTTACTGATCGTCTTCGAAGCCATATTGCCCAGGTATTTCTGGTAATTTTTTTGTGCCTTAAGTGCCGGTTTGCTTAAGCTGTTGTAGACATGTCGTAGGGCGATACGTGTCAGCAGTTTTTGTTTTTTAATGAGTGCCGGTGCGCCCGCGAATGGATTAGTCGGATTAAAATCGTTTACCGTCTGAACGGATAACGGCACTTCGGGAACCCAATCGGCAGCGTTCACTACGTTGTATGCCCAACCATTCTGCGTCAAGGCTTCATAATCGTAAGCGAAATACAGATTGCCGGGTTTGGGGCCCGCGCTGCAATACGTTTTGAAGCGAATGTCGGCAGGAATTCGAGCGCGGGATTGTAAATTTTTCAGATGTGCCGTCAGCAGATAAGCAATGGCTCCCCCCTGACTGTGTCCCAAAATAATCAAGTCTTTTGTACCGGCTTTGTAAGTCGAATCTAGTTTGGGCAGTATATCTTTTGTCAGAAAGGCCGTGCTGATCAGCCAGCCTACGTGTACGGCGGCTTGCGGATTGGAAGCCAGTTCATACTGAAATCGTTCGGTATCGCTCAACTGCAATTCTCCTTTGGCGGGCACCATCGCGGCATAAAAATTAGCCAGCCAACTAACGCTGTTAGCCGTGGTTCCCCGGAGACTAATCACAGCTACGCCCTGATTATTTGTCCATAAATCCCAGCGATTGTCAAGACCCATAACAGGTGAGCGATATACAGGCTTGAACTGTTGCGGAACCGGAAACGCGCTTACATAAGCTGAATCACCAAAGCGAGCCGATACTTTGAGAAGTTCGATGTATTCCGCTTTATCAAAACCTGGTTTCAGTTTCTGGGCGAAAAGTAAACCTGGAAGTAACAGAAAGCCGATTGCCAGAAATCTTTTCATGATGTATAGGGATGGGCGGGTGGTTTGTCATGCTTCGTTCCTCAGCCTGACAAGTGTGTATGGAAAACTACAAAAGAATGGGCGACAATACGTCACTATTTGATTAAAAGGGAAATAACGTAACAGCCAACCCTGTGAGAGTTGGCTGTTACGAATAAGAACGTAGCAAAAGTTTATTTTAGAATTGGCTCCAGCGCAGCCCGATTTTCATCTAACCAGGCGTGAATATCGGTTACGATTTCGCGGATGCCGAGTTGAGGTTTCCAGCCCGTCAATTTCGTTACGTTGGTGTTATCGGTAATGTAAAGCCGAATGTCAGCTGCGCGGTTTTCGGTTACCTGTTTGATGGGAATAGTTTTGCCGGTCACCTCCTGACAAATCTGAGTCAGTTCCTGTAACGAGGCACTGCTTTCAACTCCTCCACCTGCGTTCAGAATCTGGCCATTTACCTTATCCAGATTATGTAATTCCCAGTCAATCAGTCGGTACAGGTCGGCGATGTGGAGCATGTCGCGGGTTTGTTTACCCGTTCCGCCGTAGCCAATGTAAGCGAGTTGCTGCTCAAAATAGTGTTTGGCAATCCAGAGCACCATAACACCCTGATCGACCTTGCCCATTTGCCACGGCCCCGTAATCACACCACAGCGGTTAATTACGGTTTTCAGGCCATAAAACTCATTGTACTCCTGAATAAGTAGTTCTGAGGCCAGTTTGGTCGTGCCATACAGCGACCGAGCGCCATCGAGCGGAAAATTTTCGGCGATACCGCGTGAGGAAACGCCTGGAACGAGTTGATTATCAGCGAGTATAAATCGCGTATCGGCTTCCTCGAAATTGAGCGTTTCGATGGTTTTGATCGGATAAACGCGGCTCGTCGATAGAAAAATGAAGTTGGCCCGGTGCTTCAGCGCATAATTCAGGCAGTTGACTGTACCGAAAAGATTCGTGTTAATTAGGTAATCAGGCGTACCATCCAAACCCGCCAGTACCGACGGCTCGGCTGATGCTTCAATCACCGTATCGACCGGAGGCAACGTATCAAAATCTTCCTTGTTACGTATATCGCCGTGCAGAAACTCGATACCAGCCGCTTTGAGCCGCGACAGACTCAGCTCGGAACCTCTACGTTTCAGATTATCAAGCGCAAAAATCTGGTAATCTGGGTATTGCTGTTTCAGTGAAATAGCCAGCGATGAGCCAACAAAGCCAGCCCCGCCGGTGATGAGAAGTTTCATGAAGTGAAGAGTTATAAGTGATGAGAGATGAACGATGAGTGATAAGTTTGCTGACGCATTTAGCAGATATCTTGCGTCAGCAAACTTATCACTCATCGTTCATCTCTCATCTCTACTACGAAGTAATACGTTTGAGTTGTACGTTTTCGACCGGGCGGATGACCAGCGGTACTTTCTCGATTTTGACGGAACTGCTATCCAGACCGAACCAGCGGTCTTCGGGCGTAGTGAAACTTTTAATATTGAAGTACAGATTCATAATCAATCGTTCGGTGGTCGGAAGCTCGTTTTCGAACGATAGAAATTTCTCCAATACCACGAAGCGGAAATCGCCTATTACGTTCTGTCGGCTGAGCGATTCGTATCGGCTTGTTATGTCCACTTCCTTGTTTTTCACCATGTCTTCAATCACTTTCCGGAAGAACAGGTTGATACGTTGCTCGACCCGGAAACCCAGTTTGAACGTGACTTTGTACGCATCGTCGGGTGCAATGGTGTTCACTTTGTATTCCATCGTGTAAGGGTCGTCGGTGGTATCGACGTGGACGAACCAGTAAATGTCCGCCCGTTTGGGCCGTTTCTGGAAGATGGAATAAATGATTTTGGACTCGATTTCCGATTGTCGGGCCGCATTACTCATAAACACAATATGCGTAGCGTATTTCGGAATACTGATGTCGCGGCTCAGTTCTTTAATGGCCTGTATGTAGTGGTCAATCCTGACGTACTCGGTCAGTCGGAGCTTGATCTGGAAAGCACGTAGCCAGATAATCATCACCGTGGCCATCACTCCGGCAATCAGAATGGATACCCAACCGCCGTGCGTAAATTTGGCCAGGTTGGCTACCAGAAAGCAACTTTCTACGGCCAGGTAGAACACCAGAAACAGCACGACAAGCCAAGCATTGTACTTATGCGAGTACATGTAGTAACTAAACAGAACCGTACTCATCATCATGGTCAACGTAATGGCCAGCCCGTAAGCGGCTTCCATACGCGATGATTCCTGAAAATAGAGTACAACGCCGATACAACCCGCAAAAAGCAACCAGTTGATGCTCGGTACGTAGAGCTGACCTTTTTGATTGGACGGGTACCGAAGACGAACTTTGGGCCAGAAGTTGAGCCGGATGGCTTCGCTGATAAGCGTGTAAGCACCCGTTAGCATGGCCTGACTGGCGATTACCGTGGCCGCTGTAGCTACGCAGATACCGATAATCAGAAACCATTCGGGCATGAGGGAGTAGAATGGGTTTCTGTCGCCTAATGGCTGTCCAGCCAGACTTTCTATGAATGCACCCTGCCCGAAATAATTGAGCATCAGGCAGGCTTTAACATAAACCCAGCTAACCCGAATATTAGACCGTCCGCAGTGTCCCATGTCCGAGTAAAGGGCTTCGGCTCCGGTTGTGGAGAGGAAAACGGCACCCAGTAACCAGAAAGCCCCCGAATATCCGGTCAGGAATTCATAAGCATACATCGGATTCAGAGCCGCCAGAATGGTCATATCATTGAAAATGTGGATCAGACCGAGCGTGCCCAGCATGGTAAACCAAATCAGCATAATTGGACCAAAAGCCGTACCTACCACACTGGTGCCTAGCGTCTGAATCAGGAACAGAATCGAAAGAATCCCAATGACAATGGGAACAGTAGGTATATGCGGATACAGAATCCGTAACCCTTCTACCGCCGAGGAAACCGAAATAGGAGGAGTAATAATGCTATCGGCCAGCAGCGAGCTCCCGCCAATAATGGCCGGAATGGTGAGCCAGCGCGCGTGTCGACGTACTAACGCATAGAGCGCAAAAATGCCACCTTCCCCCCGGTTATCGGCCCGAAGAATCAGGATAACATATTTGATCGTCGTTTGTAACGTAACAGTCCAGAAAATACAGGAGAGTGCGCCCCGAACAATGTTGGCCTGAATTGGCTCGGACGTACCGACGATGGAACGTAGTACGTATAAAGGTGATGTACCAATATCACCGTAGATGATACCCATTGCCACCAGCAGGCCAGCGGCTGTCACGGTATCCAAATGCTTTTTATCTTCCATACAACAGGCTTTCGCCTTCTCGTTACGAGCGGAACAAAACGGCGCAAAGATAGACGATGTTTATATTCATTATTCTCGTTTTGCCCGAAAGTTGGAAGTCGACCAGTGAATGGAGGAGATTGTAGCATTATAAGGAGATATAGTATAATTTATGCGGCTTAGGTCGCCTGAAATAGCGATTACGTTATCGTCACTTAGAGGCTTTTCAGGAATTTCTTATATTGCTTGGCTATTGAGCTATCTCATTCATATATGCCTGCTCTGCCCGTTTCTATCAGCGACAGTCAGTTCGAAAAATTGATTGATGACTTCTCCCAGCTTTCCAGTTATTCAATTGGCAGAGGAACGGTGAATGATATTATTATTGCCAATCCGAAAATAAGTACGCAGCACGCCCGACTGATTCAATGCACGCCCACTACGTTCCTGCTGGAAGATTTAGCCAGCAAACATGGTTCCTTCGTGAATGGCTACCGAATTACACGCAAGCTCATCAACACATCCGATGTGCTACGTCTGGCCGATGCTGAATACACAGCCGAGCAACTTCTTCTGCTAAGCAAGCAGGAGCCGGTTATGTCCGCTACGTTCGAACAGCCCGCTACGTTACAGCTGACCAATTCGCTGGATTTTACGCGCCAGTTTGCCGAACTGAGGCAAGTGTATGAGCAATATCCGCAACTACGTCGGGATTGCCGGAACCGCGATAAAATGATACGTACCGGTAGTGTAATTCTGTCCTCAGTAGTTGGCGTGAGTGCAGTTCTGGCAAGTGGCGGAACGGCTGCTCCCTTGCTGCATATTTTGTCGGGCGCTGGCCTGAGTATGTTGGTGCCGACGTTGTGTTCTACGTTGTTATCGACGGAAGAGAAACTGGAAGTGCTTGATAAAGAATACCGTGAGCAGTATCGATGCCCCAATCCGGCCTGCCGCGATCCGTTTGGCATGCGGGAGTGGGAGCTGCTAGCTCAGCAGAAAACCTGCCGACGATGTCAGGCAATCTGGGTAAAGTAATTTTTTTTGTTTACCTGACTTACCTTTTTTCCATAAGCCCGATATACAGCTATTGTTTCAGTACGTATCCTTTGTAAGCTATGAGACAACTTTCCAGTTATACCGATTTACCAACCGACGCTGTTCCAATGACACCAAGAAAACCATCAACCAATGCGGAGGCTGACCGTAAAAAAGCGCTGGGTATTGCGGCTGCTACGTTGCTGCTGGGTGGAGCCTCCTGGGCAATTAGCCAGAAAATCACGGAACGGACACAAAAAGATCAGCATGACTCAGCCAGCTCGACCCTAGGTGAGTCAGTAACCGGATTCGAAGCAGATACAACATCTGTCGATAAAACCAATGCAGTCACAAATGATACGGTTCGGGCTTTTCCGGAATTAGGGTCTAAAACCACGTTACCCCATGATATGGACGTAGCAGGGAAAGTAACCGATACAATGACGTTCGGAGAAGCGTTTAAAGCGGCCCGCGAAGAAGTTGGCGTAGGGGGCGTATTTGGCTGGCACGGTCGCTGGTACAATACATTCCTGAAAGAAGAATGGCAAGGCTTGTCGTTAAAACAGCGCCATGACTTTACGGAAATGGTTACTGCCGAAAAACTTCCGGTACAGCTATACGTAGCATCGACACATCATCAGGTTGATGGGCACGGAAAGCCAACCATTATCGAAGGACATTTTAATGGTCATCGCGTCATGGGGCTTGACGTTAATCAAGATGGTGTGATTGATACGTTGGTCATGGACGGCGTTGATGGCTACAATTATAAAATCGTTGATGCGCGTGGCGACGATGGACTGGATACCATACGTCAGTTCGATTCTCTGAGCGGTGAGTTAACTGCCGAAATTCGTCTGCAACACTCGTGTATTCTTTCGAATGAACAGTTTAGTCAAGGGCTTGAAGAAAGTATGTCGAGGGAAATTGTTAACGAAATTCTTAATGAAGATGTGACCATGTCCCATACGGCGTCATACGTAGAGAGTACAACAGCTGATGAATTGGATAATGATGATACGTATCACCAGGCCAGTTCATACGAAGCCGATGACGCTACGTATGTAAACAACGGGGACGTTCGGGAGATGGATGAATAAACAGTATGGGTGGCTTTAAAACGACGCTGATTACCTGTCAGCAGTGTGGTCGACGAATTATGGTTCGGGCAGCCGACGTAGAGCGAGGTTTCATTACGTGTTCGCACACGGGCTGTGGAGCGGTTAATGTGCTGGAAACGACTGGCTATTACGATGAAGGATTCCTGCACGATTTAGATTCTCTCGGCCAGTTAACGTATCAGGGCGATTCGATTCGAACCTATTCGCTGCAATTCGGGTCCAATGTAATTGGTATTGCTAGTTCCTGCACCGTTCAGGTAGAACGTAGCGTTCATAATGGCCGCTGTTTTATCAGTCGGCGGCATTGCACGCTAACCGTTACGTTCGATAAATGGACGGGTCTGCTACGTTATCAACTTCAGGATGGAGCCGTAGACCCGGCCACGCAGGTGATGCACCACAGTAAGAATGGCATACAATTGAATGGCGTTACGTTGGCAAAGGCCGAATTGATCGACGTACCGGATGGCGGAATCATTACGTTGGGCGGGCTCGATCAGTTTCGCCTGAACCACGTTTCGATTAGCCCCGATGCTCTCATTACCCATAAAGTCGAGACAGTTTTTAACCCCGATCAGACACAATAGTAGATGCTTATCCAAACCGCTTTACCGCTTGCATTTTCACATATTGGCCAACGGCAAAGTAATCAGGACGCGCTATACCCGGCTCTGGGTGCAGCCAGTGAGCAGACAGATTTGTTTATCGTCTGTGATGGTATGGGCGGGCTTGACAAAGGGGACGTGGCCAGCCAGTTGCTTAGTAATGCCGTAGCGAACTACATGTCGGGAATGGGTTTTCCTATACTCGATAGTGTGCATATGCAAACGGCTATCAATCAGGCTTATAGTCTATATTATACATATTTGAAAAATCAGCCTCTGGTCGGGCGGATGGGGTCAACAATGGCCTGCGTACAATTGAACGAGCGGGGTGTGACCGTTGCCAACATCGGCGATTCACGGGTCTATCAGATACGTAATGGTCAGGTTATTTTTCGAACGCAGGATCATCGGCAGGTGAACGAAATGGTAGAGGCTGGTATCATCACGCCCGAACAAATTCCGACGCACCCCTGGCGAAATCGGTTGAGTCGGTCTGTAACAGCCAGTTTAGCTGATGCGGATGGACAAACCAGTCGTTCCCTGCCCGACGTAGTACTGTTGACTGATATTCAGGCGGGTGATTATTTTTTTATGTGTACCGATGGCGTTCTCGAACGTCTGGACGATTATTTACTGACCAGTATATTGGCTGAGGACGTACCGAATCAGACGAAAATGCAGGCCATTCAAAGCCTTTGCGAAGGGCAGACCAAAGACAATTATTCTGCCTATTTGATTGGTATTCAATACGTAACGAAACCTGCCGAACGAGTGTAAATGATACGTACCCTTCTATATATGGCATTAGGTTTTCTGATGAGTTGTCAGAAAACGGTTTCGCAGGGGCGGACTTTTGCCGTTGTGGTTGGCGTATCTGACTATCAGGCGCTATCATACGCAAACGGCGATCTGCGATTTGCTGACCAGGATGCCCAACAGGTCGTTGATTTTTTGCAGAGTAAGGAGGGAGGCAACGTACCCATTTCGCAGATACGATTTTTAAGAAATCATAATGCTACACAGGCTTCAATACGTCAGGCGTTGACGCTTTTCCAGCAGGCAGAACCGGGCGACCGGGTCATTTTTTACTTTTCCGGGCATGGGATGCCCGATAGTTTTGTACCCTATGACAATCTGCCCGGTGATGCACATAAATTAGTGACTCATGCCGATATCAAAGCAGCCTTTCATGCGTCTAAAGCGAGCACAAAGCTGTGCATTGCCGATGCCTGTCTGTCGGGTAGAATGACCAGGCGGCAAACGACTCCGGCAAGCGTACTGAAAACACTGGCTCAAACCATAAGCAATGAGAAGAACGTAGCAATGATACTGGCCAGCCGATCAACACAGGGAGCGGTAGAGTCTCGCCAATTGGCAGGCGGGGCTTTTACGTATTTTATGTTGAAAGGATTGAAAGGAAGTGCCGACCAGGATGGAAACCAGATAGTGACGATACGCGAGCTACATCAGTACGTAGCGCCAAGAGTGAAGAAGATTACCCGTGGACATCAGACGCCGGTTTTTTACGGCCGATTTTCAGATGACCTGCCTTTGGCTTATCTTTAACTTGCTTTTTACTGTAAATGCATCTATGAGTCAATCGTTTACCTCTTTTCAGGATTTCAGACAGAGGTATCCCATCCGTCCCAACGAACATGGGACGTTGTTGGGAAGTGGCTCCTATGGACGCGTGATAAAGGTTGAAGATCAGCTCGAAACGGAATGGGTTGCTATTAAAATTAGTGAGTTCAAAGGCAATGATGCCCGCTCGTTGAAGGCTGAAGTAGAGCTGGCACAACGGGTGCCCCGACAGGCGAATATCGTTCGTTATGATGCTTGTTATCGGCTCGAAACCGATACGGGTGTGAGCGATTTTGCCATCATGAAATATTATCCGGATGGCAACCTGGCGAACCTGCTGCAACAGCAGAAGCTCACCCCCGACCAGGTTTATGACATTACGCGGGGAATTCTGCTTGGGCTTCAGCATTTGCATAAACACCGCATCGTTCACCGCGATTTTAAACCGGCCAATATTCTTATTTCTCGTGATAATTCCGGACGCTTTATACCGAAAATCGCTGATTTTGGCCTGAGTAAACTGGTGACCGACGAGGAACTGGATAGTTCCGATTTTGACCTGAGCGACGGTCGTGGGACGCCTTCCTACAAAGCTCCTGAACAGATTGAAGGCAGTCGGGTTAGCTTCAACCTCGATTTGTGGGCATTTGGGGTCATTCTTTACGAAATGCTGACGGGAGAAAAGCCGTTTCGGGCCGACCTGAAAAACAGTAGCGAACAATCGGTTCGGCGTGAGATTGAAAAGAAAATTGTAACCGTTGACTTGCCCGCCCGTTTAGGTGAGATTGCAGAGCCGTACGGGACAATTATTCGCCGGTGTCTGATACGTGACATTCACGAACGCGCCCGGAAAGAAGCCGAATTACTGGATTGGCTGGATCAGATTCCGCAATTGATGGCGGAAGCCAATACGTTACTGGCTGGTCAGCAATACGAATCGGCACTGGCGCTCTATGAGAAAATTCTGGACAAACGCGAACATCTGACCGAGGCTCAGAACGGAGCCGACCTGTGTCGAAAAGAACTTGCCCAGCAGCAGATAACAGATTGGCTGTTTGATGCTCGCCAGCTTATTCAGCAACAGGAATTCGAGCAGGCCAAAAAACGCTACGAACGAATTCTGCAAGTGAGTCCAGCCGATACCGAAGCTGCTCGCGGATTGGTTGCGTGCATTGAAAAACTCCGACCGAAATCGGCGATTGATGGGTTCGAATTAATTGAGGGAGTTGAATCAACGGATACGTATCTGCCCGACGAATCAACCGATATGTTTGACCCCGCGCCAATTCTTGTAGCAACTGAGAAAAGGCCGAACGTAGTGACTACCCCTGAAAAAGAGGCACTGGTCGCAATGCGAGCAGAAGTAGCTCCTGAACCGCTACGTATAGCACCAGTTTTTACGTCTATCAAACGGTCTAAGCGACTGACTACCTGGAAAATGGCATTGTCAGGGGTTGTATTGTTGAGTTCACTGGGATGGTATGTTACTAGAGAGCAGACAGGCAAGCCTGCTACGTTGACTCCGCCTTCAAACGGGCAGGGCGTTTCCACTCAACCAGCGGAGTCTAAACCCTTAGGTGCGCTCAATACTAAACCCGAAAGCGCGTCGACCAACGTAATGAAAAATGGCTTGTTTCAGGCCGACGCTTATTTGAAACCAGCGCAACAAGCCTATCACAGGCATAATTATACTCAGGTTATCCGATTGGCGAACGCGGCTTTAAAACTCGATCCGACTCGTCAGGATTTTGCCTGGCTACGTAACGCAGCTTTGACCGAAATGCGTGAAAAGTCGCCTGACAGCCTTGCTCAATTGGCTACGCTTATCCCCATTCCAGAATCATTTTACGGTAATGCGCCGGAAATAAATAAACCAGATGTGGTTGAGACGGCCGAAATGGCTGAAGAAAAACGCCTGAAAGAAAAGCAGGAGCAGCAGAATGCGTACGACCAGTTGATCGATGAAGGATTGAAATCAGTTACGGTCAGTAACAACAAGACAAAAGCAAAATCGACTTTCAGCAAAGCACAGGCGTTAGCCAAAGAGCAGTCGTTGAATATGGCAAAGGCCGATATGGCTTATACGTATTGTCTGGACAAAGGAAAAGGCTATCTCGAACGTGATGCGCCAGACGGAGCGAAAGCCTGGTTTGAAGTCGCACAGGCGCTGAAGGACACCGATGACGTCCGCCGAAAAATTAGACAGTGCTCAACTGAGTAATATTTGTCATGCTGACGAAGGAAGCATCTTAAAGCCGACGAACAAGCTAGCCAGGAAACGTTAGGATGCTTCCTTCGTCAGCATGACAAAAACGCTCATTTTATACTTGTTTTCGAAAGTTTGAAACAGCTTCATGACAAAACCACTACACCGACTCATATTTCTACTCCTGATTTTATTTGTAGCCTCCCCCTCAACCCATGTTATCAGTCAGGTTTCCTCGGGACCCAGAGTCGTTGACGATGAATACGAGCGCTATAAAAAACGGGCGGATGATTTTTTTAAAGAAGGCCGCTACGTCGAAGCGCGTCGCCAATACCAGAATTGCCTTGAAGTGCCGGGTTTTGAGAATGACGCTTACGCAAAAAGTCAGTTCGATGAGTGCACTACCGGAATAACTCTTCGTCAGCAGGCCGATGATGCTTTTCGGGCAGGGAAAAATAAAGAAGCTATTCAGCTATTGGTTCAGCTAATTAACCTGAATCCCGACGATGCGCTTACAAAAGGCCAGTTATTGGACTATTACGAGCGTCAGGGCAATCAACTGTTCAATCAGCAGCAGTACATAGTGGCTAAAAATAATTACCGGGAAGCCCTTAAATACGCTACGCCAACCAAGCGGGAAACCCTTCTGATTCAGATTAGAACCATCGACGAAATCCTGAATCCCGTGCCCAAACATATTGGCCTGAAAGTACTTACGGGAGCTGTTGCCATTGGGGCGGGTGTTTACGCTGTATTGCTAAAGAATGACTACAACGCGAAACTTGCTACGTTAAACAAAATCAGTCAATCCGCCGACCCGTCTAATAGCGGGGAGATCGCCAATCCTGATACGTATAATCAGTACAAGGCGGCTTATGACGCTGCCGAAGCCGCCAAAAAAAAGAATGGTTTGTTTAAAGTGTGTATTGGTGTAGCGGCTGTAGCAACAATCGCCGAAGTGTATTTACTCATTCACAAACCCCAGCCGAAACATAGGGCAATGTACTGGAAACCGTCTTCTGAATCCGCTGGACTGGCCCTTGGCTACTCGTTTTGATTTTATGCCCACCATCAACATGAAAAACATTCTCATCTATTTCGGCGGCATGGCTATTCTGGCGGGCATTTTATGGAGCTGCGAAACCTGGGATCTTCCTTCGCGCAAGTCGCAGCGCGATTGCGCGAAACCGTCGGGCACACTCAACGTAAAATTGGACTTACTGAAAGTAGATTTTTCAATTCCCGATGCGGGTGGTACAATAGATTCGGTTCGCTGGAATTTTGGATATGGAAAGGATACGACCACAACCGCGCTAACGAATACCTTTTCCTATTCAGCATCGGGTACCTACAAAGTTCAGGTTACATTAACCAATACTTGTAAGATGGCCACGACACTTCAGCAAGAAATTGTAGTGAATGACGCTGTTTTGCCTACCGTAACCCTGGAACCCATTGAAAATTTCTCCAATACATCTGCGATTGCCGTAATGAAAGTTACGTCGACCGGAAACGTACCTATTGCGCGCTATGGCGTTTGCTACTCAATTACAAATCTGAATCCGAATGTCGGTGATTCAACTTCGGAACGACCAGGTTCTGTGACGGTCAATACGTCGATACCTGTAGCGATGACCAATTTACAGGAAAACACGCAGTACTACGTCCGGGCGTATGCGTATAACACGTCGAAAGGGCCCGGCTATAGTGAGGTGCGGACGTTTCGGACCGGATTTAACCCAGATGTTAAAATCGACGAACCGATATCAACTGGCATTTCGACGGCAACGCTAAATTTTAAAGTAAATTCGCTGGGGAGCCCGTCTGCTGAGTCTTACGGAGTCGTTTATTCATCAACTGCGCAGGTTCCTGAGCACGGAAATGCTCCTAACTTTAAGGTAGAGGCTCCATCTCTCGGCGTCAACCTAATTACGTTGAAAGACCTGATTCCGAAGACAAAATATTATTATCGTCTGTTTACAAAACAACCCAATAAAGATTTTATCTACGGGAATGTTGGTACGTTTACGACGGCTATCGACCCAGTAGCTGAGGGTTTAATTGCTTCCGTTGCCTTCACTGATCAATCGCTTCAGGATGTCAGTGGTTTCAGCAATCACGTAAAGCTGGCGGGGAATCCCATATTCGTTACAGACCACACCGGAAGACCCAATTCGGCCCTCCAGCTAGATGGTGTGGATGATTATTTTTTCATGCCCGAAAACATCAATAGTAGTTTGAACCCGGATTCTCTATCGGTCAGTATCTGGATTAAACCGGCCCCGCTCACCGGCCCGATGCAGATTTACAATAAATCGAATTTCAATGACAGTAATAATGAAGTGTATAGTTCATTATTGAAGCGCGAGAACGACGTTGGTCCTCGCGTGACCATCCTGACCGACATCAAACAGAACAGTAATTGTGTTCCCGGAAGAGGGTGGGTAAGTTTTCCGGTGACCAGCAGCATCGAAATGGACGTGTGGCACCATCTGGTATTTACTTACAGTGGAAATCTGGCGCGTATGTACCTCGACGGCGCCTTGTTATCGTCGAAAAATGACTTGCCTTCGGATCGAATCGATAAATGCCCCGGCGGTGAGTTACGGTTTGGTGCCGGACCTAAAATAGTGAACTGGTTTTTCAAAGGAGCGATGGATGATATACGTATCTACAAACGCGCCTTGACACCAGCCGAAGTGACAACGCTACGTAATCAATGAAGGTCAAAGAGCGAAAGAGTGAAAACCATCCGGCAGGTTCACTCTTTCGCTCTTTGAATTACTCAATTTTGTCGAGCACACGTAGCGCCAATTCATGAAAAGGATTTTCCTTGTCGCTGCTGACACGTTGCAATGTGGGCAGGGCTTTTTCCTTTTGTTTGTTTTTCACGTAGGCCAGTGCCAGAAACCACTCGGCCTTCTGTTGGAGTTTGACAGATGGCGTTGCCTGCGCACTAATCAGCAACGGTATGGCACCACTCGGTTGGTTATTAGCCAGATAACTCAGACCCAGGAAATAATTCTTGTAATACGTCGTCTGTTTGTCGGCAGGTAACGTAGCAAGCTGGGCGATCACGTCGTCGTACTTACCCGCTTTGTAGCTATTCAGTGCGTCCAGGAATCGACTACGGGTATCGGCTGAAACACTGCCCGACGGGAAATCTTTCATCAGTTGGTCGCCCGAATCGGGAGCGAAGGTTTCGGTATAAGCGAGTTCCGCCTGCCGGGCCGACGTCTGTTGATACGTGTAGTAGCCAAATCCAAGGAGAAGCAGCACCGAAGCCGCCACTGCCCAGTATCGCCAGGTTGTTAAGGGCCGGACAATGGTTTCTACAGACTGACCTGTTTCTGCAACCGGTAACGTAGCGTTGTAGTGCGCTTTTGCCTGCGCTAAAGCCCGTTCGATACCCAGCGCCCGAAAACCCAGCCGGATGCTACGTTGCCGTTCCACTTCGTCGCGAAGTTCAGGATTATCCAGCATATCATCCTCGAACGACGCCCGGTCAGTGGCCGACAGCTCGTCTGTAAGATACGCTTCAATGATTTCGTATTGTTCTTCCGACAGCTTCATAATCCTTGTTGCTTGGCGGTTTTCTGATAAAATGCTTTCAATTTTTCGGCGCAGTCGTATCGTTTCGATTTCACCGATGTTTCTTTCATGCCTAATCGTTCGGCGATTTCACGTAGCGAAAGTTCGTCTACGTAGAACCACTCAATGAGTTTCCGGCATTCTTCCTTAAGCTGGTGCAGCGAATGGCGAACAGCATTCACTACGTCCATGCGTTCCAGGTCGTTCACTACGTTGGTCAGGTCTGGGTTGTCAATCGTGTCGGGCATGGTGCTACGTGTGCGCATCCGGGCCGAGCCTAATTCGGTAAGCCACACCCGTTTGCAATACTCAAAAACAACGGTCGTGATACGTGTACCCGCCTGAAGCTGATACTTCCCGGTTTCGACATTGAGCAGAAAATTGAGCATCCCTTTCTGAAAAGCATCTTCCGCGTCCATATCGGTACCATTGTTTGTGTTTACCCAGTTCCGGAACGAAGGCCATACCTCTGCATACAGAATCTGGTAAGCCCGCTCGTTACGGCGGCTCAGCGCATCATAAAGTTCCTGTTCAGTTGAGTAAATGGGTAAGGGTCGAGTGGCCATACGTAACGGAATTGGCGGAAACAAAACCCACGGGCTTATCGCAGCCGTGTTCGGACAACCCGATAGACAACGTCAGGGATGAATCGGTGATGTTGGCAAAAGGTAAGTCAAAATTTTCACAAAAAAATAACGTAGCGCTTACTTACCTTTTTGGGGCTAGACAGATACATAGCCAAAGCCGGGAGTAATGCCCGGATTCATTTCACACAAACACATAAAACTAACGTTAACGGTACACTCATGAAAAAATTTCTTTATCTGATCCCGCTTCTGGCCGGGCATTCGCTACTGGCCCAAACCAATTACGTTGCCAATTCCGCAAACTCGGCTGGTCCCGGCAATAACAATACGTTGGTAGGGCCATCGGCAGGTGCCAATACTACGTCGGGCGAGAATAATGCCTTTTTTGGAGTAGGAGCTGGTTTTCAAACGACAGGCAATGTCAATACGTTTCTGGGGGCCTGGTCAGGGTATCAGAACACAAGTGGTGCTGCCAATACGTTTATGGGCGCCAGCGCAGGTAATAAAAATACAACAGGTAGTTTTAATACGTTTCTGGGCAACGTAGCGGGCCTGTCAAATACAACGGGACAGCAAAATGTATTTGTGGGAATGGCGGCAGGTAATCAAAATATGACGGGCAGCGCCAACGTGTTTTTGGGTTATCAAGCAGGTCTTACCAATGTCGCAGGTACTGGTAACACATTTTTAGGTAATCAGGCGGGGTATAGCAATAGCTTGGGCCTTAATAACATATTTGTTGGAAATACAGCAGGTTATAGTAATGCTACTGGTTCGGGTAACGTATTCATAGGTTATTCAGCTGGTCGAGCCAATACGACAGCTGGTTCCAATACGTTTCTGGGCGCAAACGCGGGTTATGCTACTACGACAGGTGGCTCGAATACGTTTTTAGGTAATCAGGCGGGGCATACCAATTCGACAGGAGAGCAAAATGTATTTGTAGGCATGTTGGCGGGTAGTCAAAATACGCAGGGAAAAGCGAATTCTTTTTTAGGCTATCAAGCGGGAAGTACGAATACAACGGGTATTTATAATACGTTTGTAGGTTATTCGGCGGGTTATGGCAATACAACGGGCAGCGCTAATGTGTTTTTGGGTTATCAAACGGGGTACAATAATCACGGTACTAACAACACATTTTTAGGGGTTCAGGCGGGTTATGGCAATAGCCTGGGCGTCGGTAACACATTCGTAGGTAGTCAGGCTGGCTATGGCAATCTCACTGGTGGTGGTAACGTATTTGTTGGTACTTATGCCGGTCGGATCAATAATACCGGTGGCGGCAATACGTTTGTGGGGGGCAGCGCGGGATATTCTAATACATGGGGAGATAGTAATACGTTTCTGGGCAGCGCAGCAGGATTTTCCAACACGACGGGGCAGCAAAATGTATTTGTTGGCCCCAGTGCGGGAGGCAGTAATACAATGGGAAGGAGTAATGTCCAAATTGGCTTAAAAGCGGGCAATCAGAACCAGACGGGCAACTATAACGTCACAATTGGCGACTCGGCTGGGTTTAACAATACTGTGTCAAACAACCTATTTATTGGTTCAAAAGCAGGTTTCTCCAGCACGACTGGCACACTCAATACGTTCCTGGGCTATCAGGCTGGTTTTAGCAACACAACGGGCGGTTACAATGTCTTTATTGGTCAACAAGCGGGGGCAGGTAATACTACGGGAGCCAGCAACCTGTTTATGGGCTCATATGCTGGTCAACTAAATAACGGCAGTTATAACCTCTTTATCGGTAACTCCTCCGGCCAGCTCACCACCTCCGGCGCGGGTAACACCTTCATTGGCAACGGCTCGGGCTATGGCAATACCACGGGCCAGAACAATACCTATATCGGCAATGGGGCTGGTTACACCGGAAATGGGGCTGGTCAGAGCAACACCTTCATTGGCCAGAATGCGGGCGTCTCATCGGGTGCCGTTGTTAATAACTCAACCGCCATTAGAGCGGGGGCTCAGGTTTCGGCGGACTTTTCGATTGCCTTAGGGGCACCCAGTCCCTTCTGGAAAGTGGGTATCGGCAACACTGCTCCGCAGAACAAGCTCGAAATTACACACGGAACGGCCAATCAATCGGGTCTCCGGCTTACAAATCTCACCAGTGGCTCCCCTGCTACGTTGCTGAATCAGACTAAATTCCTGAGTGTAAACGAAAATGGCGACGTAATAATGGCCAGCGTAAATGGATCGGCGCGGAAAGGCGTAGCTGATTCATTCTGGCAACGTAACGGCCAGCATTTGCAGAATACGCAGGGAGAATCGGTGATCATTGGCTCGAACGTAACGAAAACCCCCGCGGGCTACAAACTCTACGTTGAAGGTGGCGTATTGACCGAAAAACTGAAAGTCGCCATTAAAAACACCGACGAGTGGAGCGATAAAGTTTTTGAAGAAAGCTACCGGCTGCGCAGCTTATCGGAAGTGGAGCAGTACGTTAAGGAACACAAACATCTGCCGGGTATTCCCAGCGCAAGCGAAGTCGTCGAGCAGGGAATCGACGTGGGCCAGATGAACGCCAAACTGCTGGAAAAAATCGAAGAACTGACGCTCTACGTTATCAGTCTAAAAAAAGATAACCAGCAACTGCATCAGTACAGCGCTGACATGCAGCGGGAGAATCAGCTTATGAAGCGCAAACTAAACAGATTGGCCGACGCTACGTACCAGTTACAGCAACGTTCCCGCTCATCGAAACGCTAATCTGTGACTTATGAAAAATATTCGGATTATGCTGACGTTAACCGATGCCAGGAACGCGTATTGACTCAGTCGCCAACTGCTACGTGGAAAGAAGCAAGGAAATACGAACTAGAGGTTTCTGGAAAAGATTTACCCGCAGGTTCTTATATGTATCGACTTGAGGCTAGTTATCAACCGAAAACGGTATGTCTGGTAAAGCGTAATTGAATCGATTCACACCGTTCAATTTTCTTGTTCAACCGGGTTGACCAATGTGTTAGCCCGGTTTTTATTTATGGCTAATAGCTAGGTAGTTAACTAATTCAATCCTTTACTAAACAGTGTTTTTGTCATGCTGATGAAGGAAGCACCTTAAACTAACCTAACTCATTTGTAAGGAAACCTTAAGCTGCTTCCTTCGTCAGCATGACAAAAAAGCTCATTTTTGAACTTGCGTGCAAGATGAAGAAGCTCAGCATCACGCAATCGTGTTCCACAGCAAATAGCCGTTGAGGCCAATGATGATGACAGCTACTACCCAGGATGATATTTTCACCCAGGCCGGATTCACAAAACGGCCCATTTTAACTTTATCACTCGTGAACTGAACCAGCGGCACAACCGCGAAACTTAGTTGCAACGACAGGATCACCTGACTCAACACAAGCAACTCGCTGGTGCCTTCTTCGCCGTACAGAATAGCTACAACAAGTGCCGGAACAATAGCGAGCAGTCGGGTAATCAGCCGACGTAGCCAGGGCTGTATACGCAGATGCAGAAAACCTTCCATAACAATTTGACCAGCCAACGTACCAGTCAGGGTAGAATTCTGCCCCGACGCCAGTAAGGCTACGGCAAAAAGAATTCCCGCGAATTTGACGCCCAGAATTGGGTCGAGCAGGCGGTGCGCATCAGTGATGTCTGCTACGTGCTGGTTACCCGAATAGTGGAACGTAGCGGCCGCCAGAATCAGAATGGCAGCATTGATAAAGAACGCCAGAAATAGTGAAACAGTGGAATCAATGGTGGCGAACTTAATGGCGGTTTTCCGGCCAGTATCATCACGGCTGAAATCGCGGGTTTGTACAATACTCGAATGCAGATACAGATTATGAGGCATGACCGTAGCACCCAGAATACCAATGGCAATGTAGAGCATTCCCGGATTTGTGACAATTTCGGGGCGAGGCAAAAGTCCATCGGCAATGCTCGATAAAGCCGGTTGTGAAACGATAAGTTCGTATGAAAAGCAGCCCAGAATCAGGAAAATCAGGCTGGCCACAATACGTTCAATCAACCGAAATCCTTTATTCTGGAGGTAAAGCAATAGCAGTACGTCCAGCGCCGTAATAAGAATCCCAACGGTCAGTGGTAAGCCAAAAAGCAGATTCAACGCAATGGCGGAACCAATTACTTCGGCCAGATCAGTAGCAATGATGGCAATTTCGGCCAGTAGCCAGAGCCCAACACTAATCGGGCGGCTATAATGATCGCGGCAAGCTTGTGCCAGATCGCGTCCCGTAGCAATCCCCAATTTCAGCGCCAGATGCTGTAGCAGCATGGCAAACAGATTCGAAATCAGGACTACCGACAGCAGCCGGTAACCAAATTGCGCTCCTCCCGCAATGTCAGTAGCCCAGTTGCCAGGGTCCATATAGCCGACCGCTACCATCAGGCCGGGGCCAAAATAAGCCAGCAACGTTTTGAAAAAGCCACTATTGGCAGGTACGTGCACAGAGCCGTGTACATCGGGAAGCGAATTTTCGGACTGCTTTGCCGACCCTGCTTTTAGTAATGTATCAGTCACTTCCATCGAATTCGTTCAATTTGTTGGTCCTTAACTGTTATAGTCCGGTCAGACTGCCACCAGCTAGTAACGATGCAAATATAAGGAATATTTAAATAAAAATTTAGACTAGTCTAAATTTTTAGAAAGTTTAACATTAAAACTACCTTTGTAGCCAAACTGTTTTGATTTCTTTTGCTGTTTTACCCAGTAGTACAGCTTTATGCATTCGTTCACCGAGGAAAATTATCTGAAAACAATTTATTATCTGGCTAGTCGGCAGACTGGTGAAGTGAGCACTAATGCCCTGGCTGAGATGACCGCCACTAAAGCGGCTTCAGTATCGGACATGCTACGTAAACTCGCTGATAAACAGTTGATTCATTATAAGAAATATCAGGGTGTTCGTTTGACAGAAGAAGGAGAACGGGTGGCGTTGCAAATCATTCGGCGGCATCGGCTTTGGGAAGTATTTCTGGTTGAAAAATTGGGATTTGGCTGGGATGCCGTTCATGATATTGCAGAAGAATTGGAACATATTCGGTCGGAAGAGTTGGTAACTCGCCTGGATACGTATTTAGGCTGTCCACAGTTTGATCCACACGGCGATCCTATTCCAACGTCGGCAGGGCAAATGCCTCAAACGGGTTATCAGAAACTGTCGGAGATTAATACAGGTCAGCGTGTTCAGTTGATGGGTGTACTGGAACATTCAACCGAATTCCTGCAACATCTGGACCATTTAGATCTGACATTGAGTTGTTCAGTAACGGTCGCAGAATCAAATGCCTTCGACAAGTCATTACTGGTTCAACTCGAAAGCGGTCGAACGGTTTTTGTCAGCCATGAAGTGGCAAAAAATTTATTGGTCGGTGAGAGTCAATAGTCATTAGTCGCTAGTCGTTAGCGGTTTCTGAAAAAACCTGACGACTAGTGACTAATGACTATTGATAACGTGCTGATAAGTAACGATTTATGAAATTATTAGACTGGTATATACTCAAGCGATTTCTGCAAACATACATCTTTGTTGTGCTAGTAATCGTGCTGGTGGTGGTGATGATCGATTATACCGAAAAGGTGGATAATTTTCACAAAAACAATGCACCGGGCAACGAGATTTTTTTTAATTACTACCTCAATTTTATTCCGTACTGGGCCAATTACATCAGCCCGTTGATGGTTTTTATCGCCACCGTGTTTCTGACTTCACGGTTGGCGGCACGTACCGAAATCATTGCCATTCTGAGCAGTGGCGTTAGTTTCATCCGGTTGTTGTTCCCCTACGTACTGGGGGCGACGGTACTGGCCGTGGCGACGTATTTTATGGTCAACTACGTCATTCCCAAGGCCAATAAGACCCGGATCGCTTTTGAGATAAAGTACATCAACGATGCTTATACGTACTCCGGACGTAACGTTCACCTGAAAATCGCGCCCAATACGTATGCGTATCTGGAAAGCTATAATAATCAGAGCAATACGGGATATCGATTTACGCTGGAGAAGGTAGAAGGAAACCAGCTCAAGCAGAAACTTTCGGCCGACCGCATCGAATGGGACGCTAAAAAGAAGAAATGGGCAGTCTACGATTATAAAATTCGTGACATCAACGGGCTTCAGGAAAAACTGACACCCGGCACCCGCGTCGATACTACGTTGAATCTGAAACCCGATGACTTCAGTTCGGATTTCAACCTGTTCGAAACCCTGACTCGCCCTGAACTCAATAAACACATCGCCCTGCTGCAAAGTCGCGGTTCAGACGGCCTGGAAACGTATCTGCTTGAAAAATATAGTCGTGATACACGCCCGTTCGCCATTATCATCCTGACAGTCATTGGCGTCATCATGTCGGCCCGGAAGAGTCGACGGGGGGTTGGCTGGCAGGTGGCGCTGGGTTTCTTTCTGGCCTTTACGTACCTGCTGTTCTTTATGTTAGCCAAAGGCATTGCCGAATCGGGTAACCTCAATCCGATTGTGGCGGTTTGGCTGCCAAACGCTATTTTTGCAGGAATCGGTGTGCTATTGTACAATACGATACCAAGATAATAAAGAGTGAAAGAGCAAATGAGCGAAAGAGTGAACAGGGCTGGCGCAGGAATTTCTGCCGAATGGTATTCACTCTTTCGCTCATTTACTCTTTCGCTCTTTCACCATTTATGAAAACCTCGCCTTCCCTCACTGACTACTTTCAACTCCATTTTATCGTTTTGATTTGGGGGTTTACGGCTATTCTGGGAAAGCTACTTCAGCCGCTCGATTCGTCGGCGGTTGTTTTATTTCGGACGTTGCTGGCGGTGCTGGGATTGGCTGCTGTGCTTCTGGTACGTCGCCAGAGTTTTGACGTATCGCCCAAAGATCGCTGGCGTTTAGTGGCGACGGGTGCCCTGATTGGCGTACACTGGGTATTGTTTTTTCTGGCGGCTCGATTATCGAACGTATCAGTCTGTCTGGCGGGTATGGCGACTAGTTCGCTCTGGGCTAGTGTGCTGGAGCCCATTCTGTTACGTCGCCGGATTCGCCTGATTGAAGTGTTGCTGGGCGTTGTGGTGTTGCTGGGGCTTTATGTGATTTTTCGCTTCGAATTTGATAAAGTAATGGGGCTGTTGGTGGCGGTGTTATCGGCTATGCTGTCGTCACTGTTTACGATCATCAACAGTCGATTTACGCATCGGTACGATGCACTGGTTATCTCGTTTTATGAAATGGCCGGAGCGTTGGCTGGGGCATTTGGGTTATGGCTCCTGGCGCAGCAAATCGACGTATCGGCGACTGGAACCGTTCAGTATGTACCTGTTACGTTACTGCAATGGCTCTGGCTGCTGGTGCTGTCGCTGGTGTGTACGGTGTACGCTTATTCGGTCGGCGTTCGCCTGTTGAGAAAGTTTTCACCCTATCTGGCCATATTAACCGTAAATTTGGAGCCGGTGTATGGCATCATACTTGCCGTTTTGATTTTTGGAGATACCGAACGCATGACGCCGGGTTTTTACATCGGTACGCTGGTTATTCTGGCGGCCGTACTGGCGTATCCGTTTTTAAATCGGCAAACTACGAAAACCACCACGCCCACTGGGGGCGACCTGGAAATAGACTTGAATTGATGTTCGAGGTTCAAAGAATGAAAAAAAAGGAGTGAAAGAGCGGATCTGCCGGATTCACTCTTTCGCTCTTTGATTCTTTCACTGTTTGAATTTGGAACGATACCTTCATTGCATGAAACACCCGCTTCTGGACCGGCTGGCGACCATAACCGTTGTTCTGTTGTTTTTACTGGCCTACGTGCCGTTGGTGCTGCTTTCGTTTCACAATCATCCGTCGCCCGCCGACGATTACTGCTTTGCCGATACTACGTTGCGGTATGGCTTCTGGCAGGCTCAGAAGTACTACTACGATGGCTGGACGGGCCGTTATTTTTCCAATATGCTCGTACACGGCAGCCCATTAGTGTGGGGTTGGTACGATGGCTATCGGTTCATTCCGGTTCTGGTGGTGACGGCTTTGCTATTGGCGTTGTACGGATTAGTAAACGAACTGATACGTACTGAATCGCTGAAAACGCGTCTGATTGCCACTGCTACGTTGTTTTTTCTCTTCATTCTGGCTATGCAAAGCACGGTTGAGGCTTTCTTCTGGATGGCCGCCATTGCTACGTATACGGTGCCAACTATCCTGACTTTATGTCTTTTAAGGGTTATCAGCCGATGGTACCAACTGCCATCTGGACCAATAAAACCACTTACAGTGGTATGGGCGAGCTTCCTGGTGTTTGCTGGCATCGGTTCTGGCGAAACTAACCTGATTTTGTTGCTGCTGCTGTTGCTGGCGATTGCGGGATACCGACTTCTGTTTCTACGCACGTTCGATCCATTTCTGGCTTGGTTGGTGGTCGTGGCTTTTGTGTCGGCCTGGTTACTGTTTCGTGCACCGGGCAATGCCATTCGCATGGGTGGCAATCCGCACAGTGGCGAACTCATTACGTCGATGGTATCGTCGTTTGGCTGGTTGGGGCGTTGGCTGGCGACCTGGCTCGTTAAAACACCCATTCTACCTTTATCAGTATTATTTCTGCCGATTGCCCGACGGCTGGTACGTTCGGGAAGTGCTGTGCGTGAACTATTTATGCTGCCTGCTGGCCTAGTGACGCTGGTTTATATCGGTATTCTGGCTGCAACGATTTTCCCGTCGTATTATGGTATTGGTATTCCACCGTTCGCCCGGACGATGAACGTACTGTTTATTTTCTTTGCGCTCGGCTGGTTCTACGTCCTGACGGTGTGGGTCGGCTGGTTCGAACGGCGGGGGAAAATGTCTACAGCGCAGATTGGTTCGGTAGCGTTGCTGGCCGTTGCTGGCGTCTGGATTGCTGGTAGCATCTGGTTTAGCTTGTCAATCAAGCAGTTATATAAAGACTGGCTCAGTGGTAATGCCGCTACGTTCGACCGCGAAATGACCGAGCGACATGAGAGGTTAACACAGCCTGCTGATACGTTGCGTCTGGGACCAATCAGCGTTTACCCGCCAAGTTTGTTTATCGAGGATATTAAACCCGAACAAAAGCACTGGTGGAACCGCTGTCATTCAGGCTATTATCATCACAAGGTAATCATTCTCGATTCTACACTCACCGCATCCACACTCCGCTAAACCTGTATGTCGTCTGTCTGTATTGTTGTTCCCTGCTATAATGAAGCTGCACGACTGGCGTCTGAGGTGTTTGTGACGTATCTTGAAGAAGCGCCGAACGTTCATTTCTGCTTTGTTGATGATGGTAGTGCCGATCAAACCCGCAACGTACTGGAACAATTACAGGCCCGCCAGCCCGAACGTATTGAAGCACTTATTCTGCCTGAAAATCAGGGAAAAGCGGGAGCAGTACGTGCCGGAATGCTTCATTGTGCGGGCAAATCATTCGACTATCTGGGTTATTTCGACGCCGATCTGGCTACTCCGCTGTCGGCTATCAACGATTTAACCGAAGTGCTGGACAAAAATCCACAGATTGATATTGTGATGGGCTCCCGTATCAAGCATTTAGGCGCTGATATTCAGCGGACTTTGTTTCGGCACTACGTTGGTCGGGTGGTTGCTACGTTCATCAGCAACATTCTGAATTTGCCAGTTTACGATACACAGTGCGGGGCCAAGTTATTCCGGAGCAACGTAGTGAATGCGCTGTTTACCAATACGTTCATTAGCCCGTGGTTGTTCGATGTGGAGTTGCTGGCCCGATACGGTCAACTGCATGGACGAGCCGTGGTTTTAGAACGCGTAGCCGAACAACCGCTCCGACAATGGATCGAGCAAAGTGATTCGCGCATCAGTTCGACCTATATGTTTCGGATGTGGTACGAACTCTATCGAATCAATCAAACGTATAAAAATATTTCGCCTTAATTTCTCTAATATCAATCTTCCCACTATCTAAATAGATTAAAAATGAGCATTTTTTGTCATTCTGAGGTACGAAGAATCTTAAACTATCCTCACTTATGGGCAAGGGTAGTTTAAGATTCTTCGTACCTCAGAATGACAAAAAAAGTCACCGTAACTGTTTTTATGACAAAACTGTATCGACTGCTGGCCACTCGGCCGTTCACGATAGCCCTGATTGTGTTGCCCATTTCTGCGTTCTGGATATACTTTTTTGCGCTACGGTACAACATTCCGTTTCTGGATGAATTTGAAAGTATTCCGTATTTTCTGGGTCGGTTTTTAGGGGCCAATACGTTCGGAGAGGCCATGAGCGCGTTGCTACGTCCCAATAACGAACACCGGGTTGTTTATGGCCGACTGGTGGTGCTGGGGCAATATTTTCTGACGGGTGGCCTGAATTTTGGCGGACTGATGCTGTGGGGAAATGCGTCGCTTATCGTTATTTTTTATGTACTCTATCGTGTACTACGTCGCGCCGAAGTCCAGCCGGGGGCAACCGTATCGGGTCGACGCTTAGGGGGTAGGGCATTGGTCGGTTTGATGGTGGCACCGTTGTTGTTGTTCATGGCTCAGAATTATCTGCTCACGTTCATGGCCATGAATACGTTGCAGTATCTGTCGCTTATTATGCTGGTTTTCATTACGTTCTTCGTGCTGGCAACCGACCAACCCAATTATCTTGCCGGAGCATTGGCGTTGGGCGTTTTTGCTACGTTCAGCATGGGAAATGGTATGTTACTCTGGCCAGCGGGTGCCGGTATGCTGCTGTTGCAACGTCGCTGGGTAGGCATGGGAATCTGGATGCTGGTTGGCGCACTGAGTATCTATCTGTATTTTCTGGGGTATCCGGTGCAGCAGGGCAATGCCGAAGGATTTGCCTATATCGTGGAGCACCCGTTGAAAACCATCGCCGGCTTCCTGATTTTCGCCGGTAGCGTTTTTGATCTGTTTCCGGGATTATCTTTCGAAAATCGTGTATATCTGCCGTTTATCGCTGGTCTCATCCTGATGATTGGGCTCGTATATTGGTTTATTCAAACTCTGCTAACGGCTATCACCCGAAAAAATACCTCATTTTTTCAGGTTTTTATGTTCGGCTGCTTGCTGTTTATGCTGGCCTGTATTGCCTTGGTGGCTGTGTTCCGGTTGCGGATTTATTACAGCATCGTTCTGCACACGTCGTATCGAACCAATGCTATGATACTTTGGGCCACGGCGAGTGTTCTGCTGTTCAGTCAGTTATCCGAGAAAAACCGGGAGCGCTACTGGCCAATGGCCTGGCTTTTGTTTCTGGGCCTGAACGTAGTGACGTATTTTACCTACGTACCGAAAGTTATTGAGCGGAAAAAACATTTGCAGGGTTTGACGTACAACCAGACACACAACAATATTGGCCTTGGTGGGAGTCGACATACAAATCTTGCCAAGTTCATTTCGGAGCAATTGTCCATGATGCACGAACGCGATTGGTACGATGTGCCGAAACCCGCCATTACGGCTGATGAAGAAAAGCTAAAGGCCATTCCTGCAACGACGGCGGCTAACGTATCACTACGTGTGGACAGTGTACTTGTGGACAATAAGCCTGTCTTTATCGTGGTGGAAAGTGATCAGCCAGATTATACGGTTGGGTTGAATAAAGGAACGTATCTGGTACTGAAATCGGATAAACACACGTACCTGATGTTTGGTGAAAAAAAGCAGATTCAGGGTCGAAATCCGTTTCGGGTGCCGCCGGGATTTTCAGTCCCGCTGCCAATTTATTTAATGGAAGGAGGTCGGTATCAGCTTGGTCTGTTCAATACGTCCCCAGATCATAGCGATATTCAAATGACAAAACAGTACGTCGACGTACCCGCTACCGGTGCCTGGCCGACGCAGAATTTTTAAAAGGAGTCGCTAGTCAATAGTCGTCAGTTAGCAGTGAACAATGCTGATGAAAACTGACCAGCGACTGAAAACTATAGAAAAAATGCTTTTTAATTCGCTACAATTTTTACTGTTTTTTATTGTCGTTACGCTCAGCTACTTCAGCCTGAAGTGGCAGGGGCGCTGGATACTGCTTTTATTATCGAGCTGCTACTTCTACATGGTGTTCCAGCCCGCCTATATTCTGATACTTTTTCTGACTATTGTAATTGACTACGTAGCGGGCATCTGGATTGAAAAGGCAAGCGGAAAATCGCGACGCTGGCTGTTGATTATATCACTGATTTCGAACCTAGGAATTCTGGCGTTCTTTAAATACCTCGGTTTTTTCACCGAGAACGTAGCAAGTTTGTTCGATGCGCTGAACATGCCCCACATGGCCGAGAACGTAACGGAACTGGTGAATCGCATCTTCGTAAAAGTGCTGCACATATTCGGGCAAAGCGGCATTTCGTCCTACAAAGACAACATGAGTATTCTGCCCATTGGCTTGTCGTTTCACACGTTTCAGGCCATGAGTTATACGATTGAAGTCTATCGGGGAAACCAGAAAGCCGAACGGCATTTCGGTATTTATGCGCTCTATGTGATGTTCTACCCGCAATTGGTAGCCGGGCCTATCGAACGGCCTCAGAACGTATTATGGCAGTTTCACAAAACATTTGCTTACGATGCCGAAAATGTAAAGGCTGGCCTGATGCAGATGGCATTCGGTCTGTTTAAAAAACTCGTCATCGCCGATCGGTTGGCGATGCTCGTCGATCACGCTTACGGCAGCCCCGACCAGCATAATGGCCTGACGCTGCTGGTTGCTACGTTCTTTTATACATTCCAGATTTACTGCGACTTTTCGGGCTATTCCGACGTAGCGATTGGGGCCGCTCGAGTGATGGGTTTTAACCTGATGGAGAACTTTCGGACGCCCTATCTCTCCCAATCAATCTCGGAATTCTGGCGACGGTGGCATATTTCGCTTTCGACCTGGTTCCGCGATTACCTATACATCCCGCTTGGCGGCAATCGCAAAGGGGAAGTGCGTCAGTACATCAATATGCTCATTGTGTTCCTGGCCAGCGGACTCTGGCACGGCCCGAACTGGACGTATGTGATCTGGGGCGGCTTAAACGGGGTATATCAGGTGATGGCTGTGCTACGTGATAAATTCCTGGCCAAAGCTGGTTTCTCCCGAACGTCGCCTGTCATGGCTACGTCGCCTACGCATGATCTCGAAAGCCGAAAATCGCCGGTGCGGGTCGTGGTGAACACACTCATTACGTTCACGCTCATTATGCTCACCTGGGTATTCTTCCGCGCACGTAGCGTAAGCGACGCTTTCCTGATTTTGAAACGTATCACTACGTTGTCGTTCACCGACCGCATCGATACGCCGATGAACAGTACAGAGATGTGGTTCAGTCTGTTTCTGATTATTTTCCTGCTGGTAAAAGAAGCCAACTTCCTGACCATTCCGACACGTAGCACCCTTCGTTTTGCTACGTTGTTTGTCGTTATTACCTTTGTTACGTACCTGTTTGGCGTTTTCTCTTCGAATCAGTTTATTTACTTCCAGTTTTAAGAAACTGAAATAAATAACAGAAATATTATTTCGAGTAATTGACTTTTGCTATTTGGTAACGTCAAAAGTTTCATAGGCGAGGATGGTTTGCATAGCCTGTTGTTTACTTTTTAGTACAGACGATACCTACTATTTTGGGAAATACTACCGAATTCGCGAAGAAGCTTTTGGGAATCCACCCGCAACAGGGGGTAGAACCTTTAGAGACCGAACACATTGGGTCAACATATCATGGCTACTACGTGCCTAAAGGCTTTTTATCCAGCAACTCGGTTTGCTACTGTATCGGTGCGGGCGATGATATTTCGTTCGATACGGAGCTAAAAGTGCTGCATGATGCAAAAGTGTTCATTTTCGACCCCATGCCAGAAGGTATTCTTCACTTCAAAAAACTGAAAGAATTCGCCAAACACAATCAACCGCTGTCTATTCATGGACAGGCCCCGTTCACTTACCGTATTTCGGCTGATCAACTCGATACAGTTACGTTCGTGGAAATTGGCGTCTGGGATAAAAAAGATACGCTGAAGTTTTACGAACCTACCCGCGAAGGATATCCATCTCATTCGGTGTATCTGTTTAAAGAATCGGGGAAATATATTGAAGCACCCGTTGATAAGCTGAGTACGTTGATGCAACAGTTAGGGCATACTTCAGTCGATTTGGTTAAAATCGAGATTGAAGGAGCTGAATATACGGTTATCGACAGCATTCTGGAAGATAAGCTGGACATTAAACTGATTCTGGTTGAATTCGACGAAATCCATAACCCGAATGGCAAACTCTTTCATCTGCGCATCAAAAAAACCTGCGATAAACTTCGTAAAGCGGGCTACGTACTGGTTCACTCCACTGATACCATGAAGCGCTCGTTCCTGCGGAGAGATGTGTTCGAAAAGTTGAAGGCAAAAAACAGCCATCTCCAATCGGCCTAGGAGCTTTATTGGGCGGCAACGACGTAACGTTTCATTGGAAGCTGAGTGCAACGCCGTTGATGCAGTACCGAAGTCCGGTCGGTTCTGGCCCGTCGTTGAACACGTGGCCGAGGTGGGCATCGCAAACAGAACAACGTACTTCAGTTCGGTGACCGTCGGGTTCCGTATAAATAGCATTCGGTACGTAGGGCGCGTAGAAACTGGGCCAGCCCGTTCCCGATTCAAATTTGGTTTTAGACGAAAAAAGTGGATTCCGGCAGCAGATGCACAGGTACGTACCGGGCCGGTGTTCGTGCGTGAGTTCGCTGCTATTGGGCCATTCGGTGCCGTTTTCGCGAGTGATAGTATACTGCGAGCTTGTCAGCAAGTTCTTCCAGTCGGCATCACTTTTTTCCACGCGCCGTCCCCCCGGCGACGTAGTACCAGCCGGGCGTTTATGGGGTGGACGCGAACTGGCTACGAACGTACCGTAGCCCCAAAGCAAGCCAGCAACGAGAACGGCAATCAGCAGAAATAATCCGGTTGATTTCACTGCGACGAGATAGTATGAGTTACAGTTTTTTGTCATTCTGAGGAACGAAGAATCTTAAAGTTTCCTCACTGATCAGATAGGGTGCTTTAAGATTCTTCGTTCCTCAGAATGACAAAAAACTCACGTAAGGTTACCGGCCAATGGCCACTTTCCGAAGTATGGAATCAATCACCTGTAACGTAGTGACACCATCCGCTTCGGCTTCGTAGTTAAGCATGATGCGGTGATTGAATACGTCGGGTGCTACTTCCTTGATGTCTTCGGGTAGTACGTAGTCGCGCCGGTCGAAGTAGGCGAGGGCTTTGGCAGCCAGATTCAGGTAAATCGTCGCGCGGGGCGACACGCCGAACTGGATGTATCGGGCTTCGTCGCGGAGATTATACTCCAGCGGTCGGCGGGTGGCAAAAACGAGTTCGATGATGTAGCGTTCGAGGGTTTCGGAAATGGTGATGCCGTTGATTTCGTTCCGAATAGCCACCAGTTCTTCTTTGCCAAGTACGGGACGTACCTCATAATCGAAATTCAGGTTCGACATCCGGCGCATCACTTCCAGTTCGTCATCTTTGTTCAGGTAATCAACGAACACCTTCATCATGAAACGGTCGACCTGCGCTTCGGGCAGCGGATACGTTCCTTCCTGCTCAACGGGGTTTTGAGTGGCCAGCACCAGAAAAGGGCGGTCGAGTATGAAAGTTTCTTCACCAATGGTAACCTGTTTCTCCTGCATGGCTTCGAGCAGGGCCGACTGTACTTTGGCGGGCGAGCGGTTCACTTCATCGGCCAGAATCAGATTGGCGAAAATAGGTCCCTGTTTTACCTCAAATTCAGCCGTTTTCTGATTGAAAATCATCGTACCAATCAGATCGGCGGGCAGCAGATCGGGCGTGAACTGAATGCGCTGAAAATCAAGCTCCAGCACTTTTGCCAACGTATTAATTGTCAAGGTTTTGGCCAACCCGGGAACACCTTCGAGTAAAATATGTCCGCCGGTAAACAGGCCAATAAGCAGCCGGTTCAGTAGCCGTTCCTGCCCAACTACAACCTGGCTCATCTCGCTGAAAACCTCGCGAATCTTCGTATGATACGTGAATGAAGTGGTCGATTGCATTTTTAAGTCGTCAGTCGTTGGTCGTTGGTCGTTAGTCGTTGAGTAAGAATGCTGGTGACTATTGACTAACGACTGTCGACTCTTTTAAAAAGTCGCCCGGATACTCCGGTCTTTACCGTGAATGTCTTTGTATACATGAATATTTGTAAAGCCCCGGTCAGAAAAAACCTGCTGGGTGGCTTCTCCGAATCGCTCGTTGATTTCAACGTAGCAGGCTCCGCTGTTGGTCAGGTGGCGCGTGCAGAAATCCGCCACGGCTTTGTAAAACACCAGCGGATCGTTGTCATCAACAAACAGAGCCAAGCCGGGCTCGTAATCCAGTACGTTGCGTTCCATAACGGCGGCTTCGGAGCGTGTTACGTAGGGGGGATTGCTCACCACGCAATCGTAGCGATGCACAAAATCAGTCGGTACGTTCAGGATATCCTGAATCTCGAACGTAACGTCAGCCTTTAAATGTTCGGCATTTCGTTGGGCAAGCGTAAGGGCTACATCCGATACGTCCCAGCCCGTCACAACTGACTGGGGCAGAAACCGGGCCAACGTAATGGCGATGCAGCCACTTCCTGTGCCAATGTCGAGAATCGGTACGTCGTCTGTGCGATCAGCGAAATCGTGCATGATGAGACGTACCAGATCCTCGGTTTCAGGTCGGGGAATCAGTACGTCGGGCGACACTTCGAACTCAAGCCCACAGAAAATTGTGGTACCGATAACGTGCTGAATGGGTTCCTGGCGATTTAGCCGTTCCAGAATTTTGAACCAGTCGGGTTCGGTGCGGTTCGGTGGGAGCGGTTTATCGGTCAATACGTCAGTTTTGCGTAGACCGAAATAATGGTCGAGCAACATAAATGCCATTTCGCGCGCTTCCTCGGGCGGAAATGCCGTAATGTTTTTACTTAATCGGTCGTATAAGGGTTTGGCGGTGGCCATCAGGTTCTGTCGAGTAATTTTGCCAAAAATAGGGAAGTTTACGTTTGTTTTGTGGTTTTGTCATGCTGAGACACGAAGCATGACAAAACCACAACCTACAACCTACGAACAAATGAATCCATTCATGCTTCGCGCGCTCGAATTAGCTACACTCGGTAGAGGCCATGTCAGTCCGAACCCGATGGTCGGTTGTGTTATTGTCCATGAAGCTGAAGGCAAAGAACCACGTATCATCGGCGAAGGCTGGCACCAGCGCTACGGTGAAGCCCATGCCGAACGTAACGCCATTGCAGCCGTGCAGCCAACTGATCTGCATTTACTTTCCGAAAGTACTGCTTACGTAACGCTCGAACCCTGTTCGCATTATGGCAAACAACCGCCCTGCGCCGATTTGCTGATCGAGAAACGTATTGGTCGAGTGGTTTGCTGCAACAACGATCCTAATCCACTGGTTGCCGGAAATGGATTTGCTAAACTACGAACAGCCGGCATTACGGTCGAAACGGGACTTTTAGCAGAAATAGGGCGCGATCTGAACGCCCGTTTTTTTACGTTCATTGAAAAAAAACGCCCGTATATTATTCTGAAATGGGCCGAAACATCAGACGGATTTATTGCGGGAAAAAACGGTCGGCCAGTGAAAATAAGTGGCGATTTATCGCATCGGCTCGTGCATCGGTGGCGTAGCGAAGAAGATGCCATTATGGTTGGAACGAACACCGCTCGAAATGATAATCCGCGCCTGAATACGCGCTTGTGGCCAATCCAGACCGGGCTGGGGAAAAATCCGATACGTATCGTTTTCGACAGAAATTTGTCTCTCCCAACCGATCTCCATTTGTTCGATGGCTCCCAACCAACGATTGTTTTTCATGAAGAATCAGAATTTTCAAAGAGTGAAAGAGCGGACGAGCGAATGCGTGAAAAGCAGGCGAATGTTACCTTTCACGCATTCACTCATTCGCTCGCTCACGCTTTGGAAATTCTGCACCAACGTAACATACAATCTGTGATCGTTGAGGGAGGCACTACGTTGTTGCATTCTTTTATTGAAGCTGGTTTTTGGGACGAAATGCGTGTATTTCGTAGTCGTGGAGTGCTGTGCGAAGGCGTTGCCGCTCCCCGCGTCCAGGGAAAGTTGATACATCGTGAAATGGTGGGAGAGGATGAGTTGACGAGGTATGTGAATGATAGAATGAGTGAGTAAGGTTGATGCACCAGCTATTCTATCATTCAATCACTCCACGGCAGTTTCTGTACGCAGCAGGGCCGACGTTTCCCATTGATTAAAACCCGAATCTGGTTGGGTTTCCGCAACCAATTCGGGTCAACGGGCGAAGCTTGTTGGTAGCGTTGGCCACGTACACTAGCTGCGATGCTGGTTTCTCGTTGACTGACGCTGGACGCTAGATCGGTTATGACATTGAGCCTGTTCACTACGTGCCCCGAATGGATTCACGACTGGTGGAGTAGGGGAAGAGTACTGCATAATGCCGGGCGTATAGCTTCGGCGGCCTGAATACGTACCGGTGGTGGTGTATCGTCTCATGATGCTGATGAATTAATGCGTTATAATTCTTGAAAAGGGTAATAGCAAAATCGTCAGGCCATTACGTGCCTGTGCATAAATGCGAAGCGTAACTGTGAACTGGCGAACAACCGGCCCGTCGGACGGGAGAATTGGTTGTTGACTTCCTGATTAGCGAAATTCTCTGAGAACCCGTATTAACGGATGGAAAATACTATTTTGTTGTACCTAGTCAAATATGCCAATTATAATTTTGTATATCAAGTAATTTTGTGAATATAGTATTGAAGTATTTGAAAAATTCAATAGAAAACTATATATAGCCTATTTTTGAGTAGTTTATTACGTGTAAATATGGATTTGTACCTACTTTTTTAAAACTTTTTGTGTGCTTCTCAACTTCTGGAAGATGGTAAACTAAATGTATTTAAGGGTAATAGACCGATTATTTTGTCATGCTGACGCAGGAAGCATCTTAAAGCATCCTAATCTGAGAGTAAGTAAATCTTAAGATGCTTCCTGCGTCAGCATGACAAAAAACTTCTTTGTTAATCACCTATAATTCAGGCAATCTGTTTCCCAGATGCCCATACGTTTCTGGTGATGAGAGACTTATCTAACTGAAGTAGATTCGCTACGTAGCCTGTTTTGATTTTGCCCAACTCCTGCCCTAAGCCAATAATGTCAGCGGGAATTACCGACGCCATACGTAGCGCATTGGTTAACGGGATACCCGCCTGTTCAACCGCAATGCGAACGCAGTCGATCAACGTAATGGCCGAGCCAGCCAGATTTCCTTCATTGTTCACGTAGCGGCCGGGGCCTCCGCTTGGGTCGGCTTCGAAATGGACAATAAACTGCCCTAATTCAAACGTAGGCCGGGGTGGATTGGCAAACAAAGCGTCTGAAATGAGGAAGAGCCGTTCGCCCATTAAACGATAGGCAATACGTATCGTAGTTGGATTGCAGTGATAGCTGTCGGCGATGATGCTGGCACGTACCGACGGATGGTCGAAAACAGCACCCACTACGCCCGGTTCGCGACTTTCGAAACCGCGCATTGCATTGTACAGATGCGTAGCCAGCGGAACATCATCGTTAAAAGCCGACGTAGCCTGCTGATACGTAGCATTACTATGCCCGAGCGACAGCAACGTACTACTGGCTTTCAGTTGTTTAAGAGTCGAAAATTGTTCGGGCGTGATTATTTCAGGGGCCAGTGTCAGAATACGTATTACGTCGGCGTTGGTGCTGAACAGGGCTTCCAGTTCACCTTCGGCAGGCGTTCGTACGTAAGCCATGCTGTGCGCCCCCCGTTTTATCGGATTAAAATAGGGGCCTTCGGCATGAAGACCTGGTACGCCAAACGGATTTTCGTCACGTACCACCACCACGGCCGCCATCGATTGCTGCATGATTTCGAGCGACGTAGAATGGATGGTTGGCAATAACGTAGTAGTGCCATTTCGGGCGTGCGAGTCGTAAATATGTCGGACGGTATCGGGCGTAGGAACATCGTTCAGAAACAGGTTGGAGCCACCGTATAGTTGTAGATCGACAAGACCGGGAACCAAGTAGTCGCCCTCAAGATCAATAACATCTCCACCGGAAGAAGTTGGTCCGGTCGTAATTTCCTGAATACGACCATTGTCGACACGGACGGATGCGTTTGTCAACCATTCATCGCCAGTAAAGACGGTGGCATTGATAAACTGAGTCATGGGATAAAACGGATTGTCTGTATGTAGACAGGAGAATAATGGCCGGAATCTACCTGATTTTTCGTTTTTTTGCGAACAAATTTGTTTTAGTACCAATCTGTTCTTCATTTGAACGCTGCCCATTTAACTCCCCCTGCTACGTTAACGAACCCCGGTCTGGTCCAGGCGACTATCCCGCTGGCTTCGTCGAAAAGCGAAAGTAATCGCGCTCTGATTATTGATGCCCTGACGGGTTTTCGATGTGATCTTACCAACCTGTCGACCGCCCGCGATACGCAGACAATGATACGTCTACTAAAATCGGAAGACCGGAACGCCGGACCAGAAACATCCGACGTACTGGACGCGGGCACAACTATGCGGTTCCTGACTGCTTATTTCGCTGTGACGGGCAAACAGAAAATTATGACCGGCACCCCGCGCATGTGTGAGCGGCCAATCGGAATTCTGGTTGATGCGCTACGTTCGCTTGGCGCCGATATTACGTATCTGAAAAACGAAGGTTATCCACCGCTGCAACTGAACGGTTTTACGCCATCAGCTACGAATCGGCTGAGCATCCGGGGGGATGTAAGTAGCCAATATATTTCGGCTTTGCTGATGATTGCCCCTATGCTACCCAACGGATTAACGCTCGAATTGACCGGAGCCATCGGTTCGCGACCGTACATGGAAATGACCATTGAGCAGATGATTTATTTTGGAGCAGACGTGCAGGCTGATTGGGAGGCCAAGACCATTATAGTGGCTCCTAAACCGTATACGCCCAAACCCTACGCCATTGAATCCGACTGGTCGGGCGCGAGTTACTGGTACAGCGTAGCGGCTCTGGCAAAGGACGAAACGGCTGAAATTAACTTGCTGGGTCTCAAGCCGAAATCGCTACAGGGTGACAGTGCCATTGTGGATATTATGCGTTCGCTTGGTGTCGAAAGTACGTTCACAGAATCAGGAGTTAAGCTGACAAAAGGAACCGTGAGCGACTCACTAGCCTGGGATTTTACGGATTGCCCGGATTTAGCCCAAACGGTCGCGGTTTGTGCGGCTGTCAAAGGTGTTATGTTACGTATGACGGGCATTGAAAGTCTAAAAATTAAGGAAACAGACCGGGTGGCAGCTCTACAAGCTGAATTGCAGAAAATTGGGGCTGAATTGGTTGAGCTTGAACCAAATCATCGGTACGAAGTGCATCAACTGCCGACTGAACATTCTGTTCCGGCTACTATTAAAACCTACGACGACCATCGTATGGCGATGGCGTTTGCTCCTGTAGTCATGCGCGAGGAAATTATTATCGACGAACCACGCGTAGTCGATAAATCGTACCCTAGCTTTTGGGATGATATGGCGCAGGTGGCTAAGGTTCAGTTTACTTAAAAGAGGTGAAATTCTCGAAAAAGTAACGATTGTACCCTAAAATGCCTTTTGTTATATTTGTCGCATGACACCTAACCGCAGACTTGACCAACTGGAGCCTTTAATGGCGGATTCTCTTCAGAAGATTGATCGCCTGATTGAAGGGCAGGGCCAGATTATTGAAATTGCTACCCGCGCTGATCAAAAAGCTGATATAGCTGCCAGAGGAATAGCTAATCTTACCATATCGACGCAAAAACAGTTTGCCGAACTTAGAGAAGGTCAGGATGAGCTAAAAGCGAGGCAGACGCGATTAGAAGCTAATCAGGATGAATTGAAGGCCAGCCAGATTAGATTAGAAGCCAACTACGCTGAGTTGAAAGCCAATCAGGATGAGTTGAAAGTCAATCAGGATGAATTGAAAGCCAATCAAGATGAGTTGAAAACTAATCAAAACGAATTAAAGGCCAGCCAAAGTAGATTGGAAGCTAATCAAGTTAGATTAGAAGCTAATCAGGCTGAATTCAAAGTTACTCAGGATAAACTGATAGCTGGTCAGGAATTGATATTGCAGATTTTACGGGAAAAACTTTTCTGAATAGTATGAAAGTGTCCGGCTACTCTAAAGTAGCGGCTTCACATTCCAGGTTGACAGGGTAGTGCATAAAAGGTTGAGCCTGAATAAGATATGAAAAGACGAGAACAATTTGAACAGCAAGGCTATCTCATTGCCCGAAACGTGTTTACGTCTGACGAAGTAGAGAGACTTCGGAAGTCGGCTTATACGTATCGTGATGAGCAAGAGAAACTTGGTCTGGTAAAGCAGGTAAAACAGGCGGCTTCCGTAAAAGGGGATTTGCTGAGTAAAGACGGTCTGGGCTGGGTAATCTACGATCCACGTATCGTAGCGATTGCCACTGACCTTTTAGGAGATACGCCCGTCTATTTCTCCGACAGTACGTATCAGATTGGCACCGGAACCCGTGGTTTTCACCGCGATAATATCGACCGCTACCAGTTTGGACAAGGAGCTGACTGGGACGGAAATTATCCACTGATTCGCTTCGGTATTTATTTACAGGACCACGATACGTATAGTGGCGGCATCCGGTTTAAAACCGGTAGCCACAACGCAGTAGACGGGGCCGATGTGTTTGCCGATACCCGTGCGGGTGACATTGTAGTTTGGAACATGCGAACGCTACACAGCGGTAACGCCCGCCGATTAAAAGTGCTGACAAAAGTACCGTTACACATAGGTCTGGAAAACCGACTGCCCGATTTCCTCTTTCGCGAGCAGCAGGGCGAACGGGTTTCCCTGTTTTTTAGCTACGGCCTGGAAGGCAAACATCTTGACCGCTATCTGGAAAACCACATTCAGAAACGGGCTGATATGCAGGAAAACGTTCGGCTTTCGAACTACTCGCCCGAAACACTCAAAAAAGCGGAAAAGGGTAAGATAAAAGTTCTCGACGTAAAGAAGATGGTTGGTTAACGATCTTTAAACTCGTGCTCCCGTTCGAGGATGAAACGTAGCGCAACACCGAAACCCCAGCCGGAACCATCGGATTTAATAAATGATTGCTGCTCTGCCGCATTATTCACCTTATAAGTGAGGGTCGATTGTAGTGCATCCCCAATTCCCCAATATTTGCGGGCGTAAAAACCTAATTCTACCGAGGACGCCAGCCGGACTGTATATTCAGCGCCTAATTCAGCCATACCCGTAAAACGATTGGCAATAGACGTATTTATGTTGAGTTGCAACGTATCGGCGGCCCGATTTCGACGGGAGTTACTACGTCCTGTCAAACGTAGCGGATCAATCTGACCACTGCCATTGGGAATGAGCCAGGCACCCCCCGTCAGCCAAAATCCTGTATTATTCAGCGATCGTTTGCCTGAGCCGATACGTCGTTTTAGACGTACTGTGGCTCCGTTACCACTATTTTGATAATTGTAAATCAGTGGATTCGAGCCATTGGTGACGGAAACGTTCAGGCGGATGGGGAGATACCCATAACCTGCTTCAATAGCCCAGATATTTCGATAACTGTACCCCAGCAATACACTCCAGTTAGCTTTCATTGATAGATTGCTGTTAATCAGTCCATTAAATGAATTGCTTAACGTACTGGTTTCACTACGGAATCCACCTTCTACGTTTATTGAAAGTGTTTGTATTTCTTTAAGCCGCCGAAACTGGAGATAATCTTCCCGTTTACCATCGGCAGTTCGAATTTTTCCATATCGAAAATCCTCCAAACGTTCATCCGGGTCGGCAGTTAAGCCGTGTACACGCACGGGCGGTGGAGCTACCGAACTCGTGTCTATCACAATCTCCTGAGCTTGAGCAGAAATAAACGAACTCAGAAAAAGAGAAGTAAAGAAGATGTGTTTCATGATAACCCCTTGGCTAACAGAATAAATTAATCATAGAGTTTGTACTTTACTGAGTACGCTTTTTCTGTTGGGGCTGTTGCGATCAGGCTAAAGTTCTTCACTTTTTCGTAATCCGTCACTCTGTTTTCATATTTCGTCATCGTCCGGCCGACTTTTGAGCAGGACCTTTGTGATGTACTAATTGAATCATAAACATCATGAAAACGCTTTTGAAATCGGAAGAACTAATACAATTTCTGGGGGTTATTTACCTGTTTTCACAACTGAATTTCGCCTGGTGGTGGTTTCCGGCCCTGATTCTTCTGCCCGACCTCAGCATGATTGGGTATTTGGTGAATCCGGCTGTTGGAGCGGTACTATACAACGTAGTACACCACAAAGGGCTGGGTCTTACTATCGGACTGTTTGGGCTGGCGACAGGGAATCAGTACCTCATGCTGACGGGGATTATCCTGTTTGCCCATTCAACAATGGACCGTACGATGGGTTACGGCCTGAAATACTTTGATAGTTTCAAACACACGAGTTTGGAAAGTCTATAGGACGGCCATTCGGTAAGCCCCCGGCGTCTGACCGGTCCATTTTTTGAACGACCGAAAAAACACGCTGGGTTCGGCAAAACCCAGCAGATACGCAATGTCGGTAGTGCTCAGGTTCGGTTCGCGCAAATGGCTGACGGCAAGCTCTTTGCGGGTTTCATCAAGAAGTTGCTGGTACGTAGTGCCGGCGTCTTTCAAGTGGAGCTGAAGTGTACGAATTCCCATAGCCAGTCGGTCGGCGATGGCGGCCAACGTAGGTTCTTCGCCTTTCATCATCGAAACGATTTCCGTTTTAACTCGCCTGCTCAACGTAGGCGTTTTAAGTCGGTCTAAACTGGCAGCTGCATGCTTTTCAAAGAGATCCAGCAACGTAGAACTGGCATTTAGGATTGGCAGATCGAGCAACGTAGCATCCAGCACCATAGCCGTTACGTTAGCGTCGAAGGTCAGGCGGGCGGACGAGAACACACGCTCATGTTCACGCGTGTCGATTGGATGTGGATAGGCGAAGTGGACCTCGCACGGTACTATAGGCTGCCCCGTCAACGCTCGCATGACCGATAGGTAAATCGATAATTCAGAGTTAAAGGTATGATGTGGGTAAATGATCGAATTACTGGTAATCTGAAGCGATAATACGTACTGCTTTTCGCCCGTTGTCGACGTAGTGAAGTGTCCCGTCGTGCGAACACCTTCGCAGGCAATATCCTGATAATGACAGAGTTTTTCTAACGCTTTCCCTAACGTGGGCGCGTGCATCATTACGTAGGCCAACACCCCAACAGTTAATGGATTTACCAATTCGCCGAGTTTCAGCGCTACGTCAGCATCACCCGTAGTGTTAACGATTTCCTGCCAAAGTGCCTGTACTTTTGATATGGACACTCGTTCGTCGGGATTGCGGAGTTGTTCCGACGTAACGCCAATCGCGCGAGCCAACGTATCAGTGTCAGCTCCGCATTGTTTGGCCGCATACAGAATCAGGTTAATCGAGCCAATCGAAAGCGTATCGGTAGTAACTGGCATCTAACGGAAAATACGTTCGTGCGAAACAATCAGGTCAGGAAAAATGCGGCTCGGAATCTCGCCTGATTCATAAACATCGACCAGAGCGTATTTCCCATCCTCAAGTACATAGACGTTCACCGTCTTTTCTTTAGGCTGTACAATCCAGTACTCGCGCACGCCCGATTCTTCGTAAAGATTGAATTTCTCGTTAAAATCGTTTTTTGTCGTTCGGGGTGACGTTATTTCAATAATCCAATCTGGAGCGCCCAGGCAACCCGCGTCATCTAGCTTGGACGCATCACATATCACACAAAGATCGGGTTGGACAACTACTGTATGTAGTTGATCGGGTTTACCCTCATTACGTACAGGCAACCGCACATCGAACGGGGCTGTATAGATTTCACATCTTTTATCACCGAAAAAATTACCGATGCCAATTAATAAATGGCTGACTGCCGACTGATGAGCACGGCGGGGCGTCGGCGACAGCCGGTATAATTCCCCTTTAATCAATTCAACACTTTCGTCGAATTGCCATTTCAGGTAGTCGGCGTACGTATAGGTGCCTTTGGGGTCGAGTTGAGAAATATCAGTAATCATTAGGGTAACCCAGCGATTTCGTTACGCAAGTTCCTAAAATAGTCCGACGACCGCAACAGTCGACTTCCATACCACGAAAACAGCTCGCCATCTACGAGCATTACCCGCGCCGTTGGACAAATCGCCTGAAATTCTGCTACGTGTTTTTCGGTAAATGGATACGGTTCGGAAGATAGAAAGATAAGATCGGGTTGGGAAGCTTGTAAATCTTCAATTGTGACTTCTGGATAGCGAGTTTGCGTTGAAAACGCATTCTGAAACCCTGCTACGTTGAGCATGGCATCAATAAACGTATCGCTGGCGGCTACCATATACGGATTTCGCCAGATGAAATAAGCCACTCGTTCGGTAGCTACGTCTGACGTAGCAGAACGTAGTGTTTTTTCGAGTTGCTGCGCGATTGTTTCGGCTTCCTGATTTTTTCCGACTAACGCTCCCACTTCCCGAATCATCGCGAGCGCATCAGCCAGTGTTGTTACGTCGGTGAGGTGAACAACGTAGTGACGTTGTAGTTCTTCAATTTGTTCGCGGGTATTTTCTTCTTTACTGGCTATAATCAGATCTGGACGTAACTCCTGTATTTCATTGAATTTTAATGTCTTAGTGCCGCCAACTACAGTCTTGTGCGTAACTTTATCTGCCGGGTAAATACAGAATTTTGTAAGCCCGACTATTTCTTCGTCCAGACCCAGATCGAAGAGAAGCTCCGTGATCGACGGAACCAGTGAGATGATTCGTTGGAAAGGCATAACGTAGTATTCAGCGAGTAAAACAACCGACTCAGGGCCGATTTAATTGCTTTTAGCAAAATTTACGCCTTTAGTTCAAAAAATTGTGCAACGTTTACACTCAGAAGCTCTCATTTCGCCATGAAACAAGTCATTGTAGCCTGTTTGTTAGCCGGATTATTTAGCGCATCGGCGTTGGCGCAGACCAGCGTATCCGGCAAAATTACGTACGAAGGGATGCGCCAGATCGACCGGTCGCAGATGCGCATGGTTATCAACGGGCAGGAAGTCCGGCCGGGTAGTCCCGGCGCTCCTGAGCCGCCCGAAGGTATGCCCGACGTAATATCGTTTACGCAGAAACTCGTTTTCTCCGGCACAATGGCCAAGGAAGAAACCGACCGTCCGGGGGGAAACATGATGTTTCGTCGGCAGATGGATGGTGGTCAGGGAGGATCAGGTGGGCAGGGGAATCGGCCGCGTGAGATGCGCATGACTCCTCCGTTTGAGCAACAGTCGTATCTGGATTTGGCAAATCGTCAACGCATCGACGTAATGACCATCACAAAAGATTCGGTTAAGCAGACGTATCGTTCTGAACATACGTTACCTAAATCGGAAGGCTGGCAATTGTCAGATAAAACCAAAAAAATTGCTGGTTATGTATGTCATAAAGCAACCGTAGCCTATACTCCTCAGCGTCGGATGAACCGGGAACGTAACGGTAATAACGGCGGAAATGCTGATGCAAATGCACAAGCTCAGGCTCCTCAGGCGGCCGCCGAAAACTACACCATCTGGTACACAACCGACCTGCCTTTTACGTATTCGCCAGTGGCCGCGCTGACACCAGAAAAAGGCGTTGTGCTTCAAATTGAATCAGACAGTCAGTCATTTAAAGCGACGAACGTAGCGATGGAAGCTATAGACGAAGCGGCTGTGCAACCGCCTAAAGATGCCAAAGCGGTTTCGGAAGATGAAATGAATCAGCTACGTCGGAGAGCGATGGCCGATTTTCGTCAGAAAATGATGCAGAACAGTCCGTTTCCGAGAAATTGATTCTAGACTGGATAATGCCTAATGATCAATGAACAACGAATGTAAAATGAGCACTTTTCGATTGATACAGAAGCGACTCCTGTTTGGCGCATTAGTCATTATCCATTTTGCATTATTCATTAACACGGCCTTCGCCCAGTCAACAGGTGTTATTCGGGGGGCTGTAGTCGATTCGGTAAGCCGAAAACCGTTACTCGAAGCGTCGGTGTCGCTGCTGTCGGCGCGTGATTCATCGCTGGTATCGTTTGGGATTACCGATGGTGATGGCAAATTCGAATTCCTAAAAGTAGCCGAAGGACAGTACCGAGTGCTTGTTACGTATCTGGGATACCGGAGTCGGGCGAAACGGGTTTCAATCACAAAAACCGATTTGACTGCTGATGCCGGAACGGTTGAACTCGTGGGTGAATCGCAGATGCTGAACGAAGTATCGGTGCAGGGCGAACGTGCGCCGGTAGCCGTAAAGGGCGATACGTTGGAGTTTAACGCGGGTTCATTCAAAACCCGCCCGAACGCACAGGTCGAGGAGTTACTTAAAAAATTGCCCGGCGTTGAAGTCGACCGGGATGGGGCTATCAAAGCACAGGGGCAAACGGTAACGAAAGTGATGGTCGATGGAAAACCATTCTTCGGCAATGACCCCAAAATGGCGACTCGAAACCTTCCCGCTGACATTATTGACAAAGTGCAACTTTTCGACCAGTCGTCTGAACAATCAGCGTTTTCGGGCGTAGACGATGGCGACCGCGAGAAAACGATCAATATCACCACCAAAAAAGACAAACGGAAAGGGTCTTTTGGGCAACAATCACTTGCAGTAGGACCAAAACCTGGTGATAATGCTCGGTATTCGGGACGCGTGAGCTTTAACCAGTTCAATAATGGCCGCCAGATTTCGGTGCTAGGAATGGCTAACAATATTAATCAACAGGGTTTTACAGGGCAGGACCTGGGCCTCGGTAGTAGCTTTGGCGGTGCCGGTCAGGGTATGGGCGGTGGTGGTGGTAGCAACATGGTTCGGGGTGGGGCCGGTGGTGGCAGTTTTGGCGGTGGCGGTCAGGTTGGCAGCAGCGCCATCACGCAATCGTGGGCGGGTGGCATCAACTATCGCGACGGCTGGGGCAAAAAAATCGACGTAGTAAGCAGTTATAACGTCAGCAATACCAATACGTTGACCGACCAGAAAAGCCACCGTGAGAACGTAGTACCCACCGGTACGACGGGGCCAACGCGAGCCGATGCCGGTTTCATTCGCGACCAGGCCAACGGTTCCGATAATACGAACACCAATCACCGGTTCAATCTCCGGCTCGATTACCGGATTGATACGTTGACAACCATTCGATTGATCCCCAATTTGTCATGGCTCAATTCCAATTACAATAACCAAAGCACAGCCACTACGTTGACCCGTGAGGGCGTATTAGCTAACTCAAGCCGAACGAACTACGTATCAGACGGAGATGGTTTTAACGGAAATAATTCGCTGTTGTTATTCCGCAAATTTCGAAAAAAAGGCCGGACGTTTTCGGTAAACTGGAATATCGCCTTCAACAATCAGGATAACGAAGGCATCAACCGATCAATGAATCAGTACAATGGCGCGTCGACTACCCTGACATCGGGCGTTATCACGAAAGACACGTTGACCGGAATCACCACCCAAACGATTAACCAACGTAACAACCAGATAAGCCGCTCAATGACGAACTCGGTGAATGTGAGTTACACCGAACCGCTTTCACTACGTCAGACCCTGGAATTTCACTATAACCTGTCGAACAACCACAATACGTCGAATCGGGCGGTGAGTGATTTTAATAGCGTAACGAACCAGTACGATTTGCTAAACGGGCAGTTGAGTAACAATTTTATCAACGACTACGTAACGAATCGGGGTGGGCTAACCTGGCAGACGAAGCGGTTGAAATACACGTATGCGTTGGGTGTGGATGCACAGCAGGCTAGCCTGAATTCGGATAACCTAAGTCGGGAGACGCATCTGAATCGGTCGTTCACAAATATTCTCCCAAACGCCCTGTTTACCTACAATTTCGGGAAACAGCGCACACTACGTATCAACTATCGGACACGTATCAATGCGCCATCTGTGAATCAGTTGCAGCCCGTTCCGAACAACACCAATCCGCTGAATATTCAACTGGGTAATCCGAACCTGCAACCTGAATACGGTCACACTATATCGCTGAATTTCAATCGGTTCAATTCTGCTACGTTGCGCAATATGTTCGCATCGATGAACCTGAGCCGGACTGATAACAAAATCGTAAACGCAACGAACTTTACGCAGTCGGGCGCGCAGACGACGCAGCCTGTTAACACGAACGGCTATTATACACTGAATGGTTTTCTGGTGTTTGGCCAGCCGGTGAAGATTGGTGCGCAGAAAACAAACGTCAATTTAACGACTAACATAACGCATAATCGTGGACAGAGTTTCGTCAATAATCAGCCAAACGAAGCCAGAAACTGGCTGGTTGGTCAGGGGGTGCGGATTAGTTCTAATTTCTCGGAAAAACTGGATTTGAATCTGGGCGGAAATGTCAACCTGCAATCGGCGAAGTATTCACTGCAACCGCAGCAAAACACTACGTTCCTAAATCAGACCGTTACGTTGGATTTATTCTACCAATTGCCCCTTCGGTTCAACTTCTCAACTGATGTGTATTATAATCGTTATGGGGGAAGTGCTGGCTCTTATAATCAGTCATTTACGCTCTGGAACGCTACGTTGTCGCGGCAGTTGTTTAAACAGAATCAGGGTGAAATTCGGATTCAGGCTTTCGACTTGCTGAATCAGAACCGCAGCATCGTCCGGAACGTAACTGATACGTATACCGAAGAAGTGCAAAGCCGTGTGCTGAACCGGTATTTTATGGTCAGCTTTGTGTATAATCTGCGCAAGTTTGGCGCAGGCGTTACCGCCCCTCGCGATCCGTTCCAGCAGCGTGAACGGGGCGGCAACCGTGGGCAAGGTGGTGGCTTCCGCCGGAATGGGTAAGCAAGAAAACAGGAAAGGTCTATTACGAATGATAGACCTTTCCTGTTTTATAAATGGGCTTACTATGTAGAGTATTTTTATTTCGAACGTAGATAAAACTTAAGCGTATGTTGTGTTTTATCTCGTAATCAACTAGTAAAAACAACTCTAATGTCAGAATGAATAATTGAGTAACAAAGCTATTCTATTTGAGTAAAAGGAATTGTATTGAAAAGAAAAGCCGACAGATCGGCCATTATGAATAAAATATTCCCAACCGGCTTGTAGCAAAAAGTCGAAATTTTTTTTGGTATATGTAGCTGATTCGGCGTCACGTACAGCCATACCCTGATAACTGCCATTTGCTAAATATACTTTGACTGGGGCGACGAAAGTGGCTGTCCTTATTCCATAGCCGGCTCCAGTACCAAAATAAATCCGGCTTTTATCCTGCAACCAATAATGGCGAATAAAAAGATCAGCCTGAGCTATGAAAGCTTTTTCCCGGCTTTCTCCATCAAATTGTATAGGTTGTTCCTGAATAGGTGGTGGCAAGTCATCATGAAGAACACCCGCTGGATCAACAAAGGAGAAATCATTTGGAGCGGAATTAATAATGCCTCGTGTATTAATATGATAGGCGTAATTTAAACTGGAGAATCCGAGCATACCACCCCACGAATTCGTATTGCCAAGTTTGCCGCATTCGAACCCAAGATTTGCCGTGATAAAATTATTGATTTGGGCACTACTAGCCTGATCGCTGAGATTAATATAACCACCTAAAGGAGTCTGAATATTGGTAACGTAATGGTCCAGTGCTGCTTTTGTATGGTATGGTAAAGAACTCGATACGCCTACGCCTGCATTCATGAACCAGCGAACCGGAAATTTTTTGAAAGCGGGATAAATTATGCTTTTAGGTAGTAAGGAATTTGCTGTGTGAGCACATGTATTATAAGCCGAAATCAGTTCAATAAAGGATTTCTCATCAAACCCAGTTGGCCATTTCTGGTTAGTGAATTCATTACAATCATTTAATATTTTACTGTATAACGAGAGATGATTTTGATAGGTCTCATTATATAATTGGCCATTTACTCTTACCTCTGATGATTTGCGGATGAGTTCAACAAAGACAGTATCTTTCTCCAGAAAAAAACGGTCTTTTGCGAAAGGTTTTCTTCGTTGAACAAATAATGACGCTTTTCCGGAAACCATTTGCTGCATAAGCACAATTTGATTATCAATCGTTCTTGGTTTATAGACTAGGCCATTTACAAGAAGTGTATTGATTGTAGGGACTTTATAATTAACAGGTATACCTGTTATGCCACGTTTAAATCGAATAAAATCATAACCATAATCAACACGCACGTATCCAGACAATGTATCGTGATTTTGAGTAATCAGTGTGGCTGGAAGAAAGGATTGTGCGTTACTAACTAAAGGGAATAATGCGCAAAGAAAGAGTATTCGTTTTTTCAATAAGTAAAGCATTTGAGTAAACCAAGAGGGTAAAGGAAGGCCAGCTAAAAATAGCTGGCCTCATATAACTTTTATTTCTACTTTACTTGATATACCGGAAATCTTCGTTGCCTCTCAGCGCCAGTAGCGTTTCGTACATGAGTTTGATCACGTTCTGAACGTCATCCATGTGAACCGTTTCGACTGTCGTGTGCATGTACTTGAGTGGCAGCGAAATCAGGGCTGAAGCAATGCCTTCGGTGGCGTAGGCAAACGCATCGGTATCGGTTCCGGTCGAGCGACTAACCGCCTGCCGCTGGAAAGCGATTTCCTTCATTTCGGCCACAGCAATCATGAAATCCAGTACGTTATTCTGTACTGCCGGACCGTAGCACAGCACAGGGCCATCGCCACATTTGAGGTCGCCCTGTTCTTTTTTATCGTACTTGGGTGATTGCGTATCGTGCGTTACGTCGGTGCAGATGGCGAGGTCGGGTTTTAAGCGTCGGGCAATCATTTCGGCACCGCGCAGACCAATTTCTTCCTGAACCGCATTCACTACGTAGAGCGTGAACGGTAGCGTTACGTTGTTTTCTTTCAGCAATCGAGCCACTTCGGCAATCATGAATCCGCCCATGCGGTTGTCCAGCGCCCGGCCAACGTAGTAGCGGTTGTTCATCTCCGTCAGGCCATCCACAAACGTGCAGACCGTACCGACGTGAATCCCCATATTCAATACTTCCTCTTTGGTTGCCGCACCTACATCAATGAACAGGTCGGTTACTTTGGGAGCCGTATCTTTGGCGAGGTCGCGAACGTGAATGGCCGGCCAGCCAAAAACGCCTTCAACGGTACCCTTTTTGGTATGCAGATTCACCCGCATTGACGGAGCGATGAGCGCATCAGAACCACCGTTACGTCTGACGTAGATGTAGCCGTCGTCGGAGATGTAATTGACGAACCACGAAATCTCGTCGGAGTGAGCTTCAATAACTACTTTGTAATCTTTGCCGGCTCCGATCACGCCAACCGCTGTCCCGTACGTATCGACAATGTATTCGTCGGTGTAGGATTTAATGTAATCGAGCCAAATCTGTTGCCCCGACGATTCGAAACCGGTAGGAGAAGCATTATTAAGGTATTTGTACAGAAATTCTTTACTGTGTTCGTTCATGAAAACCAGGAGCTAATTGCGGACTAAATGCAAACGGCGTTACGTAACGCCGTTCATCATTCAATAATAAAGGAAAAGTGCTAAAAGACGAGTCTTTTTTGAAATTCGGTGATTACGTTTCGGGCTTGGCAATGGGATACTTACTGCGTTGCTTCCTCTACAGAACCAACAAACTTGATCAGACTGCCTTTGTTGCTCTCAAAAATGAAATCCCGCAGACTTTTACTGGTATAGCCTGAAAAGTCGCCCACGATAGCTAGTTGAACACGATACGTCGAGAATTTCTGAAGAATATCGCCCGCAAGCCTGGTTTTCAGGTCGAAAAATTCGGGGGAGAGGTTATGCTGATGGATGATAATTTTCTCGGCACCCTGATACGCACAGTTTGCCAGTATGTCCAAGCCATCTTCCAACGTATTGATAATGACCATATCTGATGTTACTTCGGCAATTTCCTTCCCATTAACGGTTTTGATAGCTATTTGCATGGTTGAGTCGTGCTGATTCATTACATTCAGTCAACAGACGTAGCGCAAAGATACGCCCTTGTCTGTTGACTGTATCTGAACCGGAAAACTATCACTAAAACGCCATCCGATAACTCAGCACTGGCAAAAGGCCCATCTGATAGCTGGTCCGAACGTTACCCGACTGCGCATCGAAATATTGCCCGAAGATGTTTTGGCGGTTCGTTACGTTCTGAATGTCCAGCGAAAGGGTTCGGGTTGAGCGAGGTCGGTTGCGCTTGTAACTGAGTCGAATATCGGTGCGGAAGTAATCGGGTAGGGTTTGGGTGTAGGTCAGATTTTCGTAGTAAACCGTTTCGCCCTGCTGGCGAGATGCATCCAGATTGATGGGCGTATCGCGATAACCACCATAGTACGTTAGCTTTACGTTCAAACCTAAAATACCGTTACGTCCCGCACCTGTAGTAAATTCTTTACCAGCCAGAAAACTCGTCGAAAATCGCCCATCGTAGCGGCTGTTTCGCCAGATTTTATCTGATCCCTGGTATTCGGAACGATAAAATGATGACGAGAGCAGAAAGTAGAAATTGTTGTGCAGAAACTGCTCCAGCGTAAGCTCAAGACCATAATTTCGGCCAATACCTGTATTGATTAACGCTTTATTTGTCAACCCAAAAGGCTGGTTTATGAGCGCAAATGAATCTGACGTATCGGCGCTTACGGGAATGTTGACTACATGCTGGTAATACGTTTCCGCTTTCAGTCGTAGATAATCCGTCAGTTTCCGGTCGTAAGCTAATACTACGTGGTGTGAGCGCGTAAAACCCAGATTTCGATTCGCTAACCGGAGACCATTGGCCGATAATTGCTGAGAAAGCAACACTGCCGGATTTTGCGTCTGACTATGCAGGCCATACCCCAGACTCAGCGCCTGCCCTGGTTTAAATGACCAACGTAGCGATCCGCGTGGTTCCAGCGCGTCAGAACCATTCAGGAACAAACGCAGATAATGAAGCCCCGCATTTAGCGTCAGTGATTCCGAGAAGCGGTAATTCCATTGTCCAAATGCCTGAAGCGTTTGCGTAGTAGGCGCGGGCGACTGTGGACCAGGAACTGCAACGGTAGTCTGAAGCTGGTGTTGTTCAGCATTCCACTCCGCCCGGTTCAGGTTACAATGAATCTGAGTACCAATTACGCCTGCCCGAATGGTGTGCCGGGCGTCGAATTTATAGGTTAACGTACTGGAAAGGATATTTTTCCAAACGGAATATTGCTCCCGGCCGCGTGGCTCTGCTACGTAGTTTTCGGTCAGGTAATCTCCCTGATACTTGTTCTGATAGCCCGACGCCGAAGCCACCGTTTTCAGGAAAGCGTGACGACCAATATTGATTGAATGGGTAACGCCAATTGCTCCCGTATTGGCCAAAAACTGTTCGTTGTAACGGTCACCCTGATTGGCCCAGGCTGTTGAATCTCGCTTGGCCTCTACGGATTGATCGCTCAAACCACCAAAACCAAAAAGCGTGAACGTACCTAATCGATTGGTGGGCAGGTAAACGTTGAACGACAAATCCTGGAACGTAGTGACGCCCGTACCAACGTTAACGCCCAGTTTACTCAAAATACCAAGCGTGGAGTAGCGATAATTGAACAGATACGAACCTTTGTACTTTTTGGAAAATGGTCCTTCACTCGATACGTCGATACCCAGCACGCCCGCCTGAATGGTGCTTTCGCGTTTGGCGTTGTTTCCTCGGCGAAGCTTCAGATCAAACACACCTGATAGAGCATTTCCATATTCGGCAGGAAACGCGCCTGTCATAAAATCAGAGTTGGCTAGTAGTTGAGCGCTCAGAATAGAAATGCCGCCCGAAGCCGCGCCCAGACTGGCAAAGTGATTGGGATTCGGAATTTCGACGCCTTCCATGCGCCAGAGTAGTCCGTTGGGCGTATTGCCCCGGATCACAATCGTATTATTGCCATCGTCGGCACCGACTACACCCGCGTAGGCCGTTGCCATGCGAGCAGGATCGTTTACGGCGGCTGCAAAACGCTGCGTTTCTTCGACCGAAAATGTCCGGGCCGAAACAGCCGCCATCTCGTTCAACGGTTTGTCTTTTTCGATGGTTGGTTTTACCGTGATTTCCGCGAGCTGGGCCACCGATTCCTCCAGCGACACGGTGAGCACGAGTTGCTTTCCAGCATCGACAACAAGATTCGACAGAATCAGGTCTTTATATCCAACAAACGAAATTTTGAGCGTCTGCCGACCCACTGCTACGTCGGTGAGCCGAAACGTACCGTCGGTATCGGTATTGGTGCCTTTCGTAAGCTGGTTTGGGAGTGCCGGATTCAGCAGTGCGACAGTAGCGCCGGGAATCGGCGTTTGCAAACTTTGGTCAACGACCGTACCACGGATGGTTTGCGTAAGTGGCTGAGCAAGTAGATTGTAGGAGAGAAGTAGGCCGGAAACAGCCAGAAATGAACGTAGTAGCATAGCGTTTTGATATGGTTACAGCTATGACCACTCACTACGTATGCACCCCTACGCCCTCATTTATTTTTACACCTGAAGGGCAAAATCAAAACCCGATACGTTCCCGTTTCTCTTCCATGCCCATCGAACGTAGCAGGTCAAACGCCACTCGCTCGTCGTATTTCCGTTTCCAGTAGTCGGCTTCCAGGCGAAGCTTATCCAGCTCAATTTGCTGTTTTTCAACCAGTAAACGTAGTGTTTCCAGTTCATGATGAACCACTACGTCGGGTTTTTCTTCGATCACCTGTGCTGGAATAGCGTCGTCCGACAATAAAGATAGGGGCGCTACGTCCAATGCCTGAGCAATCTGGGTCAGGCGGGAGAGCGTCAGATCGGTTTTGCCGCGTTCGATGTCGCCGTAAGCCGTGGTCGACAGATTGAGGAGATCGGCCATGTTTTCCTGCGATAAACCGCGCTGAAGCCGCTGTAAACGTATTTTCTCGCCGATGGAATTTTTCATATCAAGTAACAACGATAAAATCTAAACCAAAACCGACAGGGTTTTTCGGATTCATAACGCAAATTTGTAACGAAACGATTCTCGAACTTACACCAGCTGTTTCTGGTTTTCAAATTAACGGATAGAAACCTAATTATGAATTACGAAAAAGAATTCCGCAAATTCGCTGTACATCACATGGGCCTCAACGGACTGACGGTAGATGGCTATGTGAACCATACGATTAACAACCATACGGTTGAAAACATGACCCGGTCGGTTATTGAAGAACGGCCGATGAATTTCCGTGAAGTTGACGTGTTCTCGCGGCTCATGGCCGACCGGATCATCTTCATGGGCTTACCTGTCGATGACAATATTGCCAACATCATTGTGGCGCAGTTGCTGTTCCTGGAGTCGGCCGATCCGAAAAAAGATATTCTGATGTATCTGAATAGCCCCGGCGGTTCGGTGTACGCCGGTTTGGGTATTTACGATACTATGCAGTACGTTCGCCCGGACGTAGCGACGGTCTGCACTAGTTTGGCCGCTTCGATGGGCGCTGTATTGCTGGCTGGTGGTGCGGCTGGCAAACGGTCGGCTCTGCCACACGCACGGATCATGATTCACCAGCCATCAGGTGGCGCTCAGGGGCAGTCGGTTGACATTGAAATCACGGCTCGTGAAATTGTGAAACTTCGTGAAGAACTGTATCAGATTCTGGCCGATCACTCTGGCAAATCAGTTAAAGAAATCGAGAAAGATTCGGATCGTGACAAATGGATGCGGGCCGAAGAAGCGAAAGAGTACGGTCTGATCGACGAAGTGCTACGTCGCGAAAAATAGTAAGCAAAAGTTGCTCATAAACAGAGTGATACGTATTGAAAAAGGCAGGAGTTACGAATTGTAATTCCTGCCTTTTTTGTGTAATTAGCAGAGGATATATAACTCTTTTTCTATGAAGTGGTTATATAATTCCAGCGTGAAAACGCGCTAACTACCCATAACGATGAAACGTGCAGTCCCACTTAGCTGGCTTATCGGCCTGATGATGCTCTTTTTATGGGCAGGCTGCTCGAAACCGGCCGAGGTTAACGGCCCCGTTACGTCGATACCAAATCCAACAACCCCTGCTACGTCTGTTCGCCTGAAACAACTTCAGATTATAAATCGGGTTGCATCGTTTGTCGATTACACGTACGACGCACAGGGAAGGCAGGAATCAGTACAGACTTATAGTCAACGTAGTGGCGAAGGAAAAGATGAAAGCCCAGCCACGCTTGTTACGTATGATTCCCAAAATCGTCTGTTAAAAACGGAAGACGGCTGGTTCACGCTTGATCCTACTAATCACAGTGTCACGAAGAAATTGGTAACTCAGTGGCAGGAATTTGCGCATCAGGGAGTTGTGATGTCGATAAAAACATTTCTTGTTGATCCAACAGCTTACAACAACAGCCCGGAAATAACCATTGAGACGAATGCGCAGGGGCAGATTGTGAAACAGGTGCAGAAAAAGGCCGATGGTTCGACCGTCGAAACCACGTATCAGTATGATCGTGAGAACGTAGTACAGGGCGAACAAATGATACGTAGCAGTCACGGTGCTATAAAAAGCCGTTCGCGGAGTCTGTATATTTATGACACCAATCCGAATCCGTTACGTGGTTTACTGGGACCGTATGGCGGTCTGAATGTTCAATCTTACACCAGCAAAAACAACGTAACAAAATGGACATCGCAAGGGCTTTCGCCGGATACGGGTTCGGTGCTTTCGGAAACCACTACGTATTACGATTACAGTTATTCTGAAAAAGGCTGGCCTGTCAGTTACGAAACTTCTACCGCTAAGGCAACTTATATCTATTACTAAACGTAGTGAAACTGACGGTAGACTTGGCTGTTTGCTGGTTGATTAATAACTTTGTTTATTCCAGCTAGCTCGGACATACCGGGCTTTTTTTGCCGAATAGTAAAATCCATTGACCACCGGCAACGTAACGCACTGGTTATCCGTTAACTATACTTATTTACACTGCAAACGTTCATGCCACAAATAAGTTGCTCGTTCTGTGGACGGCGCAAAAATGAAGTGATGGTGCTGTTGTCGGGCATCGACGCGCACATCTGTAACTACTGCATTGAGCAGGGGCATCAGGTTGTACTTGAAGAAATGCGTCCGCGCAAAAGCGAACCTTCTGAAGTTCACATCAATCTCATTAAACCCATTGAGATGAAACGGCACCTCGACCAGTACGTTATTGGTCAGGACGATGCCAAAAAAGCCATTACTGTGGCCGTTTACAATCATTACAAGCGGTTAATGCAACCCAAAACCAACGACGACGTAACGATTGAGAAATCGAACATCATCATGGTAGGCGAAACGGGTACCGGCAAAACGTATCTGGCGCGTTCCATCGCTAAAATTCTCGAAGTACCGTTCTGCATTGCCGACGCTACGGTGATTACCGAAGCTGGTTACGTGGGCGAAGACGTAGAAACGATTCTGACACGCTTGCTGCAAGCCGCTGATTATAACGTAGAAGCAGCCGAACGTGGCATTGTCTATATTGACGAAATTGATAAAATCGCCCGCAAATCGGATAATCCCAGCATCACGCGCGATGTGAGCGGGGAGGGCGTGCAACAAGCGTTGCTGAAACTGCTCGAAGGGTCGGTTGTGAACGTACCACCCCAGGGCGGACGCAAACATCCCGATCAGCGGCTGATTGCGCTGAATACTGAAAATATCCTGTTCATCTGCGGAGGGGCTTTCGATGGTATTGAACGGCACATTACCAAACGTGTAAATACCCGGCCGATTGGTTTTTCGGGAGATCGTCGGTTAAACGATACGTTCGAGCGGGGGCATCTGATGCGGTATATTTCGGCGCTCGATTTAAAATCGTTCGGGTTGATTCCTGAATTGATTGGCCGCCTGCCCGTACTAACCCACCTCGAACCGCTCGATCGGAAGGCGTTGATGCAGATTCTGACGGAGCCGAAAAATGCCATCACCAAACAATATGACAAACTCTTCCGCATGGAAGGCATTACGCTCCATTGGGACGATAGTGCGCTGAATTACATTGTCGATCAGGCGCTTACCTACGGATTGGGCGCTCGCGGACTACGTTCGATCTGCGAATCTATTATTACTGATGCCATGTTCGAGATGCCGTCGCAGACAGGCGTTACTGAACTGACTGTGAGTCTGGAATATGCTCAGGAGAAATTCGGGAAATCCACTACGTATCAACTCCGCTCAGTGGCATAAGGAGTAGAAACAAGGTATGCCTTGTTTCTACAACAACCCTATAACTTCTTAAAAAATCCCGCCGGTTGCACGTAGCAAAACCGGCGGGATTTTTTTGTGCTGATTATTTTTTTAGGTCGATGTTAACAAATAAAGGCTTCGTCGGTTTTACCCATTGAAAACTTATTCGTTACACATAAAACCAAATTTGTTATGAAAAAGAACTCCAGTCAATTACTGGCCAGTCTGTTGATGATTGCCGTTTTTGCTGCCTGCAGCCGACCAGTCGCTTATTTTCAACCAAGTGCCCGCGAACATTACACCCAAGCTCCTGCAAAATCTGAAGTCGTAAGTCCTGTTGAAGCCACTGCTCCAGCCACGCTAGCTCCTGCTGTTACGCCAGCTGAACAAGTGGCGCAAGCCAATGCCCAACTTGATAAAGTCGATGCGTTAGTACGTAACGACAGCAAATTGGCGGCCGACAAAACCGTGCAGAAACGACTGAACCGTATCCGGGCATTGGTAGCATCGACCACGGCTAAAACCAACGTAGCATCGGTAGAAAGCGGGTCGACCAAAAAAATGAATCTGGTGGAGCGCATGATGCTCAAGAAAATGAACAAGAAAATCAGCAAACAACTGGCTCCGGCCAATCCCGAAAAAACCATGCTTAACTCGGGTACGTTGGCTACGGGTGCTGTGCTGGTCCTGATCGGTTTACTGCTGCTGTTGCTCTCTACCGGTACCGGCGCGACCATCGGTCTGATTGCGCTGATAGTCGGTGCTGTGTTACTATTGGTAGGTTTGTTATAGCATTCGAATCCCCATCGGTTTCGATAAATCGTTATCCAGTTGAAAACGTATATCCTGTATAGTTAACGTTCTTTTAGAAGACTATTACCAGGAATGCACCCGCTAATTGGCATGATTTAGTCCGAACAGATGGGGATTTTCTTTATAATTGAGTGCAGATTTTGGTATTTTTTTTAATCAGCACGCAACAAAGTCGTAACGTCGCAGTTGTTGTGAGAGAAAATCAATCATTCACATTAAAACATACCTTATGAGAACGCTTACCAAGCACCTCCTTGCTGCTCTGGCAGGTATCACCTTTATGGCTTCATGCAGCCGCCCTGTAGCTTATTTTCAACCCAGTGCCCGAGAAAACTTCAAATCAGTTCCTGCAACAACCGTTGCTGTAGCCGCTCCGAGCGAAAATGAAGTCGTGCAGCCCGCCACCGAAAATGTTTCTGCACAGCCCGCTGAATCAGCAACGCAGGTAACTCAGGTAAAGCAGGCAGTTGATCAGGTAGAAGCATATGTACGCAACGATAATCAATTGGCTTCCAATAAAAAACTCACCAAACGCATGGCACGTTTGAATGAGATGGTGGCGGCTGCCAGTGATAAAGCAACGGTTTCGACCAATGCCGTTTCGACGACCAAAAAGTTATCGCTGACGGAGCGTATAATGCTGAAAAAAATTGATAAAAAGATTCAAAAGCACGTAGCACCCGAGAAAACGAAAGCCATGAACAGCAACGTCCGGATTGGGCTTATTGTTGGTATCATCGGCTTGTTACTATGGCTGTTAGGAGCAGGTAGTGTCCTGTCACTCATCGGGTTAATCGGTTTTGTAGTTGGTCTGGTGCTCATCCTGCTGGGTGTTATAAATGGCTAGCCAACGTAGTATAAACTATTGATAATGAATCAATCGAAAACCATTTGTCTGATTCATGGTCACGGCGTAGATGCTTCCATCTGGGATGGCATCTACGCCGATTTGGTATCTGACGCAATTGTACTGAAACCGGATTTCTCACAACTCACCAATCACGTATCTATCGAAGCTTATGCTGAAGATCTATACGCTCGTTTGCGAGAAATTCAGGCGCAGAACGTTGTTTTGGTAGGGCACTCGATGGGAGGATATATCGCGCTGGCTTTCGCGGATAAATATCCCGGGATGGTAGCTGCACTGGTACTCTATCATTCCACAGCTACTGCCGATGATGAAAAGCGCCTGGAGGCCCGTCGTCAGGCTATTGATGGTTTGAAAACCGACGGATCAGCGCCATTTATTCAAAAGCAATTACCAAAAATGGTCGCCCCTACGTATCCAGGTGATAAAACGCAGGAGTTGGTCAAGCGTTTTATAAGCTTACCAGCAGATGCGCTTATAGCTGGCATGAAAGCCATTGCAGGGCGGCCTGACCGAACGCATGTGCTACGTAATGCTACGTTCCCGGTGCTGCTTCTGTTAGGGAAAGACGATCAACTGATACCATTCGATAAAACAGCGCAATTGGCTGATTTGTCACCTCGAATTCGTGTTGCTGCCATTGATAATGCCGGACATTTAAGCATGACTGAACAATCAGAAGATTCGCTTCGGGCACTACGTTCGTTTATCGATTCACTTTGATTCTTGGTAAAAGTTTGAAAAAAGAGGAAGCCATATAGCTTCCTTTTTGTGTTTTAACCCCATTTTCAACAGATTATCCGTAAACTTGCACCCTTATTTTATGAACAACACCGGCAGGTAACAGCACCGGTTTATGGTTTACGCAAATGGCTGAGTTATTTAACGTTTATCCGCTTTACGACATTGAGCCCGTGCGTGCGCAGGGCAGCTACCTTTGGGATGTCGACGGCACCCGCTACCTTGACCTCTACGGTGGGCATGCGGTTATCTCGGTTGGGCATACACACCCGCGCTACGTACAGGCGCTCACCGACCAGCTACGCAAGATTTCGTTTTATTCAAACTCAGTCAGGATACCGAAGCAGCAGGAACTGGCCGACAAATTAGGAGCCCTGTCGGAACATCCTGATTATGCGCTATTCCTCTGTAATTCAGGGGCCGAAGCCAATGAAAATGCCCTGAAACTGGCGTCGTTTCATAACGGCAGGACGAAAGTTGTTGCGTTTAGAAAGAGCTTTCATGGACGTACCGCCGGAGCCGTAGCGGTGACCGATAATCCGGCCATTGTGGCGCCGATCAATTATAATCAGCACGTTACGTTCCTGCCTTATAATGATGTTGAAGCCGCTCTAACTGGCATTACGTCTGATACCTGTGCCGTAATTATCGAAGGCATTCAGGGTGTTGGTGGGATTCAGGTAGCTACCGATACGTTCCTGCAAACGCTACGTAAGCGATGCGATGAAACGGGCGCGGTATTGATTCTGGATGGCGTACAATGTGGTTATGGCCGTTCCGGTAAGTTTTTCTCGCATCAGTTCAGTGGTATCAAAGCTGATATTATTTCGATGGCGAAAGGCATGGGTAACGGTTTCCCGATTGGTGGCATCCTGATTTCGCCGGATTTTAAAGCCAGCTACGGTCTGCTCGGCACTACGTTCGGTGGAAATCATCTGGCGTGTACGGCTGCTGTTGCCGTGCTGGATATCATGAAAGAAGAAGGTCTGATGGAGAATGCAGCCAAAGTTGGGGAATACTTCATGGATGGCATTCGCCAGATTGGCGGCTACAAAGAGCTACGCGGTCGTGGCCTGATGATTGGCATTGAATACGATTTCCCGGTCGATACGTTGCGGAAGAACCTGTTGTTCGAACATAAACAGTTTACGGGCGTAGCGGGGAAAACCATTATTCGCCTATTGCCCTCGCTGGCCGTTGGTGTTGATGAAGCCGATCAGTTTCTGGAAGCGTTACGTTTAACCACAGAGAAAGTGGAGGTTGTTCAGTGAGGTAGTAACTATGAACGTTTTCCTCGAAATGTTACTTTACGTGTATAAAAATAGCTGGGTATGAATTGGCAGGATTATATTCATTCTGACGAAACGGTATTGCTGGGTAAGCCCGTCATAAAAAGAACTCGGCTTTCAGTTGAGTTTTTATTTGAGCGTTTGGCTGATGGTTGGACTGAGCAAGCCCTACTGAATAACTACCCACGACTGACGAAGGAAGCCCTTCAGGCCGTTTTTGCGTATGTTCATGCCACTATGAAGGATAACTTAGTCATCTTTCCAGGTTCGAATTTTCGTCAGGCGTCATGAGTCCCTAGCTGACGAAAATTTTCTTCTTACGGCGTTTAAAATATTACTTGAATCAGGATATAATAGTAAGCACGTAGCGCTGGAAATGCCAAGTATCGCTGACACCGAAGTGACTGATTTTGCGATTAGTGAAAACCGTATTATTCTTACTTTCGACGGTGACTACGGGACATTGATATTTAAGTTTGGTTATCGACCACCTAGGGTTGTGTATTTCAGGTTGACCAACATAACTCCCGATGAACCTGCTCATATCCTGATAAATTTGCTGAAGGAAGCTTATCAATTTGAAGCGATGCACACCGTGTTCGAAAATGATAAAATACGCCAACGTCGAATTCTTTGATTCGTTTCTCTACGTACTACCAATGCATAAGTCCGAATGACCAATTTCATTTCCCTCGCCGACGTAACCAATATTGATGCATTAATCCAGTCTGGACTGGAGTCGAAGGCTAATCCATTTGCTCACCAAAGTCTTGGCAAAAACAAAACCATTGGCCTGATTTTCTTTAACTCCAGTCTACGCACGCGCCTTAGTACGCAGAAAGCTGCCCAGAATCTTGGCATGAACGTTATCACCATGAACGTTGGGCAGGATAGTTGGGGGCTGGAAATGGAAGAAGGTGTGTTAATGAATGCCGATAAAGCCGAACACGTTCGTGAAGCGGCCGCCGTGATTGGTCGCTATTGCGATGTGATTGGTATTCGGGCGTTTGCCGAATTGCAGGACCGTGATAAAGATTATCGGGAGCAGGTGATGCACCAGTTTGCCAAATACGCGGGTGTTCCGATTGTTAATCTTGAATCGGCAACGCGCCATCCGCTGCAATCACTCGCCGACTGCATAACCATTGAAGAAGCCAAAACTGTGAAAAAGCCTAAGGTTGTGTTGACCTGGCTCCCCCATTTTAAATCCCTGCCGCAAGCCGTTGCCAATTCGTTTTGTGAATGGATGAACGTCCGGGCGGCAGCGGGTGAGGTTGAATTTGTGGTTACGCACCCGGAGGGCTACGAACTCGCGCCTGAATTTGTGGGCAATGCGCACGTAACGCATGACCAGGACGAAGCTTTCGCCGGAGCCGATTTCATCTACGGTAAAAACTGGTCATCATACACACATTACGGGCAGGTTCTCACGCAGGACCCCTCGTGGGCGGTAACCATGAACGATTTGAGGCTGACAAATAATGGTCGTTTTATGCACTGTTTGCCTGTTCGCCGAAATTTGAAAGTATCGGATGAAGTGCTGGACAGCCCTTATTCACTTGTGGTTGAGCAAGCGGCCAACCGTGAGTGGTCAGCGCAGGCAGTGCTGAAAGAAATCCTGAGCAATATATGATGTTTGATGTAGGGTATGTGAAGTATACTACTTGATCTCCCAACCCATACATCATATATCCTACTTCATATATTATTTAGAAAATGGCAGACGCCCTTACAGTTGTTAAAATAGGTGGTAACGTAATAGACGATGCTACGTCTCTGAAGCGATTTCTGACTGCTTTTGCCAGTCTGCGTGGCGCAAAGATTCTTATACATGGAGGTGGTAAAATTGCGACTCAGGTTGCCGAAAAATTAGGCATCCAGACAACTATGGTCGATGGGCGACGTATCACCGACCAACCCATGCTCGACGTAGTGACGATGGTGTACGGCGGTTTGGTCAATAAGCAGATTGTGGCAAAACTTCAGGCGCTGGATACGAACGCCATCGGTTTAACCGGAGCCGACGGTAGTACCGTACTGGCCAAAAAACGTCCGGTAAAAGAGATTGATTACGGGATGGTAGGTGATATTGAAGAGGTGGATTCGGGCCAGATTCAGTTTTTCCTGCGTCAGGATTTAACGCCTGTTTTTGCACCGATTACCTACAACAGCTCCGGTGATTTGCTGAATACCAATGCCGACACTATGGCCTCTGCCATTGCTGTTGACATGACCAAACATAACGACGTAACGCTGGTCTATTGCTTTGAGAAAAAAGGTGTCCTGAAAGATCACACCGACGATAACAGCGTCATCAATGAATTAACCCCTGCGCTCTATGCCGATTACAAAGCTGCTGGGGTTATCAATAAAGGAATGATCCCTAAACTGGATAATGCATTTAAAGCCCTGGACAATGGCGTATCAAAAGTGATCATCTGCCATGCTGACCAACTGACCGCTGCCGTTGGACAGGGGGCAGGAACAACCCTCAAAAAGTAAGCCAATGTTAGTGCACTAAATCGGCACTAATTCTCCGCTAGCATGTGAGCCACGCGCCGAACGCCCATGAACCGTCGTTTGTAGTAATCAGCGTGAAGGTAATCATAGCGGACACCGCCGTTCCAGGCCGAGTGGATGAATTTTATCTGATCGCCAATCACTTCTGTAATCAACCCGACGTGGCCAATATGGCTGCCTTTGGAACTATGGCCTTTAAACAGGATTAAGTCACCAGGTTGCGCTTGTTCCTGATTGATGGCTTCTCCGACATTGCCCTGCGCTGCACTGGAATGGGGTAACAATAAGCCAAAATGATTGAAACAGAAGCGGGTAAATCCTGAACAGTCGAAGCCGCGTGTGTTTGTACCGCCCGACCGGTAGCGGGTGTATAGGTGCTCTTTTGCGAAGCTAATGACCTCTTTTACAAGCGGAAGCTGCTCGTAAAAAGGAATTGGAGTTACGGTGGATACGTCAGCTTCAGTTACGGTGGGTACACTATTAAGAGCGGTGGGCACGGACTGTGCTTTAACAATGCCAAACGAGACAGTACAAAATACTGCCAGGAGCATTTTTTTCGTCATAGAATAAAGGTTAAGTACAGGCTAGGCGTTATAAAAGTAGATAATATTGACTGACGAGCCAATTTTTATGAGGAAATTTTTCTACACTTTTTTAACGAATAACCAGAAATGAATAAATAATTTATTGATTATCAGTAGACTATATTTATGGGGATTACATCAAATTTCTAGAGAAAAAACTATGCCAATTAAAAACATTTATTTCTGCAATTTATTAATCGGTAATATATTGTTACTGAAAAAGGCCATTCTGCAACTCAGTTGACGATGCAGAATGGCCTTTTACTTATTGAATTGTGATATTAAAACCAGCCTGCTCCTGGAATACGGAATGGCCAGGGAATAGACGCCAGAATCAGCAGAAGTCCGATTCCATAAAAAATACCAACCAGCCGATGCTTTACAATAGGCTGGCTAGCTCGTTTTGAGCGTGAATAGCCAATTGTAATCAGAATGATAGCTATCAGCATACCGGCAGTATGTTCGACGCTATAAAACCGATAAAGTTTGTCACTCATCAGGCTGAAATTCACTTTCGGGCTCATGAAGAGGAGCAGCAAACCTAACAACAGCTGTGTATGCACAGAAATTAATGTAAAGAGATATAATTTACGGTTACCATCGGTATAACCGCTTTGGCCTTGCCAGCGGCTAATAGCGGTTGCAGTAGCAGCCAGTAACAAAATAAGGGCTATCCAGCGAAGCCCCGAGTGGGCGTGTACTAGTCCAGAATACATAAGTCAATTGGTTATCAAACGAATTACTTCGGCAAATAAACAACCAAATGGCCAACTTCTATTACTGAATCGCGGTTAAACGGCATATGATTGTTTACAATACGACCTATAGCGTAGCAACAGAGGTGGCCGACGATTGGCTTCGGTGGATGAAACGCTTCTACGTTCCAGCAGTCCTTGCTACTGAACTTCCCCTGAGTCACCGAATCTTACGCCTTTTAACAGAAATTGACAACCAGGGAGTAACGTACTCAGTGCAACTCGATTTTGATACGTTGGGTGATTACACAACGTATCAGGAGCAGCACGCCGATGCGCTACGTCAACGTATTCAGCATCGTTTTGGGGGTCAGTACGTTTCGTTTGATACGTTGCTGGAAGAGCAGTAAACGTTATTATGCTACGTTGCCGAAGAAATCAATATTTCTTCATCACCTTCACCAGCTGTTTGGTAATGAGTTCGTAACCTTTATCGGAAGGATGTAGGCCATCATACGTTCGGTCGATGGCTTCGACAGGATAGGGATACTCGTCGGTTTCGGGCGAGAAAGGAACATCGATGAATTTTGGATAGCGATAGTTTGTGTATTCACCGGTTTTTGGGTCTTTCAAACGCTTGAATTTAACCAGTTTTTTGTGCGCTAACCCCTTCGTATGGTAGAGGTCAATTACCGGTAATTTCTCGTAGTTGCCAATGGAATCGATGGCGTTGGCGAATGCTTCAAGCAACTGGCCGTTTTTATCCTTATAAGAGCCATACGCGTTGTTTTTGAAATTGGCCAGATATACAAAATCCACCCGCTGCATGGGTGTGATAAACACAATAGGCGCTTCTGGATTTAAGCTGCGGAGTTTGTTGACAATCGTACGAAATGCCCCGTAAACTGTACCATTTCCTGAGTTTTGTTTGTAATCCTCAAAACGACCCAGCGGACGGCCCGACCACCAATCATTGGTACCTAGAAAAATTGAATACACATCGGCTTTTACCAGTCCCAATTTGTCAATTTCCTGCGCAATTCGAATGGCGGTCCAGCCATTATGTCCCTGATTTGTGTAGTGGATATACGGTAATTTTTCCGTCACACGGGTCATGTAACCTTTGGTAATTCGGTTGCCGGTTTCGTTGAGGTGTTCGTTCAGATACGTAATGGAATCACCAATGGCTATCCAACTCAACTCTTTGTGACTGAACGAACTGAGTAAGCAAACCAGAAGGGAAAATACGGCCAGTTTTTTCATCGCTTGATTGGTACTACGTTACAGCAGCACGGTTCTCAAGAAAAGCAAAAGAACGTAGCATTCTCACATTACTGTGGGCGACTTTTGGGCTTTTTGCCGTTTTTTATCGACTGTGAGCAGAAAAGCGGGTAGCAGAATCAGGTTCGACGCCATGCCCATCAGCAACGTAATGGAGACAAGAATTCCCAGCGCCACCGTCCCCTGGAACGTAGAAGCCGTGAAAATGGCAAAGCCCGCAAACAGAATGATAGCCGTATAGAACATGCTAATGCCCGTGTGTCGGATAGTCTCAGAGACAGCCTGTACCAGACTAAGTTTCTGATTTCGAAGTTCGTCGCGGTATTTCGTGATGAAGTAAATGGTGCCATCCGACGAAATGCCGAACGCAATACTGAAAATTAGAATCGTCGATGGTTTCAGATGGATGCCGCAGAATCCCATGATACCCGCTGTCACAATAAGTGGAACTACACTCGGCAGAATCGCTATCAGGCTCAGCCGTAGGTCACGTAGCAGAAAAACCAGGATAACCGATACCAGCAAAACCGCCCATACAGTGCTTTCTGCCAGGTTTTTTAGCAGATAATCGTTGCCCCGCGTAAAAACGACGCTATTGCCGGTGATACTTACATCATATTGCTCGTTAGGCGCAACACGCTGGCCTGTGCTACGGTCGACGTTGAAAATAGAATCGGCTTTGGGCTGCAGTTCGCTTAGGAGCTGTTTGGTACGTACCGTGCCGACGTCGGGCATCTGAAAACTGATACGTGTGTAGCGCCGGCTACTGTCCAGATAGGCTTTGAAGCGATTTTCGGAGCCTTTTAGTTGGGGAACGTAGCTGGCTAGCTGACTCAGTTCGAGGGCTCCTGGTAAGGCAAAGTATTTAGGATCGCCACCACGGTAGGACTGATAGAAAAACTTGACCGCTTCCACCAGCGAGAGAGGTCGGGTGAACTCGCCGTATTTGCTGAACTCACGCTCCAGCAGTTTAATTTTCGTGAGGGTTTGCGGAGTCAATACACGGCCGGGTCGTTTAGTATCAATACTCACCTCAAACGGCATGACGCCCTTGAATCGGCTTTCGATGAATTTCAGGTCGGTATAAATCGGGTCGTTTTTTGGGAGATCATCAACGACAAAACCAATCGGATTGATACGTAACGCCCCCACAATCGCGACGGACGTAACGATGGCGATGAACGTATAAATGGCCGCGCGTCGGTGGTGCACCAACTGGTTCACCCAAGTCAAAAAACCGCTGATATGACGTCGGTCGAGGTGGCCTCGCTGGCGGCTCGAAGGCTCCGGTAAATAGCTGAAAATGATAGGAATCAGGACCAGCGATACTACGTAGGTAGTCATGATGCCACAGGCCGCAACCAATCCAAATTCCAGCAGCAGCGGACTCCCGGTGAAGTAAAAAACAAAAAATCCGATGCTGGTCGTTACGTTGGCGAAAAACGTCGTTTCGCCTACTTTCTCGGTGGCGATACGTAGCGCGTCGTCTTTGCCCCGTTTTCGGTTCAGTTCTTCGTGATAGCGATTAAGCAGGAAAATGGCGTTTGGAACGCCGATAACGATAATCAGTGGCGGAATCAAGCCCGTCAGCAACGTAATGTCGTACCCAAATAGCTTGATATAGCCCGTTGCCCAGATAACCCCAATCCCTACTACTGCTAAAGCTGTGAGTACTACTGTCAGCGAACGGAAAAAATAAAACAGAATAAGCGCCGTAACCAGAAACGCCAGTCCCATAAAGAGGGTCATTTCTTTACTGACTTTCGCCGAAAATTCAGTTCGGATATACGGCATCCCCGACATATGCACCGTGTTGTCCAGTAGCTTGTGTTGTCGTCCAAAAGAATCCGCTACGGCTTCTACTTTGCGCACAACCGCAATTCGATTTTTGGTATTTACAAGCTTCGACTCGAACGTAATGGCCATCAGGTGCGTGCGCCCGGTGCTATCGGTAACCAGCCCCCGATAAAACGGCAATTGACCGATACGTTCGTGCAAGCTATCCACGCCAGCTTGGGTTGTGAGCGGTCGTGGTACCAGCGGGCGAATGCGAAACGTATGGGCCGAATCATCGCGGAGGATGCTGTACAAATTGGCATTCGACACTACGTCTTTTATGCCCTCAATACGTTTGATTTTCTGGCTCAGCGCGTACCAGTCATTGAAAAAGTTGAGCTGATACATGCTATCGGTTTCGATTCCCAAAACCATTACGTTGCCATCCTGACCAAACTGGGATTTAAACGTTTCGTACCGCTGAAAGTCGGGGTCGGAGGGGGGGAGAATTTTTGCGATTTCGTAGGAGAGCCGAACCTGGCTGGCCTGATATCCCATGAAGGCCGTACCGAGCAACACGATGATTACCAATGTAATCCGATGCTTAAAAATAAACGACGAAACGCGTTGCCAAATCATGTTTTACTAACGCAAAGTAAAGTCGCAAGGTACGTAAAACGGCGCTGTTTAGGAAAATTAAGAACTCTGGCAGACTATTTGAACCGCTATTCTGGCAATTTTAAATGAAATTTAACGCCAATATGAATGATGGTTCGGGTCAACATGTATACTGATAAAAAGGATAAGTTGGACAATTAATAGATAATGTCCAATTCCTTAATTTTTGGTTGTAAACATCTTGCTTAGGTCAAACAAAATACCATTCCAGTTGATTATACTAATTACGATATATACAGTTAACCCGTAATACAAGTATGAACACATATAGCTTTGGAACCGGAATGGCCACCAATCAAAATAATGTGCACCCAGGTTCGGATGTGTCGCTTGAGTACAATCCAAAGAACGTAGCGTTCATTGGCGATTACCTTCCTCGTCAGTGCGGCATTGCTACGTTCACATCTGACCTTTATAAATCCTACGATTCATTTATCCCGGACGCGAATGCTCTAGTGGTGTCGGTCAATGATGCGACCGAAGGCTATGATTACCCCAGCGAGGTACGTTACGATTTCTATCAGCACGATCAGGAGGCTTATAAAAAAGCCGCCGAATTTCTGAATGCAAAATCCGTCGACGTAGTGTGTCTGCAACATGAGTACGGCATCTTCGGCGGACCTGCCGGAAGTTACATTCTGACGTTGCTTCGGAACCTGACCATGCCGATTGTCACTACGTTCCATACCATTCTGAAAACGCCTGATAAAGACCAACTGGTTGTGCTGAAAACCATTGCCGATTTATCGTCGCGGGTGATTTGCATGTCGGAGAAAGGGCGCGATTTCCTGATTAATATTTACGAAATTCCTGAAGAGAAAATTGATCTGATTGCGCACGGTATTCCCGATATGCCTTTCGTAGATCCGCATTTCTACAAAGATAAATTTGGTATGGAGGGCAAACAGACACTCCTGACGTTTGGTCTGTTATCGCCCAACAAAGGCATTGAGAACGTAATAAAAGCCCTGCCCCGCATTGTGGAGCAGCATCCGAACGTAGTATATATGGTGCTGGGAGCTACGCACCCGCATCTCATCAAACACGAAGGAGAAGCTTATCGCGACAGTTTAAAAAAGCTGGCCAACGACCTTGGCGTTCGGGAAAATATCCGTTTCTACAATCAGTTTGTTGAGCTGGACGATTTGCGGGAGTATCTCGGTTCGGCCGACATTTATATAACGCCTTACCTGAATCCGGCGCAGATAACCTCTGGTACGTTGTCGTATGCGTTCGGTTGCGGGAAAGCGGTTGTTTCAACGCCTTATTGGCATGCTGAAGAACTGTTGGCCGATGGCCGGGGCGTGTTGGTACCCTTTGGCGATTCCGATGCCATTGCTACCGAAATATCCCGGCTACTGACTGATGAGCCGGTTCGCCATGCTATGCGGAAAAAAGGTTACCTGATGGGCCGCGAGATGATTTGGGAGCATGTTATCAAGATGTATGGCCGGTCGTTTGCACGGGCTCGGCAGGAGCGTATGAGCATTGTCGGTAGTCAGGCGCCTTACACGATGGGTGCCCACAGCAGTTCCGTATACAAACTGCCCACCATTCGGCTCGATCACCTGTTCCGGCTGACGGATTCAACGGGAATTGTGCAGCACGCTCGCCACCACTTACCTTTTTACGAAGAAGGCTATTGCACCGACGACAACGCTCGCGCCCTGATTCTGGCACTTACGTTGCAGAGCATTGGTATAACTGACTCACGACTGGCGCAGGTTGCTGATACGTACTGCGCATTCCTGAATCATGCGTACGCCGATGACCACCGCCGATTCAAAAACTTTATGAGTTACGACCGGCGCTGGCTGGAAGAGTTTGGCTCTGATGATAGTACAGGCCGGGCTATCTGGTCGCTGGGTTGCTGCATTGGTCGGGCTTTGGATTTAAACTCGATCAGTTGGGCAATGAACCTGTTCGAAAAAGTATTGCCCAGTATTAGCGAAATGTCATCACCCCGGTCGTGGGCCTTTGCACTATTGGGTATCTACGAATACCAGAAACGTTTCAACGACGACCGGCTGGCCAAAACGATTCAGCGACGGTTGTTGGATAAATTAGTTTTCCGCTACACTGAAACGGCTACGGAAGAATGGCCCTGGTTCGAGAACACGCTCTCATACGATAACGCGTTACTGGCGCACGTTATGATCCGATCTGGCGAAGAGCGGCTTGTGGCGATGGGTCTGAAATCGCTACGTTGGCTGGTTGACCTTCAGACGGCGCAGCAAGGACATTTTCAGCCAATTGGTTCGAATGGCTTTTACACGAAAGGCCAGCCACGCGCTTATTTCGACCAGCAGCCCCTTGAAGCACAAAGTACACTCTCGGCCTGTCTGGCAGCTTTTGAGGTGACGGGCGAGGAAGAATGGCACCGCACAGCCATTCGAATTTTCACCTGGTTTACCGGCCTTAATGATTTAGGTTTGCCGCTCTATGATCAGCAAACCGGCGGCTGCCGCGATGGGCTGCACATCGACCGGGTTAATCAGAATCAGGGTGCTGAATCGACGCTATCGTATCTGCTGGCTTTGTCTGAACTTTACTACGTTCAGAAACAACGTGCTACGTTAAAGTCCGCAACTGCTACGTCATCTACGCTTGTAAACGCTTAACGGTGTTAATTAGCTGAGACGTTGGTTGCCTGATGTGCCGAACATTATGGGTTGAGTGCAGGATTTTATAATTTTTACATACGTAGTAACCTCCTTTCGAGTCAGGACGCCGAAACAAATTGTCGTTATTTATTAGCGACTATCTTGGTTTCGGCGTCTTTGTCGTTCTACTTTGTATTCAGAAACATTGAGTTTGCAAATGAGTATAAAAGCCACACGTACCGGAATCGTGCTTCAACCGGACCCTACTCGTGTCCTGTTTCGTGCGTTTGAATTAGGAAGTACTACACGCACCCTGAAAATCATTGCGCGTGTGGGTAGCATGACCGACGAAGAAGTCGATAATAAGTTAGATGAAGTAGTTCGGGAATTTGGGGGGCGGCATTATAAGCATGAACGATTTCTGCTCCAGCGTTTCGAACAGATAAAGCCTCATTTACTCACCGACGAGCCGCTTACTGAAGACCGTAAGTTGCTGCTGGGGGCTTATTTCACGATGGAATATTCGCTGGAGTCGGCGGCTTTATTTAATCCGTCGATGATCTGGCATCCTGACCAGACGAACCTGCCACCGGGTTATAAGCGGTTCATTTTGAGTTTACGGGCAACAGGTGAGGGGCATGTATCGTCCATCTCGTTCCGAACGGGGTATATCGATGAATCCGGAAAAATCATTGTCCGTAAGCCGTCACGCTACGTTACCTCTCCAGAAATTGTGCCTAACCACCGCTTCAACCGCGCGTTATTCGAGCGTAAACTCTATGAACTGCGGCTGGAGAATAGTATCCAGGAAAAAATGATGGCGGGTCTGGGCGATGAATTTAGTCTGGCCGAACTCGAAGCTCAGGTTAAACGGGTATTAGCGCAGTATCGCTATAATGCTGAATACGAGACCATTTCAGGTGGTTTGTTGGCCCTTGCCAAATCGAACTACGAGATTCATTTCGAAGAAGACCAGAGTCTGGACGAACGCTGCATTTTTCCGACTTCGCCCAACGAAACAAACGGTATTGAAGATGCTCGCTTTGTAGCATTTACAGATGATAACGGGGAAGTAACGTATTACGCTACGTATACGGCCTACAACGGGCGCGTTACGTTCCCGCAACTGCTCGAAACCAAAGATTTCTCCAATTTCAGCGTCAGTACGCTCAACGGAGCCGAGGTTTCGAACAAAGGCATGGCCTTGTTTCCGCGTAAGATTAACGGCAAATACGCTATGATTTCGCGGCAGGACGGCGAGAATATTTACCTGATGTATTCCGACGATCTGTACTTCTGGCAAACGAAGGAAATGCTCCTGAAGCCAACGTATCACTGGGAGTACGTTCAGCTTGGCAACTGCGGGTCGCCGATTGAAACAGAAGCTGGCTGGCTGGTACTGAGCCACGGCGTAGGGCCCATGCGAAAATACGCAATTGGGGCATTCCTGCTCGATTTGGCTGATCCCAGCAAAGTTATTGGGCGTACCGTCGAGCCAATTTTAAGCCCCGACGAAAACGAGCGCGAAGGCTACGTACCGAACGTAGTGTATAGTTGCGGAGGTCTTATCAACAATGGCGAACTGATCATTCCCTACGCCATGGCCGACTACGCCAGCAGCTTTGCAACCGTGAATGTGAAAGAATTACTGGCTGAACTAACTGGACAAAAAGAATTAGAAGCCGCGCAGCTTCGTCAGTTGGAGCAATCTATTGAAAGTAATCCTAATTGAGTCATACGTAACGCGGACAAAAGCTGGAGTACCAGATGGCCGCGTTACGCTTCCTCTATGTAGTCAAGGTCTTTTTTGAAGGTTTCGTCCAGACGAGTAAGGGCTGCCATAGCTAGTAGTAACGTTACCAAACCGACTGCCAGCGCACTATAAATCGTGCCCAGCGATGGTTTCAGAAGGACAAAAAGCGAACTCAACGGGATAGTGGCACCACGTACGAAGTTGGGTACGGTGGTTGCTACGGTAGCACGGAGATTGGTACCAAATAGCTCGGCTGCTATAGTGACGAACAGCGTCCAGTAGCCATTGGCAAACCCCAGGCAGACGCAAACGGCGTAGAAAACGGTAAGGTCGTTTATAGGAACGAGCAGGTAAACCAGCATAAACACAAACGAAAGCAGCATGAACAAGCGAATGACCCGCTTGCGGCTCTGCATCGACTGGCTCATGAAACCACTGACGATATCACCCAGTACCTGCCCCGAAAAACTGAGCATAACTGCCTTGCCCGCTACAACTGGAGCATTCAGCCCCAATGCTTTACCTAACTCAGGCGAAAACGTAATCAGAATGCCGACCACAAACCAGATGGGTAAACCGACCAGAATACATTGAACGTAGCGCCTTAACCGGTTGCGATTGGTAAAAAGCATCGCGAGACTTCCGCGCGCTATAACTCGTTGCTTGGTTTTCACGTATAGTCCCGATTCCATGACGTTGATACGTAGGATAAGCAACAAAAGTCCCATGCCACCACCAATGAAATACGAAATGCGCCAATCGAAGAGATCGGCCATGAAATAAGCCAGAATAGCTCCAATGACGCCCATCGTAGCGACCAACGTAGTACCGTACCCGCGAATTTCTTTCGGTAAAGTCTCGGTGACTAACGTAATACCTGCGCCTAATTCGCCCGCCAGTCCGACGCCCGCAATGAACCGGAGAATGACGTATTGATTCAGCGACGTAACAAAACCATTGGCAATATTGGCCAGCGAATACAGTAGAATAGAGCCAAACAGGACAGAAAGTCGCCCACGCCGATCGCCCAGAATACCCCAGAAAATGCCGCCAACCAGCATACCCGCCATCTGACTGTTCAGCAGCAGAATACCTTCGCTCAATAAGCGGTCGCCGTCGACGCCGAGAGCTTTCAGGCTGGGTACACGTACCACGCTGAACAGAAACAAATCGTACATATCGACCAGATAGCCGAGGGCAGCTACCAGCACTGGAATTTGTAAAAGATGGCCGATAACAGACTTGTTCGTCGGTTCAAGATTGGTGATTGGTTTCATCAGGTTGGTTAAGGTTTCGAGCGAGTATTGCGAATAGTTTTTTGTCATGCTGAGTCGGCCCGCCGAAGCGGCACGAAGCGTCTTAACGTTTCCTAACTAGCTTGTCCAAGATCTTTAAGATGCTTCGTGCCGCTTCGGCGGTCCGACTCAGCATGACAAAATAGGCTCAAATTACACTTTTTCAGGTACAAGGAATGGAGCGCGGTATTTCCGCGTCAACATCTGGTTCGCTTCTTTATCGCCAACAAACACTTCGTTTTTGGGGTCGAAATGGAGTGTGCGTCCTAATCGGTAAGCAATGTTGCCCAGATGCGCAATCCCTGATGCCAGATGCGCCGTTTCAACAGGGCCGTTCTGCTTCGATTTATCGCGCGACCGTACGCAGTCGATAAAATTGGCATAGTGGTCGCCCCCTTCGTTGCGGGCTGGGCCCGGTGTTCGTTCTTTGCCCAGGAAGGTTTTGTAATCCGAGTAGCCATTGATTACCATATAGCCCTTGTCGCCGTAGAACAGATTGCCAATTTCAACCCCATCTTCCTTGTTGGTCATCCACGGACGTACCTCAAACTGAATGACTTTGCCTTCTTTGGGGTACTTATAAACAGACGAAAGTGTTTCAGGCGTTTCCTTGCAGTCTTTCCACAGGAATTTCCCTCCGGCCGACGTAATTTCTTCGGGCAGTCCCACATCTAAGCCCCACATACACAGATCAGTTTCGTGGATGCCCTGGTTGCCAATGTCGCCGTTACCGTAGTCCCAGAACCAGTGCCAGTTGTAGTGAACGTAGTTTTTGCTGAACTCTTTTTCCTGCGCTGGCCCCTGCCACATGTTCCAGTTAAGCTCTGCTGGAACGGGCGATTTGCCCTGATTGCCAATATCTGGCCGCCATTTATAAACTAATCCCCGCGCCATATAGACGTTTCCAATGAGGCCATCGCGCAGGTGTTTTATGGCTTCCTGAATGGCAACAGAGCTACGTAGCTGCACTCCATGCTGAACAATCCGGTTGTAGCGATGCGCGGCTTCGACCAGTTTCCGACCTTCGTACAGGTTATGTGCACCCGGTTTTTCGACGTATACATCCTTACCCGCCTGACACGCCCAGATAGCCGCCAGCGCATGCCAGTGGTTCGGCGTCGCAATGCTTACGGCGTCGATGTTTTTATCTTCGTACACCTGCCGCAAATCGGCCATAGTCTGGACTTTGCGGTTGTATTTCTTCTCAAATTCAGCAGCACGCTGCTGCAAAACGTTGCTGTCGACGTCGCAGAGGGTTACCACTTCCACGTCTTTCAATCGCGAAAAACCTTGAATATGGTCTTTCCCGCGACCGTTTACGCCAATAACAGCCACCCGTACACGGTCGTTGGCGCCGAAAGCGTGGGCTGGAATAATAGTGGGTAAGCTCATCACAGCCAGCGAACCTACGGCTGCGGATTTAATAAACTCTCGTCGAGACTCGGTTTGGCTACTCATGCTAGTTTAATGAATAATGGTTAATGAATATTGAGTAATGTAGAATGGAGTGGTTTTGAACCTGCATTTTGCGTTATCCATTGAACATTATTCATTATCCTGTAAAGGGAAGGAAGAAGGAAAACTAATCGGGAAGGCACAACTGATTATCAAAATCTTATAAACGTGGAACAGTCAACCCGCCATCGACCATAATCACTTGACCGGTGGAATAGGGGAAGTCGCCCTGCGCCAGGGATGCCACCGCTCGTCCAACATCGTCGGGCTGGCCCCAACGTTTCTGCACGGTGAGGCCATTGGCGATCAACGTATCATATTTCGACGTAACGCCTGCCGTCATATCGGTTTGAATGATTCCCGGCCGAACTTCATACACAGGAATGTTAAACTCACCAAGTCGGGCCGCAAACAGTTGTGTCGCCATACTCAGCCCCGCTTTCGCCACACAATATTCTCCGCGATTGACCGACGCCACCGTAGCCGAAACCGACGATACGTTGATAATGCAGCCGGTGAACGTAGCGTCGTTACGTTGCTGTTCGATCATCCAGTTTGCAGCGGCCTGCGTTAGGAAATACGCGCCCTGGAGATTGGTTGACAGGACGTAGTGAAAACTTTCTTCGGTAGCTTCCAGGATATCGCGTCGTTCTTTGGGTGCTACGCCCGCGTTATTCACCAATACGTTCAACCGCCCAAAATGTGCTTTTATTTTCGCCATCATATTGGCTCGATCTTCAGCCGAAGCGATGTCTCCGGAGCAGTAAATGACTTCGGGCCCCAGTAAACGCAGACCATCAAGTGCTTCCGTTACGGCGGATTCGGGGCGGACGCCGTTTATGGCTAAATCGAAGCCATCTTTCGCCAGATGTTGGGCAATACCATACCCAATGCCCCGACTACCACCGGTTATAAATGCGACTCGTTTCATAATGGTTTGGACAATAGCAACACGAGTTTATTTTGAGAATATATTTTTGTCCCAACCCCGAAAGTCATAGTACTTGCTTTTGGGCTCTCCCGTCAAGCCATTAATACCTTTCTTTTTCGGCAAATAGTAACCATGAACGTATAAGAGCGGTATGATGAACGTACTCAGTGCAGTCATGGCTGTAGTCCGGCCAAAGACCATTGAAATTCCGCAGATCAGGAGCAGAATGAAAAGATATTTACCTATCCGTCTGATTTTTGGCGTTTGCTCTTCAAAATGTCCCATTGTCATATTCCCTACAGCGAATATGATACTGACAATACCTACCTCAAACCACAATGATTCTGTTGTCCACATGGCTTTCCTGTAATGTCGGATTTTCACAAACTACACGCTTACACGCTTTCTTTGTAGGCTTTAAGTTGCTCGGCTTCCGGGCTCTTTTTGTACAGCGGATCCAGTGGGTAACAGCCAGAAATCAGGCCGTTACGTGGGGCCGTTGTGCAGTCAGAAAATGTACGGCAGATCAGGTTTCTGACCATCGCTTTCCCGGCAGCCATATCGGCGGGCATGGTTGGGTAGGATAATACCATCCGACCAAAACCGATACTGTCGGCCATATTGTTACGTAGTGCGTATTGTGCTACGTTGGGCAGCCACTCCTGCAAATACGAATAGCCCGAGCCGATAATGACCAGTTCCGGAAAAGCCTGTTTCAACTCATTCGTTATGTCGAGATGACGTTTTACACCAATAAGCGGGTCTTCAGGTGGCAGATAGCCGTCGGAGGGCGGAAACAATGCCGGTCGTGTCAGGTGAGGATTGTAATATGGGCTGCCCGCCGTGATGCATATGATCTGTATACCAAGTGATTCTGCCAGCGAAAGAAATGCTTTTGTCTCCCTAAGATCGAAACTCAGCCCATTCGGTTGGCCGCCGAACGCAAATGGATATTGGTCGGCTTCTTCAGGAACACCCGTACTACTCGGCCCTTTTTTGAACGGAAGCATATCGACCGCACTCAGACGAATGCCCATTTCCAGCCCCGGTGCCGCCTGGCGAATTCCCGCCACGATGTTGCGTAGATAACGAGTTCGGTTTTCAAACGAACCACCATAACGGCCCTCCCGACTGAATGCGCTCAGAAATTCATGCCCTAGATAGCCGTGGCAGTGTTTTACATCCACAAAATCAAAACCCGCCTTTTGCGCCAGCACAGCCGCATCGACGTAGTGTTGAATAATTTGATCAATGTCTTCGTCCGTAAGTGTAGGATAATCAGCCGGCATTCCGAATTTGCCGTTCAAAATTGGGTGGCTGTACAGAATTTTCGACTCGAATTTTTTATGGCTGTTTGGTTTACAGAATCGTCCCGAATGCGTCAGTTGAAGACCAATCACTAAACCATCTGTATTGCCGAATGCCTGCGTATGTTCGTCCAGAATCAGTTGCCGCAATGCAACAAAATCCTCGAACGTATCAGTATTCAACACTAACTGATTTGGATTAGCTTTTCCTGAGTGGCAAACCGCTACAGCCTCACAACCAAACAGCAGTTTAGCCCCACTCACTGCGAATTTCTTCCAACGATTCCGCGTAAAGTTTGTCGGTCGTCCGTCGGTAGTACCATCCCAGCCTTCCATCGGCAAAATGCAAAGGCTATTCCCAATAGTCTTCCCCGATTTTAACTGAATGGGTTTATTGAACGGGCTTTCGTCCGGGGACAGCAACGTATCGTCGAAAGGCAAGTCGATATGGTTCGTTGTCAGATAATTCCGCAGATCGGTCGCCGTTTTCATCTGCGCCATGCGCGGAAACTGGGGTTTATATTTCTCGCTCATTTAGACAAACAGTTGAAAAAGGTGTAGTACGGTTCGTTACGGATGATACGTTGCACATAGAGCACTACTTCGCGGATGTGATAATCGCCCCACATACTCGATTCGCCGTTGGCAATTTTGCTGCCCGGTGGTACGTAGTCCCAACCGTTGGGTTGATGGTAAATCGAATGCAGGAGTAAGCCCTGGTGCGTCGGCGACGTACTGAGGTAAGGCTCGCCCAGCAATGTATCAAGTGCGGTTAACCCCGCCTGAACGTAACGTTTCCCCGACGTAGCGTCGCCTTTCTCCGCTACGTATTTACCCAGGCGTAGCAAGCCCTGCACGCCAATAGCTGCGGCCGTACTGTCTACGGGTTCGAAATCATTGTAGGGTTCCGCTGGCCGGTTCAGGTAATCTCCCAATTTGTGCAGATTCGGAGCGCCTGTGTCCCAATATGGAACGCCGTCGGTGGGGGTGTTTTCAATAAAGAAATCACACGTAGCAGTGGCTGCTTTCAGCATATAAGCCTCAATTGTGCTACGTCCACCGAAAGTATCCAGTTCGGTGTCGGGGCACGTAGCAAGCCATTCAAGTTGTTCCGCGAAACCGCACATCGCCCAGGCCAGACCCCGAGTCCACGTAGTAAAACCCGAATAACCCTGCTGCGAGTTGGGGCACCGGAAATTACCATCCTTTACATTGAAGACGCTTTCATGAGCGGTACGTCCCCAAACGTCATACGAATCGCGGCCTTCGCCGTAAAACACAGAATAATCGGCAGTAGCCTTGATGTGTTGCAGCGCCCGTTCCAGCAAACTGATTTTTACATCGCCTTCGCCCTGAAATACGTGCCCCAGCGCATGACTCAGCACCAGCGCCCGGCACGAACGTATCGTATCGACAAAGAGCGAGTGAGGACCGTTGAACGAGCTTATAAATCCACCGTTTTTTATTGGTGTCCAGCGGCTGGCTTGCACTGCACCGGAAATTTTGAGCGCCAGTTCGTAAAAATTGGCTTCCCAATTATTCGTCGGAATTCGGCCTTCGCGCATGAGACGTAGCAGATTGCCGTACGTACTGACGTTGTTGAAGCCGTGGTCATGTACGCCGATGTGGCTCACATGCGGAGCCATGACACGTAGCGTTTGCTCACGACCCATTTCCAGAAAACGCGTGTCGTTGGTAGCGTCGAACTGCAAAATAGCCGAGCCAAACTGAAAGCCTTGCGTCCACTCGGTCCAGCCGCGCGTGCTGTATTTTCCAGCCACCGTAAACACCGGCGACCCTTTCGTTACGTCGTATTCCTGTTCAATGAGGTCGATTTTCTGACCAGAGAGTTCCCAGAAACGGGCAAGTTTGTTGGAGAGATCGGTGGGTTGAATCGAATGGTTAATCTGCATACAAGAAAGGTAGCTATTGGGCAACAAAGCCAAAAACCGCCTAAACCTTACTCACTACCGACGTTCATACGTTACGAAATCGAAAGCAACGGCGTGTCGCTCGTCGGCGGGGTGGGCGATACGTTCCACTTCCTGCCACTCGCTTTTGTCGAATTTCGGGAAATAGGCATCTCCCTCGTAAGCTTGATTAATTTCAGTCAGATACAACGTAGTTGCGATAGGCATTGCCATCGCATAAATCTCAGCGCCACCAATTACAAAAATTTCGTTTTTGTTAATTTCCGATGCTACGTTCACCGCATCGTCAAGCGTATGCACAATCGTTACGTTCTCGGCCTTAAAATCCTGATTCCGTGTCAGGACGATATTCGTACGATTCTTCAACGGCTTTCCCAGCGATTCCAGCGATTTACGCCCCATAATGATGGGATGGTGACTGGTTTTTCGCTTGAAAAACGCAAAATCATCGGGCAAATGCCACGGCAATTCGTTATTACGTCCGATGACGCCGTTCTCGGCCACCGCCGAAATGAGACTAATTTTCATAATGAGTGATTGAGTGAACGAGCGTTTTTGTCATGCTCAGGCACGAAGCATCTTAAAGATTCCAAACACACAAATAAGGATACTTTAAGATGCTTCGTGCCTGAGCATGACAAAAACGCTCGTTCACAATTTTTTACGTCTTTCCATTAACTCACGCCAGGTGGTGATGATGATGCCTTCTTTATCAATGTATGCTTTGAGGGCTGGGTCCATCATGCCGAGCATGTCGCCTTTGCGGCTTTGGCCCGTTCCGCTAATCAGGCTGAAGGTGGGCGTTGGGTCCGTGCAGTGCATGATGATGTACGTTAAACCGGGTTTCACTGAGTTTAACAGTTCGATGTATTTCTCGGTTTTGAATTTCTGTAACGCTTCGTCACTGGCTCCGGCGGGTAGATTATGGTTTGTAATACTCCCATCGAGGTCGTCCAGAACCGGTAAACCTGCGTCCCAAAGTTGCTTGCCGACCTGTTTTATTATCTCCTGCATGTTGGCTGCAAGCTTATTGGTTTTGGTAATTAACGTAGCATGTCCACCCGGAAACAAAATTGGGACTTTTTCTTCCATCGCTACCTTAACGTAGCGGGGCAGAAACTTCGGCTCGAACAACGTACCCATGTGCGAATCCATGTGTGTGGGCTGGAGTCCAAACGCCCGATATTGAGCTAGTTGCGCTCTGACTTCAGCTTCCACCTCATCCGCCGACGCATGTTCCACTACCTGCGCAACGGCAGGCCAGAAATTGCCCTGTTCGTCATGTAAACCGGGTGCTTTTTCTTTGCCAACAAGTGGATGCCAACGGTAATTTTTCCACTCAGACGTCAGTGTCAGATGGACGCCCACATCCAGATTGGGCTTCTTCTTGAGGTAATCGAAGAAATGAGGAACCCAGCCGCAGGGCATCATGACGCTTGCCGAACTGGCTATGCCTTTATCGAACGCGTTAATGGTACCCATATTCGATTCATAGCTCATGCCCGCGTCATCGACATGAAAAATGACCACTTTTTTTCCTTTTGGAAAGCCTAATTTCTCAGCGTAGGTCTGGGTGTCCTGAGCGAACGTAGTGAAGTGCGTAATGAGGATAAATGATACGTAGGTGAATAGTTGTTTCATAGCTCTGAACCGGGATTTAGCTGATTTAGGGATTTACTGAATTTTGTTTTCCGCTTCGAAGAAGCGCATCAATCTAATGAAAACAAAATTCAGTAAATCCCTAAATCAGCTAAATCCCGGTTCAGAGCTTATTCCCGCGCAAAAACTCTTCGGCGGTCATTCGTCGTTTGCCTTCTGCTTGCAGAGAATCGAGCTGGAGCCAGCCATCGGCAGCACGTATCAGAATTTTCGTTTTGTTGTCGGAATACGCTTCACCCGGTTCGGCGGCAAAAGGCGATTCGTTGGCCAACGTAGCACTAAATACTTTATACGTTTTTCCATTTATCAGCGTCCATGCGCTCGGATAGGGAGACAATCCACGTACGAAATTTCGGATGGAAATGGCCGGCTGATTCCAGTTGATTTCGGTGGTTTCGCGACTCAGTTTGGGAGCTGGACGCAGGTTGTCGGCGTTTGGCTGGACGCTACGTGGGTACGTTCCCGACTCGATAGCCTGCACCGTTTTCAAGACAAGATTCGCGCCACGTTCCATCAGTCGGTCGTGAAGTAGCCCCGCTGTGTCATCAGGATAAACGGGTTCGGAATCCTGAAAAATCATCTGACCCGTATCGATTTCTTTTTCAATAAAGAACGTAGTGACGCCCGTTTCGGTCTCGCCATTAATGATCGTCCAGTTGATCGGGGCCGCACCCCGGTAGTTGGGCAGCAGCGATGCGTGCAGGTTGAACGTACCAATCGTAGGCATCGACCACACAACTTCGGGTAACATGCGGAACGCAACAACTACCTGGATGTCAGCCTGATAATTGGCTAATTGTTCCAAAAAGGCCGGGTCGCGCAGTTTTTCTGGCTGGAGTACCGGTAAGTTAGCGGCTTCGGCGGCTTTTTTAACTGATGATGTGGTGAGTTGCAGTCCCCTCCCCGACGGACGGTCGGGAGCTGTTACTACAGCCACTACGTTGCAACCTGCACTCAGTAAGCGTTGTAGGCTGGGTACGGCAAAATCGGGGGTACCCATGAAGATAATGCGAAGCGGTTGCGGCATGAAGCAATTAATTAGATTTTAGCGCGTAGACTATTTACGTATTGAAATAGCCGGGAAGTCTTTCTATTTTTGTCGGACGGATACGCTTAGGTTTACGTATCTTGTCCAAAAAGACTGGCCAACCGAAGGCTCTGCCTATGCGACGAGACATTGATTATATTCCTAAACACCTCGCTTCGAGTATTCGACGGCGACACTGACGCGACTGCAAAGAAAACCAATTTGGTTGCAGAACGGTCGGTGTACCGTTTTTTTGTTTTTAAGAGCCATCCCAAATATTGAGAATCACAGAGTAAGTTAACGTAGTTATGGGAAAAATTTCATATTATACCGAAGAGGGTCTTACGCGGCTGAAAGCTGAATTGAATGACCTGAAAACAAAAGGCCGGGCCGAAATTGCCCGTCAGATTGCTGAAGCCCGTGATAAAGGTGACCTCAGCGAAAATGCCGAATATGACGCGGCCAAAGATGCTCAGGGTTTACACGAGCTGAAAATATCGAAACTTGAAGAAGTTGTTGCCAATGCCCGTATTCTGGACGAATCGACTATTGATACGTCGCAGATATCGGTGTTGTCGAAGGTAAAGATCAAGAATAAGAAAAACGGTGCTGAAATGAACTATACGCTTGTTTCGGAAGAAGAAGCCGATCTGAAAACCGGCCGTATTTCGGTTAGTTCGCCTATTGGAAAAGGGCTTTTAGGCAAAAAAGTTGGCGATACGGCCGAAATCAAAGTACCCGCTGGTGTGCTGGAATTTGAAGTAGTTGACATTTCGCGGTAAACTAGTTAATGGATAATGAATAATGCTGGGCCAGTAGTCCATTTTACATTATTCATTATCCATTTTACATTATTCATTAGCTATGCCATCCATTTTCACACGTATCGTAGCCGGAGAGATCCCGGCGCATAAAATTGCCGAAACTGACGATTACCTGGCCTTTCTGGACGTGATGCCGACAGCAATGGGGCATACGCTCGTAATCCCCAAAAAAGAAATCGACTACCTGTTCGCGCTTGACGATGAGTTGTATATGGGCCTGATGGCGTTTGCCAAGAAAATTGCCACAGTTATTGAGAAGGCGATTCCCTGCAAACGTATCGGCGTGGCAGTCATTGGATTAGAAGTACCACACGCGCATGTCCACCTGATTCCGCTTAACTCTATGGGTGATATGAATTTCAGTCATAAACTGAAACCTACTCAGGAAGAACTGGCGGCCACTGCCGAGAAAATTCGGAGCTTTTTGTAGGTTTTATCTGTCATTGAAGCCATTTTTTGTCATTCTGACGCAGGAAGAATTTCAAAGTTGACTAATTTGAGAGTTATGATACAGTATGATTCTTCCTGCGTCAGAATGACAAAAATGCTACATCAAAATATTATTGACGGGTTGCAGGGCGGATGGAATTTCCGGTTGATCGAGCATTTCGCGTAGGTCGATTTCGATACCACGACTCATAGACGTAATTGGTACGTCGTTGGGCCCACCTTCGAATGGATTTTCGGTACTTTCACCTACGCGCTCCATCGAGTTGAAAACCCACGATACCAATACGCTGAATGGAATAGTAAGCCACACAAAATGCCCACCTAGTTTGGCAAATTCCTGCAACAGTCCAAACGGAACTAGCATCACGAACAGGCGTATAAAAAACAGGTTGATGCTGGCAAACTGGCGGGGGTAGGGGAAGTTTTTGATACGTTCGCATTTGCCTTGCTGGTCGTACAAATCTTTCAGCATTTGGGCCATTTCCACATGTCGAAGATCGGTTAGTAGCCCTTCATCGACTAACTCCCCTAGTTGTTTCGATTGCAGGCTGATCAGATGAACAGCGCGATTTTTCTTGCTCAATACGTATTCAGACTCTTGAACCCAGAGAAGCGGCTTTAGTTCTTCCGCCAGACTGCTCTCTTTTTCCGGGATTTTATAAAATCGCTGGTATTCTTCATTGTAAATCTGATGCGTATTTTCCCAGGTACGTTCTTCCCGCAACTGGAAACGTAGCGCCGTAAGCCAGGCAATATGACGTAGTATGAGCTGCTGGTGTATCGATTGAAGATCTTGAGGAGAAGTCGATCCATTGGTGTTTCTGACAAAATCTTTAACCATAATACCCCACGTCCGGCTGAGGTTTACAATGCCGCCGTAAATCTGACGAGCTTCCCACAGGCGGCCATACGTAGCATTATTTTTAAAACCTACGATAAACGCGGCTGCTGTACCAATCATCGCAATCGGCACCCACGGAATAGCCAGCCATTTCCAGCCGAGAACCTGATAAAGAACGGTAGGGATTGCGGCTAGTCCAATGAGCCAGTAAATATCGCGTCGTGTCCAGACAATGAACTCCGATAAACTATATTTTCTTCCTGCGTGCATACGTAGTGAAGGTTACTTGAAACGATAGTGTAATACGTTCATTTACAATCAGGCAAGTCGGTTTGCTTTCCACCGACTCGACGTAGTGGTTTTGCCCGCTACACCCACCGCCTTCGGTTTTGTCGTTTCAATCAGATAAGCCGCCACCACAGCCGCCAGCTCACTTTCGTCGGCATCAGTTTCCGGAATAAGTTTGTCCGGAGTAAAATACGTAGCGACAAATCCCGTATCGAACTGGCCGGAGCGAAAAGCTTCGTGCTCCATTACGTAGCGGCAAAACGGCAGCGTGGTCTGGACACCCGAAATCTGGTATTCGTCGATGGCACGTATCATTTTCTGAATCGCTTCCTCCCGACTGTCGCCATACGTAATAAGTTTGGCAATCATGGGATCATAATAAATCGGGATGGCCATGCCCTGCTCAAATCCGTCATCGACCCGAACCCCGTTACCCTGTGGGCGTACATACGTATCGAGCGTGCCTACGTCGGGCAGGAAATTGTTGGCTGGGTCTTCAGCATAGACACGAATTTCAACGGCGTGCCCTTTTATCTGTAAATCTTCCTGCTTGATAGTGAGCGGTTTACCTTCGGCTATGTAAATCATCTGCTTCACCAGATCGACACCTGTAATCTGCTCCGTAACCGGGTGCTCGACCTGAAGTCGCGTGTTCATTTCCAGGAAATAAAAATCGAGCTTGTCGTTGACAATAAATTCTACAGTTCCGGCACCGAAATAGCCACAGGCTCGTGCTACGTCGACGGCGGCCCGTCCCATCGCTTCCCGGATTTCGGGCGTCAGAATTGCCGAAGGCGCTTCCTCCACCACTTTCTGATGCCGTCGCTGAATCGAGCATTCACGCTCAAAAAGGTGAATAATATTGCCGTGCTGATCGCCCAAAACCTGAATTTCTACGTGTCGGGGCGACGTTACGTATTTCTCGATAAACACCGACCCATCGCCAAAGGCCGACTGGGCTTCGCTGACAGCTCGGTCCATCTGTTCATCGAAATCGGCTTCCCGCTCCACGATACGCATTCCTTTACCACCGCCACCGGCACTGGCTTTTATCAAGATCGGATACCCAATTTGGGCGGAAATAGCTTTGGCTTCAGTCCGGTCGGTGATGGCAGCGGGCGTACCAGGAACCATCGGAATGTTATAATTGGCCACGGCCGCTTTAGCCGCTAACTTGCTGCCCATAATCTCAATGCTTTCGGGCGATGGTCCGACGAAAATCAATCCGGCATCGCGTACCTGCTGGGCGAAATTGGCATTTTCAGATAAAAAACCGTAGCCAGGGTGAATAGCATCGACCTGAAGTTTTCGGCATACATCGATGATCACGTCGGCTTTTAGGTAGGACTCAGACGAAGGGGCCGGACCTACGCAAACGGCTTCGTCGGCGTAGCGAACGTGCAGAGCATGGCGATCAGCTTCCGAATAAATAGCAACGGTACGTATGCCCATCTCGCGGGCGGTACGCATGATACGTAAGGCAATTTCGCCCCGGTTGGCTACGAGAAGTTTTTTTATAATCATTGATAGTCGTTAGTCAATAGTCGTTAGTCAAGAGTTGCCAAGAATAGTAACACCTAATAGCTCTTGACTAACGACTATTGACCATTTTTGACCAATAATACAAAATGATTATCGAATTGAATTTTTAGAGTAGCCTTTGTCCTACCAAAAGATAACCGTATTTTTGCACTTACCTTATAAAAAAACAAGGCTTTTGCCTGATAAACACCAGTATAAAGTGGATTTATTTGAGAAACTACGTAACAACTTAGGACCTATCGGTTCGCCAGCGCGTGAATTCAACGGACATCATTATTTCGCGTTCCCAAAACTAGAAGGGGAACTTGGTCCGCGTATGCGTTTCCGGGGGAAAGAAGTGCTGAACTGGAGTCTGAATAATTACCTCGGTTTGGGTAACCACCCCGAAATCCGAAAGGTAGACGCCGAAGCTGCTGAACAATGGGGTCTTGCCTATCCGATGGGCGCCCGCATGATGTCGGGAAATAGCGACCTGCATGAGCAGTTTGAAAAGGAACTGGCCGAGTTTGTAGGTAAGGAAGACGCGTTTCTGCTAAACTATGGTTATCAGGGCGTTATGTCGGCTATTGAAGCTGTAGTCGACCACCGAGATGTTATCGTGTACGACGCTGAATGTCACGCTTGTTTGATCGACGGTATCCGCCTGCACAAAGCGAAGATGGGCGAATACTACAAATTCAACCATAACGATATTCCCAGTCTGGAGAAAAATCTACAACGGGCCACCAAAGTAGCCGCCGAAAAAGGTGGTAGTATTCTGGTGATCACAGAAGGGGTATTTGGCATGTCAGGTAAAGTAGGTAGCCTCGACCAGATCGTTGCGCTGAAAGAAAAATATGATTTCCGATTGTTGGTTGATGACGCGCACGGCTTTGGTACGATGGGTGCTACGGGCGCTGGCGTAGGCGAAATGCTTGGTTGCCAGGACGGAATCGATTTGTATTTCTCGACTTTCGCTAAGTCGATGGCGGCTATCGGTGCGTTCATTGCCGCCGACCACGACATTATCATGTATCTCAAGTACAACATGCGTTCGCAGACTTACGCGAAAGCGCTACCGATGCCTTACGTAGTGGGCGGTCTGAAGCGGCTCGATATGATTCGTAACTCGTCGGCTTTCCGCGATAAATTGTGGGAAAATGTTCGGGCACTGCAAAGTGGTTTGCGGGAACGTGGCTTTGATATTGGCGATACGCAGTCGCCGGTAACACCAGTTTTCCTGCATAATCTGGATGGCGGTGTGGCCGAAGTTGCTACGTTGACCAAAGACTTACGGGAAAATATGGGCGTGTTCTGTTCGATTGTGGTGTACCCGGTTGTACCCAAAGGAACCATCATGCTACGTATCATCCCAACGGCTGCGCATACCCTTGATGATGTGGAATATACGCTCAACGCATTCTCTTTAGTGGGCGAAAGATTAGAAAAAGGTTACTATAAGCAAAATATAGCCTTTGCAGCCCCAAAAACGCTGGAAGTGTCTGCTGAAGCCTCCACAGAATAGACTTTTTACAGAAAATTTGCATTTTTCGACTATTTTTTTGGCTTGGCTATTGCGCTGTATGAGAGAATGAGTAAATTTCAGCCGAAAACCGCGTTTTTAGCGGAATTTGGGCATTTTCACAAACTTAAACCCATACGTATCGCTATGGCACGATTCGATGAAGTAAAAAATTTGGTTATGTCGCTGGAAGGTGATTTCGAGAAGTTCTACGAAAAAAACAACCAGGCTGCCGGTACCCGCGTTCGGAAAGGAATGCAGGATTTGAAAACTCTGGCACAAAACATCCGTTCGGAGGTACAAAATACCAAGAACACGCCTAAGTAACACAGGCTGAAAACAAGAACTCCCTCGTCAGGCCAAGCCTCGGCGAGGGAGTTTTCTTTTGGGTAGTTGCAGCGTTTGGGATGTAGAACAAGGCATGTCTTGTCTCTACACTATTTTTTCCCGGTGCATCAACGTAGCAACGCCACGGGTTGTCACTTTGCCCGTTTGTACATCCCGGACTTCCCCCAGAATTTGTGCGGTGTGCTTTGCTGCATCAATCGACTGGACTGTAAACGTAGCTTCGTAATCAGTGTCAACAAACATTGGCCGTAAGAACTCCAACGTCTGCCCCAGATAAACTGATCCATAGCCTGGAAATTCTGTTCCGAGTACTTTGGTGAACACACTGGCACCCAGCATACCGTGAATGATAGGACGTTTAAATGGGGTCTGAGCGGCAAAATCGGGGTCGAGGTGGAGCGGATTGTTGTCACCAGTGACTTGTGCAAATGCTGCTACTTCAGCCTGCGAAAACCGAAACGTGTAACGATGAACGGCATTAAGTCCAAATTCCATAAACGAGTGATAAGTGATGAACGATGAGTGATGAGTTGTGAATTTACAACAAATAAAAACGCTTTCGGTTGATTCAGCCTCAGCGATCACTCATCGCTTATCACTCATCGTTCATCGTTCATCACTTATCCTTACCTTCGTAGCCGATTATGTTTAGAGAACTGCTTTCGCTTGATACAGCGGCTACAAAGCGCGTATTTGGATTAGATGTAATGAGGGCTGCCGCTATTCTGATGGTGGTCGACTCGCACGCAACCATAGCGCTGAAAGACTATTACAGTGGGTTATTCATTCACCACTTACTTCCCGATGGTGTCGAGTTGTTTTTTGTGTTGAGTGGCTTTTTGATTGGGGGTATCCTGATTCGATCGTACGAAAAAAAGGGCTATTTCGATGGGCAACTGCTGCTTAATTTCTGGACGCGCCGATGGTTTCGCACGTTGCCGAATTATTATCTGGTACTGACCGGACTCATCGTATTTGCACTGCTACGTGCCTGGCGCAGTGGTTTTCAGCCGATGTTGCCCAGCCAGGGTACATTGCTGAAATACTATTTATTTATCCAGAATTTCGCTACGTATATCCCCGATTTCTTCCCGGAAACCTGGAGTTTAGCCATTGAAGAGTGGTCGTACATTACGTTGCCGTTGCTGCTCTGGGTTATGCACCGGCTACTGGTCAATCGGATTCCCAAACAACGTATCGTTTTTCTGACCATTCTGACCATCATTATCGGAACGAATCTATATCGACTTATTCTGGCGCTTCAGGTGCCAATTTCGGAAGGTGAGTTAGGGTTTCGAGGTATCGTAGCTACGCGACTCGATGCGATTTCATACGGTGTTATGGCGGCTTATGCCAAAAACTACTTCCCGTCGAACTGGACTAATCCAGTGCTACGTCGTCGTTTGTTTGTTATTGGCCTGCTCTTGACAGTATTGGCTGCTTTTACAGCGTCCATTTTTATCCTATCGTTTTATTATCAGATCGGCGTTGGTGCGGCCTACGTGTTTTACAAACGCACGCTCTACTTTCCATTCATTGGCCTGAGCATGGCGTTGCTTGTACCGTATCTGGATGGCTGGCGGACAGCAAAAGGCATTTGGGCACGATTTGGCATCAGTCGGGCTATTACCCACATCAGCCTGATTTCTTATTCGATGTATCTGCTCAACCTGACGCCCATTATGCAGCACATCGTCGAACGAATCCCAACTACGTCGATGACGACTGGCTGGCTGAAGGTGGCACTATTCTGGGGGCTTGTTCTTCTCCTCTCAACCCTGCTCTACAAATATTTCGAAAAACCCGCCACCGAACTCCGCGAACGTATGTCCGCTAAGGAGCCGACGGAGCTTAAAGAGCAGAGAGCATGAGGTATAGAACTCTGAGTAGTTTCACCCAATGCCCTCTGCCACCTAGCTTGAATGATCACTCACGATGACCCAGCGGTTTTTGATTTTGCGCCATAGAAGCGTGAAGTGCCCTTCCGCATCGCCAACTTTGGGACGAGTGAGATGAAAACGCCCAATGACATACGCTACGTTGGGTGCATGAAAATCCAGTTGCAGGATATCGAATTTGAGGGTGCCCATAGAAGCCCGGTCGGGATACCGTTTTTTGTAATTGGCCAGCGTTGCCTGATAGCCATACGTAATACCAGCTTTGCCGATAAACGTCAGCGAATCGGACGGCCAGTACCCAACCATGAATTTATCGACCTTGCCAGCGTTCCAATCCTGAGTCTGTCGTTTCAGAATTGCAAGAATAGCCCGTCGGTCGCTGTTGGCTAGTTCGGTGGCAGAAGTCTGCTGGCCAAAAATTGGTTGGATGAATAGACCAAGTAATAGAAAGAGAAGAAAACGGTTCATGGATTTCGGTTTTAACAAAGAAGCTGTTTTAAATTTTCTTTAAAAGCTAAAATTAAGCGTATTTTTTTGTCATGCTGACGAAAGAAGCATCTTAAAGTGTCCTTATTCTCAGGTTAGGACACTTTAAGATGCTTCTTTCGTCAGCATGACAAAAAAGGGTTCCAAAGAAAAGTTTAAACAGGCTCTACGTTACCCCTTATCTTTACAGCCGGATTGTTGTAGACGATTTATGAATAAGTTTCGGGAATTTTATAACGAGTACAAGCCGTATATTTTCTCAGATGGCTGGTACTACGTCTTTATCGTCGTCTTCATCATTTTTCTTTTTATTTTCTTCTCCTGAACTATCAGGAAAATTCAACTCACTACGTGGCGAATCGTTCGGCTGTTCTGGCCATTATCAACCCAAATTCCGGTACTACGTCGGCCGAGCAAAAAGCGTTACTGCGCGATGCTTTTCTGCGGCAGGCCGATGCGCTCGGCTTCGCACCAGAAGTAGTGCAAACGACCCATCCCGGGCACGCTACCGACATCGCGAGACAGGCGGTGGCGCAGGGTGTTAATCGAATAATTGTCATTGGAGGAGATGGTACGATTAATGAAACGGCAACTGGTCTACGGAAGTCTGCTACGTCGTTGGGCATCGTTCCCATCGGATCGGGGAACGGACTAGCTCGGCATCTGGGTATCCCGCTCAAGCCGTTGCAGGCTATTGAACGGGCGTTAAAAGGTCGCCCTGTAATTATCGACAGTGGCGAAATCAACGAATATCCATTTTTCTGTACGGCAGGTATGGGTTTCGAAGCCTACGTAGCACACGAGTTTGCCAAAGAGCCGGTACGTGGTTTGCCCACTTATATACGTACTGCCTTTCGATCATTCTGGAATTATAAACCTCAGCGATTTAACGTAGCAGATCAGGAGAAGGAATTGTTTTCGATGACATTCGCCAATGCGGGCCAGTTTGGTAATAACGCCTGGATGGCACCTACTGCCAATATTTCGGATGGTCACCTGGAGCAATGTGAAGTTCGACCGTTTCCGACGCAGGCTGCGGGTATGCTTGCCTGGCAACTTTTCAATAAATCCCTGAATAAGTCGACCTACTGGCGCGGGCATTCCATTACCAAAGCAACTGTCGAGGTAGATGGACCGTTGATAATTCACGCCGATGGCGAGCCGCTGACTTTGCCTACTGGAAAAGCGGAGATTCGTATATTGCCAGGAAGTTTGCTCGTATTGTTATAAGTTTTTCTATGCCTGCTGCTAAACGTAAAGTCGTTGTTTCGCTCGATACGTATCTGAGTATTCTGGCGGTTGTGTCCAGCTTTTGCGCCATTGGTATTACGTTCTACCAGGCATATCTGCAGCGGACGCAACAATACGCGTCGGTGATGCCTGTGTTGGATTCATACCATACTGGCCATTTTGACGATGGTACGTTTGGGTCTGCCATGACCATAACCAATTTAGGGCTTGGTCCTGCTTTCATCGACAGTGTGGCTTACTATTATCGCCAGAAACGCTACGACAACATATATGATATTATCGACGTAGCTTTAACGGAAAATAAAATGGTTGATACAACCTTGCTTTTCAGTGATTTATGGAAAGATAAGGTACTCCCGCAAGGCGAAAAGTTGTACGTATATCAAACGACCAATCGGAAGACAGTGCCTTTGTTTTCCCGTCGGATTGCTCAACAAATGCGGTTTGTCATTTATTACCGCTCGGTATATGGAGAACGCTGGGTGCTCGATTCCCAAAATAAAGATGGGCGTAATCGTAAGCTGAATTAAGTATAGTCTGCCGGCTAACGAAAGGCGTCAGAAAATTTGATAGTTATCAATAAAAGTAGAAAGCAAATTGCCCCAATAGTTCATGAAAAATAGTTTACTCGCTGTTCTCTCAATTATTTCCTACGTTACTTCTGCTCAAGTACCCATTACGTATACGCTTCGCGTTCAGGGCGATACGGTCCGGTGGGAGTTTAACGCTACCAATTCCACAGATGTGATTCACTTCTCGAAGATGGATTCTGTGGATAATTACAATTCTCCTCAAAAGTATGAGGGCAAGCTATGTTCATGGGTATTTGCGACCGGTAACCAACGTATCACAGTCGGGCATAACGATGGTAAATTAGTGGCTCAGCGTATTGCGCTAACTGACAGCATCAAGACGAAATTCATTCAGGTCAACTTTTTTGGCGATTTATCGGCTCATTTTCCAGAGTCGTATCAACGTCGATTTCGAGGAACGGTTACGTACGAAATTCCAGAAGCCTACGAACTAGCTAATGTGGCGATGGCATTGACTGAAGCAGGTCAGGCCGATGCGAACATGGTTCGAAAAGACGGGGATTACATTTCACGAATGAAGCAGTACTTCGCAACAGCCGCCAGGCACCCGCTTATTCTGCGGTTAAATGAGCGCTTAAAAAGCGACGGCGGCAATTTTTATTATGGTGTTCGTGAAAATGCTTACGCCATGGAATTGAGTAAAGACGATTCCCCAGTTAACCGGGGAATATACAAGGCAGTCTGGCCAAGGCTTAATGATATGGCTCAATATCCTGACCAGTGGGCAGACTTCGTTCGGAAGTCAGGGTTTCGCAAGTTTTACAGTAATAATCAAACGTTCTACAAAGACGACATTGCTGATGTGACACGACTGTTGCCGGTTAAACGCATGCAAGTCTGGTTAGAGGCTCAGTTTCCAGGTATACGCTATGATGGTATGCGGGTTGTATTTTCGCCACTTATCAATGGTGCTCATTCCGCTCAGAAGTTTACCGATCAGGGCTATCGGGAAAGCCTGATGTTTATATGTGATGCCAAAGGGTTCAATCGGAGTCAGTATACCGGGCCACAAATTGAAGGTATTTATTCAGGTGTAGTCTTTACGGAAATTGACCACAACTTTGTTAATCCTGTCAGCGACAAGCACTTACAGACTATCAACGAAGTATTTAGTAATAGGGATAAGTGGACGAAAAAAGGGGATACCGATCATTACGGAGGTGCTTATGAGGTATTTAACGAGTACATGACCCATGCTGTTCATATGCTCTATATCAAAGATCAGTATCCGCCTGATGTATACCAGTTGGTACGTCAAAGTCGCGTCAAACTTAATGGAGCACAACGCGGATTTTATCGATTTGAATCCTTTCTGGACGAATTGCAACGACTTTTCGACAGCAGAAAACCAGGGCAAACTGTCTCAGATTTATATCCAGCTATATTGAAATGGGCAAAGGATGTCTAATCAATGGAAGATCTTATTTTTTGATTGACAGCCATTGACGGATAATTCATTGACGCAACTTACATAAAGATGCCCGATATTTGCCCCTCCAAAACTAGACTGATTGCCAGACATTACGTTGTTTGGCGTCTTTTATCCGATGTCTCAAAAAGTAGTTCTTGCCTTTAGCGGGGGTCTGGATACCTCCTTCTGCGTTAAATATTTGTCTGAAGACCGGGGTATGGAAGTGTACTCGGTGCTGGTCGATACAGGCGGTTTCTCCGATGACGAACTCAAAGCCATTGAGGAACGGGCGTATTCGCTGGGCGTTAAATCGCACAAGACGATTGCCAAAACTGATGATTACTACCAGCAATGTCTGAAGTTTCTGGTGTTTGGCAACGTACTGAAAAACAATACGTACCCGCTGAGCGTCAGTGCCGAACGTATCTTCCAGGCCATTGCTGCTGCCGAGTATGCCCGCGAAATTGGCGCATCGGCTATCGCTCACGGGAGCACGGGAGCTGGGAACGATCAGGTACGTTTCGACATGGCCTTTCGGATTATTGCGCCCGATGCCGAAGTCATTACACCCATCCGCGACCTGCGCCTGTCGCGCGAGGCTGAAATTGAATACCTGAAAGCGAAAGGTGTTGATCAGGAGTGGCACAAAGCGGCTTACTCCATCAACAAAGGGTTGTGGGGTACGTCGGTAGGCGGGAAAGAAACGCTAACCTCTGACCAGTTCTTACCCGAATCGGCCTGGCCAACGCAAATCACCAAAACCGAGCCCGAAACCATTACGTTGACGTTCCAGCATGGTGAAATCAAGGGCGTCGGAGATGAGAAATTTACCAATCCAGTAGATGCTATTCGGAAAATCACCGAACTGGCAGGGCCGTTTGGTATCGGCCGTGATATTCACGTGGGCGACACCATCATTGGAATTAAAGGTCGCGTCGGTTTTGAGGCTCCTGCTCCGCTCATCCTGATAAAATCGCACCATACCCTCGAAAAACACGTATTAGGTAAGTGGCAACTGTATTGGAAAGAGCAATTGGCCAACTGGTACGGCACTATGCTTCACGAAGGGCAATTTATGGACCCGGTGATGCGTAACATCGAAACGTTCCTGGCCGATACGCAGGCACACGTAACGGGCAAAGTACACGTATTGCTGGCTCCGCACCGGTTCCAGGTACTAGGTATCGAATCGGAACACGATCTGATGTCGTCGAAGTTTGGCTCGTATGGCGAGATGAACAACGCCTGGACAGGCGACGACGTGCGCGGCTTCTCGAAAGTGGCATCGAACCAGGTCATGATTTACGAGAAAATTAATAATCAGTGATTGGTAAATCGCGAAAATACTGCGCCCCCCGGAGTGTAGCCTACCCGTTGCAATTGTTGGACGTAGCAGTCGACCAGTATGCACGGTGGGGCTACAATCATCGGAAGTACGGTGATATTAACAATGAAGCGCCGGAAATTCTGTTGATGACCTCGGGGCATCTGGGCGATGCGTTGATTTTGTCGTATGCGTTTCCTTTGATTCGGCAGCAATTTCCTCAGGCGAAAATCGACGTATTGGCAGGCTCCTGGTGCGATCCTATCTGGAAAAATAACCCCTACATCCGGCGGGTGGTGCATCTAAATCATTTCAGTACCAATCGCCGACCGTTAACCCGGTTTCAGAAATGGCGTGAATTTTTTCGGACGAAACGGTCGGCCATTCAAACGCTACGTGATACCGAATACGATTATTCGGTGGATGTCCGGTTTTCGGATTCACCGATGCACTTTGTGTTGCCATATTTGAAAGTCAAACAGAAAATTGGTTTCGGCACACGTGGTTTTGGGGGATTGCTCGATCATGAGTTTTTTATGCCCGATGGAGAGGTGCATAATTTCAGCCTGATTCTTGACGTACTCAAGCCAATGGGTATCAACGCCGATCTTCGTTCGATTCAACCTTATTTTGTGCATCCAGACCTATCGCCTGCTGATTTATGGCGTAAGCTGGAGCGCCCGGTTCCGAACGCAAAACCCATTCTAATTTTTCCTGAATCAGGAAATCCAGTACGGATGCTTTCTGTCGAATTCTGGAGTGAATTGGCCAGACAACTTCTTGCAGAAGGTAATAATACACTTGTTTTTGGTGGACAAACGGCTTTCACAACACAGGTTTATGAGCGTATTCTGTCCGAAAATCCAGGCGCTGCTGACCGATTGACGCCCGCCGTTGGCAAACTGACACTTCAGGAAATTGCCAGTTTAAGTGAAGAGTCACAAGCGGCTTTTACGCTCGATTCGCTGCCGATGCACCTGTGTTGTTTAGGCTGTCCAACCTGTTCCTTCCAAAAAAATGGCATGGGCATTCAGTTTTTTCCGATTGCCAGTCAACCGACGCTCGTGCTACATAATCATGCCCTAAGCCAGGAATTAGTACTGGATCGCCCCGGTTTCGTGAGTGAATACGTAACGGATTTTGAGAAACCGCAGATTGACCGCGCTATGGAATGGTTTCGGGAACTGAATGGTTAAAAGGCTATGACGCAGAGATGCACGGAGACACACAGAGATTCACAGAGGACTTATTATTTTTCTCTGCGAACCTCTGTGTGTCTCCGTGCATCTCTGCGTAACAATTTTTAAAGAGCATGAACAAAATTAATGTAGGAATTATAGGTGGAGCAGGGTATACAGGTGGCGAACTGCTACGCATCCTCCTGAATCACCCGTTTGTCAATATCGCTTTTACGCATAGTAATAGTCAGGCTGGGAAGCCGGTTTGGTCAACGCATACCGATTTGCTGGGTGATACTGATTTGACTTTTTCGGGTGGTGAAACTTCCGATTTAGTTGCTCAGGAAGGTCTGGATGCCATTTTCCTATGTTCAGGTCACGGCGCATCTGCTACGTTCATAGCCAGCCACGACGTATCAGACGACGTAATGGTAATCGACCTCAGCGCCGATTTCCGCGACGAACACGACGATTTTGTGTATGGCTTGCCGGAACTCCAGCGCGAACGTATTCAGGAAGCCACACGTATCGCTAATCCGGGCTGTTTCGCGACCAGCATTCAACTGGCACTTTTGCCTCTGGCGAAAGCCGGAAAATTGACTGACGCAGTACAAATTAGTGCCATTACAGGTAGCACCGGAGCTGGTCAGGCACTGGTTCCAACCACGGGCTTTACGTGGCGAAACAACAACGTATCGATTTATAAAGCGTTTACGCACCAGCACTTAGCCGAAATCCGCCAGAGCATTACACAGTTGGAGCCTGATTTTAAGGCCGCTATCAACTTCGTTCCTTACCGTGGCGATTTCACGCGGGGTATTATGGCGAACGTATACACTCCTTTTTCAGGAACGTTGGAGGAGGCTAGACAACTTTACAAAGAATACTACGTTGGTCATCCGTTCACACACGTAAGTGATTCGCCCATTGACATTAAACAGGTTGTAAACACGAACAAATGCCTGTTGAGTCTCGAACTGCACGACGGCCAATTGCTGATTACCAGCGTCATTGACAACCTGACTAAAGGTGCGTCGGGGCAGGCCGTGCAGAATTTGAATCTGGTGTTTGGTTTCCCGGAAGATACAGGCTTGCGTTTGAAATCAGTGGCGTTTTAAAAGGCTCAAACAGCCAGAGGCTGTTTGCGATACGTATTTATAACAAACAGCCTCTGCTGTTTGAGCCCATACTCATGCTCACCACCGACCGACTGATTATCTGCCAGTTAACGCTGGAAGACGCCCCGTTTATCCTTGAACTGCTCAATACGCCGGGGTGGCTGCAATTCATCGGTGATAGAGGTATTAGATCTCTCGATGATGCCAATGCGTATATCCAAAATAATGCCCTGAAAAATTACGAGGAACTCGGGTATGGCCCTTATCTGATTTTCCATAAGGCAGACAATCAGCCGATAGGGATGTCTGGGCTTTTCAAGCGAGAAACGTTAGAGTATCCAGATGTTGGCTTTGCGTTAATGCCTGATTATATGGCGAATGGATACGGTTACGAAGCCGCATCGGCCGTTATCGAATACGCAAATAAAACACTCCGGTTGCCCCGGGTTTATGGCATTACCAACCCCAATAATCATCTCTCCATCCGACTGCTGAAAAAGTTAGGTATGAGTCTGGAAGGATCATTCGCCTTCGGTCCTGAAAAACAGGAGACACTATTGTTTAGGTATGATATGTGATGTATGAAGTAAGTAATTGTCGGCGCAAAATACATCATACATTATACTTCATATATCCCTTAATACTCGTACCACTCTCCCCACCACTTCTGTAAGCTTCGGCGGATTTCGGCTTCGCGGGCGTTGTGGCCGGGGTCGTAAATTTTGTGGCCTTTCAACGTATCGGGTAGGAAGTTTTGCTGGACAAAATTGCCTTCGTGAGAATGAGCGTACTGATACTCCTTACCGTAGCCAATTTGCTTCATCAGTTTGGTCGGTGCGTTTCGTAGGTGCAGCGGAACCGGCAGATGAGCCGTTTGTTCAGCCAGCGCCAATGCCTCGTCGATGGCAACGTAGCTGGCGTTACTTTTAGGCGACGTAGCAAGGTAAACCGCAACCTGACTCAAAATGATACGTCCTTCGGGCATACCAATGGCTCTGATGGCCTGCACAGCTTCGGAAGCCATAATCATGGCCGTTGGATTGGCGTTCCCGATATCTTCCGACGCCAGAATCAACATGCGCCGGGCAATAAAAACTGGGTCTTCACCGGCAATGATCATACGTGCCATCCAGTAAAGAGCCGCATTGGGATCAGAACCACGTAGCGATTTTATGAAAGCCGAAATGATGTCGTAATGCTGTTCACCTGATTTATCGTACCGGGCAATATTCTGCTGGGCCACCGTAGTAACTCCCTCATCAGTAATAACTAGTGGATCTGACGATACGTGTGCCGAGGCCACCAACTCCAGTAAATTGAGCAGTTTACGTCCATCGCCCCCCGACAGACGTAGCAGCGCATCATAGGATTCAACCGTTATCTTTTTCGATTGGAGAAACCTGTCCTGCGCAATCGCTCTATTGACAACCTGAATCAACTCGTCGCGGTCGAGCGCTTCCAGAATGTAAACCTGGCTACGCGACAGCAAGGCACTGTTTACCTCAAACGATGGATTTTCGGTTGTGGCCCCAATTAACGTAATCTGCCCTTTTTCGACGGCTCCCAGGAGAGCGTCCTGCTGACTTTTGTTGAATCGATGAATCTCATCAATGAACACTACTGGAGGAAACATTCCGCTTGGGCGGCTCAATACGTCCCGAATTTCCTTTACCCCTGAGTTGATGGCACTTAGGGCAATAAACGGACGATTAACAGCTTCTGCTAGCAACAGGGCGAGGGTTGTTTTACCGACACCGGGCGGACCCCACAAAATCATGGAAGGCAATCGACCTGAATTGACGGCACGACGTAGCGCACCGTTTGGGCCAATGAGTTTCTGCTGACCAATAACATCGTTGAGGGTGCGGGGACGAACCCGTTCGGGTAGGGGCGTTGAGTCTGTGTTCATTGGGCGAAGTTACATAAAGTAGTCGCCGGTACGTTGGGGCAAACAAAAAACCCGGTAGCTGCTTCGTAGCTACCGGGTTGGGTCAGGTTTAGGAATAGACTGCGTCAAAGAGACACATTTTCAAGCGTAACATAACGCTTGAGGTTGCTCATGGCGCCGAAAATCAGGTTATAAACCGATTGAATGTTGATCTGCATGAGGGCCGAAATTTCTTCGTTGCTCATATTCTGGAAATAACGAAGGTGGACCGCTTCACGCTGACGACGGGGCAATTTTTCAAGTGCCTGATGCAGACAGTCATTGATAAACGTATCTTCTTCAAAAGCAATCATCAGGTTTTCGTGCGAAGGATCGGCTCCGGGAAGCATGTCGCCTACGCGCCTACCATTGCTCATATCATCCTGACTAATAAGTTTTTGCTCAGCGGTCAGATGCCGAACCAGTTTCCGTTTGATAGAAGCCATCAGATAAAACCGTACCGACGTAGTAGGACCAATAGTAGTACGGTGTTTCCAGAGTTCGACAAACAGGTCGTGAATGCAATCTTTGATTAAAGCCCGATCAGTAGCAAAGTGGGCACAGTAATGGTAAAGGGTTTGAACATAATTTTGATACAGTCGGGCAAACGCATTTTCATCACCACCGCGAAAAAGATTCCAAAGGGTTTCATCGTCGGGGCCGGTTTGGGTACGAGAGCGAGCCATGCTAGATAGGAGAAGTAAAGGTTAGGAATAGCCTTGAGGTCTGTAAACTTACCGATAAAAAATAGAATTAAAAAAAGTAGTTAAATAAAATTTTTTTTAACTGTTATTTCACTATTTGGAGACTGGAGAAAGTAAACGTTTGTCCATCGAATAATCCTTTGTCACTCAGCTTAAGGTTGGGAATGACCAATAACGCCATAAAGGAGAGCGTCATATAAGGGGCTGATAACGTACTGCCTAGCTCCTGTTTGGCAAATGCATCGAGGGCTGCGTACTCTCCCGCTACCTCAAAACCGTCATCATCAGTCATTAAACCAGCAACCGGCAGCGACAGAAGCTGCGTTTCGGACGTAGTGGTGATGTGCAGGAATTCCCGGCGGCTCATTACGTCGTTTGGCTGTTCAGACGAAGTTTTTCCGACCACTGCTGATAAACCGCCTTTGGCTTCGATAATCAGATTTACAGCCTGGCAAATGCTCTCATCGTCGCAGCCAACAGCGGTAATATTGTGAGAATCATGCCCAACCGATGAGGCAATAGCACCGTGTTTAAGCCCGAAGTTTTTGATAAATCCCACCGCTGGAGGCACATCCTGATACCGATTGACGACCACCAGTTTCAACACGTCGCGTGCTACGTCCGGTACGATTTGGTTATCTTCTACGGATGCTTCAAGTTGTAGTTCGTTTGTGATTAACTGACCATTTAAGGCTTCAATCACACGTATCATTGGTGTTTCGCTACCCGTTTCGACGACTTGAACGGCAAAATCGGTCGGCGTTTTGGGAGTACAGTTAAAATGGTTGATGTGTTCACTACGTAAATCTGGTATATGCGTTTGACCATTTTCGGCAACAAGCTCCCCATTGATGAAGGTTTGCTGTACCCGGAAATCCTTTAAGTTCTTCACCACAACATAATCGGCGGGGTCACCCTCACGTAATAACCCGACAGGAAGCCGGTAATGAAGTACCGGATTGAGGCAGGCCGCACGTAACACATTCCAGAGGGAGTACCCCTTAGCCAGCGCCCGCATCACCAACTGATTAATATGTCCGGTAGCCAACGTATCAGGGTGTTTGTCGTCGGAACAGAACATAATTTGTGATGGAAACTCATCGATTAACGGAATCAGTGCATCGAAGTTACGGGCGGCACTACCTTCCCGAATCAGGATATTCATACCCCGCTGTGCTTTGTCGAGCCCTTCTTCATACGTAAAGCACTCATGGTCAGTAGTGATACCAGCGTCGATGTAATTTTGAGCAGCTTCACCCATCAGGCCGGGGGCGTGACCGTCGATGGGTTTATTGAAGGCTTTTGCCAGCGCAATTTTGGCCATTACGTCGGAATCTTCCTGCAAAACGCCTGGAAAGTTCATCATCTCAGCCAAATAGCCAATCTCTTTTAAGCCAAGCAGTTGCCGAACTTCCTTGACGTTAATAGTAGCCCCTGCCGTTTCGAACGTAGTAGCCGGTACGCACGATGGTGCGCCAAACATGAATTTGAATGGAACCCGCTTCGCTTCATTGATCATGTATTTCACTCCCTCAACGCCCAGTACGTTGCCAATTTCGTGCGGGTCCGATACGGTAGCCACCGTGCCGTGCAGAACGGCCAGTCGGGCAAACTGCGGGGGCGTAAGTAACGAACTTTCAATATGGACATGGGCATCCACAAAGCCCGGAAGCACATAAGGCACATCGGGTCGTTCGGGGCCAAGTGGCGTAATTCGGGTAATTCGACCATTCTCAATAGTAAGTGTACCATAAAAAATGGTGTGGTCGAAAAGATTTAGCAGGTTGGCGGTGAGCATACTTTCAGATTCGGATAAAGAGTTTTCGGCGGTACATCCAGAGAAGAATCAGGTAAAAAATACCCAGTGCGGCCATACCGATCAGCAGTGGCTCGAATGGGGCGCCCAGAATCTGAAAAACACCGTGACCTAGATGCGTATAAAACGACGTAATAATAAAGTGGTCGATAAGATGGACCAGGCAGTAAATCGCGATGGAATTCATACCGACCACCACCAGAGCAAACGTCCATTTTTGATATTTCGCTACGTCGATGATGCTATAGAAAAGGGCCAGCAGCCAGAAACACCAGCCACCGCTGAACAATACCCAGGCGGGTGTCCAGATACGTTTTACTACCGGACAAATTCCCGCTACGTGGAGGAGAACGCCACTGGCAAGTCCAATTGCCCCGGCTATCAGCAGCCGTTTAATCAAGTCACGAGAGGACACCCCTTCGCGTAGCCAGCGACCTGCCTGCAAACCCAGCACCATAGTACCCAGCGTCGGGATGAAACTCAACGTAGCATACCCACCACCATTGAACAGAAAGACTTTTGCGCGCGGAAACAGATTCAGAAACCACGTATCGAATGCCCAGGCCAGATTGCTGTTTTTGTTAAAATGAGCCATTAGACCCGTGTAATGCTCTGGCCAGTCGGGTGGAACGTTGACCGCAGTGTAATCGAAATTGGGGCCGGGAGCCGGATAAAGGACGAATGCCAGCCAATATGCGAATAGAATACCTCCGAATGCTAGCCACGTAGTGCGTGGAGATGTGTAACCCAGCAGAAACAAAAATGGATAGCCCAGACCAATCTGTGAGAGCGTATCTTCAAACGTAAAATAGGTTTGTTCGGCATGGGTAGAACGCAGAAAAATACCCAGCAATATCAGGATGAGTGACCGACGTAGCGCGTGCCCAAACTGGTTCCCGAAAGACTGTGCCTGTGCCGCCCGACTGGCGATGGAGTAGGGGAGCGCTACGCCAACCAGAAACGAAAACGAAGGCTGTATCAAGTCGTGCAATGAGCAGCCCGCCCACGCTACGTGACTCTGATGATGAGTGAGAAACGCCCAGAACGAACTATCTGGAAAGGATTCATGCAGTTCATGAAACCGAAGGATTTCGGCAGCCATCAACGTCATTACAAAGCCTCGATAGGCGTCAATGGACATCAGGCGACCGGCTAAGGGGTCGGTCTGTACACGTTTTGCCATAAACAGGGTTCAGGATTTAGAAGCTGTTTAACTTTCTCTTCTTGTCTGAAAAGCAAGTTTTTTGTCATCCTGACCCGAACGCGTAGCCGAAGGAAGAATGACAAACCGTTTCTTAGCCTTAAAACTTGGCAATGACGCTCACATTCGCAAGAACGTTCGTGAAAGTTTTTGGATGAGTGGTATATTTCGGATTGAAATGCCTCTTTATACTAAAAAAGTTTGTCGAATGAATGCCCGTGTCCTTAAAGTCCATCCTGCCGATAACGTCATTGTAGCGTTACGTAACCTGTCGGCGGGTGAACGAATTGAATTTGAGAATGAGACGTATGAGCTTCCCTATGCTGTGGGAGCCAAACATAAATTTGTGACCGAGGACCGCCAGCCTGGTGAGCCGATCACGATGTATGGCGTACTGGTAGGGAAGGCCACTCAGCCGATTCGGCGGGGCGAACCAATCACTACGTTCAACCTCAAACATGACGCCGACCGTTATGGCCTCGAAAAAAAGGAACCTGCCTCCTGGCAAGCTCCCGACGTATCGCCCTGGCAGGATCGTACGTTTATGGGCTATCACCGGGCCGACGGAAGCGTTGGAACGCGAAATTATTGGGTAATCGTACCGCTGGTATTCTGCGAAAATCGTAACGTATTGATTCTCAAAGATGCGTTTGAACGCGAACTCGGCTATGCCCAACCCGAAATGTACCGCGACCAAGTTCATGAACTGCTAAGTCTCTATAAAGCAGGTGAAATGGACGTAGTGAAAAAGATGCAGCCTTTTGTTGATGCTAGCCAGAACCAGACGCTTCAGCACAACACTCAGGCACCAAATCGCCCATTTAAAAATGTAGATGGTATCAAATTCCTGACCCATGAGATGGGTTGTGGTGGTACGCGACAAGATTCGGGGTATTTGTGTTCGTTGTTAGCCGGTTTTATCAATAATCCGAACGTGGGTGGTGCTACCGTCCTGAGTTTAGGTTGTCAGCATTTGCAGGTCGATATGATTTCATCGGAAATCAAAAGGCAGAATCCGAAGTTTGATAAACCACTACTATTGTTTGAGCAACAGGCCGGTACAGAATACGCACTGATGTCGCAGGCTATCAAAGAAACGTTCCTGGGCCTGGTTGAAATTAATAAAATTGAACGGAAACCGGCACCACTGAGTGCGCTGACCGTAGGCCTGAAATGTGGTGGTTCGGATGGTTTTTCGGGGATTTCGGCCAATCCAGTACTGGGGCATCTATCTGATAATCTGGTTGCACTTGGCGGCAAAACCGTTCTGGCCGAATTTCCTGAACTGAACGGCGTTGAGCAGGAACTCATCAACCGCACACCCGACAACGCTAAAGCACAGAAATTCATCACCCTGATGGGTGATTATTCAGCGCAGGCCGAGGCCGTTGGTTCAGGTTTCGACATGAATCCATCGCCGGGTAATATTAAAGACGGCCTGATTACCGATGCCATAAAATCGGCGGGGGCTGCCAAAAAAGGAGGTACAGCACTCGTGGCCGACGTACTGGATTACGCCGAACCCATCGTTACGCCCGGCCTGAATCTGCTCTGCACACCCGGAAACGACGTAGAAGCCACCACAGGTATGGCTGGTTCGGGGGCAACCGTTATTCTCTTTACGACCGGACTTGGCACGCCCACAGGAAACCCTGTTTCTCCAGTGGTGAAAGTGTCGACAAACACCATTCTCAAAAATCGGATGCCCGACGTAATTGATTTCGACAGTGGCCCAATTGTGGATGGTGAACAAAGCATCGGACAAAATGCTGACGAACTGCTGGAATATATCATCCGACTGGCTTCCGGTGAGGTCATCACGCAGGCAGAACGATTAGGACAGGACGATTTCATTCCCTGGAAACGCGGGGTATCTCTTTAAAAATTAGCGAAAGAGCGAATATTTGGTCTGTCACTCTTTCGCTCTTTCTTTCGCTCTTTATGTTTTCTCTCAAGAACAAAACCGCCCTCATTACCGGGGGAGCCAGTGGTATTGGACTGGCGATTTCGCAGACATTTGCGCAGGCGGGCGCTACGGTGCATATTCTGGAAATCAACGCGGAACAGGCGCAACAGGTAGCGGCTGATATTAAGGCTGGCGGTGGTCAGGCCGAGGCCCATGCCGTTGACGTATCGGATCAGGCGCAGGTTACCGACGTAATCAGTCAGATTGCCGCACAGGGGCCAATTCATATTTTAGTCAACAATGCCGGGGTAGCGCACATTGGCCGGGCCGATACTACGTCGGAAGCTGATTTCGACCGGATTTTTCGCATCAACATCAAAGGCGTTTATAACTGCCTGCGCGCGACTATTCCTCACCTGAAAAAAAACGGCGGTGGCGTTGTTTTGAACATGGCGTCAGTAGCCGCTACGTTGGGGATTTCTGACCGGTTCGCGTATTCGATGAGTAAAGGAGCTGTGCTGAGCATGACGTTGTCCGTAGCGAAAGATTACCTGACGGATAACATCCGCTGCAACTGCATTTCGCCGGGGCGGGTACATACGCCTTTTGTGGATGGATTTATCGCGAAGAATTATCCCGGTCAGGAGGCCGAAATGTTCGCCAAACTCTCAAAAACGCAACCCATTGGTCGTATGGCCAAACCTGAGGAAGTTGCGGCTCTGGCACTCTACTTATGTTCTGAAGAAGCAGGATTCGTTACAGGCTGTGATTATCCAATTGATGGTGGTTTCACGCGACTGAATTCGTAGTGTTCAGAACGTTGTTGAGTTAAAGAGAACCTTATTTTCTCCAGATACATACTGGATAATTATTAAAATTGCAGCCTCACAAGCTTTTTCAGGTCAACGTATTCCATTCTGCATGAAACTCTTCCGCTTCGGCTCGCCCGACCACGAACACCCCGGTGTTGAACTTCCCTCCGGCCAACGCATCGACGTAACACACTTCGGCGAAGACTATGATGAATCTTTTTTTGCCAGCAACGGTCCTGAACGACTGGCTCACTGGCTCACGGCACACGCGCACACTTGTCCCGACGTAGCACCCGATCAACGTATCGCTTCCTGTGTGAGACGGCCATCCAAGATTGTCTGTGTGGGTTTGAACTACGCCAAACACGCAGCCGAAACCGGTGCTACACCGCCTACTGAACCAATTCTTTTTTTTAAATCAACGACGGCGCTTGTCGGCCCGAACGATGACGTAGTGATTCCCAAACGTTCTGAGAAAACCGACTGGGAGGTCGAACTGGCAATTATCATCGGCAAGCGGGCCAGCTACGTTGAACTGGAGGAGGCTATGGATTATATAGCGGGCTATGCGCTGCACAACGATTACAGCGAACGAGCCTGGCAACTGGAACGCGGTGGTCAGTGGGTAAAAGGCAAAAGTGCCGATACGTTCGCGCCATTAGGGCCGTACCTGGTTACGAAAGACGAAGTTCCCAATCCGAATGCGCTGAATTTGTGGCTCAAACTCAACGGAGAAGAATTGCAGAATTCGAACACCGACGACATGATTTTTAACGTACCAACGCTCATAAGCTACATCAGTCAGTTCATGACGTTGTTGCCCGGTGACGTTATTTCGACAGGTACACCAGCCGGTGTCGGTATGGGCCTGAAACCGCAACGATTCCTCAAACCAGGCGACGTAGTGGAACTGGGTATCGAAGGGTTAGGCGAGCAGAAACAAACGGCGGTTTCATTCGTCTGAAACGGAAAATTATTCTGAACCGGGATTTAGCAGATTGATGGATTTTCAGGATTTTGTATTCGCTTCTTCGAAGCGCTTTATCAAAAACAAAATCCTGAAAATCCATCAATCTGCTAAATCCCGGTTCAGACAATTCAATAAATCACTAAATCAGCTAAATCCCGGTTTAGATGACCATCGACGCCCACCAACATTTCTGGCATTTCGACCCCATTCGCGATAGCTGGATAACCGACGATATGGCGGCTATCCAACGCGATTTTCTCCCCGCTGATCTGGAACCGATACTGGCGCAGAACGGCATCGATGGCTGCGTGGCCGTACAGGCGTCGCAGTCGGAAGAAGAAACACGGTTTCTGACCAGCATGGCTCAGAGTTATGATTTTGTGATGGGTGTAGTCGGGTGGGTGGACTTTCAGTCGGCGCAACTGTCTGAACGGCTGGAAGCGTTTTCGCAACATCCTGAGATAAAAGGCTATAGGCACGTAGCGCAGGCCGAACCCGACGATTTCCTTGCCCGTCCATCAGTAGTAGAGGGCATTAGGAAGCTGGCCGAGTTTAATCTCACCTATGACATCCTGATTTATCCGACCCAGCTTAAAGCTGCACTGCAACTTGTAAAGGCAGTTCCCGAAGTCAACTTCGTGATCGATCACTTGGCGAAACCTTACATTAAGAAGCAGGAAATCAATCGCTGGTCGAATTTTATGACCGAAATCGCCAAACACAAACACGTTTCGTGCAAACTCTCCGGCATGGTCACCGAAGCCGACTGGCATCACTGGAGTAAAAAAGATTTCTTCCCCTATTTGGACGTAGCATTCGAACATTTCGGCCCCGATCGGCTCATGTTTGGCTCCGATTGGCCGGTTTGTCTGGTTGCGGCAAACTACACGCAGGTGAAAAATCTGGTGGACGACTACGTAGCACCCTGGGGTGATGAGGTTCGGGCGAAGGTATTTGGGGGGAATGCTACGTTGTTTTATAAGTTGTAAAGTTGTATGGTTGTAACGTTATGAAGTTTTGAATGCATCAGCCAACTTTATAACTCTACAACTTCATAACTACTTCGTTTAGTAGACTATGAACTGCATCATCGGCGTTGATATTGGCACTACGAATGTAAAAGCCCTGGCTATGCCGCCGGATTTGAGCAAAATTCTGGCGCACGCTGCGGCTCCGGTAACCACGCTCAATCCAGAACCTGGTTACGCCGAACAGGACCCTGCCGAAATCTGGTCGTCATTCGTGCAGGTAATGGCTGAAGTGAATCGGGAATTGAAAGAAGCTGGCCATACAGCGACCCACGTAGCATTTTGCACGGCCATGCATAGCGTGTTACCGATGGATGACGACGGCAAGGCTTTAGGAAATGCTATTCTCTGGTCCGACAATCGGGCTGAAGCACAGGCGGCTGAATTACGTACCACGCAGGCCAAATTGGGCAAAGCGATCCATAAGGAAACCGGTACGCCCATTCACCCGATGATTCCGTTGTGCAAATTGGCCTGGCTACGTCAGCACGACCCACGTGCCCTGCATCGGACACCCCGGTTCGGGTCTATCAAAGAATATCTGTGGCGAAAACTGACGGGCGAGTTTGAAATTGATTTCTCGATGGCTACGGCAACGGGTTTGTTTTATGAACAGAAACGAAAGTGGAGCCAACGAGCGATGGACTACGCTGGCGTTCGGCCTGACCAATTATCGACTCCCGTTCCGACTACCCACCAACGACCCTATCTGCCACTTCCTGAAACAGAAAAAACGGGACTTACTGCCGACGTATCGCTGCTGATCGGTGCTTCAGACGGTTGCCTGGCCAATTTGGGAGCCGGTGCCATCAAACGCGGAACTGCTACGTTGACCATTGGTACGAGCGGGGCGATACGCCAAACGGTTCGCAAACCGCTTCGCGATGCAAAAGGCCGGCTGTTCTGTTACTACCTGGATGAGGGTTACTACGTTGTGGGCGGGCCAACTAACAATGGCGGTAACGTATTGGAATGGGTAACCGAAAAACTAACCCAGCAAGATGCCAACGCTGTATTTGACGAAGCGGCAACGATTCCGCCCGGTTCCGACGGGTTGGTTTTTCTGCCCTATCTTCAGGGCGAACGGGCACCATTATGGGATGCTTCGGTACGTGGTGCCTATCTAAACGTCGACTGGCAACATACACGAGCACACTTTGTTCGGGCGGCTTTAGAAGGTGTGTTGTTTAATCTGCTTAGTATCAATCAACTACTTGTCGAACATACTGGGTCGGCGCAGGTAATTCATGCCAACGGCGGGTTTGCCCAGTCGAAATTCTGGGTGCAAATGCTGGCCGACATGGCGGGCGTTCCGGTACGTTTAAACGCCAGTAACGAAAGTGGCTCAATGGGAGCTATCCTGCTGACGATGAAAGCCGAAGGGGTACTGAAAAATCTAGACGAAGCTGCCGACCGGGTAGCTTTTGGTGATACGTTCAAACCGGATTTAAGCCGCCATAAGACGTATCGGGATGCCTTTAAGCAGTGGGAAGAAGGCATGCAAAAGCTATAAAGAAATGAACTTAAGAAGGAACTATAGGCTATTTTGCGACGCCCACGTAACGCAGTTAGTGGCGGCTGAACGCTTTTTGACGAAAGCGTAGTAAGTTGAATGCTTAAGTTGTCCCTGGCAATTAGCTGCCACTTCCACAATTAACCGCTGGTAGTTCGTAACCAGGCTGTCTGGTACGACAAACGTATTTGAGGCAATCATCCTGATTTTCTCGTCTTTAGGCGTCCAGCCGTTAACTCGTGATGTATCCTTCAGCGCCACAACATTCCATTCAAAACTTAGTGGCGTATCGCCATAATCACTAGCCGTGAATTTCAGCCCGTTTCCTGCGTAACATTCGGAATCGACTGTTACTCGTTGGGGAGCTTTACAGGGAGTGGTTTTCTCCTGTTTACAACTTACTAAAGATGCCAGAATTAGGCAACCGAGGTAAGAGTGGAAGCGTTTCATAACGTAGAAAAGTTTGGTACTAATACAAGACCAAATGTACCTATAAATGGTTTGAAATGATACTTGCTACGTTCGTTAGAAACGCATTAAAATTTTATCATAAAATGGATTTAGTCAATTCTACCACCGCACCTGCCCGTCACCGACGACGATCCACTTTTCAGTTACTAACTTTTCCAGCGCAAAAGGCCCGCGTGCGTGAAGCTTTTGCGTCGATATACCGATTTCGGCTCCCAGGCCAAATACGCCACCGTCGGTGAAGCGGGTTGAGGCATTGGCGTATACGGCCGCTGCATCGACTTCACGCAGGAATTGGTCAATCAAATCCTGATTTTGGGATAAAATCGCTTCGGAGTGCCGCGATGAATACGTTTGAATATGCGACAATGCCTCGTCAAAACCAACCACTATTTTCACCGCAATCTTGTAATCCAGAAATTCACGGCCAAAGTCTTCAGACTGTGCGTATTGCAGCTTTTCGTAGCCTACCTTTTCAAAAATGGCGTAGGACGTTTCATCGGCGAAAACCTCTACGTTCCATTTGGCGAAATCGTCTGTCAGCATAGGCAGAAAACGGTCGGCAATGCTTTCATCGACCAACACACAATCCAGTGAATTGCAAACTGATGGCCGGGAAACGCGTGCGTTGACAACAATAGCGACCGCTTTATCGAGATCGGCGGTTTGTTCTACATAAGCGTGACAAACACCTGCACCCGTTTCGATGGTAGGAACCAGCGAATTTTTGCGGACGTACTGAATCAACGATTCAGAACCGCGCGGAATGATAATATCGACGTAACGCGTGGCAGTTAGTAACTCATTCACAACGGCCCGGTCGGTTGGGAGCAACGTAACGGCGGCTTTAGGTACGCCAAATTCAGTCAATACGCTCTGAATGAGGCTAACCAGATAACGGTTCGAGAAATCAGCTTCTTTGCCACCCTTCAATACACAGGCATTTCCCGACCGTAAACACAAAGACGCTACATCGACTGTTACGTTCGGACGTGCTTCGTAAATGACCCCAACGACGCCCAGTGGTACGGCAATTTTTTTGAGTTGTAAGCCCTGCTCAATGCTACGTTCCAGAATGACTTCGCCAGCCGGATCGGGCAAAACGGCTACCTCACGAAGGCTTTTGGATAAATCATCAACCCGTGCTTCGGTGAGTTTCAACCGGTCGTACTTTGGGTCGGAAGCGGGCATTCGGTCGAGGTCTTTCTGGTTTTCAGTTAGTACGTCGGCGGTGTGAGATGCCAATACGTCGGCCAGCCGATTCAGGAGGTCGGTTTTCTGCGACGGACTGAGTCGACGAACAGCTGCAGATGCCTGTTGAGCCGATTGAAGAAGGGGAGTAATGGGTGTCATAACTACAAAAGTACAATATCATTCGCATTGGCGACTTCCACATTCTGCTGATTGAGTTGCTGAGTTAAAGCTTCCGACGAAATACGTACCCTGGCTACGGCCACTGTCGTTTGATGCTCATCCATAATTTCAATCATTTCACCAGCCGCAAATTCGCCCGGAATCGCTCGAACGCCGACCGCCAGCAAGCTTCGTCGTTTTTGTAAAGCCTTCACGGCACCCGCATCGACCATTACCTGCCCAACTGTCAGACTGCCACTGCCTAACCAGCGATTGCGAGCCGACAACGTATTGGTTTGTGGCGAAAATTCCGTTCCAGTTTCACCACGTAACGCCCGACCAATGCTGTCGGGTTCGTTCAGACCGAAAATAACGACTCGAATCCCCATTCGTGTAGCTAATTTGGCAAAGGTCAGTTTGGACGCCATGCCACCGAGACCCAGCGATGATTTGTCGGTACGTACTACGCCGAAAACCTGCTCATCGAACGTAGTAACATGCCGGATGATACGTCCCTCTGCGTCTAGTAAACCACCAACGGAGGTGCAGAGCATCAATACGTTAGCGCCAAAACCCACCGCGATCAACGTAGCAAGTTCATCGTTATCCGAAAACTTTAGTTCACGACTGCTTACTACGTCGTTTTCATTCGCAATTGGAATCAGTCCGTTAGCCCACAACTCCTCATAAGTTTGTTTGAGTTGCAGAAACTGGTCGCGGTTAGCGAAGTGATGTCGCTCGCACAAGCTTTGAGCAATCGAGATGCCGTAAATGGCAAAAAAGCGCGAATACTGATTGAGAAGCAGCAGATTACCAACAGCCGCAGCCGCTTTACGCTGGATAATGTCGCCCCGAAAGTCTCGAATCAGGGATTTTCCGGCTCCTACAGCCCCCGACGATACCAGCACAATCCGGTAATGCGGGTGTAAAGCAGCTACCTGTCGGGCTATATCGACCATAACGGGTTCGTTGGGTTCGCCGGAAGATTTGGTAATGGAAGCTGTGCCGAATTTGAGAACAAGTACAGGTTTTGACATGCCCGCAAAGATAGCTGTTTCAGGTTTTGGTAAGTTGTTATAATTGGTCGCTGAGCAACGTATCGGCCGATGACGTAACGAATTTGGTTTTGTGTTTGAGCGCCGTTCGGAGTTGGCGAAGGTAGTCGGCTTTTGGAATTTCGATGGCACCGTAGCGCCGGACGTTATCGTTTATAAATTGGGTATCGAGCAGCGTAAACTTCTGCTTACGGAGAATTTCGATCAAATAATGAAAGGCCACTTTCGATGCATTTGGCTCTCGATAGAACATCGATTCACCAAAAAAGGCGGATCCCAGTGCTACACCGTACAAGCCGCCAACTAACCGATTATCTATATACGTCTCCACGCTATGTGCCAGCCCCATTTCATGCAATTCAGAATAAGCGTCGATGATTTCTTCTGAGATCCAGACACTGTCGTAGACATCTCTGGGGAGCGAACAGGCCCGCATTACGTCCGTAAAAGCCGCATTGATACGTACTTCGAACTGATTACGATTCAGGATAGGACGTAGCGATTTGGCTGGTTTATAGGTATGAATAGGAATCACCGCTCGTGGGTCGGGCGCATACCAGTAGAGCGTACCGTCGGCATCGGCCATCGGAAAAATGCCGTTGATGTACCCATAAATCAGGTCGTCGGCGGTGAGCTTGTTCATGAAGGAGGCTGGTATCGTTCAGACAAATATAAGCGATTCGGGCGCGACTTGAAATGGCCGATTGAGCCTAATTTAGTTAGGTAATTTCCAGATTGATTATAATAAAAGAATTATTAGTAAACATAATTTGTGGATTTTTTGCAAGATACATATCTTGCCGACGTATCAGTATGTAAAAAATATCCACCGTTCATGTCTTTTTCTAAATCCAGTCCTCGCGTATTAGGGCTACTTACTGGCTGGTTACTGGCTGGCCTTACGCTGGCAATTGCTCAGAAAACCGATGTAAAATCGCCTGATGTTAAACTAGGCAGAATCTCTCCCGATCAATTTACCGGCCCGAAAACCGATTCGACTGCCGAAGCGACCGTTCTCTATAATTATGGCGAGGTTACGTTCGAGGAAAATAATGACCAGTTATGGCTGCATTACAGGTGCCATGTTCGAACGCAAATCCATAAAAAATCGGCCTATGACCGAGCCACTATTGAACTGTATACCCGACGCGGTAAAGCCGGTCAGCACGAATTTGTGAGTGAATTTGTCGGTAATACGTATAATCTGGCTGGTGGTCAGGTTATGGTCGATAAATTTGACAAGGCTGGTCATTTTACCGAAAAAGCGTCGGAACAGGTCTGGCTGGAGAAATTCACGCTGCCCAACGTTCGTGAGGGGTCGATTATAGAATATAGTTACACCATTCAGACCCCTTTCAGTGTCGGTTATAATCCACGTACCTGGCATTTTCAGCAGGATGTGCCTGTCAACTGGAGTGAGTATCGCATTACGATACCGGATTATTTTTTCTACAAAATAATGATGAGCGGGTATCTGGCCTTGCTGGTCAATGAAAACAAGCCGAGCAATGTTGATTTGATTCCTGGACACCGTGGGGCTGGAGCAATTGCCTATCGGTTTGTCGTGAAGGATGCCCCTGCTTTCCGTAATGAAGCCTACATCACAACAGACGACGATTACAGGGCCAAGATTGATTTTGAACTGGCCAAGTATCAGTTGCCCAATGCTGTAGCACACGATTTCTCCGTGAGTTGGGAAACGCTTGACCGAACCTTGCTTGAGAGTGCTGATTTTGGCGGACAAATTAAGCGGACTGGCTTTCTGCGAGATCCGGCTAAATCAATACTGACCCAACATACTGATACGCTGGCCCGTATCAGGGCGGCTTATGATTTTGTCCGACAGAATATTAAGTGGACTCGAGAAGCCAGCTACTGGTCGCAATTGGGTATTCGAAAAGTATTGGAGAACAAAAAAGGAAATGCTGCTGACATCAACCTGATGCTTATCGCCCTTCTGCGCGAGATGGACATGGAGGCAAATCCGGTTATTCTGAGCACCCGTTCGCACGGCCGAATTAATGAACAGTACCCATTGCTCAAGCGGTTCAACTACGTAGTAGCACAGGTAGCGGTTGGCGGAAAAGATATGCTGCTCGACGCTACCGACGTACTGTTAACGCCGGGAATGCTGCCCGTTCATTGCCTGAATGGGTCTGGTCGGTTGATTCACTCGAGTAAATCACGCTTTATTTCACTATCCCCCCTGGAGCGGGATATTGATTCCTTTACGGGTGAATTTGTGATTGCCGATGATGGTGAAATTACCGGTACACTCAAGCATTCGCACGGTGGCTACAGTGCCCTGAGTGCCCGAACATCATTTGCTTCGGAAGGCAAAACGAAATATCTGGATGGAATCCGAAAAAAACGGCCCGTCTGGCAGGTTGAGAAAGCAGAATTTACGGGAGCCGACCCTATGGCCAGTGCGTTCAATACCGATTTTAGCATCACGATTCCAGAAGCCTGTGGACGGGCTGGTAACCGACTGTATTTACGACCCATGCTAACTGAAGGATACGGTACTAATCCGTTTAAAGAAGCGAACCGCATCTATCCAGTGGATTTTGGTTTTCAGAAAGAAATGACGTTTGTCGCAACCTATACGCTACCCAAGGGATATCAGGTCGAAGAAATGCCAAAGCCAGTTTCTATGGTTTTGCCGGAAAACGGTGGCCGTTTTATGTATCAGATGGCCATGAACGGTGATAATAAATTACAGGTAATCAGCCGGATTCTGCTACGTCGCCCCTTATACTATGCCGAAGAATACGGCGCACTACGTGAATTGTTCACCCAGGTGGTTGCCAAGCATGCCGAACAAATTGTGCTGAAGCGCGGGGAGGTAGTCGAGAAAAAATAATCATGAAATACAGTTTCTGGATATTGCTGCTCACCGGACAGGTTGCGTGGGCGCAGAACGAATACAAAGCGTCGGCTATTGAGGCATCGTTAAAAGAAAACGCCCATAGCGTAATACGTCGTTATGAAACTATCTTCACAGTGAAATCGCCGGGCGAAGCAACTGAGCGCACGCATACCGTTATTACGGTGCTTGATAAAGAAGCGGATAGCCAGGCGCAAAAGATGGTTTACTATGATAAATTTTCGAAGATCACTTCCTTTGAGGGCGCCCTTTACGATGCGGAAGGAAAGCTGATTAAACGACTGAAAAAATCTGATATTGAAGATTATAGTACCTACGCCGATTACAATCTGTTTGACGACCAACGTGTCAAAGCGGCTTCGTTTCCCAAACAGCCAACTTACCCCTATACCGTCGAATTCCTGATCGAGACCACAGAACGTAATCTTATGTTCTATCCGACCTGGATGCCACAACACCAACAGAACGTAGCAGTCGAGCAATCGACCTATACGGTACACATGCCGGCTGGCCTTGCGCTACGTTACAAGGAAATGAATCTGCCCACCCCTGGGGTTGTCACGGATTCGCCGGAGGGGGGAAAAACGTATACTTGGAAATTAGCCAATCTGCCTGCTGTCGAATTTGAGCCGCTATCGCCCCCTGCTTCAGAAATACTGCCTGTTGTTTATACGGCCCCAACCGAGTTTGACGTACAAAATCACAAAGGTAAACTAACGAGCTGGAGCGATGTAAGTCGGTTTTATCATGCCCTCAACGATGGCCGGGATATTATTCCCGACGCGTTGAAACAACGCGTGCTGGAACTAACCAAACAGGAGACGACAACCGCCGGGAAAGTTCGGAGTTTGTATAAATTTTTGCAGGAACACACGCGTTACGTTAGCATTCAACTGGGCATAGGCGGCTGGCAGACTATCGAAGCCGAAAAAGTAGCTATGCACAAATACGGCGATTGTAAGGCACTGACCAATTATACGCTGGCTCTGTTGAAAGCGGCTGGCATTAAGTCATTTCCGGCGCTGGTACGTGCTGGCGACGATGAACCTGATTTGCTGGTCGATTTTCCCAGTTTTCAGTTTAACCACGTCATTTTGTGCGTTCCCGATGGGCGTGATACGTTGTTTCTGGAATGCACCAGCGGTCACGGTCCGGCGGGCTACATGAGCGACTTTACGGGTAATCGGCACGTATTACTGATTTTGCCCGATGGTGGACGTTTAACCCAAACGCCAACGTATCGTCCGACGGATAATCGACAGCAGCGACGTATCACCGTAAATTTAACCGACCAGGGAGATGCTGACGCAAACGTACGAACGTATTATTCGGGCCTTCAGCAGGACGCGTATGCCAGTGTGATGCAGCGCCTTAATCGTGATGACCAACGTAGCTGGCTGCTCAAACGTATTCGCATACCTGCTTTTGAACTGAATAGTTTTGCTTATAACGAACAACCTGGTACGTTGCCCGCCGTCACAGAGACGTTAGCGTTAACAGCTCGCCGATGGGCTACCGTCAGTGGCACCCGACTGTTTTTGCCCTTAAATCTTCTATCGGCGTTATCACCCGCCGAACCACTGACACAACCGCGTCGGGCGATGGTCAATCTGGATGCGAGCTACGCTTATGAAGACAGTGATACGGTTGTGTATCAACTTCCGAAAGGCTATGTACCGGAGTACAGAATTGAACCCATTTCAATCGACTCGAAGTTTGGTCGTTATAAGTCAGAATTGGCGGTAAATGGTGACCGTGTTACGTATGTTCGTCATATACAGATGCAGGGTGGGCGGTTTCCAGCAACAGCTTACACCGAATGGGTTGATTTTCGGAAGAAAGTTGCCAAAGCTGACCGCACGCAATTAGTGTTTATAAAAGCGAATTAAACCAAACACTTTGCCCGCTGTCGAATGTTTATAACGAAATGAATTGAAAGCCAACATGAAAAAAAGACTTTTTTTAGCCCTCCTTGCTCTGCCACTGCTTTTTAGCCAATGTAGTGTTAATAAGCAAATTTCGCAGGCGAAAGCATTGGGCGACTGTCGATATACCATTGCCTCAGCCGATAGTGTTTATCTGGCAGGTATTGATGTTCGCGAGTTTCGGAAAATGGAAGACATGAACCTGGCGCGTTACCCTAGATTGGCAGCCGGTTTACTGACACGTAACATTCCGCTGGACGCTCGGGTCAACCTCGATATTACTAACCCTACCAATAAGCTGGCGGGTATCAATCAACTGGAGTACAAGGTTTTGTTGGCTGGTCAGGAATTGTTCAACGGCTTTCTGAACCAACGTATCGAAGTACAGCCCGGTGGCGGTAAAACACGCGTCCCGATTAAACTCAACACAAACGCTTACCAGCTCATTACCGATGCTAAAACCCGCGAGGCTTTTACGCAACTGGTTCAGAATCTATCGGGTGCGTCGAATTCAAAACCCTCGAAATTGACGATCAAAATCAAACCGACACTGTCTTTAGGTAGTAAGGCGATCAATTATCCGGGTTATATCACGATTGATCAGGAGGTTACCAATAAAATTTTGCTGGGAAATTAACCTGAATAACTTAACTCTACGAATGCCATTACTTGGAGTAATGGCATTCGTAGAGTTATCCACTAACGTAGCATTAGCTGATACTGAACGTAATAAATTGACGTCATTTTGTTTTTATATGTCCTTGTTTCAGTAGCATTTTATTGGCCCCGGCTTTTTTAGGCTGGGGTTGTTTTTTATAATTCCAACTGAAAACGAAAACATACGTCACTTAAACAATATCCTGATGCGTCAACTATTCATCGCCTGTCTGGTCGTGGCTTCGACCATGCTGAGTCAGGCTCAGAACCGTATACAGATTACGCCGAATGAAGCCCAGAAGCGGGTAACGGTAACGGTTGATGGAAAACCCTTTACAGCCTACATCTATCCGGGACCGACGGTTTTGAAAAAACCAGTTTTATACCCAATTCAATCTGCCGGGGGAAATCTCATCACGCGAGGCTGGCCGCTCGATCCACGACCGGGCGAACGTATCGACCATCCGCACCATGTCGGTATGTGGTTTAACTATGGCGATGTAAACGGACACGACTTCTGGAACAACTCGAATGAAGTTGGGCCACAGCATAAAGGGCCTTTTGGAACGATTGTGCACACCGGCATTAAATCCATAAAAAGCGGAAAAGATGTGGGTCAACTAATCGTTACGGCCGACTGGCTCGACAAAGATGGTAAGGCAATGTTGCAGGAAACCACAACCTTTGAATTCCGGGCTGGGACCAATAATCGTATCATTGACCGCACCACGACGCTGAAAGCGCTTGACAAAGAGGTAGCATTTAATGACAACAAAGAAGGTTTCATCGCCTTTCGGCTTGCGCGTCAGCTCGAGCAGCCATCCACTAAACCCGAAGTGTTTACCGATGCGCAGGGCGTAGCTACTAAAGTGCCTGTGCTTGATAATGCGGGTGTAACGGGTCATTACAAGAGCAGTGAAGGTGTTGAAGGCGATGCCGTTTGGGGCACGCGTGCTGCTTGGGTAAAACTAAACGGAACCATTAACGGCGAAGCACTGACCCTGGTTTTGTCAGATGATCCGAAGAATCCGGGCTATCCAACGTACTGGCACGCACGTGGCTACGGATTGTTTGCTGCTAACCCGCTGGCCCCTTCCGTATTTAGTAACAACAAGGAAAAACCAATGAATTTTACGCTTCAGCCCGGTAAGGACGTTACGTTCCATTATCGGCTCCTGATTCAGTCGGGCAACGTTTCAGATGCTGCACTTACTACATTGATTAAGTAACTGACTGATAATTAAGTTAATATTTATACGAGCCTACGCGGGGTTTTTACCTATTTGCGTAGGCTCGTATGTTTTTTTATGACTTGTAGGCAGTATATTAGCTACTTCGTACGTAGCGCTTAAAGGCACCGGACTGATTTTATGATCCTCTTTTAGTTGACCAAAAATAAAACTATACGTCAAAAGAAGATAGGTAACAGGTCTGCTTTAGCAAAAATGCGCTTTAGTCAACTAATAAGGTTTCAAGTAACTAACTCCCATTCTTGATAATAGAATTAAGTTGAAAAATAGTAACAATAAGGCTTCATTTTTTTGGCATGTTATTTGTGAGACGGCTTTATTAGTGCATCTAAACGCACTAGTGCTTATGCCTTATTTCCCATATCGTAAACAATTTTCTCGGTTTGGTGCCATTGTGATTGCCCTGATGATGGTGCAGGAAATAATGATTGCTCAGCCCAGATTCTCTACTAACCCCCGTAATATTTCACCTGCCGCCCGCCAGGGTGCGCCGACCGATGAAACCACTATTGAAAATGGGCAGATTAAGGTTGGAGTTAGTACGGCATACGGTGGTTCTATTACGTACATGGCTTTTCTCGACAGTAAAGGAGGAAAGGTGCAAACGACCAATATGGTTAATAATCCAGACCTCGGTCGTCAGATACAGATTGCCATTTATGGAGGCCCTAAAGATTATTCTAAAAATGGAGATCCAGGATGGGTGGGCTTAGGCTGGAATCCGATACAGGCAGGCGATGTTTACGGCAACCCTTCGCAGGTGGTTTCAATTCAGAAGCAATCGAACCAGATTTACGTTAAAACTATACCCAAACAATTTGCCTATAATAACGAGCCTGGAGAAAGTACCATTGAGCATTGGATTCGGCTGGAAGGTAACGTAATAAAGGTTCATGCCAAGGTGGTTCTGTCACGTACTGATAAAACACAGTATGCGGCCAGGCAGCAGGAAATGCCTTGTATGTATCTGAATTCAGACTATAAGACAACGTGGTATTACAAAGGTAATACCCCGTTTACCAATGCCCCTCTTGATGCTTTAAAGCCTACATTTCCAAATAATTACGTATACGGAGAGGCATCTCCAACAGAACCCTGGATGGCTTCGGTGAATGATAATGGATATGGCGTCGGCCTGTACGTACCTAATAACTATGAGTGGAAATGGGGCTATTTTGGTGACTCAGGCAACAACTCTGAATTCAGTACGTCGTCGTCATACGTAGCGGCTACTAATTTCGTTCTGCTCGATCATAACATCACCCACGAGTGGGATTATGAGTTTGTATTGGGGCACTATAACGAGATTCGGCAGTACGTTTATACCCAGCCGCGCCCGACCTCCGGTCCAAATTATAAGTTCAGTTCAACTCGTAATGGCTGGTATTATTACACAGCTAGAGACAGCGGATGGCCTATTAACAATAAATTGCACATTCTCTTGGAAGATCCTGAGAATGATCATATTAAATCCCCCTATTTTTTCTGGAAAGGTCGTGATACGCCAAAAATGTATATTCGGGGGGCTTTCAAGACGCAAAGCAGCAGCTTTAGATTAAGTTGGCGCCGGATAGAGGATAAGGTATTAGACCGTGACCCTAATCGGTATACGGAATTTCCAGTAATTAACGACGGTCAGATGCGGACCTATGTGGTTGACTTGAGTCAAAATTCGAACTGGTTGAATTATAACATCGGCCAACTAGAATTACGTTCTGTATCGACAGCAAAAGGCCCTGACGACTGGGTTGAACTTGAATGGATTGCCCAAAGCGCTAACGGGCCAAGCGATACACCTGATGTAAAACCGCCTGATCCACCAGATCCAAACCCACCGCTTGTTTGTCAGCCGGGTTGTATTCCCATCGTGGTGAAGAAAACCCGATATATTATGGCAAATCGGAAGCGTTAAAGCCGGCTATTACAAAAAAAGAGACATGATACGTATCATGTCTCTTTTTTTGTGTGATGATAAATAAGCTATCCGGCGTAAGCTGAATTTTTGGCCTTCCTGACTTTGACGACAGCGTCTGTTAATTCAAATGAAGTAACCCTGACCGATAAACGCGCCCCTGAAGTGATGCCATCCAGGAGCGTAACGAATCATTTTCGGTAGTGGCGCGGTTAAGTTCGGTATCGATTTGACGTAGCAGAAAAAATAACTGATGTATGTGCATCCATTGGTTGGATAATCGGTTGCTGGAAACGGGAGGCTGCTGACGGGCCTCCTGCGTGAGCTGGCGCAGACTCATTTTGAGGTGGTAACGTAGCATAATCAGCCGTCCTGCCATCGGAAGATCTCCGGGCTTCCGTTCCATATGCGATATACTTTTGGCTAATACGTTGTTACGTTGCTGAAGTTGATCTGAGACAATCATCCAGGCATGTTCAGCCTGTAGCGATTCGTAAGAGATTGTTTGCATGGTGGCTAGTACAATACGGTTTGCAAACAAATATACCCAAAAGAACCACATAAAAAAGCGGTTGACAGCCTGTTTTGAAAAATTATTGTTGGGTAATTAATTGGTTCGCCAACTAATCAGTAGGTTCAGTAGATTTTGGCCTAAAATTGTCGAAACGTAGTAAAGAGTTTACTATAAGATTCCGTTAAGCAGATTATGTTATCAATAGCTGGTTATAATGGTAACCTTCGGAATGGAAGCCAATTATTCTACATGTGAACAATGTATCGGAAGATTTGAAGTTTAAATTTTTACATCGAACTTCAAACCTTGAATCCAAAACTTGCTCATGGACCCTATTTATCGTGCGCTAATCGTTTGCACAAATCACACTGATTATCCGGGTAAATCTCAGAAAACGGGCCTATGGTTAAGTGAGGCTACTCATTTTTATGATGAAATAGCCGATAGGAATCTTCCTTACGATGTTGCTAGTCCACTAGGTGGTTCGATACCAATTGACGAACGTAGCATCGATAGACGCGATACAATTAACGAAAAGTGGTATAATAATCCTGAGTTCCGTGCGAAACTGGATAATTCGTTACGTTTGGATACTGTCGATCCAACAAAATACCAGATCGTTTACCTGACAGGTGGCCACGGCACCATGTGGGATTTTCCGGATAACAAAGACCTTCAATCTATTGTCCGACAGATTTATGAAAATGGCGGTATGGTTTCCGCCGTGTGTCATGGTGTGAGTGGCCTGCTGAACGTTACGTTATCAGACGGGGCGCCACTCATTGCCGACCGACAGCTAACGGGTTTCTCCAACATGGAAGAGAAACTGGTTCGGCTGGATACAGAGGTGCCGTTTCTGCTTGAAGATGCGTTACGTGAGCGAAAAGCACTCTACAGCAAAAATTTAATCCCGTTTCTGCCTTACATCGAAGTCGATGAGAGAATGGTAACTGGACAAAACCCCCTGTCGGCCAGGAAGGTAGCCCGAAAAATTCTTGAAGAAATGTATGAGAAGTAAGAATGATGGAAATAGGTCCTAAGTTGTCATTAGTCGACATACATATTGATACTTGGTTATCAGCGGTAAACCAATAAATGGCGACTAATGACGAGCTATTTAAACAACAGCCTCTGGAAATACTTCCCGAAGTGACTTCAGTTCCTGATCTTTTGCAGACACAATTGGGTCGTTAACACCCCAGTCGATATTCAGGTCTGGATCGTTCCAGATGATGCCCGACTCAGAAGCTTTGTTGTACACGTTGGTGCATTTGTAACTGAAAATGCTGTCTTCCAGGGCAACGAAACCATGCGCGAAGCCTTCAGGAATATAAGCCATATTGGCCAGTTTCGCATCGAGTAGAAACGTTTCGTATTGCCCAAAAGTAGGGGAGTCGGGGCGTAGATCGACGGCGATATCCAGTACCTGTCCGGTAATTACACGTACTAATTTGCCCTGAGCAAAGGGTTCGGTCTGCATATGTAATCCACGCAGAACACCTTTGACGGAAAATGACTGATTGTCCTGGACGAAATCCATCGGCAACCCCAGCGAAGCAAAAAGCGGCTTGTTGTACGATTCGAAAAAATGACCGCGCTCATCTTCAAATACTCTCGGAATCAGTTCAATAAGGCCCTCAATCGCTGTCTGGCGCACTTGCATAAAAATAGTGGCTATGTATTCTGAGTTGGTTTTCTGGACAAATTTATGAAACCGCCGTCGTAAGTTGTACTTTTGATGGGCATCATTTTAGTTTATGGTGCCGAGAGATGGCATGACGTATTCAGAATTGAGTGAGCAGATAGTTCAAAAACAGTCGTATTTGTGTGTTGGCCTCGACACCGACCCCCGCAAAATTCCTAAATATCTGCTCACTGAACCCGACCCGGTTTTTACGTTTAACAAAGCCATTATCGACGCCACGGCTGAATTTGCGGTAGCTTACAAACCGAATATAGCGTTCTACGAAGCCCAGGGGCCGCGTGGCTGGGAAAGTCTGCAAAAAACGCTGGATTACATTCCGGATGCCTGTTTTTCCATAGCCGACGCCAAACGGGGCGATATTGGCAATACGTCGGATTTGTACGCGCGGACCTTTTTCGATGCAGAGGCAGCCGGTTTATCCTTCGATTCTATTACGGTTGCGCCTTATATGGGTCATGATTCGGTAATGCCTTTTCTGGCTTATGATGGTAAATGGGTTATTCTACTTGCCTTAACTTCTAACGTTGGTAGTGCTGATTTTCAACGCCAATCCATCGGCGAACAGGAGCTTTTCGAAAAAGTGATAGAAACAGCGCAAACATGGGCAGGCCCGGATCGGCTGATGTTTGTAGTTGGAGCGACGCAGGCCGATGAATTGAGCCGTATCAGAGAAATAGCTCCCGATAATTTTCTGCTGGTGCCTGGGGTAGGGGCGCAGGGAGGTAGCCTGGAGGACGTATCACGTCGAGGACTGACGGCGGCTGGCGGATTACTGGTTAATGCATCAAGAAGCATTCTATACGCTTCTGACGGAACGGACTTCGCCGACAAGGCCCGACACGAAGCAAAAATCCTACAACGAGAAATGGCTCAATATTTGGCTGACTACCAGAAAAAGTAACAATCTGGGTATCTATGTGCATTTTAATGCGTCCGTTCTGATTATAGATCAGTTAAGGTTTCGAAAAGAATTAAAGAAGCAGTGCTTTGCCATTTTGAAAGAATTTTAGTGCATTCTTTCCTGCGAGTGATGATACTTTAAGGTTCTTCCTTCGTCAGAATGACAAAATCGCTCATTCGCTACGTTTACCGATACCCGCGCTGTGCCCGAATCATTACTGTATTTCATCTGGCAGTTTCAATACTTCACAAAAACCGAATTACTTACTATCGATGGCGAATCGGTACAGGTGCTACACCCCGGATTCCAGAATCATAACGCTGGCCCTGATTTTACGCACGCCCGCTTGCTTATCAACGACGTCGAATGGGTGGGTAACGTGGAAATGCATACGCGCACGTCGGACTGGCTGGCTCATGGGCACCAGCATGACCGTGCATACGATAATGTCATTCTGCACGTAGTATGGCAGGACGATAGTGCCGAAAAAGGGAGTTTGGTGAAACGTACGAACGGAACAGCGTTACCTACGCTTGAGTTATATCTGCGCACTGAGCCATCATTACTTTCGCGCTATCAGCTTTTTATTGATTCTCAGGAAGCAATACCGTGCGCAAATCTGTTTCGCTCGGTGTCGCCCTTGCGTGTTACGTCAATGCTTGATAAAGCCATGATGCAACGACTTGAACGTAAAGCAACAGCTGTTCTGGCTATTAATGAGCAAACGAACGGTGACTGGGAGGAAACAACGTATCGACTGTTAGCCACAAGCATGGGATTTCGCATAAATGGTGAACCAATGGCACAGTTAAGTCGAGCTGTATCACTCAAGGCAATACGTAAACACCGCGATGTTTTGCCGCAGGTTGAGGCCATGCTTTTTGGGACGGCAGGATTATTAGGTGATGATGAAACAGACGAATACGTAGCATTACTACGTCGGGAATACCAATTCCTGTCTGCTAAATATGATTTGTCTGGCCAGCAGTTAGAAACACATAGCTGGAAATGGGGTCGGTTACGTCCGGCAAACTTCCCGACACTACGTATCGCTCAACTGGCTCGGTTACTAACGTATCATACCAGTTTGTTCTCGCTTTTTATCGAAACCAGCGACGTTGCTACGTTGCTCAATGGACTTCAGATTAAGCCATCAACATACTGGCAGTCGCATTATCGGTTCGGGAAATTGGCGGAGAGAACAGTTGCTACGTTGGGAGAGCAGTCAGCCGCAGCTATTGTTATAAATGCAGTGGCTCCTTTATTGGCTGCTTATGCACAGCATCGGGGAGAACCCGCTTATATTGATCGGGCCATTAATCTGCTGGAGCAACTACCGGCAGAAAAAAACCACCTGACCGAAGCCTGGAACGAACTCGGACTGAGCGTACGTACAGCTTTTGATTCGCAGGCGGCTATTGAACTGTATAATGAGTTTTGCTCCGTCAAAAAATGTCTGAGTTGCCAGATCGGAGCAGCGCTTATTAAAAATGTATGAAGTAGGGTGTATGATGCATTAAATAAGCCGAAAAATACATCATACATCCTACTTCACACAAAAAAACCTAACTCACAATCACGTCCTGCTTCGTTGCGTCCCAAGTTACGCGCTTGCCAGTATGAAGCGCCATTGTCGCCATGATGTTGGCAACGGAGTGATTGAAACCGACGCGGGCAGGAGCATTTGGCTCCTTGCGACTGCGAACGCACTCCATCCAGTTCAGCATATGCAGTGAGGTCATGGGATCACCACCAGTATTGGCCGATGTTTCCATTTTAGCGGCTTCACCAAGCGACATGGTGGGCAGAAGATTTGCCTGCATATTCATATCTTTGGCGTATTTTGCTTCCAGCCCACCCTCTGGTGAAATCTTGTTGGTATCAAGATTAATCATGCCTCCGTTTGAGTAATAATATTCTTTTACACCACCCGCTTCGTTATTCATTCGTGACGAATAAAGAACCTGGAAACCTTTGGTTTTGTCGTTATCCGGACCGTAATCAAATACGGCGGTGAACGTATCGGCGTTGGTACGTCCATCTTTCCAACTGTAGATACCTCCATTGGCAACTACCGAACGTGGGTGATCTAAACCGCTGAACCAGTGTACTGTATCAATCTGGTGCGACATCCATTGTCCGGGAATGCCTGATGAGTAGGGATAAAATAAACGGAACTCAAGATACTTGCGTGGGTCCCATTCTACTTTTGGGCGATTCATCAGATAGCGGGTCCAGTCGGTATCTTCTTTCTTGATTTCGGAAACGAGCTTCGCCCGACGCCAGCGACCCGGCTGATTTACATTCCAGGTCATTTCTACCATCGTAATGTCGCCGAATTTACCTGATCTGATAAAGTCGTTAGCTGCGTGGTAGTTAGGTGCCGAGCGCCGTTGCGAGCCAATCTGTACAATGCGCTTCGAATTCTCAACGGCTTTCAGCGTCTTACGAGCGTCATCAAGCGCTTCGGCGAAGGGTTTTTCGCAGTAAACATCGCGGCCGGATTCAACGGCTGCTGCGCAGTGAAGCGCATGCTGGAAATCGGCTGTGCTAATGATAACAGCATCTACATCTTTACGATCGAGAAGTTCGTCGTTATTACGTGCCTTGAAGAACGAACTGTCGTTTAAGCCTTTGCCTTTCAGGAAAGCATCGGCCTCATCTCGACGACGATTCCAGATGTCGGATACACCCACAAAGGCGAAATTCTGGGCTTTAGCGTGTTCGGCAAAGGCGGGGGCCAGCGACTGCCGGAAACGGTCTGAGAAACCGATGATGCCGACCCGAACGCGTTCGTTTGAGCCGATAATACGTGCGTAGCTACTGGCAGAGAAGCTCATGCCGAGCCCCGCCAATGCTGATTTTTTTATGAATTCGCGACGATTTTCCATAATGTACAAATGTTAAGAAGCAGATGACAGATACAAATGAAAGGCGATTTTCTATAAAGTCTAACGCCTGATAATCAGTTTACTTTTAAAGAACTTTGATTTTCATGTTTCGAAAATACACTCGATTGCCGTGGTCCTGAAGCAAAATATGCCCTTTGGGTGCTTCGCCAAATCGCCCATTACTGTTATAGTCAGGAGCTTTGTACTTACTTAGGGCTACCAATTCCCGGAATTTCTCGCTTCCCCGCTCGTATTCAACCACTTTTGTGCCATTGAGCCAATGCTCAACATGTTGACCTTTCGAAATTACCCGTCCCGTGTTCCATTCGCCAATTGGGTTTGCCTTTTTGTTACTAGCCGGAATCAGATCATACAATGAGCCAACGGTGCGATTGCCGTTACGTCCCATTTTTGCATCGGGATGTTTTTCATCGTCTAACACCTGAAATTCTAAGCCAAACGCTGATCCTTTTGGTTTAGGAGTTTGCTCGGCCACAAAATACTTCAGACCACTATTAGCGCCTTCGGTTAGTTTAAAATCAAACATGAGGTCGAAATTGCTATACTCGCCATCGGTAACAATATCACCAAAATTCGCGGATTCTTTCCCATCTGATTGTTGAATGGTCAGCGAGCCATCCGTTATGCTCCAGCCTTTTTCGGGAAACTTGTCTTTATAAGCACCACGCCACCCATTGGTGGTTCTGCCATCGAAAAGCAGCTTCCAGCCGTCTTTCTTTTCCTGTGCAGTCAATGTATTAGGCGCTTGCGGGACTTCGGCAGCAATCAAGCTCAGAAGTACTAGCCCGGAAATTAATAATTGTTTCATGATTAATGGCTCTGTGAATTTCTATGCACTTGGTACATCTCTGTGACCCAAAAAAGTAAGATATAAGGTTGCACCAAGACGCATAGAGATTCACAGAGGAATTTTTAGTGTTTTTGTGATGTACTCTTTATTGATTTCAGCGCATTGGGCGGGCGTTTTGTCTTTTTCCGGAACACCATCTAACTCGACAACTCCCCATCCGCTGAACTTAATTTCCTCCAGGGCTTTCATTACCGCCGGTACGTTGACATTTCCGCGACCAAGCTCTACAAATTTGTACGCTTTGGGATCCTCCGGTTTATCAGGCCGGGGCGACATGGTGTCTTTTAGATGCAGGGTGTGGATGATGTCCTTATATTGCTTTACAGCTTTCTCGGGTTCACCACCGCCTTGCTTATAATGAGCAATATCGAGGAGAAGTTTGCAGTATTTCGGATTCAACGCCTGCACAATCACGTCCACTTCTTCGGGCGTTTCGCCCAGTTGATTCATGTGGTTGTGATACGTTGCCTGAACACCTAAATCGGCCGTTTGCTTTCCAATTTCATTCATCACGGCTGCCAGCTGCTTTAATTCTTCGGTGGTTGGTAACCGATCTTTTGGGCGTAGACTATTCGTCATTTGAAAAGCTGACCCGCCCAGTGCTTTCACGAAACTGGCATGTGCTACGTGGGTATCAATCGTGCTTTGTTTTTTTGCAGGATCAATCTCTACGTTGCCGCTCGAAAACATCGCCAAAGTAAGCTTATGCTGGTCAAGCATCGTTTTTAATTCAGATGGCTTGGCTTTGTAAGGACCAAACGTATTGGCACGTAACTGAATGCCTCGGTAACCAAGTGTCGATAGGTCAGTAATGGCCTGAACGGTTTGTGCATCAGAATTTCCCCAGGTAATGGCCGAGTAACCGATTTTTAAACCTTTGGGAATGGCGGTTCCGGCGAACAGCCGTTGCGAACCTACTAGTAGCGATAATGCTGATAGGCCGGTTGTTGTGAGAAACTGTCGTCGGTTTACAGTCTCCTGCATAACGTAGAGGGATAATGAGCAATCGCGAATGATGCGATTCCTGAAGGTGAAACGAATTATTTTGATATAATAACCAGGTAAAACAAGCCTGGGAGCCGGGAGTTCTACTCGTATAAAAACAGCAAAAGAGCGACTAAATAATCGCTCTTTTGCTGTTCATTTTTAGAATCCATCATTTTGTTTAAACCCTCCATTCTCTGTTCGGTCGATCTGAGTTTGCGGAATGGGGCGAAGGTTGTGCGTCTCTTTTACGTTTGCCGCTCCATCCGGGTTGTATTTTTTAACCCGGTCCACTAGAAGTCCCCAGCGTTTTAGATCCATCCAACGGGTTTGCTCACCGGCAAGTTCGCGGGCGCGCTCTTCGTAGATCGTTTCCATCGTTACGTCGGCGGCTTTGAGTTCCATTGCGGTTTCTTTGCCGGGATTAGCTGCCCGCCGACGTACTACGTTGATAGCAGCAGTGGCTTCGGTCGTTTTACCCTGACGTAGTTGCGCTTCGGCCAGAATCAGATACGTTTCGGCTAATCGGAAGGCAATGAAATCGCGGCTGCCTTGTTCGTAGGTCAGGTCAGGACGGTTCGGATCAAGGAATTTCTGCAACGTCGGGAATAACGCTGCCGAATAAGCGCTCGGCACTAAGACTTGATAAGGCTTGGCAGCCCGCTGCGCCTTTGTCCACTCAACCCCTGGAATGTAAATAGCCGTGTCACCCGCTTTCAAGGTTATCTTAGCCTTACTGTCGTCAAAAGACGTATTCAAACCTGTACCTGGGTTATTGCTCAGCCATGTATCCTTGAACGTTTTCTTATAGCGAGAATCATTCACACGATCTTTGAAAACAGTTTCAAGCAGGTAAGTTGTTGGGCGTAGCCGTTTAAAGGGACGGCCATTGGCAATATCGCGTTTCATACCGGGCTGCACGTCATACTGCATACCAAAGTACAAGTGCAGCTTATCACCGTCACCATTATTCGTATTGGCCGAATTAATGTTGGTAAGCGGATCAGTTGTGTATTGTACCGAGAAAACAACCTCGTCGTTGATTTCACCGGCACCTTGAGCGAATACGCTGGCAAAATCTGGTAACAACTTCAGGCTGTAATTGCTAATTACGTTCTGTGCGTAGGTTGCTGCTTTTGAGTAATCATCAGCGGCTTTGGCTGATGAAGTGGCTTTGGTCAGATAAACCTTGGCCAGCAAGTGCTCAGCAGCCGATTTGGTAGCCCGTCCATAATCACTGGCACCCTGTGCTGCTGCTCTAACGGCAGGCAGATCGGCGAGGGAAGCTTCCAGGTCAGCCGTAATTTGTTTATAAATATCGGCTTCCGATGCCCGGCTAGTTGCTTTCGTTGGTCCCAGCGTTTCTTTCAACCGCAGGTCAACTGCTCCGAACTGTTGTACCAGAATAAAGTAGTAGTGCGCCCGCAGAAACTTCATCTCTGCAACCCGCAGTTTTCGTATAGCGTCCGAAACGGAAGCTGCCGGAGCACGCTCAATAACTGCGTTGGTGGTGTTGATACCTTTATATATCTCCTCCCACATCTGCTGAATAATATCGACGAAGCTATTCATCTGGGTGTCATAGAAGTGAAACCCTTTATAGCTACCATCGGCACCGGCCTGATAGATATCTGTACCATATTCGGTCATGGTCAAACCGCGTTCCGAACCATAAAAATTCCGCATGGATGAATAAGCGGCTTTACTGGCATCTTCGAAGCCCTTTGGCGTGTTGATGTAATCGTTCCCAATCAGGGAGATTACTTTTTCATCCAATATATCCTTACAGGCCTGACCGCTCAACATCAGAGCAGAAAGCGCGAGGATGCGGAATGATTTTGGCGAAAATAATGAGTTCATATTTTTTAAGATCTATAATGGTTAATGGATAATGAGAGATGGATAAAGTTGGTCTGCTGACGGATTAGCCATAATTCATTGCCCATTCTTCATTGATTAAAATTTAACGTTTAAACCGAAAGTAGTAACCCGGGTAGCTGGCACAACACCGTTGCTCACTACACCATCGCTTGCACTTGTCTCTGGGTCAACGCCGTTATACTTCGACCGGTAGCTCGAAAAGATGAATGGCTGCTGAATGCTGGCAAACAAACGGAGCGATTGCAGACGGAGTTTCGACGTAATGCTAGCCGGGAACGTATACCCAAAGTTGATATTCCGCACTTTCACAAACGTACCGTCGTAGTAGAGAATAGCTCCGTTATAGACCGGAAATTCCTGGCTTGAGTTGGGCCGTGGGAATTCATTCGTTGGGTTATTAGGAGTCCAGTAATCAACCTTGATTTGCTGATAACGGCCCGCCAACTGGTTGTTATCCCGGTGGAAGCCACTCAGGATCATCTGACCAACCCGGGCATAGATAAAGAAGTTCAGGTCAAATCCTTTGAAGCTGAACCGGTTCGTGATACCACCGCTCCAGGTTGGAATATCGGAGCCTAAGAACACGCGGTCATCGGCGGTTATTTTGCCATCGTTGTTGGTGTCTTGCACTTTAATCTGACCAACTGCGCTTTGGTATGATTTAGCCAGATCGGCTTCGCTAGTTTGCCAAATACCGGCTTTCTTGTAATCAAAAAAGGCGGTTAGTGGCTTACCGATGAAGCGTTTGTTACCTACGTCATCAATTGGTCCGTTAAAGAGTGAGATAATGGCTTCCGTATTTTTGGTAAACACGATATCGGAAGTCCATTTAAAGCCGCTCTTCGTATTTACGTTCACTGTCGATATACTAGCTTCTATCCCTTTATTTTGTGTTTCGCCAATGTTTTTGGTTACAGCGTTAAACCCAATTGATGTAGGCAGCAGATCAGATAGCAACAGATCGGTCGTCCGGGTGTTGTATAGTTCAATAGAACCCGCTACCCGACCCCGCCAGAGGCTGAAGTCGACACCAACGTTGGTGGTTGTAGATGTTTCCCACCGCAAATCAGCGTTACCGATGGTTTCGGGACGATACCCAAAAGCGGCTGTACTACCAAACGCGTATACAGTACGTCCAAGCAACCCTTGGGTTTGATAGGGAGCCACCCCCTGGTTACCAACCGACCCCCGGCTTACTCGAAGTTTCAACAGGTCAACCCAGGAAGATCCTTTCAGGAAATCTTCATTACTGATGTTCCAGCCCAGTGCAACGCCAGGGAAGTTACCATACTTGGTGTTTTCCCCGAACCGGCTCGATCCATCCCGACGGATGGTGGCCGTCAATAAGTATTTGTCTTTGTAGTCATAGTTGACCCGACCCATATATGAGTTGATCGTCCATTGAACCAGACCACTGCCCACACCCAGCACCGAACTGGCATTGCCTACATTGTAGAAGGACTGCGTTTCGGCAGGAACACCCTGCACGTTAATGTTGTTAAACTCGGTGTTATCGCGCTGAATAGATTGAAGAGCGGTTATACCGAAATTATGATCACCATACTTCTTATTATAGGTCACTACGTTCTCAAGCGTATAATCGAAGTTAAAGGCGGCAGCGTTAGAAGCCTGTGGATCGCCAAATTTCCGGGCGTTTGTCTGAGCACCAATAAAACGGCCAAATCGGTTGATGGTGAAATCAGGGCCGAAATTAACCCGATATTTTAGTCCGTCAATAATATTTACCTCTGCATAAACACTATTGAAAATCCGGTACTTTTTCCGTTCTTCAATCTGGGCACCTGGAATAACCTCAGCAAGCGGGTTAGTAAGCAGCGCATCGTTCGTTGGCGAGAAAATCAGGTTTCCGTTGTCGTCGTAAGGCCTTCCGAGCGGATTTTGCTGAAGGGTAAAATTGTACGGATTCAGTGTTTCGCCATTACGCAGGCTGTACATCATATAAGATGAAAGCCCCACTCTAAGAACCTTATTGATCTGGTGATCAATATTGGCACGTAGTGAATAACGGGTGAAGTCCAGTCCTGGCATGATGCCTTTATCCTGAAAATACCCCGCTGAAATATAGAACTGCGTTTTTTCGCTACCTCCCTGAACACCAATTGTATGGTTCTGCTGAATACCTTGCTTAAGAAGCATCGATTGCCAGTCGGTATTTCGATTAGCCGCTAAGCCAGCCGCTACGTTCGGGTCGCCACCTAACACTGCCACTTTCGAGTCGGCATAAGCATCGGCTACACCCGTAGGAACCGGATTCCCGTTAACATCTTTGTAGTTGTTTGTAGTCCGATAGGCTTCCCGGACAAATTCGGCAAATTCGGAGCCGCTGAATAGGTGAACTTTATCAAGCGCATCGGTAACGCCAACGTAGTTATCGTACGTGATGCTCGTTTTACCATTTGCATTACCCCGTTTGGTTGTTACCAGCACAACGCCATTAGCACCCCGTGCACCATAGATAGCTGTTGCTGTAGCATCCTTCAGGATTTCCATTGAGGCCACATCGTTCGGGTTGATGTCTTCGTATTCCCTCGCCAGCGGAATTCCATCTACTACGTATAACGGATCGTTACCAGCGTTGAATGAACGACGACCCCGAATCCGAATCGTTGGTACAGAACCGGGACGGCTACCCGATTGCGCTACGTCAACACCTGCTACCCGGCCTTGCATAGCTTGGCCAATATTGGTAACAGGCTGTTCCGTGATTTGCTTGGGTGTAATCGACGAAATAGCACCGGTGGTCTGGCTTTTCTTCTGTGTACCGTAACCGACTACCACTACTTCGTTTAGCGAACGGGTGTCAGTCTGAATCGTAATATTAACCGAAGAGCGATTGCCAACGGCTACTTCCTGCGACAAAAAACCGACTGATGAGAAGACCAGTACAGCCTGATCGTTTGGTACGTTGATTCGATACGTACCATTGGCATCGGTGGTGGTACCGCGCGACGTGCCTTTTACCGTTACGGTAACGCCTGGCAAGGCATTGTTGTCGTCGGACGAAAGAACTTTCCCGGAAACAGCTCTTTCCTGAGCAAGGTTAGTCTGTTTCGGCGGACTACTTGGAACGGCGCTAAACGCCGGTTGGCCGATGAGCGCCAGTGCGGTCAGGCCAAGCATAGGAAGCCACGTTTTACGTAGCAGATGAGTAGTAGTTGTACGCATTATAGGTTGGAGTAAGAATTAATAGAAATTGATTAAAAGCAGGTTACGGTAAAGATTTTGTTGGACTGGTCGGTATTTCAATCCATTCGCCTGGTTGGAGTCTTACGGGATTATGATGCTTGACCAGCAAGTTTACACTCCCGGATGTTAGTGCCACTGAAGTGCTACGTGGCTGTTGACGTACCCGAAATGCTGTACCCAATGCTTCAATGGTTAGATCACCAGTATGCACTCGGAATAGCCGGGCCGATGACGTATCGTTTCGATGTTTCACAAAAAACTCAGCTTCTCCATGCAACCAGACAGCTCGTGGTGTTTCGTCGTTCCATTGGCGGGCGTACCGCACCGAGCTGTTCGGATAAAGCGTCATTATTGAATTATCGGGTAGCTTGAGTTCCCGGGTTTGGTTATCCAGTGTACTAATAGTCGAAAGTCCCTGATTCGGGCCGTATTGCATCCAGAGCGCCCAGCCGATCAACAAGACAACGCCCATTGCGGCTGCTACCGTCCGTATAAAATACCACCATCCTACCACAATCCGTACGTCGGGCAAAAGAGGACGAACGTCTTCCATTGTTTGCAGCGATACGCGGATACGTCCCCAAACTGATGAAATTTCCTCCGTCGATAGCGGAGTACCGGGCGGCTGGCTGCAGGTGAGGATAATCTTACGAGCCGTTTCAACCTTTTCGATACAGTCGGGATTCTGAGTAAGCCATATCTGCCAGTAGGCTGCTACCTCATCGTCATCAGGATGCTGCACCCAACGAACGAACAGGTCGTCGAGTGTAAGCTCCTCAATGGTGTAGTCAGCGTATGGCTTGTTCACGGCATTGTATTGTTTCGTGTAGGCCAAAGCGTTTGAACTGAGGGTTTCTACTTATGGAGCAGCGGACATACAGGCTAGTTTATGATTGTATTATGAAGTTTAGTTTATGGATTATTTTTTGTTTACTGTTCTCCCAATCTACTTATTTTTTGAGTAAAACTTCTCATAATATTTAGAATAAAAATAGATATTCTAAATAAAAAATCTGATTTTTTTTATGCAAGCGTTACCGGGAACGTTCCCGGTAACGCTCTATCAGTTAATTGGATATAAATTACTATCGAATTTCAGGAGAGTAGTATGAGACTACAAATAGATTACTGATCTTGAAGTTTAGGTATAGAAATTGTACTTATTTAAGATAGCTCATTTAACCGACTATATACCTTTAAATAGAATTAAATAGAGTGTGTTCGTCAGATAGTTGAAAGCCTGGAGGATCAAGCAACCTTAAATAGGTATTAGGTATAAAAAAATCTACTTTTTACCAATCAGGCTAGGTGACTAGACTTAGCTGTAGGTTATCAGTAAAGTCAGAACCATTATGTCCATCCGTCGTTATATCGGTATCAACGTTCTGAAAACTATGCGTTTATTTATTAGTCTAGGCTTACTTTTTACGATATACTTTCTGGTTAGTGAAGTCGCTTCAGGACAAGCCAAAGTGTCGGTCAAAGAAACGACCCAACTGAGTACTTCGCCATCTGCTGACAACCAGCCTGATACTACATCAGCCACACAGCCCAAATCATTAACCTTTACGGCCTCAACCGACCAACGCTTTTTCTTTTTCAACGATACACGTACCGAAGATAATCGGCGGGTGCCAGTTAGTGTGTACGGGCTGCGGGCGGGATTCCTATTTCCCCCCCGCCATCGGAGACCTAATTTAATGAGTGGCCGATCTGCCAGTTTTAAGGCGGGAGTCGGTTTTTATTTTGTTAATCAGCAACTAGATAAACCCGGTTTGTTGCCCAATACGTCAGAATCAATCACACGTCGATTACGGATGGCAACGGTTTATTATGAGCGGTATCTGCTACGTAAGGGAGCATTCGAAGTGAGTTTACCGCTCGAATTTGGGTACGGACATTCGCGCTATGAACGTAACGACGACAGTGCCGAACGGCATGAATTGGCCAGAGGAGTTTTTCTGCCCCTAGGGGTGGGTGTTTCAGCAGCATATCAGTTTCCAATGATAAAATGGTTCCGTCCATTTCATTGGTTCGGCCTTAACATACTGACGGGCTATCGTTTTATTCTTAAAAAAGATATTCCGGAAAGTCAGATTAATTACACAGGTTTCTATATATCGGTAGGTCCATCCTTTTTCCTGGAAAATCTGACCGCCGATATTAAATACTGGCGTCAGAAGCACAAGCAGAAAAAGAAAAACGCAAAATGAGCAATGGTCGATGAAAAATGGAAGAGTACTAACGTATCAGCATCCTACATTTTACATTAACCATTATTCAGTACGTACTTAAACATTCACGCCGGCTTCCCACCGGATACTGACGGCTTGCTCCAGGTCTGGGTGGAGGCTAATGGCGACTGGACAGGTGTGCGCAATTTTTTCGAGTCGGGCCCGGGTTTCATCGTCCGGTAAAAAAGGCTCTCCATCACGATTGGCACGTAGCACCAGGTCAATTTCAATGCGAGCGATACGTCGGGGCGGTTCGCTGCTCATGACTTTCGTTACGTCGAGCGCACTACTCGTGAGGTCAATGCCATCGCGCCGTGCGAAAATGGCCATAGTGGTAATAATGCAAGAGCCCAGAGCGTTGGCTACTAAATCGGTTGGAGAGAACGCTTCACCCCGCCCCTGATTATCGGTCGGTGCGTCGGTGTTGATGTGCGTTCCTGATTGCATATGTTCACAATCGGTACGTAAATTGCCCTGATAGTCAATGTGAATCGTTGCCATTTGCTAAAAATAATGAGTCAACAGCAGTAAGTTAGACCGCTGACTAACTTACCAATTGACCTTAAACATAAAATAATTGGTGTTGTTACGCTAATACTTGTAGATGATTTTGTGAAGCAGCCTAAAAATTTGTAGCTTTAATTCAGGATTTTACGAAAATGCGAACACTTTACGGATTACTTGCGCTTACGTTAGGCTGCCTGATGCTATCGACTCAGGTTGCCCAGGCACAAAATACAGATGCCGACGACGAAATATATCCAACCGAAACCACATTCGGCATCACAACCAATACAAACGCTGGTGTCATTGGTGGCGTTTCGTTCCGGCAGTCGAAGCTGTTATCTGGTACGTTGTTTGGATTGCCGCAATATCGGTACCTGAGCATCGAACTGGTGAACGTGAAGCATCCTAAGGAGCTTCAGTCGTCGGTTAACTCTATTGGCTCCCGATATATCGATGGGAAAGAAAATTACCTCTTTGTGCTACGTCCGCAGTATGGCCGTGAAGTAAAGTTATTTCAGCGAAAAGCCGACGAGGGTATTGCCGTGAGTGGTATTCTGGCGGCTGGGCCATCGCTGGGTATTATCAAGCCATACTATCTGGAAGTCGCTTATGGCAACAATAGCCGCACTGTGCCAGCATCGCAGGTCAATGGGTTTACAACGCCTACTGGTGAAACCGTCATTGGCTCGGGTGGTTTTCTGGAAGGACTTGGCCAGTCGAAATTAACGGTCGGACTTAACGTAAAAGCAGCCCTCAGCTTCGAACTGAGCGCTTTCCGGGCTAATACAACCGGCGTCGAAATTGGCTTCCTGGCCGAAGCATTTCCCAATACCATCGTCATTATCCCCAACACCAATCCGGCTGGCAAACGCGAAGACGGCAACCGGAGTTTCTTCACATCAGCGTATATTACCCTATTTTTTGGGAGTAAGAAATAACGTAGCAAAGGGAATAGGGGTAAGAGCATAGAGTGAAAACTCTAGCTTTTGCCCCTTTCTTTTTCACCCTGTGCCCATACCCTATACCCTTTGCCACTACCGTGAACTTTACGGCTGAAAAACGGATTCTGAGAGAAAGTATTGAGGAGTTATGATTGAATTACCAGTAATACCTTCCGAACAACAACGTAGCAGAAAACGCCCCGACTGGCTGCGGGTTAAATTGCCCATCGGTCCAGAATATGCAAAAGTGCGCAAACTGGTCGACGAGCATAAATTACATACCATCTGCGAAAGCGGCAATTGTCCTAATATGGGCGAATGCTGGGGCGCAGGAACGGCAACGTTCATGATTTTGGGCAATGTTTGTACCCGAAGCTGTACGTTCTGTGCAGTAGCGACAGGCCGCCCGAACGAATACGATACTGACGAACCTCGTCGGGTTGCTGAGGCAATCGTTTTGATGAAAGTGAAACACGCCGTCATTACGTCGGTGAATCGCGACGAACTGAAAGACCGTGGCGCCGAAATCTGGTATCAGACCGTGCGCCTTATTAAAGAAGCGTCGCCATCTACAACCATCGAAACCCTGATTCCAGATACCAAAGGCAATTGGGATGCCCTCGAACGAATGATTTCGGCAGGTCAGGAAGTAGTGTCGCATAATATGGAAACCATTGAGCGGCTTTATCGCCGGGTACGTCCGCAGGCACGTTACGAACGCAGTCTGGAGCAAATTCGCCGGACGAAAGAATACGGGAAACGTACCAAATCAGGCATCATGCTCGGGTTGGGCGAAACCCACGATGAAGTATTTAAAGCTATGGATGATCTGGCGGTTAATGGCCTGGACGTATTGACGTTGGGGCAATATCTGCAACCCACTAAAATGCACCACGAAGTCATTGAGTGGATTCATCCTGATACGTTTGCCATGTACCGGGAAGAAGGTCTGAAACGCGGTCTGAAATACGTTGAATCAGGGCCATTGGTCCGTTCCAGCTACCATGCCGAGAAACACGTAAACGTTTAATACGTTTTATAGGCAGTTAGTTAATACGTAGTGAATACCAATTATTATAAACAATTGAGCAAATTCAAGGCTTAATAAGAAGAGTCTGGACTTCGGTTCAGACTTTTTCTTTGCTCCATGAAAAAATACGACTTCATCATCGCGGGGGGAGGAATGGCCGGACTTAGTCTGGCGTATTACCTAACGCAGTCTCCACTTCGCGACCGAAGTATTCTGATTATTGACCGGGAACAAAAAGACCGGAACGACCGAACCTGGTGTTTCTGGGAGCGTGATCCTGGTCCGTTTGAATCTATTTTATTTCGTACGTGGAAAACAGTTTGTTTTCACGGTACTACGTATACCGGTCCCGTCGATATGGGCGACTATACGTATAAGATGCTACGTGGTATCGATTTTTACGAGTTTGTGCAGAACGAACTAGCCAAACATCCGACTATAGAATTTAAGCAGGCAATCATCAATCGAATCAAGGAAACACCGCAGGGTGGCTTTCTGATTGCTGACGATGAGCCTTTCATCGCTGATTATATTTTCGACAGTACGTTCGCGCTAAAGCTAAATCAGCCTGAAAATCACAATCTCCTTCAGCACTTTAAAGGTTGGGTCATTACGGCTGAAAAGCCCTGTTTTAATCCCGAAAAACCACAAATTATGGATTTTCGGATTGAGCAGCATGGCGATTGCCGGTTCGTTTACGTGTTACCGTTCGATGAAAAAACGGCGCTTGTTGAGTTTACGTTATTTAATGAAAAATTGCTCGAAAAGAGTGAATACGACGATCAGCTACGTCAATACATCGACCGATTTCTTGACACAGGTACGTATCAAATTGCTGACACTGAATACGGCGTCATTCCCATGTCGGACGAACTGACTCAGGAATACCCTTCCGAACACATTGTACGAATTGGTACGTCGGGCGGGTACACAAAAGCATCGACGGGATATACATTCCAGCGAACACAACGCTACCTGAGTGCTATTGTTAAGAATCTGGTAGAGACTGGGAAGCCAATTCGCCCTGAATCGTGGTTTCGTCGACGCTTTAAAGTGTACGATAGTGTATTTCTAAACGTATTGGAAAATAATCGGCACCCTGCTGATGATATTTTTACCAGAGTCTACACGGGTAATCCTCGGCGTGTTTTTACGTTTCTGGACGAGGACACTCACGTTCTGGATGAACTTCGCCTGTTTGCAACCATGCCGTTCTGGCCATTTCTGACTGCCTTTTTCGCGGTGATCCGTCGAAAAATCGCAGGTTAGATTTTTACTTCATCCTTTAATTATTTGCCGCCTGTTGAGAAACTTGTAGATTTGTGGTTGGAACCAAGCCATATAGATAGCGTAATGCCGTATCTTTTCACATCTGAATCAGTTTCTGAGGGACATCCTGATAAAGTCGCTGACCAAATCTCTGACGCCTTGATAGATAATTTTCTGGCGTATGACCCATCGAGTAAAGTTGCCTGTGAAACCCTGGTAACCACCGGTCAGGTTGTGCTGGCGGGTGAAATAAAAACCGAAACGTATCTGGACGTTCAGAAAATTACGCGTGAGGTTATCCGTAAAATTGGTTATACCAAAAGCGAATATATGTTCGAAGCCAATTCGTGTGGTATATTCTCAGCTCTGCACGAACAGTCGGCTGACATCAACATGGGCGTTGATCGAGAGGTAGCCAACGAAGACTTCGAAACAAAAGCCAATGCACAGGGTGCTGGTGATCAGGGTATGATGTTTGGCTACGCGACCAACGAAACGGATAACTACATGCCGTTGCCGCTCGATTTAGCCCACGCCATCCTGCGCGAAATGTCGCACATTCGTAACAATGAAATCCAACTGATGCCGTATCTGCGCCCGGATGCGAAGTCGCAGGTTACGATTGAGTATTCAGATGACCACCAGCCGATACGTATCGACACGATCGTGGTTTCGACGCAGCACGATGATTTCGCCGATGATGAGATCATGTTGGCGAAAATCAAGGAAGATATCATCAAAATCGTGATTCCTCGTGTTAAGGCTGCTCAGAAAGCAGAACTGCACACGTTGTTCACCGACGATATTAAGTATCACATTAACCCAACCGGCAAATTCGTGATTGGTGGCCCACACGGCGATACGGGTCTGACGGGGCGTAAGATTATTGTTGATACGTATGGCGGTAAAGGTGCTCACGGCGGTGGCGCCTTCTCGGGTAAAGATCCCTCGAAAGTGGACCGTTCGGCGGCTTATGCTACGCGCCACATTGCTAAGAATCTGGTAGCTGCCGGCCTCTGCGATCAGGTATTGGTGCAGGTTTCCTACGCGATCGGTGTAGCTGAACCCTGTGGATTGTACGTAAACACCTACGGTACGTCGAAAGTGGATTTGCCCGATGGTGAAATTGCTAAGAAAGTAGGTCAGATTTTCGATATGCGCCCGTATGCCATCGAACAACGACTAAAACTACGTAATCCGATTTATTCGGAGACAGCCGCTTATGGCCACATGGGACGTAAAAATGAAATTGTAAAGAAAAAGTTTGGCTCGAACGGCCAGACGAAAGAAGTTGAAGTTGAGGTTGAGTTGTTTACATGGGAAAAACTTGATTCCATTGATAAAATCAAAGAATCGTTTTCGCTGTAATTCGGTCTTCGCTCAGCAATTATATAAAAGCCAAAAGCCACTCCGAACGGGTGGCTTTTGGCTTTCTTGGATTAGCAAATTGGTTATAACTCGTCGGTTTCAACGACCTCTTCTTCCTGCATGAATTTGGCCTGGGTTATGGCCGGACTGGAAATGTCATTTCGTTTTTGCTTGCACCGAACGAGTTTGTCTTTCAGGACATCCATCACGCGGTCGGTGGCGCTTTCGAAACTTTTGTCGTGTTCTTTCACGAACAACTCTTTACCCGGAATCAACAATCGAACTTCGACTATTTTTTCCTTAACCTTGTTGGAATCGGCTCCTTCGAGCCTTAAAAATACCTCTCCGCTAACAATCCGGTCGTAAAAGGTATCCAACTTGTCGAGTTTAGCCTGGATGAAATCTAACAGGCTCTGATCGGCTGTGAATCGCACAGCATGAATTTGTAGTCTCATTGTGTCGCCTTTAAGGTGAATAAACTAAGAACATCAATGGACTATCTAAGTTTGAGGATACATACCAGAATGTCAAGTGCTCCTAAGAAAGATGCAAATCTGTTTCACGAGTCTGACACTGGATAAAAGGTAAGGGGTTGATTGATTCACTTTTTACTTAATTCGTGGAACGGCTTAAAACAAAGATTCTTCGAAAAGTATAATTGCAGTATTACGTAAATTGTGCGTAAATAGGCCGATTTGGACGTAACGTTATCAATGGTTTAGGATTTATGACCTGACTGCTTACCTGACTAAACCTGAATTTCCGAACGAGCATTGCCAGCAGAATCTGCATTTCCATAAGCGCAAACTGATTGCCGATGCACAGGCGTGGTCCACCGCCAAACGGTACGTAAGCATAGGCATGAGCCTGGTCTTTTTCACCACCCGGCGCGAATCGATCCGGGTTGAATCGCTCAGGATCAGACCAGGACGCCGGGTTGCGATGGAGAATATACGGGCTGACAAGAGCCGTTGATCCCGCCGGAATAATATATGGACCAATATGGTCATTTTGATGAGCCAATCGACTCATGATCCAGGCAGGTGGATACAAACGTAGTGACTCCTGGATGACTTGTAACGTATAAGGCAGCGCCCGAAAAACATCTGACGGTGGCACACGAGAATCGCCCAGCACCGATTGAACTTCTGTTTGCAGACGTAACAGTATGTCGGGATGCTGTGTCAGTAGGTAAATTGTCCATGCCATCGACACGGCCGTGGTTTCGTGGCCTGCCGAAAACAACGTAACACATTCATCACGCAATTGCTTGTCTGACATGCGCTCGCCGGTTTCTTCGTCTTCAGCGCTGAGCAGCATACCGAGCAGATCGCTACGTTGCTCATTTTCGGTCAACGGATTTTTACGTCGAGCATTTATTACCTCGTAAATGAACATATCGACAAGTTGACCGGCCTGCCGAAAACGATTATTCGAAGGGGTCTTCCAGTGCATTGGCACCCGAATCGGCGACAAGAGACGTCGGTTAGCCATGTAATTCAGCGTATCGAGCGCCTGCGATAAACCAGTCAGTTTCCCGGCTGTATCAGAGCCAAACAGTGTTTTGCAAACAATACGCATCGTAACGTCCATAAACGCCTGAGACATGTTAATGGGTTTATGGGGAGGGAGTTGCTGGAGTTCGTCAATCCAGTCGGCGGTTTCCGAAATCATGGTTTCGGCCAGAGCCGCCAGTTTTTGCCGATGAAAAGCGGGTTGAGCCAATCGCCGTTGGCGACGCCAGAAATCGCCATCACTGGTTAGCAGGCCATTTCCCAGAAAAATTCGGAGCACTTCAAACGCGGGCGACCGGCCGTAGTTCCGATGATTTTCCTGCAAAATATGCTTGGCATCTTCGGGGTTGAACACCAGATATTGATTACGACCGCCAATCTGAAGATGCACGATACGTTCGTATTCCTGCCGAAGTGAACGTAACGCTTTTAACGGATTATATAGAAAAGCGAGCGTGTTACCCAAAATTGGTAAACCTGCCCGTCGGGGAACCGGAAGTGGAGACGTAGCAACAGTTTCCATATAAATTAGCCCAGTGTTTGCTAGAATGGCTGTAAAGTTAGGCTATTTCGATTTTGTAAGTGACTTCCCTAAGCGTAATCAATAGCCATTTGCGCCACTTCAGACAGTACGTCATCGACAGTTTCTTTTAACTCTGAGCCCATCCGCAAGTAATCAGTTGGATATTCATCTTTTAAGAAATGCAACGTAGCGTAATAAAGGGGCTTGAAGCGGTCTTTCAACTGCCATTCTTCCTGCTGGAAATAGTTGTATGCGGTGTGGTATTGTTTTTTAGCGAGGAGGAGCTCTAAAAACTCTTTTGTTAAGCGGTTAAGAGGATCATTGAAAATAGAGTTTTTATTATTTAAGTGTGAAAGGATACCATCTATATATTTATTTAATGTATAGCTAGTTAAGTAGTAATCATTCCATAGGTTAATTATATCATAGACGAAAAAAGCCCTTATATCCTTCACGGTATTTACCGCTTTTTGAATGAATTTTTCAACAATGGAAAAACTGATATTTTTCCTATTTGCTAATTTATTTGTGAAGTATTGAATTGCTATTTCCGCAGCAATTCTTGATTTATCAGTACTGAATAAGTTCTTCTTGACTTCACCATTAATTTCTATGTCAATTTTAACCCCATTTACTAAGCCAATTACAGCTGCTAAACTAACCGATTGATGGTCATTTATATCATTTATTAAATACTCTTTTTTATCTGTAAATGATTTAATTAAGTTCTCTTCAGCTAATAACGTTTCATCATTCATTAAATAGCAAGCTGATAAGTCTAATAAAATTGCTTCGTTTTTATTATTAAAACTCGATAAAAATTTAATTGCTTCTGCGTATTTGCCTGAATGGATTATCTCAGTTACTTGCTCTTGTTTGGAATAGGTTATATTGGCTGCCAGTGAGTTATATCCCTTTGTTATCAAATATATTCTCGTTGTTTTTTTTAATTTATCTTCTATTTCTTCATCTTTAATAATAGTGCTAAATGCTGTCGTTAAATACAGAGCTGCTTCGGGATCCAAAGTACCAACTTCCATTGCTTTTAAATGTCCATCAATACGTTCTTGCATCCATTCTTCATCACCTGCAAACATCGTTTCAAAAAAACGTATCAGCCATAAGACACGCTGGTCTGTTTTCCGGCCGAAACGCATTAAATACCAGATGTTGAAAAAGCGTTCATCGAGTCGATAAAGGTGGTTTTTGGTTTTTGTTTCTACTTTCTCTACTACGTTATTATCAATCAGCTGCTTCAATTGCGCCGATACTACTTTACTTTCCAGACGTACTACTTGGGCTAATTCTTTAGCGCTGGCAGCATCCCATGCCTGAGCGAGTGCGGCTACAATTTTCTGTTGTTGAGCAGGTAAGTCGTCCAGGCGGTGTTTGTAGAGAGGTGTTACACGGTCGAGTAGTATGTTCAGATCGCGGAAAACTGAGCCGGAACCATTTTCAACCAAGATTTCAAATAATAACACCATCGTTCGTATGACTCCACCTGTGAGTCGGCGGATGGCTTCGATACGTCCCGGTTGGCGTTCAATCAATTGCTGGACAGCTTCGGTGTGATACGTCTCACCCAGTTTCAGAAAGAGTTCAATAGCTTCCTGTTTGGCAAGTCCTTCTAAATGAATCATTTTGAAGAACTCATAGAACGGTTTGGTGTAATCATGTACCTGTTCAATGGCTACCGACGTAGCACCAATGAGTCGCAATTCGGACGTAGTAAGTAGTATCTCACGCAATCGTTTCTCTTCCTGCGTATCTAACTTTTTCAGTACGTCTCCTATGTTGTCAATCAGCAACAGCAATTTTTTATTCTGCTTCTGTAATGCGTCAATAATTGCCTGGAAAGCCCTCTGTTCGTAATCATCCTGCCCATACAGCTTTGTTACGTTGTCATACAAATCGGCGAATGCTATGTCGGCTTCTCCAAGATATTGAGCGGTACGTTCCCACACATCGGCCAGCGAGCCAATTCCATATTCTTCTTCGTTGAATACAATTGGAATTAGACGCTGGCGCAGTTCGGGCGTGTTTTCGATTTCGTAAGCGATACGAAGTAACAGCGTCGTTTTGCCCATGCCCCGAATCCCCTGAATTAGATAATGCTGCTCGGGTTTAGTCATTGTCGAGTCGCGTATATCCCGGAAAATTCGCTCGAATTTCTGTTTACGGGCAATGAACCCGGCAATCAGGGCTTCTTTGCTCTGGTTGTGCGGATTATAGATGGTCGCAATGAGCGGTTGTGAATTAGCAGACATATTTTTTCCACCAGTTTTTGAGAATAGACGAATTGAAACGATATGCTGTTCCATCGGCTGTTTGATGCAGATAACCCTCATATTCCAGTGATTCGACGGTAGCCTTATAATTGTCGGTGATGCCGTACTTAACTGCCAAGTCATGGACGACGGATTTTTCCAATGGTGATTCCTCAGTAGCCCGATTCAATACGTCATGCACAAATTGATATTCAGCTCCGGGTTCAAGTCGCTTTTTCAGCCGTTCGTAATACTGTTCGAAATAGATTTTGTTTCGCTGATGAAAAATCTGCTGGTATGCCTGTTCTGCTTTGGCTTGATCAATTGGATTACCACTACTTTCAAATACGTCGATAATCTCCTGTACTAATAATTGAACATGAAAAGGCATTAACCAGTCAATTTTCTGTAGAGTGAAACGAATCGTATCCTCATCAATTTGAATATCCTCCGGCCCAATAAGTTGACGGAAAAGTGAGCAGGCTTCGTCTTCAGTCAGCGAAGGAACGTCGATGTACTGTAACTGATTGACAAGGTCGCTAACTTCAAGTTTCTTGACTAATGGTTGCAGGCAAATAGAACCCGTCAGCAGAAACTGCACTTTACTAGTCAGTTTGCGATTGTGGGTTAATTCACGGAAAAGCTGTAGAAATCGCCGAGCTTCCTGTTTTCCATGTTTCAGCATAATATTATCAATGGTCTCAGTAAACTCATCGACCATAATAATTAGTTTGCCACCGTCGAGATCCAATTCTTCCAGCATTTTTTCAAAATCGGTCTGAAAGTTTATTGGCTCTCCTTTATCTAGTGAAAGATCCAAGAACGGTACAGAAACTTTCAGGTTTATGCGTTGAAGTAGCGCACTGGCGACCTTCTTTAACGTATCGGTTACTTTCAACATCGTGCGAAAAGCGGGGCTATCAATAACCTGCTTTGCCAGTTCTTTATAGAAGCCATCTACCGAATCAATTGACTGAGTAATAGCATAAACGTACTGTTGGTCAGCTTCAGGGTTTTCCTGAAGGTGGTTCATGATAGACGTTTTACCAACACGTCTTGGGGCAGATAGATATACCCAATTAAATGCTCGCAAAGCCCGACGAATCTTCCGTACGATCTGTGGCCGCTCAAAAAAGTCGTTTCCTGAAACCGCCTGTCCAATAATATTTCTCATTTAGCAATAATTTTATTGTCAAAAGTAATGGCAATAGAATTATTGTCAAATTTTTTAACAAAAAATATATTGTCAAACGGTTTTCTTATATTCACTTTCTAAACCCACTAGTCTACATGAATATCAACGGCGATGCAAAAGCCGCCCTTACCTACGATGCCATTGTAATTGGTTCGGGAATTAGCGGAGGTTGGGCAGCTAAAGAGTTGTGCGAAAAAGGGTTACGAACGCTCGTGCTGGAACGCGGGCGCGATGTTCGGCATATTACAGATTACCCAACGGCGCAGCTGAACCCCTGGGATTTCCCCCACCGAAATCGAATGCCCGACGAATTCGATAAAGCCAACCCGATTGCAACCAAATGTTATGCTTTAGATGAGAGCACACAGCAGTTTTTTGTGAAAGACGCCGAGCATCCTTATGTACAGGAAAAACCTTTTGATTGGATCCGTGGGTATCAGGTAGGCGGGAAGTCGTTGATTTGGGCGCGTCAGACACAGCGGTGGAGCAAATTCGATTTTGAAGCCAACGCTCGTGACGGTGCGGCTATCGACTGGCCGATACGTTATGAAGATTTAGCGCCCTGGTATAGCCACGTTGAAAAATTCGTAGGTATCAGTGGTAATAAAGATGGATTGGAAACGCTGCCTGATGGCGAATTTCTGAAGCCCTGGGAGTTGAACTGCGTCGAGAAACACATCCAGAAGCGCGTTGCCGAACGGTATAAAGATCGCTACGTTATTGTTGGTCGCTGCGCCCACCTGACTGAGCCTAAGCAAATTCACTTCGATCAGGGGCGGGGGCAGTGTCAGGCTCGACATTTGTGCTATAGAGGATGCCCGTATGGAGGCTATTTTAGTTCGAACTCTGCTACGTTGCCCTGGGCTGCCAAAACTGGGAAGTTAACGCTACGTCCTGATTCAGTAGTTCATTCCATTATTTACGATGACACAAAGGGGAAAGCGACGGGCGTTCGGGTGATTGATGCACACTCGAAGACAATGACGGAGTATTTTGCCCGAATTATTTTCGTGAATGCTGCCTGTCTGAACACTAATTTGCTGTTGCTCAATTCAACCTCTCGTCGTTTCCCAAAAGGATTAGGTAATGACAACGGTTTGCTGGGTCACTACGTAGCATTTCACAATTATCGAGGAAGCATTACGGCTGATTATGAGGGTTTCGAGGATGGGTATTATCACGGTCGGCGGCCAACTACGGCGTTTATGCCTAATTTTCGGAATGTTCGCAAGCAGGAAATGGATTTCCAGCGGGGGTATATGGTCGCTTTTAGCGCTTCCCGGACAAACTGGGGTAGGGGAAACGCTCAGGCCGGTTTTGGAGCTGAGTTCAAGGAAAAACTAACCCGACCGGGTGCCTGGAATGTATACATGATGATTCAGGCTGAGACGGTTCCTCGCTACGAAAACCACGTTCGACTGAGTTCTGACCAGAAAGATGCCTGGGGAATACCTCAACTCGTTACGTCCGTTGACTACACTGACAATGACCAGAAAATTTCCAAAGATTTTCTGGAACAGGGAGCCGATATGCTCGAACAATCAGGTTGCGTGCGGATTTCGCCTTATCTCGATAACCGCAATCCCGGCCTTGATATTCATGAAATGGGTGGAGTACGTATGGGTCGCGACCCGAAAACGTCGTTGCTGAATGCTCATAATCAACTTCATGCAGTAAAAAACGTATTCGTTACTGACGGTGCGGCCATGACATCAACCGGTTCTCAGAATCCATCCATTACGTTTATGGCGTTGACAGCGCGGGCTGCTACGTTTGCGGTAAACGAGTTAAAAAAGAAAAATCTATAACGTGACCGATACGTATCAAGAAACGAAAATTGCGCTTTTGGGCTTATGTGAAGCTTATGTCCAGCAACGTATCGATACCGCGCGAATTGCTATGGAAGCAGCTCAGGAAGCCGCTAATTCAGAATCCAAAAGTAGTGCTGGCGACAAATATGAGACGGGACGAGCGATGGCGCAACTCGAACGCGACCGCCACGCCCAACTGCTGGCCGAGGCCTTAAAACTACAGCAGGACGTAAACCGACTCATTGTAGAGAAACATTACGAAACGGTGCAGCCCGGAAGTTTAGTGATAACCAATCGCGGTACGTTTTTTATCAGCATCAGCGCTGGGAAAATGCTGCTGGCGGGAAAGGATTACTTCGCCGTTTCACCCGCATCGCCGATTGCTACGTCGTTATCAGGTAAAAAAATGGGTGATACCGTTACGTTTAACAAACTAACGTATCAGATTCAGGCCGTGAATTAAAACACCCGCTCACCACCAATCCAGGTCTGTTTTACACTGGTCTGACGTAACTGTTCGTTAGGAGCGGTCATAATGTCGCGGTCGAGAACTACAAAATCGGCTTGTTTGCCGGGTGCGATGCAGCCGCGCAGATGGTCTTCGAAACAGGCGTAAGCAGCCCAGCGAGTCATGGCTAGTAGGGCTGATTTACGGTCGATGGAGTTTTCAATCTGGTAGCCGCCAGCCGGATAATTTTTTGCATCCTGCCGGGCTACGGCTGCGTGAAAACCAAAAATAGGGTTAACAGCTTCGACCGGGAAATCGCTGCCGAACGCAATCAGGCCATTTTGTTTCATCAAATCATTAAAGGCGTAAGCTCCTTTCACGCGCTCAGGCCCCAGCCGGTCGCCCGCCCAGTACATATCCGACGTAGCGTGGGTAGGTTGAACTGAAGGAATGATCGAAAATTGACCAAATTTTCTAACGTCTTCAGGCGATACCACTTGCGCGTGTTCAATACGCCACCGACGATCGTTTTTCTCCTTAAGCAGTTTGCCGTATAAATCGAGCATCAGATGATTGGCCGAATCGCCGATGCAGTGCGTATTTGCCTGAAATTTAGATTTAATGAGAAGCGTAGTGATACGTTCCAATTCGGAAGGGCTTAGCAGCAGAAACCCACCCGTTTCGGTACGATCACTGTAGGGCTGGCGTAAGCAGGCTCCACGCGAACCAAGCGCTCCATCGGCATAAAGTTTGAACGAACGTACCGTGAGCCGGTCTGTCTGGAAGGGGCCGCGTTGAAGGAAGTAATTCAAATTTGGTTCGCCCAGGCTAATCATAGCGTAATCCCGAATTTTGAGCTTTCCGGTACGTTGCAGGCTATCAATCAGGTTGATTTCGTCCGGGTTTATTCCTGCGTCAGATACAGTTGTCAAACCCAAAGCAACGCAGGCTTTCTGCGCATTAAGAAACATTCGAGCTTTGTCGGCAACATCGGGGCGGGGAATCACTCGTCTTATGAATTGCATCGCATTATCAACCAAAACTCCCGTTGGCTGGTTGTTTTGTAATACAACTTCGCCACCTGGTGTCTTTGACCCTTCCGTTACGTTGGCCATCTTGAGGGCTTTTGAATTGACAAGCAATGCATGCCCATCAACACGTATCAACGCCACTGGAACATGCGGGAAAGCAGCATCCAGTTTTTCTTTTGTCGGAAAGGCTTTCTCGGGCCAGTCATTCTGGTCCCAACCTCGACCCATGAGCCAGGAAACATTGGGATGAGCCTGATAAAACGTTTTTAGTCGTTCGATGACTTCATCATACGACTCCGCACCCACCAGATCGGCCTGATCAAGCACTTGCCCAAGCCCCAGAAAATGAGAATGAGGGTCATAAAAACCGGGGTAAACAGGCAGGCCACCGAGATCGGCTTGGGTAACCGCTTCATATTCGTCGGCGAGCGCCTTGGCTGTGCCGACCGCCAGAAATTTTCCGTCTTTAACAACGAACGCGTCGGCCATCGAAAAACTCGAATCGGCCGTGTAGATACGGGCGTTCGTGACGAGTAAATCCGCCTTTTTTTTGAAGGAACAACTGGAAATAAGCAGCGAAAGAGTAGAAAGCAGCAGGAAAATACGTTTCATGGTGTTTGGGAACAAAGGCTGCAAGATAAACGAAAGGCCGATAAACTGACGGGCCAATCGCAGATTCCCTTACTTTTGTTGTATTGTTTTTGCTAACATTAATTCAATGAAACTCAGCCACTGGCTTTTTTTTGCTTGCCTCCCTCTTTCGGTCTCTGCTCAACAAACACCAAACGCCATCCAACGTGCTCAGCAACGGAGTTTTACCGTGGCTACGATTCCACAACCGGGCGAAGTACTTACTTTGCAACAGGCTGTACAACAGGCAATTGACAAAGATTATCAGATACGTATCAATCGCTCGCAGGAAGAAATTGCCCGAAACAATTACACAAAAGGCAATGCTGGCTATTTGCCTGTACTGACCGGCAACGCGAACTCGAACGGAAGTCTGCAAAGTTTTCGGCAAACTACGATTGGTAACCTTCAGCCCGAACGTATTGGCTCTGGCGTTTTCAACCGGGCCTCCAACGTGGGTATAAACCTGAATTATACTGTTTTTAATGGCTATGCCCGCCGAACTTTTTATACACAGCTCAAACAGTTGCTTCAGATAAGTACGGTTAATACCCGAGCCAATGTTGAGGCTACCGTTGCCAATATCGCCACCGGTTATTATAACGTAGTACGGCATCTCCAGCGGCTGATTGCCTTTACGCAGGCACTTGATATTTCGCGGGAACGGCTCGAACTGGCCCGGGCCAATTATGAAGTAGGAACACGCTCGAAAGTTGATTTCCTGAGCGCTCAGGTCGATTATAACACCGACAGTGCGGCCTTACTTTCGCAGGAGCAGGCGTTACGTAACGCCAAAATCATTCTGAACACACTGCTGATACGTGACCCGCAAACTGAATTCGCCATTCGTGACACCATTATTGCCCGGACAGATTTGCAGTTAGAGGCTTTGCAACAATCGCTGTCAACCAATAATCCACAATTGGCGGCTGCCATATTGAATCGAAGCGTTTCCGACCTGAACGTTGAAATCGCAAAGGCTCAGCAATTACCACTCGTTACGGCCCAGACGGGATATAACTATCAATTTATTGACAACCAGGGTGGCTTTGGTGTTGCTACCGGACGTACCAGTGCAGTAACCTACAACGTAGTAGCGTCTATACCGATTTTTAACGGGTATAACCTGAAGCGTCAGATTCAGAATGCCCGGGTTAACACCATTATTGCGCAAGATCAGATAGACACCCAGAAATTACAGTTGCAGTCGGCTGTAGCTCAAACATATCATAATTATCAGAATAGCCTGAAACTGCTTAATCTGGAAGTTCAGAATAATCAACTGGCCAACCAGAACGTCGATATTGCATATGACCGGTACCGAATTGGTAACTCTACGTTCGTGGAATTTCGAAACGTACAACGTACCGCTATCGATGGTCAAACGCGTCTGATTGAAGCAGAATACAATGCAAAAGCCGCTGAAATAGAACTACTTCGGCTCAGTAGTACGATCTCCCAGGAATTAGGTTTGTAAAACACTTGGTGGTTGTCTGAGTTATTGATGATACGTATCAATAACTCAACAGCTATGCCCTGGTCGAAAAAAGAATATCCAAACTCATTGAAGAATTTCATGGCTCCCGTTCGAAACAAAGCCATCGAAATCGCGAATGCGCTGCTCACGGAAGGCGCTCCCGAAGATCGGGCGATTGCCATTGCTACGTCAAAAGCCGAGGAATGGGCAGAAAACCGGAGCATGAAGATTCGGAAAGACAGTGCGCCAGAGCGGAAATAAACTGGCTTTTGTCACGCTTTACACTCAAACAAATCATCTCCTTTTGCCGCCAGAAACCTTGCAGCCGTGGAGTACTACGTAAAATCTATCCTGAATTAGTATCATGAAAGAACCGGTCAAACCTTTCGACTGGGAGCGAATGTTGCTCGACGATTTTCCCTGGTTATATCTGGGCGAGGTCGCTCTTCGGACGCTCTGCATGTTTCTGATTCTGTTGATCGCCCTTAAAGTTTCTGGGAAGCGTCAGATTAAGCAACTATCTGTATTTGAGCTTGTTTTGGTAATTGGTTTGGGGTCGGCTGCGGGTGACCCTATGTTTTATCATGACGTACCGATGGCATCTGCCATCGTGGTGTTTGTTGTGATGATGATTTGCTATAAACTAGTTACACTACTATCCGACAAAAATCGCCGAGTGCGGGAAACATTGGAAGGCAAGCCTGTCTACGTCATTGAAAATGGCTGTATTCTGATTAATAATTTCAAAGACGAAGACCTAACGCAGGACGAATTGTTTATCGAGCTGCGTCTGGCTGGAATTCGGCAACTGGGCGAAGTAGAATACGCTATTCGTGAACCTACCGGTGAGGTCAGCATATTTCAATTTGATGGTCCCGGCAAACGATCTGGACTACCCATTTTACCAAATGATCTGAAAAAGGCTGTTGAAACCATTAGTGAACCGGGTGTTTATGGATGTTGCTTGTGCGGTAACGTACAAACGTTCGGCCTCGACAGTCATCCCGTATGCGTTAACTGCGAGAATGACCGTTGGGTGAAAGCCACGCAGTAAAGCACTACGTTGCCTGAACCGGTTTTTTTACAACCTTTTTAACGTGATCTTTTAGAAACGTCAGCAGTAATTTCTCCACGCCGTCGAGACCGTGCGGGCTGGTTTTGCGGAACCGGCTGCTACGTTGGATATACGGATTCAAATCCTGACATTCGTAAGCTTCCAGAATCTGTGGGTGAACGTAGTGTTTTCGGCAAACGGTACGTGTATTTCCTAATTTGCTGGCTACTTCATCGAGCACGGTATTCACGTTTTTCTTCAGTTCTTTTTCACTTTCGCAGGGTTCCAACTCAACCAGGAGACGTAGCGCGTTGACTGTGCCGGCCCAGGTGCGAAAATCTTTAGCCGAAAAATCGTCGCCCATTGTTTCCCGCAAATAATCATTGACCATGCCCGAATCGATTGGATGACGGTTTCCAGCCTCGTCGATGTATTGAAACAATTCTTTACCGGGAATATCGCGGCAGGCTTTAACCAGTTTGGCCAGTCTGCGGTCTTGGAGCGCGATGTCGTGGTAAATTCCTTTCTTACCCTTAAAACTAAACCGAAGCTCTGTGCCGTTCAGGTGCACATGGCGGTTTTTCAGCGTTGTTAAACCATATGAACCATAATCTTTTTCGTAGGCCGCATTACCAATTCGAATCAGCGTCTGCTCCATCACACTTAGCGCAATGGCAATGACCTTCTCGCGTGATAAAGATTTCTGGTTTAGGTCTTTATGAATTCGCTCTCGAAGTTGTGGTAGCGCTTTTCCAAAAGCAGCCATCCGAAAGAATTTAGTTTCGCTTCGAATGGCGTTCCATTTGGGATGATAGCGATACTGCTTTCGGTGGCGGTCGTCAATCCCCGTTGCCTGTAAATGGCTATTATGCTTAGGACTTATCCATACATTTTGCCAGGCAGGAGGGAGGGCAAGGCTACGAATCCGGGCTAATATTTCGTCGTCGTGAACTTTGTTTCCCTTGGTGTCGAGGTATGAAAACGTATCGCCGTTACGTTGCCGACGAATACCAGGCATGGTATCATTGCTGTAGACCAGTCGGGCGGCCCGCGCCGTCTCAACCGGGTCGTGTGCTAATTCCAGTAAATTCACAGTCGTTGAGTCTCAAAAAATTAATGCAGGAGGATAACCACCTGAGCAGGGAATTGGTTAGGCGTTACGTGAAATTTCTAGTGAAGGTATTGCTACGTATTGGCAAGCTACCGAATTCCGGCCCGCCATTGGGCCGCTTTGCCAAAGAACCACAGCGTTAACGTAGTGGCATAATGATAAAAATCGGTGGGGTGGATTACACTTCTGAAAGCGTCAGCTTTAGTGGCCAGGCCCATTGCCATAGCCGCCATAACAACCCATAAACCTCGTTTGTTACGTTGCAGCAGCGCAAACACAGCCAGCAGCATCAGTACCAGAATTCCCATCGATGGCACAATTGGTGTAAAAACGCGTGCGTCGGGCAGCAAAAGACTGATAAATAGGAAAAGACCAAACAGGATCGTTGCAATAAACGTCAGCAATGATAGCGTGCGCTGATTGAGCAGCGCGTACACTGCCGTTACTACACAAACTACTCCCAACGTATCAGATAATACAATCATGGAGTGATGAAGTGTTTCAAGCGACTCATTCCCCGCAAAAAGTAGCACACTAATGATAGCGGCCAGAGAGGTTGTCAGCAAAAAAAAGCCCCACAGCAACCGGTTAAATAGGGAAATGCGACCGAAAAAGTGCCAAAACACGCCAAAGCCTGCTCCAGCCAAAATGGAGCCGGAAAGGATGTGTGAAAAAATCATCACGTAATTTACGAAGTTTCGGCTACTTTTGCCCAACTTTTTACAAGACGTAAATCGGTTCGGTAAACGAAAAGACAGTAGCTTTTCAGAAAGGCTAATTTTGTTTACCGTTTAGTTTTTTCTCATTAAAAAACCGTATCGCCAACGATTTCAAAAACCGTCATGAGTGTTTTAGTAAACAAAGACTCCAAAGTTATCGTCCAGGGCTTTACCGGCTCGGAAGGCAGTTTTCATGCCAATCAGATGATTGAATATGGCACCAACGTAGTTGGAGGTGTTACACCTGGCAAGGGAGGGCAAACGCACCTGGGTCGGCCCGTGTTTAACACGGTTCAGCAAGCTGTAGACCAGGCCGGTGCTAACGTATCGATCATTTTTGTGCCGCCCGCTTTTGCTGCCGATGCCATTATGGAAGCCGCTGAGGCCGGTATCAAGGTCATTATTTGCATCACTGAAGGAATTCCGACGGAAGATATGGTCAGTGTGAAAAAATACATTTCCGACAAAGATGTGCGCCTGATTGGACCTAACTGCCCCGGCGTTATGACGGCCGGTGAATGTAAAGTAGGTATCATGCCTGCTTTTATTTTCAAGCCAGGTAAGATTGGTATCGTTTCAAAATCAGGTACATTGACCTACGAAGCGGTTGACCAGTTGACCAAAGCTGGACTGGGTCAGTCGACGGCTATCGGTATTGGGGGCGATCCAATTATTGGGACGACCACCAAACAGGCCGTTGAGTTACTGATGAATGACCCCGATACTGAAGCCATCGTCATGATTGGGGAAATTGGTGGTGGCATGGAAGCCGAAGCAGCCCGTTGGATCAAGGCCGACGGAAATCGGAAGCCAGTAGTCGGCTTCATTGCTGGTCAAACCGCTCCTAAAGGTCGTCGGATGGGCCATGCTGGAGCTATTGTGGGTGGTGCCGACGATACGGCTGCCGCTAAAATGGCCATCATGCGCGAATGCGGTATCCACGTAGTAGAATCGCCAGCACTGATCGGCGATACGATGCTGAAAGCTTTAGGAAAATAAAAGAGCGAAAGAGTGCCGCAACGGATGTTGAAAGAGCGAAAGAGCGAAAGTGTGCAGATGGACGGTGGTATTACCGTTTCACACTTCCGCTCTTTCGCTCTTTCGCTCTTTCAACATCCGTTGCGGCACTCTTTGTCACCGCTCTTTCTCTCTTTCACACTTTCGCTCTTTCTTTTTTCTATCTCCACGGCCCAAACTCGAAACTCGGGTATTGGGCCGGAAGGACGCTATTATCCCGTTCATGACTTTCGAGATGATTTTCAGGTTTATGATGAAGGAGCCAAGGCTTACATTCCGTATATCGTTGAACAGCACGCCAATCAGATTGCATTGAGTGCTTACGTTGATCTCGAAAGCAATCGGCATTATAGTTTACTGATTTCGACAAAGGAGGACGGCTATCTGTTCATCAATGCGGCTCTTAAACGAAAACTCCGCGCTAACCAATGGCAGGTACTACGTATCGATAGTCTGTTTCGCGTGTATCGCCAGCCGGAGATTTTCCTGACTATTTATGGACCGCCGGGTATCGAAGGCAAGCAGGTATTCATCGGTTACCCAAAATCAGCCACGCAGAAACAGGTTGTGCTACGTGACGATAACCTGAGCGTTCGTCCCCGTCCGCAGAAGTATTACACTAACTTTTTAGGTCTGGGTTTATTATTTCTGCTGGCTACACACGCCTTCCTTTTTTCGTTCTACCACCGTGCGTTTCTACGGTTTTATAGTTTGCGCGATTTAGTATCGCTACGTGCTCAAGAGGAATCCTTCCTGATCAATCGCCCACTTAGTGGCACCAATACGTTGTTTGTGCTCAATTTAAGTTTTATCCTCGCCTACCTGATCATTTTCGTACAAAGCCATAACCTGGACGTATTTGCGTCGCGACGGTTATTGTTGGGCGAACAACATCTTGGATGGGTCGCGGGTGAGTTTTTCCTGCTAAGTGCCGCTGCTTTCTTAAGCCTGATAGGTAAATACGTAAGCCTGGAAATTATTGGCGGATTATATAAATTACAGGGGATCGTCAATGTTCACTTTTTTAAGGTAATCCAGTCATCATTACTTTTTTTCGCCTACTTCACGATTCTACTAACTATTATTGCTTACAACTTACCAACCGTTGAATGGTCGCCGAGTGTATTGATTCCAATACTCACTATTTTCTACACAGCACGTCTGGCGCTGCTCTACGTGGTCATACGTAGCCAGGAGGCTATCAAGAATCTCTATTTATTTTCGTACCTTTGTATTGTCGAATTGATCCCACTCATCATCGGTTTACGTTTTGCACTGTGATGAGAAGTTGATGGTTTGCAACAGACCTTGCACGGTAACAAACTAACTGTATTGTAAGTTTTGCTGTACAGGTCAACGCAAAAAACCACAAACTAACGAATGACCCGAGTAGAGATTCAATGAACGAGACCAGCATCCATCCTTCCGAAAATCGGCTCAGTAGTGTGAGCCGGTTGTTAGTGACCCAATCCAGACCCGCCGACGAAAAATCTCCGTACTTTGACTTAGCTAATAAGTATAAACTCCAGATCGATTTCCGGCCCTTTATCCAGATCCAAGGTGTATCGTTTAAAGACTTTCGTCGCCAGAAAATAAACATTCTGGGGCATACGGCTATTATTTTCACCAGTCGGAATGCTATCGACCACTTCTTCCGGATTTGCCAGGAAGGACGTGTCGAGGTGCCTGCCGACATGAAGTATTTCTGTATATCTGAACAGACGGCTAATTACCTCCAGAAATACATCGTTATTCGGAAGCGGAAAATCTTCAGCGGTACGAAAACGGCTACTGAACTTTTTGATCTGATCAAAAAACACAAGACCGAGAAGTTTCTCTTTCCCTGCTCAAACATCCGTCGCAATGATATTCCGGAGTTTATGGATACGAGCGGACTGCACTTCACAGAAGCAGTCATGTATGAAACTGTACCGACCGATTTGTCAGATCTGGATATTCACAGCTACGATATTATTGCTTTTTTTAGCCCATCGGGGGTTAGTTCATTACTGAGCAATTTTCCGGAATTTAATCAGAATGGTACACGTCTGGCCGCTTTCGGTCCGACAACCGCCAAGGCCATTATTGATGCCGGATTGACACTTGATATTGAGGCTCCTTTACCGAATGCTCCGTCAATGACGGGCGCGCTGGAGCTTTATATTAAAAAAGCGAATAACTGATACGTAGTGAATAATACGTATAGGCTGAATGCCAGCTATGAGTGTTCAAACTCATTTCTGGCATTCAGTCTTTATTTATACACCAATAATTTGGCCTTATCAGCGTTAACTTGTAAACTGTGACCCTAAAGTAAAAAGCGTTGTCTAATTGATAACCAGCGACTCCGAATCCTGTTTTAGTAGTATGATTCGCACACTCTACGTTTACGCTTTCCTGCTTATTGTAGTTGTTCCGACAGCTATAGCTCAGCAGGATCCACAATTTAGTTTATACATGTATAACCCACTCTATTATAATCCGGCCGCTGCCGGATCGGAGGGGGTTTCACGAATACAGCTTACCCACCGAACGCAGTATCTGGGTTATCAGGCTATTGGGAGCAATGATAATGGGGCACAAAGCACCCAGCTTATATCCTACAATATGCCGCTGGATAACATCAAGTCAGGTATAGGTATATATGCGCTTAATGATAAGCTGGGTGCGGTCAGGAATCAGGCTGTACAGCTTTCGTATGCCTATCGGATGACACTCAAAAACGGTACGTTGGCCATTGGTGTGCAGGCTGGTTTATTTAGTAAAGGATATAATTATGGCGAGTTGCGGCCCGGTGAAGTAGGTGATCCTTTAATTCCAACCGGTACGATCAGTCAGGCCCGTCCCGATTTTGGCGCTGGTATCTACTACAATACAACTGATTATTGGGTTGGCGTGAGTATGAATCACATCAACGAAGCCACATATAACGTCGGTACTGATCGATCAACTAATCCGTTGAATCGAAATATGTATCTGACAGCGGGATACCGACTTGGTCTGGGATACAATATTGATGTACAGCCGTCTATATTGGTTCAATATACGACCCCTAGTCAGGGTAACGTAACGTTTAATCTGACTGGTACGTATGATAATCGAATCTGGGCGGGCGTTGGCTATCGTTATCAGGACGCTATTATGGCCACAGTAGGCATAAACCTCATGCGGAACAATGCGTTACGTGTAGGGTATTGCCTGGATATTGTGACGGGCCGAGTCAAAAGCCCTACGTCACATGAACTCCTGGTGTCTTATGCCTTACCAACTATAGATGCTCGTAAGAAACCGCTTATACGTACCCCCCGTTTTCGGTATTAAAAGAATAAAAAATTGCATAGTTCTGCGAAGCAGTAGCTACCGTTAGATATTTTGGCAATATTGTTGTTAGAGTGTTTAATGCGCGACTGTTAATTTTGTCAGATGGCCTATTGCTAAGGCTGTTTATCAAGTCCGATCAGTTTAAAAAAGGACGTAAAAAGAATATCGGACAGAAAATAAATTGGTACGGGTAAATACATACAATAACCAAACAGATTTTCGTTTTTAGTCTGATCTCGCACAAGAAGTAGGTAAAAGTTCTCACAATGATGAAGTATAACTGGTTAATAGTCAACGCAACCCGGGTAGTGATGGTCGCTGCAGTGGTGCTGCTTATGCAAGGTTGCGGCTTTCTAAAGTCAAAGTTTGGCGGTAATGGAGGCAAAAATGGCGAAGTTGGCGTTACGAATGGTGAAATCACCGCCACCAAACGTAAAGGATACTCGCAAACAACGCCATACGGTATGGTGCTGATTCCGTCGGGTTCATTTATCATGGGGCAGGCTGATGAAGACGTAGCAGCTACCCAGATCAACATGAACCGACAGGTAACGATCAGCTCGTTCTATATGGACGATGCCGAAATCTCGAACCACGAATACCGCCAATACGTCAATGCTCTGTTGGCCGACTCTGTTTCGACGCTTGGTGAAGAAGAAATCATGTCGAAATACTACCCCGACACAACCGTCTGGAAAAACGACTTTACCTATCACAATGGCGACCCAATGCTGGAGTATTATTTCTCACACCCGGCGTTCGATACGTACCCGGTTGTGGGTGTGAGTTGGAAAGGGGCACAACACTTCAGCCAGTGGCGTACAAACCTTTATAACGATTATCGCTCCAAAGAAGGCCAGTTTAATTCGCCCCGCTTCCGATTACCTTCGGAAGCTGAGTGGGAATGGGCAGCTCGTGGTGGCAAAAACGGAGCTAAATACCCTTGGGGTAACCCATACGTAGCGAATGGCAAAGGTTGCTATCTGGCTAACTTTAAACCACAACGTGGCAATTTTGACGCCGATGGTTATCCATATACAGCTCCAGCAACAGCCTATAGCCCAAATGATTACGGCTTATATAATATGGCTGGTAACGCAGCTGAGTGGTGCCGCGACGCCTACGCCGATAACTCCAACGCCATTGTTTGGGATATGAATCCCGACAACCAGAATGCCGACGAGCCTCGTAAAGTAGTACGTGGTGGTTCCTGGAAAGATATTGCTTACTACCTCGAAACAGGTACGCGCTATTACGAATATGAAGATCAGAAGCGTTCGTACATTGGGTTCCGTTGTGTAATGGATAATCTTGATGGACGTACTGCCACAGCACGTGGCGGTAAGGTTGGTGGTAGCAGCAAGAGCAAAAGCAGCAAAAAATCAGCTAAGAAAGTATAATAAATAGGCACAGATAAATCGTTTCTTCTGGAAAGGGTCTGTGCCTATTTTCAAATATTAACCTATACAAAAGTTCCCTATTCCAACCAACAATCGCTTATCATGGCAGCAAAACAGTCAGAAAGTTTCTTTTGGGATCGTCTGGTTCCAACCATTTATAGTGCTGGTGCGGCCGTCGTTATCTTCGGCGCATGGGCAAAAATTACGCACAACGAACAATTTGGTTTTATGTTGACGGTAGGTCTGCTGACCGAGGTAGTTATTTTCGCCTTATATGCTGTTCAGAGTTTTACGAACCCAACAACAGCTGCTACAGATTACGCCTGGGAACGGGTTTATCCAGAATTAGCCGATGAGTTTAAAGGTGAAGCACGCAAACCAGCTCCTCAAGCCAACGGCCTGACCGCTAATATGGATCAGATGCTGGCACAGGCCAAAGTGACCCCTGATGTATTTGAAAAACTGGGATCTGGTTTCCGTAATTTGAATGATACTGTATCAAGACTCGGCGACCTAACCGACGCTACAGTAGCTACCAACGATTATGCTCGTAACGTAAAAGCCGCATCGAGTTCACTGACCGAAATGAACAAGTCGTACAACACGGCCATTACGGCGGTTAGTTCAATGGCTGATGCTACGGCCGATACGAAAGAACTTCGTGATCAGACGCAGAAAGTAACCAAAAATATGGGTGCTTTGAATGCCGTTTATGAGCTGGAGCTGCAGGACACGAATAAGCACCTCAAAGCAATGAACGCATTCTATGGTAGTCTGACGGCTGCTATGGAAAACATGAGCGACGCCAGTCGCGATACACAACAGTTCAAAAATGAGCTGGCTAAACTGACAGGTAATCTGGCTTCGCTTAACACCGTTTATGGCAGCATGCTTACTGCCATGCGTGGAAACTAAAATCAGTTAAAGAGTTACAAAGTTGTAAAGTTCCTAGTTGGGAACTCTAACTATATACACAACTTTATAACTCTTTAACCCTACAACTTCATAACTCCTTTTATTCATACTACCATAATTTATGGCAGGTTCAAAAGAGTCACCCCGTCAGAAGATGATCGGGATGATGTATCTGGTATTAACCGCAATGTTGGCTCTCCAAGTCACATCGGCCATTCTGGAAAAGTTTGTACTTATTAACAATAGCTTAGAGCAGTCAACTGGGGCGGTTAGTAAAGTCAATCAGGCAACGGTTGATAATATCCGCGCTACGGTAGAGAAATCGGGTAACCGAGCTACTGACTTAGCTATTGTTAAACAGGCAGACGAAGTGCGGAAAATAACGTCCGATATTGTTGCTGAGGTCGATAAACTAAAAGAACAGGTTGTTGAGGCTGGTGGTGGCCGTGATGAGTCTGGTAATATCAAAAACTTGAGTGAAGAAGAAAAAGTAGCTCAATTAATGATAGGAACCTCTCGTAATGGGGCTGCTTTTAAGTTGAAGGACCAGTTGAACGGATATATTGATAATGTATCTAAATACTCAAGTAATAAATACGCACCACTGGCGCTAGACGGCAAGGATGATCCTATCGCAAACCGGTCCCCGGATCAACGTCGGAAAGATTTTGCTGAATTGAATTTTGCTCAGACACCAGTACCCGCTGCCTTGGCAGTATTGAGCCAAAAACAAGCGGATATTCGTCGGATTGAAGGTGAAGTTCTTGACCTGTTAGCTAGCAAAGTTGGCGCACAGGATGTTAAGTTCGACAAAATTATTGCCATGCTTAGCATGGATTCGAAAGTCGTTGTAGCGGGCACGAAGTTTAAAGGTCAGATGTTCCTTGCTGCTTCTTCATCGGGTATTCAGCCACGTATGAGTCTGAATGGTGGTTCTGTACGTATGCAGGATGGACAAGGTATTGTTGAATTTACGGCTCAGGGTGGTACCTACGATAAAAGTGGGCTGTCTCGCCGGGTTCTCACGGGTTCAATCGCCTATCAGACACCAGCTGGTTTGAAAACAGTACCTCTTTCAGCTGAGTATTTTGTAGCGAAACCATCTTATCAGATTGAAACCGGAACCATGCCACCTTTATATTTGGGTTGTGCTAATAAGTTAAGCATTCAGAGTCCTCAATTAGGTGCACTCTGGAATCCAAACTTTTCAGCTGATGGTGCGTCTGTTGTTTCATCTGGCGAAAAGGGGAAAATTACTGTAGTGCCAAGCGCCGCTAGCGTAGCATTAAATATTAGTAATGCGGGTAGTCTGTTAGGAACAGAACGTTTTAAAGTTAATAAAGTACCTCGCCCAACCTTGCAAATTTCGGTAGGTGGAACGCCAGCGAACGATCCTCGTGGTGTACCCGTGTCATCGGCACGTAGCGTGAAAATTCAGGCTGTAGCTGATCCTAGTTTTGCCGCTTATTCACCAGACGATGCGAACTTCCGTACAACAGGTGCCACTGTTTCGCTGGTACGTGGCGTAAAGCGTGTTACGTTCGTAACTGTACCGGCTGGTGGTGGTTCTATAGCCGCTATTGCTCAGGAAGCTCAACCAGGAGACCGTATTGTCATTCAAGTTGAGGGTGTACAACGCCGGAATTTCCGTGGTGAAATTAGCGACGTACCGATGGGGGCTCCACTTGCACAAGTTTCGCTCTATTAACGTACTAAAGCGGTTTATTTACCGTTAACAACTAAGAATTGACAACAAATAGCAGCCATGAAACAAAAGAGAATGGTGGGATACGCTGGTGGTTTGGCTGTTGCCATCCTGGCACTGGCAGGTAGTGACGTACTGGCTCAGGAAAAAGCTACCAACGGTACTAATCCGAATTCAGTTCGCGGCATCAACGAGAACGACATCATGATGAAGAAAACTCTTTGGCGTCGGGTCGACCTCAAGGAGAAACAGAATCAGTCGATGTTCTCTAAAAATAATGAGATTTCAAAATATCTCATGGAGGCCGTGAAAGCAGGCTTGATCGAAGCGTATACATCTGATTCGTGCACGACGAAACTTACCCCTGATAAATTTCATGAAAACCTGTTAGTTCCTAACACAGGTGGTGGTCTGTCTAAAGAAGAGATTGCTGCTGGTTTTACTGAAGATAATAAGAACGGTGCAGCCGATGATGGTTGGGGCGCCAAAAAAGACGATAAAAAGAAAACGGCTGACGATGGCTGGGGAGCACCTAAAAAAGCCGCTACCGCAGCGGCTGAGCCCGCTGATGATGGCTGGGGAACGCCTAAGAAAAAAACAGCCAAAAATGCGAAAGGTAAAAAAGGGAAAGCTCCCGTAGCTGCCCCTGTTGAAGAACCGAAAAAAGATTCGGTTGCTGTTGCTAAGGCTGCTCCCGCTTTCTCTGGTGATGAGTATTTCGCGAAAGAGTTGAATATTCTTGAAATCAAAGAAGACTGGATTTTCGACCGGAAGCGTTCTCGTTTGTACTATGACATTCAGACAGTGACGATTCTATTACCTGCTGACAAAAACACGGCTGGTTACGAAAAACCAATCGCGTCGTTCAAATACAAGGACTTGGACAAGCTCTTCCGTAGTGATCCAAAGAAATTTATCTGGTACAACCCGCAAAATCAGGCCCAGCACAAAAATCTGGCCGACGCTTTCGACTTACGTTTGTTCTATGGTCGGATTACGAAAGTAGCTAACCCGAACGATTCTGATCTGGTTGGTATGTATGGCGACCGTGAAGGTCTGCTTAAATCCTATCAGACCGAATATGAACTGATGGAAACTGAACACGGTCTTTGGGAATACTAATAAAAAAGCGGCTTTCGAGCCGCTTTTTTTATACTTTAAGATTTCTTGAATCGACTCACAAACTGGGTCGATTTTTTTATTGCTCAAGCATAGAAAAATACGATTTTAGCTTACTTGCCCGATCCTGACCGACTACTTCAGCAATTTCCTCGAACGTAGCATCGCGTATTTTTTTCACACCTTTAAAATGTTTCAGGAGTTTAGCTGCTGTCTTTTTACCAATCCCCTCCACATTTTCCAGTTCACTGATGAGGCTGTTTCTGCTACGTTTATCGCGGTGATACGTAATGGCGAAATGGTGCGCTTCATCACGAATACGCTGAATAAGTTTGAGTGATTCAGACTTTTTATCAATATAAAGTGGCAGATTATCCTCTGGAAAATAGATTTCCTCCAGCCGTTTGGCTATACCAATAATGGGAACTTTTCCGTATAAATCTAAAGCTTTCAATGCGTCGCAGGCCGCACTAAGCTGTCCTTTACCACCGTCGATGACGATTAAATCGGGCATGTCGGTTCCTTCGGTGAGCACGCGTGAATATCGGCGCGTAACGACTTCATACATACTAGCGAAATCGTTTGGCCCAACAACCGTTTTAATAGAAAAATGTCGATACTCGCGATTTGCGGGCTTGCCACCAATAAAGCAAACCATAGCTGATACTGGATTCGTACCCTGAATGTTCGAGTTATCGAAACATTCAATCCGTACGGGCAGATTTTTCAACTGTAAATCCTGCTTAAGTCGAATCAGCACTCGGTCTTTTTTGCTGGCATTAGCCGTTGCTTCGGCGGCTGCTCGTTCCTGACGTTCGCGCCGGAAGTACAGGACGTTTTTCAGCGACATATCCAGCAATTTTTTCTTATCGCCAATTTGCGGAACAGTAATTTCTGCCTTTAAATCAATGTCCAACGGAATGTTGGTTATAATCTCTTTCGCCTGGCTACCATACTGTTCACGAATTTCAACGATAATCATGGCCAGCAAATCAGCATCTGTTTCGTCAAGTTTTTTCTTGATCTCTATAGTATGCGTCTGAACAATGGTACCATTCACAACCCGCATAAAATTGATATAGGCTGCTGATTCGTCAGAAGCGATCGAGAAAACATCTGCGTCCGCAATTTTCGGATTAACTACCGTCGATTTGCTCTGAAACCGCTGTAGTACGTCTAACTTCTCTTTATAACCTTGTGCCTGTTCAAAAGCCAGTTCACCTGCGGCCTCAATCATCCGGCCTTTAAAATATTCTTGAGCCGGTTTCAGATTACCTTTCAGAATATGATGAATCTGCTCAATGTCTTTATTATAATCAGGCTCTGACTGCTTTGCTTCACACGGTCCTTTGCAGTTTCCAATATGGTATTCAAGGCAAACTTTATATTTTCCAGCAGCGATATTATCAGGAGCCAGATTATAATTGCAGGTACGTATCGTAAACAGTTGACTGAACATATCCAGCACTGTATACATGGGCTTTAGATTGGCAAATGGCCCGTAGAACGTACCGAGTTTACGATCGACTTGACGAGTCGTCAATACGCGGGGAAAATGTTCATTCGTGACGCAGACAAACGGGTAGGTTTTGTCATCACGTAGCAGAATGTTGTACTTAGGCTGGTATCGCTTAATTAACTGATTTTCCAACAGGAGTGCATCAAACTCAGTATGAACGATAGTGAATTCAATCTTACGAATTTGACTGACAAGACGTAACGTTTTTCGGTCATGATTTTTCGTATTCGTGAAATAACTGCTAACACGGTTCCTGAGGTCTTTGGCTTTGCCAACGTAAATCACTTCTCCCGTAAGATCGAAATACCGATAAACGCCGGGTTCATGCGGCACTTTGGATAACTCATGTTTGTAGTCAAACTCAGCCATAGAAGCCCGATTTGAAGAGGGTGAGGGCTTATTAGTAACAAGATATTTGCCCCAAAGGTTGCTGATAAATAGTTTGTAACACAGAGATACGCGGAGAGTAAAAGAGATTCACAAAGAGTAATCCTCAGTGAATCTCTTTTACTCTCCGCGTATCTCTGTGTTACAAACTATTATTGCAAAATTTCGTCCTCGTCCTCTGGTACCACCTTCGGCGGAATGTAGCGCTGTGAAGAATCAATGTGATAACCGCCACAATCAATCTTGAAATCATTTGGCTTCCGGAAAGGCTCCGGACGATAATTAGTTAACGTTTTATCGGCGTAGATTTTCTGCATATATGTGGCCCAGGCAGGCATAGCGATACGTCCTCCCTGACCATATTCAATAGAACGGAAGTGGATAGAGCGGTCGTCGCCACCCACCCAGAGTCCCGAAACCAAATGCTGTGTCATTCCCATGAACCAGCCATCCGAATAGTTGGACGTAGTACCCGTTTTAGCAGCAATTTCGTTACCACCTTCCAGTAACTTATACTGGGTACGCAGTCGCTGGGCTGTACCGCTTGGTTCTTCTACAGCACCACGCATTAAATGCAGCATTTCGTAAGCTCGATTCGCGCTAATCACCTGATTGCCATTCGGGCTAAATTGGGCTAAAACATTCCCGTTTTTGTCGGTAATTCGCCAGATCATGACTGGTTTAACCCGGATACCTCCGTTGGCAAACGCGCAATAAGCCGCTACCATTTCAAAAACCGATACGTCGCTTGTTCCCAGGCAAAGGGTTGGATCTTCTCGCAAATCTTTACTTTCGATGCCCATTTCGTGCGCGTATTTGATCACCTCGGCGGCACGTGTTTTCTTAATCAACTGGGCGCTAACAGTGTTAATCGATTGACCTAGCGCTTCACGTAACGATAAACTTTGGTAACTGTATCGACCCGTTGAATTTTTAGGTGTCCAGGCCGGGCCGTTATTGTTATCCTCGCCGTGGGCAAACGTAGTGGGTTGGTCAACGAGGTGGCTGCACGGCGTTACAAAGCCCTGATCCATAGCTGTCAGGTACACAAATGGTTTGAACGTAGAACCTGGCTGCCGGCGTCCTTGCCGCACGTGGTCGAATTTCATGTGCTTGAAATTAATACCGCCCACCCATGCTTTTACGTAACCATTACGTGGATCTATCGACGCGAAACCTGTGTTTAGCAGGCGTTTATAGTAACGGATGGAATCCAGCGAACTTAAGGTTGTATCTTTTTCATTACGTTTCCCACCATAGACAAACACTTTCATCTTGATTGGCTTTCGCATTTCGCGCCAAATGGCTTGTTCATCGGCCCCAAACTCGGCTTTCAGTTGTTTATAGCGTGTGGTCCGACGGGCTACGTTTTCAATGAAGCCCGGAATCTCTACGTATCGTTCGTTACGCTTGCCTTTACCTCTGACTTTGTCCCGCTGTACCCAAGGATTTCGACCGCGCCAGTGTTCGTAAAACTTCCGTTGCTGATCACGCATGTTGGCCATCACCGCTTCTTCTGCGTAGGTCTGCATCCGCGAGTCGATGGTCGTATAAATCTTCAGGCCGCTGGTATAGAGATCGAGGTCGGCGTCGGGGTTTTCCTCGTTATATTTCTTTATCCATTGCCGAAGGTCAGCGCTAATCACCGACCGGAAATAAGCCCCCATTCCGGTGTTCGAGTTTTCGACACTGAAATCGAGTTTTAAGGGCTTACGCTTATAGGTAAAAAACTGTTCCTGGCTCAGAAACTTGTATTTTTTCATCTGCGACAGCACTACGTTCCGGCGTTCTTTAGTACGTTGCTCAAACAGACGCGGGTTATAGAGCGTCGGATTTTTGAGCATACCGACCAGCATCGCAGCTTCTTCTACGTTTAACTGCCAAGGTTCTTTCGCGAAATACGTTTTGGCGGCTGTTTTGATCCCATACGTATTGTTACCGAACGAAACCGTGTTCAGGTACATCATCATGATTTCCTGCTTGGTGTAGTTTCGTTCCAGACGTACCGCCAGAATCCATTCTTTGGTTTTGGCAATGACAAGGCCAATAATCGGGATACTGCCCAAAGCCCCACGAAGTTCTTCCTGGCGCGTATCGAACAGGTTTTTGGCCGTTTGCTGGGTTAACGTACTGCCGCCACCCGAACTCGACGCATTACGGAAGGTCAGAAAACCACCCACCGCCCGGAAAAGCGAGCGCGGATCAATACCAGAGTGTTTAATAAATCGGGCATCTTCGGTAGCCAGCAGTGCCGACGTAACGTTTGGCGACACCTGCGAAATTTCGATAGGTGTGCGGTTTTCAATGTAGTATTTTCCCAGCAGTTGCTGGTCATAGGTATAAATTTCTGACGCTTCTTCGCTTTTCGGGTTCTCCAGCGCTTTCAGACTGGGCATACCGCCAAAGAGCCACAGGAAATTGTAACTGACTGCAATAACGTATAATATCAATAACGCAATGCCAATCAGGGAATATCGCCAGAGATTTCGGATAATTGTCCGATAGGGGCCGGACGCAAATTCAACCATTCTAGAGTTTGGGTTTCAAGTTCTGGTTTGTTGTTCCAGTTTATAAATTCGTCAGCTAATCCGGAACAACAAACCTGGAACAGCAGGAGTTTACTTTCGTTTTGCGGTTGCCTGTTCAGCGGCCGTCTGCATTTCCTTCACGCGGGGAAGGAGCTGGCTCGCCGGGTAGTCGCGTACAAATTCGTTGAGAGCCTGCCGGTAAGCGTCTACAGTTTGCATTTTACCGACCAGCATAACACGTAGCAGGGCCAATTTATCTTCTAATTGTGTACCGGCAAACGTACGTAGTGCATTTTCGGCCTGCGCCAATGCTTCGGTATTATTGTTGGCTTTATAAAGTTCATAAATAGCCGTATACTTTTTCAAGGCCTGCGCTTCGGCATCCGTTGTTTGCCCGGCGCTACGTCCGCTTAAACGGGCGTAGGACGTATTCGGAAATTCGGCCAGTAATTTATCTTTCCAGGGGGATGCTTTACCCAACTGCTCGTTCGATAGATGCAACAAGTAATATACTTCGGGTTTTTGCAGCGTATTGGGGTATCGGGTTAGTAGCTGTTCGAACGTAGTGATCGCATCCGTCGGTTGATTAAGTTGAAGTTTATAGAGCTTCCCTAATCGATAAAGCGCATTTTCGATACGTTGGTTAGACGCTGCCTGAGCTTCTTTCGTAAACGGGATCTGACTCTTCATAACAGTTTTCTGCGCCATTCTCGCTTGCGCTGGACTCGTTGGGCCAGCACCCGCAACTGGTGGAGTGTCAGACAATTGTACTGGCAAGTTTGGATTAATCGAGTTAGCGGGCGAATTCCCTGAAACAGGGCTATTCAATCCGGCAACCGATGCAGAAGCTTCCTTATTACTACGTCGCCAGTTGTCTTCAAGGGTGCGATTTCCCCAGCGAGTCGTAAATTCCTGTCGCCCCTGACTCAGTGTCACCGGATTATAAAGTGCCCAGCGTTCGGCGGGCTGGAGGTTTGAGTTGGTGGCTCCGGGCACTACGCTCGTATTACCATTTGTAGCACGATCAACAATCTGTTTGGCTAAATCGGCCTGCGCTTTATCTTCTTTTTCGCGCTGATCAATTACTTTGTCGAGTAGTTTATTGAGCGCAGCCGAATCGAGCTGCGCCAGGTGGAGCAGACTGTCTTCAGTACGTATCGTTGATTTATACTGCACGAATTCGTCAAGCGTTTTTTTGCGGGCAGCCAACGTAGCGTAATCGAGCGATTGTTTAGGCATCAAGGCCAAAGCGCTGTCATAGTATACTTTAGCCCGGTCGTAATTGCCTTTCTTTTCGTAATACAACTTTCCAATTTCCAGATACGTATACGGAACCTGCGTGGTGTTTGAACCCGCTGCCTGAATTGACTGCGTATATAACTGAATGGCCTTATCGACCCGGCCGCTACGTGCTTCGAGCAACCCCATCGTAAAATAAATCTTGTCTTTCAAATCCTCATTTTTACGATCCTTGAGCATCCGCTCAAACGTTTCGTTCGATTGGGCGAGCCGCTTCTGATCGCCAGTCAGGCCGTTACTTTGGATGGCATAGAGGTTGGCGTAGAAAGATTGGTCGTAAGTTGGTCGCGATTGTAGTACCTGCCGATACTGGTCGACCGCTTTGGCTGGCTGACCAATAACGTCGTAAAGCTGACCGGCAATCAGGTGAAGGCGAGCTGTTGCTTCTCCTTTCTTCAGAACTGGAAACGTAGCTTCCAGAATGCCTACCGACGTAGCATATTCGCCTTGTCGCTCATGGAGATAGGCTTTAGTCAGGTAAAAATCGCGCGTGTTGACTTTGTTCAGTGGCTGATTGCGGAGGTATTCTGCTACGTTCAGCGCGTTGGTATAATCGCTGGCTTCGATATACGCCCGCATAAGGCCAACCAACGCCGTATGTTTATCATTTTCGTTGGTGCCTTTGGTGTTGACGTACTTGAACACTTCAATGGCATTGGGCAAATCCTGTTTCAGCAATCGCGCCCGACCAATGAGATTATAGGCATCGTCGAGCCATTTGCTGTTCTGATGGCGTTCGGGGATGAGCGAGGCTTTTTTTATGGCATCGTCAATCTGTGGTTTCACCGCCGAAATAGAATTGGAATCGACGGGAAGCAGAATAGGCAGTACCTGGTTGTAATTCTCCTGGCGTGCTTTAAACAGAATCTGCTCAGCCTCGTTTATCTGATCGCGGGCAATAACATAAGCGTTGTAATGCGCCGTCAGGTTATGATAGCCTTTGCTGATCGGTTTGGTACTGTACTGAGAACACGACACCAGTCCGTCGGCCAGTAGAACAAAGACCGCAAGGAATAAAAATGGATGATTAAAAAAACAGCGGGACATTCGGAGATAACGCGTGGTCGCTCGTATTAAAACGTCTCAGGCCGCTCTGGCAATATGGAACGTCAGCCCAAATTAACGAATTTTATAAGCCAACTAGTACTTAATGCCTGATTTCTATGGAAAATAGCCCAGAAACCCCTAAACCTGACGATAATAAAAAAGACGTAATGAAGACAACTACCGAACGTACTACGTCGATTGTGCAATATAGCGGCATCGCTTTTCAGATGCTGGGCACGATTGGGTTAGGGGTATGGGCGGGTCACAAACTCGATGAATGGCAACAAAACAAAACACCCGTCTGGACAATTGTGCTGTCGCTCACGGCCATTGGGGCATCGTTATACCTATTTATTCGGCAGCTTACCAAGAATAGCTGAGTGTTACGTTGAATAAGTTGCTTCGTAATTTTTGTCATGCTGAGGTACGAAGCATCTTACAATGTCTTCTTCCCCAAGTTAGGGTACTTTAAGATGTTTCGTACCTCAGCATGACAAAACCGCTACCTACTTAAACAGTTTTACGAATGCTATTACTTGGAGTAATGGCATTCGTTGATCACCACTTCAGCAGCGCCGACGCCCAGGTGAAGCCGCTGCCGAAAGCGGCCAGACAAATTAAATCACCCGGCTGTACGCGGCCCTTTTCATAGGCTTCAGTTAGCGCAATCGGAATAGAGGCCGCAGTTGTGTTGCCGTAGTTCTGAATATTGTTATAAACTTTTTCTTCAGGCAGATTCATCTGCTGGCGAACATACTCCGAAATGCGAATATTGGCCTGATGGGGTACAAGTAATGATAAGTCTTCAGGCTTATAGCCGTTCGCTTGCAGGCTCTCGTTGATCACTTCCATGAACCGAACAACGGCGTGTTTAAAAACCGTGTTGCCGTTCATCGTTACGTTGTAATTACCTTCGGCTAACGTAGCGTCGGAAAGCCAACGACCTTCGCGGCTACTTCCCGGATCGCGCACATACAGCTCTTCGGCAAAACGACCATCGGCATGAAGGTGAGTCGATAAAATACGGTGTTCAGGATCGGTGGTCGCCTGTACAACCGCTGCACCAGCTCCATCGCCGAAAATAACGGCCACTCCACGCCCCTCGTTGCTTTTGTTTAGGAACGTCGACTGAATTTCAGACCCCACCACCAGAATGGTTTTATACATTCCTGTCTTGATGAACTGGTCGGCAATCGACAGGGCGTATACAAAACCCGAGCACTGATTTCGGATGTCAATGACGCCAATATTTTCCATACCCAGTTCGCGCTGCATCAGAAACGCGGAACCGGGGAAAAAATAATCGGGTGTGATCGTGGCGTAAACAATTAAATCTACCTCAGCAGGTGCTACGTTGGCCCGATCGAGAGCCATCCAGGAAGCTGCCGTAGCCATGCTGGCATTGGTATCTTTTCCATAGGTGAAATAACGCCGTTGTTTAATACCCGTTCGCTCCTGAATCCAGGCATCGGAGGTATCCATATATTGGGTCAGGTCGTCATTTGTCACTACGTTATCAGGAACGTAGAAGCCCAACCCTTTTATGCTTGAGTAAACCGTGCTCATTCGTTATAGGAAAAAAGTAAGCAAAAATAGGAAACTTCCGTAGTTGATACGTAAAATAGATGTTTCAGTTTTCGCCTATTACGTAACCTTGTTTAGGCTGCGTGCAACTCAAACGAATATTCTTCCATGATAAGATTCGCCAGCAGTTGCGTGCAAGCTGAATCGACCGTCGACCGGGCTTGTTCCTCACTGTCGGCATCAACTTCAAGTCGGATGTGCTTGCCAATGCGAACGTTATCGATGTTGTCCATCTGAAGGTTATGCAATCCAAGCTTAACGGCTTTGCCCTGCGGGTCCAGAATTTCCGAACGGGTCATAATGTTGATCTCAGCGATGTATTTCATTGTAAATGAGTGAAAGAGCAATTTCAAAGAGCGAAAGAGCGAAAGCGTGAAAGAGCGAAAATTCAGCGCTCTCACTCTTTCACGCTTTCGCTCTTTCGCTCTTTAGAAAATAGTGAAACAAGAATATATAGCAGGATGATGATTGGGATGGCTGCGAACTGCAAAAATAACAGGAGCAGCACAGAAGCCAGCAGAAAACTGTATTTAATACGATTTTCGGCCCAACCGAACGATTTGAATTTGAGCGCAAATAAGGGAATCTCAGCAACCAGCATAAACGAAAAGGCGATGAGCATGCCCAGTACCGTATCGTTTTTCCAGAGTGCGTCAAATTGAGGCTGGTAGCGTTCCATAAGCGGAAAAGCAGCAATCAATAGCGTATTGGCCGGCGTGGGTACACCTATAAACTGATCACTTTGCCGTGTATCAATATTGAATTTTGCCAGACGTAACGCCGATAAAACGGCAATCAGAAACGCGCCGTACGAAATGGCTTCTAATCCCTGGAACCAGCAAAGCTGGAAGACAATCATGGCGGGCAACACACCGAACGTAACAACGTCGGCCAGCGAATCGAGTTCTTTCCCGAAAGGCCCCGAAACTTTTACTAAACGAGCTACAAAGCCATCGCCAAAATCAAGAATTGCGGCTACGAAAATCAGCCAGGCAGCCGTATCCAGGTGGCCGCGTAGCGTCATAACTATACCAATGCACCCGCATAGCAAATTGCCGCAGGTCATGGCATTCGGAATGTGTTTTAACATATAAGTAATGCGGACAACATGTCCGCAGTGAAATTAACTGTGCGGATATCTTGCCCGCGTTACCCCCTCACAAACGGATTGGTTCGTTTTTCGTGCCCGATTGTTGTAGAGTCCATGTGGCCTGGGTATACAACGTAATCGTCGGGCAAGGTATACATTTTTGTTCGAATGCTGTTGAGTAGGTCGGCATGGTTACAGTATGGAAAATCCGTGCGGCCAACGCTTCCCCGAAACAGTACATCGCCACCTACTACGTATCGTTCGGCATGATTCACAAACGCTACGTGTCCGGGAGCATGGCCCGGTACAAACAGTACGTCCAGTACCGTATCCCCAAACTTAAATTGATCGCCTTCCTGCAGATAAGCATCAATTTCGGATGGCTCGTACCCTCGCAAGCCATAAACCATGCAGCGTGTTGGTACGTCGTTAAAGATAACCATATCGCGCTCGTGCAGATAAGCCTTAACCCCAAACTTGCGCTTCACGTAGGCAACGCCAAACACATGGTCCAGATGAGAATGTGTCAATAATAAATACTTTACCGTAAGATTCTTCGATTCAATAAACTGGCCTAGAGCCTCTTTCTCCGCTTGATCGTAACAACCCGGATCAATGATAACCGATTCATTTGTCGCTTCATCGACAATCACATAGGTATTTTCCTGAAACGGCGAAAACTCAAAAGAGTGAACCATAGATTAGTTGTCAGTCGCTAGTCGTCAGTGACTATAGACTGACAACTAGCGACTATCGACTTTTATTTACAAAAGTAGAAAGACCGTTGGCTTTTTGCGTAAATCAGGCACCTGCGTTTTCCATTCCCGGATAGTCAGCGTTCGCACAAATGCATCGGGAGCCGTCAGGTTACAGGCGACGCACAGGCGCGTGTTGGCCTGACAGCTTGCGAGTATGTCTGTAAAAAGGGCGTCGTTACGGTAGGGCGTTTCCATGAAAATCTGCGTTTGCTGCCGTTGCTGGGCTTCTTTTTCCAGATAACGTAGCGTTCTGATACGTTCCTGTTTGTCGATAGGTAGGTAACCGTGAAACACGAACGACTGGCCACTCAAGCCCGATGCCATTAGTGCCAGTAAAATAGCCGATGGTCCCACCAGCGGCTCGACTCGCCAGCCCAAGGTATGCGCCATACCTACCAACGTAGCACCGGGGTCGGCTACACCAGGGCAACCCGCTTCGGAAAGAACACCCGCGTTACGTTTGCGTTCGGTCAACTCCTGAATCTGTCGGCGCGTATCGGCGGGTGGCGTGTCTTTGTCGAGGTCGAAAAAAGTGGTTTCGTCGATTACTCGACTGGTTTTCAGGCCACTAATAAACCGCCTTGCCGACCGGGTATTTTCGACAAAATACGTATCAGTATCCTCAATTACGTCCCGGATGCGGGGCGGCAAAACCTGATGAAACGTATCGTCGGCAAGCAACGTAGGAATAAGAAAGAGCGTTGGCATAGGCTGGCCTTTACATCAGGCAATAAATTTCATCAGGACTTCAACAAATTCTGCCGGTTTTTCAGCCTGTACCCAATGGCCAGCTCCCTCAATTGTTTCGATCTGAACATTGGGGAAAATACTTTTGATAGTGGGAATATCCTTGTCGAGAACGTAGTGCGATTCGCTGCCCCGGATAAACAATGTAGGATCGGTAACGATACGTTGATTAGTCAATTCCTGGCCAACAACATCCAGTTCTCGTTCAATAACCGGAAGATTCAGTCGCCAGGCAAATTCGCCCTGTTCAGTTCTGTACAGATTTTTGAGCAGAAATTGACGTACCGTCAGAATAGGCTCGTATTGGCTCAAAACAGCATCGGCTTCACTACGACTTTTGATACGCATCAGGTCGATAGCCTTCATTCCCCGGACAAGGTCGGCATGATGAACCGGATAATATTTGGGCGCTATATCAACAATCACTAACTTTTGGTACGTATCAGGCTGAAGCATAGCGTATTGCATCACAACCTTACCGCCCATTGAGTGACCAACGAGAATAGGTTTATCTAACTGATGATCGGTGAGAAACTCACGTAAATCGGCGGCCATCGACGGATAATTGTGTTCATCGGCGCGTGGCGATTGCCCGTGGTTACGTTGATCGACTAAAAAGACCCGATATCCTCGACTTGCAATCACTTTACTAATGGTCAGCCAATTGTCGGAAGATCCGAAAATGCCATGCAGAATAACAATGGCTGGTCCGGAATCACCAACCTGACGAAAGAAGAGTGTCATGGTAAAAAACGTAATACTAGCCAGCGCCTGTAACTGGTTGTCTTAAAATTCAAGTTAACCGCGTGACCAATTTGAACAACCTGGAAAAGTTTTTTTATGAAAAGTTGACGCGACAAAACTAAGTCAGAAAATAAGGATTAAAGTGCCTGTGCGGTGACTAAATATTCAGTTAAACAAGGAAAACTGATTGTTAGGCCGCAAAATCACTGATTGACTCAAATTGAGTTAATAATATAGTAATGTCACTTTATAGAACCTAAACATTCTAAAATAGGGTTATTTATAGAATTTTGTCTGTGTATGTGCATATAGTGGTACTTTTTTAAGATGAAGCGTTTTTGTAGATCAAAAAAATAAAGCATATTTGTTCTTGATATTCTTTGAGAATCAAACGATAGTCCGTAAGACTACTAACCAAATCAAACACTTCTATGTCTAGAAAACTACTGCAATTTCGAGTGGCTTTTTTGCTGATCGGCAGTATGCTATTGACTCCGTTTCTTGGAAGCGTAGCGGTAGCGCAGGTAACAACCTCGGTTATTGTAGGGCAGGTTACCGATGACAAAGGTGGCCCATTACCGGGAGCTACCGTCATCGCTATCCACGAACCATCTGGAAGCCGCTATGGTACCACTACAAACGCATCGGGGCGGTACACGCTTCCTGGAGTCCGGGTCGGTGGACCGTTCAAAATCACTGCTACGTATGTCGGCTTTAAAGATCAGGTCGTTGATGGCATATCTACCAACTTAGGTACGTCTTCCGACGTAAATTTTAAGATGGTAGATAATAGCACCGCTCTATCGGAGGTTATTGTTACCAGCAACCGTAACGGTATCATCAGTTCGAACCGCACGGGGGCTGCTACGTCTTACGGTCGTGAAACGATTAATACGGTTCCAACACTGGGCCGTACAATTTCTGATATCACCAAGTATAACGCCTACGGTAACGGGCAGTCGTTTGGTGGGCAGGATGCCCGTTTTAATAACATTACTATTGACGGTGCCGTATTTAATAACGGATTTGGATTAGGCTCGTCGGCTATCGCTGGTGGACGTACCGGTACGACAGCGGTTTCGCTGGACGCTCTGGACGAAATCCAGTTGAACGTAGCACCGTTCGATGTTCGTCAGACAGGTTTTACGGGAGCCGGTATCAACGCGGTAACTCGGTCTGGAACGAACGATTTCTCGGGTTCGGTTTACTACCTTTTCAGAAACAATAGTCTGGCCGGTAAAACAGCCGATGGCAGAAGCTTGCCACCGGTTACTATCGATCAAAAAACACAGGGTGTTCGGATTGGTGGTCCGATCATTAAAAACAAGCTGTTCTTCTTTGCAAACGTAGAACAGTATCAGAGCAGCGTTCCGGCATTGGATTATTCGGCCGACCGGGTATCTGGAAATACGGGTAACGTATCGCGTGTATTGGCCGCCGATCTGGAAGATATAAGCTCGTTCATGAAAACGAACTTTAACCGGGATCTGGGCGCTATCGATAACTATAACAACCAGATTAAGAGCATAAAAGGATTGCTGCGACTCGACTGGAATATCAACGACAACCATAAACTGTCTCTTCGGTATTCGCACCACGATTCTCAGTCCGATCAGTCAATCAGCAATAGTAATAGTAGTGGTACTGCTGGGTTTGGTAACCGCGCTGGTTATTCTTCGGCGGGTTATGCCGGTAACCTGGCTTTGTCGCCACGTAACACGGGTTATATCATTGCCGACAACACCCGTTCGTTTGCGGCTGAATTGAACTCGACCTTTGGCGGGAAATTCGCTAATAAACTGGTTGTTACGTATAACAAACAGATTGAAGACAGAACGTACCTGACCGACGTATTCCCGACGATCGATATTCTGAAGGACAATACGACGTATATGTCGGTTGGTTTTGATCCGTTTACGCCGAATAACAAGTTGAATTATTCGACGCTGAATCTTACGAACAACTTTAGCGTATTTGCCGGAAATCATACCCTGACATTTGGTGTATCGTATGAGAAATATACGTCGAACAACGTTTTCTTCCCTGCGTCGAACGGTGTATATGTATACAACTCAATCGCTGATTTTAAAACAGCAGCTCTAGCTTCTATCAGCAACCCAACCGCTACTACGTCGCCAGTTACGGTACGTCAGTACAACTTGCGTTACTCGCTGTTGCCCGGTGGAATTGAGCCATTACAGACCCTGAACAGAAGTACCTATAGCGCTTATGCTCAGGACGAATTTCAGGCTAGCCCGAATTTCAAGTTGACGATGGGCTTACGGGCTGAGATTTTTGCTTATGACAATTCAACGGCTAAAGATTTTAACAACCCTGTTGTAGCCCGTCAGACGTATAAAGATGAGAATAACGCCGACTATAAACTGAATACAGGTGCTTTCCCTAAGGCTCGTTTGCTGATTTCGCCCCGTGTTGGTTTCAACTGGGATGTGAAAGGGGATAAGATGACTCAGGTGCGTGGTGGTAGTGGTATTTTCGTATCTCGTATTCCTGAAGTATTAGTGTCTAACCAGTTAGGAAATAACGGTGTTAATACGGCTCTTCTGAGCTTCCAGAACACAACAGCTTACCCATTTGTGACCGATCCAAGCAAACTGCCAGCAGCTGTAAGACCTGTTGTTTCTAATGTGGAAAGCATCACGGGTTATGCCGTTAATGCTACGGATCAGGAACTACGGTATCCAATGGTTTGGAAAACTAACGTGGCTATAGATCAACGGTTACCATGGGGCTTAATTGGAACAGTTGAAGTTATCTATAACAAAACGCTCCAGAATCTTCGTTACATCGACGCCAACCTGAAAGCGCCAACTCGCCAGCTGACAGCTACTGGCGACAACCGTAATCTGTTCCCTGCCGCAGGTGTAACAGGAACCGCAGCGATCAACACCGCTCGATTTATCAATTATCCATTCAATACGAACGCATTTGTGCTGAAAAACACAAATGAAGGTAACTCGTATACGTTCACTGGAAAACTTGAAAAACCAGCCGCCAATGGCTTCGGTGGTATGCTGGCTTATACATACGGTCTGGCAAGAGATCTTCAGTCGGTAGGTAGCACAGTTGTTGGTAATGCTCCAACGGTGAACGGACAAAACTATTTGACCCTGTCTTACGGTGACAATGACCTGCGCCACCGGATTATCGGTTATGTGAACTACCGCCTGAATTACGGTGGTAAGTTCGGCGGCTCAACTACCTTTACGTTGGGTATGCAATCGACCAGTGGATACAAAGTGTCGTATACGGTTGGTGGTGATTTGAACGCCGACGGTCAGACTACCAATGATCTGTTATACGTACCAGCCAATGCTTCACAAACAACATTCGCTTCGTTGACGGTTGGTTCGGGTGCATCGGCAGTTGTTTACACGCCAGAACAGCAACAGGCTGCCTTCAATGCCTATATTGAAAATAACGAATACCTGAAAACCCGTCGTGGACAGTATGCAGAACGTAATGGTGGTTTTGCACCATGGCTTACTCGCTTTGACCTTACGGCCATTCAAGAGTTCTATATACGAGTGGGTGCTAAAGGAACCAGACACACGCTTCAATTCCGGGCAGATATCCTAAACGTAGGGAACTTTCTCAATGATAAATGGGGTGTAGGTTGGGCAAGTACGGCTGCTAGTCCGCTGGCTTTAGTAAGTGTTAATGCGGCAGGCTCACCAACGTATCGTCTGGGCACTCAGTCAGTTATTGAAAATGGTGCCAGCCGAACCATTCTCTTAAGAGATTCTTTTGTGAAGAGTGTCACGATCGATAACGTTTGGCAGGCTCAGCTTGGCGTTCGTTATTCGTTCTAAACAGAATTGTAAGTTTTGCACAAAAATCCCCGCATCATCTGTGTGGGGATTCTTGTTTTATAGGCTTGTAGCATGAAAAAGTCGGTTTTTGTTTGTCTTTTATGCTTAGTTGTGCAGCAAAGTTTAGCACAGCAAATAGATCGTTTTCGTGATATACAGGCACTGGATGAGCATTTTCAGCCTAAGCCAGACCGGAAGCATCCACTTATTCTCGCCCATCGGGGTGGACCGGGGCAGGGTGACACAGAAAACTCGATCACTACGTTCGATAAGACGGCCATAGCGTTGCCAGACGCTATTATTGAAATGGATGTACGAATGACCCAGGACAGTACGCTCGTTCTGCTCCACGACGCTACGTTAAATCGAGAATCAGATGCGAAAGGGAACGTAGCAGAATGGACATTCAACAACCTGAAGAAGATTCGGCTTAAAACGCTGGCCGGAGAACTAACTAACGAACGCATTCCTACGTTCGCCGACGTATTAAACTGGAATCAGAATCGCTACGTACTGGCATTGGACGTAAAACCTGGAACCGATCTGCTACGTACCATGAAGGAAGTTCAGAAATATGGTGCCGAACATTCAGTTTTCGTGATTTGCTATTCTCCAGCCGACGCCCAGCGAATGCGCAAACTCTACCCGAATCTTTGGCTGGCTTTAGGTGTAAGTGGCATGTCTGACGTAGAAAAATGGGAAATTAATCTGCCCGTTTCAGGCCGATTAATTGCGTTAACACCCCAAAAATTACAAGAATCCGCCTTTTATGAACGATTGCATAAACTGGGTATCCTTTGCTCAGTGGGTACGTATGGCGCGGGCCAGCTCGATGAAATGCCCATCAAAGACGCTGCTTCTGGTTATCGTAATACGTTTCGGCAAGGCGGTGATATTTTGACAACGGACCGTCCAAAAGAAGTGGCTGATTTATTTTAATAACTATGCTACGTCACTATCTGCTCGTTTTTTCGCTACTCATTTATTCGGTTGGGAGCAACGCCCAGCAGACCGGACAGCCGTTACCTGACTGGCAACAGGGTCAGCTTGATATTCACCATATCAACACCGGTCAGGGAAATGCTACGTTCGCCATTCTTCCCGACGGTACTACGTTGTTAATCGACGCCGGAGCCATCAACTCCCTCGACTGGCGGACTAATAAACCGCGAAATATTCCAACAAAGCCTGATAACTCTCGTCAGGCTGGTGAATGGATTGCCCGTTACGTCCGCAAAGTGCTGAATTTTCAGCCAAAGCCAGTCATTGATTATGCCATCATTACCCATTTTCACGACGATCACATGGGAATGTCGCTGAACGTAACGAAACGCTCAGCCGGTGGCTACGTAGCAACCGGAATTACAGAAGTCAATGACTTTATTCCAATACACAAAATTATAGATCGCGGCTGGCCCGATTATTCGTATCCTCGCTCGTTTGTCAGCGATTCTATGGTGAGCAATTACCGACAATACCTGAACTGGCAGGTGAAGCACAATAAACTGGCTGTTGAACGATTTCAGGCCGGACGTAGCGATCAGATTAAGCTGTTATATAAACCAGCAACGTATCGGGACAACTTTGAGATTAAAAATCTGATGGTAAATGGCGAAATGTGGACAGGGCAGGGGAGTACTACCCGGTCGCTATTTCCTGACCTGAGTACACTGAAACCGGCAAATTATCCCAATGAAAATATGTGTAGCGTTGTCTTTCTGCTACGTTACGGCAACTTCGACTATTTTTCCGGGGGCGACATTCAGGGCGTACTTCAGTTTGGCGCGCCGGCCTGGCACGATGTAGAAACACCGTTAGCTAACGTAGCGGGGCCGGTTGATGTACACTTACTTAATCACCACGGCTATCCTGATTCCGAAAACGGTACGTTGCTGGCCAGTTTGCGACCACGCGTTCTGGTGATTCCTGCCTGGGCGTCTTCACATCCGGGACACGACGTATTGGAACGTATTTATTCAGAGCAAACGTACCAGGAACCTCGCGATGTGTTTGCAACAAATTTGCTCAGTGAGGCTAAAACTGCCATTCAGGATTTTCTACCCCGACTCAAAAGCGAATCCGGGCACGTAGTGATACGTGTGGCTAAAGGCGGTAATACGTATCAGGTGCTAGTGCTGGATGATACAAGTGAGTCGTTCAGAATTAAGGCCGTACATGGGCCCTACCAGGCGCAGTAATCGAAATCAGGCAGACTTAGGTACTTCTTTTCGCTTTGTCTTCAGCAAGTCGGTACCGGCTTGATAACCCATCACAATAAGGCGGCCAATATCGTCCGAATTAAACTTCATCAGATTAAGGAACAAAGGTTCTGTAGGCCGGACGACAGTCAGATTCAGATTGCGACCGTGTAATTTTTCGCGTTCAGCGAAACGTTCCGCCCAGGCAATGTCATTGTTTACCAATTGGTTAACCGTAATGTCTTTCACCCGATCCATCAAATTCAACAGGTTGCGGTAGTTGAATTTTTCGTTGTAAATTTTTCGGGCATGGCAAGCCACACAGGCAATGTCGGTCGCTCCATCCTCGATTGCGACACGTAGCGGAGCCACTTCCCGCAATCCACCGTCCAGAAACGCCCGGCGGTGATCGCCACCAATCTGTACGGCAGGCATCAGAAAAGGCAGCGAACTGCTCGCAAATACGTAATCCAGAAAATTAGGGTCGTGGACATCGGCGTAACACATATCACCCTCGATGATATCGACGGCCCCGACTTTTAGTTTCAAAGGTCCGTTTTTGATAGCTTCCAGATCAACATTGTTACGTATCAGATTCTGAATCGGTGAATTATCGAGCAGGCCATCGAACCGGCTCATAATGGTATTAAATCCCATCCGGAACCGCGACCGAATTACCGCTACGTCATCGGGTTTGGTGATGTTACGTATCCAGAATTCAATTAACTGTTTGCCTACTTTTACCCAATCAATCTGCCCGGCTTCGGCCTGCTGACGGGCGGCTTCATGCGCAATGAACGTAGCGTTGAGGCTACCGACCGAAATACCATAAAGCTGTTCAGGTACAAAACCAGACTCAAACAGGGCCACAACGGCACCTACCTGAAAAGCTCCTTTCAATGAACCTCCGCCCAGAACAAGTGCTTTTTGAGAAGGTATTGTGGCAGGCGGAACAACGGCAGGTTGCGGAACGGGAGGAATCGGATTATCAATCATTGCAAACGAGAGTATAGGACGAAAGCAGACTTTCAGGCGCGGTAAGTTGCGGTTTTTCAGTTAATAAACAAAACGTAGCATTTTACCGATAGTTGTGAAAGAGTTGCTGTAATTACCAAAGGCTTTTCGGCGTCTGCACTTTCCTTGCTAATATTGTCGCTGAATTAGTCGTCAGTCGATAGTTGTCGTCAGTCGATGGGTGAGATTTAATTACTGCTTGACTATAGACTATCGACTAAAAAAATGCCCCTCTCCGTCGCTGACATACAGGCCCCGATTGCTGCTGAAATGGAATTATTTGAGCAAAAATTTAAGGGTCAGATGAAAAGCGAGGTCATGCTACTCGACCAAATCATGAATTACATCGTGAAGCGGAAAGGCAAGCAACTTCGACCAATGTTTGTATTCCTGATGGCCGGTATTTGCGGACAAATCAAAGAAGCAACGTATCGGGGTGCATCCCTTATTGAATTGCTCCACACCGCTACGTTGGTTCATGACGACGTAGTAGATGATTCCAATTATCGACGCGGGTTTTTCTCCATCAATGCACTCTGGAAAAACAAAGTAGCCGTTCTGGTAGGCGATTATCTGCTGTCGCGCGGTTTGTTGTTGTCGGTCGACAATGGCGATTTTGATTTACTTCAGATCGTTTCGCGGGCGGTACGCGAGCTGAGCGAAGGAGAACTGCTTCAGATTGAAAAAGCGCGTCGGCTGGACATTACCGAAACTGTTTATTACGATATAATTCGGCAAAAAACGGCCTCGCTCATTGCGGCCTGTTGCGCTGTGGGTGCTCGCTCGGCGGGTGTCGATGAGGTCACCGTTGAGCAGGCGCGGGCATTTGGTGAGCAAGTCGGTATTGCGTTCCAGATAAAAGACGATCTGTTCGATTATGGAACCGCCGAAGTCGGAAAACCGCTGGGCATCGACATCAAAGAAAAAAAGATGACCCTTCCGCTGATTTACGCGTTGAACAAAGCCGGTTTTCTGGAAAAACGACGTATTATCAATACCATCAAAAACGAGAGTGATAATCCGAAAAAGGTAAACGAAGTAATTGAATTCGTGAAGAAATCGGGTGGTATCGAATACGCTACTGAAGCCATGAATCGCTACGTTGCGAATGCGCAGTCACTGCTCAATTCATTTGCTGATTCTGCGTACCGCCAGTCCATGCACCAACTGGTGCAGTACACAATTGATCGTAGTAAATAGTCAGCAACGTAGCAGGGAATAATCCTGAGGACGTAGTAAACCAGTAGGGCTGATTGTTTTATACATTTGCGAAAAGTTCTCCCAATCTAACAAGCCACAGCATGCGCCTGATTGTCTCCATTCTGCTGTTAACGTTCCATACGATACTCTCGCTTGCTCAACCGAAAAAAACAGCTGCAACGCCATCAACAATAGCTCGGCCAAAACTGGTCGTTGGCATTGTGGTCGACCAGATGCGGTACGATTACCTCTATCGCTACTATTCAAAATTCAGTACAGGCGGATTTCGACGCATGATGGATGGCGGTTTTAATGCCCGTAACAACCATTATCACTACGCTGCTACGTATACGGGTCCTGGTCATGCTGCCATCTACACCGGTTCTGCTCCGGCGCTGAACGGTATTGTTGGAAACGATTTTTACGAACGTAACATCGGGCGGCTTATGTATTGTGCCGAAGATACAACCGTTACGACGGTAGGAAACACCGGAACGGCGGGTAAAATGTCGCCCCGAAATCTGCTCGTAACGACCATTGGCGATCAGCTTAAACTGGCTACTGATGGTCGGGCGAAAGTGATTGGTATTGCATTGAAAGATCGGGGCGCGATTTTGCCGGCGGGCCATGCTGCCAATGCCGCCTACTGGTATGATTCGAAAGATGGCAACTTCATTAGTAGTACGTTCTATATGAAGGAGTTACCTCAGTGGGTGCAGGAATTTAACGGTCGTAAATTATCAGATCAGTTTCTGAGCCAGAAGTGGGAAATGTCGCTTCCGGCCGAGCAGTATACCGAAAGTACCGTCGATGATGAGCCTTATGAATCCGTGCTAGCGGGCGAGACAAAATCTGTTTTTCCGCACACGTTTGCCATTCAGGCGGGCGGCAGCAAATATGAACCACTACGTACCAGCCCTTTCGGTGACCAGATTACAAAGGATTTTGCGCTGGCAGCACTCAAGGCAGAAAAACTAGGTCAACGCGACGTAACGGATATGCTTTGTGTTAGCTTCTCTTCACCCGACTACATTGGCCACGCGTTTGGTACGCATGCCATTGAAACAGAAGACAATTACATCAGACTGGATAAGCAGTTGGCCGATATTTTTAACCAACTCGATGCTACCGTCGGCAAAGGACAGTGGACGGCGTTTTTGTCGGCGGATCACGGCGTTGTTGATGCTCCCGGTTTTTTGCAGGAATATCGGATTCCGGCAGGTGTGCGCAGTTATGGTGAAATCGGCGAAAAAGTAAAGGCGACACTCGAAAAAGCGTACGGCCCCGGTCAATGGATGTTGTCTTATATAAACCAGCAGATTTACCTGAATCATGCGTTGCTGGTTGAGAAAAAAATTGCCATGCAGGAGGTTTACGAGTTGCTACGTAGTGTTTTACTGAAACAGAAGTCAGTCGTTAACGTAGTGAATCTACATAATCTCGGCGCTGAAGCGCTGCCAGAATTGCAGGCTAACCTATTCCGAAATGTCAATCACCCAAACCGCAGTGGTGATATCTACGTAATGCAGCCTCCAGGCTGGATTGAGGGACGTAACAAAGGGACTACGCACGGCACTACGTATGCGTATGATACGCACGTACCTTTTTTAATCTACGGCTGGGGCATACGGCCAGGGCAAACGCTACGTCGAACACACATTCACGACATTGCTCCAACCGTTACCGCCCTGCTCGGCCTGCTCGAACCCAGTGGTTGCATCGGCAACCCAGTTGAAGAAGCGATAAAGTGAAGTATGATATAGGGTGTATGAAATTTGAACTACATACAGCATACACCCTATATCGTACTTCATATATCTAGAATGAAGCTTACTTCTTTAAAGCCAAAATAGCGCACGTCCCCGTTTTCAACCACAGCTAATCGACCGGCGTCATCTACACCGATGATGGTGCCTCGAAAATGGCGGCCCTGGCTCTCAAATAGCTGCTCTTCCTGATACCGATAAAGGATTTGTAAGTAATTGTTTTTCAATTCTTCTCGCTGCCCGGAACGTAGCTGGAGATAGCGTTGTTCTATTGTTGTGCAGAGCATACGTAGCAACCCGGAGAGATCATAGCCATTGGGTAGGGGAGATTCTAATTGGAGTGAGGTCGCTGTTACGTAGCTAAGTTCGGTTTGATTGATATTCAGCCCCATACCGACTACCGACCACGCGATGTTGGACCCATGAAGTGTATTTTCGATTAAAATTCCTCCCAATTTCTTCGAACCCACGTAAATATCGTTAGGCCATTTTACGCGAAGCAAATCGCCTGTCAAGGGTTGCAGAGCGTCGTATATGCCCAGCGAGATAGCCATATTAAGCCAGAATTGCTCGGTTGCCCGAAGAAAAGATGGCTTGAGAATCAGTGAAAATGTTAGATTTTGACCTGATGCTGCCAGCCATAAGTTGCCTCGCTGACCGCGTCCTGCTGTCTGGTAATCGGTTATGACAAGAGTACCTTCTGCGGCATCCGTTCGGGCAATCAAAGCAGACGCTTCGTCGTTAGTAGACTGACAGGTTGGCAGATATTGGATTATTTGCCCAAGAAAAAGTGTTTTGGGATAGATTTTGTACAAAATATTGTATAGTTTAGTAGTAGAGCTAATATATGGTGCTGAGAACGCTGGCCGTTCTGAAGACAAAGTACCCGCTGAGTAGCTATCGTGCAATGTTAAACCGAAAGCATGAGAATTAACAAAAATGTTGAATTTACTGCCGAGCAAGTACGTGATATGGTTGTTCGGGGAATGCAGGAGAAAAAAGCGCAGGATATAGTTGTGATGGACCTGCGTCATGTTAAAAATGCCATCTGCGATTACTTTGTCATTTGTTCGGGTAATTCCGACACGCAGATTGACGCCATTTCGTCATCCATTGAAGAGGAAGTTTATAAAGCCAGTAAGCAGGACCCCTGGCATCGGGAAGGTAAAACGAACCGGGAATGGATACTGCTGGATTACGTCGATGTAGTAGCGCACGTCTTTAAAAAAGACCGACGGGCTTTCTACGATCTCGAGCAATTGTGGGGCGACGCTGAAATTCATTTAATCGAAGAGGGCGACCTGACAGTAGCTTCCTGAGAAAGAACTGATTATTTTTGGCTGATAGATACCACACTCAGCGTTAATGGGCCGTTTATGGGGGTAAGTAACCGCCTGTCCCAAGCGTTTCGTAAGAGAAACATTCATCTTCGAAACGATGTTGTTTTTGAATAAGTCAGTATAACCTGAAAAAATGGCAGATAATAATAGAAATCCGTTAGTACCCCGTGGTGGGCCACGAAAGCCCAACTTTCAGGGCTGGATTGTTGCATTGCTGATTGCCGCCATTCTTGGCATTACGTTCTTTAACCGAAGCTCTGCCACGCGTGATACTACGCAGCGAAACTTTGAGCGGATGGTGAGGAATCATGAAGTTGCTGAAGTGGTCGTAGTCAACGATAAGATAGCCGAAATAACACTCACTTCGCAAGCCGCTCAAAGTCCTAAATACCGTGCTCTGTTTGCTGACAAACCATATTTTGGGTCGAACAGTGGGCCGCATTACCAATTTCAGATTGCTTCTGGCGAAACCTTTAAAAAGGATCTGGATGCTATCCAGCAGGGCATGCCTGATAACGAGAAAATCGATTACCGGTTCGAGCAACGTAGCGACCTGGGTAGTATTATCAGTACATGGGGCTTCCTGATTGTCATGATTCTGGCCATGTACTTTCTGCTCGGACGTATGTCGGGAGCAGGTGGTCCGGGAGGTCAGATTTTCAACATTGGTAAGTCGAAAGCCGCTTTGTTCGATGCGGACAATAAAGTAAAAATTACGTTCAATGACGTAGCAGGTCTGGACGAAGCCAAAGAAGAGATCAAAGAGATTGTCGATTACCTGAAGAATCCGACCAAGTTTACAAAACTTGGTGCGAAAATTCCGAAAGGTGCTCTCCTGATTGGCCCTCCGGGAACAGGTAAAACCTTGTTAGCCAAGGCTGTGGCTGGTGAAGCGGGTGTGCCGTTTTTCTCTCTATCAGGTTCCGATTTTGTGGAAATGTTCGTGGGTGTTGGTGCTGCTCGGGTACGTGACCTCTTCAAACAGGCGAAAGAAAAAGCCCCTTGCATAATCTTTATTGATGAGATTGACGCTGTTGGTCGTTCGCGGGGACGGGGTTCAATGCCTGGTGCTAATGATGAACGCGAAAACACACTGAACTCACTGCTGGTTGAAATGGACGGTTTTGCGACCGATTCAGGTATCATTATTCTGGCTGCTACCAACCGCCCTGACGTACTGGACTCTGCTTTGTCACGGCCAGGTCGTTTTGATCGTCAGATTAGCATCGACAAACCCGATATTGTCGGTCGGGAAGCTATTTTCCGGGTCCATTTGAAACCAATTAAATTGGCACCTGACGTTGATCCCAAAGAATTAGCAGCTCAGACGCCTGGTTTTGCTGGCGCCGAAATCGCAAACGTATGTAACGAAGCGGCTCTGATTGCGGCACGTAGCGACAAGGATGCAGTCGATATGAAAGACTTCCAAGATGCAATGGACCGCGTGATTGGAGGTCTTGAGAAGAAAAATAAAATTATTTCGCCTGAAGAAAAAGAGATTGTGGCCTATCACGAAGCTGGTCACGCCGTAGCAGGCTGGTTCTTGGAACATGCCGACCCACTCGTTAAGGTAACGATTGTGCCCCGTGGCGTAGCTGCATTGGGGTACGCGCAGTACCTCCCACGCGAGCAGTATCTATACCGCACTGAGCAACTCATGGACGAGATGTGCATGGCGTTAGGTGGCCGGGCAGCCGAGGATCTTATTTTCGGTAAAGTATCGACGGGTGCACTGAGTGATTTGGAACGTATTACTAAGCTGGCTTACAGCATGGTAACCATGTACGGCATGAACGATAAAATTGGTAATGTATCGTTCTACGATTCGAAACAATCGGATTATACGTTCAACAAACCCTACTCCGAGGAAACGGCCAAGCATATTGACGAAGAAGTTCGCAAGATTGTTGACATTGCTTATACACGCACGAAGGAGATGCTGACCGATAAGCGTGAAGCGCTGGAAGTGATTGCCAAGGAATTGCTCGAGAAAGAGATTCTATATCAAAACGACCTGGTTCGCTTGATTGGTAAACGGCCGTTCGAACGCGAAACGGTTTACCAAGCCTACAAAAATAAAGGCGTAGCCGAAGAGGTTAAAGAAGAGATTGGGAAAGAAGCCAAACCGGCTGAAACCGAACCCGAATCACTTCCACTCTAGACTAGCTCTCTAATTCATAAAAAAAGCTTCCCCATTATGGGGAAGCTTTTTTTATGAATTAGAGATTACTTTTTACCTAATTCAATCACCTGCATATCCAAAATTTTGCCGGCATCGAGTGAGAAACGGATGACGGTTCGCATGGTGTGAAATCCGGTTTTACCTGCCGCACCTGGATTTATAAAAAGCATATTATTTAACGCCGAATCACGTACTACTTTCAGAATGTGCGAATGACCGCATACAAAAATGTCGGGAGGATTGGCTTGTAAGATTGGCCTTACCATCGGATTGTATTTGGGCGGACTGCCGCCAATGTGTGTCATCCATATGATTAGTCCTTCGCAAGTAAAATGCTGGTTAGCCGGAAGCTCGGGCGATTCACGATCAATGTTACCCGACACGATACGTAGTGGGTGAAAGTCTCGCAACTCCTCTGCCACTGTTAACAAGCCTACATCGCCAGCGTGCCATATTTCATCACAGCTTTTGAAATGGCTGAAAATCTGCGGGTCGAGATAACTGTGCGTGTCAGACAGTAGGCCAATACGTGTCATTTGGATGGTTCGGAAACAAGAATATAATACGCGTTTTTATCGTGTTGACGAAGGAAGCATCTTTACATTTCCTTGCAGACCCGTTTGGATACTTTAAGATGCTTCGTGCCTGCTCCGGCGGCCCGGTCAGTATGACAAAAAACTATAAATACAGGGCTCACGAAGCCAAAATTTGGTCTTTCATCTCGCTACGTATCCGTTTTTTGTCAATTTTCCCCACGCTGGTTTTCGGAATTTCAGATACGAACAGAATGTGATCGGGAACGTACCATTTGTGTAATTCTCCACGATCTACTTTGGCTTGAAGCCCAGCTTTGATACGTTCAGCGGTCAAATCGTAACCTGGTTTTAGGACAATAAGTGCATGCGGCCGCTCACCCCAACGGTCATCGGGTAAGCCTACTACGGCCGATTCTGCAACACCCTCAACCTGAGATAGCGTATCTTCCATGTCAAGCGATGAGACCCATTCTCCGCCGGTTTTAATAACATCTTTCGTACGGTCAGCAATGATAATCCAATTGTCGGGCGTAATACTTGCTACATCGCCAGTGTGCAGCCAGCCGCCTTTCCAGAGGGCAGCCCCGCGTTCAGGGTCGTTGTAATAACCTTGCGTAAGCCACGGACCGCGCGCTACAATCTCGCCAAGAGAGTGACCATCATGCGGCACGAAATTACCTTCGTCATCCATCAACCGCATGTCGATAAATGGGCTGATACGTCCTGCTCGTGTCCGCAACTCTAGCTGCTCAGACATGGGTAATTGTCTCTCGGCTTCATTCAGGTAGCCAACTGCCATGACTGGTGCTGTTTCGGACATACCGTAGCCAGCTAATACTGTAATACCCAGATCAATAGCCGCTTTAGCAAGCCCTTTTGTTAGGGCTGAGCCACCAATCATTACTTTCCAGCGACTAAGTGGCTCTCGGAATTTCTGCGCTGCTGGGTTGCTGACCAGCATATTGAGAATTGTTGGTACGCAATGCGACAACGTAACACCTTCTTTAATAAGCAGTTTTAGAAGTAGCTCCGGCTCGTAACGCCCCGGATAAACCTGCTTGGCCGACATCATAGTTGCCAGGAATGGGAAACCCCAGGCGTGTACGTGAAACATGGGTGTAATGGGCATATACACATCAGTTGACCCCTTGAAAGGCATCGCTTCGTACCCAATAATGTAGGTTAGCAAGCCCATGGTATGCATAAATAACTCCCGATGCGAGAAATAAACCCCTTTCGGATTACCCGTGGTGCCGGTGGTATAGAACGTAGTGGCCCAAGTATTTTCGTCAAAATCCGGGAAGTCGTAGTCGGCAGAAGCAGGTTTGAGCAGGGCTTCATATTCACCCACAAATCCAGCCGGAATCTCACTCAACGTAGTGATTTCTTCTGTACCTGTGTAGACCTTATCGCTCAACACTACGTACGTATCGACGGTTGTCAACTGACTTTTTATGGCCGTCAGTATGGGTAAAAAATCTTCGTGAATCAGTACCACTTTATCCTCGGCATGATTCATGGTAAATAAAATCTGCGTGGGCGAAAGCCTTACGTTGATGGTGTGCAGAATCGCCCCCAAGCTTGTCACTCCAAAAAAACATTCCAGATAGCGGTGGCTATCCCAGTCCAGAACGGCCACCGTATCGCCGGGTTTTACGCCTAACTCGGTCAATACGTTCGCTAGTTTGCGGACGCGCTCGTTGAATTGAACGTAGTTGATTCGGAATAAATCGCGGTAAACAATTTCGCGTTGGGGTTCATACCGCAACGACTGCGCCAGCATAGATTTGATGATCAAAGGTGGCTCATTAGCCTCGGCTGTACGAGGAATTAATTTCGTCTGAATCATGAACGGTTAATGAGTTTAGTAGGAAAACGATGAAGTCGAAGGTAGTCGTGAACGATGGAAAGAAAAAATTGAATTCATAAAAAAGCCCGACCTTAGATAGACCAAAGTCGGGCGACGTAGTATGGTTAACGGTGTTACGTTATAAAAGTAAACCCGCCAGTGTGGCTGACATATAACTAGCTAACGTACCACAAATCAGCGCTTTAAAGCCAAGCCTTGCTAAGTCGCTACGTCGATTTGGAGCTAATTCGCCAATGCCACCTACCTGAATAGCGATGGAACTGAAATTAGCGAAACCACATAGTGCGAAGCTGACGATGGCAATCGTCTTAGGGTCAAGCGTTGGTTTAACTTTGACGAGTTCGAGGTAAGCCACAAATTCGTTGACAACCATTTTGGTCCCCATGAGTGAACCCGCCGTCTGAATGTCCTTACCAGGAACGCCCATGGCCCATGCAAATAGTGAAAATACTTTACCCAACAGGAAGTTCAGACTCAGGTAATCTATACCAATAATGTAGAAGCCAACCCGAAATAAAATGCTGTCTATCAGGGCTATTAAGGCAATAAAGCCGATCAACATGGCAATTACATTGAAACCGACTTTGAGTCCTTCGCTGGCTCCAGAGGCAATGGCATCGAGTAGATTAGCGTGAGCTTTCTTGATTTCTACTTTCACCGTTCCCTGCGTTTCCGAAGATTTCGTTTCTGGCATTACAATCTTGCTGATAACCAGGGCACCTGGTGCCGCCATAATACTAGCTGCGAGCAAATAAGGTGCAGGTACACCCAGCGAGATATAGACAGCCAGCACACCTCCAGCAATACAGGCAAAGGAACCCGTCATGCTAGCAAGTAGCTCTGAGTTGGTCATGCCGTTCAGGTAAGGCTTAATCATGATTTGCGCTTCTACCTGCCCCACAAACGTACTCGCTACGTTCGACAGTGCTTCTGCACCACTGACCCCCATAAGCCACTTCATGGCACGGGCCATCACAGCAACCACCCGTTGCATAATGCCCAAATGGTAGAAGATGTTTACCAGAACGGCGACAAAAATGATGGTTGGAATAACTTTGAAGAAGAAAATAAAATCGTTGCCGGGACCAAAGGCCTTCACCAGTATGTCGGTCCGAACTAAAGGAGAAAACACAAATTCAGCTCCTTTATTCGCTTTCTGCAACAGCCGGTCAACGTAGTAACCTAGCCCTTGAAAAAGTTGTTGACCAATGTCCGTTTTTAAAACAAATAAGGCTAGGCCAAATTGGAGGGCTAATCCGACACCAACCGTGCGGTAATTGATGGCTTTTCGATTATCAGAGAGGGCATAGGCGATACCCAGAATTAAAACAATGCCAATCAATCCAGTAAATCGTTCCATTCAGTACAAGTAGAAGAGACAGTTAGATTGGCTAAGATACAAAAAGAGCCTATAGTAAATGCAAACAGGATAATCTGGCAAATAATGTTCGCCAAATTATCCTGTTTATGTAAGTATATGTTATGCGATAAGCAGTGCTACGTCTAGCGAAAAACCAGGTAATACGTCTTCACCATCTAAGACTCCCAAACCAGTAATCTCCTCTCTGGGCTGGTTGGATCGGTAAACGTAGGTTGTCTGGTTGGCTAAATCAATTAACCAGCCTAATCGACAGCCGTTGTTTATCCAGTCGTCCATTTTCTCGAAACAGTCTTTAGGTCGGTCTGACGGCGAACGCAGCTCAAGTACAAAATCAGGGCATAAGTGTAAAATTTTTCGGCGCTCATCACTTGTCAGCGCATCCCAACGGCTCTGGGAAATGGCAGCCACATCGGGCGACATAATAGACGTATCGGCCAGCCGAAATGCCGTTGAAGAATCAAAAAACTTACCAAACTTGGCTTGACGATTCCAGAAACCAAATCTGGCTGCAATCTCAAAGTTGTAATTCCCTGTTTCGCCATCTGAGTTTGCCATAAATATTACGTCGCCATTCTTCCGACGCTCGAACTTGAGGTCTGAGTTACTCTGGCAAAAGCGCATGAACTTGTCATCGTTCATTCGTAAATCTGCTGGCAAACGTACCCGTATTGATTCCATATGACTAATGGTAATTACTAAATATCAGCGATGGCCCGCTCGGCTCCTTCCTGATATTCCTCTTCAAGTTTAGCTACTTCGGCTGGTTTTATTTCGGTATCAAATAAACGGGTTGCTAAAGCTTCTTTTTCAGTCACCTCAAAAAATTGCTTATGTATGTTGAACGGATGTCCACCTTCTGGTACGTCGCATTTCTTGAAATTGCCGTCTTCCTCCAGTTCATAAGCGTTCACATTGTCGCGGAGGTTATAACTCAGAATCAACGTCGCTAATTGCTTCACCCGCGCATCAGCGAAGTAAAACAGCGATTCGATACGTCGGTCGAAACTACGTACCATTACGTCGGCGCTGCCTCCATATACTTTGGGATCTCCGTTATTGTGAAAATAATAAATTCGGGTGTGCTCCAGAAAATCACCGACAATGGAACGTACCGTAATATTTTCGCTTAAACCCGCCCGATGCGGACGTAGACAGCAGATGCTACGTACTATCAGTCGAATAGGAACGCCCGCCTGCGAAGCTTTGTATAGCTCGTCAATTACCTGCTTGTCTTCCAGCGAGTTAACTTTGAAACATATTCCACTGGGCAAACCTCGCCGGGCGTTATCAGCTTCGCAACGTATCAGGCGGAGAAGCTGCTCACGCATGTCGCGTGGAGCCGTAATCAGGTATTGGTATTCGTTGGGGACAGAATGGCCGGTTATTACGTTGAAAAACTCAGAAATGTCGTGGGTATACGTCTCGTTGGTGGTCAGTAAGCCAACATCTGTATATAATTTCGACGTGTCTTCGTTATAGTTACCCGTTGCCATGTGGGCGTAACGTACTACGCGATTACCTTCCGTTCTGACAACGAGCAGGAGCTTGGTATGGGTTTTAAACCGGCTAATGCCGTAAATAACAAAGCAACCAGCCTTTTGCAGGCGCTGCGCTTCCCGAATGTTGTTCTCTTCATCGAACCGGGCTTTCACTTCAAACAGCACTGATACGTGTTTCCCGTTCTCGGCGGCTTTCAGTAAGGCTTCGGTGATACGTGATCGTTTGGCCAGTCGATAGAGGGTAATTTTAATGGCTAATACGTTCGGATCTTCGGCAGCCTGTTCGAGCAGTTGAAGAACGGGCTCGAAATTATTGTAGGGATGATGGAGAAGTAAATCCCGTTGTTTGATAAGCTCAAAAATGTCGTCGTTCTTGTCACGTCCAAGCCCTATAGGAGCAACCGGAGCGTGGGTGATCGGCATGTCATCTTTAAATTCCGGATGACCAATGATTTGCCAGAAAGCCGAAAAATCGAGTAGCGTTTGCGACTCGAAAATGTTTAAATCATCAATCTCCCAGCGTTTTTTGAGGAGATTGATCATCCAGGGCGATGGTTCTTCACTGTTATCCTCCGTTTCGATTTCAACCCGAGTTACCCGCCCAAGGCGCCGGTTTTTAATTTTCTGCCGGACTTCGTCAATGAAATCTACTTCATCGTCTTCATCTTCGTCGAGCGTGAAATCGCCGTTACGTGTAATTCGAAATAGGCTAACCGACATAATTTCGACGTTACGGTACAGTTTTTTAATGTGATGCCGAATAATTTCCTCAATCGGCACAAACGCGATGAGATTATCACGTTCGAATGTGAAAAAGCGAGGAAGGTTGGCCGGAATCTGCACGAACGAAAGCCGCTGGCGATCTTCTTCGTCTTCTATGCGTGAATTGTGCGAATTAGCAATTTCCGGATTCTGCGTAACGACGCCGAAAATAAGCACCTTTGCCAACAACACCGGAAAGGTATGGGTATAGTCATACAACATTGGTGTTAACGTTGGGTAGATTGTCCGGTCAAAATAGTTAGTGGCTTCGGCTTGCTCTTCCTTGGTCAGTTCATCATAGCCTGTCAATTGAAGACCATTTTCAGCGAAAAGAGGTAACAACTCTTCCACAAAAACGGCTTGCTGATCTTCCGAGAATTGATGTGCGGCCGTATATAAAGCCTTCCGGAACGGAACTTCACGCAAACCCGAATAATCGATACGTTGCTTATGGTAGTCGAGGTAGTTGTATAAACTCCCGACACGAATCATAAAAAACTCGTCGAGATTGGAAGCAGAAATGGCCAGAAATTTGAGCCTCTCCATCAACGTCCGATTTATACTACGTGCCTGGTCCAGTACACGTTCGTTAAATTTTAACCAGCTTAAATCGCGGCTCAGATAATCACTCTGATCAATAACGCTGCTAACTTTTTCACTAACCTTTGCCATTTTATCTAGTGCCGGATTAGAAGTACTCGCTCGGCGATTGGTGAACCGGGAAACGAAATTGCTCAATAATGCGCGGTTGGGTTTAAAGGAATAACGCATAGTCGATTCAAAACTTTGAAATAAAACAAAAAAGCGGGCTTTTCGGCCCGCTTTATATTATCATTCGGTTAAACATCCACCCGGGCGTATTTGGCGTTTCGCTCGATGAAGTCGCGTCGGGGGGCGACCTCATCACCCATCAGTGTGGAGAAGACGTGGTCGGCATCGGCGGCCGACTCTACCGTCACTATTTTCAAGCTTCGTGTGTCGGGATTCATGGTCGTGCTCCAGAGTTGCTCGGCGTTCATTTCACCCAGTCCTTTGTAGCGCTGTACGCCCACGTTTTCTTCCTTACCACTACCTGCTAGCTCTTTCACGGCGGCTTCTCGTTGCGTTTCCGTCCAGCAGTAACGCTCCTCTTTCCCTTTCTTCACCAGATAAAGCGGGGGCTGCGCAATGTAAATATACCCGTTATCGATCAGGGCTTTCATGTTGCGGTAGAACAGCGTCAGAATCAGCGTACGGATGTGGCTTCCATCTACGTCAGCATCGGTCATGATGATGATTTTATGGTAACGAAGCTTTTCCAGATTCATTACCGTTTCATCATCTTTCTTTTCCAGCCGCACACCTAGCGCCGTCCAGATATTCTTAATCTCTTCGTTTTCGTAAATCTTGTGTTCCAGCGCTTTTTCTACGTTCAGGATTTTACCACGTAGCGGCAAAATGGCCTGATATGCCCGGTTGCGGCCCTGCTTGGCTGTACCGCCAGCCGAGTCACCCTCAACTAGATAGAGTTCGCATTTTTCAGGATCGGTATCGGAGCAGTCGGCCAGTTTGCCGGGCAAGCCCATACCACCCATAAAATCCTTACGGTCGGCCATGATACGTTTGTAGGCCTGCTCGGCGGCAATACGTGCCTGTGCCGACACCAAAACCTTCTTAACGATACCCTGGGCCGTTTTTGGGTTTTCTTCCAGCCAGGTTTCGAGTAAATCGGCCATGGTCTGGCTCACAGCGCTCACTACGTCCTGGTTTCCCAATTTGGTTTTAGTCTGGCCTTCAAACTGCGGCTCCTGGACTTTTACTGAAATTACAGCCGTTAGCCCTTTGCGGAAGTCTTCGCCGGTAAACGTAAGCTTGCCGAGGTTTTTAAACTTTTCAGCGTTTTTATCGGCATAGTTCTTTAGCACACGGGTCAACGCCGACCGGAAGCCTTGTACGTGCGTACCACCTTCGTGTGTGTTGATATTGTTTACATACGACAGTACGTTCTCACCGGCTTCGTAATTATACACCAGGGCTACCTGAACAGGCGTGCTGCCTTTGTTACTTTCCATGTAGACCGGTTGCATGCCATCGAGAGAGGGCCGGGTTTCATCCAGATATCTGACGAACTCAACCAGCCCACCCTGCGAATAGAAGTCAGTGTGGTTAATGGGTTCACCTTTCTCGTCAAGCTCGCGCATGTCCTTCAGGAAAATGCGGATGCCTTTGTTCAGGTAAGCCAGCTCACGTAGCCGACCTGCTACGGTATCGTACCGGAAAACGGTTTCGGTGAAGATGCTGCCGTCTGGTTTGAAACGCGTGATGGTACCGGTATCTTCGGCATCGCCAACCACACGTACGTCGTATTGGGGAACGCCGATTTTATATTCCTGCTCAAATACTTTGCCTTCGCGGTGTACCTCCACGCGCACATCAGTCGAGAGCGCATTTACGCAGGAAACGCCCACGCCGTGCAAACCGCCCGATACTTTATAGGTGTCTTTGTCGAACTTACCGCCGGCGTGCAGCACCGTCATTGCAATTTCGAGCGCTGATTTGCCCGTTTTCGTATTTATACCCGTCGGAATTCCCCGACCGTTGTCCTGTACGGTAATGGAATTATCGGGATTTATTGTTACGTGAATCGTATCGCAGTAGCCCGCCAGCGCTTCGTCGATTGAGTTATCGACGACTTCCCAAATCAGATGGTGCAGGCCTTTAACGCCAACGTCGCCGATATACATGGCTGGGCGTTTGCGGACAGCTTCCAGACCTTCTAAAACGGTGATGCTATCAGCTCCATAGTCCTTAGTAGTTGTTGTATCAACGAGGTCGTCTGCTTCAATCAATTCGTTGGTCATGTCAGAATAAAAAAATGTCAGAAAAATTTTGCTTAGGGGTCAGTTATAATGATTAACTGAATGGCCTATACAGATTGTAAAAATACAAAAAATAACTGTCTTTTCCTATCGTTTTCAGTAAGATTGTCTTAATATATAGGAAATTTCCCAAAAATCAATTTATGGGCTCCTGAATAGAATTTAAGGCCTTCAACGTCACTTTTCGTGTGCTTGCTTGGTCGTCGTACAGTTCTGAAATGAGGTTTTTTTTGGCGATTTTTTCGCAACTATTATTTCCCGAAAAAGTATTATTGAAAACGTTAAAAAAATAAACGCTGAATGCCCGGCATTCAGCGTTTAAAAAGCGCTTATATTAATCAAGTTGATCCCTATCAGTTAATTAATCTTCGGGATACGGAATATAAATAAAACCTGCGAAATCGCCATGTATTACAAACAGACAGCAGTATTCATCCGGCTTATTATAGTTTTCTTTCCATAACTCCACGGACTCTGCACCTATCAGTCCACGCTGAATAAACTCATCCAGAAAAGATGCCCGATAATTCCACTGATTATCAAGATCTTCTACGCCAATAAGGAGCTGCCCAACCGGTACATCGCGCCGGGACGTAACAAACACTGGGTATTCCGAAAAGCCTCGTTTTCGAATCTGATAAGATGCCTCCTTTAACTGGTCGGCCACTTTGACAAAATCGGACGAAACCGTTCCCATGAGTACCTTATTGACATCATAGGAGTTGGCGTCGTCGAGTAACGTATTTTCGTTGCTGTGATTAATCATAGGAAAAGTCATTAGTCGAGAACAGTCAGTCAATAGAAGAAATGATAACGACTATTAACTGACGTCTTTCAACTTATTTTTAAAACCTTGCTGCCAGCAGGAGGTCCAAATCTTTAAAGCGCATGTTGAACTTCCGGGCAATGTAAGCGTTGGTTAATGTGCCTTTATGGGTATAAACACCTTTCATAAACCAACGGTTCGCATACATCATCTGCTCTATGCCCCCGTTCGTACCAGTAGCCAGTAGGAAGGGTAAAAAGATGTTGCTCAGAGCCATACTAGCCGTATAAGCAACTCGTGCAGCAATGTTCGGGACGCAGTAATGAATAACACCCAGGTGTTTGTAAGTCGGTTCTTTATGAGTAGTCATTCGCGAACTTTCGAAATTGCCGCCCTGATCGATTGATACGTCGATGATAACAGAACCGGGTTTCATGCGGCCAACCATTTCTTCGGTGACCACAATAGGACTCAGCCCATCTTCTGCCCGCATGGCACCAATAACCAGGTCGGCTCGCTGAATGGCTTCCGCCAACGTATCAGAGTCGATAATTGACGTATAAATGTGCTGGCCGACTGCGTATTTGAGCCGTTGAAGTTTATAAAGATGCTTATCGAACACCTTTACGTCGGCGCCCATGCCCAGGGCGGTACGTACTGCGTATTCGGTAACGGTACCAGCCCCCAGCATCACGACTTTCGTCGGTGGTACGCCGGTTATGCCTCCCAGAATAATGCCCCTGCCGTTATCAGCGTTGCTTAAATATTCGCCTGCAACCAGCATAACCGTACTCCCGGCAATCTCGCTCATGGAACGTATCACTGGCAGACCACCACTTTGATCTTCAATATATTCGTATCCAAAAGAGGTCAGTCGTTTGTTATTGATTTTTTCGAAGTACGACCGGTCGTGGGCGGGTAGATTAAGGGCCGAAATAACCGTGCTTTCGGACTGAACGTATTTAAATTCAGCTTCAACCAATGGCTCGACTTTCAGAATTAGATTAGCCGCCTGGTAAACTTCCTTGGGTGATTGGGCAATTTGTGCACCGGCTTCGCTGTACTCATTATCAGGAAATTTGGCTTTTTCGCCAGCGCCCTGCTCCACAATCACGTTGTGGCCATTACGGACCAGAATGGCCACGGCTTCGGGCGTGAGTGCAATGCGATTTTCCTGTAGGGCTACCTCTTTAGGCAGACCAATGAGCAGACTATGCTGGTTGGTCTTCACGGCTAGGGGAGCTTCTTTTGGGTAAAGTGCCGTTTGTTTGGCTAATTCCTCAAATCCAGTCATGAAATTGTTTTAGGTTTCAGCCGGGCCGCCGGTGCGGTTTCAAGTTCCAGCCAAGCCGCCGGAGCGGTTTTCAGGTTAGCAAAAATGGAACTTGAAACATCAAACAATTCGCGTTTCTATTTGTCGCCGACCGTCGGCATCAACTGACAGGTGAATCTGATAATAGGTTGAAGGCCAGAGCGAGGAAATTCGTTCCGGCCATTCAATAAAACAGTAATCGCCCGAATCAAAATATTCTTCGATACCTATGTCCAGTGCTTCAGCCTCGTTTCTAAGTCGGTAACAATCAAAGTGAAATACTGATTTTCCTTCGTGGGTTGAGTATTCATTTACAATCGAGAATGTTGGACTTTGTACGATACTGACGACACCTAATACCTGGCACAAAGCCTTAATAAGTGTAGTTTTTCCAGCTCCCATATCACCCTCAAATAGCCAAACTGCTTGATGTCGACCATCAGCTAATAATTGATGAGCGGCAACTTTCAGATTATCAATATGGTCAATACGTAGCGTCATGCCTAAGTCACGAAACGGCCCGCAAAGATACGCATTTTTAAACCGCTCGAATCAGACGAACAGAACCGTGTGATACGTATTGGTTTTATAGTCCCATAAGCTGCCAGAATTAAAAGCGATCTTTCACTACGTTCCTGTATAATCTCAAGGCAGAATCGTTACGTAACGATTCTAAAAGCCATAAAAAAATGAGCAGTTGACAACTAGTTGTCAACTGCTCACGTAACAGAAATAATGATTAATAACCTGGATTTTGTTTCAGGGTTGCCTGACCATTGACTTTACTGTTCAGGATTTCCTGCAACGGAATAGGATAATATTCATGCTTACCTTTCACGAACGTAGCGCCTTTAAAGTAGGTCCGCATGCTCGACTCTTTCGCCATGTAAGCATTAAGCGTTTCGGCCGCAATACCCCAGCGAACCAGATCGAAGAAGCGGTGGCCTTCCATACCGAATTCCAGCCGATGCTCGAACTGTACCGCTTTACGGGCCACTGCTTTATCCGTCCAAGCAGTTGTGTATTGGCCAACTGTGTAGTTAGCAGCGTTGGAGCCGTTTTCCATCTTAACGAAACCATCTGGATTGGCAGCCCGCTTCCGGATGATATTGACGTACTCCCGCGCTTTGTCCAATGAACCAACTTCAATTTCTGCTTCAGCCAACCACAGATATATATGCGCCAGACGAAGAATCCGGTAGTTGTTGGCATTGAGACGGTTATTGCTCGCAAATGTGTTGGTACCAACGTCCGTTCGGTAAAACAGGTGTTTTTTAGGCTCATAAGGGCCACCATTGCCCTGATCACGTACCCAGGCTTTACCCGGCATCAGGCCCCAATCCAGAAAAGGAATACCACGACGACCTACGGTCCAGTCCAGGCGTGGATCTAGTCGACCGACGTGAGGAGTAAATGGTTGCGTCGATTCAAGACCCTGATCGCTGACAACATCCGTATTATTGAACGTATCCATGAGCGGTAAGCCATTGGCATCGGTTTGGAATGCATTTACCAAGTTTTGGGAAGGCTGGAAGAAACCGCAGCAGGTAGTTGGACCACCATAAGGGTAATTCAATACGTCACCGTTGTTGCCATTTTCGCCCGTACCATCATTAACCGAATACTGAATTTCAAAAATCGACTCAGCATTGTTGTTGGTGGTCGTTTTATAGTTGTCGTGGAAACGATCCATCAGTTTATACTGACCACTGGCAATAATTGCTTCCAGTAAGGTTTTGGCTTCAGCCCATTTCTTTTGGAAGACATAGGCTTTCGCCAACATACCCGCAGCAGCCCATTTAGATGGCCGACCAACCTGCGACTGTTTAGCAGGTAAGTTATCGTACGCAAACTTAAAATCCGCTTCGATATTCGGCCAGATGTCTTTATCGTTCGGGACTTTTGTGCTGTTCAGATCGGTAGGGTTGTATATTTTCTCATCAATATACGGTACCATATTAAACACTTTCTTGGCCTCAAAGTGATAGTGTCCACGCAGGAAGCGGACCTGAGCTGTAACCTGTAGCTTGTCGGCATCGGTCATGTCCTTGGTTTGGGCAAGCGCCTGCAATACGTCGTTTGAGCGAGCTACACCATCGTAACAAACCCGCCATTTTCCGCGGAAGTAACCGTTGTCAGGCTGAATACTTTTGTATTCGATAAACGAGATATCAGGCTGGTCGCCAGTGGTTGAGCCTTTGTATGCATCATCGGCAGCAACCGCACCAAACACCCAGTTAGAAGCTGCCGAGTGATACGACGTACCACCAGAGCCCCAGCCGTCGAGCAGCGAATAAGCACCAATCAGCAGGTAGTTAACCCCCGTAGCATTATAAAAACTTGTAGCACCCAATACAGCTTTGGGCTGTACATCTAAAAAATCATCTTTACAGGCGGTCAGCGTTCCAATTGATAGGAAAGTCGCCCAAATTATTACTTTTTTCATGAGTTCTTTTTTCAGAAATTTAGTTCACTAGAATGCCAGATTTAGACCAACCAGTACCGTTTTAGCAACTGGATAAGCTCCTTCGTCAACACCAATGTGGCGGTCGTTACCGTTACCCCCTGAATCACGCAGGTTAATTTCAGGGTCCAGACCGGTGTAGTTAGTGACAGTGAACAGGTTTTGTCCCTGTACATAAATCATGGCATTACTTACGCCCAGCTTAGTCATCAGCGTACGGGGCAGGTTATACGAAAGCTGGATATTTTTCACCCGCAGGTAAGAACCTGGCTCCAGATAATACGTCGATGGGTTCGAGCTGATGTTGTCGTTCGAACGTAGCTGAGGCAGCTTCGCGTCCGTTTTGCCAGGCCGCCACGAATCTTCCCACATCCGCTTGCTACGTATACCACCAAACGTCTGGAAGTCAGTCCAGTAGCGGTTGTAGTTGAAGATCTGGTTGCCGTAAACCCCCTGGCCAAACACGGTCAGGTTAAAGTTTTTATAACCGACATTGAGGTTCAAACCATACGACATCGTGGGGTGAGGGTTTCCAATAACCTGACGGTCATTTGAATTGATAAGGCCGTCACCGTTCAGATCGCGGAAGCGGAATTGACCGGCTTTATTGTTCAGGTTTGGAACACCAAACTGAGCAGGAGCTTTAGCAGCTTCTTCATCCGTTTGGAAAATACCATCAATGACGTAGCCAAAGAACGATGATATCGGATAATCCTGTTGTGTTACCGTCATAGCAGGAATCCGGGGTGTGAAACCAAAGTACTGGGTAGATGGGTTTCCGTCGGTTTTGGTAACCAGGTTCCGATACGTCGAAATGTTAGCGCCAATGCTGTAGGTAAAGTCGCCGTTCATTAGCTTACCGCTGTGGTTCAACCCCAACTCGATACCTCTGTTTCGGAACGAAGCAATGTTCTGGAATGGGTTTGTAGCCTGACCCTGCGTATACTGAACTTCAACTGGGAACAGAGCATCGGACGTAACACGGTTAAACCAGTCGAACGTTACGTCCAGTTTGCCTTTGAAGAGCGAAGCGTCGATACCAAAGTCTACCGACGTAGTGGTTTCCCATTTAGCGTTGGCGTTACCAAATTGCTGAAGCTCATAACCTTGCAATGAAGAAGTCCGCGAACCGTTCAGGTCATAGAACGAAACGGTTGGGCCAGTTCCGTAGATGAGGTAGGGGTTGTAGTTACCAATTTCCTGGTTACCGGTTTGTCCGTAAGCAGCACGGAATTTCAAATCGTTGATCCAGGTAACTGTTTTCAGGAACTCTTCCTGCGAAACGCGCCAGCCCGCCGAAACAGCCGGGAAGTAAGCTACCCGGTTGGCAGCAGCGAAACGTGACGATCGGTCACGACGGATAGTTCCATCGAGCAGATACTTGTCGAAGAACGAGAAGCTCGCTTTGGCAAACTCAGAAGCCAGTTTCCAGTCAGAACCACCGCCCGTGTTGGTTTGCGTACCGGCGTTACCAGCATCCAGATAGCGGTTATACAGGTCGTCATTGGCGAAGCGAGAACGGTCGGCTCGGAAGAATTCAAAGTTATTTTTGATAGACTCTGTTCCTGCTAACAGATTGTACCGAATCGACGAACCGATTTCACCATTGTATGTCAACGTATTATACCATGTCCAGGTATAACCGATCTCGTTTCGGGTGAACATCGAGTTGGCTCCAGCTGCTTCTGATGACTCAATATCGCGCGGGGTATATGCCCGGATATTGTAGGTGTTGTAATCGATACCAAAGCTGGTTTTAGCTGTCAGGTTTTTCAGAATGTCAACTTCAGCGTAGGCGTTACCAAAGAAACGTAGCTCTTTACCTACGTTATCTTTATTACGGAAAAGCAGCGCTGCAGGGTTACGAGCGTTGTCAAGGTCACCACCTTTGGTACCGGCGAAATTACCTGCTACGTCATAAACCGGAATAAGGGGCTGAATCCGGTACGCCATCGAAATAGCGTTACTTTCGTTGTTGTTCGCCGTAGCACTCTGCGTTGAGTTACCGCCACCGACGCGTTCGCCATAAGCAAACTGAATATTTTCACCGACCCGAATCCGCTTCGTTACGTTAAACTCAGTGTTTGCGCGAATAGAATAACGCTTGTACCAAGTGTATTTCAGAATACCATCCTGGCTGAAGTAGTTGGCCGACATAGCGTAGCGACCGCCTTCGTTACCGCCTGTAACACCAATCTGATGGTTTTGAACAGGGGCTGGATCGAAGATTTCGTCGAACCAGTTGGTTCCTTCCTTGTTAGCTTTGGTGATTAACCATTTCGAGTTTCTGAAAGCGGCAGCATCAACGTCGGTGCTGTAATTAACGAAATTTCCGCTAGCATCTTTGGCAAGCCGAGGATCGCCTTCCATGGCACCATCCGGGAAAATATAATCAGGAATAACGGGCGTTGCGCCATTACCGAACTGGGCATGCCGTGGGTTACCATTAACGATGTTACCGGCGTTACGTCGGGATTCCCAGATCAGATTGGCAAATTCCGTCGTATTTACTAATTCGGGAAACTTGCCAGGAGTGGCAACGCCGTAATAAGCGTCATACGTAAGTTTGGGCTTACCAGCCTTCCCTTTTTTCGTGGTAATAATTACGACACCGTTACCAGCCCGCGAACCGTAAATAGACGCTGAGGAAGCATCTTTTAGTACTTGTAGACTTTCAATGTCATTTGGGTTCAGCGTGTTAAGGTTACCTTTGGTCGGTACGCCATCAATAACGTAAAGAGGGGAGTTGTCATTAATGGTACCAAATCCACGAATACGTACCATCACACCGCCACCCGGTGAGTTGTCGTTCCCAACGGTTACCCCGGCTACGCGTCCTTGCAAAGCCTGTGCTACGTTGGCAGAAGGCACTTTCAACGCTTCTTTCATGTCTACAGTTGCTACAGCTCCGGTAATATCACGCTTAGCCTGAGCGCCATAACCCGTTACAACCACCTCATTGAGGGTTTTAATGTCGGCAGATAACGTAATATCAATGTTCGAGCGCGTTCCGATTGTGACTTCCTGCGCTACAAAACCAATTGCCGATACGGTCAGGGTGTTACGTCCTGTTGGTACGCTTAGCGAAAACTGACCGTTGGCGTCAGTAACCATCCCGGTCGAAGTGCCCGTTATTACTACGTTGGCACCCGGTAAAGGGTTGTTGTCGGTTCCGTCGGTAACCCGACCGGTAATCTTGCGATCCTGGGCGAAAGCACCCACGCACAGTAGCCAGCTAAGTACAAGTAACGGCAACGTGCGATACGCTTGTCGTAAAGCGTGTTTCATCATAATAATTAATTAACAGAATAGGTGAAAGATGATTATTAATACTTAGTAATAGCTACGTATTACTGCCTAAAGATAATCATACTTATGTTCTAATTAATCCCTTTTTAAGGATACTCCTTAAATAATGATTAAAAAAAGTCCCAAAAAAAGCCCGAATGTTTAAACATTCGGGCTTCAAATATAGTTAGGGTAATTTTTTCTTAAAAAGAGTAGAATTACGTGAGTTGTAATTCGTCGATTACCCGCTGTACTTTCGCCTTGAGTTGGGCATACGTATCGTCAAATGCTTCCTTGCTTTCAAGCGGCTCGCGCACACTGACGTAGAACTTAATTTTCGGTTCGGTACCCGACGGGCGTGCTGATACTTTAGTGCCATCTTCGGTAAAGAATTGTAGTACGTTCGACGACTCGATGCCCATTTTACCAGCTTCAATTGCTGATGTTTTTCCCGGCGTGGATTCGCCCGATTGTGCATTTAAACGGGTAAGTGCTTTGTAATCATCAACCCGCACGACTGGCGAACCGGCAATAGACTTGGGTGGATTATCCCGGAAATCAGCCATCATCTGCTGAATTTCTTCCGCACCCGATTTGCCTTTCTTCGTTAACGATACCAGCGATTCGTAATAGAAACCATTCTCCTGATACATGGCCATCAACATATCGAAAAGGCTTTTACCCTGGTCTTTAGCGTAGGCCGTCAGCTCAGCAATGATGGCGCAGGAAGCAATAGCGTCTTTGTCACGAACGAAATCGCCAATGAGATAGCCATAGCTTTCTTCGCCACCACCAATGAATTTCTCTTTGCCTTCGAGCTCGCGGATGACTTCGGCAATGTATTTAAAACCGGTCAACGTATTATAGCACGTAACACCGTAATTTTTGCACATCTGGTCGATGAGGTCGGTCGTTACGATGGTTTTGGCCACGAACTCCTTACCGGTCAGCTTACCGGCGTCTTTCCAGGCATTGAGCAGATAGTAAATAATCAGACTGGCCATCTGATTACCGTTCAGTAATTCAAATTCGCCGTGGTGGTTGCGAGCACCCGCACCTACGCGGTCGGCGTCGGGGTCGGTTGCCATCACGAGGTCAGCGTCCAATGAGTTCGCCAGATCGAGGGCGAGTTGCATGGCAGCCCGTTCTTCAGGATTCGGTGATTTTACGGTCGGGAAATTGCCATCGGGCGTGGCCTGCTGTTCTACAATGTGTACGTTGTTGAAACCCAGGGCCTCCAGTACGCGCGGTACCAACGTAATACCCGTTCCGTGAATAGGCGTGTAGACGATGTTGAGGTTCGCCTGACGCTTGATTACATCTGGGTTTACCGCGTTTGACTTTAGCCGCTCTACGTAAGGCGCATCGATTTCTTCGTCGATAAGTTGAATTCTTTCGGGAATACCGTCAAACTTGACAGCATCGATAGAGGTGATTTTATTGACCTCACCAATAATGGCTTTATCGTGCGGAGACACCACCTGACCACCGTCGTTCCAATATACTTTGTAGCCATTGTATTCTGGAGGGTTGTGCGACGCCGTTACGACGATACCACTCTTACAACCCAATTGGCGGATAGCAAACGAAAGCTCAGGCGTGGGGCGCAGACTGCTGAACAAATACACCTTAATGCCATTGGCCGAAAAGATATCGGCCGCCAGCCGTGCAAATTCAGGGCTCATCCGACGGCTGTCGTGAGCGATTGCTACGCTGATGTCTTGTCCCGGAAAAGCTGCGTTTATGTAGTTAGACAGTCCCTGTGTAGCGGCTCCTACTGTGTAGCGGTTCATTCGGTTGGAACCAACGCCCAGAATGCCGCGCAGACCGCCCGTACCAAATTCGAGATCGCGGTAGAATGAGTCGGTTAACTCAGTAATATTGCCCGAATCGATAAGATGCTGAATGGTTTCTTTGGTGGGGGCATCGTAGTTGCCAGCCAGCCACTTATCGACGCGTTGTTGAGTAGAAGAGTCCAGGGCAGTTGTCATATTGGAAAATAATTTTCTGTCTAAAGATTGTGCGCCAAAATTACAATTACCTGACTGACCACCAAATCTACACGATAGAATCAATTACAACCGGTCGATAAATTATAGCTCAGAAGAGAGCGAATCGTATTTATCCTACTGTATTCGTACGTTACAGCTTCATGGTTCGCAACCGAAGACTATTGCTCACAACCGATACGGAACTTAGGGCCATTGCCGCTCCGGCTAACATCGGATTCAGCAGAAAACCGAAGGCGGGATACAACACGCCAGCCGCTATGGGAATACCGATCAGATTGTAAATAAAAGCCCAGAACAGGTTTTGCCAAATCACCTGAACGGTTTGCTTCGATAACAGCAGCGCTTTCGGTACGCTGGTTAAATCAGACGTAATAAGCGTCATCCGTGCTACGTCCATAGCTATATCGGAACCATGCCCCATCGCCATGCTTACGTCGGCCTGAGCCAGTGCCTGCGAATCGTTAATGCCATCGCCCACCATCGCTACAATTTTACCAGTAGCCTGAAGTTTTTTTACAAACTGAGCTTTATCATCGGGCATTACCTCCGCCTGGTAGTGGGTAAGGCCCACAATATTAGCAACAGCCGCTGCCGTCTGGCGATTGTCGCCAGTGAGCATATACGTATCAACGCCGAGTTGCTGAAGTGAACGTATCGCTTCTGCCGAGGATTTTTTTATTGGATCTGCGATGGCTATGATGGCAAGTAACTGATTCGGTTGGTGGCTTGGTTGGGCGAATCCGCGCCGGGCAAAAAAGACAATCGTTTTTGCCTGTTGCTGTAAATCTGATACGTACTGCGTTAGATTATCCGGAATCGAAATCGACAGTTGTTTCAGCAAATTATAGTTCCCGACAACGTATTGATATTCCTGATAATAAGCACTGACACCAAGTCCTGTGAGGCTTTCAAATCGCTCGAGAACAACCCTTTTTTCGCCCTTCAGATACGTAGCAACGGCGCTCGCCAACGGATGCTCCGACTGAGATTCTAATCCATAGAGTATCGTTTGTAAATGCGGTTTCTCTTCCATTGAAGCCGTCCAGTGAATATCTGTCACTACCGGTTTGCCTTCGGTGATCGTTCCTGTTTTATCGAGTACAATGGCGTTGACACGGTGCCCTATCTCCAGACTCTCCGCATCTTTTATCAGCATATTATTCTCTGCGCCCTTACCAACACCAACCATAATTGCTGTTGGTGTAGCGAGTCCTAATGCGCATGGACAGGCAATCACCAGTACTGTTACCGACGTGAGTAAGGCTGTCGTGAGCGGGTCGGTACCGGGCGCCAGATACGTACCAAACAGGAACCAGACCAAAAAAGTCAGGAGAGCAATTGCCAGCACAACCGGCACAAAAATACCGGCAATCTTATCCACGATACGTTGCACAGGGGCCTTGCTGCCCTGCGCTTCCTGAACCTTCCGAATAATCTGCGCCAGCAACGTATCGGCACCAACTTTCTCAGCCCGGAACCGGAAACTCCCTTTCTGATTGATCGTTCCAGCAAATACCTGTGCTCCTGCCTGCTTCTCAACCGGCAGTGGTTCACCACTAATCATACTCTCATTGACGTACGACCCACCAGATTCGACTAGACCATCGACTGGAATTTTGTCGCCGGGACGTACCAAAAGCAAATGCCCGACCTGCACCGATGTAATAGGAACCTCGCGCTCAGTATCATTCTCTACGAGCCACACCGTTTTAGACTGTAACCCTATTAATTTTTTAATAGCCGACGTAGTATTCGATTTGGCGCGCTCTTCAAGAAGTTTCCCTACTAATATAAAGGTTACGACTACCGAAGCCGCTTCGAAATAAACGTGAGGATGCAGACCTCGATCGTGCCAGAATTCAGGATAGAACGTATTAAATGCACTGAACGTAAAAGCGATGCCCGTGCTGAGAGCCACCAACGTATCCATGTTAGCTTTTCCGTAACGAGCCTGCCGCCAGGCGTTTGCAAAAAAGGACCGACCTAGCCAGAAAACCACCGGAGCCGACAGGATCATCATTATCCAGTTGGCATACGGCGCGTTCATAAAGAACATTCCTAGTATTATGACAGGTATGGACAATGCAAAAGCCCAAACGGTACGTTGCCGTATACGATTGCTACGTTCCAGTTGTGCATTTTCCTGTATTTCGTTCGTATCCTGCGTGTCAATGACAATATCGTAACCAATTGAACGTACCGCGTTCTGTAAATCGATGGGCGTTACGTTGGCGGGGTTATACTGAACCCAGGCACTCTGATTCGCATAATTAACGCCCGCATCGATAACCCCTGGCGTATACTTCAGCATCGACTCAACACTAACCGCACAGGCAGCACAACTCATTTCCAGTACTGGATAGGTGTGTCGTACGTCAGATGGAACAGGCCTTCTTTTAACTGCTGTTGTTGATGCACTCATGACTTTGATCAATTCAGAAGTTCGGCTTTGTAGCCAGCTTTCTCCACGGCCTGTTGAACAGTGAATGCCTGATCGGCTTCCGCAGTCAATAGTTTATTGGGGTCCTGCGTATTTACCTGCCAGCGGCCTTCGCCAACGGCTTCATTAAGGAATGGTGTAACGGCGGCAATGCAACCTCCGCACTTAATATTGGTCTTAAACGTGACTGTTTTCATGGTATTTATTTTTTACGAAAATTGAAAATCAGTTACTCGACGGCAACCGTTTCCAGGTCAACTACAACTGAAACTATACCGTATAATAACATAATCTGTCTCGCAAATGTCTCTTACATCTAGATCATTATATTTATATAATTACTGGTCAAGCGTATAAAATTCAATTTTATAACCCGGCGAGGCATTTTGGAGGGTCAGAGGAGAAGATATATTTTCAGGTGTGCAACGTTCCAGTTTACTAACGACTCTTTTTCATAATTGACGGCTAAAATAAAGGTGTAAGTATATTCTTTTGTTGAAGTTATTTGCTTATAATTGAACTCAATTTAACAAGGTAAGGCAGAATAGAGCGGTTAAATTTGGAATTTAGGTACGTTAAATAATAATAGCTCTATGTGCTACGTTTTTAAATTAAAGATATGTAAACTTTGTACTATCTCTGTATTATGAGATTACTTGGTTTCACTTTCTTTCTGGTAAGAAAAAGATTTTTGGTATAATCATAAAGAATTGCGTACTTTGGCGCAAACAATCCTTTACAAAGGGAAGGTTGAACATCAAGATCTGGCGGCCGCCCGGTCGTCGATCTTGAAATGGTGTGGATAGAAGCGGAAAGCCGCCCCGAAATTCGGAGCGGCTTTTTTGTTGGTTATTTGTTTCGGAATAAGTAAAAGGTATTATAACGGACTTTTAATGCTATCATCTTCTTTTTTGCCTAAGATTGACGAGAGGAACAGACTTATAGGTACTAGGGCGTCCCGTATATAAACTGGCATTGGCTCTATACCTAATTCCCTGTTTGTCCGTTTTTAAGCGAAAATGAATTACTTATGCGTGCTGCAGATATGAAGATTTTAGTAGTCGAAGATGAACCTAAGCTGGCATCATTTGTTCGAAAAGGCCTGGAAGAACAAGCCTGCGAAGTAGATGTCGCTTTCGATGGGCAGGCGGGGCGAACAATGGCGCTGGCGAATCCGTACGATGTAATTATTATGGACATCAATCTACCGAAACTCAATGGGTTTGAAGTAGTGCAGTCCATCCGACAGCAAAAAAACAGTACACCTGTTCTTATGCTCACGGCCCTTGGGTCTGTAGATGACAAACTGACAGGATTTGAAGTTGGGGCCGACGACTATCTGGTGAAACCTTTTGAGTTTCGGGAATTGATGGCTCGGCTACGTGCGCTCACTAAACGTAACACCGATGGGGCCTTGCAGGCGAATACGTTAAAATTAGCCGATCTTGAACTGGATCTGAACGAGAAAATAGCCCGCCGGGGAAATAAACGTATCGATCTTACAGCCAAAGAATTCGGTCTGCTCGAATACTTGATGCGTAATCGGGGGCGGGTCGTGTCGCGGGTCGATATCGCTGAAAAAGTCTGGGATATTCATTTCGATACCGGAACGAACGTAATAGACGTATACGTGAATTTCCTCCGTAAGAAAATTGACAAGGACTTCCCAACAAAACTCATCCATACAGTTATCGGGATGGGATATATGTTGAAAGAAGATTAGTTAGTAGTCGTCAGTCGTTGGTCAAGCTTAATTCTTCACGACGCACTATTGACTAGTGGCTATCGACTGACAACGAGCTACTACGTATGAACATACGCATTCGACTGACGCTCCTGTTTATGCTACTGGTGGCGTCGATTTTGCTGCTTTTTTCGTTTTCGGTTTACTATTTATACGACCAGTTCCGACAGCAGGAGTTTCAGCAACGCCTTGAAGAGAAAGCGTATACCATGGTACGACTTCGCGAAGACGTTGGCGAAGTTCCCCAGGCTGACCTGCCGGCTATGGTTGATGAACAGGTAACTATTTATAATAGCAAGAAGGTCGTTGTCTATAATCGGGGCAATCAGCGTCCTCGGTTTCCTGTTTCTGCCGATTTTCTGAATAAAACCGCTCTCGGCCAACCGCAATACATTCAAGAAGATAGCATCGAAGCGGTTGGCGTGCGACACATTAATCTCCGGGGCGAGCCGCTACTAATTATTGCATCGGGTAAAGACCGCTATGGATTCAGTAAGTTAGGTCGATTGCGCGAAATCCTGCTTTTTGGGTGGCTATTGAGCCTGGGCATCGTGGGTATAGCAGGTTATTTGTTTGCCTCTGATGCCCTTCGGCCCGTATCTGAACTGATTGCGCAGGTAAATTCTATTTCGGCAACAAACATTCACCAGCGTGTCTATGTCGGACGTCAGAGCGACGAACTGGCCGACCTGGCTCATACCTTCAACGACCTGCTTTCCAGGCTTGAGGAAGCCTTTATTTTACAGAAAAGTTTCGTTTCGCACGCATCCCATGAGTTGCGCACTCCGCTAACTGTGATGATGGGCCACATCGAAGTAACACGGCTGCAATCACGCTCCCGAGAAGAGTACGAAGTAACGCTTGATGCCCTGCTTGATGAGGTAAAAAGCATGATCCGGCTTGTAAACGGACTGCTCGAACTGGCTCGTGCTCGCACCGATACCGCTGCCAGTACGAATCAGCCGGTACGAATCGACGAGTTGTTATGGCAAGCGCAGAGCCTCATTCTACACAATAATCCCGACTATCAGATAAACATCGATTTCGAGAATTTGCCGGATCAGGAAGAGGAATTAGTAATCATTGGCGAAGGTTCGCTGTTGCAAACGGCGTTTCAGAACCTAATGGAAAACGGCTGTAAATATTCACCCGATAAGCGGGTGTCGGTCGGGATTTCGTTCGAGCGTGGACAGGTTCAAATCACATTTACTGACCAGGGTTATGGCATTCCCAGAGCTGAACTGTCGCATATATTCGAGCCATTCTATCGGTCTGAATCAACCATGACCATCAAAGGACACGGTATTGGTCTGGCGCTCACCCAACGTATCATCGAACTACATAAGGGGCAAATCGAAGTTAAATCGGTAGTAGGGAAGGGGAGCACCTTTCGAGTCACTCTGCCCATTCCCTACGGTTCAAAAGCCGATTCTGATGATACCTACAAATCGATAGAAGCCGCCAAAACGGATTCCTGAACTATTATTCCTTCCGCATATCCTTGAACGCATTCATCAGGCCGTTGGTCGAACTGTCGTGCGTACTAACGGCGGTATTGTCATGCAACTCAGGCAGAATACGACTGGCTAACTGTTTGCCCAACTCAACACCCCACTGATCGAAGCTGAAAATGTCCCAGATGATGCCTTGGGTGAAAATTTTGTGTTCGTACAGCGCAATCAGGCTGCCGAGCGTCCGAGGTGTCAGTTTTTTAAAGAGTATCGAGTTCGTTGGCCGATTACCCGAAAATGCTTTGAACGGAGCTAATGCTTTTATTTCATCTTCGTTTTTACCTGCTTTACGTAGTTCTTCGCCAGCCTCATCTTCGGTTTTACCATTCATCAGAGCTTCTGGCTGGGCAAAGAAATTGGCCATCAAAATTTTATGGTGCTCACCAATAGGCCGCTGGCTGATGGCCGGTGCCAGAAAATCGCAGGGGATTAACTTAGTGCCCTGGTGGATCAACTGGTAAAATGCGTGCTGGCCATTAGTGCCGGGTTCTCCCCAGATAATCGGCCCGGTTTGGTAATCAACTGGGTTTCCGTCGCGGTCAACCGATTTGCCGTTACTTTCCATATCGCCCTGCTGGAAATAAGCCGCAAAACGGTGCATATATTGATCATAGGGCAGAATCGCTTCGGTCTGGGCACCGAAGAAATTGTTGTACCAGATACCCACTAAGGCCAGAATAACGGGCAAATTCTGGTCTAAATCTGTATTCTGGAAATGCTGATCCATCGCATGAGCGCCAGCAAGTAATTCCTCAAACGTATCAAAACCGACGTAGAGCGCAATAGAAAGTCCAATTGCCGACCACAGCGAATATCGACCACCGACCCAATCCCAGAATCCGAACATATTGGCTGGGTCTATTCCAAATTTCGCTACGTCCTTTTGATTGGTCGAGAGAGCCGCAAAATGTTTGGCGATGGCCGCTTCGTCTTTGGCGGCATCCAGAAACCATTGCCGGGCCGTCTGCGCGTTGGTCATGGTTTCCTGTGTAGTGAACGTCTTCGACGCAATCAGAAACAGCGTCGTTTCCGGCTGAACAGTTTGCAGTGTTTCGTAGATGTGCACACCATCAACGTTCGACACAAAATGCACCCGCAGTTTTTTATCATCGGCGTAGGGTTTCAAAGCCTCCGTTACCATCACCGGACCCAGATCGGAACCACCGATACCGATATTCACTACGTCGGTAATGGCCTTGCCGGTGTATCCTTTCCATTCGCCCGAACGAATCTGTTCGGTAAACGATTTCATGTGGGCCAGTACGTCGTTTACATCGGGCATTACATCTTTCCCGTCCACCAGAATCGGGGTGTTAGAACGGTTCCGAAGTGCTACGTGCAACACGGCGCGGTCTTCCGTCCGATTTATTTTATCGCCCGACATCATCTTGCCAATAGCACTTTTCAACTCGGCCTGTTCGGCTAGCTGAAGCAGTAACTGTAGCGTTTCGGCGGTGATACGGTTTTTAGAAAAATCGAGTAGAATGTCCTCAAATCGACGCGAGAACGTAGTAAACCGCTCCGGGTCTTCTGCGAACAAATCGCGCATGTGCCGTTCTTTCAACGTATCGAAATGAGCCTGTAGCTCCGAAAAAGCTGGTAACGTAGTAAAGCGGTGATTAGCAAGCATGATTAAGGCTAGTTTTTACGTTTTAGACCAACGTAGCAATCGCTTCTAAGAAGCAGACAGCGAATAAATGGTACGTATTAGGCGACTTTGTAAACGGGAAACGAAATTGTCGGCGCGAATATCGGGAATCCCGGCAATCTTTTTTCCTCTATTTTTACAGTTCTTTTCCGTTTGGGAGCCTTGCTTTTTTCCATCAATACCCTCATTAATGAATCAAAAACTTTTTTATTCCCTGGTTCTGATTGGGTTAGGCGCTTTGTTTTTCATCCCGTTTCTGGGAAATGTCCGCCTGTTCGACTGGGACGAAATCAATTTTGCTGAATGCGCCCGCGAAATGATTGTGCTGGGTGATTATTGGCACGTTCACATTGATTTTAAACCGTTTTACGAAAAACCACCTCTGTTTTTCTGGCTCCAGTCGATGACCATGAACGTGTTTGGTATTAACGAATTTTCGGCTCGCCTGCCCAACGCGATTTGCGGAATCATTACGTTGGTCTACGTATATAATCTGGGTTATAAACTTCATAGCCATCGGTTCGGGCTGCTGTGGGCGCTGGCGTATCTCGGTTCGATTACGCCCCACCTCTACGTTCGTTCGGGCATTATCGACCCATTTTTTAATCTGTTTATTTTCGTTGGTTTAGTCAATCTGATTTTTGCTGCCTGGAAACGCGAACGACTCGGTGGGGCCATGACGGTGCCTAAAAGCGAATGGCGTTACGTTGTGCTGGCCGGGCTCATGATCGGTTTTGCTGTGTTGACCAAAGGCCCTGTGGCTTACCTGATTGTGTGTCTGGTACTGTTCATCTACTGGCTGCTGAACCGTTTTCGCTGGTTCATTACGCCCCTGCAATTTCTGGCGTTCACGGCTTTGGCATCGGCAGGATCACTCATCTGGTACGGGCTTGATGTGTACTTGCATGGACCAGAGCTGATGCGGGAATTTCTAGCTTACAACATCCGTCTGTTCAGTACGTCTGATGCCGGTCATAGCGGTTTTCCGGGTTTCCACTTTATCATTCTGCTGGTTGGTTGTTTTCCGGCCTCTATTTTCGCCATTCGTGCGTTTGGTCAATTGTTCATCGAACGTAATTACCAGCGCGATTTTCGGCAGTGGATGCTGATTCTCTTCTGGGTAGTGCTGATTCTGTTCAGCATTGTTCAGTCGAAAATTGTCCATTATTCTTCGCTCTGTTACATTCCGCTAACGTATTTTGCTGCTCTGACGCTATTACAGCTAGAAGAACGTAAGATTCAGTTCTCCAATTGGTTATGGACGGGATTGCTCATCATTGGTGGTATTTTTATTATAGCTACCATTGGGCTTCCACTGCTTGCAGGGCACCGAATGGATTTGGTGAAATCGATTGCGGATCAGGACCCGTTTACGCAGGGAAATCTGGCTGCCAATGTAAACTGGTCGGGTTGGGAAGTGCTGCCCGGTGTGTGGCTTTTGGTGATATTGGTACTAGTGCTGATTTGGTACAATAATCACGAAGCGGCCCGGGCATCTGTTACGTTATTTGTAGGATCGGCGGTGTTTGTTACGCTTACGCTCTGGTCGTTTATCGGACGTATCGAAGGAATTTCGCAGGATGCCCCCATGCGTTTTTTTGAGCAGACACAAGGCCAGCCTGTTTACGTAAAAACCTTCGATTACCATAGCTACGGGCCATTTTTCTATACGAAGAAACCTCCCGTAACAAACCCAAACTATTACGATACGAACTGGCTGATACGTGGTAAAATCGATAAGGACGTATTGTTTGTTCGTAAAGCCTCTGTGCAGCCCACACTTCTCGACTCATTACCCGATGTGCGCAAAACGGGTGAAGAAAACGGCTTTGTTTTTTACCGACGTAAGGCCAAGTAAATAAATGGGTTGACTTAATGAAACCGTCGCGTAGCGATCTAATTGTTTGTAGATTACAGAGTTTACTACAAACATTAGGTCGCAATGCGACAATTTTATAAAGTCGGATAGCTTCTCAATATTCCGTAACATAACGAAATTATCAATACGTCAGGACAGGAGTTTGGTAAACAAAAAGAAAGCTGTAATGTTGAGTGTGTGATCAAGGATTTCCTAACGTATTCCCTTGATTTTCATTCAAAAACAGTTCATGTCTGCCAAAACACTACCGCCACCACATTATCATAAGTTTGCGCTGTCCCTGCTATCGCTGGCTATTATTACGGTAACCATTTATTTGGGCCAGGATATTATAATACCGCTTGCCATGTCGGGACTTATTGCGGTTTTGCTACGTCCCATCGAAAATCGACTTATTCGATGGGGAATGCATAAGGTGATTGCAATTAGTCTGGCTCTGCTGCTGGCCGTGATTATTGTCTCCGCCGTAACCGTTCTGCTTTCCATGCAGATATCGAATTTTGCGGATGACCTGCCCAAGATTCGCCAGAACCTGAACGATACGTTCCATAAAATTCAGCAGTGGGTTCGTCAGGAATACAATGTGAGTTATCGGCAACAGAATCAGTATTTAAAGAAAGCTCAGGCGCAAACCCTTGATACGCTGCAAACTACCGATGCCCTTGGTATAATTTCAGGACCACTGGGTACGTTAATCGTGATTCCGATTTACGTGTTTTTGCTGCTTTACTATCGGGCCATGCTTCTTCATTTCATCATTGTGCTGTTTGCTGAAAAGCATACAGAACGTGTGCGCGAGGTACTGGGTGAAGTAAAAGCCGTCATCCAAAGCTATATGGTCGGGTTGTTGATTGAGACGGCCGCCGTGGCTTTGCTAAATTCCCTGGGTTTGCTCATTTTAGGCGTTCAATACGCGATTTTGCTGGGTGTTATGGCGGCCATCCTCAATCTGATTCCTTACATCGGTGGGTTAGTTGCTACGTTGCTGACGGTGCTCGTTACGTTCAGCAGTAACCCGGAATTATCGGTCATTCTGGGCGTTATCGGTATTTTTCTACTGGTGCAATTCATCGACAACAACGTATTTGTACCATTGATCGTAGCTTCTAAAGTGAAGGTCAACGCACTGGTTTCCATTGTGGGAGTTTTGATTGGTGGGGCGTTGGCTGGCGTTTCGGGTATGTTTTTGTCGATTCCCGCCATTGCCATCATGAAAGTTATCTTTGACCGCGTTGAAAGTCTTCGGGCATGGGGTATTCTTCTGGGTGACCAAACGCCCGAAGAATCAGGAAACAATCTATTCAAACTTTCCCGACGAAAAAAGAAGCCAAAGGAAGTTGAGGCTTAAACAATGCGAATTATGGGTAGTGATTTTTTGTCATCCTGACGAAGGAAGGATCTTAAAGCATCCTAACACTCTAGTAAGGGTGCCTTAAGATCCTTCCTTCGTCAGGATGACAAAAAATCGGTAGTGTGCTATTAAGGGGTTAAGCAAATATTTTAGTGTATTTTAGAGGACCTTTCATCTCCTCTGCCATGCTCAAAATTACACTCACCGCTGACC